>CAVZAD010000007.1:0-37941 GCA_963773185.1 uncultured Verrucomicrobiae bacterium | reverse complement strand
ATGTCATTCTGGAACGGCGCCATGGCGTGCGCGCGACGTTGCTCCGGGCTCTCCTTTACGCGCTCTCTTTCATCTACCAGGGTCTCGTCCAGCTTCGCCTTTTTCTTTATCGCCACCGGATTTTCCGTGAGCGCACCCTCGGATGTCTCGTCATCAGCATTGGAAACCTCACCGTGGGCGGGACCGGCAAAACGCCGATTGTCGAAAAATTCGCGCGGGCCTTACGGGCGGGTGGCCGTCGCGTCGCCATTCTTAGCCGCGGCTACAAGAGCGTGCCGCGACGCGCTCCCCGCGAAAATGGTGGCAGCGCTTCGGCCGAAAAGATCCGTTGCCGCCGCGCGTTGTCTCCGACGGCAAGACGCTCCTGCTCGATTCGCTGACCGCCGGCGACGAGCCCTACATGCTCGCTAACAACCTGAAAGACGTGATCGTGCTCGTCGACAAGGACCGGGTGAAGAGCCGGCCTTTTCGCGATCAAGGAACTCAAGGCCGACACGCTCCTGCTCGATGACGGGTTGCAATACCTGCATCTGAAGCACCGTCTCGACATCGTCTTGATCGATCGCCAGGCGCCGTTTGGAAACGAGCACCTCCTGCCGCGCGGGACGTTGCGAGAGCCGCCGCGAAACTTGCGGCGGGCGAGCTACATCTTCATCACGAAAAGCACGGGCGAACCGAACGATGCCCTCATCGAACGAATCCGACGCTATAATCGAACGGCTGAGATCATCGAGTGCGCCCATCAACCGCTGCATTTGCAGAACGTATTCACCGGTGAACAGGTCCCGCTCGAGCGTTTGCGCGACACTTACATCGGGTCGCTCTGCGGGATCGCCGCCCCGGAGAGTTTCGAGGAAGGATTGCGCAAACTGGGTGCGCGCATCGAGCTCTCGAAGCGTTACACCGATCACCACCGCTACAGCGAGGCCGAGTTACAAAGCTTCATCAACCGCTGCATTCGCCGCGATCTGGAGATGATCGTCACGACCGAGAAAGACGCAGTCCGTTTTCCGCAATTGGGAAAGGTGGAAGTCCCGATCTATTTCCTGCGGGTCGAGATCGAGATCCTGAGCGGCCACGAAAGCTGGGAGCACTGCGTCGCGCGAATTTGCAAACCGCAACCGATGCTCTCGCCTGCGCGTTTCTTTGCCTGAGCTTGACCGTCATCCCGAGCGCAGTTGAGGGATCCCGTGCTTGGTAACTGCACGTATCGCCGCGGGGTCCCTCGACTGCGCTCGGGATGACCCAAGGCGCGCGCTTAAACCTTGTTGGGAATCGCGCGTCGCACTTAGACCAGCATCATGGAAACATCAGTCGAAAAGCTTACGTCGCGATCTTCTTCCTGGTCTCTGGTCTGTCGCACGTTTTCCAGCCGCGCGTCTGGGTGCAGTTCTTCATCATGCTCCGCGAGAAAGGGGAGGTGGGGAGCTTCCTGAATGGATTCGTGCACTTTCCTTTGGGCGCGTTCATCGTGGCGTTTCACAATGTGTGGCACGGGATTCCGATGATCGTCACGATCATCGGGTGGGGGCTGGTGCTAAAGAGCACGCTTTACTTCATCTTTCCGCGGCACGGGCTGAGAATGCTTGGGACGGTCAAGAACGAGAGGTCGTGGCATTTTGTGGTGGCAGGCGTGTTGAGTGTCGCGGTCGCCGGATTGATCATGTATCCGCTCCTGTAGCAATGGCGATTTCGTTGCGTGAGGAAAAGATTCTTTGACCGCGGATAACGCGGATTTTCGGATGAAGATGGGACCTGGCGATTTCCGATCCGTGAAATCCGAGGTATCCGCGGTCGATTGTTCCGGCTTCTGTCGATGTCGCGTCCCGAAAAGCAAACGCGCGCAAGCTGCCGAGGCACGATAGATTGGAAGCGTATGAGCAAAAAAGCCGAGTTGATCGTCGAGGGGAAGAAACTGGCGGTGTCGAATCTGGACAAGGTCCTCTATCCCGAAGGCCGGGTTCACCAAAGGCCAGATGATCGACTACTACATCCGGATCGCGCCGGTCCTGCTCCCGCATCTGAAAGACCGGCCGCTGACGATGAAGCGCTATCCCAACGGCGTGGATCAGCCGTTCTTCTACGAAAAAAATTGCCCGTCGCATCGCCCCCCCTGGGTGAAGACCGCGAAGGTCTGGAGCGAAGGCAACCAGCGCGACATGCATTACTGCCTCGCGCAGGATTTGCCGACGCTGGTCTGGGCGGCCAACCTCGCCGACATCGAATTGCACACGTCGCTCGCGCGCAAGAAAGATGTGGCCCGGCCGACGATGATGGTGTTCGATCTCGATCCCGGCGCGCCGGCCGACATCGTGCAATGTTGCCAGGTCGGACTCTGGCTGCGGGATCTTGCTCGCCGGGCATGAAACTCAAGAGCTGGGCGAAAACGTCCGGCTCGAAAGGTTTGCAGGTTTACGTGCCGCTCAATACGGCGGCGACCTTCGACCAAACGAAAGCGTTATCGCGCGCGCTCGCGGAGCATCTGGAGCGGGAGCATCCGAAACTGGTCGTCTCGAAAATGGCGAAGGCGTTGCGGACCGGAAAAGTGTTCGTCGATTGGAGCCAGAACGACGAACACAAGACGACCATCAATGTTTACTCGCTGCGAGCGAAGGAACAGCCGACCGTTTCGACACCAGTCACCTGGGAGGAAGTCGCGACGACCCTGAAAAAGAAAAGCGCGAAGCTTCTGGTTTTCACGTCGGATCGCGTATTGCAACGCGTCGAGAAATCGGGGGACTTGTTTGAGCCGGTCGCAGACGCTCAAGCAAAAGATGCCGAAGAAGTGGGACCTGTAGCGGCGAGAGGGTCGGAGGCCATTTGTGCGGCACCGTCGCGGCACCGAAGGCCCTTCACATTGTACTCCCATGATTGAACTGCTTGCCCTGAGCTCCGCCGTTTTCTACGGCTCCGCGGATTTCTTCGGCGGATTGACCGCGCGACGCGCGAACACGATCGCCACTGTGTTTGTGTCGCAGTTGGCCGGGCTCGTGCTGCTTTTGGTGGCGCTGCCTTTTCTGCCGGACGCAATGGTTTCACCGCGCGACTGGGTCTGGGGAATCGTGGCCGGCCTCAGCGGCGGTATCGGCGTCGCTCTGCTTTATCGCGCTCTGGCGGTCGGAACGATGGCAGTGGTCGCGCCGGTTACGGCCGTCTGCGCAGCGATGATTCCGGTGCTCTTCGGTTTCGCTATGGGCGAACGGTTTCTGCCGTTAACCATCGCCGGAATCGCCCTGGCGTTCGTTGCCATCGTGCTGGTCAGCCAGCAACCGAAAAGCTGACCGATCCTGACGGAGAATCGAAGTCCGACGGCGCGGTCTTCCTCCCGGGATTGGGCTGGCGCTGCTGGCGGGTGTCATCGTGGGGATTTTCTTTCTCTCGCTCGCGCGCACGAGCACCGCCGCGGGAATGTGGCCGCTCATCGCGGCGCGCATCACGTCGATCACGTTGTTCGGGATTATTGCGCTGACCACCGGTCGAACTCTGCGAATGAGCGCGCCAGCCACCACCACGGCGGTCGCGGGCGGCGTGCTCGATATGCTGGCCAACGCTGTCTACATGCTTGCGGCCCGCGTCGGGCCATTGAGCATCGTGGTTACCCTGGCCTCGCTTTACCCGGCCGCCACGGTGATCCTCGCCCGGGTGGTTCTCGGCGAGCGGCTCAGTCTTGTGCAAGGCATCGGGATCGCCTGCGCGCTCGGCGCGGTCGCGATCATCGTCGGGACGACCGGATAACGAATTTAAAGACGTCAATGCACCATCGCTTGAATATCGAGAACATTCGGGAAGCGGTTGGCGCGATCGACCCCGTGTTCCTGAACACGCCCCAGTATCACGCCGATTCGCTGTCGCAGCTGCTGGGCGTCAGAGTCGTGGTCAAAGTCGAGACCGCGAATCCCATTCGCTCGTTCAAGGGCCGCGGAGCGGAGTATCTGGCCTCCAAGATTCCGAAGGGCACGGAGTTGCTCACCGCCAGCGCCGGTAATTTTGGGCAGGCGATGGCGTATGCCTGCCGCCGGCGCGATTTCGCTCTCACCGTTTACGCCAGCGTGAACGCCAACCCTTTTAAGCTGGAGCGCATGCGAATGTTGGGAGCAACGGTCGTGCTGCATGGCGAAGATTTCGATGAAGCGAAGATCGAGGCGAAACGCGTAGCGCTGGCGACGGGCCATCCGGCTGGTGGAAGATGGGTTCGATGCGGAAACCGGTGAAGGGGCGGGCACGATCGGAGTCGAACTGGCTGATTGGAAGGACGAGATCGATGCGGTTCTTCTTCCGCTTGGGAACGGCGCGCTGGCTTGTGGCGTCGGACGCTATTTGAAAGAGGTGCGCCCGGATATTCGCGTCATCGCGATCCAGTCGGAGGGCGCTCCGGCGATGGTGGAGTCGTGGCGGCGAAAAGAGAGTTGTGCGATTCGATTCGATCTCGACCATCGCCGACGGAATCGGCGTCCGGATTCCAATTCCGGAATGCGTGCAGGACATGGAGGGAATCGTCGACGACGGCATTCTGGTAAAGGACGCGAGTTTAATTGAAGCGATGCGCCTGGCGCACGAGCACCTCGGGATCGTGCTCGAACCTTCGGGCGCCGCCGGGCTCGCGGCGATTCTGCGAGAATCAGGACCGATTCGCGGACAGAGCGTGGCGATCGTGCTCTGCGGCGGAAATCTCACGCCGGAGCAGATGAAGCTTTGGCTGTCGTTGATCAAGATCGCGTCGGTGTTCGAAGTCGCAAGACGGGATCCTTCGATCCGGCGCTGACAGATCGACACATGATGGAGAGCGTCTCTCCTACGCGCCCGTTCGGAACTGGTCGTCCTTGTTCTTGAACAGGATGTTGAACGTCGTGAGCGAGCCGTAGCAGCGGGTGATGTATTGCTGCAGATCGAATTTGTCGGCGTCGCTCAGCTTGTCGCTGGCGTTCACCTTTTGCTCGAGGACGCGCAGATTGTTCCGGATCATCACGATCTTGTGAAAGAAAGTTTCGAGCGGCACTTCCTTCGGCTGAAGCGATGCTGTCGGCGGATTGCATGACGAGCGTTCCGCGCTGCCAGCGGCTCGCCAGGCCCTCCACGATCACATCCTTTTTTTCGAGGCCCAGCGCTTCCACGACGGCGTGGGCGGTGTCGCGAATCAGATTCGCGAGAGGAAGTTGAAGTTCGCTTAGGGTGGCGGTCGCTTCCGCGGGTTCCAGGCCGCTGGAGGCCGGCGCCACTGTTCGAGGCGCGTCGTCGAAGGCGATCTCGGCCGTGTGTTCCGTCAGCGACCTGACGACCCCAACGCCATACTGAGGATGGCGCACCTTCATTCCGATGTGGAGAGTTTCGATATTCACGTTGGTTCAGGGGCACGGTGCGAGATGGACGGTGAAATCGCAACTGCGGATCGAGCGCTCCGTCGGCGATGTTGAAAACCGCGGTCGATGCCGCGCCTATCTCCGCATCCGCTGCGAGCGCGCGTCCTTCCGGTCTCGGCGCGCCGCGGCCGTGAACTGGACCTTCTCTTCGGCCTCCTCTACGACTTCGTTTTACATGCTGCCGCTACAACCTCGCCTCTGAGCAACCACGCCATCAGCGCGGAGTTCGGTTTTTCGAGAGCGCACGATGGGAACGATTCATCACCGACCGCGCTCCTCGCCGTATGCTTGCGGCACTGATCGTGAACGGCTTGCTGACCGATCGTGTCGGCGGCAAGACGCGCGATGCTCATCGGCGCCGCGGGCACCATCACCATGAATCTCCTCTTCGGCGTCGCCTCCTTCTGGGGACTGTTCGGTTTCTTTGTCGCGATTCGCGGAGTCGACGGCTACGTGCAGTCGTTCGGCGCGCTCCGGGCATGGTCAAGATGAATGCGGCCTGGTTCCGCAGAAACGAGCGCGGCCGTTCGCCGGCATTTTTGGCTTCATGATTCAACCTTGGGCCAGTTCGGTATTTTCACCCTCGCGCCGGCTCTCCTCGCCGGGTTCCTCTTTCTCGGCACTGTGGCAGATCCCGGCGCTTCATTGGCGCTGGCTCTTTTGGATCCCGGCCGCGATCATGACCCTCGCCGCGATCTGTCATCGCGCATCGTCGTCAAGGAGACGCCGGAGCAAGCCGGCTTTCGCGGCGGTGAATCCACGGAGAGCAAACGGCGCAGCTGACCCACGGACGAACTTCCGCGCACGTTTTCGCCACGATCGTCGGCAAATCCGGTTGTTTGGTTCTATGCCTGCGCCTACGCCTGCACCGGCGCGGTCCGGCAGTTCGGATCGATCAGTGGTTTCCTCGTTTCCATGACAGCTGAAGCTGCACCATGGTCGAATATTCGTCCGTCCAATTTCAGTTCCTCGGTGTATCCTGATTCCATTCGTGGCCTCGCGGTGCTCGGCTCCTTGATCGCCGGCTATGATCTCCGATACATCTTCTTCAAAGGCCGGCGCGCGCCCGTCGCGGCGGTGACTCTCTACTTCCTCGAGTACGCGTGATCATGACCGTTGCATCGCCATCGCCATCCGGGTCTCGATCCAATGCCGATCGATAATTTTTCATCGGCTGCCTGATTCTCCTCCTCATCGCGCTAACGGCAAACTCGACCCACTCCATTCGTCGGCACCGCCGCCCCGATGGACATCGGCGGCCGAAGATGGCCGGCTTCGCCTCTGGCTTGATCGATTCCTTTCAATATTTCGGCGGCAGTCATCGCGCGGCTATTTTCTGGGATGGCCTGCTCGATCGCCAAAGCTGGGGCAGTCTATTTCTAGTTCATGGCGCCGCTTTGGAATCATCGGTGGCGTGCTCGATGCTGCTCGATCATGCGCAAACATCACCAGCTGCACGCAAACGCAGCCTCCACTGCCGTGCTCGTAATCGTGCTCGTGCAATCACACTTTTGGTAGGGCGAGACTCTGTCGAGTCGCTGACTTGCACTGAGCCAGCTCGCTCGGCTGAGCGAAGTCTCGCCCTAGCCGAGTTCCCCTTACCCGAACAGATCGAGCTGCTCGCGCGACCGGCGGAAGGCGGACGTCGACATTCGGCTGGGTCGCGCCCCGATCCCAGCGCGACGGCAGCCACCTGAACATCGAGCGGATTTGTTCGGCAAAAATTCCTTCACCCCTGATGCGGCTCCCCAGCGCGCATCGTTCAATTTTGTTCCGCCGCGAATGTGCGCGAATGCGGTCCAGCACTTTCTGTTTCTTCTCGGGGAAATGCTCGTCGAGCCAATGCTCGAAAAGCGGCGCGATCGCCCACGGCAATCGCACGATCGTGTAACCGGCGAATTGCGCGCCCGCCCGCGCGCAAGCTTCCACGATTTTCGGCACCTCGTGATCGGTCAGGCCCGGGATGATCGGAGCCACCATCACGCCCACGGGAATGCCGGCCGCGCGGAACGCCGCGACCGCTTCCAGGCGCGCCGCGGGCGATGAAGTGCGCGGCTCCAGCACGCGTTGCAGATCTGGGTCGAGCGAAGTCACCGAAACATTCACGGCCGCGGCTGATGTAACGCGCCAGCTCGCCGAGAAGATCGATGTCGCGGGTCACGAGGCGGTTCTTGGTAATGATCGCCACCGGGTTGCGAAATTTCGCCAGCACTTCGAGGCACCCGCGCGTGATCCGCAGTTTGCGTTCGATCGGCTGATACGGATCGGTCACGCCGCTCATGACCAGCACCTGCGGCTTCCATTTCGGGCGAGGACAACTCCGCTTCGAGCAACTTCGGGCGCGTCGGTTTTCACCATGATCTTGCTCTCGAAATCGAGCCCGGCGGAAAGGCCGAGATATTCGTGCGTCGGCCGCGCGAAGCAATAGATGCAGCCGTGCTCGCAACCGCGATACGGATTCAGGCTCGTCTCAAAACCAACATCCGGGCTGTTGTTTCGCGCGATGATCGTCTTGGTCCCGTCGCGGAAGAACTGCGTCTGGCGCCGCGGCTTCTCCTCTTCCTCCGTCGGATCCACCTGAACGACGTCGATATCGCCCAGATCGACATGCAGTTTTTCGAATCGATTGGCCGGATTCCACGAAGCGCTTCGGCCGTGGATCGCCGGCGAGGGCGGCGGCGCTTCCTCCACGATCGGCACAAACTTCTTTTCCGTCTTCTTCCGGGAGCCCATCACCGCTTAAGTTCACATGAACATAGATCCCTGTCGAGCGACCAGGTTAATCGATTCGATCGCAGACGCTTGTAGCGACGGCGCTCTGTCGCCGTGTGTCCTGGAAAGAAATGTTGAATCGGGGCGGCTTGCGAAAGAGCACGGCGACGAAGCGCCGTGACTCCAGCCTCACCGGCGGAGGGCGCGTTTGTTTAACATCGAGGAAGGGAATGCTCAATCCACCTTGCCCACGGGCACGACAATGGCACAATTCCCGCGAACGCTGTCACGCCGGAGGGGTGGTCGAGTGGTTGATGGCTCCGGTCTTGAAAACCGGCAGGGCGAAAGCCCTCGTGGGTTCGAATCCCACCCCCTCCGCCATTCAATTGTCGGATTTCGGATTGCGGATTGCGGATTGGAGAGAGAATCCAGCGCGCGACGAAATACGCGGCCACGAACCCGATGACAGCAGCGCAGACGACGTCCGACAAATAATGCGCCGCGACGTACATGCGCGAAAAAGCGATCAGGAGCGGGATGAGCAGGAACGGCGCGCCGATTCGCCAGCAGGCCAGGGCCAGGGTCGCAAAAAAGGCGGTGGAAGCAGCCGTGTGCCCCGAGGGAAAGGCGTTGTAGCGCGCGCTGAGGCTTGGGCCATTCCAGGCAGCTTCCGTTTGCACCGAAGGCCGCGCGCGACCCGCCGAGATTTTTATCACCCGCGCGACGGCGCCCGCGAGGGCGCAGGCCAGAATCATCGCCGCTACGACCCGCATCCACTTCTTGTTCCGCCGCCAATAGGCGAGCACCAGAAGGACAAGCCCGAGCAAGACGTGCTGCCGGCCAATCGCCAAACCGGCTTACGCCGCGCATGAACTTTCTCGTTGCCGCGTCCTGGTGTTCCGTCGATCCAGACCTGCGTGGCCGCATCGAAATAAAAACTGGCCAGAACGAGCAGGCCCGCGGCGAGGAGAACAAACCCCACCACCAGCGAAAGCGGACGGTCACGTCTCATAGAACAAATTTCCCGTTTGTGTTTCACTCTCCGCTATCTTTGAATCTCCGCTCTGCCATCCACAATCCGCAATTTCGTCCTGATCTTCTTTTCCTGCCTGCTTCTGCATACGGCCGGGACCTGGATTATCCCGCTGGCTGGACCGGGACGAGCCGCGATTTGCCGAGGCGTCGCGCGAGATGCGGGAGCGGGGCGATTACGTCGTCCCGTACTTCAATAACAAGTATCGCTTCGATAAACCGCCGTTCATTTATTGGACGCAGATGGCGAGCTATCGCCTCTTTGGCGAAAACGATTTCGCGGCGCGTTTGCCCTCGGGTGTGGCGGCGGCGTTGACGGCGGTCCTGCTCTTCGCCTGGGGCCGGCGGCTGGGCAGCGAACGCATCGGGTGGTGGGCCGCCGATCATCTTCAGCCTTTGTTTCCAGACCTTCATCCACGCCAAGGCCGCGGTGGCCGACATGTGGCTGGTCTTTTTTGTCACCGCGGCGTTTTGGGCCGGATATGAATTGATCGCTGATTGGTTAGGGCCGCCCGCGCCCATCCGACGACGCGCGGCATCGGAAATATTGGCGGCTCACCTTTTACGTCGCGCTCGCGCTTGGCTTTCCTGGCCAAAGGTCCGCTCGGATGGATGCCTCTCCTGACGGTCGCCGGCATGAAGTTCTTCTTGCGCGGTCAACCGCTCAATCGCCGGTTCTGGTTTGCGTCCGGCATGTCTGTTCACCTTCGCCATTGTCGTTCGTGGGGAATCCCGGCCCTGGTCCGGACGAACGGCGAATTCTTCTGGGTCGGCATCGGACGCCACGTGGTGGAACGCAGCTTTGGCGCGATGGAAGGCCATGGGGGCCAGACGTGGAGCAGCTATTTCCTGACGCTGCCTTTCTATTTCGTGACCGTTTTTGTCAGTTTCTTCCCCTGGTCGATCAAGCTCCCCGCGTTGACCAAACGCCTTTGGCGCGAGCGTGACGGGATCGACAAATATCTGATCTGCGGGACGGCGATCATTTTCATCCTGATGACGGTGGTGAAAACGAAGCTGCCGCATTACACGCTGACCGCGTTTCCGCTGCTCTCTCTCTTGCTGGCCCGGCATCTCTTTGCTCTGCCCGGGTTCGCCCCGCTTTGCGGTGCGCACTGCGGTCGCGCGCGGTCGTGGTTTCACTAGGAATTGCCCTTGTCGGGTTTTCGATCCTGGCGCGCAGTTTTCCCACGGTGCAGCTCTTCAGAAATCGAAAAATGATCTTCTGCCGGAAATGCATTTTGGCGCCGTCGACTACTCGGAACCGAGCGTGATCTGGTATTTTCGAAGCCGGGTGCATGGGTTTTTGTGGGCCGGGAAAACCGGAGCAGGTGAAGAAATTCATGGCGTTCTGGGGACCGAAATTCATCATCATGCCCACCGAAGTGGCCAAGGAGCTTTACCCCGAACTTCCGCCCGGCTGGAAATCGTACACCGCGCAGGGATTTAACTTCGCGAAAGGAAAGCGCGCCGATCTGACGATGATCCTGAAGCCGACCAATGAGTGACGGGTATTCGTTAAATGGTTGCACGTAAATTGTTAAATCGGTTGGCCGTCTTAACGTTTCAGCGATTCACGCACGCAAGCATGATCACTTTCCTCGACGGCAAACTCGTCTCCGGCCCTGCCGACGCAGGCGATCGTGAACGTCGGCGGCGTCGGCTACGAAGTTTTCATTCCGCTTTCGAGTTACGATAAACTGCCCGCCGCCGGTCAGCCGGTGCAGATCCTGACCCATCTGCACGTCCGCGAAGACGCGCACATCCTTTACGGCTTCATGACCGCGCGCGGAGCGCGATCTTTTTCGCCTGCTCGTCAATCACGTCAGCGGCATCGGACCGAAGCTCGCCCTGGCGGTCTTGAGCGGGATGAGCGTGAGCAATTTCAAGAGCGCGGTCGTGAACGCCGATATCGCGTCGCTTTCGAAAATCAGCGGGCTTGGGAAAAAAACGGCGGAGCGAATCGTGCTGGAGTTGAAAGACAAGCTCGGCGTGGTCGCCGCGTGGGAAGCGGCCAGCGCGGCGCACGCGCCGACCGCGGAGCAAAGCCAGGCGAACGAAGCCGTGCTCGCGCTCATCGCGCTTGGCTACAAACAAGTCGATGCGCACAAGACGGTGCGCGAGTTGCAGGAGAAGGAGCCCGAGATCAAGACGGCGGAGGAGCTGGTGAAGATGGCGCTGAAGAAGATGGCGGCGGGAGATAGCATGCCGCCTACGGCGGAACGTCCAACGCTCAACGTCCAACGTCCAATGGAAGAGAGAGCAGCTCGACGCGGAATCTGTATCCGGGTCGCCCCATCGGTTCTGCAGTCGTGCTCGTTTTGATCCGAGCCGTGCCTGACTACGGCGCCTCTGAAGTTGAGCGTTGGACGTTGGACGTTGGACGTTGGACGTTGGACGGCGTTGACGTTAGCGCGCAGCGCCTCTCATTTCACCTGCCAATGAACGCCGAATACTGACCAACTCGCCTCGATCCGAGCCGCCTTCCCCAAAGAGGGCCTTTTCGCCGAAAAGGATTTCCTCCTCTCGCCCGATCCGTTCCCGGTCGATCCCGCGTTCGCGAAAGAACTCGAGCAGCTCGGTCATCGGCTCTTCGTTTTCCAGCGCGCCTGCAACGAGCTTTACCAGCGCAGCGTCAAAGGCAAACAGCCGGCCTGGATCGCCGAATACCTCGACGCCGGGAAGCCCGCCGATCTGATTGAGTTCTCCCGCCAGAAACAATTCCGCGACGATCTGCCGCTGGTCATTCGGCCCGATCTGATCCTGACCGAGACCGGCTACACCATCGCCGAGATCGATTCCGTCCCCGGCGGAATCGGTTTGACCGGCTGGCTCAATCAAACCTACGCGGCGCTCGGCAGCGACGTCATCGGCGGGCCGGACGGAATGCTCGATGGCTTTCGCAGTCTGTTGCCGGAAGGCGGCGACATCGTGATTTCGGAGGAAGCCTCCACCTACCGTCCGGAGATGAATTGGGTCGCCGCGCAGCTGCAACACGCGAGCCGCATCGATCGCGGCAGCGACAGCGATAGCGAGCGTGGCGAGTCGTTGACGCCGAAACCTACGAGCCGACCGCGGGCCGGAATGTTTACCGCTTTTTCGAGTTGTTCGATCTTCCCAATCTCCCGCGCGTCTCCGCGCTGATGAGCGCGGCGAGCAGATGGCGCGGTCCGGGTCACGCCGCCGTTCAAACCGTATCTCGAGGAGAAAATGTGGTTCGCGCTTTTCTGGATGCGACCGCTCCGCGAATTCTGGCGGCGCGAGCTGGGCGAGAAATATTTTTTGAAATTGCAGGAGGTGATTCCCTACAGCTGGCCGCTCGATCCGACGCCGTTGCCGCAACACGCCGTCATTCCCCGGCTCGAGATTCACGATTGGCGCGAAGCCGGAAAGCTCAGCCAGAAAGAGCGCGACCTCCTGATCAAGGTGAGCGGCTTTTCGCCGCTAGGGTGGGGGAGTCGCGGAGTCCTCGTCGGGTCCGATGTTCCGCAGCTGGAATGGGAGCGCGCGATCGAAGAGGCGCTCGCGACCTTCCAGACGTCGCCCCGGATCATGCAACGCTTTCACAAAGCGCGTTTGCTCGACCACCGCTATTGGGACAACGCGACCGGCGAGATCAAGACGATGCGCGGCCGCGTTCGGCTTTGTCCCTATTACTTCGTCGAGAACGACAAAGGTCACGTTGCGCGGCGCCCTCGCCACGATCGTTCCCGCCGACAAGAAACTCCTCCACGGAATGCGCGACGCCATTCTCGCGCCGACAGGCGAGATGCTGAAATCCTGAAACGCTGAGATGGTGAAATTCCGAACTGCTGAATCGAATCTCAGTTTTTTCAGCGTTTCAGCATTTCCCTGTTTGACGGTGATGACCCGGAAGCAGCATTGGGAAGCGGCCTACCAGACCGACGGCCCGACGGACGTGAGCTGGTTTCAGGTTCGGCCGGATACCTCGCTTGACCTTATCGCTGCCACCAACGTGCCGCGGGACGTTGGGATCATCGACGCAGGCGGCGGCGCTTCCACGCTCGTGGATTTCCTGCTCGACGCAGGCTATTCCCGCCTCGCGGTCCTCGATCTTTCCGCAGCCGCACTGGCTCACGCTCACTCCCGCCTCGGTGACCGTGCTGCCGCCGTCGAGTGGTTCGAAGGCGACTGATTTCCTTCGATCCTCCGCACCGTTTCGCCGTCTGGCACGATCGGGCCGTGTTTCACTTCCTCACCGATCCCGCCGACCGGCGCTGCTACGTCGCCACACTTCTCCGCACGTTGGTGCCGGGTGGCCACGCCGTCATCGCCACCTTTGCCCCCGACGGCCCGCCTAAGTGCAGCGGTCTGGACGTGGTGCGCTACGATGAGGCTTCCATCGCAGCCGAGCTTGGCCCGGGCTTCGCCCTCAGCGACTCGCGCCGCGAGACCCACACGACGCCTTGGAAGACCGAGCAGCGTTTTATTTATTTAACCGCTTTGCAGCATCTTCCCTAATGGAACCTGCCCAGACTAGCAGAAGCGTCTGGAAACAAAAAATCTGTGATAATCGGCGTTAATCTGCGAACGGATGTTTCTTCATTTTGGATGGATATTAGAGTCGAATGATCAGAGTGAACCAGAATTTTCATCGGCATGCGATCACCTTGAGCCCGGGAAATGTACGCGTTTGTCCAGCGCCGGAAGGGCTGCGCAAGCTTCCTCGTGCTGCTGGTTTTACTGTCACGGCCCCTTGTCGGCGCCGAAGATTATCAGAACGGCTTTCGCGTCGTTAAGGAACGCGATGGCGATACGATCACCCTGATCGTGAAGAGTGATTACGCGTGTGAATTCACCGTCACTCTCGAGGCAACTCTGAAAAATATGACACCGTCGCGGCCTGTGCCGTTTACGGTAGATGCCGCGGGTCGCACCTCGTTTGTGCTGGTTCAGTTTCGCCCCACGGACAAGAGCCTCGCCTGGCGATACGATTATCTGTTCTACAGGCAAATGGGCGGCCGCCGCTCCTCGACGAGCAACGATGCGGATTACGCGATGCCTTTTAAGCCGGGCCGCTATGTCGTGATGCAGGCGCCGGGCGGCAGCTACAGCCATTTCGCGGGATCGGGAAGCGAACACGCGGTGGATTGGACGGTTCCCGAGGGCACCGTCGTTTGCGCCGCGCGGGAGGGCCGCGTCGTCGGCGTGAGACAGGATTCCACCGTCGGCGGCCCGGACCGGAAATTAAGACCGATGGCGAACTACGTCATCATCAAGCACGCGGATGGAACGTTCGCCGATTATCTGCATCTGAAAACCGGAGGAGCGCTGGTGAAAATGGGAGATGAGGTGACGGTGGGCCAACCGATCGGCCTTTCCGGCCAGACCGGATTCGCCAGCGCACCGCATCTCCATTTTTCCGTCTTTCAGGCGATCGACGGCAAAAGGAAGCTGACCTTGCCCTTTCGGTTGAAGACCGATCGCGGCGTCTTCACCGAGCTTGTCCGCGGGCGCGCCTACTAAGTCGAGAGAGCCGTAGCCGCGGTCATGCGATCTTCGATTGGCTTCCGCGGGCATCGACCGCGGCTACAACGCGGGGACTTCCAGCTCGCGGGTGTAAACGGAACCGGTCGGTGTAAGGTCGCTGGAATTAAGACAAAAAGATTCGACGTGAATCATGCCGGCATCGAACGCGGCGTGCGCTTCGAAGAAATGGCCGCACCGATTCCGCGGAAACATCGCGGCAGCGCGCGAGGGTGATGTGCGGATGAAACGAGCGCAGATCGGGTTCGAGCCCTGCGTGGAGCGCGGCTTCCTGCACGCGTTTGTGCAATTGGAAAAGATGCGGATGCCCGGTGCCGACGCCGATCCAAATGACGCTCGGCCGGCCTTTGCCCGGAAATGTGCCGAGGCCGGAAATGGGAAGGAAGAACGCTTTCCACGCGATGGCCGTCGAGATTTTTCTTGAGCGCCTCTTCGATATCGTCCGGAACGTTGCCGAGAAAACTGAGGGTCAGATGCATCTGCTCCGGCGCGAGCCAGCGGACGCCGCGCAGGTGCGGATCCATTTCCGCGAGACGTTGCGTAACGGAGTGCGGAAGCTCGAGGCTGACGAAGAGCCGTTTCGTGTTCATCTGTCTGGTAGGGCGGACTCTGTCGAGCCGACGCAATACGCCTGAATTCGTTGCGGCTCGACGGAGTCTCGCCCTACCGATCGGCCCTAATTCAAGCCGGAACGGGACGTGTCGCCATCCGGGCCGGCGGGTGGGGGGAGGAGCACCGTGTTGATCAATTTCATCATGCTCCCGGCAATGTTTGGGAAGAGCGCGTTGCCCAGAATCGCGGCGCGCGCCGCGAGTGGAATCGTCAGCGAGGGCAAGCCGCGGCGGCACGCCGAGATGATTTGAGCGGCGGCGCGTTCGGCCTTGATCGAAGCGAAGGGCAGCGCCGTGGAGAGCGAGAACCAGGTGTACTCCGCGCGTGATCGCCTTTGAATTTGGCGTTCCCTTCCGAGCCGGTCCGCATCAGGCCGGGCGTGACGGTCGTGACGTGAATGCGATCGCGCGCCAGCTCGGCCCGCAGCGCATCGGACAATCCGACGAGCGCGAACTTGCTCGCGCAGTAGGGAGCGAGATGAGGCACCGCCATTCTGCCGCCGATGGAAGCGATGTTGACGATGCGTCCTCCGCCGCGGCGGCGCAGATGCGGAAGCGCTTGCATGATCAGATCGAACGGCGCCCAAAAATGCAGATTCATCGCGCGCTCGAAATCCTCGCGCTGCATGTGCTCGAGCGGGCCGATCTCAATAATGCCGGCGTTGTTGATCACGACGTCGAGGCCGCCGAAATGCTCGACGACCTCTTGGACCGCGCTCCGATCTGCTCACGTTCGAGCAAGTCGCACGAGATCGTGAGAACTTCGCCGCCGTGCCGTCACGAGCTCGTCGCGCGCCCTCGCCAGCTCGTCGGGATCGCGAGCGAGCAGCGCGACCCGCGCGCCCTCCGCGCAAAGCTGGCGCGCGAGGACCAAGCCAAGTCCTCGCGATCCGCCGGTGATCAGGACGACTTTGCCGGCAAACGAAAAGGTTCGGCGAGTCGCGCGCGAGATCAGGCAACCGGCGAGAGCAAGCCCGCCGAGGGTGAGAATGAGGGAGCGCTTCATCGAATGTGAATCTACACGTTAGAGACTCGAGACGGCGGCGACATTTTCGACGGAGCGGTCCGCTGCCGGCCTTCTTCAGACAGAACGCCAGAAGAGCGCCGATGAAACAGAGAAGGCGCGCCGACGAGAAAGGGGGTTCGGCCATATTCAGCGATTGGCTTTCTCAAATCGAACATCAACAACCATCCGCCGAGCAACGGGCCCAGGAGACGGCCGGCGCTTCCGGCGGATTGCATGACTCCGAGCGCGCGTCCCTGCCAGCTGCGATCGATCATTTGCGAAGCCAGGCCACTCAGCGGCGGGCTCGCCAAACCGCTGCCGAAAGAAAGGCCGGCGCACACGAGCAGGAGAACAGTGAGGTTGTCGCTCAGCGGCAGCAAGGCCAGGGAGGCGGCCGTGAGAAGCATGCCGACGCGGGCCAGGGTCACTTCACCGAACATCTTGACCAACCGCCCGATCAATCCGCCCTGGATGATGACGCGTGAGGACGCCGATGAAGGCAAAGAGATATCCGTTCGCGTGCGCATCGTAACCGAAATCGCTTTTCGGTGAAGAGGGCGAAGAGCGTCGTCATGATCGAGAAACCGGCGATGAGAAAAAAATAGGTCGCCACCACGATCGCAAACATCCCGCCGCGTCCATGCCGGAAGACCTCGGCGATGCGGCGCTCTGCGTGCGGATCTGGCGCGGTGCTCGACGCGAAAGGCTCTCCGGCAAGATAAAATAAACGAGCAGGGCGTTTGCGACCGCGAGGCCCGCGGCAAAATAGAACGGCGCGCTGTAGGAGATGCGGCTCATGATTCCGCCAATGAGCGGACCGAAAGTGAAGCCGAGGCCGAAGGCGGCGCCGATCATGCCCATGGCGCGGGAACGTTGCTCCGGAGCGGTGACGTCGGCGATGTAGGCTTGAGGAATGGAGATGTTTCCGCCGGTGATGCCGGCGAGAATTCGCGCGACGAAAAGAAGAGGCAGCGCGGTCGCCATTCCCATGAGGACGAAGCCGATCGCCGTGCCCGCGATGCTCACCATCAAAACGGGGCGGCGGCCGAAGCGGTCGGAAAGTCTCCCGAGGATCGGCGTGAAGATGATTTGCATGCCGGAATAAATGCCGGTGAGCCAGCCGATCGCGACCGGCGAGGCGTGAAAATGCTCCGCGTAAAGAGGCAGGACGGGAATGATAATGCCGAAGCCCACCAGGTCGATGAAGACGGTGAGGAAGAGGACGAAAAGTGGAGAGCGCTGACGGGCCATCGGAGCCGGTAATGTGAAGCGGAAGCGGGAACTGACAAGGAGTTCGGAGGGGAACGTGCTTCCGGCAGTCGCAATTCTTGATCCGGCAACGCGATTCAGCTTGGGGACGCTCGGAGCACGATCCCGGCGAGTCTCAGCCGTGCCTGCGATTGAAGCGCGCAACTTCGCGTTCGGTTTCGCGATCGGTCGCGCGTTTCTTCAAATCGGCGCGTTTATCATGCGCGACTTTGCCCTGCGCCACGCCAATCTCCGATTTCAGCCGGCCGTTTTTCCAATACAGGCTCAAGACAACGAGCGCGCGGCCCGCGATCGCCGTCAACCCGTAAAGCTTGTCGATTTCCTGTTTATGCAGGAGCAGCCGCCGAACGCGTTTCGCCGCGGGGATCTCATGGCTGGCCTGCGCGTAAGGCTGGATGTCGGCGTTGTGGAGGAAGGCCTGGCCCTTCTCGATGCGGACAAAGGCGTCGCTGATGTTAGCTTTGCCGGCGCGGATCGATTTGACCTCGCTGCCTTTCAGCTCGATGCCGGCCTCGTAGCGTTCGAGGATGTGAAAATCGCGCAGTGCCTTGCGATTGAGGATCGTCTCGGTCGCCATGATCGCGCTTCCGGACGCGGCGCGAGATTAAGCGGCGCCGTCGGCGGCAGGTTTCTCCGGGGCCAACTCGTAGGTCAGCTTGCCGGCGATGATCTCTCGGAGGGCGATGTCGGTGAGGGAAGAGCGCGGAGTAGCTTCGACGAGCGGACGATGGCCCAACCCCAGCTGGCGCACGCGGCGGGAGACGACGTTGATCAGCAGTTGCTGATTCGGGATCACTTGAGCTGCTTCCTGCAGGAGTTGAGTGGTCATATTTCGCAATGAACGGACGGCGCGGGTGGCATCCGTCGGAAACTGAAGAATCGCCGGGGTGCTGGCTGAAACGACTGGTGGAATGATGTTTGAGACGAGCATCGGCGGGAAAAAAGAGAATTGTGACTTTGCGAGTGGCTCAAGTCGCTGTCAACCGATTTGTTAGCGGGCGCGATTGAGACTTTTGCGCGCTTCATGGCAAGGATTCAAGTGATTAGCCCGTAGCCCCCGAGCGTGGCATGTGATTCGCTTGAACTGGGCAATCGCGACGCCGGCTAAGAGCCTGCATCGGGGACCTAAGCCACTTCTTTACGGCAGAAGGGGCGGTAACTCTCTGGAGTCGGTCTTCTCCTAGTTCTTGGCATGGCTGTTGCTTCTGAGTTTACCGTGGTTTTCTATAAACGTCATATAGCAATGGCCCGTTTGAGCAGCGGGCGGCTTCACGCTGGTCGAGGCGGTAGTCGCTGTTACTCTGGTCGGCGTCGGGGTCGCTACCACTCTGGGAGCATTGACCAAGTTCAATTCGGTCGCGGCCACGAGCCGTAATGCGACGGGCGCTTCGGCGGTCTTGATGAATCAGATCGATTTGTTCCAATCGATGAGCCCATTCAATCCCCAGAAAATTGCAAGCGGAGTCGATCCCTGCGGGGGCGCGACGCCGCCGCCGCAAATCCCCAAGGATTACTGCAACAATCCTCCGACTTACAATATGACCGCTGAGCGCCCGGAGCGCATACTCAATTGGTTACAAAGACCCCACGCACCGGAGTGGTCTCCACACCAGCACAGGACCCCTGGCCAGTCTACCGGGAGCCGGCCCGGTGGACCTATGCCAATGCCGCAGCCCGCACGAGGCGCAACTGGATTTGTCGCGACCGACCTGGGCCAGCTGGCGTATCAAAGCGACACCCAGACTTATTGGCGGCTGCAAACGACGGCACCGACCTGGAGCCAGGATACTTCCGGCGGAATCATCGTTAAAGGCACGATGACATGCACGGTGACCGACATTTCCCCGACGCCAGGCGTCGGTGCCCTACCTTTATAAGGCGGTGTTCACGATCGGTTACCAATACCTGGGTCGCGGACCAATGCCGAACTTGGCAGCGGCTGCGAGCCGCGCAACCGGTGGGAATACCAGCAAACGATGACTGTTATCCGCACTTCCGACATATGAAAATTCATCGTTCAACCCAGAGCGGGCTGACCCTGGTCGAATTGTCGATCACGATCGGGTGTGGTCGGGGTTCTCGGCCTCGTTATCTATTCGCTCTTGAACATTGGCACCGATCCTGGGTGCCAAGAATACCGCCACGAACACTGCGCATCAGCGGGCCCGGATCGCCATGCTGGAGATGATCCAGGATCTGCATGGAGCGGTTTCGTTGCCGAAGCTTGAGGGCGTGGTTGGAAACCAGGCCTCGGGGATCTCGTTTCAACAGTGGGGAGCGACCGGACGGCAGTGGCGTGATGACACCCAATGGCGGGCCGCACAAAATCATAAAGGATGCGAACCGGTCGGTGACGACCATATTCACATCGAGGTGACATCGGGACAGCCGAAACCAAGGGTGGGACAGCGCGTGATCATTCCCACCCATCAAATCGAAGAGACATTATCGATGCCGATCGGGGGCAACAGCGATCTTGAGCTGTATCTGGAACACGATCTGCCCGTCCCGATCAAAGGCACGGGCAGCACAGTGGGAGACATTATCTGCTACATCACTGATCGCTGCTCCTATGACGTGGTCGCAGGTTGACGCCGGGCCTCCGGCTCGAGTACAAACTCCAATGGACCAACTACGCAGGGCACTCGCGACATCGTGAATGACATTACCAATCCGAGGCCATTCAGCATCCCAACTACCCCGGCAGGCGCGCTTTACTACCGGTTCGTCGCCGCGATCGATCTCTCCACGTCCGACCCGAAGTACAGCAAGCGCGGCTACAAATCGGCGAACATTCTACTCAATGGGCAAGTTCCCTTCAAAGCACGCCTCACCACCTACCAATGAAAACAATCCATCGTCGTAAACAATCCGGCAGTTCGCTTGTTGTCGTCCTTTCGGTCCTGGCGACACTGATGGTCATCGTCGGGTCGCGGCCGAATACACCTCGACGGTTAACCGGCACGTCCAGCGGAGCAACACCGAGCAGAGCGCGATCGCGGTGGCGGACAGTTGCATTGAAATCCTCTTTGCCAATTGGAGAGCGATCTGCAGCGTGCCGGGAACGGTGACCTACCCCAGAACAACCAGCACATTTTGCGACACATAATCCCGCTGCCGACCGCCACGCAGTTGAATCTTCCAAGTGTCACGAATTTCGTAAAACGGGGGACGAGCATCAGATCCGAATCACGATCGAGTCTACGACGCCAACTTTCACCATTTCCAATTACAAGGTGGTAGCGGTTAACGCCCAGTGGAATACGCTGGCCTCGGCCGCCTCAACACCTGAACCGATGTTTGGGCAAATCGTCAGCCGGTACCATCGCGATCCAGCGTCAACACCACGATCAAACCACTCCGCTGGTTTACAATTATATTGCTTCGGCCGACTGTGACGCTGCCGGCGCTGGGACCGGCCGGCAACCGCAGTCGTCGCGAAGGTCCGGCGCGTCTTTCAGAAAGCAGCAGCTCTCGCCCTGGAACTTTGCCATCTTCTATGTCGATCCACTGGAAATTCATCCGGGCCCGCAATTTACCGTGACCGGCTGGGTTCACACTAATTCCGACCTCTACACCGGACATGATACGCTGACGTTCGCCGACAAGGTGACGTACGGTTCGGATTGGTTCGTTGATTTCATGCCCGGGGAAACCACTCACGACGGCGAGACGCCGACCTCCCCAAACTACTCAGAGCTTGCCCCCCGCGCGCGACCAGGCACTGCAGCCATTCGGCCTGGATTCGACCTCGATTTTCAGCACAACGGACACGAATCCGAATAACGACAGTTATCGGGAGCTGATTGAGCCGCCCGACCGCCTCACCCGATCCATTGGCAGACTCGCGTTATTGGGATCAGGCCGGCGTATCATCAAAGTTTCACGACAGTCCCAGTCAACAACCGGTTACGATCGCGCAAACCGCATGTCAACTGGACGACACAGCGTATGATGGACCCTGACGAGTTAGCAGCTCGACCGGGCAAGCCTGGCTCTCTATAATATGTTCAACGCTGTCATGGTGCGGTTACGACCAACCAAACGATTCAGGACAATCGCGAGGCGGCCAGCGTTCCTGCTTGTCACGCTCGACATTGAGCAAGCATCGAGATCTTACTGAACCACTGCTCCCACCTTCAAAGCCACCTTGACCGCACGCTTGGAACGGCATCGTTTACATCTACCGACAAGCAGTGCGACCTCTGGTACGCGGCGGGGCGTCCGGTTGAAAAACGGCAGAAGATCCTGCCAAGAGTGGACTCACCGTCGCGAGCACCAATCCTGTTTATATCCAGGGCGATTACAACAGCGGTAGGGCAGCCGGACCGTCCCTCCAATAGCACGTCTAACAATGATCCCGAACGACCCGTACCCGGCTACAAGTCATCCAGCGGATACACTGCCTGGACGCGCCACCTGTCGGTTCTGGCGGACGCGGTGAATATCCTCTCCAATAACTGGAATGACGCCAACGCGCAGACCGGCGATCCTCTCAGTGGACGCGTTGCCACGAATACGACAGTCAACACAGCTATCATCGCTGGGATCGTTCCATCCTCACCAGTTGGTGGTGATGGCACGTACAGCGGCGGAGCCGAGAACTTCCCGCGTTTTCTCGAAGATTGGGGAAGCGGCAACAGTTCACCTATTACGGTTCGATGATTCAGCTTTACAACAGCCAGCAATCGATTGGCAAATGGGGATCGGCCAATGTCTATGACCCGCCGAAGCGTCAGTGGTACTTTGACACAAATTTCAAGACCACCCCGCCGCCCGGCTCCTTGATGCTCTACAGCTATATCAAAGGAAAATGGTACTGTTCTCTAAGGCTGATATTAGTCGGGGCTGCTTTTCGTCGCGTCCGCCCACGCCGAATTGCTGCTTACGCCGAAGATTGCGGAATACGAGCTGGATGGCGTAAAGTTCAAGCAGTTCGCGTTTTCCGACGGCGCCAAGACAGTGACTTACCAGGCCCCGCGTGGCTGGGAGTATTCCGGCAACGCCACTCAATTGACGCTTCGCCCACCCAAAAAAGCGCAGGCCGAAGCTACCATCACCAGAATTCCGCTTTCGCAGCCCGGAAGCTTTGACGACGAAAGTTTGAAGAAACTCGTGAGCGAGGCGGTCGCAGTGGTTCCAAAAGGCAGCGAAGATTAGTGTCGTCTCAGAAGAAAAGAATCCGTTGATGATCCAGCGCAAGGAGACGTTTCTGATTAAGCTCAACTACACGTTTTTCGGCCAGAAATATGGTCGCTCGATTCTTTTTCTGAATCGCGGGAACGAACAGATCCGCTCTCAACTGACTTGCCGCGAGGCCGATTTCAAAGAGCTGCAGGGAGCATTTCTCCGCAGCCACTATACCTGGCAGCAATTGTAGATGGATGCGTTGGCGGCGGTTATGGCTGACTTATTGGCGCATGATTTGCTCACCTTGGAAAGGGATCCCCCTATGTCGATGAAGACTGCAACTATAATCTCTCCCGGCATCCCGAACTCGAGGACTTGGCGGTCTTTGCGGTGGCCGGGCCTTCATTCGAACAGAGCATTGACGCTTGTGGAGGTTACGGTCAGCGTGGCGTTGTTGGGATTGGTTTGCGCAACCGCGCTCGGAACCCTAACAATCCTTAATAAGAATGCTGTCAGCACGCGCCTAATGACCAATGCGCGCGAGGTCGTGCAGCGGAATATTGAAACGGCTATTGCAGTGCCGTTTACGTCAGCAAACGTTCCGGCCATTCTTGCGATTACCCCTTCAAGCGGAGTGGCTTGGGATGAGGGCATTGCGGGTAATAATCCGGTGACCATTTACACCAGCCGGGATGGTACAATGAAAATGACGGGGACATTACTCCGGATCGTGACAGCCGAGCCGAACGCGGTGAGCGGCGACATTCGGCGGGTGACGTTTCGTCTGAATTACACGCTTTACGGACGCAATCTCAGTTACCAGTTGACCACGATTCGAGCGAACGACCAATGAAACGGAAAGTAGTCGGGCGCGGTCGTAGCGGCTTTACCATGGCGGAGATTATGGTCGGCATATCTCTGTTGACGGGCCTGGGCATCGCTTGTTATTCGATGCTGCTTAGCTCGAGCATACTTTTTGCCAAGAATGTGTCGCTGAACACATCAAACACCATTCTTCGAACGGCTCTAGACCGTATGTACGGTGACGTCAACCAGGCATACGGCATGCCCAAGTTGATCAATGCTGACGGCAGTGCGGCCGCAACTGGGGCGGCAGCCGGCATCACTTTTGATGTCTATCTCGGAGGCCCCTATGTAGTCATAAACCCTGGCACTACGGGGCTGCCTGCTTCGACGACCCAGCTCCAGATGAAGCACTATTCGACTGACACACTAACCGCGCAGCCCCTGCCCGTAAGCAATGACGTTGTAATTCTGGATAACGGAATCACGCGACCTGTCGTCAATACTTGTACAAGCACGACAGCGAGTAATGTTCGCACTCTGACGGTCAACTTGAAAGCGGCCCTCGGCAGTTCGGTTTCTTGGAATGCAAGTACCGACGAAAACCGCCGCTCTCGTCCACAAAAAGGCATACGTCTTTGCAAATATTAATAATGAATATGGTGAACTGCGGCTGTACAACAGCGCGGAAGCAGGAACAAACTTTGCTAGCCCTTCTAATTACGTTGTTCTTACACGGGAACTTAGTGGTAAGGCTGGCGACGATACGCCTTTTTCGATCGTTCCTGACCCTCTGGAGACCGGAACGAACCTCCTGAACATCACTATGCGGGTGGAAAGTCAGAGCTTTAACAAGTCCCTCGCGCTGAAGCAATCCAAGGAATTCAATACCTTCTTGCGTCTCGATACGCGATTGCGACCCAGAAACTAGCCTTAGGATGGAATCAAGATGAGAAACCCCAATAAAATCAAGATCGAAGGTTCCGCGCTCGTTATCGCTCTGCTGGTGATTTTCATAGCGGTTGCCTGCATCGGGACCGCCGTGCACGTCACCACTACGACCGTTCGGCAGACTGACTCAAGCCGTGATCATACCGCGCTCCGAAATGCCGCTGAAGGAGCGCTGGATTTTGCTTATGGGATCTGGGTGGAAAAAGTCAACACCACGTACGGACCGGTCTCGAATCAGACGTTAAGCGACGCTTTGACGACCGTTCCATCATTCCCGGCCAGCGATGGATTGGCGGTCTCTTATGACACGAGCGCTGGATACACTGGTCCCCAAATCACTGGAATTGATCTTGCCCAGTTCGGCAAGGTGTACGGCCCATCGACGACGAACACCAACCCTCCGTCGACCAAGGTACCTCTGATAGATAATACAGGTCAGAATAAGTATCCGGGGTGGCTGGGAATGAACACAAATTATCTCGCGAGCGTGCGAATGTCGGCCACCTTTCTCGGCAATCGCACCGTCAAGTATGGCCTCAAGCGAGCCATTAATTACACCACAGTGCCGTTGTTCCAGGCGACGGCCTTTTTCGAGGACACCATGGAACTCTATCGCCCCGCACCGATGACAATTGAAGGCCTCGTGCATACGAACGGCAAGGCTTGGGTAAGTCAGGGCGCGGACGGAGGGAATTCGACGAGCTCTCTCACATTTACGGGCAATCTTTCCTATGCGGGGGGCTATGAGGACGGCACCGCTCCCTATCCAGCCGAGGATCCGACCTGGCAGCAAACCCACGATCCAAAGATCGATTGGTGGTCCGGTTACAATCCCAACGCGGCTTTTCAGCCCACTTATCCAACGGGTTTTGACCAACAGGTCAGCCAGGTCACTCGCATGGAGCCGCTCGGGATAGATACCACGGCGGCGCTGGTCCCACCGCCCATGCCATTCAATACCAGTCAGAACCACAACAGCGATTCGGCGCGGGAATTGATTGAGCCTCCCAACACGTACGTAGATCCAATCACGCATAGGGTGATGACGACCTCGGGCAGTGGTACGACTACAGATCCGAAGCCCATCGCCGATCGCCGCGTTTACAATAAAGCTGGTATTCGTATTCGCATTTCCAAGAGTGGATCGACAACGGTCTACACTGTAACCACCGCCAACGGCACTTCGCTCACAAATGCGCAAAAAACCACCCTGACGAATGCGCTTTCCCAACAAACGATTTATGATCGACGTGAAGCGACCAACGTCGACCTAACGTCGCTTAATCTTTCAGCCGTTCGGACAACTCTAAATGCCGCGAGCAATTTCAATGGGATCCTTTATATCGACGACGTCAGCTCAACTGGCTATTCAGATCCGAAAGCAATCCGTTTGACCGATGGCAGCACATTACCGAGCGGCGGACTTACCATTGGAAGCCAGAACCCGGTATATATCGAGGGCGATTACAACACTGCGGGAACGCGCGTCTCTTCCGCTGTCTTTGCGGACGCGGTGACAATTCTCTCCAATAGTTGGAATGACAGCAAGTCCAACGATTCGCTGAGCAACCGACAGGCGTCGAACACGACGGTAAATACTGCCGTTGTGGCTGGATTTGTCCCTTCTGTCTGGACCAACCCTGTGACTGGGGAAACGTACGGATACTCAGGTGGCCTTAATAATTTTCCTCGGTTCCTGGAGGATTGGAAAGACAAGACTTTCACCTACAAGGGTTCCATGATCGAGCTGTTCGCGAGCGGAATTTCGACCGGCCAGTGGGACACTGGCAGTATTTACTATCCACCGGATCGCGCTTGGAGCTTCGATTCCAATTTCGTGGATAATCCGCCTCCGGGTAGTTTGACGGCGGTGGCGATTAGCCGCGGCGCGCTTGTCCGATTTTGAACCAAGTAAGCCGGCCAATGAAAAAATCACTATTTGCAATATTTTTCGTGGTCGAGTTCTTGTTGGCGGCGCCGACTAATGCGCTCGACCTGACGCCGCGTGCGGTTGCGAGCGCCTTCAATGGTCTGCGCGTAAAGCGCTATTTCTTCGAAGATGCAGGTAAGCGAATGGGCTTCAGGATTGACAACAAGATGACGGTCAAAGGCTCAAGTGACTCGGCCGAATTCAAGTTTGATGACCTCAAGGACGCTGCCATGCTGATATCGAGATCGTCCAAGAATTCCGTGAAACCATTCGAGGAAAAAGGGCTCGAGTCCTATCGAGCTGAAGCACGGGCTTTGGTACCGGGGAATGCAACGGACGTGCAACTCGAGCAAGAGAATCCGGGCGCGATTGCGATCAACGGATGGACAAGTTACCAATTTGTTTTTAGTTATAAGCTGTCCGGCTTCGACTATCGTCGCAGCATAACTTTCCTAAACTATAATAACGCTGAGCAGCTGATCCTGGACGTCAGCGCGCCAAAAGTCGAATTCGACGTTGTATCCATCCGAGGCTATCAAGTCCTCAACTCACTGTCCGAACTCCGAAGCGCAGTCATGCGGGGCCCCACGTAAAAACCCGGCAAGATCTGAGCCGTGGCGCATTAGCTCAGATTCCTCTGTCTTTGAATGTTTTCAGGCCGCTCTCAGGATAGATCCGAGTACGGGACCGCCGTTGATGTGGCGGATGTTATCGATTCTTAGATTGGCCGTCTGATAGATTAATATGAAAGGTCACTATTATCCAGAGCGCTTTAAAGCATAACTCTCATTAGGCCCCCCCCCCCATCGGAGGCTTGGTCTTAGCTGCGCTTTGTGGGCTTAGATTAGTGCCCCTTATCGACCTGCCCCGAAAGAAGATAGTCCTTATTAAGACCAGCCAAGCAGCTAAATCTATAAACATCCCCTAGATTAGGGCCCCCCCGTGCCGCCTTCAGTCTTTCGTGCTGGAGAGGCCACAAGAATCCTACACAGCGGGTGGCATACAAATACTTATTGACGTTGCGACGCAATTATGACAAATATGGAAAACATTGAAACACCGATAATACTCGGGAGACATGAGAAGCCGGTCCAGACGCCAGAAACGTTTTCCAAATGAGAACATTAACGACCACTGGCTTCCTTACAAAAACGCTTCGCATCCTCTGCTGCGTCGGGGCTTTAACCGCCTGCTCGACGTGGGCGACCGTGTCCCTCTGGCTCTTCTCCGGCTCCCCCTCCAGAAATGAGCTCTCTCTTCCCCCATCGTTGGCTTGATTGCTGCGATTTCCTGCACGCAGATTCTTCGCCGCCGGCGGGCGGCGCAGCTGAGTTCATCCCGCATCGTTGTTTGGTTGTTTATCTGTTTGTTTGTTTGTTTGGTTTGAGACGGCCGTCTCCACAGGAGACGGCCATTCTGCGTTCGGACCCCAAACTGCGCACAAATTTCGGAGCGCGGCACAACGCCCTCGTCTTGCGTCTTAGTTGCTCGTCTGTTCGTGGATTCGATCTTGCCACTGCAACCGGAATACGCGAGATAGTGTGCGCGCGATTAGTTCGGGCTGTGGCTCAGCTTGGTAGAGCGCCTGCCTCGGGTGCAGGAGGCCGCGGGTTCGAATCCCGCCAGCCCGATTTCCTCGCCGCGCCGCACAATTGGCCCTCGACGATCGCGTCGTCGCTACCGCATTTTTCACCATGCCTGTTGAACTAAAAGTGGGAGACCCGGCGCCGGAGTTTCGGGCTCAGGCGGTCGGCGGAAAGTATGGGGCGGGCCAGGAGGTCTCGCTCGCGGATTTCCGCGGCTCGGCCGTCGTCCTCTATTTCTATCCGAAAGACGATACGCCGGGCTGCACGGCCCAAGCCTGCGGCTTGCGCGACGCCTGGGCCGATCTCGGCGGCTCGCGCGAACATCTTCGGCGTCAGCGTCGATTCGCCCGCCAGCCACGAGAAATTCATCAAGAAATATCAACTGCCCTTTCCGCTCCTCTCCGATGCCGACAAAAGAATCGTCGAAGCCTACGGCGTCTGGGTGGAAAAAAGCATGTACGGCAAGAAATACATGGGCGCGGAGCGGAGCACGTTCGTCATCGACGGCGCGGGCCGGATCTCCGCCATTTTCCGCAAGGTGAAGCCGGAAGAACACGTCGCTCTCCTGCAGCAGGCGCTTGCGAAATAGCCGCTCGTAACGAAAGAAGGGAGTTGCAGATCACCCCCATCCGGTGCTTGCATTGCGCTCCGCAAAACGCGGAATTCCGATCAAACCTCTATGGGATCACTGAAGAAACGCCGGAAGGCGAAAATCTCCAAGCACAAGCGCCGCAAGCGCATGAAGGAGAATCGCCACAAGAAGCGTTTGCGCTACAAGTCGTAACCGCTCCGCGCGTTTTCGCTGAGTCGCTTCGGCCGCTCACCGCGTCGCCGGCCGTGCGAAGCTGGTTTGCGCGCCGCCTCCGTCGCCGCTACACTCGCGAAATGAACTTTCGGGAAGAACTGGCGCAGCGCATCTGTCCGGCGTGTTCTCCTCTGCGTGGCTGTTTTCCTTTGGCTCGATCGGCGCTGGCGCGTGCCGCGCCTTCGCGCATCGCCGCTCCGAGCAGTCGCCGGCCAAAGCGCTCATCCGGCGAAACGAGCTCCGGTCGCAGGACGATTCGTTCACGCCTGTACCCCGCGCAAGGATCTTGCGCTCGAGCCAGCCGACGCACGCAAAGCCGATGCGCTGGTCGATTTTGTCGAAGGCGCGCGTCTGGAAGAAAACGGCGGAGATGGAGGCCGCGCTGGCGGCATACCAGAAGGTTCTCAACGTCGATCCCGGCGAAATCGAGCTCGCCTCGCGCGTCGCTTCGCTTGCTCACCCGGCAGGAAGATTTTCCGCGCGCGATCGATATCTTGAAGGATGCGATCAAGGCGAACCCAAAGGAAACCGCGCCCTATCTGCAGCTTGCCTTCATCTACGCCAAGTATCTGCAGAAAACCGGACCAGGCCCTGAAGTATCGCGAATCAGGCCATCGCGCTCGATCCCGAAAATATCGATGCCTATCAGCGGATCTATGAAATCGAATTGACCCGCGGGCGCCCCGAAGAAAGCGGTGCGGCGCTGGATCGCGCCGCCAAAGTGAACAGCGACGATCCCGCTTTCTGGACCCGGCTGGGAAGCTCTACGCCTCCAGTTGTTTCAAGGCCGAGACCGAACCGACAGCCCGAAGATCTCAAGCGCGTCAACGACGTTTTTCAGAAAGCGCGCCGCGCATGCCGGGGACGATGCGGCCGCGCTGAAAGAGGTGGCGGATTATTTCGCGGCCTCGCAGCAAATCCAGGAAGCGATTCCGCTCTATCTCAAGGTGCTGGAGTTGCAGCCGGACGATTCGAATGCGCGCGAAAAGCTCGCCACCGGATTCGTGCTCACCAATCAGCGCGCGAAGGCGATCGAGATGCTGCAGGAAATCATCAAGCAGACACCGGAGAAATATCAGCCCTACGACTTGCTCGCCCAGCTCCTGGATGAAGAGGGCCGCGGCGCTCGCGCGCGCCAACCAAACCGAGCCGGCCAAGGCGGAATTCGCGAAGGCCGCCGCGAACTACGAGCAGAGCCTGCTGATCAATCCGGGCCGCGCGACAACCTACCTGCGCCTGGCGGAATTGCTCATCGGGCCGCTCAAGGAGAGCGAGCGCGCGGCCAACATTCTCATCGGAAGCGCGGCAGCGCTTTCCCAATGCGCCGGAGTTCACCTACTTTCTGGCCATTGCGCTCAGCGCGAAGCGAAACATCCGCAGCAGGCGGTCATCACCTTCGAAGAAGCTCTGCAAGAAGCCGCAGGAGCGACGACCGAGATGCTCAACTGCGCGCTTCTATTTCGATTACGGCGCCGCGGCGGACCAGGCGGGCTTTTACGACAAGGCGGCCGATCTTTTCGAAAATCCATCGCGCTCGATCCGGCGAACGCGGCCGAAGCCTACAATTACCTCGGATTCATGTGGGCCGAGCACAACTTGCACCTCGACGAAGCAGAAGAGATGATCAAGCCGAGCCCTCCAGCTCGATCCGAACAACGGCGCGTATCTCGACAGCCTGGGCTGGGTCCATTTTCGCAAAGGCAACTTCGAGGAAGCCCTCAATGATCTTGCTGCGGGCCGCGCAAAATCTTAAGCGCGACGATCCGATTGTCTTCGAGCACATCGGCGACACCTACGCCAAATTGAACCGCATCCCGCAGGCGCTCGAGTTCTGGCAAAAAGCGATCGCTCTCGATCCGGACAACAAAGCTGCTCGCCGATAAGATCGAGAAGACCAAGACAACCATGAGCAAAGGTCCACCCGGGAAGATCAATCGAATCGACTAACCGGGAACGCTGGCCCGGCCGGCCTCTCGCCTCCGAAGCCCTGGTCTCGCTCACCGTATGACGAAATATCCTACTCTCTGGCAGCGCAAGACGATGTGGGCTGCGCTCACGGCCCTCTTCGTCGTCATGCTCATCACGATCGCCTGCTCGGTCGTTTGGATCGCGGCCAACGTGATCGGATTCCTCCAACCGATCCTGATCCCGGTCGCGATCGCGGTTATCCTCGCTTATCTGCTCGAGCCGCTGATCACAAAGTTGACCGCAAAGGGGCTGAGCCGGACCAAAGCGGTGCTGGCGGTCTTTACGATCGCGGTTCTTTCGATCGGCGCCTTGATCGCGTGGCTTGCCCCGATCGTTTCCATGCAAGCGACCAACGTCGCGCGCGATCTGCCACAATACACTCTGAAAGCGCGCGATAAGGTGGTCGATCTCATTTTTCGTACTGATCACATTTTTGGTGATCCCAGTGGAAAACGGGACAAAAAAGGCTCTTCGCCTACGTCAGGTTTCGTTAATTGGCTGCTCGCGTCGCCCACTCCGGCCGCCTCGCCGAAGCCCACTCCGGCGGCTTCGCCATCGTCCGCGGCTGCGGCCGCGGTGCTTGCGGCCAACCCCTCAATTTCGCCTGCGCCGCGGCAAGGGAAACGATCGGGCCTGCTACCACCGCCGCTCACCTCGGCACGACGCCAGCGCATCCAGGAATGGGTCCAAAACCTATTGCCCAACCTGGAACGGCAATTGCCTTATCTGAGCGAGAAAATCTGGGTGCTGCTCAAGCAAAGCATCGGCGGGTTTTTGGGTGTAACGGGCTTTATGCTGAGCCTGGTCATGGTGCCGATTTATTTGTTTTTCCTTTTGAAAGAAACTCCGGCGATCGAACGGCAGTTGGCGGGAATATCTTCCGCTGCGGAATTCACCGTTGAAGGACGAAGTGGCCGCCGTCCTTTCGCAGATCAACAACTACGTCATCGCCTATTTCCGCGGGCAGCTTCTCGTCTGCCTCATTGACGGCCTCCTTATTGGCACCGCTCTTTTCTGTGCTTGGATTGAATTTTGCCCCGCTCATCGGGCTGCTTGTAGTCTTTCTGACTATGATCCCGTACGTCGGCATCGTTTTATGCTGGGTCCCGGCTGTCCTCATTGCCGCGGCGCAATGGGGGGATTGGACGCACCCGCTCTTGGTCACGGGCTCCTTCTCTTCGTCGTGCAAAATCTCGAAGCGATCTTCATTGCGCCGCGCATTGTCGGCAACTCTGTGGGTTTGCATCCGATGACGGTGATCGTTTCAATTTTCATCTGGGGCCTGCTCATCGGGGGCCTGCTCGGGCCGATCCTGGCCGTCCCTCTTACGGCCACGGCCAAGGTTCTTCTGGCCCGCTACGTTTGGGGTCGCCGCTTGCGCGAAAAAGTCGCTGACGCTGTCGATGACGTTCCAGTCGTCAGGGAATCGGAGAGCGCGGCGAACGCCTAGCTGGGCGGCCGTCGACAGAATCCTTTGTCGCGCAGGAGTTGCATTTCGCGCCTCCTGCAAGGATAGAAAATCCGCGATGGCGAAACATGCACGACGGATTCGACGTAAACGGCGGGGAAAGCCGCCGGGAGCCGCCGTCTTTACGCCGGCCAGGGCCGCCATCTGCGGGGGTGCGCTCGTGCTCGGGTTCGTCTTGGCCTCTCTTTCTCGTTTATGGGCCGGAGACCTACCACGGTTGGCGCGAAACGCGTCTGCTCAAGCGCGCCTCAGCCCTGCTCGCAAAGGAGGACTTCGAGGGGGCTACGCTGCGCCGCGCGAGAGATCGTGCAGAAACGTCCGGATTCTCTTGCTGCCTTCCATATTTTGGCGGAGGCGAGCGAAAAACAAAACCGCTCTGAAACTGTGGCGTGGCGGGTGCAGATCGCCCGGCTTCAGCCGCACGATCTCGACAGCCAGCTAAACCTCGCCTCGGCCGCGCTTCGTTTCGGCCAGCTCGATACCGCCCGCAAGGCGTTAGAGAGCGTAGCGCCGGCGGATCGCGACCGGGCCGCCTATCATGTCGTGGCCGGCTGGCTCGCCCGAGCGCAAGGTAACGAGGCGGAACTCGAGCAGCATTTTGCTGCGGCGGTGAGCTCAGGAGCCCGAAAACGATCTCTACCGGTTTAATCTCGCAGTGCTTCGGATCCGCTCGGCTGCGCCGGAAAAAAGCGAGGAAGCGCGTGAGGTGCTCGAGCGGCTGAGCAAGGTCCCGGGTTTTCGGGCCGGCTCTCTCCGGGCGCTGCTGAGCGATTCGGTCCAGCGCAACGAGCTCGAGCGAGCGGACGCGTTCGCGCAGGATTTGCAGATGAATCAGCAAGTGACCTTCACTGATTACCTCCTTTGCCTGGAATTTTACCGGAAACTGGACCAGGCAAAATTCTCCGCTCTCCTCGAAAAAGTTAAGCCGGTGGCGGCCCGCAGTCCGTCGGACCTCGCGCTCTTGATGGATTGGTTGAATGAAAATGGTCTTTCCGCCGATGTCCTGAAATGGATGGAGAAACTACCTTCGGAAGTCACGACGAAGCCTCCGCCCGCTATTGCGATCGCGAATGCTTTTGTGGAAGCAAAAAACTGGTCGCGCCTGAAACGCTGGACGCGCAGCGGCTCCTGGGGGGATGCGGAATATCTTCGCTTCGCTTATCAATCCTATGGTTCGAAGCAATCGCGCCAATCGGCAGCGGACGCTGAATTTTCATCGCTCTGGCGCTCCGCAGAACGGGCCGCGGTCGACCGGCCCGAGCGTGAAATTCACCTGGCCCGGCTCGCCGCGAAGTGGAACTTCTCGGCCGAGGCCGAGCAACTCTGGCTGCGGGTTTCGAAAGACGGAGCGTCGCGCCGGGAAGCGCTCGACGCGCTCTTCCGGATTTATCGCGCGAAAAACGATTTGCCGAATCTCTATCGCATGGCCCAGCGTTTGCATGAAAATTCGCCTAACGAGCCCGGCCTGGCCGCGGACTACGCGCGCCTTGCTCTTTTGGTTGAGCAGAACACGGCCGAGGGACACCGCGTGGCGAAGGAAGCCTACGAACGCACGCCGACCGAGGTGAACGCCGCCATGACGTATGCTTTCTCGCTCTACGGCCTTGGCCGTTCGGCGGAGGGAATCGAGATCATGAAACAATTGCCCGCCGAAGAACTGCACGATCCGCATGCAGCCGTTTATGCGGCCGTCTTGTTTCTCGATGAAAATCAAACCGGCCCGGCCCAGGAATACATTTCTGCCGCGCAAGCGGGTCCCATTTTCCCTGAAGAAAAAAAGCTTCTTGATGAGGCGCTCGCAAAAGCCAGCGCGGCCCCGCCGAGCCCAAGTGCGACTCCGTAACTGCACCGACGGTCACCACCGTCATCCCGAGCGAAGGGAAGCGACGTCGAGGGGCCCGCCATGAGTCGAGCGACGTATCACGGGGTTCCTCGGCTTTGCTCGGGATGACAGTCGAGCTGCGCCCCAACGAGATCAGCCTGCCGCCTGGATCGCTTTTTCCACCACCGCCGCCGCGAGCCCTTGCGTCGCATCGTCAAGAGCAGCATTGGCGGCTTGAAGTCGTTTGATCTCGTTTGTTCCTAACGCTTCTCGCAATCCTGTTGCGGCCAGAAGAATCGTTTCCTTCTCGCCGGGATCGATGGAGTCGCCCACGCGGGCAAAGGCGGCTTCGACCGCACTGAGCATCTCTTCCGCTTTCAATTTCGCTTCCGTCCAAACGCGCTCGCTCATATCGTCGAAAGCGTGGTCGAGCGACTCGGAGATCATCGCTTCAACCGCCTCGTCGGAGACATCGACCGCGCTGTTGATTTCCACGATTTTTTCCCGGCCGGTTTTTGTGTCGCGTGCCAGCACGTGAAGAATGCCGTTCGCGTCGATCTCGAACTGTACGCCCACGCGCGCCACCCCTTTGGCAGCGGCCTGAAACGCAATCTCGAACTGGCCGAGGGGCCAGTTGTCCCGCGCCATCTCCCGTTCGCCCTGGAGGATCTTGATCGACATCGACCTCTGGTTATTTACCGCTGTGGTAAACATCTCGCCCGCTTTGATCGGAATCGTCGAATTGCGCGGAATGATCACATTCATCAATCCACCGAATGTCTCGATTCCTAGCGACAGCGGGGTCACATCCAGAAGCACCACGTCGCGGACCGCCCCCGACAAAATGCCGGCCTGAATCGTTGCTCCAATCGCCACCGTTTCATCCGGATTTTGCGAGAGATTGGGCTCGCGCCCAAAAATTTCAGCGACGACTTTTCTCACCAGCGGCATGCGCGTGGTGCCGCCGACCAGGATGACTTCGTCGAGATCGGCCGGCGCCAGTCCGGCATCCGCGAGAGAGCGAAGGCAGTGCGCCGCGCGTCTGGTCGACAATCGGGCGGCTCAAATCTCTCCAGTTCCTCTCGCGAAAGATCGAGGTAAAAGTTTTTCGCGTCGTCAAAAAACGGAAGGTCAATCGACGCGCGCTTTCCTCCGTGGAGAGCCGATGCTTCGCCACGATCAGCAGCCTCCCGGAGTCTCGCCGAACTTTCCGGTTTCGATGGTCCTTTCGCGTGTCCGAAAGCGAATCGACAATGCGTCGATCGATGTCGTCTCCGCCAAGTCGCGTATTTCCATTCGTGGCCAGCACTTCGAAAACGCCGTTGTTCAATTCAAGAATTGAAATATCGAAGGTGCCGCCCCCCAAATCGAAGACGGCGATCTTCGATTGGCTCTTGAGTTTGTCGAGGCCGTAGGCCAAAGCGGCGGCGGTCGGTTCATTGACGATCCGCTCGACGGTAAAGACCGGCCAGTTCGCCGGCGCGTTTCGTCGCATTTCGCTGGGCATCATTGAAGTAGGCCGGAACGGTGATGACTGCTCGCGAGACGGGCCGCCCCAGCGCGCGTCTCCGCATCGGACTTCAGTTTCTGCAAGATCAGCGCGGAGATTTCCTCGGGAGAATAGAGGTCGGCCGTTTGCGATTACGCGGACCGGTTGCCCGCTTCGGCGCTCGAGTGCGTAGGAAACATCAGCGTCGTTCCCCCGCAGTTCATCTCCGCGGAGGCCGATGAATCGCTTGATCGAATAGATCGTCTGGGCGGGTTTGAGCGTTCGCATGCGCGCGCGCCGCCTGTCCCGCAAATGGCGCATCATCCGTGGGAAAGTGAACGACGGAAGGAGTCAGGCGGGCGCCATCTGCATCGGCGAGCAGGATCGGGAAACCCGAGTCCATCACGCCGATGAGCGAATTTGTTGTGCCCAGATCGATGCCGACGATGTCGTCCACGTAGTGAATTAACGGTCAGCGCGCTTCGCTGTCATCCTGAATCGCGCTTAGACAAGCTGCCGAACATCCAGGCCGGTAGCATCGCTTCGGGGCTCGAATCGGCGATGTGCTATTATCTCCTCCATGCCGACGAACGTTCTTGGAACCGAGCTGAAGTGCTGTTGCCGTGATCCGCTGACTGGATTTTATCGAGACGGATATTGCCGGACCGGTGCGGAAGACGTTGGGCAACATACGGTTTGCGTGAAAGTGACCCGTGAATTTCTCGATGATTCTGTTTTTCAGGGAAACGATTTGGTCACGCCGCATCCGGAGTGGGACTTTCCCGGTCTCGAGCCGGGCGACAAATGGTGTCTTTGCGCGGCGCGTTATCGGGAAGCGTTGCAGCGTGGCGTCGCTCCGCCCGTGGATCTCGAGGCGACGCATTCGTCTGCGATCGAGTTCGTGACGCTCGAGGAACTGAAGGCGCACGCGCTCAAGGAGTAGCCGACGAGTCCCTTGTCATCCCGAGCCGCGCAGACGGCGAGGGACCTCTCATATCGCGCATTTTCGGGCAGCTCGCGTCAACATCTGTGTACGCAACAGTAGTCAGGTCCCTCGTCGTCTACGCGACTCGGGTTGACAGGCCGACGCGCCGCTCCGCCCCTTCCGTAATCCGTGCTGGAATTGTAACGCGTTCCCGCCACCGTATCCGCGATTTGAAACTGCCGTTCAGCCTTTTCCTCGCGCTTCGCTATCTCAAACCGAAGCGCACGTTCGTCTCGATCATCACGCTCATCTCCGTGCCCGGAGTGACCCTGGGCGTGACGGTCTGATCCTGGTTATCTCCGTGATGACTGGTTTCGATCGCGAGCTGCGGCAGAAGGTCATCGATTTCGACGCGCACATTCTGGTCACCACGCAGGATGTCCTGCGCGATTGGCGCGATCTGACGGTGAAAATCCGGAACACGGAAGGAGTCGTCGCGACCGCGCCTTACGTTCAAGGGCCGGTCATTGTCGAGTTCGAGAGCCGCCGCCTGGCGCCTTTGATCCGCGGCATCGATGCCGAAGAAGAAGAGAAAGTCATTCCGCTGCGCAAATTCATCAAACGCGGTGAGCTCGATCTTGATGGGGATTCGGCCGTTCTCGGCGTGGAGCTCGCACGGAAACTCCATATCGACGTCGGCGACAAGCTCACGGTCTATTCGCCTGGGAACCTCAGCCAAATTCTCGACGGCATTAAGAAGCTGGAGACCCAGGAGCGCAGGAGAAAGCGGCGATCGATCAACTGCGCGATGTCGTCTTGCCGAAGGAACTCACGGTGACCGGCATTTACGAGACCGGCCATTACCTGCACGACTCCGAGTTCCTTCTCGTGCCGGTGCATGTGGGCCAGGAGCTTTACGGGCTGGAGGACGCGCTGCACGGCATCACGGTCAGGACGGTTGATCCCTACGGCGCGGAAGGCGTGAAGACGACGATCCAGAAGTTTCTCCAGCCGCCGGAATACGCGCAAACCTGGATCGATATGAACAGCCAGTTCTTCGAAGCCGTTCGGCTGGAGCGGACCGTCATGTTCTTCCTGCTCTTCTTCATCGTGGTCGTGGCTGCTTTTGGGATCATGAACACGCTGATCACCGTGACGGTGCAGAAGACGCGCGAGATCGGGATCATGAAAGCGATCGGCGCGAATATCTGGCAGATCGTCTGGGTGTTTCTCGCCCAGGGGATGGTCGTCGGGATTTTCGGAACGCTGGCGGGCTCGGGCTTGGGGATGACGCTGATCCGTTACCGAAACGAATTCAGTCAATTGCTGGCGTCCACGTTCGGAATCGAAGTGTTTCCTCGGCAGGTTTACCAGTTTTCGCAGATTCCGGCGGAAGTGATTCCACGCGATGTCGCGATCATCTGCGTCGGCGCCTTTATTATCTGCTCGGTCGCGGCGCTATCCCGGCCTATTTCGCCGCGCGGCTGGATCCGGTGAAAGCGCTGCGCTACGAGTGACGTCCATGAGCCGTGTCGCATTTCTCGCGCTGTTCCTGTTCGTCACGGTTT
>CAVZAD010000006.1:0-181612 GCA_963773185.1 uncultured Verrucomicrobiae bacterium | reverse complement strand
CTCGAGATTTTCGACGGCAACGGCTCCCTGCTCGTCCTCAACGATGACTGGATCGACTTTAACACCCAGGCCGTAGACGCCACCCTGCTTGCTCCGCCCGACGACCGCGAAGCCGCTTTCGTCGCGGCCTTCCTCAATCCGGGGAGCTACACCGCCATCGTCCGAGGCAAAGCCGGCGCCACCGGTGTCGCACTCGTCGAAGCCTATCGAATCCCGTAACGCTCCTCGCGGCATCGTTCGCCTGCCGCACGGCGGGTCCCATTCACCTTCCACTTCCGCCCCTCCCCGACAGGAAGTTATGACTATTCTAATTCCGCAAAGGACGCAATTTGCCACTCCCAGCCGATTCAGTTGCATGATAATGAAAAAACTTCTGCTCGTCGGCACGCTTGCGACCAGCATTCTTCTTCCGGCCACGATGCCGGCACAAAGCTTTAGCATCGCGATAGGCGACCAAGCGTACTACCAACACGGCCCTCGCTATTGGTCTGGCGACTACGAAATGGTTTGGGTTCCCGGTCATAGGTCCCGGGGTCATTGGGTTCACGGCCACTACATCCGCGGCGAACACCGCCGGCATAACTCGAATCGTCACCATGACAGACATGACGACCGCCACGACGACAGAAACGATGATCGTCACAACGACCGCCACTAACCGGCGCTAACCAGTTTATCGAAACGCCGGCCTCTGGGCCGGCGTTTTGCTTGTCACGTCCAGGCTTACCGCAAGGTCATTCCGCATTCCGACTTCCGCGTTATTCCTCATTCGCCTGCCGGCTTGTCCCGTCGTAGCTTAAATAGATTGAAGAGTTGGCGCAGTCGACCGTCGAAAGAACTGAAGCCACCTAGCAGCCAAAACATAGTCGAAGAACGAAGAAAAGTGAGTCAACCGAGGAACAGAATGAAAAAATTTATCACCATATTGATGGGCGCTTCCCTTGCGCTCGTAGCCGGCGCGCAGGCAAAGCCCGCGGAGCAGGAGAACCCGAAAAACAAGAAATCGAAGCCGGTCCAACAGCAGCAAGTGGCGCCTAAGCAGCGCGTCGCGCCTAAACAACAGATGGCGCCCCGGCAGCAACACATGGCACCCAAGCAGCACATGCAGCCGAATCCTCAGGTGCAGGCGATGCCCAAGCAGCACAAGGCTCCCACGCTCCAGGACAATTCCATGGTTCGCCACAACAATTCGCCCAAGCAGCAGCTCAATCCAGGGCCCGTGGTTCAGCCCAATAAACACGTGATGAATCCCAACAAGCCGGTGATTCAGCCAAATAACCTGCCCTCGGTGCAGCCGAACAAGTTCAAGAACAAGACCGTGAAAAACTTCCAGCCGAAGCATCAGAATTTTCACGCGAGAGTGAACTCATCGGTGGCCAGCGTGCATTTCAATCAGAACTTCCGCATCAGGAATGCCCAGAACTGGCACGGCAGCCATTATAACGTCTTCAGGAACTATCGCCCCCAATGGCACGATCGGAGTTGGTGGCACTCGCACCACAATCACCTCACCTTGATCGGCGGCGGATGGTATTTCTGGAATGCCGGGTACTGGTATCCGGCCTGGGGTTACGATAACTCGGCGGCCTATTATCCCTATGACGGGCCCATTTATGTCGGCGACAGCCCAAGACCGTTCGACCAGATCGTGGCCGATGTGCAGAGCGTCCTGCAGGAGCAGGGTTATTATCGCGGAGAAGTGGACGGATTAGTCGGCCCCCTCACCCAGGAAGCGCTGGCCGCTTATCAGAGCGCACAGGGCCTGGAGCCAACCGCCGCCATCGACCAGCCGACGCTTGAATCGCTCGGAGTAAGTTAAGCAATTTAAACCCACGAAAAGCCGTCACGACAGATGCGTGGCGGCTTTTCTGTTGGGTAGATCGCCTTCTTCATCATTCGCCATTCGCCTGCCACGCCGCAGCCTGAGCGAAGGCGCGTCATTCGTCATTCGCCCTCGCCTCTATGCCTTCTCGAGTTCGTAAAGTTCCGCCTCTGCTGAAAGTCCGCCGCTCCGGTGTGCACGGCCGCGGCGTCTACGCCGGCGAGTTTATCGCAAAGGGCACCCGCGTCATTGAATACACCGGCCAGCGGGTAGCCGAGAGAGACGCCCCCGACGACGAGAATGATCCGCACACCTTCTATTTCGGAGTTGGAAACGGTAAAGTCATCGATCCCGAGATCGGCGGCAACGAGGCGCGCTGGATCAATCACAGTTGCGATCCAAATTGCGAATCAGAGCAAAAAAATGGCCGCATCTTCATCCACGCCATCCGCGACATCGAACCCGGCGAAGAACTCTCTTACGATTACTCGCTGGAAATCGACGAGCCGATTACCCGGAAGTCGAAGAAGCTATATGAATGCTTCTGCGGCAGCCCGGATTGCCGTGGCACCATGCTGGGTAAGACAAAGTAGGACTTAAGAAGGAAGAATTAGGAATTGCGGCGTAACACGCTCGCGGATTGTCACAAGATCCCGGCGAACGACCGCAACGAAACGACTGAACAGCGTTTCCTCTCTTACCTCTTAATTCCTAAATCTTACTTCTTAGAGACTTTGATGGACTTCATGATGCCCTGAATCGCATCCATTATGTCCTTCGGCGCATCACTGTCCCAGTCGGTGTAAACGATTCCGATCATGTCTCCCCCGGCCGAGAATATCGCCACTTGGAATTTCACCTTGGTCCCGGCGCGTTTATCGACGCCGCTCCCTTTTATCACGGTCATCTTGACCCCATTGGCCTCGAACGATTCCTCTTTGGCGCCCTCGTCGATGCTCTTGAGCGAATCTTTCAGCGTCGCGTCCAGGTCTTTGACGAAATTCTCCTTGGCCTTCGGCTCCGAGCTCTTAGAGATCCAGGCACTGAGATAGGCGTGATCGTCCGGCGCGGTCGCCTCCACGCTTTCGTCTTCCACGTCGGCCTTCGGCTTCCAGCCCGATGGAACGTCAACGGTATACGCCGGCTTCTCCTTGCTCGGGACCGACATCGTATCGGCGCGGGCTGGCAATCCGAGAGCAAGAGCAACCGCGACGATGGTGAACTGAGCGATATTTTTTGTTTTCATTTTTTGGGTTGGAATCGGTGAACCCCAAGCCTGAGCGGTCGCGCCACCCGACACAAGAACCATCGTTCCCTCCATTCCCCATTCGGCATTCGCTTCAGCCCGTTTTCATCTGTCGGCCCGGCCCCGTGAAAATGATCGTCCAGTTAAACTGGCAGCTCACAGCTTTCCCGTTGCGAAAACCTGGGATAAACGCCGCGTCGCGGATGGGACCGACCGCTTCCTTGCCAAATCCCATGCCCGGGGGGTGCTCGTAGACCAGGCTCGCCGCCTGCACTTGCCCCGTTTCATTGACGCTGAGCTTCAGCGACGCGACGCCCGCGCGGCCAGGCGCTTGGGGCGGATAATAAATGCCGTCAAACTTCGTATTGCCCGGCGCCGCGAAGGCCCATTGCGGGGCTATAAAATCGGTCCCTTTCTTCAATTCATCGTCCTGTTGATGCAAAAAGATCCGGAGGTGTGGTTTTCCGTCGCGGACGGCAAAGACAACGGACCCTGTCAGATAAACCGCCACATGGCCACCTTTGTAGACCGCGGGCTCAAACATCGCCTGATCGATCCGGCCGAGGACCTCCTTTTGCAGGAGCTCGGTGTTGGGCGAGGCTCGATAAGTGCGCGACCAGTAGCCGTCCCCATATTGCGACACGGCGCAGCCAAACATCACGAAACCGTCGCCTTGTCCGCGCTTCACCAACATTTGGGTATCGATCGTATCAACGAGCGATTTCTTATGATGACCGAGTAACGCAGGCCGAAACTGCGGCAGACTCTCGGCTCGAGCATCTTTGCCCAGCGTAGTCAGCAACAGGGAACAAACGAGGAGGCGAGCGATCAGGTTCATTCGTGAGGGAAAGCGATTCCATTTCGTCGGATTTCCTAAACCCGCGCAAGCCTAAATTGGCCCGCCTTCATTCGCTCGCCGGGCCGTCGCCTCGGCAAAGGCGAGTCATTCGCCCCACGGTTCACGATTCACAATTCCCTCACCCTTCCTCCTTGCCATAAACGCGCGCGACTATTAGACAGAGCCGGTGTTTTTCCACGCATGAGTCTCCGATCATGAGACGTTTTACTCTCGCGCTGGCCGCGTTTCTTGTTTCGCAAGTTGCTGCTTCCTCGCAGGCGCAGGATGGCATCATCGATCTCGCCGCGCTGGAGAACTACGCCAATCAGGGGAAGCCGCCTTACATTCAGAAGGATAACACGCCGCCCGGAAACCAGATCTCAGATGCCGGGGCCACGTTAGGCCGCGTTCTCTTTTACGATAAACGGCTTTCCCGCAACAACACCGTGAGCTGCAGCTCCTGCCACCAGCAGGCGCATGCCTTTAGCGACAGCTCGATCGCGAGCCTCGGCGTGGCAGGAACGACCGTACGCCATTCCCCCCGCCTGCCGAACGCGAGGTTTAGCACCGAGCTTCATTTCTTCTGGGACGAACACGCCGACACTCTCGAAGATCAGACCACCCAGCCAATCCAGAACCCGATCGAGATGGGATTCAGTGGGACCGGAGTTGATCCAAATTTCTCAGATCTCGTCTCGAGACTCTCTGACACGCCGGAATATCCGGTGCTCTTCAACTTTGTTTTCGGCTCCCCCACCATCGACGAGACGCGGGTCCAAAACGCCCTCGCCCAGTTCGTTCGCAGCATTCAATCTTTCGATTCCAAGTACGATGCGGGACGAGCAGTCGCGCAGGATCCCCAGCCTTTTCCAAACTTCACCGCCAGCGAAAATCGTGGGAAGCAGATCTACCTCGGGCCACCCGCCCAGGGCGGAGCAGGCTGCGCCATATGTCACCGGCCGCCGGAATTCGACATCGATCCGAACAGCGGCAACAACGCCGTCATCGCCGCGATCGGTGGGGGCACCGATCTCCTCAACACCCGCTCGCCCTCGCTCCGGAATCTGGCGAACGCCACCGGCCAATTGAACGGGCCTTTCATGCACAACGGCACCTTCACCACTCTGGCCGCGGTGATTAATCACTACAACGCCATCCCTGGCAATAACCCCAACCTCGATCCGCGGCTGCGCCGTCCCGGTGGCGGCGTGCAACAGTTGAACCTGACTCCGCAGCAAAAAATCGACCTCGAAGCATTTCTCCTCACCCTCTCCGGCAACGCCGTTTACACCGAACGGAAATGGTCGAATCCCTTCAGCGCCGCCGGCACCATCACCCTCATTAACGTTCCGCCCTCCCCGACCCCGACCGCGACGGCAACCGCCACTCCCACAGCGACCTCAACTCCAGCTCCAAGTTCCACGCCAAATCCGACGCCGATCCCAACTCCCACCCCGTCTCCCAATCCAACACCAAGTCCAGGTCCAAGTTCCACGCCGAACCCCACCCCGATCCCAACACCGAGCCCGGGTCCAAGTTCGACTCCGACCCCAACTCCGCCTCCTGCTCAGCTCCTCAATATCTCTACTCGCCTGGGAGTCGGCGCCGGCGACAATGCCATGATCGGCGGCTTCATCATCACCGGGAACACCCCGAAGCAGGTCCTCATCCGCGGCCTCGGACCATCCCTGAGTAATTTCGGGCTCACCGGCTTGCTCAACGATCCCGTCCTGGAGTTGCGCGGAGCAAATGGCGCCTTGCTCTTCCAGAACGACAATTGGAAAGACGCTCAGCAAGGCCAAATCGAAGGCACTCCCTACGAACCCGGCAACGACCGCGAAGCGGTCATCATCGCTCCACTGTCGCCCGGCGCTTACACCGCCGTCCTGACCGGCAAGAATCAGACGACGGGTATCGGCCTCCTCGAAGCCTACGACCTCGACCAGGCGGTGGACTCGCAATTGGCTAACATCAGCACTCGCGGGTTCGTCGGCTCACAGAATAACGTCATGATTGGCGGGTTCATCCTCGGCGGGAACAACAACACTCGGACCGCCGTCCGCGGCCTTGGGCCGTCCCTGAGTCAGTTCGGCCTCGGCAATCTGCTGGCCGATCCCACGCTCGAGTTGCACGATGCGAATGGCGCCACCCTGATCGCGAACGACAACTGGAACGACGATCCGGCCGCTGCCGCGCTCTTGGGCGCAAACGGTCTTGCCCCGTCGAACTCGAATGAGTCGGCCATCTTCGCCTCAACGCCGCCGGGACAATTCACCGCGATTCTCGCCGGGAAGAACGGCGGAACTGGTCTAGGAATCATCGAGGTCTACAACCTGCGTTAGGAACTGCTGTAGCGGCCTCGCTGCGTCGAGGCGTTTTCTTCAGACACGGCGACACAGAGCGCCGTGGTTCCAGCCACCGCAGCACAGCGTCCCTGCCATTCTTGCAGGGCGTTTCTGTGAAACGCCGCTCCTAAAATGGCGTCTGATACAGACGCTCTACAATCCACCCTTCTCGTTCCCAAGTTGAACTTGGGAACGCACTCGCCCCGAGCCTGCGAACGGGTTATTTCTTGGAGACCTTAATCGACTTCAAGATGCCCTCGAGCACACCCATTGTTTTGTCCGGGGCGTCCGCATCATAGTCGGCATAGACGATTCCCACGTTATCTCCACCCGCGTCGAAAATTCCCACCAGGAATTTCACCTTATTGCCCGCGCGTTTATCGACGCCGCTCCCGCTGATCACGTAATGATGAGTTCCGTTCACGTCGAGCTCATGTTGTTTGGGTTCCCCGTCGATGCTTTTTAATGCATCCTTCAGGGTCGCGTCCAAATCTTTGAGCAGCGCCTTCTCATCTGCCGCCTTTACGATCCACGCACTGAGATAAGCGGCATCCTCCGGCGCGGTCGCCTCTACATTTTCGTCGGCTGCATCGCCCGTGGGCTTCCAATCCGAAGGCACATCCAGGGTGAAGGCCGGCTTCTCTTTGCTGGGGACTGCCATCGTATCCGCGCGTGCCGGCAAGCCGAGCGCAAGAGCAACCGCGACGATCGTGAACTGAGCGATATTTTTTGTTTTCATTTTTGGGATTTGCTGTGAACGCACTTTGAGCGCCCTATCCAACCGGCACAAGAACGAATCGCTTCCACCCTCCCCCCACTTCCGGCTTCCCACTTCCCACTTCCGACCTCAACCCCCGCTTGACTCAAAACTTGACTTACGCTTGACTCACACACGTGAGCTTCCACCCAAACTACACCATCACGCCGCTCCTCCTCTCCCGGGTCGAACAGGTCGCGGCGTTGCGCGAGCGCATTCTGGCCGCCGCCGTCCAGGTGCCGTGGATTCCAGCCCTGCAAAAAGACACCCGCGTCCGCAACGCCCATTCTTCCACCGCCATCGAGGGCAATCCGCTGACCCTGGAACAGGTCCGGGCCATCGAAGAAGGCCGCGAGATTCCGGCCACCGCACAACGCGCCCGCCGCGAAGTGGACAATTACTTCGCCGGTCTGCGCTTTGTCGAAAAAAACGCCTCCCGCAAGCTCATCAACCATGCGGAGGTGCTCAAGTTGCACCGGATCCTGGCCGGCGAAGTGATGGACCAGGGAAAAGCGGGCGAGTACCGAACCATCCGCGTGAAGGTGGGAGACTATATCGCGCCCCGTCCGGAAAAGGTGAAGCCGATGATGTCCGACCTCCTCGAGTGGTGGAATAAGGATGCGGCCAAAACTTCTCCCATCCTCAGCTCAGCCATCGTGCATCATCAGTTTGAAACGATCCATCCGTTTGCGGACGGCAACGGACGGGCCGGCCGGATGCTCAGTCTGTGGGAACTCTACCGGCGCGGCTTCGACAGCCACCACATTTTCTCGATCGACGAATTTTATTGGGAAGATCGACCGCGTTATTACGCCGCGCTGGAAGGCGTGCAGGAGGAAGAGGGTGACCTCACTGCCTGGCTCGAATACAGCGCGGAAGGATTGCGGGGGACGCTGGAGCGAGTCTGGAGCCGGATCCAAAAATTAACGGCGCACGGGGGGAAAACGAAGCTAGTGCTGCGCCCGAAACAGGAGCAGCTCCTCCATCTCTTGCGCGAACACAGGGCCCTGACCCCGCGCGAAATCTGGGACGCACTCGGCATCTCAAAACAAGGCGCCCTCGATCTATTACGACCACTGATCAAGGCCGGCTTGGTCCGCCGGATTGGAACCAAAAAGACCGGCCGCTACGTTTTAAAGTAAGAGTTAAGAAGGAAAAATGAGGAATTGCTTCCTTTCTTAAATCTTCCTTCTTCCTTCCTACTTTGGCTTCCCTCTTCCGCCTTCGTCATTGAAACTCGGTCAGCTCCCGCCTCCCTCGTCGCTACCCTGCGCGACTTTACCTTCTATGTCGCTCCTTCCCGGTCGCTCCATTCGTTATTCACGACTCACGATTCACTTTTTTCCCTTCACCATCCGGGTCTTCTTATTCCGCAATCCATCGCGCGAATGCTTCAACTCCAGTTCGCCCTTCGGTTGTTTCCGTAACGACTTCGGCACCTCATCGCCCACCGGCCCTTTCGCCACTGTCGTCCCGCCGTCCACATAATAGAGCGCACCCGTCACATAACTCGCTTCGTCCGACGCCAGGAATGCGTAGACGTTCGCCACTTCCTCCGGAGTCCCGCGCCGCGCCAGCGGCACCGCCTGGATCAGACCGATCTCCATCTTCCGGTCCATCGGCCCCGTCTCCTTGTGCGTCCAGGCCGTGTCGATCGGCCCCGGGCACACGCAGTTCGCCCGCACCCCATGCTTCGCCTGCTCCACCGCTACCCCGCGCATGAAGGCGTGCATCCAGCCTTTCGTTCCGCCATACGGCGTGTTCTGCGCCAGCCCGATCAATCCCGACTCCGACCCGGCCGAGACGATATTGCCTCGCGTTTTGCGCAGATGCGGCAGCGCGAACCGCGTCATCAGGAAGGCCGACCGAATATTCATCCGGATCGTCTTATCGAAATCGTCGATCGGATAGTCGTCCGTCATCGCGTTATCGAGAAACACGCCGGCATTATTGACCAGTACATCGAGCCGCTTGAATTTCTTGAGCGCAATATCGACACACGCCTTCGCCGCGCCCTCGTCTGAAATATCACCGCCGAATGCGATCGCCTCGCCCTTCTTCTCGCGGATCGCCTTCGCGACATCCTCGTTCGGATCGTCCGGCAACCCGCAGACCACAACGCGCGCCCCTTCCCTGGCGAACTTGTGCGCGACCGCTTCGCCAATCCCGGTGCCACCGCCCGTGACGATCGCCACTTTCCCCTTCAACCGTCCGTTGCGTTGATCGGACCCATTCCCACCAAAAATCTCTTTAAGCATACAACGAGAATTCGTATGCCGTCGTGTCTTCGCGCCTAAATGCGATTATCAGTCGCGCCGCACCGCAGGTCGCCTGCCCTCGAACGCTCCGGGAGTTCTTCCTTCTTGATCTCCTTGATCCGCCGGAAGGCCCGCCTCTACCGCCAAAGTCGAGGATCGGATTCAAACCCTGATCGTCCGCCATCCGCCATTCGTAATTCGCCATCCTCTTCCTTGCCCCTTCCCACCTCCGCCCTCCATCCTCACAGTCCTTCCTCGTCATTCGTCATTCGTCATTCGTCATTCGTCATTCGTCATTCGTCATTCGTCATTCGTCATTCGTCATTCGTCATTCGTCATTCGCCTCACCCCCTCCACACTCCCAACGCCGCCCCCTTCACCGTAATCTCGATCTCGCACGGCTCCGGCCGTTTTTCCCCTTCCTCCGGCCAGACCTGATCGTCGAAATGCAGCGGCGATTTCTTCCAGCGCACGCGCATTTTTTTGAAACGCTTCGGCCGCAACGGAAACTTCACTTTCGTTCCGGCCAGACGCGCATCGAGGTAATCGAGCAGTAACCCGCGGTCCTCCTCGCGCGCGCCAATGAAATCCAACTCGCCGTCATCAGTCCTCGCTCCCGGCGCCAGTGCCAGCACGGGACCGACCGAGCGAATGTTCATCACTTGCCAAAGGAGATAGCGCCCCGAACAATCCCTGCCATCCAGTTCGATCCGCCACGGACGCGCCTTGTAGTCCTGGAGGTGGCGCCGCATTTCGACCACGTGCCGCTTCATCTCCTCCTCCTTCGATATTTTCGGGCCGGCCTCTGCCTCTTTTCTGGGAGCCCGCAGATAATCCGCAAACAAACCCGCGCCCGCCCCCTCGAAGAAATAGCGCTTGCCCCAGGGGCCCCGGGCCAGGCCCACGTCGAACGCCTGCCGTTTTCCCTGGCTGATTTTCGCGATCAAGGCTTTCGCGGAAGCGAAGAATCCAAGAGTGCGCGCCATATTATTGGCCGTGCCCAGCGGCAGAATGCTCAACGGAATCTTGCTGCCGATGAGGTATCGCGCCGCCTTGCCCACCGCTCCATCTCCGCCCGCTACCAGCACGAGGTCGATCTCATTTCGGATCGCCTTCCTGATCCCCTTTTTCTTCGACGATTGATAAATCGCTTCGTGCCCGGCGTGCGCGAGCGCCTTAATCAATTCCTCTGCTTCATGTTCCTCCCGCCCGGCATTCGGATTGTGCAGCAAAAGAATTCGCATCCCCCTTACTCGCGCCTCCCGATGAAAACGCGCGTATTTTTTCACTGAGATTCGGCCAAAACTGTTTCGGGATACGTTTCTTACAGTGAATGAAACTCCGCATCCTTATCGCCAACGACGACGGCATCTACAGCCCCGGCATCGCTGCCCTTGCCAAAGTCGCGTCCCGCTTCGGTGAAGTCCGCATCGTCGCACCCGACGTCGAACAATCCTCCATGGGCCACGCCATCACCTCGTCCCGTCCCCTGAGACTCCGCCGCACCCCGCTCCCTGGCGGCTTCGAAGCCTATCGCGTCAATGGCACCCCGGCCGATTGCGTCGCGCTGGGCGCCTATCTTTGGAAACGGGTCGACCTCGTTCTGTCGGGGGTCAATCTCGGTCCGAATCTCGGCAGTTCCTGCTGGCATTCCGGCACGCTCGCCGCGGCCAAACAAGCCGCCTTGCTCGGGCTCCGCGGCATCGCCTTCAGCACTTCCGTCACCGAAAAGGAACACGACTTCACCTCGCTGGAACCGTTCGTCGAACAAGCGCTCAAGCTTCTCCTCGACGAAAGGGAGATGTGTCTGGTCAACGTCAACCTGCCCGCAAAACCGAAAGGCATTCGCTGGACCCGCCAGGCCGTGAAGCAATACGACGGCGACGTCGTTCCCGGGAAAGATCCGCTCAAGCGCCCGATCTACTGGTTCACCATCAAACCGTTGGACGACGAAGAAGAAGGAACCGACCGCTGGGCGTTCGCGAACAACTTTGTTTCCATCACCCCGCTCCGCCTCGATCTCACCGACGAAAAAGAACTGGCCCGGATTCTGGCCCTCCAGCCGGTTGCGACCAAAGCTGTCTCGCCCGCCCGGAAAAAATCAAAAAAGACTGTAGCCGCCTCTCTGCCGAGGCGTCTGGGCAAGTGACATTTGGCCTGCAGATAAGATGCCGCTTTCCCTCGTTCCCAAGTTGAACTTGGGAACGCATCGCCGTCGGCATTCCTTTGGCCTCGACGCTCCCTACCTTTCGCCCTTCGAGGCCATCCTCTATCCTCTATCCTCTATCCTCTATCCTCGCCCCTTCCCAATCCGCGTTGAAACTCGGTCGGCTCCCGCCTCCCTCGTCGCCACCCTGCGCGACTTTACCTTCCATGTCGCTCATCCCGGTCGCTCCATTCCGACTTCCGATTTCGAGCGACCAGTCCACCTGCTGTTTTTCGTCCGAGCCACTTTCGTCCTCTAGCAGGGTAACACTCCATCAGTCGCGCTTCGTCCTCACTTAGGCCCTTCCATTTTCCGAGCGGGGGGATAGGGACAAGTGGTGTTTCTCCGTATGAAACGTCTTTGTCTCCCGCTCGCCGCATTCCTTGCCTCGCAATTTGCTGTTTCCTCGCCAGCGCAAGACGGCGTCATCAATCTGGCCGCCTTGCCGAACTACGCCAATCAGGCAAAGCCGGTCTACATCCAGAAGGACAACACACCGGCCGGGAACCAGATCTCAGATGCCGGGGCCACGTTGGGCCGCGTCCTCTTTTACGATAAGCGGCTCTCTCGCGACGACACCGTCAGTTGCAGTTCCTGTCACCAGCAGGCGCATGCTTTCAGTGACAGCTCGATCGCGAGCGTCGGCGTAGGGGGCGCGACGAGTCGCCATACCCCGCGCCTGGTGAATGCAAGGTTCGGCACCGAGGTCCATTTCTTTTGGGACGAACGCGCCGTCTCTCTCGAAAATCAGACGACCCGCCCGATCCGGGGGACAAACGAGATGGGATTCAGCGGGTTCGATGGCGATCCGAATTTCTCCGATCTCATCGCGAGGCTCTCCGCGACCCAGGAATATCCGCTGCTCTTCAATTTCGTTTTTGGCTCCCCAACGATCGACGAAACGCGGATCCAAAACGCCCTCGCGCAGTTCGTTCGCAGTATTCAATCCTTCGATTCAAGGTACGATGCCGGCCGGGCGGGCGCGCCGGATCCCCAGCCTTTCCCAAACTTCACCGCCAGCGAAAATAAGGGAAAGCAGTTGTTCCTCGGGCCGCCTGACCAGGGCGGCGCCGGCTGCGCTGTATGTCACCGGCCGCCGGAGTTCGATATCGATCCGAACAGCCGCAACAACGGTGTCATCGCCGCGATCGATGGCAGCACCGATCTAACCAACACGCGCGCTCCCTCGCTCCGGAATCTGGCTCGCCCTACCGGACAATTGAACGGGCCGTTCATGCACAACGGCAGCTTCACCACGCTCGCCGCGGTGATTAATCACTACAACGCCATCCCGGCCGACAACCCGAATCTGGATCCGCGTCTGCGGCGTCCCGGCGGCGGTCTGCAAGTGTTAAACCTCACCTCGCAGGACCGTCTCGACCTCGAAGCATTTCTCCTCACCCTTTCCGGTAACGCCGTTTACACCGACCAGCGATGGTCAAATCCTTTCAGCGCCGCCGGTACCATTACCGTCATCAACCTTTCACCCTCACCGACCCCGACTCCGCCCTCCGTTCAACCGCTCAATATTTCCACGCGTCTGGAAGTCGGGACCGGTGCTAACGCCATGATCGGCGGATTCATCATCTCGGGGAACAACTCAAAGCCGGTCCTCATCCGCGGTTTAGGACCCTCTTTGAGCAATTTGGGGCTCACCGGTTTGCTCCTCGATCCCGCCCTGTCGTTGCGAGGAGCAGATGGCGGCTTGCTCTTCCAAAACGACGATTGGAAAGACGACCAACGCAGCCAGATCGAAGGGACTCCCTACGAACCCGGGGACGACCGCGAATCGGTCATCATCGCTTCTCTGCCCGCCGCTGCTTACACCGCGGTGTTGACCGGCAAGGATCAGACGAGCGGTATCGGCCTGCTCGAGATTTACGACCTCGACCCGGCAGTCGACTCGGTATTGGCCAACATGAGCACGCGCGGGTTCGTGGGCGCCCAGAACAATGTCATGATTGGAGGCTTCATCCTCGGCGGAAACCCGCCTCAGACGGGCAATGTCCAGGTGGCCATCCGCGGCCTTGGACTCTCCCTGGGTCAGTTCGGCCTAACGAATCTATTGGCCGATCCCACGCTCGCACTGCATGACGCCAATGGCGCGACCTTGATCGCAAACGATAACTGGACCGATGATCCGGCTACCGCTGCGCTATTGAGCGCAAACGGTCTTGTGCCCGCGGACACCAACGAGTCGGCTATCGTCACCTCACTATCGCCGGGGCCATTCACCGCCATTCTCGCCGGGAAGAACGGCGGAACCGGCCTGGGCCTCGTCGAGATCTACAGCCTGCGGTAGGCGAAATTGTAGAGGCGCTTGGGCCAAGCGCCTGTCATTCCCTGTCCCTCGTTCCCAAGTTGAACTTGGGAACGCATCACCATTCACCGTTCCGGGCCTCAGCCTGGCCTTACTTCTTCTTTCCCTTCGACTTCTTGGAGCTGGACGGCATCACACTGGCCACGGTGCTGGCGATCGAACTCGCAATCTTCGCGACGACGCCTTTTTTGGATTTGGCTTTTGCTTTGGGCTTCGCCTTGGCCGCGGCTTTCGCTTTTGGCTTGGTTTGCGCTTTCGGTGCGCTCTTGGTTTTCGTGCTTGGTTTGGTCGCCGCTTTCTTTGCCATCGCCGACTCTCCCACGCGTTGACCGCTTCAGAAACCCTAAATTGGAAATTCAGGTTCTTCCGATTCGCCTGCCGCGCCGTAGCCTCGCGCGACGGCGGGCCCTTCGGCTATCCTCAATCATCTATCCTCGCCCCTGTCCCCCTCCCCCGCCCCCCATCCTCGTCCTCGTCGCCACTCTCATCTCATTCCTGCCCGCAGCGGGCGGCATCTCCCCCGCATTTCAACCTTGTCCTTTCTTCCCGTTTCCTTCCTAATTCTTAATTCCCAATTCTACTCCTCGTTCCCAAGTTGAACTTGGGAACGCAACTTTTCACATCTCACTCGTCACTGATCCCGTTATGAAAAAACTCATCATCACATTGATCGCCTCTTCCCTTACGCTCGCCGCCGGCGTTCAGACGGGACACGCGCAGTTCCCGAACATCCCGAAACCTAAAGTTAGGATCACGGTGCCAAAGGTTCATGCGCCGTCGATCACCGTGAAGACGCCTTTGAACAAAACAGTGTTTACGCCCAGGCACCTGAATTTTCACGCGAGCCCGAACTCAGCGATCGTCAGCGTGACGTACAACCAGGACTACCGCATCAGGAACGCCACTAATTGGAAGGGCGCGCATTACGAGGTCTTCCGAACGTACCGACCCCAATGGCACGACCGGGTCTGGTGGAACTCGAACCACAAACACGTCGTCCTGATCGGCGGTGGTTGGTACTACTGGAATGCCGGGTATTGGTATCCGGCCTGGGGCTACGATAACTCCGCGGCCTATTACCCGTATGACGGGCCCATTTATGTCGGCAAGAGCGCGAAACCGTTCGACCAGATCGTGGCCGATGTTCAGAGCATCTTGCAAGAGCAGGAATTATATAAGGGAGAAGTGGACGGCCTGGTCGGCCCGCTGACCCAGGAAGCGCTGACCGCTTACCAGACCGCCCTGGGCCTCGAGCCCACCGGCACCATCGACCAACCGACGTTGGAACAGCTCGGAATGAGCTAAACGCACTTAACGAAGCGAAAGTCGCCGCGACCGCTTTGTGGCGGCTTTCTGATCCGCTTCCGGTTTTCCAATTCGTCATTCGGATTTCGAAATTCGAACTTCCCTTGGTGGCATCCCGTGTAGCGGCGGGCGTGTCGCCCGCAGGCGTTCTCACTCCGGATTGCGCCCTCGTTCGCCTTCCGCACTTCCGCCCTTCGTCATTCGTCATTTTCTGGGCCCCCGGGTCGCTTCACTCGACATTCTGCATTCGTCATTCGACATTGCACCCCGCCCATCACTTTCCCGATATGAAACAAGACCTCATCACCAAACAACTTCTCGGACTCGCCGGCCTTTTTCTGATTGTCGATGGCCTCATGGGCTTGTTCCGGCGGCATTCTCTTGTCTGGCATTGCGGCCCCGAACTCGCCAAGGCCGTGACCGAAGAATTGGCCGACCACCGCAAGACTGCCCGCACGATCTACGGCGCCGAAGTTGCCCTCGGTATTGTCTTGGCATCGACCCAACTTTCGGACGCCGACTGACGCGCCATCGGCGGCCCGCCATCTTCCATCCTCAATCCTCAATCCTCTCTGCCCCTGCCACGCCATAGCGAGCGAAGGTGGGTCTAAGCGTAGCCTTGGCATCGACCCAACTTTCGGACGGCGACGGTCGCGCCGTCAGGGGCCATCATTTTCCATTCTCAATTCTCTATCCGCGCTGATTGCGCGCGAGTCCGTCGATCAAGTGTACTGGCTGCGGTGCGCTCCATCGGCGCTCACGATGATGTTGCGCCGCAGTGAAAGTGCCCGCGAATTACCCTCGGAGTCGCTACCGTCTCGGGTAGGGTGGGAATCTTGCCCGCCGAGCGAGGCATCTTGCGTCGCGTCCTTTTCTGCGGCGTCGAAAGCTCGTCCAGGCGAGACGCCCTCTCCGTCTAAGCATTTTTCACCCACCCCTCGTCCCCAAAGCCTGCTCGCAGTGCTGCCGGCGTCACGCGCCACTTTCCGTTGCGCCGCCCCAAAAAGAAAAGGCCGCCGAGGCATTGTTCACCCCGGCGGCCTTCTTAATTCCTAATTCTTAATTCCTACTTCGCTCCGCTTATCCCATCCCGAGCGAGTCGAGCGTCGGTTCGTCGATCACCGCGGTCGCGGACCATTCCCTGGTCGGTCTGATAGCCGGTGAGCGCCTCGCGGGTCAGCGGCCCGAGCAATCCATCCACTTCACCCTTGTAGTAGCCCATCTCCTGGAGCACGGCCTGCACGTCCGCGATCACTTTGTCTGGCGGTAGGGCGCGTTTACCGGCATAGATCGGGGCATCGTAAGCATAATATTCATTGGTAGGATTGTAGCCCCACGCCGGATACCAGTAGTTGTTGTGGAAGTAGTAATAACCACCAGCGATTAGCTCCACCCGCTGGTAGCGCGAGCGATAATAACCCTGATCGTGCCGTTCCGGACGGTAAGAGCGATACACTTCGTACTGCGGCCCCTGCCACTGGTCGCTTCCGTGGATCCGATAGTTCGCGGTGAACGTGACTGCCGGAACCCTGTCCGGCCTGGCCTGCGCACGAAAGCTCGCGTGCTGCTGCCTGATCTGCTCCACCTTCTGAACATCCGGCTTCTTCGCGGCGGCAGGATTGACCGGCCTTGTCGGGCTGGTTTGCGCAACTGACGGAGCCGCGCTTGCCGGCGCGCGTCGCTGCCGGAGTGGTGCTGGCTGCTGCTGCCGGCGGAGTGCGTGCTGCTGCCGGAGCCGTTGCCGCTGGGCTCGGGGTGCTCGGCTTGGCTGTTGCGGGGGTGGAAGCCGCCTGAGTTGGTGCGGGAGTCGTTGGTGTGTTCGCGTGCGGCAGGCGCCTTCTTATCCTTCTTGCTCTCGGCGGACTGCTGCTTCTTGTCGGCAGGCGGCGCACTCGTGGCCGGCTGTTCCATCTTCGTCTCCGGAGCGGTGGCGGCGGGCGCAGGCTTCCGAGAATGCGGCCTCTTCTTTTCCGGCTGCATTATCGGCCGGCTGCCGTCTCGTTCCGGAGCTGACGGGCGGCGCGGGCTTCGGCGCCTCTTTTCCGGCTTTGGCGGGGCCGGCTTTCCTCACGTGCTGGAGCCTCAGGTTTCTTTCACAGCCGTCCTTCACTACCGGAGCCTCAGTTTTTGGCGCACGCACCGGAGCCTCAGTTTTCGGCGCGACGGCTGGAGCGTCCGCTTTCGGCGCACGCGGCGCTTGGGGTTTCATTTCCGCGGGCGCCTTTTTGTCGGGTTTTTTGCCTGGTGGCTGTGATTCTGGCGTGGGCTGTTGGGCCATTACGGCTCCAGCCAGCGCCAGCGAACAGACTATCAATAAGTTGGTGATTTTTTTCATGTTGTCCTTGTTTGGTCGTAGACGGCGCCGATCTATTCGATCCTGCGCCTTTTTTCCCTGCCCGCAATGCTTCCACGCCCGCACGCTTTCGTAGCGATACGGGCAGGCGCATAGCGATGCAGGCGGGCTCCCCGCATGGAGGACATCGACTCGCCTAACAGCTATGGTTCGTGCCAGCATGCCCATTCGGCCCTCTCCAACTTGCTTGCCGCGCCATAGCCCCTGGCGAAGGCGGGTCCCACTTCCCACTTCCCACTTCCTAATTCTGCCTTCTTAATTCTTACTTTCCTCGTTCCCTCCACCTCCGCGAGATGTAGCCGCCTCACTGTGCCTGCCGCACCGTAGCGCGCGAAGGCGGGTCGAGGCGTCCATTTTCCATCTCTCAATTCTCCATCCTCCATCCTCGCTGTCTCGCGTTGCTATCCCGCAGCTCAATGACGGACGCGCTCCCCTTCGCCACCCCTTTGACTTCATGCACGCGCGCGGGACGGAAAGGGCTTGCAACGTCGCAACTTTTCCAAAGAATGACTCCATGGGCTCTGGATTCTCCACCTTGTCGCCGGCCGAGGCGAAAGAGACCACGGAGAAAATGAAAAAGAGGACCCGTCAGCTCATCCGGAAGCCCGGGGCCGCGCGCGCCTTCCTCATTAAACACGGGTTCATCACCAAGTCCGGCAAGCTTACCAAACAATATCGGTAGGTTATGCGCTACGGCGGATTTGTCCTCGCCTACCACGGTTGCGACCAGTCGGTTGGCGAAAAGGTGCTGCGCGGAGATGCGGACATTGTCTCCAGTCAGAACGATTACGATTGGCTTGGATCTGGCGCGTATTTTTGGGAGAATAGTTCCGCCCGCGCATTGAAATGGGCGGAGTTTTTGCGGGATCGTCCGGTCCCCGGGACGAGCAAGGTCCGAATCCCATTCGTCGTTGGAGCCGTCATCGCGCCCGGCAATTGCCTCGACCTAAGCGAGGCCGTCAGCCTGAACGTTCTGCGCGATGCGTATGAGGAGTACGCGGCCATGATGAACGCCTCGTCTGCAGCCCTTCCGATAAACGAAGGTGGTCATCCCGGCGACGCCGACTTGGTAAAGCGAAAGCTTGATTGCGCAGTTATTAATTTTCTCCATACGTCCCGTGAAGAAAACGGCGAACCGCCTTTCGATACGGTCCGATGCCCATTTTTCGAGGGTGCGCCGCTTTTTCCCGGCGCGAGAGTCGCCGAAAGAACACACCTGCAGTGGTCCATTCGCGATCCCAAGAAGAGCGTAATTGGATATTACAGACCGAAAAGCGACGCGATTGCACAATGAGCAAAGTATCGCTCATCGCCTTCGTCACCTTTCCCTGAGGCGCTGTCGGCACGTCGTCATTTTCTATCCTCTATCCTCTCAGTGTAAGCGTAGCCCTGGCGGAGGCCGTTTGGCGAAGGCGGGTCCCACTTCCCACCTCCGCGTTCCGCAATCCGCGTTCCGCAATCCGCAATCCGCAATCCGCAATCGTCAGATCGATCGGGTAGCGCGACAGTATCGGATAATTACTGCAGCCCCAGAATTCAGCACCTGGATTAGGGCCGCGGTGCACCGCTCGCTTCACCATCAAGCGCCGGCACGACGGACATTGCGGCGTCCCGCCCCTGTTTCGCTGAGCGACGGTGGTCGCAGAGAACGTGGTTCGAGCCGCTCGTGATTTGCGAACGCCGCGAACAAGTCGCCCACCGCGTCGTTCGATCCAGTTCAGAACCTCTCGCACCAGGAATGCAGCGACGACACCAAGAATAACGACGAGAACGAGTCTCCCGGTCAGAGCGTGCATCAACTGGTTGAGCTGGGATTTGGCATGCCCGCCCATGGTGCTAAATCCGTGCCAAGAGCCGAATTCACCACTTTCTCAACTCATCATCCCGACTTCCCACTTCCCGCAGGGCCTGAGCATGTCGAACGGCGCATTCCCAACTTCGTCTCAGCTTTTCACCGAGCGCGCTCGAGACGCGTGCAAAAATCAGATCGATTTATAGGCTACGCGTGATTTCAAGCGGCTGTCGCGACAACCGTGGATTCACTCTTTGATCGGTTCACCGCTGCCGTTGACGTCGTCGCAAACTCTGCATCCATCCCGGCGATGCCCTTGAAGGCACGAACAATCTGATCAACCTCTTTGGGATTCAGCCTCCGCGCGTATTTCGGGTCTTCGATGTAATCGCAGATGCGTTCGTCCGTCAGGCAATGCACGTGCGGCGTTGTCCCGAACTGGGCGTCAACTCGGGCTTTCGGAAACACCATCACCGCCCTGATGAAAAGTTCCTCCCGGCCCGTCAAGGTCATCACTTGCTCACGGACTCCCATTGTTCGACGCACAAAGGTTTTGACGTGTGGAGTTGAAGCGGTTTTTCCATTCAGCACGAGTTCGCCGTCCCCGTCGGCAGCAATGATACCCCGCCAGTTCTTTGTCTCGACCGCAAAAACGCCTGTCGGGCCCTACTACCACGTGGTCAAGATTCCCCGAAACCGTCGTCACATCATTGATCACCGAGTATTCGTTGGAAAGAGCCGCAAGCACGTCGGCAATCACGCACTCGCCGACCGCGCCCTTTCTCCACTTCCTTCGCTCCCGCTCATAATGATCTATTCGACGGGTCTGATATCGACACAGGAAGAAAGCGCCTAGTGCGCCCAAAAGGGCAAACCCAAGATGAACCCCGGTCTGTACGGCCCCATCGTAATACAGAGAACGAAATGAACGCCCCTTCGAAAACTCCCAGGACGGCAAGTATCAGCATCGTCGTAATGAGCATTCGTTGAAAAACACGAATTGATTGAGCCGTCGTGTAGCGCGCTGCCTCGCCGATCATCTGAGCCATAGAGACCGAACGGTGCGAATTCCGTGCCACGGCGCGCTCGCAAAGTCGGATTACTCTGGGATATTCAGCAGTCGCCCAGCAAACTGCGGCGCCCCCGCGGATGAATCTCACTGACTACCACGCGAAATACTTTGCCTACGAGCTGACCAAGCGGTGCCCGTCCGACAGCATCGAGAAGCTCGCGGGCGCGGTTGCCAGCGCGCAGGTCGACCTGAACCCGCATCAGGTCGACGCGGCGCTGTTCGCCTTCAACTCGCCGCTGTCGAAGGGCGCGCTGCTGGCCGACGAAGTCGGGTCTCGGGAAGACGATCGAGGCCGGGCTGGTCATCTCGCAGCAATGGGCGGAGCGGAAGCGGCGCATCCTGGTCATCACGCCCGTCCAATCTTCGCAAGCAATGGCATCAGGAGCTGACCGAGAAGTTCTTCCTGCCGTGCAGCATCCTCGAAGCGAAGTCCTACAACGCAGCCGATCAAGAGCGGCAACTTCCGCCCGTTCGAGGCAGACGAGCGATCGTCATCTGCTCGTACCAGTTCGCGCGCAACAAGGCGGCCGACGTTGCGCAACACGCCGTGGGATCTCGTCGTGATCGACGAAGCCCACCGGCTGCGCAATGTCTACAAGCCGTCGAACGTCATCGCCAACACGCTGAAGCAGGCGCTGGCGCAACGCGCCGAAGCTGCTTGCTGACCGCGACGCCGCTGCAGAACTCGCTGCTCGAACTGTTCGGGCTGGTCAGCTTCATCGACGAGCACGCCTTCGGCGACCTCAAGAGCTTCCGCGAGCAGTTCGCCAATCTCGACGCAGGACGCAGGTGTTCCAGACGCTGAAGGCGCGGCTCAAGCCGTTGCCATCGCACGCTGCGGCGGCAGGTGACTGCCTACGTCCCCTACACGAACCGGCATGCCGATCGTCGAGGAGTTCACGCCCGAGGAGAGCGAAGACCAGCTCTACGACCTGGTGTCGGACTATCTCCGGCGCGACAACCTCCAGGCGCTGCCGGCAGCCAGCGCTCGCTGATGACGCTGGTGCTGCGCAAGCTGCTCGCGTCCTCGACCTTCGCCATCGCCGGCGCGCTCGACATCCATCTCGAACGCGGCTGCAAGGCGAAGCTCGACGAAGCAGACGCCAACCGAACCGCTCGACGAGGAACTCGACGAGGACTACGAGGCGCTCGACGAGACGGCCGAGGAATGGGCCGAAGACGAAGACGCCGAGCCGCTGTCCGAGAGCCGACCGCGCCGCCATCGAAGCAGGAGATCGCCGACCTCGACGAGCTTCGCCAGCTCGCCACCTCCATCGACGCACAACGCCAAGGGCAAGGCGCTGCTGAAGGCGCTCGACGGTCGCCTTCGCCAAGGCGCAGCGAGCTCGGCGCGGCGCAGAAAGGCGATCATCTTCACCGAATCCCGGCGACGCAGAGCTACCTGCTCCGCGCTGCTGGCCGACAGCCCGTGTGCGCGACGGCATCGTGCTCTTCAACGGCACCAATACCGACGAGCGGCTCGAAGGCGATCTACGCCGCCTGGCTCGAGCGGCACCAGGGCACCGACCGCGTCACCGGCTCGCAGACCGCCGACATGCGCTCGGCGCTCGTGGACTACTTCCGCGAGGAGGGCCAGCATCATGATCGCCACCGAGGCCGGCGCCGAGGGCATCAACCTCCAGTTCTGCTCGCTGGTCGTGAACTACGACCTGCCGTGGAATCCGCAGCGCATCGAGCAGCGCATCGGCCGCTGCCACCGCTACGGCCAGAAGCACGACGTGGTGGTCGTCAACTTCCTGAACCGCAAGAACGCGGCCGACCAGCGCGTCTATCGAGCTGCTCGTCGGAAAAGTTCCAGCTCTTCGAGGGCGTCTTCGGCGCCAGCGACGAGGTGCTCGGCGCCATCGAGTCCGGCGTCGACTTCGAGAAGCGCATCGCCGACATCTACCAGCATGCCGCAAGCACGAGGAGATCAAGGCCGCGTTCGATCAGCTCCAGCTCGAACTGAGCCTCGAGATCAACGAGGCGATGACGCAGACGCGCCGGAAGCTGCTGGAGAACTTCGACGACGAGGTGCGCGAGAAGCTCAAGGTGCAGGCCGACAACTCCAAGGCGTCGCTGAACCGCTTCGAGCAATTTCTCATGCGACTCACCGGCATGAGCTGGACGGTCACGCCGAGTTCTCAATGACTCCTCCTTTCGGCTGAAGCTCGTCCCTTCCCGAGTGGAATCGATGAAATCCCGCTCGGCCTTTACGAACTGCCGCGCCGCTCCGGCGAGGCACACCTTACCGGCTGAACCATCCTCTCGCCGAGGCCGTTATCGCGCAGGCTAAGGATCGCGACCTGCCGACCGCAGGAAGTCTGCTTCGATTACGGCGATCATGACGGAAAGATCACCATTCTTGAGCCGTTGATCGGCCAATCCGGCTGGCTTACACTTTCCCTGTTCACCGTCGAGGCCTCTAGATCAGGCCGAAGATCATCTGATCTTTGCTGGCAGCTCACCGACTCGGGAAATGCTTGATCACGAACAAGCCGCCCGCCTGTTTCAACGTTGCCCGGAAAGTTCTGCGCACATCCGCCGAGCTCTCGCTGGACAGCGCGAAACTCTAGAGCCAGCGGCTGCGAGCCGAGACGCCTTGCTCAAAGCCATCTCGGAGCGGAACTCGCGAGTTCTTCGAGGCCGAACTCGACCAAGCTCGATGGCTGGGCGGATGATCAATTGCCACTTCCGAAAAGGCGCTTAAGGACATCAAGAAACGCATCCGCGAACTGCGCAACGAAGCAGGCAAGGCCACCGACCTGGTCGAGCAAGCCCGCTTGCAGGGCGAAATCACCGAAACCGAGCGCCGGCAGCGCAAGCTCCGCCAGGAAATCTTCGAGGTTGAGGACCGCATCCTCGCCGAGCGCGACCAGCTCGTCGCCGCCATTCGCGGCAAACTCAGCCCAACTATCAGACACAATCGCTCTGTTCACTATCCGCTGGTCGCCTGCACGATCAGAGCAGCAACGTTCGACATGGCCAACTAATAATTTAGGACTTCAACATGCCAGACACGATCACACTATCCCCGCTTCACCGAACTTCGAGAAGCTCAAGGCGAAGCTCCGCGAGCTTTCGAGCTGGACAAGGCTGATCTCGACTTCGGCATCTACCGCGTTCTTCGCCAGCGCCACGCCGAGATCACCGAGTTCCTCGACAAGCATCTCGAAAAGACCGTCCGCGATGCGCTCACCAGTCACGGCGACGTGCAAATTCAAGCTCGAAGAAGACTTGGAAAAGGCCGAAGATCGCTGCGCAGGCGCCGGGATCGCCCCGGAACAATCACCTACGGTCATGGAACTGCGCGAAAAGCTCGCCAAGGGCGCCGATCTCGACGCCACCGCCGACGAAGTCTATTCCCATCTGCTCACCTTCTTCTCCCGCTACTACCAGGGCGGCGACTTCCTCGGCTTGCATCGCTCTACTGTCCATGGGCGCGAGAAATACATGATCCCCTACAACGGCGAGGAGGTGAAGCTGATCTGGGCCAACATGGATCAGTATTACATCAAGTCCTCCGAGCTGCTGCGCGACTACACCTTCCACATTCGCAAGGCCGACCTCGACCGCCGGTGAACTCTAACTCGACGACCTGCCCGACGAATCCGTCGATCCACTTCAAACTCGTCGAAGGTGACACCGAAAAGGATAACCGCAAGCCCGACGGCAAGACCACGCGCGCCTTTGTGCTCGATGGCTGAAAAGCCCTTCGATGAAGACGGGGCCGACGCGCTCAGCATTCGCTTTCGCTATCGCGAGCACGCCAGCGAACGCAACCTTCAGGACAAGCTCAACGCCGACACCGAAAAGACTCTGGCCGACACATTGCCGACCACGGTGGAAGGCGCTTGCTCTTTGCCGCCGACCCCACGCTACAAGGGCAAAGGACAAGAAAGACACGCGCACGATCCTGCAAAAGCACCTCCGCAGCTACACGGCCAAATACCAGTTCGACTACTTCATCCACAAGGACCTGGGCAGGTTCCTCCGACGGGAGCTCGATTTCTACTCAAGAACGAGGTCATGCACCTCGACGACATCGAGGACGCAGACGCGCCCAAGGCCGAGGAGTACCTTCGAAAATTCGCGCCATCCGCCGCTGCGCCCATGCCGATCATCCAGATGCTCGCGCAACTGGAAAACTTCCAGAAGAAGCTCTGGCTCAAGAAGAAGTTCGTCGTGGAGACCCGTTACTGCTTCACGCTCGACCGGGTGCCGGAGGCGCTCTACCCGGACATTTGCGCCAACGATGACTCAATGGCACGAATGGGAAGGAGACTTGGTCGGGCTTCTCGGACCGAATCCGCAGCCGGACGCCAGACTTTCTTGAAGGCTAACCCGTACCTGATGGTGGACACGCGGCACTTTCACCCGCGAGTTCACGCTCAAGCTGCTGGCGATCAATTGAAGACCTCGACGCAAGCGCTCAGACGGCGTTTGCTTCCACTCGCGACAACTTTCAGGCGCTCCAACTCATGCAGGAGCGGTATCGGGAGCAAGTGAAGTGTCGTCTATATCGATCCGCCGTACAATACGGATGCACAGTCCGATTTCTGTATAAGAACGATTACAAGCACTCCTCTTGGGCTCACTGATCTGGACCGGCTTGCTGCACTTGTCTTATGCTTCTTTGCGAGTGACTCGGTATAATGATATGCTACGATTGATGACACTGAGTTGGCAGCTGTGATCGAGTTGGGATGAAGCAAAACCATCGCGCAACAACCAATATTGGTACGGTATATTGATTGGAATCCGAATCGCAAGAATTACTAGCGTAGAGGTACTCTCAGTCGGCCACGAGTACATGATCGCTATGTTTCGGTAAGTCGCCCTGATGCAGGGAAGTCTACAGACACTGCCGCGAAGTGAGCGACCAACTTGCTCCAATGAGATTCGTCAGGTCGATGATGAAGGCCGCGATTTGCGAAGCGGCTCGGAGATTTCAGCACGTGACGGTGTCAAGCATCCGAAACGAGCGATCTTGCGATAAGCAATATTATCCTACAATTTGTCGGAATCCGATCATGATGACGGATATTTCATCAAGATTAAGGAGGCGACGTGAACTCCAGAGCATAGCGAGATGAGTTCCACTTGAGACATCCGAACCGCCGGTGAAAATTCGCCTTTATCGGATCAGACTGCATCAGGACTGTCGACCGTAGCTGGTATTGGGGGCTTAATTCGGCGGACGTCAGATCGTAGTTTTTGACTACGAAACTAACGGTCTTACCACGATTAGAACTGTTTGGTTGAAGCGAGGGCAATTGCTGACGAAATATGTTCTATAGTGGAATATCGGCTGTCTGAATTCGTCATCTCTGGACGTATGAAACATCTTCGGTTTCGCGGAACCTATTGAAATCCGAAACTCCAGACTTGCGACGCATCACGTCAGATCGCACCGAGCTAAACGCATCTAGTGCTTGATTATCTTCGCTGGATCCGGCACAACAGGTCACGCGGTCATTGAATCTGAACCGCGAAGATGGGGCACTAGCGTAAATATCTCTTGGTCGAAATGGGCGCAGTATTTCGAGACCGTTCTTGTCACGCGTCTGAAAAAGGTCGTCTATTCCACCGATTGGAAAGAAGGCAAGCCGCAAAACCGCAACACCGGCGTTTCCCACGCCTTCAAAATCGTCCGGCTGGAAAGCTATGAAGACACGCTCAACAATCTGCAGCTGCGCCGCACACCGGAGCAGGATGCCGCGCTCACCAAGGCAGCGACCACAACCGCGACCAATACCTACTCGAGCTATTTCCTCGATGTCGAGAGCGCCGGTAGCAGCAGCCTGCTGGACATCGCCGCAGTTCCGCGATCCCGTTCGCCTACAAGCTGAATATCGCCACCTCCAGCGCCGGGAGAAACTAAGGAAACGACCGTGGACCTGGTCGAAACCTTCAACTGGCTGATCGGCCTGAAGGTGAAGCATATCGACACGCTAAAGGCTTTCTCACCGTCACGGGCGAAAAACGCGCTGGTGGCCGCAGCCTGATTCATCTGGCGCACCGTGACGGCCAGATCCTAGTGGCCGACAACGAGGCCCTGGAGAAGTTCCTCGCCAAACTCGCAGTGAACCCGGCCGACACCGAATTCGAGTTCATCTACGTCAACGGAGCACACACGCTTGAACGACCCACACAACAAGGTTCACCTCATCGAGGAAACCTTCCAGCGTCTCATGTTCGACACACGAACTTCGAAAGCCTGAGCTGATGTCCACTCACTTTGCCGATAAACTCATCCTCGCCACCGTGGGCCTTGAAGCAGCTCGGCATGGAGGACTTCGACCGCCTCTCCGAGATGCTCCGCGCCCCGGAGTTTGAAGGCTGGGCGGAAGACGGCGGCAGCAAATTGTCCAGCAGCTCATCGCCCGCCTGCCCAAGCTCGATCAAGCGGTCGCACGTCTCGGACGACCAACTCCGCGATTACGACGACAAACATCGTCGGCCACTGGAAGCACATCACCCGGAAGCGCAACCTCTTCGGCCAGACGCTCTACCCGCTTTACTTTCAATACCTCGGCCTGCTGCTCACTGAGATGTATCTGGACCGCTATTTCCAGGACCCGACCGCGTCGCTGATGTCGCTGAATACAGGCCATCCATGCTGCGAATGAGGCAGACTGAATGCCCGCAACCAGATGGAGCCATTCTCGGAAGGCGACTTGAACAAGATCGCCTTCTGGATGGCCACCGGCAGCGGCAAGACGCTGCTGATGCACTGCCACATCCGCCAGTACCGCACTACCTCGGAAGGCCGGCCGGCGGCAAGGACTGAACCGCATCATCCTGCTGACGCCGAACGAAGGTCTGTCGCGGCAGCACCTGGACGAGTTCGAGCTGCCGGCATCGAGGCCGAGCTATTTCGACAAGGACGGAGCAAGTCGCTCTTCACCGGGCAGCGGCGTCGAGATCATCGACATCCACAAGCTGCGCGAAGACATCGGCGAGAAGACCGTGGCCATGGACGCTTTCGAGGGGAACAATCTCGTGCTCGTGGACGAAGGCCACCGCGGCTCGAGCGGCGAGGAGTGGATGGACAAGCGCGGCGACGGCTTTGCGAGAACGGCTTTTCGTTCGAGTATTCGGCCACGTTCGGCCAGGCGATCAAGGCGGCGAGCAGGCAACAAAGTCGCTGACGCAGACCTACGCGAAGTGCATCCTCTTCGACTACTCGTACCAGTTCTTCTACAACGACGGCTTCGGCAAGGATTATCAACATCCTGAATCTTGCCGAAGAGCACGAAGACGAAACGCGGCCGCTGTATCTGACCGCGTGCCTGCTGGCCTTCTATCAGCAGTGCCGCCGCTTCGGGGACGGTGGCGCCGCGTTCGTGCCCGTATCCGCTGGAATCGCCGCTCATGGGTCTTCGTCGGCGGCTCCGTCACCGGCCAGACGGCAAACGCAGGAAGACACCGACCTGGTGCTGATTCTGCAAGTTTCTCGCCGCGTTCGTTGTCTGACCGGGTGGAATCAGAAAAGCGGCTCAAGAAACTGCTGAGCGCCGCAAGACGGGCCTGGTCGTCGGGCGGACGTGCGGTCTTCGACCGCTTCTTCCCGCTACGTCGAAGCCTGTTCGACGCCGGAGCAGGCAGGGGAACTGTTCAGCGGACATCCTCAAGCACGTCTTCAACGCGCCCGGCGGCGGCCAATTGCACATCGTCCACCTGAAGGCAACGGAGGCGAAATCGGCCTGCGCCTGGGCGAGAACCCCTGGTTCGGCGTCGTCAACGTCGGTGACGCCAAGAAGCTCTGCGATCTTTGCGAGGAGCGCCAGGATCCCGACGACATTACGTTGTGGACGAGCATGAAGTTCTCTGGTTCACTGTTCGAGGAAATCTAAGTAAGCCGGCAGCACATTCGACATGCTGGCGGGCGCGAAGAAGTTCACCGAAGGCTGGAGCAGTGGCGGTTTCGCGCGATGGGCCTGATGAACGTCGGCAAGAAGGAAGGCAGCGAGATCATCCAGCTCTTCGGGCGCGGCGTGCGGCTCAAGGGCTACCGGTTCAAGCTCAAGCGCACCAGCGCCGCTCGATGCGCTCGATTTCCAGGACGGAAGACGTCCCGCGCAAGCATCCGGACACATCGCGCTGCTGGAAACGCTGAACATCTTCGGCATCAAGAGCGACTACATGAAGGAGTTCGAGGAATACCTCGAAGAGGAAGGCGTGGGCGAGGACGAGCGGCGGGAGTTGATCTTCCTGCCGACCGATCAAGCTGCCGGAGTTCGAGCGAGCGAACTGGAGCTGCATCATCATTCGGCCCAAGGCCGAGATGCCGGATTTCAAAAAGGCGGTGAAGCTCACGCTGGCCAGCTTGGAAGGACAGCTGAACAACACAGTCGTCGCAGACTGGTATCCGCGGCTGCAGAAACAGTCATCCGCCAGTCACGGGGCGGCGGTGCCGCGGCGAGATGAACAAGGAACCGCTGAGGGAGAATCACTTGGCTTTTCTCGATTGGAACCGATCTGGTTCGAGCTCGAACGGCACAAGCGGGATAAGGCGTATTACAACCTGCTTTTCGGGACCGATGAACTGTCTGCCATGTTCAAATCTTCGTGGTGGTATGAACTCTATATTCCACCCGGCTATCTCGACTTTCGCTTTGACCGGCTGCTCGCTGTAGCAGGACATCGTCGTTCATCTGCTTAAGGGGTATGCCGATCGTTTCTACCATTTCCATAAGCGCGAGTTCGAAGCCCCGTTCTCTCGAATACCAGCGCTTGACCAAGACGGATGATCTGATGCTCAACCAGTATCAGTTGCTTGTGAAGAAATCAGAGAAGGAGCTGATCCAGCGATTGCAGGATTTGAGCGAGAAATTCGAGAGCTGGCGAGTTCGAAGCATTGAGCTTTCGAGAAACTCGAGATATTTCGGCGCAGATCACCATCTCTATCAGCCGCTGATTCATCTCAGCCACGGCGACGGCAAAGAATCGCTTGTGAAGATTATTCCAACGCATCTCAACGATGGCGAAAAGCAGTTCGTGAACGACCTCGAAGTCCTTTTGCAAAGCCGAAGCCACGGGGATGTTCGGCCGAGACCGAACTTTACCTCCTTCGCAATCACAGCTCGGACAAGGCGATCAGCTTCTTCACCGAGGCCGGCTTCCGACCCGACTTCATCCTCTGGCTGCTGACCGACGATCAACCCGTGAAGCAGACAATCGCGTTCCTCGATCCCAAGGGATTGCGTAATTTCACCGACAACTTTAATAACCCCAAGGTGCAGTTCTTCCGACGAATCAAGGACTTGCAACTGCTGTTGAAGCGGGAGGACATTCGGCTTGAGTCCTTCCTAATTTCTCAAACTTATCGCCATGATCTTCGATGGCCAAGTCCATCATGGCGCGCAGCAAGCCGGCGCCCAGAGTATCGCGCTCACCACATCCTGTGCGCGAAAGACGATCCAGCGACGTATGTCAGCGAACTCATAGCCGAGCTTACCGCTTGAACCCTGCAGCACTAGAATATGTCTACATTTGACTCAACGAAAAACAGCGCTCGGTAAACTCCTTGATGAAATTATCGACGGCGATCTTCAGCTTCCCGATTTCCAGCGCGGTTGGGTATGGGATGATGAACACATCCGCTCACTCCTTGTCAGCATCGCCCGATCATTTCCGATTGGGGCGATAATGCTTCTAGAAACAGGCGGAGAAGCTCGCTTGTTCAAGTTCGTCCCGTCGAAGGAGTATCGCTTCCGAGCGAGCGTTCGGCTGAGCGGCTTATTTTGGATGGTCAGCAACGTTTAACGTCTCTTACGCAGGTCGTCAGGTTGAAGATGCCCTGTTGCAACACGGGACGAGAAGAAGCGCGAGCTTAAGAGATTCTATTATTTCTATCGCCAAAGCCCTGCTGGGCGTCGAAAACCTCGACGAGGCGATTATTGCCGTGGATGAAGTCGCGTACGTTAAAGGCAAACTTTGGCCGGGACGTGATTCTTGATATCAGCACTCCTGAAAAGGAATACGCGACATTTCATTTTCCCTGCAATCAGATCTTGAACTCTGATTCCTGGGAAGAGGGGCTGACCGCCGCGCATCCTGAACGGCTCACAGAATATATGCGGTTCCGCCAGCAAGTCCTTAATCCGTTTCGAAACTATCTCATTCCCGTTATCGAACTGAAAAAGGAGACGACCTAAAGAAGCCGTCTGTTTGGTTTTTGAAAGGGTAAACACGGGCGGTGTTTCACTGTCGGTCTTCGAATTGGTAACGGCAGCGTACGCCGCTGACGGGTTTAATCTCCGCCGCGACTGGTTCGGCGAAGGCGGGTTTAAGGGGCGCGTGACTCGATGGGCGGACAAACCTCTCCTCAAGGGCATCGCGGCTACAGATTTTCTGCAGGGAATCAGCCTGCTTTTCACCTATGAGCGACAACAACAGGATCTCGCCGCAGGTAAGACGGGCAAAGAGTTGACGGCCGTCAGCGCTAAACGGGAACACATCCTTTCGATGCCATTGGAGGGGTACCAAAAATGGGCAGAACCACTTACGAAAGGTCTTTTGGAGACCGAACAATTTTTGCGGCACCTGGGCTTTCATCACCCGAAGTTTCTGCCTTATCGCGCACAACTCATTCCCTTGGCTTGTACCCTAGTGCATCTCAATGACCGTTGGTTGGAGCCACAAATACAAGATAAACTAGTTCGCTGGTATTGGTGTGGCGTTTTCGGCGAACTGTATGGGAGCGCCTCTGAAACCAGGATCGCCCTTGATCTCCAAAATCTCCTGGATTGGGTGCGTAATGCTTTCTGCCTCAATGCCCGTTACGATTACTGCTGCGGGATTCCAAGCGTCGCGTCTCGACACCTTGCGGACTCGAACGTCTGCCGTGTACCGTGGGCTATATATTTTGCTTCAACAGGAGGGAGCCAAGGACTTTTTTTGGAAGGCGCGAATTTCCGACATAGATCGAAACGAGAAGGGCATCGATATTCACCACATCTTTCCTCGCAAGTGGTGCAATGATCATGGGATTTCACCGCGAATCTTCAACGCCATCGTCAACAAGACTGCTATTTCCGCAAAGGCGAATCGCAAGATCGGTGGCAACGCTCCTTCGATTTACCTGAAACAGCTTCAGGGCGATCCGGCGGTACAAGTCAACGACGCCGCGATGGATGACATTCTAGTCACTCATAAAATCGAAACACAACTTCTGCGTGCGGATGACTTCGAGCAGTTCTTTCAGGCTCGCAAGCGCGCTCTGCTCATAATGGTCGAGAAGGCAATGGGCAAACAAGCGGTGGTCTCCCAGGAACCGCCTCCAGAGGATGGAGTCGATGATGAAGATGAATACGGCGAGGAGGATGCAGAAAGCGAGGCAGTCGCTAGCGGCACGGTCCCTAAGGAACGGGAAACATCAAAGCCGCGACGTCAACCAATAAGCATCGCAGACTTCTTTGCTTCCTGTGCAGCAGACACCCATGGAATCCTTCAGGGCGTCATAGACGGAGCAAGAGCCGCTGGTTATACGGTCAAATGGACCCCAAAGGGCTTCAGTCTACGATGCTACCGCGAGGTATGACGACTGTTTTTTATGGATACGTGCCGGGAGCGTCCGTCATGGCGAACCCAGCGATAGAAGCTTATACGGGTCATCTTGACGACGAGCAGGCGCGTGAACGATTGGCAGCTCTGTTTGTCGCGGTACCGGGCTTTAGCAGTGCGACTGATAAAACGATTCGCTGCGTGTTAACCAACGAATCATCTACGGACATGACCACGCTGATGAGCGCGCAACCGGAACTGCCGCGCGAGAATTGCAGGCCTAGCCAACGTCAGACCTTAAGGAGAGGTCTCGCATCACTTGGATTCGCTCTCGCCAAACCACATCTCGCGATAAAAGGATGGGTGACATTCCACACAGGCTTGGTGGAGCGAGTTTTGGTGGACGAAAGGCATCGCCGCAGCGGCGTTCCCGCACTAAGATTCAGACTGTGGCGAAGAGACAAACGCAAATAGTTTCGAGCGAGGGTAACGATCCGCTCAGCGCTATGTATCCAGCGCTGGAGCGGTTCATCTCGAACGTGCCAAAAACCGCTGAGCGCAAGAGCGATGACCCGGTCGTACGTGCCCGAGCGATTGCAAATACGGCGGCAGCGAAGGCCGCGTTAATTTCGGGTGGCCTAGCGATCCCGCCTGGGCCATTTGGTCTCCTGACGGTCATTCCGGACCTAATAGCAATTTGGAAACTGCAAGCGCAGATGGTCGCTGATATAGCGGGATGTTTCGGTAAAGCTTCGCTCCTAACGCGTGAACAGATGGTTTATTGCCTTTTTAGGCACGCCGCCGCTCAATTAGTGCGCGATTTGGTAACGCGTGTCGGCTATGCTTCTTAGTGCGGCGGGTATCGCTTCGCGCAATGCAAAAAATCTTACAAAAGATAGCGTGGCGCGTAACTCAAAGAATAATCAGCAAAGCACTAGCTCGGTGGTTGCCGATTGTGGGCGCAATCGGTGTGGGCGCGTATGCCTATTATGACACGGCCCAAGTCGGAAAAACAGCTATTGAACTGTTCCGAGAAGATCTATCTCTGGAGCCGAATGCGTCGCCGCGACGGAAGGGAATCAGCAGGTCCAAGCGAAAAAGCCGAAGCCGGTCTCGCGAAATCATTCACGATCACAACGGATCCGCCACCCGACGACCTGATCTGGTTTTATTTCAAACGCCCCAACGGAACCTGGGAAATGCTCTGCGACACCGCTGGGTGGATTGTGGTTTGCGACAATTGCCACCAGCAGACCTCTTATTTCGAGGAGATAATGAACTGATCTGCATCGCCGGATCGGCAACTTGTCAATAGTCACCGGCCACATGTCACTGGCCGCCAGTTGATCGGCGGCGAGCGCCACGCGCGTTCTCCGGGGACAAGCGCCTCGACACAGCGAGGCGGCTACAGGTGTAGCGGCAGACGTGTCGGCCGCGTTTGTGAATCTTTCCCGACGGCCGTTACTGAACGGTGGCAACCCGCCTGTGGATCCTGCGGGGGAGGCACTCGCCGCTACGGCAACTACGGCTTCTTTTCCAATAGCGGCAGGTACGCTTCGTAGTGTTCCTCTTTCATTCGTTCGACCGGAATGAAATGGAACGCGGCCGAATTGAGGCTGTAACGCCGCCCTGTCGGCGACTGCGGATCGCCAAAAAGGTGGCCAAGGTGGGCGTTGCTTCGCTTCACCCGGACCTCGACCCGCTGCATGTCATGCGAATTGTCCGGGACCTCGACGAGCGAATCGTACCGAGATTGGCTTGCTGAACGTTAGTACGCCCAGGCCGGCATCGTATTTGTCGATCGAAGTGAAGAGGGGTTCGTTGGTAATCACATCGACGTAGATCCCCGTCCGCTCGTTGTTCCAGAATTCGTTTTGGAAAGGCACCTGGGTGCCGTTTTCACGCACCACCCGGTACTCCTCCGGCTTTAATCGACCCTTTAGAACGGTGTCGTTCTGGACCGGCAGGTTCGGATCGAAACCGACGAGCTTCTTTGTCCCCTGGCTGAGAAAGTAGAGCAAGACTCCCCCGAGGATCAGCGCGGTCACCACGGCGAGACCGACGTACATGCTGAGCGTCGACTTTTCTTCGCTGGTTATTCGTCCGGTGTACGGCTGGTCGCTCACAAGGTGATTAAATCAGACTTTGGCTGCGCTCGGCAAGGTCGATCTCAAAAATGAAGCGTTGTCGCCCGGGCGGATGCGGAGGGGTCAGAGTTTTCCGAGACTCGTCGCCCGACGGTCGCAGCCGTCTGCCCTGAGTTCTCGAATGGGTCGCCGTGTGCCCAGACAAACGCGCCGACCCATCGGAAGGCTCAGGGCAGGCTGGGCGAGGCGGCTACAGCGAGACCGAACGACGAGGCGGCTACAGCAAAATCGATTCGACCGGTCAGCTGCTACTTCAGGCTTCCCTTTTCGACATACCACGTCAGGTATTCGGCCACGAGCCGGCCGCGCTTGATCAGCGGGTCGCTTCCTACCCATTCGCGCGCTTTCTCCACGGAATCGGTCGTGAGAATGAAAATGCCGCGCACGTTGCGACCCGATTGATCCTCGGTCGGCCCGGCCTTTAGCAATTTACCTTCGGCGTGCAAACGGCGGATGTTCGCCATGTGTCCTTCCTGCAACTGATCGAGTTCTGGTTTGGGAATGTCGGGCGCATTCGGCGGCCGCACGAGCAGGACGAGCATGAATGAATCGAACTGCATCGGCGCAGCAGGACCCGGCGACGGCGCGCCGTTCGCCATGGGCGCGGGTGAAGGTTGTGCGAGCAGGGCGGTGCTAAATAGGCTCGCGGCAAGGAGCCGCGCAAAGAATCGGATGGTCATGGAACGATCATGCAACGTTCGGGTGTCAGAGGGAAGGTTTAGTAATCGCGGTCCCCTCGCTCGGGAAATGAGGGCAAAGTGCGAGAGCGCGCAACCGCGCGGAACGGCAATCAAGATGGTTACTGATGAGACGCCCGTCGACGCCGTCGTTGAGCGTGCACGGAATTTCAGAGGGAGAGGCCAGTTGGTTTTTCTTTACAAATATAGCAGCGATTTGAACTCGACCGCTTAAAGCGGTCAAGTGGATAAGGCTGGTTATCGTGCCTGTCGCAACGACGTATCAGACTGGGTCTGAAGAGGCAGGCTTGATTAGTTGTTGCGGGAGAATTGTTTTCAGCCGGATTTATATGACTCGCGTTGAAGGCTTGGCGACCGGTTCGAGAATGACCGCGTCTCTCGGCCCGAGATTTGTCTTTCATCCAGACGGCGTCCGGCATTAGAAATGGAGCCAGGCGACTCGGTGGCCGGCCGCCGAACCCAAACCAGGCTCGTCGCAAAAAGGAAAACATGAAGAGGCTAATCGCAGCGGTTATCGCAGCCGTCATCCCATTGGCCCTCGCGGTGGCCGAGGATCAGCCTAACAACAAGATCAAGAAGCAATCAGAGGGGACGAAGGCGAAGCCCTCCGACAGCGTCTCTATCCCTTACGAGAAGATCAATTACCCGACGACGGCGCCCGCCTCAAAGAAGACGAGAGCCAAAACGAAATCGACCGCGAAACCGCAAGATCTGAAAGCCAGGCCGATACCGCAGGCTGGAGGGGTGCGTGGCGGAATCACCAAATTCGGCAGCAAGAGGCTCTAAATTTCCCGGTTACCAACGAAAGGAAAAAATGAAGAAGTTAATATTCGCAGCAGTCATGGCAGCCGTCATCCCGTTGGTCCTCGCAGTGGCCGAGGATCAGCCTAAAGACAAGATCAAGAAGCAATCTGGGGGGACAAAGGACAAGCCCTACGAGAGCCTCTCTCTCCCTTACACGAAGATCAATTATCCGACGACGGTGCCCGCGGGAAAGAAATATGTGATATTTAACGCCCAAGGGAATAAGATCGCCGACTTCAAGGCAGGCCAAAAAAGTTCTGTGACCAAGGATTGCGCACAGATGCCCTGCCCGCCCTCTTTCGGCAAAGACACGGTCTGCTGGAAGTGCGTGGAGAAGATCAAGTCGCCCAAGAATCCCAAGACAGACGCCAACGGCGACTTGAAGCCGTGGCGGGCCAACCACGGCACCGGCAACTGAGAAGGACACGGGTTTCCCACGCCAGATGCGGCTGCGGGATCGCAGCGACCCAGGTCAACCGGTCGGAGCCGTCAACACCAGCGGCTGGAGGGTTGGAACAGAGAAGGGACCGGTCTTCTTTCTTGGATTTACAATGACCGGTAGAGGGTGGGCTCCGCCTTCGTAAATTGTTCCAAAGCCGGTGAAGCGATGGCGTGGCGAGCCCGCGTGCCAGGGTGGCATGCCAAATTCGGGATCGTGTTCGTCACATTGGGCAGAACGTGGGCGCTCTGCATCTTCCAGGTGTCCCAAACTCGACCGCTTTAAGCGGTCGAGCGATAACGGCGCGATGCAAACGAGCGCAGAACATGCCAGCATAGGACACAGGGATCAGAATCTTCGCCCGGCCACAAGCACCTCCACAGCCTGTTCGCAGGCAACGGCCCCTATTGTTTGCAGTCCCCTTCCCGGCAACCGCATCCTTTGCAGGCCCCTTCGGCGACCAACGCCTAAGTCTATAGAGCTGCTACGTTACCTCCGCATCTTCATTCTAAGCGCAGGGACCCGTACAGCTGCCACATTCGTTTTGGTCACTTCGGTACTTGACCGCTTAAAGCGGTCGAGTCATATCAACGCGCATGCGAAAAACGCTCCTGCACGGACTGTTCCCGATGGTCCGCGCGGAGGTTCTCCGGCTCTTGTTCACCAATCCGGGGCAGGAACTCTACGTGAGGGAGCTGGCGCGTTTAAGCTTTCTCTCCCTGCAGACTGTGCAGGATGAGCTGGCCAAGCTCGAAACCTCCGATCTGATCTCAAGCCGGAGCAACGGCTATCACCGGTTCTACCGGGCCAATCCTGACCATCCACTTTATGCCACGTTGCGTCGGATGGTGATCAAGAGCGCCCTGCATCCGAAGCGCGCAACTCCGGCCAGAGGAAGTAGAGGCGGGAAACGCCGCTCAACGTCGAGTGCCCGGAAGCCGATTCCACCCGTTAGAACTTCGGGACCGAAGCGCGGGCCTTCTGTTCCTTCTTGAGCTTCAGTTGTGCTTCGTGTTGCCGAGCAGCAGGAAGTTCGAGCCGCACGATCAGGTTGCTGCGAGACCACAGGATCGCGCCGTCTGTTCGTTGCCACATCTTCTGTCCCATCGCGCCGGCGAAATATGCCTCGCCTAGTTTACCCAAAGGGCCGTTAGGCGAATCGGGATTGTTGTAAAGAATCCGTTTCCATGACATTCCAGGCGGCGTGTTTGCCGTTGCGATCGCATCCGACTCGTAATCCTGAATGGCAATGCCGGTTGCAGCGCCGCTGAGTTTTTGAAAGTCCATTCGCACCGCTGGACCATCGAGCTGGAGGAACGCCGCCCTGATCTTCCACCCCTGGTACTCGTATGTGTGATGAATCGCCCCTTCGACCAATGGGTATTGCGTATCCGTAATCTTCGTCAGCTTTGTGTCTTTCGGCCCGCCATATCGGTTGACAAACTGGAGCGAATTCTCGCCGATTCGAGCTTCGGAAGACGCGGCGAACAGTAGAAACGATCAGGAGGGAGAAGAGGCGCATATTGCCTCCTTGAGCAGAGTCCATTCCCCGGACTCGAGGCGGATAGCGGTGTAGTCGCAGCTGTGCCGGCAGCAGCATCTTAAGGAAGTTGGCAATCCGGCAGCTGCTACAGCGGAGTCTGTGGGCGACACGCCCGCCGCTTACATCCATCCAAGCGATGCGATATCGCAATCTTTTCTGAGAATGGGTGTTTCCTGCAAAACGAGAAAGGGATAGGGTCGCCAAAGCAGGGATTACGATGCTGAATCGACGAGAGTTCTTACGCGGCGGTTTAAGTGCTTTCGCTCTGGGAACGCTCGGAGCGAAAACAGGCCTGGGCTCTCCCATCTCGCGGTCGCTGCGGTCGTGCGCTCCTTCCGGCGCGCTGGGGATTCATGCGACCACGCCGTTCCTCGAAATTCCTTCGAATCCTCCCTCGGTGTCGGTTGATGGAATGCCCTTTGCCGAGTGGTTCCAGGGCGATGATTTCGACAACAAGACGATTCCTTTTCATTTCATCCAGGATTATTTCAACGGTGGCCCACCGCCAGAGCCGGCGGAGGAAGTCGATGTCGCCGTGGTGGGCGGGGGATTGTCGGGATTGGCTTCGGCCTATTTCCTGCGCCATCACAATACCGTCCTCTTCGAATTGCGCGATCGCTTCGGCGGCAACGCCATGGGCGAAGAGTGGCACGATATCCCATACTCGTTAGGCGGTGCCTATTTCATTACACCGGATCCCGGCTCGTTCCTGGAGCATTTCTACCGCGAACTTGGATTGCATCGCCTGGTTCGCACGAGTGATCCGCCGGACCCGATCGAACTCAACGGTGTCATTCGCGACGACTTCTGGAGCGGGATTTCGCCCGAGGAGCAAAAAGCGTTTCGACGTTACGCCGAGGTGGTCACCCAGGTTTGGGAAAATGAATACCCGGAGATCCCACTTTCCGATGATCCCATTGAGGCCGCGCGGGTCCGCGCCCTGGATGCGGTCACATTTCGCGAGGACTTGGAGCAACGGATGGGCATTCGGATGACTCCGTTGCTGGCGGCCGGTGTTCAATCCTACTTTTTTTCTTCATTTGACGCGCCGATGGAAGAAATCTCCGCTGCTTGCGGGTGGAACTTTGTCGCAGCGGAGGAAGGCGGGCGGTGGGTTTTGCCGGGCGGCAATTCGCGATTCGTTTATGAAATTTGGAAGCGATTGAAGCAGCGTGAGGACGACGTCCGGCCGCGATGCCGGCCTCACTTTCTGCGCGGCGGCTGTCGTGTGATCGACGTGCGCCCGCGAGGCGAGCGCTTGCAGGTGACCTACTTGGATGCCGGCCAGAACTTGCGTTCAATCAGCGCGCGTTTTGTCATCATGGCTGGTTCGAAACACATCGCAAAATACGTACTTCACGACCTGGAGCATTGGGACTGGGACAAAAAGCAGGCGATGAATCAACTCGAGACCCTTCCCTATCTCGTCGCCAACGTTCTTTTGCATTCGCCCATCGAACGCGATTTTTACGACTGCTTTCTGCTGGGGGATGGCAAGAGTTACCCAATGAATGGTGAGGAGCTTTCGCAAAACCCAATCGTTACCGACATGGTGCGCGGCGATTACGCGCGCGAGCACGGTCCTCGCAGTGTCTTGACTTTGTATTGGCCGCTGTCATGGCCATCCGCGCGGATGACGTTGCTGCTCGATGAGCCGTGGAAACATTATACGGAAATGCTCGTGCCGCAGATTCGCCGCATGCTCTCGCTGCTTGACGTTTCAGAGTCCGCCGTGCGGCAAGTGCGGCTCGCGCGTTGGGGACATGCGATGCCGATCCCGCGGCCGGGCCTCATCGCCAATGGCACGGTGGAGATGGCCGCGCGACCCATTGGCAAGAATCTCTACTTCGTGAATCAGGACAACTGGGCGCTACCGGCCGTGGAGAATTCCTTATTGGACGCGAAAGCAGTCACGGATACGATTCGCGGAATGCTGTAGCCGCTCGCTGCGTCGGAGCGCTTTTCTTCCCGGGGACGGCGACTCAGCGGCGTGGCTACAGCTCGAAGTATTCTTCTTTTGTGGCGCACCTGCCGGGATTGGCAACCGCGGGAGGTGCCCTGCAATTCCGTCTCCCGCAAAGGGAGAGACCCGACCGTTGCAGACTCTGTTGTGTTCGCTGCCTAAGAGGCTATTCCGAATTGAGCTGCCGCTCTTTCCAGAAAAAGAGCAGGTAGAATACGCCGAGCCAAAAGAGCCAGACCGATAAATTGAAGGTGATCCGCGTGACGAGCGAGACCCAGGAGTCGAAAACGCCAAGATAATGGGCAGACGGGCGCGACAGCTGTTCCGAAGGCAGAGCGCGCAACGCCTCGATCACGCCCGCTTTGATGTTGGTTTCGACGAGCATCTCCCCGAGCAGGACGAGCATCGCCACGCTGTAGGCAAAAAAGGTGAATATTTTCAACGGGAGTTTGGCGCCATGTAAGAAGTAGTAGATCGCCACGATCATTCCGAAATTGATCGTGACCATTTGCGCAAACCAGGTGACCTGGTGCTCCGTAGTCGAGCGCGCGAGATTGAGCAGATCAAGTTCCGACACAGAAGTGCGTTTTACCAGATTACGATAGCAGTGCGCAACTGGTCACTGGCCACTTGCGACAGCGAGCGCCAGGCGCGTTCGCCCGGGGACAATCGCCTCGACAAAGCGAGGCGGCTACAGATGTAGTGGCAGCCGTGCCGGCTGCATTTGCGAATCTTCCGGGAGACACACGCGCCGCTACGGAGATCGCTGTAGTTCCCGCATGAGAAAGCGAAGCCGGTCGTGCTGGTCCTCGTGATTTTCCCCGCCGGTTTCGATAACGACGAAGTCCTGGAGAGCGGCAGCGGACGACAAAGGATCGCCCGCAATGGGAAAACATGCTGTGGCCGTGCGGCGGACCCAGACGTCGTCAATGCGCAGAAGCTGATCGAGGCCTGACGGCGGAGTGGCGAATTGCGCGCCGGCCGCGGCATTGCCGGAGTGACCCCGGACTGGATGTGCGACGCAGACGCGGAGTGTGCCCTTCAAGGAGTTGACGGTGAAGGTGGCGAGGAGTTCAGAGTCGATGGTCTCCGTGACGACGAGGAGCGATTCGCCGGCAGCGACAACAGCTTCCATGAGCGGCAGCCAGGCGGCGACCGGTTCGTGGGCAGCTTTGCCGCAGATTACTACACGACAATGCCGCAACCGGACGGTCCACGGCGTGTCCCAATTCGCCGCGGTCGAATCGCGCAGAAAATTCGGGGATAGCGCGCCGCCGAGCAGCAACCCTCGCCGCTGGATGAGACGGGAGTCGAAGGTGTTGGAGGCCGAACACCAGATGTGGCGATCATCCGGCACGAGGCGGCGAGCCTCGGCGATGAGTGGCAGCAGGTCGGTCATGAAGGCAGAAGGATGAATTAAGAAGGAAGAAGTGGGAAGCGACAAGAGGGATGGAAGATAGAGGGCGGGACTAATGCGGAATTCGGATTGCGGAACGCGGAATGGAAGAGCTGGGCGTGCGCCCGCCACGCCAGAACAAACGCCTCGACAGAGCGAGGCGACTACAGCTCCTGTAAGAGAGCTATGCGAACACTTCCGCGCGCAAAGTTGATCCTGGTCGATGCGGTGGCACACGCGGTGCCGTTGATTTTCTTCTATCGTGGCCAAGGCCACGTGCAGGGTTATCTCCTTCTTACGGCCTTCGACCTCGCGCTCGGTCTCATGTTGATCGTGGGCACAACGCGCGACCCGAAGGATCCGACCACGGTCGATCCGCGCGCCGCGTATTTGAGCGCACGGATTGCCGCGGCCCTGATCCAGGGCGTTTTTCTCGGAGTGGTCGCGGCCTTTCTGCTTATCCCCCTGGGTATGCCGGCGTTTATTTCCGGAATGGCAGCGCAGGTGGACTGGATAGCACTGGTAACGCGCCCGGGATTTTGTCTGACGGTCGGGTTCATGATGCTGAGCGCTGGGGTGCGCGCACAACTCCGTTTCGAGGCGACGACACAAGTGGGCGAACTGGGGACGTCGTTACACGCGGGGCCGGTGGTGGGCGATCTGGCGCGGGATCGGCGCAACGCGCAGGCGGCCTACGCCGCGCAAGTCACATTGATCGGGGTCTATCTGTTGCTCTGCTTTTTGCTGCTCCATTTCGGTCGGAACGGATTCTACATTTTGCCCGCACTCTACGCGGCGTTGCTGGTATTTTTTGATGCACGACCAGATGTCGGCCAACGGATTTTTCCTGATCTGTGGCCGAAGGCCCGCGAGGGAGGGACGAAGAGATGAGGATGGAGGACGTTCGAATGACGAATGCAGAATGCTGGATGGGAGGAACGCCCCCGTACGATCCCGCGCTGGTGGTGAATGAGCCGAGCTACTTCTTCGGCGATTCCACCTTCGTCCCTTGGGACACGACGAACTGCCAGGTCCCTCCGCGTTTCGCCAGCACGTCGAGCCAGCGATATTGGCCGCTGATGTCGTGTCCGTCGAACGTCCCTTTGTCGGTGCTGCGATAAGTAACAATCGCCATATCTGCGCTCGCAGCCTGAACCTTCATGTCGTCGAGCTGGTTCGATTCGAGCTTGAACTTGCCTGACTTCAGGTCGGCAAGGAACTGGGATTTGCCCACGACACCTCCATCGGGAGTGACCGCATAATAACTGTCGGCCAGCATCTTGGCCGCGGCGTCGGTATCGGGCTTGGTCAAGGCCGCGCTCATCTCGTGCGCTACTTTGATGACGGCTTTTTCTGCTTCGGCATCGGGTTTGGGGGCATCGCTGCCTTGGGCCAGAACCGCCGTGGGCAACGCGAGAGCGAACAAAAGAGTAGTTAGTTTGGAGTGATTCATTCTGCGCAGGCTAATCGAGCGGCCGGTAGCTCCACAATTCAAAAGCTGTAGCACGGCGCTCTGTGGGCGTGCCGAAACCGACGCCTCGACCGAGCGAGGCAGCACGGCTCAGCGTCCGCCGCACCAAATCAGGCGCCTGTCGCACGTCCCTGTGGCACCCTTGGTTTTTCGCAAACAGGGATGGAGCCTCGCTCTCGCGTCGCCCACAGGGCGACGGCTAAAGAGTTGGCGGACGCCGCAGCGCGGCGTCCCTACCATTTGGCGGGACACTAATGGGCGTCACCGGAGAGGGCGCGCTTTAATTTGGGGAGGATTTTTTCGTAGCGATTCACCATGTCGGGCTCCAGCTGGTTCACGTCGGCAAGGTAGAATGCCATGGCGTTGGCCCGGCCTTTGAGATTGTCACTCGAAAGACTGGCGGGCGTAAACGCGGCGGCCAGGAAGCTTTCTTCGAATCTCTGGAAAGCATTTTGCTGGGTGTAAACTTTGGAGATTTCGAATGCCAAATCCGGCTGGAGCCAGGAGAGGGCTTGCGTAGCCAGGGCCAGGTCCCAGGCGGTGCGCTCGAAGATGACCGGGCGGATCCCTTTGAAATGGACCGTCTTGTCAAAGCGCTCCTCACTCGGCGGCTCCGTGCTCGCGAGAAATTCCTGCAGCTCGCGCGCGAGCGTCTCGTGATATTGGCGGTTCGTTTGCGTGGCCTGCCGATTCGCTTCCATTTCTCCCGCAAAGTTGCGGAGGGCGGCCTGGGCCTGCGCGCGATGCTCGCGGTTCTCGTGCCAGTTGTTCGCCCACAGGGCGATGAAAACGCCGATCGCGATCAGCGCCACTTCGAACAAGAGGTTGAGAAACGATCTCCGTTGTCCTCCGCCACGCAGACTCATGTGCGAGAGTCTGCCCAAGCAGGCGGACACTTCAAGCTTTCCGGAACGGAAGAAACTTACAGGAGAAAACAGAGCAAACGGAGAAACGGGAGAGCCTGCATTGGAGGCGAGGATGGGGGGCACGGCGTCCGCGTCAGACGCTACTCGTATTGGATCCGCGTTCGCCGCGCGGTGAACGCTCTACAGTTCGAACGCCAGCTCAGGCGGCGACGCGTTGGACTGCGGAGCGCAGTTCCTCAATGTCGAAAGGCTTGTCGAACATCTCGTGCACATCCATTCGGGCGTAGTCCTCCCGAACCTCCGACGATAAGTGGGCCGAGAGGACAATGATTTTGCCGTTGAGCCCGCGTTCTCTTATCGCGCCGACCAATTCCGCACCGGTCTGGTGAGGCATTTTTTGATCGACGATGATGACGTCGTACGGGCCGGGACTGGCGTCGATGCTGGCGAGTGCAGCATTGCCGCTGGCCACGCCGGTAAATTCATAACCGGGCCCGGCAAAGACATACTTCAGGGAGAGGGTGATCGACGGTTCATTGTCTACCGCCAGAATCCTGAGAAGTGCGTTCATTGTTCCGCAGAAGGGAGCACCGCCCGTACCGGCGAAGGAAGTATCGGCCCGGCGCGAAGATTAGAAACGAGGATGGAGAGGCAGTGTCAGACACCCTTGATCGAGGAGCGTTGGCACAGACGCGGCGATCCCGCATGAGCGCGACGAATCAATGCGGCTAGCCGGGAAGCCGTTCCCAGGTGCAACCTGGGAATGAGGGGGAACAAAGAGCAGCGGTTTGCGACCGCCGTTGTAGAAGAGGGCGATTTCAAATCGCCCCTCCTCGGACCGTGGCTACAGGACTAGCCCTTCGGGTGCGAACGCCTGCGCGAAACGGAGGCTGGCTTGCGAACGAACACGTTCAAGAAAAGTTCGAAGCGCGCCAGCGTCATCGGCGATTTGAGACCAGGAGCGATGTTGTTTGTTTTCATTGCCTGCTAAATAGCGGGCGCTGTGCCCTCATCCGCGAGGGAAACTACTGATCTCGGGGTCCGAAAATACCTAGGCCGGCGCGGAGAGTGGGAACGAGGGGAACGTTTGCAATTGGCAGCGAGGATTGAGGATTGAGAATAGAGGACCGGGGATAAAATCGATCTGCTCTCTGCGACTCTGTTGTCTCCTGTAGGAAAACTACGCGAAGAATCGCGGCAGCACGTTTCCGATGAAGTCGACGAACCAATGGCCGATCATGTTGGCCACGAGGTCGCGACGCCAAATGAAGAAGAGGGCGAGCATGCCTCCGAGCACGAGAGCGATCAGGATGTTGGACCAGCCACCGGTCCAATGGCCTACGGCGAAGATCAACAGGGGCACGCCGGCCGCGAACCCGCGCGGCAGACCGAGGGCGTGGAGACGTTCGATGGCGTAACCGCGATAGCACAACTCTTCGACTACGCCCGCGCGCAAAACGATGAACGAGAGCAGCCAGGTCGGGAGTTTTTCAAACGCTTTTCCCGCCTCGCCGCCGGTGAAGTGCGTCAACGCGACCAAACCGCCCGCGACGAGGAGACAGGCGACGCCGACAAGCAATCCCCACAGGATCGATTTGCCCCAGCGCGCGGTCCCGAGGCCGATCGAGCTCAGCGGGAGACGTTCGCCCACTCTGATGATGATAAGGAGCACGACGGCGACGCACCACATGCCCCCCTCCTTGAGCACGGCCGAGAAAAACGTCGGGGTCGGCCAGAAGTGGTTCACCAGTTGGCGAACGATCAGCATGCCAAAGAGCGCGATGAACAAACCGAGCCAGGTCGCAAACCCGGGTCGCTGCGGAATTGGGTCGCTCATTTGGAAAGATGAAGGATGAATTAGGAACGTCTTACAAATCTGGAAGCTTGTAGATCTCGACCAGCCCAACACCAGCGGAGCCACCCTGGCCGGAGACGATCGCGGTGTACGCGCCGGGCGCGAACGTGCTGACATAGGCGGATTCGAAATCGTTGGTAGGCGCCAGGCCGGTCTGGGTGATTTCGGCTTGCTGGCTGGACTTCCAGTTGTCGTTGGTCGCGACCTGAGCGCCGCTGCCGTCGAACACCGTCAGCACCGGATCAGCAAGTGCTCCAGTGATCCCGAGCGCGGCAAGGCTGGGGCCGATCCCACGGATAATCAGGCGCGTAGAAGCACCACCCTGAGCGATGAATCCCGCGATCATTACTTCGCCGCCAGTGCCAACGCGGCTCCGGGTCGAAAGGTTGGCGAGGTCCGTGGGGGGCGGGACGGAAATATCTACGATATTGATGCCCGCCTGCTGAACCGAGGGCCCGATCGTCCCGACGTCGGTCGCGAAGCCCGTGGTGAGATCTACCTTGAGTAAGTGGGAGAAGGTCTCGCCCTGGCTGAGGGAGAAGTATGCAATGCCGGTCGCGCCGGAAATGTCGAATCCAGTGCGTAAGCCGATCTCGACAGTCGCGCCACCTGAAGTCCGCACCTGTGCCACGGTATCCATCAATCCGGTGTCCCAATCGATTTTCACGAGTGAGTTCTGGGTGGAGTCGAGCCCGTAAAGGACTGCGGCCTGCGCCCCCTTGCGGGCATTGGTGGAAGCGAGGGCAACGATGGAAGGATTGGCGCCGGCGTGGATATCAACAGGGTCGCCGTCATTGGCGCTGTTGTCGTAGATGAGAGTCTTGTTGGGAACCGAGCCGGTTCCACCCGATCCAAAGAAGAAGCGGTGCATCGAATCGTCATCCGTTACCATGGCCAGGTCGCTGGCGTGGACGTCGGACGAGAAGACGTCGAACGCCATTGTGTTCGCGGTCGTTGAAGGGATCCCGACAAATGGCGACGACACCGCCGCCCCGGTATTCGGATCGACGGTGTAAAGACGCAAGGTGGTACCCTGAACGGTGATGACGACGAGCGAGCCGTCCGGACGAAAATCGAGTGCTGCGGGCGTCTGCCCCACCGGGATGCCGGTGATCTCGATATTCTTGATAAATGCGCCGGGCGAGGTGCTGCTGAAGTGACGGAGTTTAGCGTCCGACATGAGGGCGACGATGGTTTCCGCGCGGGCCGCGAGCATGGAGCCGGCAAAAACAAGCAACGCAAGGCGACCAAGCTTGGAAATGTTCATGGCCCGATGACAGCGAAGGCGGCCGACTTGGTCAAGCCACCTTCGTCAAACTTAGGGTCGCTAGCTGCGAGAAGTGGAAGGGTCGTGCGTCGACGCGCGGGTCTGGTAGTTTCGCGCGAAAAGAAAAGCGGACGCCGCAGCCCCCTACTAACACGTCACACCTGCCCGCAATGCTACGCATGGCGTTGCAGGCGGGCGTCACTTTCCTACAGCGGATAGGAGAGCGTCGCCCCGAGGATCGTGACGAGCAGCAGCACCACGGGAACGAGCACGAGAAAGACGACGAACGTGTAGCCCATGACGTCGCGGGCGCGGAGCTGGAACAACCCCAGGATCGGCAGCATCCAGAATGGCTGCACGAGATTGGCCAGCGCTTCGCCCAGGTCGTAGGAGGCCACGACCCAACCCAGGTGAACCTTGAGTTCGTGCGCGGCGGCCATGACGTAGGGCGCTTCGACGACCCATTTCGAACCGCCGGACGGAACGAACACGCCCAGCACGGCCGAGTAGGTCGCGACGATGGCCGGAAAAGATTTCGCGGAGGAGATTCCGACGAAAGCATGCGCGAGCTGTTGGCTCAGGTGAGTGGAGGTGATGATGCCCGCGATGCCGGCATAGAACGGGAACTGGAGAATGACACCCCAGACTGCCGGCGTCGCGCCCTGCACCGCGTGCATCAGGCGCGCCGGAGTTTTGTGCAGCAGAAAACCGAGGAGAAGGAACGTGAGGTTGACCGTGTTCAGGTTGATCGCGTTCAGCGGCTCGCCGGCCTGCATGAAGTAGCGAACCAGATAAGTTCCGCCGAGGGCGACGATCAGCCAGTTGAGGATCGGCGAATGTTCGAGCCACTGGCCCGGAGATCGGTTTCGCAGATTGCCGCTGGCGGTTCGATCTCGGCCTGGACCGAGAACGATGCCGAGATCGCGCGCCGTCTTCCCGCGCCCGGCCGGCGGCGTGACCAGCCACATCACGGCAGTCACCACGACGATCTCGACGACGACTGACGCGAGACTCTGCCAAAGAAAAATCGTGTGACTAAACGGGATGATTCCGCCCGCGACCGACCCCGTCGTGGGCGACGATTTCCCGGATCTGCGGCTGGAGCGCTCCCGGCGTGGCCATTTGCAGCGCAGCCGATCCGCTCAACCCCTGGGCCCAGACGCTGCCGAAGCCGAGGAAGCTGGCCGCGGCGAGCGCTCGATAGTCCACGCCCTCGACGCGCCGCGCGACTTCTCGCGCGAGCACGGCGCTGAAGATGAGACTGAAGCCCCAGTTGAACCAAGAGCTCGCCATGGCGAAGCACGCCACCAGTGCGACGGCGTTGCGCGGTGTCGTGGGCCACGCCGCCACCCTGCGAATGATCCGACCCACCGGCGGCGAGGTCGCAAGCACGTGCCCGGTGATGATGATGAGCGCCATCTGCAGAGTGAATGGGATCAATTCCCATAAGCCTTTGCCCCAGGCATCGATCACCTGCGGCAGGCTCGAGGGCGTGAAGGCGACGCCGGCAACGATCACGACCAGGGTGGCGATGAGCGCGAAGACGAAGGCATCGGGCACCCATCGCTCGGTCCAATCCGTCAATGCGAGCGCCATGCGCGCGAGGAATCCCGCCTCCGGCGGTGGGCACGTGCCTGAGGCAGGCGAATCGGGGCGCGTCATCAAGGCTATTCTCTTCTGTAGCCGCCTCGCTCTGTCGAGGCGTTTTCTTCCTGTAGCAGTGTCCCTGGGACGCTGGAGGCTCGCGGTCCTCCGTGAGACAACGTCTTCTCTCGCGTCGCCCGCAGGGCGACGGCTACAGAAGAAGCGCCTACGCCGGTAAGCCCTTGCGCGCGATCAGCTCCATCTGTTCGCAAAAACGATCAAGCTCGCTCAGCGTGGTGTAGACGTTGGGCGTGATGCGAAGACCCTGAAACTCCTCGTGGACGATCGGCACGGTGAAGATGTGGTGTTTGTCGAAGAGATACTTGCTGACGGCCTCGGAGTTTGATCCTTCGATCTGAACGTTCGCGATGGCGCACGATTGGTTCGGGTCGAATGAGGTGTTGAAGTGAATCTTGGGCACCTCCTTGAGCCGGTTCATCCAGTGGCGTGACAGGTAACGCAACCGCGCTTCCTTGCGCCTGGCGCCGATCCCTTGGTGAAACACCAGCGCCTCGCCAATGGCCAGCCTGATTGCAGCCGAGTGGGTGCCGATTTCTTCGAACTTGCGGATGTCCGTTGCCTGCTTCGATTCCGCGGCCATCAGCGGCCAGATTTTTTCGATCTTATCGCGCTTCACGTAGAGCAGACCCGTGCCTTTGGGTGCGTAGAGCCACTTATGCAGACTGGTCCCGAAGTAATCGCAACCCAGGTCCTTCTGTTTGAAATCGAGCTGCGCGAAGGAATGCGCGCCGTCCACGATCGTCTCGATTCCCTTGGCGCGCGCCATGTCGCAGACGGCTTTCACGGGAGTGATCTGCCCCGTGATGTTGACCATATGCGCGATCAGAATCAGGCGCGTGCGGCTGGTGATTCCTTTTTCAAAGGCGGCGGTGATCTCACTGAGGTTCTTCGGTGGGATGGGAATCTGAATCAGCTTGAGCTTCAGGCCTTCCCGCTTCTCCCGCTGGCGCAGCGTGGTTAGCATGCGCGGATAATCCTGGGTGGTGGTGAGAATTTCATCGCCCGGCTTGAAGTCCATCCCCATCAAGAGAATCTCGAGTGACTCGGACGCGTTGCGCGTGATCGCAATCTCTTCGCGATCGCAACCGAAGAGTTCCGCCAGGCCGGTCCGGATCGTCTCCGATTGTGGCTCGAGAATCTGCCACATGGTGTAGGCGGTGGCGTCTTCCTGTTGCCAGGTGTAACGGACCAGCGCCTCGGTTACGATCCGCGGGCTGGGCGAGACGCCGCCATTGTTCAGATTGATGATGCCGCGCGTGACGGTGAAAGAGTTTTGAATGACGGCCCAGTAGTCTTCGTCCATGCGCCGCCTGCTCCGGCGTCAACTGCGCCACGGCCTCCGTCGCGGCTGCGACGTTCTTTAGCAACGACGCGACCGTGGCTGAAGAAAGCGCGGCCAGACCGACGCCTTTGCCGGCGAGCGCGAGGAAGTTGCGGCGGGTGCGCTCACCAAGCATGGAATTTGAAATCGTCATGCGGTTCCCAAGTGCAACTGGGGAACGAGAGCAAAGTCAAGAATATGCGGGCAGGGCCGGCGCGCAGCGCTGACTTCGGTAGGGCGAGACTCCGTCGAGCCGCCGATCTGGCGCGGCCGATCGCAAACTCTCGGCTCGACAGAGTCTCGCCCTGCCGACCGAAGGACAAAACGGGGACGACCTGGGGCGGTGCGCTACCCACCAAAGTCCCGGGCCAGGTGGGAGAACCCCTTCACCTAATCCCCACCGGCAACGAGTTCCGCTTACTTGCGCGCTTTTCGGGAAGGCGTGGGTGAGGCGGAAGCCGGGCGCGCTCGCTGATCGGACGGGACAGTTCGGACGGCCGCCTTCTGCAACTCGCGCTCCTCTTTCTCGGCGACAGCACGCTCTTGGGCGAGCCTGACCGCCTGCTCACGCTCCCGTTGCGCGACTTTCAGGCGCTCTTGCGTAGCCCGCTCCTGTTGCGAACGGAAATACGGATTCTCGATCGTGTAGGTCACAGGGGGTTGAGGATTGGTCGCGGTTGCCCCGGTAATCGCGTTTCCGACCCCCTGAGTTCGCCAGGCGAAATAGCCGGCAAGCGAACCGACCGAGATGACCAAAATTGAGAAGGCGGCGGTCAAAGCAACGACTCGAGGTCGGGGTGGACTATGCAGCTCGGTCGGCTCGTATAACGACCGTGGCAACGATCCGCCTTTCAATAGGGGAAATACCTCACCAATGGTCCGCCACTGTGCTTGTTCGGCTTCCTTGCAGGGGTCTTTGCGAGTGAGCTGACCCGCCTGAAAGAGGCCGGCGATCTGCGCACTCGTGAGGGCCGTTCGATGGCCACCCGCTACAACGTCATAGAATTGCACATCTGCTAGAAAGCAAGACAAGTACCGTAACCAGTAGATTGCTCTCCCGGTTAACCTCGCTGCCCACTGGGACGCGAGAACGGATTACGGTGCGGGAGTGCGGGCGACCACGACGGCCCCTTCGTAAGTGCCGTAGACGAATTGGGTGGCATCGGGCGACCAGGCGATGGAGGAGGTCACCCCGATGCCGGTATGAACATCGAGCTGTTGGCGTAACGCGCCGTCGGCGACGCGCCAGAAACGAACGTGCCCGAACTGTTCCCAGCCGTTGGGGCCCTCGAAGGCAAAATAGCCGCTGGTGACCATCCGTGTCCCGTCAGGGCTGAAGCGAATGCCGGCGACACCCTCCTGTGGCAAGGCATCCGGGAATTGCATCAAGACCGCACCATCGGTGAAGCGCCAAAGGGTGGTCCGATTGGAGTCGGCGTCCCAGGCCGCGAAAGCTTTGCTGTCGGGAGTGAAGCTGGCCGGAGTCACGCCCCGGGCGGCGCCGCCGGGAAACGTGGCCACAAGTGCGCCGTTCTTGCGGGATAAAATCTTGATGGTGCCCTGCGTGGCGACGGATTGGTAAAGGCCGTTAGGCGAAATATGGTTGGTGGTAGTGATTACGTGGTAGCCGCTGCCAGTGCTGAAAACCACGTCGAATTGACCCAGCGGCCAGCGCGACATGGCGCCGGCTTTCGGAATCGAGGCCTGGAGTTGCGCATCGGCTGCGAATTGCACCAGGCCGTTGCTGTCGATCGTGACGAGAATCGTGCCGAGAAAAACGCCGTCAGACGCCCGATAAATTCGATAATCGAGACCTTTCTTTAGATCATGAACGGCTAGATAGACGCCGTCATTAGAGTAGATCGTCTGGTCGCCGCCGCTGCTGTGTTGCGGCCCGAGTATGGAATAAATAAGCGCGCCGCTCGCGGCCTGGCGGGTGCGCAGCCAGCGGTCGGTGGAACCCATGGCTACCTGTCCGGAGAGACCCGGCGCCCACCCCACCCCGACGACGCTGTTGGGTAATCCATTTGGGGTCGGGACTTCCCAAACGACCTCTTGCGCGAAACCGGCCGAAATCCCCTGCAGGGAGATCAGCGAAAACAGAGCCAAAAAACAAATCGAATTCTTTCTCATAGTAGTTCCCTCCAGAGTTGAGATTCGAACTCGACCGCGAGCCCGCGCGCAATCGATGACCGAGAATCAGGTAACAAGACTGTTACGCGTTGCGGGGTGGAGGCAATCGTACCGGCAGAGTGTTGCCGGGTCGAAACAACCAGCGTTTCCGTCGCAACTCCGGTGCTCTAACCGGCGCCGACGATCCCACTCGGATCGGCCCTCATAGTAAGTAGCTTAAGCATCGCGACGAGGGGATCGGGTTGTCCTCGATCGTCGCCATCAGGCCATCGCCACCAACAACAGGGCGATCGCCGTGGCCAGGACCAGAAGCGGGCCGGCCCAGACGATGGCGAGATAGAGCTGTTCCTGGACATATTTCCCGCACGCGCGTTGCACCAGATTGAACCGGAACAGGGTAATGATGATGGCGAGCGCCGCGCCCAGGACGAGGTAGTTCAGTCCGAATAACCTCGTGACCGTGTTGTCCGCACTGCTCAGCATCGGGTAGGCGGAGTTCACGGTGAAATTCAAGGCGATGACCGCAAACAGGCCGCCGATGACGATGTTGCAGAGCTCGAAGGCGTCGATTTGGAATTCGCCATCCTTGACTTCATTCATGTAAATGGCCATGAGCGGAATAAGGAGCGAGGCAAACAAGGGGATGAAGATCGGGGCCATCGCCATGGTGAACTGCCGCCGAATTTGCAGCTCGATCCACAAGCGGGAATGCAAGACACCGTATAAGCCAGGGAGCGGTTCCCGCCGGATATTGGTCAGGCCCAGCGCCCATCGATCCGTGCTGCGGTCGGAACCCGAACCGCTAAATTCGAGATCGTCCTGGTGATAGTCGAGTGCGACCCGATCCTGATCCTCGCCCCGCACCACCACTTCTGCGGCAAGTTTTTGTTGATCGAATGGAAAGCGTTGCGGATCGAACGAAGTCGCGAATTTTGTGGTCGAGCGTTGCATTAATTCCACCTGCCCCTCGGGATAAATCCGCAGCGAGATGGTGCGGAAGGTTGGGCTCCCGATCGTATTGGCCAGCTCTACCCGGGGCACCCACATCGCAACGATCCGCGCCTCGGCCGCAGCGTCCTTGAAGGTTTGGCATCTGGTCGACGCCGTATTTTGTCCTTTGGGTCTCGAACATCGGGCCGCATTCAGCCAGCAATCGTTCACGATCCCGTTTGGCGAAGAGATCGCGCACGGAAGGCAGGTTGGCGACCATCTCCGCCCGCGCCATGGCGCGATCTTCCGCCGCTCGCAGGCTGGAGCGCACGATGGTCCTCATCAGGTCGAACTGGTTTTGCTCCACCGCGGCGGTGAGATTGTGAAAGAGCCGGTTTGAGAGAAACGCCAGGGTGACGACCACCAGAACGACGGTAAGAATCAGCACCCTCGGACCATGACGGGCGCGCGGACTCCGAAAGGCATTCCGGAACCGCAGCAAGGCATTCAGCTTCAAGTCCTGCAAAAGCAGTCGGGCAAATGGTTGATCGCCTCTTTCCAAAACACGAACAGCATTCCGGAACGGCCCTTTCCGAAAGGGCCGCCACCCGCTCCCGAGCCAGCGGCGAGCGTGAAACCCTAGAGCTCGGGGCTTGGCTTCGCGTCAGCGACAATCAGGACATGAGCTGGGGAGACTCCGCTTAGTGGCAATAGGACGCTATCTTGTCATTCCGAGCGAAGCCGAGGAACCCCGAACTGGCACGGGCGACGTGACAACGAGTCATCCCGAGGCTGGCGTAGCGCGCGGAGGGACGCAGGCGCGGAATACGCTTCCGCGAAGGTCAATCGTACCGCGCCGACAACGCGGAATGCTGCGTGGTAGCGATTGCGCGCCTGAGAGGTCCCTCGGCGCTACGCCAACCTCCGGATGACACGGATGGCGGCACGGCTTGGTTCGATGAAGAATGACCCCTGGAGGGGCGACGCTCTATCGTCGCTGGTCGGTTAACGGTGGCGATGACAGAGCATCGCCCTCCAGTCGACCACGGGGGTCCTTCGACTGCGCTGCGCTCCGCTCAGGATGACATCCCGTTGGTGCGCTTCACCGTAAAGACAACTGAATTTGCCGGAAGGCGCGGCCACGCGTAAGCAGGTAGCGCATGAATCATCTCCGCAAGCTTGGCCTCGCGTCGTTTTTCTTCCTCGGGCTCGGGCTGGCGAGCGGAGCGGTTTCCAGTTCCACGACGGGCTGGTCCCCGCAAACGGCTGTTACCATCGCCGTGACCTGTTACGCCATCGGGCTTGTTTTGGCCCTGATCGCATTCATGCAATCGCGGCGTGGCCAGAGCCTCGACGGAACGACGAAGTTCCTCGCTCGTGCGCCGCTCGGACTCGTGACCATCGGTGTGCTGATCTTTTTTCTTCGCGCCATGACCGGATTGTAGGCGCCGGGTCGCCGCCAAGGATTGGACCTGTGGGGCCGGGTCGCGGACCCCGCCAGCACGTGATCAGCTCGCCTCACCTTCGGCGGGGTCAGCGATCCTGCCCTACAGAAGAATGGTTCATCCTTACCAAATCCGGACGCGAGCTTCCGGGGCGAGATACATTTTTTCGCCCGACTTCACGCTATAGGCGTCGTACCAGCCATCGATGTTTCGGACGGTTTGCGCGCGCTCCCGGCCGGGGGCGTGACCATCCACCACGATTTGTTGACGAAGCGCGGCTTCGCGCACCTTGCCCCGCCAACTCTGGGCGAAAGCGAGAAAGAAACGCTGGTCGCCGGTGAGCCCGTCTACCACGGGCAACGGCTTGCCCTGAAGCGACAGCTTGTAGGCGTCGTAAGCCGCGGCGAGGCCCGCCACATCCGCGATATTTTCACCGAGCGTTTGTTCGCCGGGAACGTGCAGGCCTGGCAAAACCTCATAGGCGTCGTATTGCTCGACGAGCCGTTTGCTCGCTTCCTTGAAATGGACCTGGTCTTCGGGTGTCCACCAATTCTCCAGTTTCCCCGCGGCGTTGAATTCCGCGCCGGTGTTATCGAAGCTGTGACTGATCTCATGGCCGATGGTCGCGCCGATCGCGCCGTAGTTGGCCGCGGCGTCAGCTTTCGGATTGAAGTAAGGCGCTTCAAGAATTGCGGCCGGGAAATTAAGGGCATTCTGAAGGGGAAGATTGACGGCGTTCACCGTCTGCGGAGTCATCCACCATTCATCGTGATCGATTGCTTTCCCAAACTTGGTGAGCTGGTACCGATACTCCCATTCGCGGGCGCGCCAGGCGTTACCGACAGGATCGTCTGGGCGAATGACGAGGCCTTTGTAATCGCGCCACGTATCCGGATAACCGACGCCCACGCGCAACGTCTTGATCTTAGCCTTGGCCTGCGCCTTGGTCGCCGGCGCCATCCACTCCAGCGCGTCCACCCGCCGCTCGAACGCGGTCAGGAGGTTCTTAACCATGCCTTGTAACTCGGTCTTGGAAGAGGCCGGGAAATATTTCCCGACGTAGATTTTGCCGACCGCGTCACCCAGGTCCGCGTTGACGCGACTGATCCCGCGCTTCCAGCGGTCGCGCTGCTGCGGCGTTCCCTGCAGCGTTTTGCCATAGAAACCGAAAAAGAGTTCGTCAAACGCCTTGGGGAGGAAGGGGGCGCTCTGGTTGAGCGCGTGGAAGGTCATCCAATCTTTCCAGATCTCGATCGGCTCACTGCCGACCAACGCGGAGAGGCCTTTGATCGCGCCTGGCTGCCAGATGACGAAGGTCTTCTGCTGATCGAGCCCGGCGGCACTCAGATAAGTATTCCACTCGAGCCCTGGCGCGTTGGAGGCGAGTTCGGCCGCGCTCCAGACATTGTTCGCCTTGTGAACGTCCTCGCTCGTCGTTCGATCGAGATGGGCGTTGGCGATCTTGATTTCAAGAACCATGATCCGCTCCACGTTGGCGGCAGGATCGCTGTTGCCGGCCAACTTCAACAGCTCGCCAATGTAGGTCTGGTAAGCCTCGCGGAGTTTTTGCATCTCCGGCTTGAGTGAAATGTAGTATTCGCGGTCGGGCATCCCGAGTCCGCCTTGCAGGAGATAAGGGACGGTGCGGGAAGGATCGCTGAGCGCTTGCGTGACAAAGAGGCCGAACAGGTTTTCCGTCTGGAAATTGGTCGCATTCAGGGGATCGACGTCGGCGCGCAGTTGCTGGCCTAATGCGCGGGCGAGGTCGGTTTTCGATTTGATGTCCGCGATTTTCGCGAGCCTCTCTTTTAGCGGAGCGAGGCCGCGCTTTTCAATGCCGGCGGTGTCCATGTAGGCCGCGTAGTAATCGGCGATCATCCGCTGCAGAGTGCCTGCGGCCGGTTTGCCCGCGCCTGCCTCTTTGATCAGGTCGGCATTACGCTTTTCGGCCTTCTGAAAAACTTCAAACGAGACGCCGATATTCGAACGGTCGGCCGGTATTTCGGTCTTCTTGCGCCAGGCGCCATTGGCATGTTCCTCGAAGTCGTCTCCCGGTTTCACGGCGAGATCACGCAAGGCGAGATCGACCCCGATCTCCTTGGCGGGCGATGGCGGAGCCGCGAACACAATGGGGCTCGTTAATGCCAGCAATGCGATCGAACCGAGGACTTGCATTTTCATCCACCCAGACTCGCAAAGGGACGCGCGGAAACAAGCCTGATGTTTGATCCGAATCTAACGTATCTTGTATTGCCGGAGGGGGCGTTCGGGCTTAAACTTTGGTTATGAAAACCATCGCCACATTCGCTGTAGTCGTGACTGCGAGCATTGCATTGCTGCAACCGGCGGAAGGTCGTTCCCGGGGAGGCGGAGGTGGAGGAGGCCACTCTTTCTCATCGGGATCCCGTTCTTCGTCAGGCGGACATTATTCGCAGCGAAGTTTTTCCAGTAACTCGTCGCGTTACTCCGCGCCCTCGCGGCGCTTCTCGTCGGCACCGGCGTCTCGGAATCACGTCTACGCCCGCTCCAACTCGTCCCGGCATTTCTCATCGCAGGCCGCGTTTCGCCGGAGAGTCGCCTCTCAGCCGCGGCTCGCCGCTACTCGCAGCAACGCGCTCAACCCGCGGGTCGACTCTCGCTTCAATTCACGCTCGGCCGCCAATCGTGCGCCGGTTCTTAATCCCAGGGGAGACGGCCGCTTTAGTTCCCGGTCAGGGGTGAATCGCGCGACCACTCGAGGCTCCCAGAATTTTGCCAACAACAATCGCATCATCGCGCGGCACAGCGCGGGCCAGCATCCGAACTGGGACCGGCATCGCGACCACTATTGGAATGGCCACCGCTGCCGGTGGGTCAATAATTCCTGGGTGATTTTTGGCCTCGCCCCCGCCTTCTATCCCTGGGGCTGGGGATATGGTTACCCCTATGGGTCCTATTATTATGACGAGCCCTATTACGAAGACACCTACGCCCCGAGCGAATACTCGCAATCCGAATACGGTGTGGATTCTAGCGTAAGCCAGGTCCAGTCGGCGTTGGCGCGGGAAGGATATTATCGGGGAGCGATCGATGGCAGCTTTGGCCCTGCGACTCGAAACGCGATTCGGCGATACCAAAGCAGCCATGGTCTGGAAGTGACCGGACAAATCGATCGCCCGGTGATCGAAGCACTGGGGCTGGGATAAGTATTTCGCCGCATGGCTCGGGAGACCGCCAAGAAACAGTTCCCGGCGCGCCGTAAGTTTAATCTTCGGCGCGATGCGACTGTGGCCTCGGGTCAGCGTGAGATCGAAATAGTCTTCGGATTATCGGAAGGCCGTGTCCGGCTTCATCTGCCGAGCGGAGGCCCCGCTTGCGCGGATAAGAGCATCAACGCCTTGCTGGACGGATACGCTCGACGTTAGCGCCCTCCCGGTTACGGCAAGCCTTCGACGCAGATCGCTCTAATCCAATCCGGTCTGCCATGCCCGCGACTCTTCCGTCTGCGCTCGTCGCGCTGATCATCTTCGCCTCGAGCGCGGCTTTCAGCGCCGCCCTTCCCTCTGAACGAGGGAGGGAGATCCGAGCGCTGGTGGAAGAGAAGATCGACCTCAAAGGACCGGGAGTTGCCATCCTGGTTTCGCGGCGCGGCGTGCCATTGCACATGGCGGGCTACGGAATGGCGGACGCAAAAGCCGGCATTCCCATTACGCCGGATTCTCTCTTCGACCTGGCCTCTGTCTCCAAGCAGATGACCGGCGTCGCGATTTTGACGTTGGTGGAAAAAGGCAGACTGAAAGTCGACCAACCTGTCGCACGCTACCTGAAGGACTTCGCCGTGCCCGTGAAAGGACGACCGATCACCGCGGCCGACTTGCTCCATCATGTTTCCGGACTAGCTGATTATACGAGTGATGATTGGGACGGCAGTGACGCTGAGTTCGCGTCTCTAACACCGGAGACCCATCTCAAATGGTTAAACGGGACCAGGCCACGCCGTGCTCCCGGCCTGAAGTACGAATACGACAATTCCGGGTATGTCTTACTCGCCTTGATCGTCGAGCGATTGAGCGGACAGACCTTTGCCAAATACGTGCAGGAGCATCTCTTCGCGCCAGCCGGAATGGAACACACAGTCATTCTTGACGGCAGAACGAAACTGCCGAGACAAACGGTGAAAGGCTATGCCACGGACGACAAAGGCAAAGTCAGCCCGTCATACCTGCCGACCGTCGTAACCGGGGATGGCAATGTTTATACATCGATCCGCGATCTTGCCTCGTGGGACAAAGCACTGCGCGACCATGCGATGATCAGCGCACAATCGCAGGAGTTGGCCTGGACGAATGGCCGCTTTGACAACGGCAAACCGATCAAGGAGGAGGAGGGCAATGGTTACGGCTTTGGCTGGGTCCTCGAGAAGGGACATGGGACTGTCTCCCACAGCGGCAGCTGGAATGGAACGGCAAGCTACCTTCTTCTGGACTTGCAGGAAGGTTTTACGATAGCTGTGCTGAGCAATGATGAGAAAACCGCCGTGGGCGATCTGGCGGAAGAAATTCTGGCCTTGTTCAAGAGTGAGTAGTCAAAGGCGAATGGCCGTGGCGCAAACGCGAGAATCAATATGAAAATCAACTCAGTCAGAATTCTTTTGTCGATAGCTCTGGTTGGTGGTGCCGTTCACGTGCGGGAGGCCTTCGCCACGGACCCATCGCCGAAGCGAGCCTTCGTGTTTGGAGGCGGCGGTTACTTCCATCGCTGGTCGAAGGATGAACAACACGAGTTCACTCCGGAAAAGCAGGAAGACCTCAACAAATGGTCGGACATGTTAACCATAAACGGATACCCGGACGTCAACGATGGCGATGCCCTGGCGCAGCGGGCAGGTGCCGTTTTGGAGAATTACAAGAATCATCAGGCCCGGGTGCTCAAGACGAGTTCCGTCCCGCGAACGGCGGACCGTCCGGCGGAGCATTTGATCGCTGTAGTCTTTACCCGTCCAAATTTCAGCGAGGTCGCATTTGCCCGGTTCAAGCTGTTAGAAGGAAAGGGATGCTCCCTCGTCTATTCCCATCGCATCTATGGCGAAAGAACAGCCGACGAGATGAGCGCGTGGGCGGCTGCCAACGGTCCTGAGGTTGAAAAAACGTTGATGGAATGGAGTTCCATGCCGTCCCCAACTTCCCTTCGTCGGGAACGGCTCTGAACCGTTTGAAATAGCGAAGCCTTATCGGCGCCGGCGTCGCGGTGTTGGCTAAGAGACCGTCGCCCTAGCTATAGCGTAGTATCGGCCAGGTTCGATTTGTACTTCGTGTTCGTCTGGCGATCGTTGATCTCGATGTAAATCCAACTGGGAGGGATCACGCCTTCCTCCGTGGCAAACCAGATAATATCGAGGTCTGCCGGCTTGCTCAGAGCGCAAAATCCGTAAAGCCGATGTCCAGATTGATCGAAGAAGTCGACCCAGGCGCGGGCGGAATTTGTGTTAGTGCCGCACGGGGGCAGATTGGGAGCGGGAGCAAAAAGCGCCGCCGGGTAAGCCGCACTGTTGAGCACACCGTACTGATGGCGAACCCAATTCTTGCCCCCCGCCGTGTAGTGTTCCTCTGACTTTAAGTAGAGCATCGGAACCGGGCTTGGACTGGTCGGTGGAGATGGAAAGGGAGTGGGACTGGGGTCAACGGTTATGATGGATGGGCTGGCCTCAGGGGTGGGAGCGGGTGTGGGGCTCACGGCATAGGTCCTGACGGCTCCGAACATCACGAATAAAAAACCTGTCAGCACCATGATGACTCTCTTCATTAATCTCATTGGGTATCCTTTCTTGGAGGGTGGAGATGCGTTCGATTGCTCGAGTTCGAGCGGCGTTCCGACAAGAATGCCACTAGTCGAAAGATCGATTCAAGATTCTTTTCCGACGACTGCCACAGGTAATTCGCTGATTCGCGGATAAAGTGCCGAGAGTGATGAATGGGATTACGCGGGCAGGCCCTTGGCTCATCGAAGCGCCGCGTTCACTGCCGCCGGGAATAGCTCTCCGACTTCGCCTTCCATTCGCAGCGCAACGCATCGCTCACCATCATGATCAGTCGCGCCACGATTGATGATGACGTAAGGAACGCCACGTTGCGCCGCGGCCAGCGGGAACGAAGCCGCCGGATAGACTGACAGAGTGGAGCCGAGCGCCACCACGAGATCGGCCTCCATCGCCGCCTCGCTCGCGCGCTCGAGATTTTTCGGATCGAGATTCTGGCCGAAGCTGACGGTGGCCGGTTTCAGGAATCCGCCGCACTCACAGAGCGGCGGCCGGCGATTGGCCCGGAAATACTCGAAGTGCAGCTCCGGATCACTGCGCCGATGACAAGTCTGGCATTCGACCAATGCGTTTGTGCCGTGGAGTTCAACCAGGAATTCCGGACCCGTCCCGGCGAGGCTGTGCAAACCATCGATGTTTTGGGTGATGACGGAGCAGAGTTTCCCGGCCTTTTCCAAATGGACAATCGCATGGTGAACGGCGTTAGGCTGGGCCGCGCGGAAGGCATCCCGGCCCTCGAGCTTGTAATCCCAATGCTCGACCCTCGCCGCTTCCGACCTCATGAAATCCTGAAAGTAAACAGGCTGTCGTCGGGTCCACACACCCTGGGGTCCGCGGAAATCGGGAATGCCGCTGCCGGTCGAGATGCCGGCGCCGGTGAAGATCAGCGCCTTTTTCGAAGCTCGCAGGTAATCGGCGAGGGTCGCTGACCGCATCTCCATCTCTACTATTTTTTCCCGTTTTGGACGCTGAGTTCCCAGCGATAACCATCGGGGTCGTGGAACCAGAGGCCCATGTGCTTTGCGCCCGGCGCTTCCGGACCGATTTCGTCGCCGGGATCTTCGAGCTTCACCTTGTGCTTCTTGAGATGGCCCAGCGCTTTTCGCAGCATCGTCATGTTCGGCAAATGGAAGGACATGTGACCGAGTGTTTTCGGCGATGGTTTTCCTTTGTGCAGCGCGATCGTGACGTTGTCGTTGCCGACGGCAATACCGTTTTCGAAGTCGAACAGCTTCTTCAAACCCAGGGCGCGTTCGAACCACTTGGCGCTTTTCTTCGGATCGCGCACGGCCAGTCCAAAATGACCGACTGCCCCCAGCGTAAATGGAATCTTCATCGCTCCACATTAGCGCGACGGCGGAAGATCGGCTAAGAAAACCCAATGGCGGATGAAATGGATTCCGGTCGCGAATCGGGTTTGCCGCTCGATCCGTCGGCGGACGAAATCCGCCGCTGGGGCCAAGCTGCCGTCGAAGCGATGGCCAATTATCTCGATTCAATTCGAGATCGGCCGGTTTATCCGAAAACCACGGCGCGCCAAATTCGAGAACGATTGGATCGGGCCTTGCCGAATGCAGGAGTCGATTTCGATCGCCTGCTCGAGACGTTTAACGGTGTCATTGTGGGAACGAGCCGGCAGAACGGGCATCCGCGCATGTTCGGCTATGTCCAGGCGCCCGGCACGGCCATCGCCGCGTTCGCCGATCTCCTCGCATCGACGCTGAACGCGAACCTGACAGCCTGGCGCTCGGCGCCGGCCGCAGTCGAGATCGAGCGGCTCACGATTGATTGGATCAAACAGATTCTCGGAGTGGAAGCGCACGGGGCCGGCTTGTTCGTGAGTGGCGGCTCCATGGCAAACCTGGCGGCCCTGGCCGCGGCCCGCCGCGCCAAAGCGCCGGCCGGCCTAACGAGCAAGGGCACGCAATGCCTGAGCCAGGCAATGCGAGTTTATGTATCCGAAGAAACGCACCATTCCATTGCCAAAGCGGCCGCGCTTCTCGGTATCGGAACCGATAATGTCTGCACGGTCGAGGTGGATGAACGTTTCAAGATCCGGATCGACGATCTGGTGGCGAAGGTCGAGCAAGATCTCAAGGCCGGCCATTTGCCGTTTTGCGTGGTGGCAAACGCCGGAACGGTAGCGACCGGCGCGTTCGATCCACTGGCTCAAGTGAGCGAGGTGGCGCGACGATTCAATCTATGGATGCATGTCGACGCCAGCTACGGCGGGTTCGCGGCGCTGGCAGATTCGGCGAAAGGGCTGTTCGATGATTTGCCCGAGGCCGACTCGATCGCGCTCGATCCGCATAAGTGGCTCTACCTTCCGGTCGATTGCGGTTGCGTCCTGTATCGCGACGCCGAAGCGGCGCGGGCCACCTTCGCGCACGAGGCCGAGTACACCCGCGTGTTGGAGCAGGCGCCGGATGAAGCGTTCGCCTTTTGGGATTATGGACCGGAGCTTTCACGCCGTTTCCGCGCGCTCAAGGTCTGGATGATGTTGAAAGGCGTCGGTTTGCGCCGGCTTGGCAAAGCCGTGGAGAAAGACCTGGCGTGCGCCAGACATTTGGAACGGCTGGTCCAGGCGAGCGATGATTTTGAAATGCTCGCACCAGTCGAGCTTTCGATCTTCTGTTTCCGCCATGTCCCACCCACGCTCAAGCGCGCGCTGGCCGCGCGCGAAGGGAGAGGAACGCGAGCGCATCGAGAAAGAATTGGACGCGTTAAACGAACAGCCTGCTCATCAACCTGCAGCAAGACGGCAGCTCTTATCTTTCGAACGCGCGCCTTCGCGGACGCTTCAGTTTGCGCGGCTGCGTGATGAACTACCGCACGACGCTGCGCGACATGGAAATCCTCCTGGATGACTTGCGACGCGTCGCAAAAGCTCTCTGACAAGTGCAGGTCTGTCATTGACCACCGACTTCCGAGCAATTGTAATCGGTGAATGCGAAGCCGAGACCTCCCGTTTTCTTTCGTAATCGTCCTTTTTTCCTGCGGTCTGTGCCTGATCGCACTGGTCACGTCGACCCCGGCGGCAGAAAAGTCCGCGGAATCATCGACGCCGCCCGCGACAGACGTTCCGCGAACGTCGCTCCCAGCGCCATTCAGCGAAAGCCTGTTTACCTTTCTGCAGATCGAGCAACAGAAACAAGATCTGAAGGAGCGAATCGTCCGGGTGGAGATCAGCAAGGTGCTCGGCGAAGGAGACGATAGCGGGAACAATCTGCTTCGATTTATTGCGAAGGATTCATCAAAGTCCGCCTCACCTTACGGCCAGGTGGCATTCCCGCGCGACGGTCTGGAGAAAACCGGGCTGCAACGGGAAGGGAAAGGACCGCTGGTAGTATATTTTCGGGTACACGTCATCTCGGCAAAAGCCGCGGCGATTTGCGAAGCGGTGGGAACGAAGTTTTCTTCCGACGCCCGCGGAGCGCATTACGACTGGTAAGCCAAGCGTCAATTCGAAACCTTCACGCGCGACGGCTCGGGCGTACCCTCGCAAGGCCTAGCTCCGCCTAGGCGGCTTTGTGTAACCTGGTTTTTTCTGTCTCGAGAATCTCTTTGGCGGCGCGGTTGCCCGATTCCACGGCGCCATTCATGAATCCGGAGAATTCGCCGCTGGTATGCTCTCCCGCAAAGATCAGGCGGCCGTCGAGTTCCGGCTCGCCCGTGACTTTGAGCAGGGTCGTGTATTGGCCGACCAGGGGACAAGTGTAGCTGCCGCGGGTGAATTTGTATTCGGGCCAGTTCATCAAGCGCGCGCTTGCCGTCGAATTTTTCGACGATGCCGGCAAAGACCCGGCCGAGTTCGTCGCGGAATTTATCGAAACGCTCGGTGGTAAACGGCTTCGCCCCGGCGCCCCCGAGAAAATTCGTGAGAATGCCACTCGTTCCCGCCTGGCCCCGGCTGCTCTCCCAGGTGCATTGCAAAGGCAAATCGGTCAGGATGCTGCCGTTGCTGGAACCCGGCAGCTTAAGGGCGGGATTGCGCCACCAGCGTTCGGTAAAGCCGTACATCACCTTGGCGTTATTGCCGTAACCGAGCTGGGCGATCGCGTCTTGTTTCTTCCGGCTCAACGCGAGCGCCTTCACCCCTTCCACCTGTCGTAACATGGTGAAAGGAAGCGCGCAGATAACGCGGGTGAATTTCACCGACTTGGTGCTGCCCCCGCCCTCGAAGCTCAACGTCATGTTCGAACCAGCCTGCGCGATTTTCACCAGCCGATGGCCTTGATGGATCGTGACCTTTCCCTCGAGCGCTTTGGCCAGCGCATTTGGCAGCGAACTGCTGCCACCCTTGATGCGTTTTGATTCGTCGCTCTCTCCGAAGATCTGGAAGCCCTCGCTCGTATCCGCTTTCAGAAGAGCGAGGAGATTGAGGGACGACTGCTCATCGGCATCGCGGCCATATTCGATGGTGTAAGCCACGCGCAACAGGTCCACGACCCACTTCTCCACTCCTTTGCCAGACTCAGTCAGATACTGAGCCAAACTGAGCCGGTCGAACTTCCCTGCCTTGGCGTGAAGTTTTCTTCCGCGTCGTAAAGGCCCTCCTGGTCCGCGGCCAGCTTCTTCGCGAATGGTTGAAAGAGAGGGATGAGTTGCTCATCGGAATAATGTTTGCCGCCGAAGAAGTAGAGATCGACGCCTTTGTCCTCGCCTTTGAGTTCCTGGATTTCGACGTCGGAGCTCGCGCGCGAGGGCGATCAGGTCGTCATGGTTGGAGTCCACCAGCTCGCCACCCAGCTCGCAGAACATCCCGTCTTTATTGAAATCAGTCTTGGTCAGGACGCGCCCGCCGGTTCGGTCGCTGCCTTCAAAGATTTCGCAGGGGACGCCGGCTTGCATCAAACGATAAGCCGCCGTCAGCCCGGCGATCCCCGCCCCCAGGATCGCCACCGGATCGCCTCCACCTGAACCGGGCGTCGGACTTTCGGCTCCTCGCGCCAATCGAGGAACGAGTCCTCCGGCCGCGGTGAGCAGACCAGCCGCGCTGAGCATGCGCACGAAGTCGCGCCGGGAAACCCGCGCAGCGTCCTGCGCCTCGAAGAAAAGGGCGCGGTGTTGGGGATTGTGGTTGAGCCAGTGCGCCTGCCGCACGGTCTGCGTCAATTTGCGAAAGAGAGGCGTTCGTCCTTGTGGCATGGCATTTTACGGTGACCGAGGCGATCCGGTCGATACCTGCCCCAAGTTGAGCGGTATGACGAACCGGCCGTCAATGACGAAAGCAGAGCGGCCAGCACAAGCAGGCGTTGCCGAGTGCGGTTACCTCGTCGATAATCAAACCCTCACCAAAACAATCTATGAAACCAACCAATCTTATCTTCACCGGCATCCTCTGCTCGCTCGGGTTCGCGCTATCGGCGTTTGGCGCCGAGACCTACAAGGTCGATCCGGCTCACTCCTCAGTTGTCTTCAGCATAAAACATAACGGCGTCACCAACTTCTACGGGGCCTTCAAAGAGATTTCCGGCACCGTGAACTTCGACGCCGCAGATGCATCGAAGAGCGTGGTCGAGATGACGGTGCCGGTTGAAAGCGTGGATACGCGGAACGAGAAGCGCGACCAGCACCTCAAGAGCCCGGACTTTTTTAACGCGAAGCAATTCCCGGCCATCACGTTCAAGAGCACCAAGATCGAAGGCAGTGGCGAGAGCTATAAGATCAGCGGCGATCTTACCATGCATGGCGTGACCAAGCCCATCACAGTTGACTTCAAACGGGGCGCTGACGGGAAAGGCCAGGGAGGTAAGAGCGTGGGAGGCGGCGAGGCGCGTTTCACGATCAAACGGAGCGATTACGACATGAAGTTCATGGTCGGCCCGCTGGGTGACGAAGTGAACATCATCCTGAGCCTGGAAGGCGCCAAGGAATAGCGCGGAGCCAGTGTTCGCGGCGGTAGCGCCCGGCCGGAATGTTTCTGCTCAAGCAGATATTGCCTGCAACCATCCTGGCGATGGTGGTAGCCGCGAGTGTTTGTGGGTTTGCGCTCGTCTGGGGAAAGGAGCGTGCGCGAGGTGCGCTTGCCCCATTGGCCATCGGACTCGCTTATTTCGCCGGACACCTCTTTATCGCGGGTTGGGTCCGAATTCCGCCGTCCGACACTACCAACTGGCTGCCCTACTTTGCGCTCGCGAGCGCTCTCCTCGGCGCATCTTGCGCCATGCTGCCAGCAAGCCGTTGGGCGCGCGGGCTCATCTTCGGCCTGGTTTGCGCCGGAGCGCTGGCGTTGCTGCTCAAGCCGAAATTCCAATACGCCTGGTCGCCCGGCGAAGGCTGTCCCTTGGGTGGTGGGCCTGGTAGGCGCAGTGGTTTTAATCGCGGTGATTCTGGATGCGTTGATCCGGCAACCGGCGACAGCTGTCGAAATGCCGGCCCTGTTTCTGATTATCTGCGGGGGGACCTTTGGCGCCCTGATGCTATCGGGCAGCATGTTGCTGGCGCAATATGCTGCCGTCCTCGGCGGAGCTGTTTTCGGGAGTCTGGTTTTCAGCGCCCGGAACGTTGCTTTGGGACGGGGCATCGTGCCCCTGCTCTCACTGCTTCTCGGGGCGCTGCTGATCAGCGGATATTTCTTTGCCGAGCTTCCGGCTGCCGCAGCCCTGTTGCTGGCCTACGCTCTTCTCTTTGCGCTGATTCCAATTGGCGTGCAAAGCAGGCCACTGGCATTCGTAGTTAGAGCCACCATGGTCGCCATTCCAATTCTCCTCGCTTTGTTCCTGGCGTTTCGTTCGTCTCCGCCTCTGGATTACTGAGAGGAAGTTGGACAATAGCACGAGAGATAGCCGATGGAGAGAGACTGGACAGGCGAACTGGAACAGTGGTTACGGGAGAAGTTTACCGAGCTGTGTGACACCGCCGGTCAAAGGGTCCCGCTTTCCGGAGTACGCATCCACCCCGCTCTGGTGACGGAAGAGTCGCGTTACTTCCTCCTGGGTCTCGAAGCCGGCTTATTCCAACCGGATGAGTTAGGCTATGTGCAGAGCGAGTTACTTCCTCTTCCCGACACCGCTGACGCCCGGCAGAAGATGTGCCGGCTTTTCTGGCACGATCCTCCCCCTCCCCGACTCTCTCGTGAATGCATTTGTCAGCTCTCCACCGCTTCCTTCCTGATCATCAAGCGCGGCTGGCTCACCAGTCACCTCCTGATGGAACCGGACCTAAGAGACGACCACGGCACCTCTTATGGCATCGACATCCTGATCAAGTTGCAGCCGGAAAAAATCCTTGTCGGCGTCGAGATAAAACGCAGTGCAGCCGAGCTTCAGAAACTTATCACCGACCTCCATACCTGCTGCAAGCGCGGACCCCATGCGAAGGATGATTGCGGTTTTCCGCAAAACCACCCGAAATACGAGTTCTGCGCTCGCTACCAACCGGCGTATTTCTGGGCGGTCGCACCCGAGACCGACGCCTGCTTTGAAATGAGGTATGGGAATGGTGTGATCGAACTGGAGCAACTGCCCTCGCTGCCACCCCGGAGCCTGCTCGAATCGCAGTGATCTCCGCGGGAAATGGTTTGCCGCGAAGGCTCCAGGCTTGCTAGGATCGGACATGAACATCCGCCGCGCCTTCTGCTTTCTACTTCCACTCGCCCTGATCACGACAATCGCGCGAGCCTCTGAGTGGCAAACCGACTACGAGCAGGCCCTCGCGGCCGCCAAGGCCGCCAACAAATGTGTCCTGCTCAATTTCACCGGCTCCGACTGGTGCGGGCCGTGCATTCAGATGCACAAGACCGCGTTCTCGAAGCCGGCCTTTCTGAACTTCGCGAAGGAGAACCTGATCCTCGTCGAACTTGATTATCCGAGGCGCAAATCCCTTCCTGAGAAAGTCATAAAACAGAACGAGCGTCTGTCGCAGCAATACAACATCGACAACAGCGGATATCCCACCGTGGTTCTACTTGACCCCTCCGGCAAGATTCTGGGCCAACTGGAAGGCTACAGCGGCGAAAGGCCCGCCGACATCATCGCGTGGGTGGAGAAGTTACGCCCCAAGAAATCCTAGCCGTTGCGTCCGGGCCGCGCTGGTCGGCATCGCCAACGTCCTGGTCATCGCGTTAGCCAAACAAATCTTCTACCGTGAAGGTCCTCGTAACACCGGCCTCCAGGCCGGTGGATACCGCGGAAGAACGATAGCCGTTTCAACGGCTTTCCTTCGCGGTTACTCTGCCGCGACAGAGCAACGACAAAAGCCGTTGAAACCGCTACGCTATCTGTCGGTAGTGCGCGCACCGGCCTGGAGGCCGGTGTTAGTCAAAGCCACCGCCATACTAAGCAAAGCGCAGCGAGGGCACTGTCGCTCAAGTGCTCTCGCTGCATTATTGTGCTCGGCGGCTTGCGCCGCAAAATCTCGCAGTTACGGAGTAGGGGAAGGTGAGGCGGCCGGAGAAGAAGCATCGGTCTTCTTCTTGGTCGAGGTCTTCTTGGTCGCTGGCGCCTTCTTGGTGGTGTCCTTCTTCGTCGCGTCCTTCTTGGTCGTCGCGGCTGTTGAGCTGGACGTCGTGCTTGTCGTCATTGACTCCTTCTTGTTGGCGCATGATGTCATCAAGCCAACGACAGCTAGAAGTGCAATGGATGTAATAAGGGATTGTTTCATAAGTGGTGGTTAACGAGCGCCCAGAATGTCCAGCCGCTGAGGTCAGCGCAAGCACTAATTAATCATCCTAAAAGGAGCTGCTGTCTTCAGTCGCTGAGGTCATAACCTCAGAAAAAGTGAGCCACCCAATTACGCATTTGGCGTTTCAACGATCCCAACGTTGATTAACAGGCCGCGAGATCATCGGCCGTAAGGTCCAGCCGCTCGCGATCTGAACTAACGCGCATGTTCAAAACAAAGTCCGTTCATACTGAAATCGACCCGGATAAGGACGGCCTGCGAATTCTCGCAACCCGCGGTCGCGGACGGGGCCTACCGAAAGAACGCTACGATGTTTGGATGGCTAATCTCGGACCGAGCGAGCGGCTCAGGAATGAATTTCTAGCTGGGAAAATCTCGTGGCCTCAATTCAGCCTCCGGTACGGCAGGGAATTGCGCGACAGCGAGACGGCTGATCGCGGCAACAGGCAAATCAAGAATCATGGCCAGAAATTCACTCTTCGCCTCCTCCAGCATCTCGCGCGGAGCCAGACGGTCACGCTCCTATGTCATTGCGCCGAGGACGAGAACGCATTGCCACCGGCATCTGCTGAAAGCGTTACTCGAAGGAACCGTGCGGTAGGCGATCCAGGTAACCCCTTGAGGATGGAAATGAAGGATAGAGAATAGCGGTTTGATGCCATCCTTTTCCATTCTCCATCTATCTCCATCGCTTCTATTCCCACTCGGTAACGAGCAAACAGCGCGAGGGCGAGTGTCATCCCTTCGCCAGATCATCCGGCGTCAGGATGAGGCGTTCGACGCGTTGGCCGCGCGCGATTCCTTCAACGATTTCCGGCACGTCCGCGAGGCGGACGTGGCCGTAAAAGAAATGGTCGGGCTCGACCAGGACGCAGACGCCGCTCGAGCATTGATCCAGGCAGCCCGAAGCACAGGCCCGCGCATTCACTTTGGCCAGCCCGCGGGCGGTGAGCTGTTCTTTCAAGGCCAGGCGAATCTCTTCCGCGCCCTTCTCTGCGCAAGAGCCCTTTTCATGGCCCTCCTCCCGCCGATTGGTGCAGACGAAGAGATAGCGCTCACGTTGCGGCATGCAGCAGGTTGGCAGCCGATGCTCCCCGGGTCAACGACCGCCCGAAGATGTGCGGAAAGAAACAACTGCTGCCGAATGACCCGCACGGATTTCGATGGAAATCCTGCCATCACCTGCAGTAAAACCAAGACGTGATTGCGTGCCCTCCGAACTTCATGGCCGTCTTGCGTGGCGGCAGAAACGCCGTAGACGCCCGGACCTGCTGAAAGATGGATGACCTCACCGCAATTGCGGAGTCGGTGGCGAAAGGGCAATGCATTTTGTTTCTGGGCGCGGGCGTTCATTACGGGCCGCCAGTGGACGCGGACCCCAGGTATCTCGCTGCCTACCCGGAGGAGCGCCGGCCGCCCCTGGGCGGCGCCCTTTCGCAAAAGCTCGCGGACGAGAGCGAATACCTGAAGCGCTTTCCGGGTTGGGACACCAGAGACCTCAAGCGGGTCGGCTGGCATTACGAAGACACGCTTTCGCGCAATCGTCTCATGAAGCGGATCAAAGAAGAAGTGCAGGGCAACAAGATTGCATCGCCGGTCGTCCGCGGACTCGCCGCGCTCGATTTTCCACTCGTAATGACGACCAATTTCGACCAACTCTTCGAGCAATCGCTCCGCGCCCTGGGCAAACAACCGCAGCTCTGCGTCTACAGCCCCTCGGCCAAAGATCCCACGGAGGATCCAACTGACGATCCGACGCCGGCGAATCCGTTCGTGTGCAAACTGCATGGCGACGTGGACGAACCGGACTCGGCCGTTATCACGGACGAGGATTACATTCAATTCGTTCTCCGCATGAGCGACAAGGCGCCTTTCCATCCGGTGCCGGAGACATTTCTCTACCGCTTTAAACGGTGGCCCACGCTCTTCGTCGGCTACAGCCTGATCGATTACAATCTTCGGCTCCTTTTCAAAGCGATGCGGGTGAATCTCGATCCCGCGCTCTTTCCCGAAACCTATTCGATCGACCCGAAACCGGACCAGCTCATCGTCCGTTACTGGAGCGATCAACGGCGTTACGTCCGCTTTGTCACGCAGGATGTCTGGTCGTTTGTGCCGGCGCTCTATCGGCTGATCAAGAAAACCGAGATGCCAGTATGACCGAACTGCCCAAACTGGCGTGGCCGCGCGAGCCCTATCGCGGGATCGAGCAATTTCGCTTCATCGATCGCCCGATTTTTTTCGAGCGGCGTGACGAAACGCGGCGGCTCATCCGCCTGGTTTCGATTTATCGCGGCACGCTCCTGTATGGCGAATCGGGCGCGGGAAAATCGTCGCTCATCAACGCCGGTTTCATTCCCGCGATGCTCGAGGAAGGTTTTCTGCCGGAACGCCTCCGCGTGCAACCATTACGGGGCGGCGAACTGGTGGTGGAACGTCTCGCGCTCACCGATGAAGGGACCGCCCCGTTTTTGCCCTCGCGTTTTGCTGCGGACGACGAGACGCGGACGCGGCTCGTTTTCTCCACCGAAGAATTTCGCGCTCGGCTCTCGAGCGAACATTCGGGCGGGCCCCCCCTGTTGATCTTCGACCAATTCGAAGAATTCATCACCCTGTTCGAGGAGGCTCCGGAAGGCCGGGAAAAATTCGCCGAGGCGACCGAGGCGCAAAAAACCCTGCTCGATTTCTTTCACGGCCTGCTCCGCGACGAGACGCTGCCGGTGAAATTGCTTTTCGTTTTTCGCGAGGATTACCTGGCCAAACTCTCGAAGCTTTTCACGCTCGTTCCAAATCTGCGCGATCAATATGTGCGCCTGACCTTTCCCGATTCGAGCGTGCTGAAGAAGCTGATTCGAGGGCCGTTCACTCTTTCCGAAATTCCGCCGGAACATTTCGGGCGCGTTATTTCCGACGAGCTCGCGGACAAGATGTGCGCGGCGCTGGAAGAACGGAGCGAGAGCGGTTCGATCAATCTCACGGAAGTCCAGATCGCGTGCCTCTCGCTCTGGCGGGATCCCAAGGCGGAATCGCTTTTCGACGCCACCCCGAATCGCGCCGAAGTGGTTCAACGGCTCCTGGAAGGTCACCTCACCGGCGCGCTCGATCGGCTCAGCACCGGGCTGCGCGAGCCAGCCGTCGCGGTGTTGCGCCATCTCGTCACCAGCGCCGGAACTCGAAATATCGTGCTCGAATCGGATCTGCTCGAGCGCTTGCAGACTTCCGAAAAGATCCCAGCCGCGACCGGGAAACGCGCGCTCACCGAACTCTCGGGACAATCACGCCTGATCCGCCGGCAACGGCGCAACGAGGCCTATTTTTATGACATCACGAGCGAGTTCCTGGTGCCGTGGATCCAGCGCCAGCGCGGCTTGAGCGACGCGCGGGTCGCGTTGCGCAGGGTGCGGAAACGCGTCGCTATCGGCCTGGGCATCTTCCTGCTTTTCCTGGCCGCAGGACTTTACGTCATTGCCGACCGCAACCGGGAGGCAGCCGAACGTAATCGGGATGCGAAGCGTCAAGTCGAAGCCGAAAAGAAAATGGTGCAGGAGGAGAAGGCTATCGCGTTCGTGGAAAGGAAAGAAGCTGCCGAAACCGCAGACGACACCCCGGCCGTGGTGATGGGAAGTAAGGTGGACGCTCCGCCAGATGCGGACTCGTCGGGAGCGGCGGAATTCAAAACAGACAAATCTTTCGCCGGCCACAAAGGCAACGTTTGGCGAGTGCACTACAAAGCAAATCCTCAGAGAACGAGCAATTTTCTGATCACGGCCGGACAGGATCGCACCGCGCGCGCCTGGGATTTAACCGGCCCAAAGGATCTGGTCATGACTGGGCATCGCGCCGAAGTCAACGATGCCCTGCTCAATCCCAAACCGGGCGCGGACGCCGCGGGCTGGTTTTGCGCCACGGCGAGCGACGATAACAAAGCCGCGCTCTGGAAGTGGAGCGAACTGGCCAACCCCTTCTACCTGATTGGTCATAAGAAGCCGCTGACCGGTCTCGCCTGGAGTAGCGATGGAGACTGGCTGGCCACGACAAGCAAAGACGGAACGATCCGGATCTGGAATGTCGCTAACGCTTCGCTCAATTTTTCCACGGTGCTCCAGGGGCACACCGACGCCGTCTGGACGCCCGAGCTTATCGAAACGCCGGAAAAGAGCTGGCTGGTGACCCCAAGCTCGGATGGCACAGCCCGGCTCTGGGTTTTTCCCACGGGCGAGAAATGCCTGTTCCCGTCGCACGAAGCGGAGGACAAAGAAGTGCTGCGCCACGGAGCTTCGGTGCGCCGGGCGGACATGGATTCACAAGCGCGCTGGATCGTCACCGGAGGCTCAGATGGACGCGCGGTTTGTTGGGACCGGGTGACGGGTGAGCAGCTATTTGAAGTATTTCACAAGGAAGCGGTGCGGGACGTGGCCTTTCAACCCAACGGCTCTTGTTTCGTGACGGCCAGCGCGGATAACACCGCTCAAGTCTGGGACGCAAAAACGAAGAAGGGTATCGTCACGCTGAGGGGGCACACTGCGCCGGTTTTTTCCGCGCGCTTCACCACGTTCGGCCCGGGTGTGGTCACGGTCAGTTGGGATAACACCGCGCGTCTTTGGAACTATCAGACCAAAAAATGTATCGCGATCCTGCGCGGTCATCAGGACGTCCTCTGGTCGGTGGTATTTTCTCCCACCGGAAACACTTTCACGACCACGAGCGGCGACGGTACCGCCCGGCTCTGGGACTTGAAGAGCATTCCTGGCGGCGCTGCTTTTCTGGGGCCGGCGGCGAAGTAGGCGCGATTACTGAGGAAACTCCGAAGGCCTGCGCGCGAGCGGGCGGAGAACCGCAACGTTGTAGCGGCGCTTGACACAGCGCCCTACAACCTCTCGGAGTTGGTCCTCTGAATTCCCTGGCCACGGATTCTTGAATCCAAGACGCGGGCTCTCCGCATCTCAAGGGAAAGGCCCACAAGAATGATTCAGGATTTTCGTTTCGCGTTTCGACAATTGCTCAAGAGTCCAGGATTCACCGCCATCGCGATCCTCACCCTCGCGCTCGCGATCGGAGTGAACTCGGCGGTCTTCGCGCTCATCAACGGCGTCGTGCTGCGGCCGATGGTGCCGGTGCGGCCGCAGGAGGTGGTGAACGTTTTCACGGCGCGCCAGAGTGCGACCCACGATTATCGCCAGTTTTCGCACAACGAGTTTCTGGAGCTGCGCGAGAACGGCCGCGAGGTCTTCGCCGATGTCGCGGCGCTCCAATTCGCGGTCGCGGGAATCGGCAAGGAAAACGAGATGCGGCGCAGCTTCGCCTTTCTGACCTCGGAAAATTTCTTCTCCATGATGGGCGTCCAGCCGTTTCGCGGCCGATTCTACAACGCGGAGGAATCCCGGCCAAACGCGAACCTGGCCGTGGTGGTGGCGAGTTACGGATTCTGGAAGCGCATGGGCAGCCGCGCCGATTTTCTCGGCAGCAATCTTCAAATCAATGGCCAGCCTTACACGGTGATCGGGATCACGCCCGAGGGCTTCAGCGGCGTCAGCGCGCTGATCGCGCCCGATGTCTGGCTCCCCTTCGGGATGTATTCCCGGCTCGGCTCGGCCTTTTCCGACACGGATTCCATCACGGACTTGGCGCAGCCGAAAAATTACGCGCTCAATCTCACCGCGCGGCTGCGCCCGGATCTCACGCTAGAGATGGCCAAGTCACGTCTGCCCGTGTTGAGCCAGCGATTCAATGCCATGCAGCCGGCCGATTCCGAGTTCGCCCGCGAATTGCAGATTCAAACGCCGTCTCGATTCAGTTTGAGCACAGGGCCGGAGGATGACGGACCCATCACCCTGATCGCGACCCTGCTCATGTGCATGGCGGGCGCAGTCCTGCTCATCGCCAGCTTGAATCTCGCCAACATGCTGCTCGCCCGCGGCACCAACCGCGCAAAGGAAATGGCGCTCCGCATCGCGCTCGGCGCGTCCCGCTGGCGGATCGTGCGCCAATTGTTGTGCGAAGGCCTGCTCCTGGCCGTGATCGGCGGCGCCGTCGGGCTCGTCGTCAGCGTCTGGTGCAATAATCTGCTGCTCCACTCGCTCGCACAGGCGCTGAGTTCGCTGAACTTTTCCTTTGTGGTCGATCTGCAGCCGAGCGGCACCGTCCTGGCCGCGACGTTCCTCTTCTGTCTGATCGCGACGTTGCTCTTCAATCTCGGACCCGCCCTCAAAGCAACGAAGACGGACCTGGTCAACGACCTGAAACAACAAGTCGGCGAGCCGGCGCGCAGCGGACGCTTTAGCCGTTTCTTCGCGCCGCGTCATATTTCCGTGATGGCGCAGATCGCCCTGTCGCTGGTCTTGCTCTTCGCCGCCGGATTGTTCTTCCGGGGCGCGCTCAAGGCCGGCGGCCTCGACCCCGGATTTGTCGCCGCCGGCGATCTCGTGACCGAGATGGATTTTTCCCTGATCAAGAAAGACACCGCGGAAGCGAGGAGACTGATGTTCGCCACGGCGGAACAGGCGAAAAAACTCCCCGGCGTTCAAGCGGCCGCGCTCGGCACGATGATGCCCTACGGCAATTTCACGAACACGCGCCGGATCATGTCCGCCCGGGATACCATGCCGACCGATCCGAAGGCGCCCGATCCGGGAGCGGGCGGCCTTTTCACCGCTATCACGCCGGGATACTTCGACGCCATAGGCGTCCGCCTGCTCCGGGGCCGTGATTTCACGCAGACGGAAGCGGAGAACAAGGATGGGCCACGCGTCGCCATTATCGACGAGGAGATGGCCAAAAAGCTTTTCCCGAACACCGATGCCGTCGGACAGCACGTTCGATTCACCCAGGCGCCGCGGGATGGATCACCGAACGACCTCGAGGTCGTCGGCGTGGTCGGCACGCATCGGCACGACGTGCAAAACGAAACGCTCCTTCGCCGGCTCTTTGTTCCGCTCGCGCAGGGTTACAGCGGCAACGTTTATTTGCACGTTCGAATCGCCAGCAAAGATCGGCGTGCCGTCGCGGCCATGATTCCCTCGATGCGCCAGATGTTGCGCACGGTTGACCCGGATCTGCCGGTGCTGAGCATTGCCCCGTTCGTCGATCTGATGGAGAAAAGTGTCGGCCTTTGGATCGTGCGTCTGGGCGCGTTGCTCTTCGGCGTTTTTGGAGGAATCGCGCTGCTCCTCGCGGTCGTCGGTGTTTACGGCGTGAAGGCCTACGCTGTAGCTTGTCGCACGCGCGAGATCGGCATCCGGATGGCTCTCGGCGCCCACCGCGGCGATGTCTTTGGCTTGATCATGCGCCAGGGCGCGCTGCAAACAGGACTCGCTGTCGCTGTCGGATTGCTGCTCGCGCTCGCGGTCGGTCGTGTTCTGACCCAGATTCTGTACCAAGTCAGCCCGAACGATCCGTTTGCGCTGGTAATCTCGACCGTGCTCCTCGCGGCCGCTTCGCTGCTCGCTTGCTTTTTCCCCGCGCGCCGGGCGACGAAGGTCAGCCCAATGACGGCGTTGCGGACGGAATAGTCTTAGGCAGCGCCGGATTCTTTGAGCGCGGCGATTTCAGACTCAAGTTTTTCCTGGCGCTCCTTCAATGTCTGCAGGCGGAGTTGCCAGCGATGAAGTTGGATACTGAGTTGGTTGATGTAACCCGTTATCTCAGTGCGCTGTGATTCGTTCTCTTTGAGTTGATTCTGCAAATCGGAAATCTTGCCCGCGTTTTCGGTCGCAGCGGCGAGCGTCGGATGCGGAACGGTCGTCGGACTCCCGCATTTTTGGCAGTTCAAGGTCATTCCTGCAGCCGCGACGTCGACGACAAAGGAAGCCGCGCAATTCGGACAGCCAAAAACGATGTCCTGGCTGGGAACGGCTTTTTCCGCATTCGCACTCGTGGACGGCATTAAAGGTAAAATTAGCAGGAGACATACCGCGAGCGGCGGCAAATAGGCCGAAGACAGGTTGATCCAAGGCGCTTTGTCGATCCGCGCCCCCCGGTCATGCGTTCGTCCAATCGCGGTACCAGTTCCGCGCCGACCTTGGAGAAGCCCCGCCTGACTCCAGAGAGCGCTCTGCTGTCAGCGATCGAAGCCGAAAGCGGCGATCGGTAATGAATTCCAGGTCGCCCATGTGCCCGTGCCGTACCGGTTATCGGTCCGGATCTCCGCCCGCGTAATGTTCTCCGCATCGACACTGAAATACCCGGCCCGCCCGGAAAGGTTATGTTGTTCGCCCGCGGAGCCCACGACCCTTCCTTTCGCGTTATAGGCGGTCATCTTCCACGTCGGCACCGAAGCTCCCTTTGCCGCGCCAATTCGATAGAGCGCCAGTCGTTTCACCGGGGGATCGAGGACGATGGCAAAGGAAGTGACCCGTTCGCCGCCGACCAGCATCACCTGCGTGCATGGCGAAGGCAAAATCATGTTCGGTTCGGCCTTGTAGATGCCGGGTGCGCCCTTGGCCGGAACGAAACGCAGTCCCTGTTTCGCAAAGGCGTCGCTGGCGAGGGGACCGGGAGCCAGCTCACCAAACGTGACCACCGTGGAAGCCATCATTTCCACCTCCGAGCGTTGGGCAATGGTCTTCCCAGGTTCCTCCTTCGGACTTCGCGGTAAGGGCGCCGGTGGAGGCGTCACGGACTTTGTCTCGGCCACGGCACCACGTTTTTTTGGATTTTCTGAGGTGATGCGCGCGAGCTGATCCTTCTCCACGTTGCCTGTCGCGGCCTCGATCTTGACCTGGATTGAGTCGGCGATTGACTGCGCTCACTTTCCCATGACCGACGCTGATCTCGTCGTCCGCCCCGGCGAGTTTGAAAAAGATCTCCACCTTATCGCCCGCCGCGGGCACGAAATCGCCTTCGATAACGACCATCGCAACATCCCCCGTTACCTCCCGAACCATTCCGCTGAGATCGATGCCGCGGGCCGCCGGGCCGCCTAACGACCAGATTAGCAGCGCCGTAAGAGCGCCTATCATCTTCGATGAGCGAAAATTTTCCTGCATTATTTCTATCTTTTCTTGAGCTTCGGCGCGTTCCTGACCGGGCCCGTCTGCTTCGGTCGAACTCCGAGCGCCTGTAACTGCTGGATTTTTGGATTCAACTCCGCGGCGAACGACGCCTGCATCTGCACGGCTTTCTGCCAGTCGGCCAACGCACCAGCCTGATCGCCCAGATTCGTGAGAGCGAAACCCCGATTGTAGTACGGGAGTCCCGAATTCGGATTGAGCGCAATCGATCGGTTGCAGTCGCTCAATGCGCCGGCGTAATCGCGCAGCCGAAGCTTATTGTTGGCCCGGTTGTTATAGGCCAGCGCGTTCCTGGGATTTAACTTGATCGCTCGATTGCAATCCGCGATGGCGCTGTTGTAATCCCCCAGGCCGGCCCGCGCCGTGCCTCGAATGGTGTAGGCGTCATCCGGCTTTTCCACCTTCAGTTCGAGCGCCTTGTTCGCATCGGCGATCGCGGCGTTGAAGTTGGGCTTATACAGATAGGCGTTCGCCCGGTTCAGATAGAGCAGCGCCATTCCAGGAGCAATCTGAAGACCGGCGGTAAACGAAGCGATCGCGCCATCCATATCACCCGCTGAATATTGCGCGATTCCCTTGCTCGCATACTGCGCTACCGCTGGATCGACCTGGCTGGGCGGTGGAGGGGAAGTCGCAGCCTTCGGCGTCACACTCGGGAACGGCACGGAAGGAGGCAATGTCCTGGTCGGCGAGGGCGAGGCTGGCGGTAGCGTGGCGGCCGGCGAAGGTGACGCCGTGGTCTCACTTTCCGCAGGGCCGAAGCGAACCAAGTGCCCTTTCTCGACCGTGCCGGTTGCGTTTTCGATTTTCATCATCAGATCGCCCTGCTCCACCTTCAGAGCGCTGCCCGTCGCGACTGAAACCTCCACGTCGCTCCCGTCTATCTTGAAGAAAAATTCCCCGCGTGCACCGACAGAGGGCATCGCGTTGCCGTTCATCGCCACCTTTGCGGTATCGCCCTCGACTGAAATCACCATGCCGGTATAGGCCGCAGCACCAAAAAGTTTTGCGCCGGTCAGAACGACCAGCAGTATCGTTAGGCGAAGGAACAATTTCATCTTCGGGAAGCGCTCCAGGTGCCACTTCCGCTGAAGCCGGATTGCTTTCCGGACCACGTCCCACCCGCGCCCGCCTTTCCGTTAGAGCCGATAGAGAACGTGCCGCTAAAGGTATAAGTGGAATTGCCGTCCGCGCCCGAGCCAGTAATGCTGGCTGCGCCGCTTTGATTAATCTGGCCTGTGCCACGGCCCGGGCTGCTGATCGCAATGATGCCGTTCGCGACCGTAAATCTCACCGCTCCTTTATCGGCGCCGGTATAACTGCCAGTATAGCTTCCATCGAATCGCTCAGGCCCTGTCCCCACGGTGGATTGCGCCGAGCCGTAATGTTTCACCGTTACCGCTGGCGGAATTTTCAGGTCGATCTTCGTTCCGGGCGCAGGCGTTTGCCCGAAAATCCTCAGGGCGAGTTCAGGTTTCGGCGGTTTATCGCCCATCTCCACGCTGCCGATCCGCATGCCAGCAGGCAAACGCGCGACTGCTTGTTCCAGGGTCAATCCCGTCAGGTCAGGCATGGTGCCGCTCGCCGGGGTGGGTGGTGGCGGTGGTGACGTCGGCGGTGTCGGGCTGGCGGCTGCGGTCGCGTCGTATTTTTGGTAGATGGAAACTGTCACGGTCGCGCCGCGCTTTGCCTTGCTTCCTCCGGGAACGTCTTGCGCGCCGGTGGTTTTGAATTCCAAATCCTGCACCGTTGGTTTGCCGCCTTTCGCATTGAATCCCGCGGCAAGTCCGGCAGCGCTGAGCGTCGCCTTGGCTTCGGCTACGGTTACTCCGGCGGGAATGGTCGGCACCGTGACTTCCTCGGGTGCTTTGGGCGAAGCGGCCACCGTCGCCGTCGGTATCGGCGAAGGCGTGGCCGCCGCCACCTTTTTTTGACTCAACCAAATGACAAGCGGTTCGCCGCGTTTCGCTCTGGTGTTCGCCAGCGGATTCTGTCGCACCACTACGCCGCCGCCGTTCGTCGCAGGCGGCTCAGTGCTCGCGACGAGACTTGTTTTCAATCCCGCCTGATTACCAGCGGCAATCATCTTCGCCGGGTCGGTGAGGCCAGTCACGTCGGGAACAATCACTTCATCGCTGGGGGCTGGTGACTGCGACGCTTTCGCAATGCATTCGTCCGCTTTCGCCTGCAGATCCGCGGCGGCGGACAATTCGATCGTCGCGCCGCTGACATGCGAAGTGATCTCCTCCACGACCGCGTCCATCGGGTCCACCTGGCACAGCGCCTCCTCCAATACTCTGGCCGTCCCCCGCCCCTGAATCATGAATTGATCCAGCTGCGCCAGGATGGGTTTCATGACTTCGTCCAGGCGCGCGACACTCGGAGATTTCGGTGGTGTGATGCCGGCGAGGAGCTGCTCGAGGTTGCCCACGCGCGTTTTCAACGGCGGCGGCAGAAGTTTGTCATTCTTCCCCAGGTCGAACTGCGTCTTCATCTTCGCGAGCTCACCGGTCAAAGCCGCGCGCCTGTTCGGAAAAGCGAGAGCGGCGGAGACAGCTTCATTGAAAGCTGAATTCGCCATGGTCGAATCCTTTTTCGCCGTCTCCACTTCGCCCTCGATTTTTTTCTGCGCCTGCTCGACCCGTTCTTTCAAAGGCCCACCCTGCTTCATCGCCTCTGCCATTCGCGCCAGTTTTTGGCGCGGCTCCGCTACGCTCTTGGTCAGCTTGCTGATCTCGCCCGCGGCTTTTATGGCGTCGCGATAACGCGCCTTGATGACATCCGCCTGCGCTTTCGAGTTACAGCTGGCGGACAAGCCAATCGCTTCATCGAGTCCTTTCTTAATTTCTTCTTCCTTCTGCGTCGCCTGCTTCCCGATCTCGGTAATTTGCCTCGCCAATTCCTTCGCTTCGTCACACCGCTTCTTCGATTCCTCCGGCTTAAACGCAGCCTCCGCCTGTTTCAGCTCGTTCAGCATTTCTTCGACACGGCCTTTTGCCGCAGGAAATTTCGCAATCAGCGCCTCCGCCGTCTTTGCCTTCGCCGCCGCGTCGGCTGCTTCATTCTTCAACGCAGCCACCTGCGGCTCCAGGGTGGCTAACGCTTTTTCCAAAGCAGTCCAGTCCCGCTCCAGTTCAATAAGGTAATCACCGGCCTCGAGCGATGGTTGAAGGAGGTTCGACGGCACAGACCGGTTAACCACCTCCTTGTACTCGGGACTTTTCCGGACGGTGATCGAGATCCCTTTCCGCAGCTCGGCCAGCGGCACATTAGGGAAATCGCTGCTCTTGAAATCGACGGCGCCCTCTTTGGTCGAATCTCCCGCCTAACGACTGACCGGTCGCGGAGGAAAACTCCACCTCGGCGCCGTCGATCTTTTCGCCGGCGAGATTTTGCACTCGGACTACGATCCGGATCGGGCTGTTCTCCGACAGCTCGGGATCGAGGGTAAATGTCACGTCTCCTTTGCCCGGGGAGGTGAAGACTGTCCTGCTGAGAGCAACCGTCTTGCGCTGCGACTTGTAGCCGGATGCGTCGGCGGCCACCTCCTGTTTGTCCTCGAAGGCGGCTTGCAGGGTCGCGTGTCCGCTGCTGTCGGTCGCGCTGCTGATGGATCCGGCCTTCACATACGCACCCTGCAAGCGGCGCCGGTTTGCTCTTCTCATCGGTCGGATCCTTCTTTAGCACCGTCACTTCAATGACGTCCCTGCCTTCGTCCTTTGTCCTCTTCGGCTCGAGCTCGCAAACGACCGGCGGCTTGTCCTGTTCCGCCACGCGAACCCGCACCTGAGTCTTGAAATCGCGATGACTCTCCGCGGAGACGCGGACTTCGAACATCCCGGTTTCCGGAACGATAAAGGTCGCCACGCCGCTGCTGTCCGTGTTGTCCCAATGATATCCGGGACCGTCGAGCGTAACCTGCGCGCCGCCGATCGGCTGCTTTGTCTTCGCGTCAATGACGTTAACTGTTACCGTCGTGCCGCTCTTCGATTCCTTGTCCAGCTTGATCGTCGGGCCGGCGATCGTCTTGCCGACTTGATTCTTGAGCAGGGTAACGGCTCCCTTCCCCATCTTGTAACCGTTCTTTGAGACTTCGATCGGCAGCGTCTCGCTTGCACTGGGAGTGGCGTACCAGACCGCGGATCGTGGCTTTCCCGTCGACGCCGGTTACTGCCGGTGAAACGTCCGGTCTTCGCGCCTAACGAATGGTCGCGGATCAGGATGCTGGCCCCTTCGAGCGGTTTTCCTTCGCTTTCGACACCGACCGTTACGCTGATGACATCGGTGCCGCCGGTCGCCGCTCGCTTCTTAAGACTGAATTTCTCCAAGGGCAGCCGCGTGGGAAAACTCTTGCCCAGAGAGATGTTGCGCGACTGGGCTGCCATATCTTCCCGCGATACTTCGACGGTGACATCCAAGGCCTGGCCAGTCGCGACCTTGATCTGAAGGCGGGCCAATCCCTGGGAATTGGTCTGTTCCTGGTAATCGGGCGGCACCGGAACATCGAACCAACGGGAGCGTTTCGCCTCCTCCTGGTAAACATTGACGCGTGCGCCTGAAACGGCGTTTCCCAGTTCGTCGGTCACGCTGACCGTCAAATGCACGATCTGATCGGCGCGGACGGCGGCCCCGCTAATGCAGAACAAAATAAGGAACGGCAGCAGCAGAGCTCGGAGCGGATGTCGGGTGCCTTTTCAAGCGCGCCCTTGTTAGGGCGTCGACGCCATCCACCGGTCAAGCCCAAAGACTGCGACAAGGTAGCGCGCATCATGAGAGGAAATGTGCCGTTGTGGCGCATATTTACCTGACTGTTAAACTGTGTATATATCTATAACTAATTGACCCTTGATATTTAAGATGAACTCCTCATTTCGGAATATGGATTGCTAAAGGAGGTGCGTCGAGTCGCATTTCGCGACCGGCAAAGGAACACAATTTATGGCTAAAGTTTTAGGTATCGATTTGGGCACGACCAACTCCTGCATGTCTGTCATGGAGGGCGGCGACCCGGTAGTTTTGGAAAATAGCGAAGGCGCGCGCACGACGCCTTCGATCGTCGCGTTCGCGAAGAATGGCGAGCGCCTCGTCGGCCAGGCCGCGAAACGTCAGGCGGTCACCAACCCGGCTAACACAGTTTTCTCCATCAAGCGGTTCATGGGCCGCAAATTCGACGAAGTCCGCGAGGAAGAGCATCGCGTCCCTTATAAGATCGTGAAGGCCGCCAACGGCGACGCCCACGTCCAGGTGGAAGTGAACGGCGAGAAGAAGACTTTCTCGCCCGCCGGAAATCTCCGCGATGATTCTCGCGAAGCTGAAGTCCGACGCGGAAGCGAAGCTCGGCGAAAAGATCACGCAGGCTGTCATCACCGTCCCGGCTTATTTCAATGACTCGCAGCGCAACGCGACGAAAGACGCGGGCAAGATCGCCGGCCTCGAAGTTCTTCGCATTATCAACGAACCGACGGCCGCCTCGCTCGCCTACGGTCTCGATAAGAAGAAGGACGAGAAGATTGCCGTCTATGATTTGGGCGGCGGCACGTTCGATATTTCCGTGCTCGAAATCGGCGACGGCGTCTTCGAAGTGAAGGCGACCAACGGCGACACGCACCTGGGTGGTGACGACTGGGACAACGTCCTGGTCGATTGGATCGTCGACGAATTCAAGAAGGACAGCGGGATCGATCTTTCCAAGCAGCCGGACGCGCTCCAGCGCATCAAGGAAGAAGCCGAGAAGGCGAAGATCGCGCTTTCCTCAGTCGCAGGAATACGAGATCAACCTGCCTTTCGTCACGGCCGACGCGAGTGGGCCGAAGCATATCCAGAAGAAGCTGACGCGCTCGAAGCTCGAGCAGCTGACCGATCCGTTGTTTCAGCGCACGATTCCGCCGGTCAAGGCCTGCATCGCAGACGCCAAGCTTTCCGAAAAAGACATTAACGAGCTGGTGCTCGTCGGTGGCATGACGCGCATGCCGAAGGTTATCGAGACGGCGCGCACCTTGATCGGGAAAGAACCTCACAAAGGCGTAAACCCCGATGAAGTCGTGGCGATTGGCGCGGCTATTCAAGGCGGCGTGCTCAAGGGCGACGTGAAAGACGTGCTCCTGCTCGACGTTACCCCGCTGACGCTTGCGATCGAAACTGCCGGCGGCGTTGCCACGCCGATGATCCCGCGCAACACCACGATCCCGACCCGCAAGTCGCAGATCTTTTCGACCTACAGCGACAACCAGCCCGGCGTGGAGATCAAGGTCCTGCAAGGCGAACGTCCGCTCTCGCGCGACAACAAGAACCTCGGCACCTTCCACCTCGACGGCATCCCGCCGGCCCCGCGTGGCACGCCGCAGATCGAAGTCACTTTCGACATCGACGCGAACGGCATCCTGCACGTCTCCGCGAAAGACCTCGGCACCGGCAAGGAGCAGAAAATCTCCATCACCGGCAGCTCAGGCTTGAGCAAGGAAGAAGTCGAGAAGATGCAGCGCGACGCCGAGACCCACGCCGAGGAAGACAAGAAGGCGAAGGAAGTCGATCGAGATCAAGAACAACGCCGACACGCTCGCGTATCAGAGCGAGAAGCAGTTGAAGGATCTGGGCGACAAGATTCCGGAAGACAAGCGGAAGCAGGTCGAAGACGCGATCAAGGCCGTCCGCGAAGCGATCGAGAAAAACGATACCGACGCGATGAAGAAGACCTACGACGACCTGCAAAACAAATTCCAGGAAGTCAGCGCCGATCTTTACAAGCAAGCCGCTGCCAGCGCAGGACCCCCACCCGGGGCTGATGCCGGCGGTGGTCCCGGCCCCGACGCTCGTCCGCAGGACGAAGGCCCGCGGAAAGACCAGGGCGACGTGGTCGACGCCGAGTTCGAAGTCGTGGACGAAGACAAGAAGAAGTAGCCCGGATAGCAATAGCTCGAACAGATGAAAACCGAACCTGGCGCTCCAGCCTTCCCGAAGAAAGGGGACGACCCGAATTCCCTGGGCCTGACCAAGCGTGAATACTTCGCGATTCGGATGGCTGAGGGACTGTTGAGCGCGGGGGACAAGGGAACCAACTCCGTCGCCGGCCGGGCGGTCAGATACGCCGACGAGTTAATCGACGTTTTGCAGCAGCGGGAACAGCCGGCGGGTGTCGGCGACCAATCATAACAATTTGCTGGAAGGAGTTGGGAAGAAACCCTGACGACTGCCGGCATTAACCAACAAAGTAGAAAGAGTAATTACACATGGCAATTAACGTAAGACCTCTCGGAGATCGAGTGCTGGTGCAGCCGATCGAAGAGAAAGAAACCAAAAAGGGCGGCATCATCATCCCCGATACCGCGAAAGAAAAGCCGCAAGAGGGCAACGTCGTCGCTCTCGGCACCGGCAAAGTGAACGAAGAAGGCAAGAAGGTCGAGTTCACCGTGAAAAAAGGCGACAAGGTGCTCATCTCGAAATACGGCGGCACCGAAATCAAAGTGGACGGCGAGTCCTACTTGATCATGCGCGAGGATGACATCCTCGGCATCATTGGTTAATCCCGTCTCTCAACTCTCAACTAGAAAGTAACTACTAAGACATATGGCAGCTAAACAATTACAATTCGACGAAAATGCGCGGCATGCGCTTCTTCGCGGCATCGAGAAACTCTCGCGCGCCGTGAAAGCGACGCTCGGACCGAGCGGCCGCAACGTCATCCTCGACAAGAAATTCGGCAGCCCGACGATCACCAAGGATGGTGTGACCGTGGCCAAGGAGATCGAGCTCGAAGATCCTTACGAAAACATGGGCGCCCAGCTCGTACGCGAAGTCGCCTCCAAGACTTCCGACATCGCCGGCGACGGCACCACCACGGCGACCGTGCTCGCTGAGTCCATCTACAGAGAAGGTCTCCGCAACGTCACGGCCGGCGCGAACCCGACTTCGCTCCAGCGCGGCATCAACAAGGCCGTTGAGGCCGTTGTGGCCGAGCTCGGCAAGATCTCGAAGAAGGTCAGCGACCGCAGCGAAATCGCGCAGGTCGCGACTGTTTCGGCCAACTGGGACAAGACGATCGGCGAGATCATCGCTGACGCCATGGACAAGGTCGGCAAGGACGGAACCATCACGGTGGAAGAAGCCAAGTCGATCGAAACCAGCCTCGACGTGGTCGAAGGCATGCAGTTCGACAAGGGCTACCTCTCGCCTTACTTCGTGACGAACGCGGAAGCGATGGAAGTCATCCTCGACAACCCGTACATCCTCATCCACGAGAAGAAAATCTCGAGCTTGAAGGACATGCTGCCGCTGCTTGAGAAAGTCGCGAAAGCCGGACGTCCGTTACTCATCATTGCGGAAGACGTGGAAGGCGAAGCGCTCGCGACCCTGGTCGTGAACAAGCTCCGCGGAACGCTGCAGGTTGCGGCAGTCAAAGCTCCGGGATTCGGCGATCGTCGCAAAGCGATGCTCGAAGATCTCGCAGTGCTCACAGGCGGTCAATGCATCACCGAAGACCTCGGTATCAAACTCGAGAACGTAAAACTCGAGGAATTAGGGCGTGCAAAACGCGTCACGATTGACAAGGAGAACACCACCGTCGTGGAAGGCGAAGGCAAGCAGTCCGATATCCAAGGACGCGTTGGCCAGATCCGTCGGCAGATCGAAGAGACGACTTCCGATTACGATCGGGAGAAGCTCCAGGAACGCCTCGCGAAACTCGCGGGTGGCGTGGCCGTGATCAACGTCGGCGCCGCGACCGAAACCGAGATGAAGGAAAAGAAAGCTCGCGTCGAGGACGCGTTGCATGCGACCCGCGCAGCCGTGGAAGAAGGCATCGTGCCTGGCGGCGGCGTGGCCCTCATTCGTGCGCAGAAAGCGCTCGATAAGCTCGAGCTCGAAGGCGACGAAAAAGTTGGCGCAGCCATCATTCGCCGCGCGATCGAAGAGCCTCTTCGCACTCTCGCCGATAACGCGGGCCAGGAAGGCGCGCTCATCGTGCAGGAAGTGAAGAAGCGCAAAGGCAACGAAGGTTACAACGTCGCCACGGGCGAATACACGGACCTGGTGAAAGCCGGTGTCGTCGACCCGACCAAGGTGACTCGCAGCGCGTTGCAGAACGCCGCTTCGATCTCCGGCCTGTTGCTCACCACTGAAGCCATCATCACCGAACTTCCTGAAAAGGATAAGGGCGGTGGCATGCCTCCGGGCATGGGCGGTGGAATGGGTGGCGGCATGGGCGGCGGCATGGATTACTAAGCCGAACAGCTACTCGCTAACACAAGCAATTAACAACAGCCGGGCTCGCAAGGGCCCGGCTGTTTTGCTTGGGGAATCATTCCGAGAAACACTGTGTTCTCCCGGAGCTGCGAGCGATGACAGCCTAAAGAGTCGAAGCAATTGGCTCGCGGAGAGACTTACGACTCAGAACGCCCCAGGCGTGGCGCAACTAAAGCCCGGAGTGAAGCGCCAGCGAAACGCCGGATACCTGTTTCCAAATTAATGGATAGCCCCGAAGGGGCGGCGGAGCGTGGTCATTCGGGCAAAGTGTTAAGAGCCACGTTCCCACCTCCGTCACCCCTGCGGGGGTTGGGAACTCAGCGCCGATTCAAATCCCGGAGCTGCGCTCCGGGCTTCATTCCGTCGCGCCTTTCGGCACTGACACTCTACATGGCAGGTGTCCCGCCGATGTTGAATTACTCCGACATCGTTTCGCCAGAGCCGCCGATGGCGGTGGGGAAATCTCTCAGCTTGGGCAGCCCGTCTTTGATAGGGAGGATGGTCTCTTCGTAGTTGAGATGGACGGTCGGCTTGAAAGTCACACTGTCCGGGAGAGCGCCGCGCAGATCGGCCAACCCAAGGGTGGGATGATCGATCATGACGTGCGTGCCGCACTTGGTGCAAAACCGCCGATCACTGATCTCGCTATTCTTATAGAGGCCAAGAAACTCCGATCCCTTGCTCACTCTAACGTCTTCGGATTTCCAAAGCGCGAATCCGGCAAGCGGTGCGCCGGAATAACGCCGGCACTGATCGCAGTGACAATAACCCCTGTCGAGAGGCGGGCCCTGCGCTTCTACCTCCACCGCTCCGCAATGACAAGTACCTGTGTGTGTCTCGCTCATGACACCAGTCATACTCTCCTGGTTTCGCAGCTGCCAGATTTTTCCACGTTACACCAGGCACCGGCGGTTTCGTGGAGGCAGCCGTGGTCGACGGTGAGGCAGCCCGGAGATCAAAGATTTTGCTTCTGTTTCCCGGCGCGGTCTGACATACCCTCCGGCTTCCATGAATGACCAAGTCTCAGCGTTGATGGCCGACGTGAAGGCGAAGAACCCGTCGGAACCCGAATTTCACCAGGCGGTCCAGGAAGTGGTCGAGTCGCTCTCGCTCGTGCTGGATCAGCATCCGGAATATCGGAAAGCGAAGATCATCGAACGCATCATTGAGCCGGAGCGCGTCATCATGTTTCGCGTCCCCTGGCAGGACGACCAGGGCGAGCTGCATGTGAACCGCGGGTTCCGCATCCAGATGAACAGCGCGATCGGGCCGTACAAGGGCGGCCTCCGGTTCCATCCCTCGGTCAACCTCGGAATCCTGAAATTTCTCGCGTTCGAGCAGGTCTTCAAAAACGCGCTGACGACTCTGCCGATGGGCGGAGGCAAAGGCGGCGCCGACTTCGATCCGAAAGGCAAGAGCGACAGTGAAGTGATGCGCTTTTGCCAGGCCTTCATGTGTGAACTGTTCCGGCACATTGGCCCGGATACCGATGTGCCGGCGGGCGATATCGGCGTAGGAGCGCGTGAGATCGGATTTCTTTTCGGAATGTATAAGAGACTCCGGAATGAGTTCACCGGAGTGATCACGGGCAAAGGCCTTACCTGGGGCGGATCGGTCATTCGCCCTGAGGCGACGGGCTACGGCGCGGTTTACTTCGCCAGCGAGATGCTCAAGACGCGCAAGGAAGATTTGAAAGGCAAGGTTTGCCTCGTCTCCGGCAGCGGCAACGTCTCGCAGTACACGGTGGACAAACTGATCTCGTTAGGCGCGAAGGCGGTCACGCTCTCGGATTCATCCGGATACATTTACGACGAGGCCGGGATCGACCGCGACAAGCTCGCCTTTGTCATGGACCTGAAGAATAACCGACGCGGCCGGATTTCAGAATACGCGGACAAGTATAAGGGAACTACTTTCACGCCAGTGGACGAGGCGCTCGATCATAACCCACTTTGGGATCACAAGGCCGAGTGCGCGTTTCCCAGCGCAACCCAAAACGAGATCAACTCGAAGGATGCGGCGAACCTTCTCAGGAACGGCGTCTATGTCGTCTCAGAGGGAGCGAACATGCCGACTACGATTGACGGCGTAAACCAATTCCTCGGGGCGCAGATTCTCTTCGGTCCCGGGAAGGCGGCAAACGCCGGTGGAGTGGCGACGTCCGGTTTGGAGATGGCGCAAAACAGCATGCGGATTTCCTGGACCCGCGAAGAAGTGGATAACCGTCTCTTCAATATCATGAAGACGATCCACGAAGTCTGCCATCGCACGGCCGAGAAGTATGGCACGCCGGGCAACTACGTGAATGGCGCAAACATCGCCGGCTTCCTGAAGGTCGCGAACGCCATGATGGACCAGGGGCTGGTGTAGGTTGTAGAGGCGCTTGTGCCGCGCCTAACCCATCAACAGGCGCTTAAGACAAGCGCCTCTACAATTTCGCGGAACTAAAGCGCAACGCCTCATGCAAGCGCTTGGGCAATTGAGGCAAACTACGGCGCTCGATCAGGTAGGTGATGATGCCGGCCAGGTCTTTGAAGATGTAGTTCTTGTTCACCGCCCCCTGGAGATATTGTTCCCCGCTGCTTCCGCCGGTGCCGATCCTGGTTCCGATCATGCGCCGGACCATTTGGAGATGCCGGTAGCGGAAATTGCCCAACTGCTCGTCGATCTCGATCAAGGAGTTGAGGAGGGCGAAGGGCAGACGAAAGAGCGGCTCGTCACGGTAAAGCATGATGAAAAGGGCGGCTCGCAGCGAGACCGGTGAGAAATCCCCGGCGCCGATCTTGGAAAAGGTTTCGTCGAACTTGCGCAACAGGTCCTCCTTTTCGTCACGCTCGGAGAGACTGGCTTCGTAAAGTTTCCGATAACGGTCCCAGAACCTGGATGGATTGCCGTTCGGCTTCGCGGGAACGTCGCCGTCTCTGGAGTCATCCCAGCCTTCCCAGAATGATTCCTCGAAGAAAGGCATCCGGGCCAGCCATTGCTCGACTAATTGCAATAGCGTCGTCGTCTTCTCAGCCTCGACGATGGTGCGGTAATCCCCCTCATTAAATCCTCCCATTTCGGTATGCTTGTAATAGTCGGGCCGGAAACGGTTCTCCATCCGCAAGCCGAGGGTCGCTTCGATCTGGCGGAATTGAGTGCTTTGGAAGCCCGAAGCCCCCTCGAGCGACGACCGAAAATCGAGGAAATCCAGGGGCGTCATCGTTTCGAGCACGTCCACCTGGTGGTTCAATAACTTCCAGATCTCCACGATGCGCTTCAGGCGATGGACCACCACGTTCATGTCCGGGCCGTTATCGTCGGCGGAAGGTTGCTGCAAGACTTCGCAGCAGGCGTGGAGTTCGTGAAGGATTTGTTTGAACCAAAGCTCGTAGGTTTGATGGACGATGATGAAAAGCATCTCGTCATGCGCATGGAGTTTGCCTTCGACCAGGCTGACCGGCGCCTGCAAGCCCAGGAGTTTTTCCACGGCGAGATAGCTACCGTAATAGGCGGGAGTCTTCGAGCTGTTGAACGGGCACTCCATCGCGCGACTGTCGCGCATCGGCGAGGGGGAAGTCAATGGAATGGGCAAAGGCGAATGACGAATGACGAATGGTGAATGGGAGAGTGCGACGAGTCGTTTGCGACGGGGGGCGTAAGTGCGATTACTTAGGGCGCGTGAACGTCTATCCTGGAACGTTTTGACGATCACTGGCCGGACGCGGACACCATGAAACTATCGCTCAACGCCGTCGGCAAACTGTACCGGGGCAACGTTTGGGGACTGAAGGATTTCACGCTGGAAGTTGGCCCGGGAATTCTCGGCTTGCTCGGGCCAAACGGCGCCGGCAAATCGACCCTCATGCGTATTCTGGCCACGATCACCAAGCCGACGGGCGGAACTGTGACCTGGAACGACGTGGACATCATCAAATCACCCAACCGGCTGCGAGCGGTGCTCGGTTATCTTCCACAGGATTTCGGCGTTTATCCCAACCTGAATGCGGTCGAGTTTCTGGAGTACCTTGCCGCGGCAAAAGGTCTCAACCGGAAAATGGCACGCGAGCGAATTCGGCAGCTGCTGGAAGTGGTAAATCTAGTGGAAGCCCAGAAACGCCCTCTTGGCAGTTACTCCGGCGGAATGAGACAGCGGGTGGGCATTGCCCAGGCGCTGTTGAATGATCCGCAGCTGCTTATTGTCGATGAACCGACCGCCGGCCTGGATCCGGAGGAGCGGGTCCGCTTTCGCAACTTGCTTTCGGAACTTTCCGGCGAACGAATCGTAATTCTTTCGACTCACATTGTTTCCGATGTGGAAGCGTGCGCGACGAATATCGCCCTGATCGCCCGCGGCCATCTCATCACAGCGGCGGCACCGGAGGATTTGCTTCGATCGGTCGAGGGAAAGGTCTGGGAAAGAGTGGTTCCCAGCGCGGAGCTGCCGGCCTTGCGTCAACGTTATCTAACGAGCAGCACGATGCACCGGAGCGATGGAGTGCATCTGCGTATTGTGGCCGATGAAGCTCCTGGTTCCGGAGCCATACCTCAGTTACCGACTCTGGAAGACGCCTATCTCTATTGGATCTCTGGCAGGAAAGAAGAAGCGAAGTGAAAAGCTTTCGCGTACTTTATCATTTGGCGCGAGCTGACTTCCTGCAGAGGACGCGCAGTTACAGCTTCCTTATTACGCTCGGTATTACTCTCTACGTCGGTTACTTCTTTATCCCACCGAACCACTCCTCCTATGCCACGATGACCATTGGCGATCACCGTGGCCTCTATAACTCGGCTTATCTCGGCAGCCTCATGGCGCTCCTGATCTCGCCCTTTCTTTCGCTGGCCGGGATTTTACCTGGTGAAGAATGCGATCGATCGCGACATCCAAACGCGGGTGGGCCAGATCCTCGCCACCACCACTTTGAGCAAGCCTCTTTATACCGTTGGGAAAACAATCAGTAATTTCGCCGTGCTCGCGGTGATGGTCGCGGTCATGGGTGTGGCCGCGGTCGCTCATGCAGTTTATCCGGGGGGAAGACCTGACTCTCCATCTCGGGCAACTGGTGATGCCTTTGATCTTCATCTCGTTACCGGTCATGTTGGTTGTCGCCGCCCTGGCCATTCTTTTCGAAGCCATCCCCTGGCTGCGTGGCGGCCTCGGTAACGTCGTCTATTTTTTCCTTTGGATCAGTGCGCTGAGCGCCCCGATGACCGCGCCTTGATAAGGGCGTGCATGGCTCCTACAACGACCTTTTCGGGACCGGAGCGCTCGTCCCGTCCATCACGGCGGCATGTGAAGCCGCTTTTCCGGGTTCGAACAAGACGGGGCTCAACCTGGGAATCAACGTAAAGGATCGGGCAAATATTGGGACCTGACCACCTTTCGATGGGAAGGATTGGATTGGACGAAACAGGTCATTGTTAGCCGGCTGTTCTGGCTCGGTGTCGGTCTGGGCCTGGCCTTTTGGCGGCTGTCTTCTTTCGGCGCTTCGATCCGGCGCGCGAACGTTCCAGCGCAATCCCAAGGCCGCGAAGAAAGCGGCGGAAGCCGAAGTCGTCGAAGACCCGCGTGGTTCCCGACCACGTCCACACGGCGACTCTCGCTCCTCTGACGAAGCGGCCCCGTTTCAGTTTTCTCTTCATGGTCCTGGCGGAACTGCGCCTCGCACTGCATGGCATCAGTCTTTGGTGGTATCTGGTCGCGGCTGGCTTGTTCGCGGCCGGCCTCTTCACTCCGGTTGCGGTCTCGCGCGGGTTCCTGATCGCGGCGTGGATCTGGCCCCTGCTCATCTGGAGCGCGATGGGAACGCGCGAGACGCGTCTGCGCACTGACCAGTTGGTCTTTTCAACCGCGCACCCGCTGCGGCGGCAATTGCCGGCCTGCTGGCTGGCCGGCGTCATTATCGCACTCGTGACCGGCGGCGGCACCGGAATCCGTTTGCTCGTTGCGGGAGAACAGCTTGGTCTCCTCGCCTGGATTGTCGGCGCGTTTTTTATTCCGACGATGGCCCTGGCGCTCGGCGTTTGGAGTGGGAGCAGCAAACTCTTCGAGGTGCTGTATCTCTTTCTCTGGTACCTGGGACCGGCGAATCATGTTGGAGAGATCGATTTCATGGGAGTGGTGGGCCCGCTGCTGCCCCCGCGCACGCCCGTTCTCTTCCTCGCCATCACGGCCGCGCTGGCGGTTTTTGCGCTAGTCGGCCGCAAGCGTCAGCTGATAAACTAGCAATGCGTCTTGCCCTGAGAAAAATCGGCTCAGTTCTTGTGGCGTGTCTTGCCGTCGCCCTCACCGCGCCGGCATATGGCCAGGAGTCCGACGACGGAACCGAGTTGTGGTCGAGGCCGACCGGCTTCCCAACGCGGAATCGGGCGCGCCGTTCAGCATTCATGTGCTGGACGAGAACGACCTTCGCCGCGCGCCCCAGCTTCGGCTCGACGATATCCTGCGCGCGCAGGTGCCGGGGTTCAGTCTCTTCCGGCGCAACAGCAGCCGCACGGCGAATCCGACCACGCAAGGCGTGACGCTGCGAAACTTCGGACCGAGCGGCGCCGGCCGCACGCTCGTCCTGCTCGATGGCATCCCGATCAACGATCCGTTTGCTGGTTACGTGTTGTGGAATCAGGTGCCGCCGGCCTCGATCGAATCGGTGCTCGTGAATCCGGGCGGCGGTGCGGGGTTATTCGGGAATGCGGCGCTGGCGGGGACAATTTTTCTCGTCTCAAAACCGATGGCGGCGACCTCCGGTTCGGTGGAAGGATCGATCGGCAATGCCGAGACGTATGAAGCGTCGCTCGAAGGGACGGTTGTTCATCAACGGGTTTGCCGCGGCGATCTTCGCGGAACGATTTTCGACGGGCGGTTATCCGGTGATCGCGCCGGAGCAACGCGGCCCGGTCGATAACGACGCGAGCTCCGAGTCGAATCTCTTCGATCTTCGGACCGAATGGCAACTCGGCCGAACAGTTCGCTCCGGCTCGAGGGCCGGCATTTTGATGAGGAACGCGGGAACGGCACGCTCTTCACGCGCAACGAAAGCACCGGCAACGACATCAACGCCGTCTTCACCCAGAAGTTTCCGGCGCAGCAAGGAGAACTGCAGCTCAGCGCCTACGGACAAACGCGGAAATTCAGCAGCACTTTCAGCTCGGTCAATGCGACGCGCGACTATCGAGACGCCGGCCCTGGACCAATTCGATGTGCCCGCCAACGCGGCCGGCGGCAGCATCGTCTGGAGCATGGCGGCCGGCGGCGACCACCAGCTTACCCTCGGCGGCGACGCGCGCTGGGTTGAGGGCGAAACCAACGAAGCGTTTTTTTGGAACGGCACGGAGTTCACGCGCCTGCGCCGGGCGGGCGGCGAGCAACTCTTCGCCGGCGTCTTTGCCGAAGACACCTGGTCGGTTTCTCCGAGCACGACAATCGTCGGCGGCCTCCGGGTCGATCATTGGGAGCTCTTCGATGGTTTGCGCAAAGAAACCGTGCGCGCCACCGGCGCTGTCCTCACCGACTCACAGTTCCCCGATCGCGCCGGCGACGAAATCAATGGCCGCCTCGGCGCCCGCGTGAAGCCAACGGAGACGCTCGCGATTCGGGGCGCCGTTTATACCGGCTTCCGCGTGCCGACGCTGAATGAACTCTACCGGCCCTTTCGCGTCGGCAACGACGTCACCAACGCCAATCCCGAGCTGAAACCGGAACATCTGCTCGGCGGTGAAGTCGCCGCGGAGTGGCAGGCGAGCCAGACGTTTCGCCTGGCAGGAACCGCGTTTCCTCAATCGAATGGAAGACGCCGTCGGCAACGTCACCATCGGCCCCGGCCCCGGAGGCGGCGTTATTCGGCAGCGGCAGAATATCGATCTGGTGATGGCGCCGGGCTTCGAAGCCACGGCCGAATGGCAGGTCGTTCCATCGGTGCGATTGAAGGGCAGCTACCTGTTTACCCATCCGACCATCGAGCGGGCCGCCGATCCTGCGCTCGAGGGAAAACTGCTCGCGCAAACTCCGGAAAACGTTTTCACCGGCGGCATCGAGTGGACGCCGACCGCGAAATGGATCGTGAACGCGCAACTTCGTTACTGCGACCGGCAGTTCGAGGACGATCAAAACTCGCGCGTGCTCGCGCCTTTCACGACCTTTGATGCCGCGGTGATCTACCAATTTTCGGAGCGCGGTTCGGCCGCGATCCGAGTCGAAAATCTTTTCGATACGCAGATCGAAACCGGCAAATCGGCCGACGGACTTGTTTCGATCGGCGCGCCGCGGCTCTACTCCTTTCAGATTCGCTGGCAGCTCTGATCCTGCAATTTCGGCGGACCGCCGTTTGAATTCAACGATGACCTGAAGCGGTCGAGCCGGCAACGCGATCATCTCCGGCACGTAACCATCTCACGCTGTCATCCCGAGCCGCGCAGACCGGGATCGCGACCTGGGAGGAGCGCCGACCCCGCAACAGGTCGAGGACCACACTCGACAGAAACAAACCACCACGTCACTGAAGCCATGGTGCTTCCGAAGGCTCAAGGGGTTCGCTGGTGCCATAGCGGGGGTCCCTCGCCGTCTGCGCGGCTCGGGATGACAATCAGCGCCCCCTTGCTGTGCCACCCGGCAAGACGTAAATATACCAACATGAGCCGCCGCCATTCTGTGATTCTTGCGAGTGTCCTGGTCTTGGCCGCGCTTCCAGCCGGCGCCGAATCGCCACCCTATGAAGTTTACGTCACCAATGAGCGCTCGAATGATGTGACGGTAATCGACGGATCCACTGATGCCGTCGTCGCGACGTTTCCAGTCGGGAAACGGCCGCGAGGGATCCACCCCGCTCATGATGGAAAGCGGATTTTCGTCGCCTTGAGCGGATCGCCCCGGATGGCGCCGGGCGTGGAGACGGAACGCGCGCCGGCGGACAAGGCGGCAGACGGCCTCGGCGTGATCGATCCCGTCGCGCGCAAGCTGATCGATCGCTGGCATGCCGGCTCCGATCCGGAGGAATTTGCGATCAGCAAAGACGGAAAATTCGCGTTCGTCGCGAACGAGGATGATGCGAGCGTGGTCATCGTCGATCTGAGCTCGGGTCAATCGCGCGGGAAGGTGAAAGTATCGGAGGAACCCGAAGGCATGGGCGTGAATCCGGCGAATGGCGAAGTGTATGTGACCTGCGAAGAAAAAGGCGACGTGTTCGCGATTGCGCCGGGCGAACAGCGCGTCGCTGGCGAAAATCGAGACCGGAGGACGGCCTCGCTCCGTCGCATTTCTCCCGGACGGCTCGCGCGCTTACGTCGCTTGCGAGAGCGAGCGGATCCGTGGCCGTGATCGACACGGCGTCGCATAAATTGCTAACCAAAATCCAATTGCCGGAAGGTTCGTTGCCGATGGGCACCGCGATGTCCGCCGATGGGAAAGAGCTTTTCGTCTCAACCGGCCGCAAGAACACCGTGGCGGTGATCGACACCAAGACGAATGCGGTGAGCGCGACCGTCCCAGTGGGAACCCGGCCGTGGGGAATCGCGCTCAGCCCTGACGGCTCGAAGCTTTACTCGGCCAATGGCGCATCGGATGACGTCTCGGTGATCGATGTAAAGACGCGCAAAGAATTGAAGCGGATCAAAGTTGGCAGCGGTCCGTGGGGCGTAACGACCCTGAGCACGGCCAAGTAAGTTTCCTGCCCGAGCAAAACCAACTTGTTCCTGCGCATCGCTCTCGCACTACTTTTCGCGGCTGCGGCCGGCAGCTTGCGCACGCCCAGGAGGACACGTCTCAAATCATCGTAACCGGGACGACGGAATCGGAATCGCTGACCGCTCCTTCCGCCGAAAAAGCGGCGGAACAAAAGAACGAGATTCCCGGAGGTTTCACCCTGAGGATGCCCGAGGAGATGGACCGCGGGCGGGCTTCGAACTTTGAGGACCTGCTGAGGCGAACGCCAGGACTTTACCTGCAAACGGATAACGGGACTGAAGTCACCAGGGTTTCAATTCGCGGATCGGGAATTTTGTCGGAGGACGAGCCCCTGGGAGTGCAGTTCATGCTCGACGGCCTCACCATTAACCAGGGCGACGGTGAAGTGCTGCTCGAGGATTTCGATCTGGCCACGGTCAAATACGCCGAGGTGTACCGGGGAGCCGATGCTTTCAAATACGGCTCCATCACACTGGGTGGCGCGATCAATCTCGTGACGATGACTGGCTACGACATCGATCCATTTCAGATCCGGCTCGAAGGCGGAAGCTTTGGTTATTTCCGTGGCCAGGTCACCTTCGGCGGCGTGGCGGGGCGGTTTGATTACATCGGCTCGGTCATGGGCCGCTCCCGCGAAGGTTTCCGCGAGCACAGCACGGAAGATACCGAGCGGATTTTCGGCGATGTCGGCTACAGGTTCAGCGACCAGCTTGAAAACAGATTCTATGTGACCCTCGATCGTGTGGACCGCCAGTTGCCGGGAGGATTGACCAAAGACGAACTGAACGACGATCCCGAGCAGGCAAACGCGGATGCGGTGGAGCAAGACTTCAACAAGAGATGGGAGTTCGTCCGGCTGGCGGATAAAATCAGCTATCGGAACAACGGCTACGAATTCGACGCGGGGCTATTCTGGTTTCACCGAAACATCGAGGAACGCGGATTTTTCGAGGAGGATTTCCGGGAAGGCATTACAGCCTTTTATTCCGACAACTACGGTCTCAACCTGAATTTCGTCACCCATGACGACCTGTTTGGCCGGCGCAATATTTTCACGATCGGCGCGAGCCCCCAGCTGGAAAGAGAGGTCGCGCAGAACTTTGAGAACCTTGATGGCCTTCGCGGACAAACCACCGCGCTGAACACTGGAATCTCAATCAACGCGCCGCTCTACCTTGAAAATCAGCATTACCTGACCGACAAATTTTCCCTGGTGCTCGGGATGCAGGCGATTTACGCGCAACGCCATTTCGAAGACAATTTTCTCACCGACGACGAGGGAGACCAGTCGCACGAACAGGATTTTTACGGCTGGAATCCGAAAGCCGGTTTGATTTACGAGTTCGACAAGAAGAACCAGCTCTTCCTGAACTTCGCCGGAAGCTGGCAACCGCCCTCGTTCGACAACATGGTCGAATTCGAGGAAGGCGAAAACTCCAGCGTTGTTTACACACCGCTACACCCGCAACGAGGGAAGACGCTGGAACTGGGCACACGCGGGGAGAAGGGGCGCTTCGAATGGGAACTCTCCCTCTATCGCACCTGGTTACGAAACGAGCTGCTCGAACTGAACGACGCGAACGGAAACGACCTTGGAGCCGTCAACGTCGAACGCTCTTACCACCAGGGAATTGAAGCCGGCCTCGACATCGAACTTTTGGACTCCGTTTTTTTCGAAAAGAAGAAGGGCGAGGCCGGAGACCGGCTGACATTCAGTCAAACCTACACGCTGAACGATTTTCACTTCGATGATGATGCGGTCTATGGCGACAACCGCATCGCTGGAGTGCCGCAACACTTCTATGAGGCGGAACTGCTTTACGTGACAGCATCCGGATTTTACGCCGGACCAAATCTGCAGTGCAACATCACTCGTTATCCGGTCGACCAGTCCAATACCCTCTTTGCCGACTCCTACGCGTTGCTCGGATTCAAGATTGGATACCGGCCTAAGAAGGGACCCTCCATTTTCTTCGAAGCAAAGAATCTAACCGACGAACGCTTTGTCTCCGCCGTCGATCCGATCGCGGACGCACGAACCGGTGACGAGGCTCAGGTTTTTCATCCTGGCGACGGTCGCGCTTTTTACGGCGGAGTCTCCTGGACTTGGTGACCGCCCGGCCACGTCGTAAATCGCGTCCCACGCTGTAGCCACGGTCCGGCGGCTGCCGGATCGCCGTGTTGTCTGGGAAAGACATGCGGAGCCTGGGCGTCCACCAACGAGCAGGGCGACAGAGCGCCGTGGCTACAGCCAGGCGCATTTCTTATTATGCCGGGGCACGTTTTTCGCCCTGGAAGCGTCACGCGCGCCAGAGCCGGGATTGCGAAATCGTCAAAGGCGGAGCATTGTCACGGGAAGGAGGACGGCGTGTCTGTTGTCGAATTTTTGCTATGAAATATCTCTTCTCTCTCGTCTTGTTGGTCGCGGCCGGTTTCTGTGTGGTAGCCTGGGGACCGGGTGTTCCGGCAGGCGCCGCCGTCAATGTCACCCAGCATCACAACAATCCTTCGCGTGACGGACTTCATATCGACGCCGCATTCACGCAGGCGGCGGCCGTCAATCTGACGCGCGACCTCGGCTTTAACGGCACGATCGTGGGCAACGTTTATGCCCAGCCGCTTTACATCGAGGGCGGTCCGAACGGTCCAATGGTCATCGCAGTGACCGAGTCGAATAATGTGTATGCCCTCAACGCGACCACTGGCGCGATCATCTGGGAACGGAACGTCGGGACGCCGATCACGTCAGGTCTCCCGTGCGGAAACATTAACCCAGTCGGCATTACCGCCACACCGATCGTGGACCTCGCCTCGCGCTCGCTCTTCCTGGATGCGGAGGTAAGTGGGACTGGACACCAAATCTTTTCCCTGAACGTCGACACGGGTGCAACCAACTCCGGCTGGCCGGTGACCCTGAATACGGCGGTCTCCGGGTTTCAATCATCGGTGCAAAGTTCACGGGCCGCCCTCGGCATTTTGGGTAACACGCTGTACGTGCCTTATGGCGGACGCTTCGGCGACTGCGGAAGCTATCGTGGCCGGCTCGTCGGCGTTCAGATGAGCAATCCCACTGTTATCGGAAACTGGGCCACAACCGTGACCCTGGCCGGGGTGTGGGGACCTGGCGGTGTCGCTAACGATGGCACGAATAACTTCGTTACCACCGGTAACGGCAGTTCGGCTGTTACATGGGGCGGAGCGGAAGCTGTCATTCGACTTCAACCGGGTCCCATTTTTAGCGGCGCGACCGCCGATTTCTGGGCGCCGGTCAACTGGATGACGCTCGATGCCGGCGACACTGATCTGGGCGGCTCCGGCCCAATCATCGTGGATGTGCCCGGCGCCACACCCTCCGCGTTGGTCGTTGCCATAGGCAAGGATCGCAACGCCTATCTGCTCAACCGCACCAACCTGGGTGGGGTCAGCGCGCCTCTGTCGCAGGCGGTTGTTTCCACCGGCACGATTATTGGCGCAGCCGCAACCTACCGGACGACTACGGGCACGTTTGTTGTTCTTCGCCCCACCAACGGCACGCTCACCGCCTTCCGCATCACGGCGACCAATCCGCCAACCATCGCCACCGGCTGGAGCGTTGCCTCCAGCGGGCGCACTGCCCCTTTCGTGACTTCCACCGATGGGACGACCAACGCGATCGTGTGGGCAGCCGGCTCCGACGGACGCTTGCGCGGGTACAACGGTGAGAATGGCGCCACGATTTTCAACGGCGGCGGCGCGAACGAATTGATGAGCGGAATCCGCAGCTTCAATACCGGCATCGCGGCTCGCGGACGCATCTACTACGCCGCTGACAATAAGGTCTATGCTTTCAGTCTATCCGGCAGCACGACGCCTACTCCTACGGCAACGGCAACGGCTACAGCCACGCCAACAGCTACTGCCACGGCTACCGCTACGGCTACCATTCCACCTTCAGCGACACCAACAGCCACCGCGACCGCTACGGCAACCGCCACGGCTACTGCCACCGCGACAGCTACCATTGCCCCAAGCCCTGGAATTACACCATCGCCCGCACCAACGGTAACGCCTTCAGCGACTCCTGCCCAGGCTCAGAACCTCTCCACCAGGATGAACGTGCAGACCGGTGCTAACGTTGCCATCGGCGGCTTCATCATCACTGGAAGTGCTCCCAAACATTTGCTCCTCCGGGCCATTGGGCCATCTCTGACCCAGCAGGGTATCGTGAATGCGCTGGCCGACCCGGTGATGTCGCTGCAGGGACCCGGGATCGCCACCATCACTAATGACAACTGGCAAGATGACCCGGTGCAGGCAGCGGCAATCATCGCCACCGGCATTCCACCGAGCAATAATCTCGAGTCAGCGATTGATGTGACGGTTCTCCCCGGCGCCTACACCGCAATCGTTAGCGGCAAGGATAACACGACGGGCGTCGGCCTGGTCGAAGTCTACGATTTGAGCCAGGCCATCCCGTCGAAGCTGGCTAATATCAGCACGCGTGCCTTTGTCGGAACTGGCAGCGACATCGTCATCGCTGGATTTATCCTCGGTGGAAATAGCGGCAATGTTCGGATCGCAGCGCGCGGCCTCAGTCCGGTAGTGCCCAATCCGCTGCCCGACCCAAGACTGGAGCTGCGGAACGCCGATGGAGCGTTGGTCGGCTCGAATGAGAACTGGCAGGATGATCCGGCCCAGGCAGCAGCGTTGACCTCGGCGGGTCTTGCGCCCTCAAACACTCTCGATGCCGCCATCATGACGACGCTGTCGCCGGGTCTTTACACGGCGCTGCTCTCGGGAGGCGGCACCGGCGTGGGCTTGGTGGAGGTCTACGACCTCGGCTCGCCATAGGGTCGCGAGAGTATTATCGATAGCAGGGACCCCCAGTTCCAACGGACAGAATTGAGGGATCGAATCTTATGAGGAAGTATTTTTTTGCCATTACCTTGATGGTTGTTGCTGGCGGTTTGGGTTGGGCTGCTGCCGTGGAGCCAAGCCTTCCGGAGGGTACCTCGGTCAACGTTACCCAGCATCACAACAATCCTTCGCGGGACGGTCTTTATGTCGATCCCTCCTTCACCATGGCCGCCGCAGCCAATCTGACGCGTGACCTGAGCTTTAACGGAACCATTGTGGGCAACGTCTATTCTCAGCCGCTTTACATCGAGGGCGGTCCGCAAGGTCCTGTGGTCATTGCCACGACCGAGTCGAACAATGTCTATGCCCTCAACGCGACCACTGGCGCGATCGTCTGGCAACGGAACGTCGGGACGCCTGTTACGTCAGGTCTTCCATGCGGCAACATTAGTCCGCTTGGCATTACCGCCACACCGATCGTGGATCTCGCCTCACGCTCGCTTTTCTTGAACGCGGAAGTAAGCGGCGCCGGACACCAGATCTATTCCCTCAACGTGGATACGGGCGCCATCAACTCCGGTTGGCCTGTGACCGTCAGTTCTGCGGTGTCGGGATTTGATACGGATCGATCACAAAGTTCCCGAGCCGCGCTCGGTATCGTGGGCAACATTCTTTACGTGCCGTATGGAGGACGCTTCGGCGACTGCGGAAGTTATCGAGGCCGGGTAGTCGGTGTGCAGATGAGCAATCCGGCCAGCATCTTGAACTGGAACACGATTTCGACGAGGGCCGGAATATGGGGTCCCGGCGGCATCGCCAGCGATGGCACGAGCACGTTCGTCACGACTGGGAATGGCTCTGGTGGAGTCACCTGGAGTGGCAGCGAAGCCGTCATTCGGCTCCAACCGGGCCCGATCTTTAGTGGTGCCACCGCAGATTTTTGGGCGCCAACCAACTGGGCCACTCTTGACAACCAAGACGCCGACCTGGGCGGGTCCGGTCCGATCATCGTCGATGTCCCCGGCGCCACGCCATCGGCGCTCGTAGTCGCCTTGGGAAAAGATGGAAACGCTTACCTCTTAAACCGAAGCAATCTTGGCGGGGTCAGTGCTCCGCTGGCCTCGTCGCATGTAGCCACGGGCACGATTATCCAGGCCGCCGCCACCTACCGAACTGCGACCGGAACCTATGTCGCCCTTCGCCCCAGCAGCACACTCACGACATTCCGCATTACAGCCACTAATCCTCCGACCATCGCCACGGGGTGGACCGTAGCTCTCTCTGGCCGTGGTTCACCCTTCGTCACTTCCACCGACGGCACCAATAACGCCGTGGTGTGGGTAGTCGGATCCGACCAACGTTTGCACGGCTACAATGGTGATACCGGCGTAGTGGTCTTCAATGGTGGTGGCGCCAACGAACTGATGACTGGCACGCGTGGTTACAATACCGCGGCTATCGCCGCTCGCGGCCATATCTACGTTGCCAATGATAACAAAGTCTTTTCCTTTTCGGTGACCAGCTCCACTCCAACCCCCACTCCGACTGCTTCACCTACGCCTACCGCCACGGCGACAGTTCCGCCTTCACCAACACCAACTGCTACTGCGACCGCTACGGCAACACCGACCGCAACCGCTACGGTCACGGCCACCGCCACCGCTACCGCCACAGCCACCGCTACCGCCACGGCCACGGCCACGGCGACAGCAACCGTTCCACCCAGCCCGACGCCTTCATTAACTCCGGGAATTACACCCAGCCCGACAGCCACGGCTACATCTACGGCCACCGCAACTGCTACGGCCACTGCCACTGCGACTGCTACCGCGACGGCCACCGTTCCCCCAATACCAACACCCACTCTGTCTCCAGGGATAACGCCGTCACCGACTCCGACGGCGACGGCTACCATTGCACCCACCGCGACACCGGCGGTTACCGCAACGCCATCAACTACGCCGGCCCAGGCTCAGAACCTCTCTACCCGGATGAACGTGCAGACCGGTGCTAACGTTGCCATCGGCGGCTTCATCATCACCGGAAGTGCTCCCAAACATTTGCTCCTCCGGGCTATTGGACCATCACTGACCCAACAGGGAATCAGTAATGCGCTGGCCGACCCGGTGATGTCGCTGCAGGGACCCGGCATCGCCACCATCACCAATGACAACTGGAGAGACGACCCGGTGCAGGAATCGGCGATCATCGCCACGGGCATTCCACCCAGCAATAATCTCGAGTCCGCGATTGATGTGACGGTGCTTCCCGGCGCCTATACCGCAATCGTCAGCGGCAAGAATGGCACCACCGGTGTCGGCTTGGTCGAAGTCTACGATCTAAGCCAGGCCGTCCCGGCGAAACTCGCCAATATCAGCACTCGCGCTTTTGTCGGAACAGGCAGCGAGATTGTCATTGCTGGCTTCATCCTGGGTGGCAGTAACGGCGATGTCCGGATCGTCGCGCGCGGCCTTAGTCCGGCAGGAGTGCCCAATCCGCTGCCTGATCCAAGGCTCGAACTGCGCGACGCCAATGGAGCTTTGATCGGCTCTAATGATAACTGGCAGGATGATCCGGCCGCTGCCGCAGGGCTGACCGCTGCCGGTCTCGCGCCGTCAAACGCTCTCGATGCCGCCACCATGGCAACGCTGCCACCAGGACTCTACACGGCGCTGCTCTCGGGAGGCGGCACCGGCGTTGGCCTGGTGGAGGTCTACGACCTCGGCTCGCCATAAGGTCGGCAAAGTATTATCGATGGCAGGGCTTGTTCGTGTCATCCTAGGGTCAGAAATGCGGGGGGATCAGATCTTATGATGAGGTATTTGTTGGCTCTTTTCGCGGTTGTTGGGCTGGGTTGGGCTGCCACGGGTCCAAGCGTTCCGCAAGGTGCTTCCGTCAACGTCACCCAGCATCACAACAATCCTTCACGTGATGGTCTTTACATCGATCCCTCCTTCACCATGGCGGCGGCCGCCAATCTCACGCGCGATCTGAGCTTTAACGGCACCATCGTCGGTAACGTCTATTCCCAACCCCTTTACATCGAGGGCGGCCCAAGCGGGCCAGTGGTGATCGTCGCGACCGAGTCGAACAATGTTTATGCACTTAAGGTTTCGGATGGCCTGCCTCTCTGGCAACGCAATGCCGGGACCCCAAGTTCAGGCATGGGCGGCATCTCTCCGCTTGGAATTACCGGCACGCCGGTAGTCGATCTGGCGTCACGTTCACTCTTTTTCGATGCCGTAATCAGTGGTCCGAACAATCTGATATTTTCCCTGAACGTCGACACAGGCGACATCAATCCCGGGTGGCCGGTGGATGTGAACGCCAGGATATCCGGCTTCAATTCGGCCCGCCAGAGCGCGCGGGCGGCACTGGGTCTCGTGGGCTCTAACGTTTACGTCGCATACGGTGGATACCTTGGCGACGCCCCCCCTTATTTCGGACGTGTGCTCGGCGTGCAGATCAACGATCCCGCCGCCGCCATTGGGTCTTTTGCCACGATTTCGTCGCGAGCGGGAATATGGGGACCAGGTGGTATCGCGAGCGACGGGACCGATATATTCGTTACCACCGGCAACGGCGCCGGAGGGGTGACCTGGAGTGGAAGTGAAGCGGTTATTCGCCTCCAACCACCCGCGGTCTTTAGCGGCTCGGCTGTTGATTACTTTGCACCCACTAATTGGGCGGCGCTCGACGGTAGCGATAGCGATCTCGGTGGCTCGGGCCCCATCCTCGTGGATGTGCCGGGGGCCACACCATCCGCCCTGGTGGTCCAATATGGCAAGGATGGCAAAGTCTATCTGCTCAATCGCAATAACCTTGGCGGTGTTAGTGCGCCGTTGTCGACCATCAGTATTGGCGGATCCGGCATTCAGGCCTCTGCAGCCTATCGAACGGCCATGGGCACCTACGCCGTTTTTCGTCCTACCACCAATACGCTGACGGCTGTTCGAATTACGGCCACCAACCCGCCCACGCTTGTGAGCGGTTGGAGCGTAACCTCGAGCGGGCGCGGCTCACCTTTTGTGACCTCGACCGACGGAACAAACAACGTGATCGTTTGGGCGGTCGGTTCAGGGGGCGACTCGCGTCTGCACGGTCACAATGGCGACACCGGCGCGGTGGTCTTTAACGGCGGCGGTGGCAACGAATTGATGACTGGCACGCGTGGTTACAATACCGCGGCTATCGCCGCCCGCGGGCACATCTACGTTGCCAATGACAACAAGGTTTTTGCGTTTTCGCTAACGAGCTCGACCCCAACTCCAACGCCGACCGCTTCCCCTACAGCTACTGCCACTGCGACCGTTCCCCCTTCGCCGACACCAACGGCTACCGCGACTGCGACCGCTACGGCCACTGCCACCGCTACACCCACTGCCACCGCTACAGCCACTGCGACTGCTACGGCCGCTACGAGCTCGACACCAGGCCTAACGCCGTGCCCTAACGGAACCGTCGGCGTGACGGGGCTCTGTCTAGCCCCACACCTACGGCAACTCCGACAGCTATGCTACCGCTACCGCGACAGCCACGATCCCGCCCACACCAACACCAACCCTTCCCCTGGAATAACACCGTCACCAACACCGACAGCGACCCCCTCCGTCAGCCTACTGCCACGCCGGCCCAGGCACAGAACCTCTCCACCCGCATGAACGTTCAGACCGGCAGTAATGTTGCTATCGGCGGCTTTATCATTACGGGAGCGGCACCAAACACCTTCTCCTCCGCGCCATCGGGCCATCCCTGACTCAACAGGGTATCACTAATGTACTGGCCGATCCGGTGATGTCGCTGCAGGGCCCCAGCATCGCCACCATCACCAACGACAACTGGCAAGATGACCCCGTGCAGGCGGCGGCGATTCTCGCGACGGGTATTCCGCCCAGCAGTAATCTCGAAGCAGCGATTGACGTAACGGTGCTACCCGGCGCCTATACCGCGATCGTCAGCGGCAAAAATAACACCACCGGTGTCGGCTTGATTGAAGTCTACGACCTGAGCCAGGCCGTTCCGGCGAAGCTCGCCAATATCAGCACCCGGGCCTTCGTCGGAACGGGCAGCGACATCGTGATCGCGGGCTTCATCCTCGGTGGCAACAGTGGCAATGACCGGATAATCGCGCGCGGCATTGGTCCGAGCCTCACGGCCTTGGGCGTGGCTAACGCGCTGACCAACCCGACCCTCGAATTGCGCGACAGCAACGGCGCGGTGGTGACGGCCAATAACGACTGGCAGGACAATCCGGCAGCGGCCGGAGAACTGACCGCCGCGGGCTTAGCACCAACCAACCCGTTGGAGTCCGGTCTGGCGACGACGCTCTCGCCGGGCCTGTACACGGCACTGTTGGCGGGTCTGAACGACGGCACCGGTGTCGGCCTCGTTGAAGTCTACGACCGCGGGGCGCCGTAAGGCCACGATACGAGTATCGATCCGTCGCTAGCGCCATAGACTTCGACGGTCGCCGCCGACGTTATACACGACTCACGGATCACCATTCACGATGATCGCGCTCCGCGCGATCAGGGGCGCTGCTTATTGGTGGAATGATGCTTTCCTTTTCGGCGAATTTCTCCGAGAAAGGGCCGGGATCATGAAGAATTTATATGCTGCTGCGATTGCAATTGGGCTGGGAATTTTGGGCAATGCCGCCTCAAGAGCGCTCCTTCCGCAAAGCGCGGCAGCTCCCGCTGGGGCCGCCGTCAACGTCACTCAGCATCATAACAATCCCTCGCGCGATGGGTTGTTCATTGATCCGGCCTTTACGTTTTCGGCGGCGGCGAGTCTGGCGAGGGATCTGAGCTTTGATGGCGCGATTGTGGGCAACGTCTACGCCCAGCCGCTCTACGTCGAAGGCGGACCGGACGACCGTGCGAAAGTGATCGCGGTCACGGCGTCCAATAATGTCTACGCGCTCGACGCGGTCACGGGCACGATCATCTGGCAACGTAACGTGGGCACGCCCTCGGGGCCCATGGGGCTTATCACGCCATTCGTCGGCATTACCGGCACACCGATAATCGACCTGGCCTCACGCTCGCTCTTTCTGCTCGCCGTGATCAGCGGTCCAAACAATATGTTCTACTCCCTGAACGTTGATACGGGTGCGATCAATCCCGGTTTTCCTATCGACGTAAACGCCAGTTTTCCAGACTTCAGCTCATCGCTCCACATGCAGCGTGGCGCGCTCACACTCCTCGGAAACAGGGTTTATGTCCCCTACGGCGGATATGCGGATGTAGGCAATTATCACGGACGCGTGCTTGGATTTTCGCTGGACGGTTCACAACTCGGCGAGTGGGCGGCGAGTTCGCTCAAGTCCGGAATCTGGTCACACGGTGGCATCGCGAGCGACGGGACGAATCTTTATGTCGCGACCGGCAATGCCCCCGTCGGAACCGCTACCTGGGGCGGTAATGAGGCGATCATTCGTCTCCAGCCAGGGCCCGTTTTCAGTGGACTGACCACGGATCATTGGGTCCCGACAAATTGGCAGGCGCTCGACACCGGTGACATCGACCTGGGAGGCACGAATCCAATCATTGTCGATGTCCCGGGCGCGACCCCTTCGGCGTTGGTGGTCGCCATTGGCAAAGATCGGAACGCCTATCTGCTTAATCGCAATAATCTCGGCGGCATAACCACACCTGTCTCACAATCAGTCGTCTCCACCTCCGGCGGCTTCATCATCAATTCACCGGCAACCTACCGGACGACCCAGGGAACCTTCGTCGCGCTGCGGCCGGCCAATGGGACACTATCCGCGTTCAAGATAACGCCCACGAATCCGCCGACAATTGCGACCGGTTGGAGTGTGAGTTCGACCGGGCGCACCTCGCCCTTTGTCACATCCACCGATGGCACCAGCAGCGCGATCGTGTGGGCCTATGGAAACGGCACGAATCAGCGCTTGTTTGGATTCAATGGCGAAACAGGCGCGGTGATTTTCGCGGGCGGCGGCGCCAACGATACGATCAGCGGCACGCGCACTTTTAATACCGGTATCGCCGCGCGCGGCCGAATCTATATTGCGGGCGACAACAAAGTCTACGCGTTCAGCGTGCCTACGGGAGCAACGCCGACGCCCGGTCCAACCGCTTCACCGACCGCGACCCCTACGGCCACGGCAACCGTTCCCGCTTCACCGACCCCGACAGCCACGGCTACACCAACGTCTACTGCTACCGCGACCGCTACGACCACAGCCACCGCGACTGTAACCGCCACGGCGACAGCAACCGCTACAGCTACCGTCCCACCCAGCACGCCTGGAGTTACCCCTAGCCCGACAGCGACGGCTACAGCGGCTGCGACGGCTACCGCCACCATTGCCCCGACTCCCGGAGTTACACCGTCCCCTACTCCAGCGCAGGCCCAGAACCTCTCCACCCGAATGAATGTTCAGACCGGCAGTAATGTTGCCATCGGGGGCTTCATCATTACGGGCAGCGCTCCCAAACATCTGCTCCTCCGCGCCATCGGGCCATCCCTGACTCAACAGGGTATCACCAATGCACTGGCCGATCCGGTCATGGAGTTGCATGGTCCCGGTGGATTCGCCACCATCACGAATGACAACTGGGGAGACGACCCAGTGCAGCAATCGGCGATCATCGCCACGGGCATTCCGCCCAGTAATAGTCTCGAAGCAGCGATTGACGTAACGGTGCTACCCGGCGCCTACACCGCAATCGTCAGCGGCAAAAATAACACCACCGGTGTCGGCTTGATTGAAGTCTACGACCTGAGCCAGGCCGTTCCGGCGAAGCTCGCCAATATCAGCACCCGGGCCTTTGTCGGCACGGGGAGCGATATTGTGATCGCGGGCTTCATCCTTGGCGGCAACAGTGGCAATGACAGGATAATCGCGCGCGGCATTGGTCCGAGCCTCACGGCCTTGGGCGTAGCTAACGCGCTGGCCAACCCGACCCTCGAATTGCGCGACAGCAACGGCGCGGTGGTGACGGCCAATAACGACTGGCAGGACAATCCGGCAGCGGCCGGAGAACTGACCGCCGCGGGTCTGGCGCCAACAAACGATCTTGAATCTGGGATCGCGACCGCGCTACCGCCAGGCCTCTACACGGCGTTGCTGGCGGGTCTGAACGACGGCACCGGTGTCGGCCTCGTTGAGGTCTACGACCGCGGGGCGCCGTAAGGTCCAATACGAATATCGGAGGGACGAGCTTTTGCTCGTCCTTGGACATGCGGAAGCATGTCCCTCCGCAGTTGCTCTCCCGATCGACAGAACTCCTCACGATTCACTGATCACCATTCACGATGATCGCGCTCCGCCCGATCAGGCGGCGTCTTCCGGTTGGAATACTACGATCGCCGAGACAGCCATCAGGCTGGTGAAGCGCGATAAGGTATTGGCGTAAAAACGCTTCCGAGCCGGGACAGAAATGGAGATTTGGACAATGAAAGATGGGGCGGTCCGGACGATCCAGCGAACAAGGAAGTCCCGTATGCAATCGATGAAACTTTCACGCCACTTCCGTCGACTCATCGGTTGCATCGCCATTTCGCTTTGCGTGAATGGACTTTCCGTCTCGGCGGCGACCCTGCCCCCGGGTTTCACGGAAGTGCAGTTTGGAAGTGACCTGGCCGGCACGCCCACCGCAATGGCTTTTGCGCCCGATGGCCGGCTCTTCGTCTGCCTGCAGGATGGACGGCTCCGCGTTATCGAACAAGGAGTCCTGCTGACCGACCCATTCGTCACGGTAACAACCACCGCCTTCGGTGAACGCGGACTGCTCGGCGTCGCCTTCGACCCGAATTTCGCCGCGAACCAGTTTGTTTATGTCTATTACACGGTACCGGCGGCGCCGATCCATAACCGCGTCAGCCGTTTCACCGCGAATGGCAACGTCGCCGTGATCGGTAGCGAAACGCCCATCCTTGAATTGGATAACCTGAGTAGCGCCTCCAACCACAACGGCGGCGCGATTCACTTTGGCCCAGACGGCAAGCTCTACGTCGCGGTAGGAGAGAATAACGATCCATCGAACTCCCAATCGTTGAGCAACCGGCTAGGCAAGGTGCTGCGGATCAACTCCGATGGGACGATCCCCGCCGACAATCCCACAAGCTTTCCCGGGAATCGCAGGCTCTGCCACCGGCGACAACCGGGCGATCTGGGCGGTCGGATTGCGCAATCCATTTACCTTTGGATTCCAGCCCGGGACCGGCCGGCTCTTTATCAATGACGTCGGCCAAAGTGCGTTTGAGGAGATCAATGACGGCATCGTCGGGTCGAACTACGGCTGGAGTATTTGCGAAGGATTCTGTTCCCCGCCGAACGTGAACCTGCGGGATCCGTTGTTTGCCTACGGGCATGGTGAGGGTTGCGCCATAGTTGGCGGGGCCTTCTACAATCCCGCAATCAACCAGTTCCCCGCTTTCTATGTGAACAAATATTTCTTTGGAGACCTGTGCGGCGGCTGGATCCACCTGTTCGATCCTTCCACCAGCACTTCGAGCGATTTTGCGACCGGAGTTTTGACTCTGGTTGATTTGAAAGTGGGGCCAGATGGAAGCCTCTATTACCTGGCCCAAGGTAACAACGGCCAGGTCTGGAAGGTCAATGCGACGCCTGCTCCGACGCCGACAGCTACTCCTACCGTTACACCAACGTCAACCCCGGCTACCCCGACACCCGCTCCTACGTCGACTTCCACTCCTACGCCCGCCACGCCAGCACCTACGCCCAGCACAACACCAGGAACAACGCCAATACCCACAGCTACGCCTCCATCTACGCCCACCCCGGCGCCGCCAGCACAAGCCCTCAACCTTTCGACTCGGATGCAGGTTCAGACCGGTGCGAACGTCGGCATCGGCGGCATCATTATCACGGGTGGGGCGCCCAAACATCTGCTCCTTCGCGCGATCGGCCCCTCCTTGCGCCAGGTGGGTGTCTCCAATGCGCTGGCTGACACCGTGCTGGAGTTGCATGGTCCCGGCGGGTTCGCCACGATCACCAACGACAACTGGAAAGACGACCCCGCGCAGGAGGCCGCCATCACCGCCACCGGCATCGCTCCAACAAACAACCTGGAGGCGGCGATTGATACGACGGTGCTTCCTGGCGCCTACACCGCAATCGTGAGAGGAAAGAACAACCTCACCGGCGTAGGCTTGATTGAAGTGTACGATCTGAGCCGGGCCGTTCCGGCTAAGCTGGCCAATATCAGCACGCGAGCCTTTGTCAGCACCGGTGAAAACATCGTCATTGGCGGCTTCCTGCTCGGTGGCAACACTGGCAATGTCCGGCTCGTGGCCCGCGGAATCGGACCGAGTCTGTCGGCCCTTGGAGTGGCCAACGCGCTGGCCAACCCAACTCTGGAGTTGCGCAACAGCGATGGAGCGCTCCTGTTCACCAATAACGACTGGCAGGATGATTCCGTGACTGCGACAGAACTCACCGCTGCGGGTCTCGCACCGACTAACCCATTGGAATCCGGCATCGCCGCGACGCTGCCCCCGGGCCTTTACACCGCGCTGCTTGCTGGAGCGAACGACGGCACCGGCGTTGGTCTCGTGGAAATCTACGACCGTGGAGCGCCGTAAAGATGAGACATCGCCTTGAGGCCATTTGTTGGCCCGTCGCCTGTCGCCTGATCAAGTTTCTGGCGCTTTGTCTATTCCTCGGCGGAGTTTCACTCGAGGCGGCAGTTCTTCCTGCCGGTTTCACGGAGACGCAGTACGGAGGCACCCTCGCGCCAGGCAATCCCACAGCAATGGCCTTTTCGCCTGACGGCCGGCTCTTTGTCTGTCTTCAAGCGGGACAACTCCGCGTGATCGAGAACGGAACTCTGCTCCCCACTCCATTTGTCACGGTCACCACCGTCACAAACGTTAACACCGAACGGGGCCTGCTCGGCGTCACCTTCGATCCGAATTTCGCCAGCAACAATTTTGTCTACGTCTACTACACCGTCCCGACGGCCCCGATCCACAATCGCCTCAGCCGTTTCACCGCGAATGGGAATGTCGCCGCGGCCGGGAGCGAGACGATTATTCTGGAACTGGAGACCCTGGGTCCGACTAATCACAACGGCGGGGCCATCCACTTCGGACCGGACGGCAAACTCTATGTGGCGGTGGGAGAAAATGCCAATGCAGCGAACGCTCAATCGTTGTCGAACCGGCTGGGCAAGACTGCTACGGATCAACGCGGACGGAACTATTCCTTCCGACAATCCGACCAGCTTTCCGGGAATTGCAGGGACTCCTACGGGCCTCAACCGCGCGATCTGGGCTGTAGGATTGCGGAATCCCTACACCTTTGCCTTCCAGCCCGGAACGGGCCGCTTGTTCATCAATGATGTCGGCGAGGGAACTTTTGAAGAAATCAATGACGGCATCGCCGGGTCAAATTACGGCTGGAGTATTTGCGAAGGATCCTGTTCCCCGCCGAACGCAAATTATCGTAATCCTTTGTACGCCTACGGACACAGCGGCCCATGTAACGCGATCGTCGGCGCTGCTTTCTACAATCCCTCCGGTCAACCAGTTTCCCGCGAGTTATCTCGGCAAATTTTTCTTCGGCGATCTCTGCAACGGATGGATTCGTTTCTTTGATCCAGCGGCCGGCACGGCGAGCCGACTTCGCGACGGGAGTCCTGACTCTGGTTGATTTGAAAGTCGGACCCGACGGAAGCCTTTATTATCTTGCCCAGGGTAACGGCGGCCAGGTCTGGAAGGTCAGCGCGACAGCGTCCCAGGCGTTGAACATTTCCTCACGCTCCCAGGTCGCGAGCGGCAACCAAGTTATGATTGGCGGCTTCATTATTGGTGGAAGCGTCCAAAAGCGAGTGCTCCTCCGTGCGATTGGTCCATCCCTGCAGCAATTCAATGTTCCGAACCCGCTGGCCGATCCGGTGCTCGAGCTCCTTGGGTCGAGCGGGTCGATCATCTATGCGAACGACAACTGGCGAGATTCGCAGGAGAACGAAATCATGAACACCTCACTGGCGCCTCAAAGCAATCTCGAGTCGGCCATCATCATGACTCTCTCTCCCGGCGCCTACACGGCCATCGTCCGGGGAAACAACGGCATAAGTGGCGTTGGTTTGGTCGAGATCTACGATCTTGAATCGGGAACCGGCACGAAGCTGGCCAATATCAGCACCCGAAGCCTTGTGCAGACGGACAACAACAGGCTGATCGGCGGTTTTATTCTCGGCGGCAATAGCGGCGCCGCCAAAGTGATCGTCCGCGCAATCGGGCCTTCGCTCACCCAGGCCGGCGTCGGCAATGCGCTGGCTAATCCGACACTCGAGGTGCGGGACAGCAACGCCGCGCTCGTTCGCGCCAACGACAACTGGCAGGACGACCCGGCTCAAGCCGCCCAGATTTCCGCCAGCGGACTCGCGCCGACCAATCCACTCGAATCAGCCATTTCGACGAGTCTGTTCCCAGGGGCCTATACGGCGATCGTCGGCGGAAACGATGGCGGGACAGGAATAGGCCTCGTCGAGATCTATAATATTCCCTAGTCGTCGTTGAAAGGTTGCTTCCCGCTTCTCTCGACGACCAAGCACGTGATCCACGGCGTCTGCAAATTCACACGAGCTTTCCGTGACATGAACTCGACGCTCTTAAGCGGCCCACCGCCGCGTCGTCGGGACTAGCTCGTCGAGACTCACAGACTCACCCATTCTGATCTTCCCACCGTCGTCGTCGGGCTCCAGAGAGCGGGTTGTCCAATGCGACTGCGCAGCCCATTCCCCGTGATATTTGTTTTGGAACGCAGCCGCAACACTTTTGGCCATACGTCCTTCGGTCTTAAACTCCCAGAGCCGACTGAATGAAGAACAACCCCTGGAGGGCGACGCTCTGTCGTCGCTCGGCGGTTAACGTGGGCGATGATAAAGAAGCAGGCGGCGGGGTCAGTCTTAGAATCTCGGCAGGTTTTGGGGAAAACTCCCAATGATAAAACGGGCCCGGAGACATCGATTCGCGTTTTGAACACGTCCATTCTGTTGGAGTCTCGATCAGTAAGCCTGCCGATTCTGTCGATATTCCAAGACTGACCCCCACGCTTCTCCTACAGAAAATCTGCCGACATTCTAGGACCGGCCCCCCTTTGCCTTATTGCCTGACTCATTCTGAGACCGCCGGCCCGGTCAAACGGCGGTTGCAAACCGCCGCTCCTTGGGGCTTGGCTTGCTAATTCCGCATTAATTGGGTGGACTCAGCACATTGGACTCAACTGGCAAAGAACCCGCATTCGCACGACGACTGGGACCGTTCGACGCGACCATGATCGTGATGGGCGGGATCATCGGCGCGGGGATTTTCGTCAACCCGTCGGTGGTCGCGCGGCAGGTGCATACACCGATGCTGGCGTTGGGCGCGTGGCTGATCGGTGGCGCGATCGCCTTGATCGGTGCCTTCGTTTACGCCGAGCTGGCCGTGCTCAAACCGAAAGTCGGCGGACAATATGCTTACCTCCGCGACGCCTATCACCCGATCGTTGCCTTCCTCTACGGCTGGACCTTGCTGCTCGTCGTCCAGACGGGCGGAATGGCCGGGGCGGCGATAATCTTTGGCCGTTACTTCCGCGAGTTATCCGGCTTGGCCATTCCGGAGCAAGCCGTCGCGGCAGCAACCCTGGGCATCCTCACGCTGGTGAATTGTTTCGGCATCCGGTCCGGCAGCAACGTTCAGAGCGCCTTGATGCTGATGAAGCTCGCTGCGATCGCGCTGCTCATTGGAGTTGGTTGGTTCGTGGCAGGTCCGGCGGCCGCAAACTCGACGCTGGCGTTGCACCGTTCGTGAACGGAGAGGGCGGCGCGCTGGGAGGACTCGCCGCAGCCATGGTGCCGGTCCTCTTTGCCTATGGCGGATGGCAGACGGCTACTTTCGTGAGCGGCGAGATGCGAAATCCGAGGCGCGACCTGCCGCGCGGACTTTTCATCGGCGTCGCCGGCGTCATCATCCTTTACCTGTTGGTGACCTACGTCTGCCTCCGCGTCCTGGGAATTGCGGGCCTGGCCGAAACCAAAACGCCGGCGTCTGAAGTAATGCGGCAAGCGCTGGGCCCGCTTGGCGCGAAGATCATCGCGTGGGGGATCGCCATCTCGACGGTCGGGTTTCTCAGCCAGAGCATCCTCACGGCTCCCCGGGTCTACTACGCGATGGCGCACGACGGCGTCTTCTTCAAGGCGGTCGGTCGTCTCAATCCTCGAACGCGCGTGCCCGTAATCGCGATTGTGTTGCAAGGCGTCTGGGCCATCGCGGTGGCGATGAGCGGGCAGTACGACCAGATCCTGAACTACGTCGTGACCATCGATGTCCTCTTCTTTGGATTGACCGGAGCATCCCTCCTGATTTTTCGAGCCCGGGCCCGGCGGGAAGGAACGGAACAGGCAGAGGGCGATCTTGTCCGTGTCCCGTGGCATCCGATCACGACCTGTGTTTTCGTACTGGCCTGTTGGGGCCTGGCTATCAGCACCCTGGTGCGGTTCCCGCAAAACGCCGGCATCGGCGTCGGGATCCTTGGTTTGGGAGTTTTGGTCTATTGCTTCTGGGCAGCGCCGCGGCGCTCTGGGCCGAGACGTGTTTAGCGCCAACGGCGCTGCGCCATTGACAGCCTGGGGCAACGCCCCAGGAACTCGTCCACCTCACATACCGAGCGCTGAAAGCGCGATTCATCCGAACGCAGTCTTGGTTCATATTGCCTGATGCCCCAGTCCCTCAGCAACGTCATCCTTCACATCATCTTCAGCACCAAGCATCGTGAGCCATGGCTCGACTCTTCCATCCGCCCTCGCATGCACGCTTACTTGGCCACAATCTGCCGCGACTTAGGTGGCGAGGCCTTTCGAACGGGCCGAGTCTCCGATCACGTCCACATCGTCACGACCTTGCCCCGCACTCTTTCTCAGGCTCAGATGATTGAGCGAATTAAGAAGGCTTCCTCGAAATGGATCAAACCTGTTGAGCCGCGTTATTGCGGTTTTTTTTGGCAGCGCGGATATGCAGCTGTTTCCGTTAGTCCGAGCCAACTGGATGGCGTATTGCAATACCTCCAAAGACAAGAGGAGCATCATCGCACTCGGACATTCCAAGAAGAGTATCGCGAGTTGCTGAACAGGCATGGAATCAAATTCGATGAACGATACGTCTGGGATTGAACTGTTACCGGCGTGTTGAACCGCGCTTTCAGCGCTCGACTATTATTCCACACACGCCCTGGGGCGTTGCCCCAGGCCAAAATGAAACGCACCGTTGGCGCTAAACAAGAATTAGCCGCAACAGCCCTTGTGCATTTTCTTGCATCGCCTGGCGATCAAGCTCTCGTTAGTCTGCGACGATGAATGTTAAACGACTTCTTCTCGCCATCATTGTGGGCTGGCTGGTGATCTTCGCGGCGGACATGGTCATCCACCACTTCTTGTTGATGCCAGATTACGAAGCGACCAAATCCATTTGGCGACCAGAAGCCGAAATGATGCCGCGCCTTTACTGGATGTTCATCGCGCAATTTCTCGGCGTCGCGACGTTTGTAATTGTTTGGGCCAAAGGCTTTGCCGGCGGCAGTGTTGGAACCGGGGCGGTGTTCGGTCTGCTCATGGGGTTGTTTCAGTCGATTTGGGTGTTGACGAATTATGTCTTGATTCCGATGCCGGGAGACCTCGCGATCAAGTGGTTCATCAGTAGCGTGGCCCAGGCGGTATTACTCGGAATCGTGACATCTCTCGTCTATAAGCCGAAGGGGGCGCTTCCTAGGTAACCATGCGCTGCGCTACACGGAGGTGAAGCTCCAAATCCCAAACGCCAAACCCAGGAATTATTAATCACCAAATCCAAAAGGAAGATCGGACCACCCCGGCCCACAGGGCCGTGAAGTCCCAAATTCCAGGAATGATCAATCGCCAAATCCCGATGGGGATTGGAGCGGCTATCTTCTTTTGAAAATTTGTCCCTTGGGATTTCCTTGGGTTTTCGGGATTTGAGTTCTGGAATTTTCGTTTGGCCATCCGGCTAAACGAAACGGCGGCGACCTTTCGATCGCCGCCGCGTTGTTTCTCCCCTGCAAACTTGCCCGTTATTTCTTCTCGGCTTCGTGCAACTCCTGCATCGCCTTGTGCATGTCTTCGTGCGCCTTTTTCATCGCATCGAATTTTTCCTGCTGCGGCGCGGTGAGCAGCGGCCGGATTTGTGCACCGGTGCTTTCCATGACCGCCCGCATCTTCTCCATCGCTTCCTGGTGGATGGCGGCGATCTGCGGCTTCGCCTGGTCGATGATGGGTTGCACCTTTGCCTTTTGGTCGGCGCTAAGGTCCAACTTCTCGCTCAAATGCTCGAGCGGATTCCCCATGTGATGCATCTTCGGACCCGGGCCGGGCCCGGGACCGGGACCGTGGTCGCCCGCCTGAAGATAAGTGAGGCCGCCGAGCGTCAGAGTGCCGGCAGCCATGAGAGTGATAAGTTTTCTTGTCATTGTTTGTTTGTTCCTTGTTTTTCAGCGCAATCAGAGCGCCTCTTTCACGAATGGATGACAGGAAGCGGAGTCGCCCGGTTACAAATTGTTTTCGAAAATTTCCGCGCGCCTCAAGAACCCATAATTATTCTGTAACCTCCGGTCGCACCGCGCTGTCTACTTGAGCAGTGTGGACTTGCTTTGCTTTACATGGCTGATGATCGCGTCTTACGGGAGCTGGTGGCTGCAGCTTTGCGGCAGGATGATGACGCGGCTCGCGAATTGGTCCGGGCGCTTCATCCGCTGGTGGCAAAATTGGTGCGCGCACATCGACCGTCACGCAGCGCCGAGGAGGACCTTTGCCAGATGATCTTCATCAAGATCATGCAGAAACTTTCCCAGTTCTCCGGCAAGGCGCCGCTGGAGCATTGGGTCTCGCGCATCGCCGTCAATACCTGCATCAACCAGATCCAGGCCGAAAAAGCGCGGCCCGAGTTGCGCGAGGCCGATCTGAGCGAAGAACAGGCCGCCGTTGTCCAAAATCTGGCGGCGACGAGCGGCGATCTTGCCCCGGACCAGCGCTTTGCCTCGCGGGAACTGGTCGAGCACCTTATGCTGGCGCTCAAACCAGCCGAGCGACTCGTGATGGACTTACTTTATTTGCAGGAGCGTTCCGTGGCGGAGATCCAGGAAATCACCGGTTGGAGCCGGGCCCTGGTGAAAGTGCGCGCGTTCCGAGCGCGGCAGAAAATGAAAAAACAAATGTCGCTCATCTCAGCGAAGGAAAATCGATGAAAAATTCCGACGCTAATTTGGATCGTCTTTTACGTTCGGCGGCGAGTGCGCCCGAGTCGGCGGCGCCGGAAGCCCCCTTCGGTTTCGAAACCCGCGTGGTGGCGTTGTGGCGTGCGGCGAATGGGCAATCAACTGATGCGGTCGAACTCACGCGCTTTTTGCGGAGGATCGGGGCGCTCGCTTTGGCGGTGGTGGCGCTGGCCAGTGCCGGCGCCTATCGGCAGTTCAACGAAAATGAACAACGCATAGCGCCGCAAACAAACGAATACGCGATCGCTGATTCCGCGATCCAGACCGAGTTCTCGCAATGAACAGCTCGTTGAAATTGAAGCTGGCCTTCGCGTTCCTGCTCGTCTTCATCGCGGGTGTGACGACCGGCGGATTATTGAGCACTCTCCATGTCCGGCGTCATTTCCTGGGACCACCGCACTCCGGCGAGATGGGCGATCGGATGCGGGAGCACTTGCGACGCGCGCTCGATTTGACTCCTGAGCAGGCAGCCAAGATCGCGCCGATCGTCGACGCGACTTCGGCCAAACTCGAATCGATTCGGGAGGAGACCGCGCAACGTGTCCGGAGTGCGATGGAAGAATCGGAGCGGCAAATCTCCCCGGAACTGACGCCGGAACAGCAAAAGAAACTCCATGAGTTGAAACTTCATCATCACAAAATCCTGATGCACCACGGATTCAAGCCGCCTCCTCCTCCCGACAATCCCTCTCCCTCCCCTTAGCTCGCCCGCGGGAGACGTCCTCCTCGTGCTCCTGCTCGTGCTCGCATCTTGCTCCCGCCCCTGATCTTGATCCACCGAACACGTTGTCCTTAACTCGGACATGACCCCGAGTTACGACGACTTACTGATCAAGCGTTTCGAACAGCCCGACGAAGTGCGGACGTTTGAAAAAGGACGTTTCGAAATCGTAAAGGTCGGCTCAATGACGATCGGCCGCGCCAGCTACGAGCCGGGATGGAAATGGTCGGAACACGTCGGCCGAACAACCGGCGCGGTTTCCTGCGAAGTGGAACATATCGGTCTCGTCATTTCCGGCACCGCCGCATGCCAGATGAATGATGGACGCTATTACGAAATGAAGGCGGGCGACCTTTTCTACATTGGCCCCGGGCACGACAGCTGGGTCGTAGGCAACCAGCCGTATGTCTCGCTCCATTTTCTCGGCGCCGATCATTACGCGAATTGATCCTGCTCATGCTCGCGATCTTGCTCTTGATCCAGAGTTGAAGCGCATGCTGCCCGGAAAGATCATGAGCAAGATCATGATCAGGAGCAGGAGGCTCTTTTCTAGTCTGGAAAGCGCGTAGGGCGCGGTGTTATACATTGCTCCCGCATTTTGAAAAACTTTCTCCGGCTTAACGCTAGCCTGCTTTACTGGGTCCTGGTCGCGCCGTTCCGGGGAGAGCTCTTCAAGCTCTCGCCCGTCTTCCGGCAGATGGTGTTCATCGGCGTGCGCGCGACTCCCATGGTGGCGCTCACGGCGTTCAGCATCGGCGTGACGCTCGCCATGCAGGCGGCGCATTCGCTCCAACAACTCGGGGCGGAAATTTATGTTCCCGACCTGGTCATGATAACGCTCTTGCGGGAAATGGGTCCCGTCTTGATCGCCGTGATCGTGATCGGCCGCAGCGGGTCCGCCGTGGCCGCGGAGTTGGGCACGATGAAAGTGTCCGAGGAAATCGAGGCGCTCGAAGTCATGGCGATCAATCCGATCAGCTACCTGATTGTGCCCCGCTTCCTCGCCATGCTCATCATGCTGCCGGCCCTCACGATCCTGGGAGATTATATTGGTGTTCTCGGCGGCTGGGCCGTCTGCCGGTTTGCGCTCGATTTCAACACCGCCGGTTACGTTCTGCGCGCGATCGAGAGTGCGGATACCTGGGATTTGTATTCGGGAATGATCAAGAGTGCGGTTTTCGCCTGGATCATTATCACGATCGCCTGCAACGCCGGTCTCCACGTGGAAGGTGGCGCCGAAGGCGTCGGCCAGGCAACGACCGCTTCCGTCGTACAAGCGCTTTTGGCGATGCTGGTCACGAACGCCATCCTGACCGCGGTCTTTTTCTTCGGCACATGAGGGGAAATGACGAAGCACGAATGTCGAATGACGAAAGAATGATAAAGCCCAAGAACGTCATGGATCATGAAACGAGCTTTTGGAACGATGGGGAGGTCCTCGTCGTTTGCGAAGAGCCTCCCGATAAGCGCGTGTATGATCTCGAAGAGCGAACGGCGCGCTTCGGCGAGTCAGTCATCGATTTTGCGAAGACAATTCCGCAAAGCGCGGTGACGTACCGGATAGTCGGACAGCTCGTCGGCGCCGCGACCAGCGTGGGCGCAAACTACGTCGAAGCGGATGACGCAGTTTCGAAAAAGGAATTCTTGAAAAACATCGGCACCTGCCGAAAAGAAGCGCGAGAGACGAAACACTTCCTTCGGATGGCCGTTCGAGCCTCCCCAGAACTAAAACCCGAAGCGCGAAAGCTCTGGATGGAAGCGAAAGAATTACACCTCATTTTCTCGAAGATTTGGAGGAGTGGGAAGTGAAGCCCTACCTTCGCAATTCGTCATTCATTCGTCATTCGTCATTCGTCATTCGTCATTTTTCCCATGTCTGAACCCGAGCCAGTCGTAGAAGTCACCGATCTTTTCCGAAAATTCGGGGATCGCACCGTGATCAACGGCATCTCGTTAAAGGTTCATCGCGGCGAGACGCTGGTGATCATGGGTGGGAGCGGTTGCGGCAAGAGCACGTTGCTGCGCCACATCATCGGAGTGATGAAGCCGACGGCCGGTTCGGTCAAAATCTTCGGTGACGATATTACTGCCATGAACGTCCGGGAACTTGATGGGGTCCGGCGGCGTTTCGGGATGCTGTTTCAATCCGGCGCGCTCCTGGCGTCGCTCACCGTGGGGGAGAATGTGGCGCTGCCTTTGTTGCACCATACCGACATGACGGCCGAGGAAGTGCAGGACATTGTCGCGCAAAAACTTCGGATGGTTGGGTTGAACGGGTTCGAAAAGCTCAAGCCGGCAGAAATCAGCGGCGGCATGAGAAAGCGCGTCGGCCTTGCGCGGGCTTTGGCCCTTGATCCCGAACTCCTCTTCAGCGACGAACCAACCTCGGGACTCGATCCCATCATGACCGCGGTCGTGGACAAGCTCACGCTCGAGCTCACGGATGGCAGCAACCTGACAGCCGTCGTCGTCACTCACGATATGACCAGCGCGTTTCGCATCGCCACCCGAATGATTATGCTCGGACGCGGCAGCATTATCGCGCAAGGTACTCCGGATGAGATTCGCACCAGCCCGAATCCCGAAGTGCAGCAATTCATCAACGGCGAACCCGATGGTCCCATGCCTCTAAATCTTTCCCAGGACAATCACGCGCATCATCCTCTCGTGAAGGCGCGCCCGCTCGTTTCGGCCCGGCACCGTTTTCGCCACAAGATCCCATGAAACGAAATCTCTCCGATTACATCGTCGCTCTTTCCGTGATCGCGTGCAGCGCGATCCTGCTCGCGGCGCTGACCGTTGCGCTTTCCGGCTACCGCTTGAACAAACCGACCCGGACGTTGCAAATCGACTACGAAGACGTCACCGGGGTCAAGGTGCATTCGGAGGTTCGTTATGCCGGTGCGCCGGCGGGGCGGGTGATCGCAATGCAGCACTTGAGCGCCGACCAACGTGAGTCCGCGACGAACAAAAGGAACGCCGTCCGCGTGACAATTAGCCTCGACGAAAGCATCCCGCCGCTCCCCGCCGATGTGACAGCGACGCTCAGCGCGGACACCATGCTCGCGCCTAAGTTCGTCGCGCTCTCCGCGGGAACGCCCGGAGGAGAAACGCTGGCGAACAACGCCATCATCGAAGGCCATCCCTCCTACGGAATCGAACAGATCACCGCGGCCGCCGGCCCGCTTTTCGAGAACGCGAACAAGCTGATGGACAACCTCAACGGCACGGTCACGAACCTGGATGGCGCGGTGACCAGTGTGAAGAACGAACTGGGACAATTCCTGCCAAAGTTCTCGCCGCTGCTCGACACCGTGCAGACAGACATGGACGAGCTGAAGAAAATCATCCTGGGTCTCGACACCGTGGAGAAAAATGCGAACTCCGTTTTCGAAACGGCCGGCAAGTTTATCGGCACGACCGACAAACAATTGCAGGAGCAAATGAAAGAGCTGCGCGTGATCTTGCTGAACTTGAAAGTGGTCAGCACCCACGCCAAGGCGATCACCGAGGCGATTGGTGAAAAGCCGAACCGGCTGATCTTCAGCGGCAAAACGAAGGCGCTGACCCCTGAGGCCGAGATCCTCAAGAGCCAGAAGCCGTTGCCGGCACAAAAACCGTAGCACAGGCATCTTGCCCGTCCAATACAGCCCCATTGAAACGGGCGAGACGCCCGTTTGCCCCACAGGCAAGATGCCTGTGTTACGGTAGTCACGGTCCGGCAGCTGCCGGATCGCCATCTTCGGTCGAATCAGCGTTACGCCCCGGCAGAGCGGGCCGCCTCCAGCGTCGAGTCGAGAGCACCGAAGGTGCGCCGGAATAAAGCCCGGAGTGAAGCGCCAGCGGAGCTCCGGGTATCAATCCCAAACAACAGAGAGACCTGAAAGGGCGACGGAACGGTGGACTCTTATACGCGTATGATTCCGCAACCCATCCGGCCAATACTTCCGTCACCCCTGCCGGGGTTTGGAATTGGTGGATGGTGTTAACCCGGAGTTCGCTCCGCTCCACTCCCGGGCTTTATTCCGTCGTGCCTCCGGCACTTTCGGCGACAGGCTACTGCTTCGTCCGGTCGACTTGTCACATTTTTTCCGGTGCTCCGGGTACGCCTTCACGAGAGAAATGGTGGACCCGGTGATCTTGGCGCATCCTTTCGGGACGACGCCACCCGTTCCCACGATTGTCACGGCGTCGGTCCGCGTCTTCCGTCAGCCGCGGCGCTGATGAAGCACTGCGCGGAAATCGCTCACATTGGTTAGCGTTGGACCGGTCACGATGAGGTCGTCGAGCGCTTCAAAGAATGAGAAAGCGTTGTTGGCGGCGAGTTCCGCGGCGGCGTCCAGTCCGAGCGCACGCGCGCGGGACAAGGTATCGGGTGCGATGATGGCGCCCGCGTTGTTTTCCATTCCATCGATGCCATCGGTATCGCAGGCAATGGCGTGGACATCGGAGTGCCCATCCAGCGCGATGGCCAGGGCAAGAAGGAACTCGGTGTTTCGCCCGCCGCGCCCCGGTCCGCGCACCGTGACTGATGTTTCTCCTCCCGAAAGAAGCAGGCAGGGAGATGGCACCGGCTGACCCCAGCTTGAAATTTGTTTGGCGATTTCCGCCTGCACCAGGGCGACTTCGCGGGCCTCGCCTTCGGTGGCGTTGCCGAGAATGAGCGGAGTCACGCCCTGTTTGCGGGCGATTCCGGCGGCCGCCTCCAAGGCATCCTGCGAAGTGGCGATCACGTGGATCTCATTCTTCTCGAAGCAGGCGGCGTCCGGTTTGGGAGTTTCCGCCTCTGGGCTGCGGAGAAACGCATTCACCGCGGGCGAAACCTCTATGCGGTACTTTTCCAAAACTGCCAGAGCCTCCGCTCGTGTCGTCGGATCCGGAACCGTGGGACCCGAGGCAATAACAGAGGGATCGTCTCCGGGCACATCGGATATCACGAGGGTAACGACTCGAACCGGCGCAGCGGCCAGAGCCAGTCGTCCGCCCTTGATCGCGGAGAGATGTTTGCGAACGCAATTGAACTCGTGAATTGAGGCGCCGGATTTCAGAAGGGCGCTGCCGATGGCCTGTTTGTCTTCCAGACCGATGCCTGGCGCAGGCAACGCCAGGAGCGCGGAGCCTCCGCCGGATATCAGGCAAATCACCAAATCATCGGGCCCAAGATGGGAAACCGACTCGAGTATTTGTTTCGCCGCGGCTAATCCAGCGGCGTCGGGTACGGGATGCCCCGCCTCGACGACCTTAATCCTTGAAGTCGGTACGACTGTGTCCATATCGCGTCACGACCAGACCGGAGAGTTCTCCCTGCCAATGTTCCTCCACGGCGCGGGCCATCGAGGCGGCAGCCTTCCCGGCGCCGATGACGACAGTTCTTCCGGAAGGCGGAGCGGGAAGAAAAGGAGGCAGGCATCGTCTTGGATCGACCGCGGTAATCGCAGCCTCAAACGCTGACCGCAAGAGTTTGACCGGGGCTGAAGAGATCATCAGCGTTTCATCAGTTTTCCTGTTCGTGATACCAGAGCCGGCCTCGGACGGGACCGTCTCGTCCTTTGGGTAAACGGGAGGCAAAAGAAAAACAAAATAAATGCTTGCACGATCATTAGTGTTATAGTCTACTACATCACTATATGAAACAGCACACCAATCAACCGGAGCGATTATCCCTCGCACTTCTCTCGTAAGGGCTATCGGGAATCAGAATGGATCATGAGTGGAACGACAGTCAGCCGATTTACCGCCAGCTCCGCGACCGCGCGTGCACATGATCCTCGACGGCGTCCTCAAAGAAGGCGATCCGCTTCCGTCCGTGCGCAATGTCGCGGCCGAATATCGGGTCAATCCGCTCACGGTGCTCAAGGCCTATCAGCAACTCGTCGACGAGGAGCTGGTCGAGAAAAAGCGGGGGCTGGGCATGTTCGTCAAAGCCGGCGCGCGCGATCTTCTGCTCCAGGGCGAGCGCCAGAAATTTCTTACGGAAGAATGGCCGAGGATCGCCGCCACCATTCAGCGGCTCGGCCTGACACCACAAGAACTGCTCGACGCGGCCGCCACTGCGCCAGTCGTCGAAGGCAGCAAAGGAGGAGCGCTAACCATGGCCTGCATAGAAGCACGCGGTCTCCGCAAGACCTTCGGCACAACGGTCGCGCTCGACGGCATTGATTTGCGCGTCGAAGAAGGCCGCATCCTCGGGCTGATCGGTCCTAACGGCGCCGGCAAGACCACCGCGCTCAACGCGATTCTCGGCCTCACCCCATTCGAAGGAGAACTGAGAGTGCTCGGACGCGACCCCTGGACCGAGCGCGACCAACTCATGCGCGATGTCTGCTTCATTGCCGACGTCGCGGTGCTGCCGCGCTGGATGCGGGTTTCGCAAGCGCTCGATTACGTCGCCGGGCGTGCATCCGCGCTTCGATCGGGCGAAGGCGGAAGGTTTCCTGGCGAAGACCGAAATCAAGCGCACCAGCAAGGTCCGGCAATTGTCGAAGGGCATGGTGGCCCAGCTGCATCTCGCGCTGGTCATGGCGATCGACGCGAAGTTGCTCGTGCTGGACGAGCCGACGCTCGGTCTCGACATCCTGTTTCGGAAACAGTTCTACGACTCGCTGCTGAACGACTACTTCGATCACAGCCGCACCATCGTCGTGACGACGCATCAGGTGGAAGAGATCCAGAACGTCCTCACCGATCTCATGTTCATCAACCACGGCCGCATCGTGCTGGAGTGCAGCATGGAGGAATTCGAATCGCGCTATGCGGAAGTGATGGTGCATCCCGATCATCTCGCCGCCGCGCAGGCGCTCAAGCCGATCCACGAGCGCCAGTTGTTCGGTCGCAGCATCCTGCTGTTCGACAATGTCGATCGCCAGCAACTCGCCGCGCTCGGCGACGTGCGCACGCCCGGCATCGCCGACTTGTTCGTCGCGATCATGGGCAACAAGCCGAGCACGGGAACGCCGCCTTCTAACGAGACGACGGCGAGCCAAGGAGGAGTTTCCAAATGAATACTGATCTGACCGATTCGCCGCCCACCGCTCCCGCTCCCTTTTCGCCGACCCGGCCATTCTTCTGGTCGGTCCGGCGCGAGCTCTGGGAGAACCGCTCCATCTACATTGCGCCGCTCATCGCCGCCGGGGTCGTGCTGTTCGGCTCTGCGATCACCGCGTTCAACCTGCCGCGCCTCAGGGCCAATGCGCTGGCCCTCGAGTCCGTGCGCCAGCGCGCCGCGATCGAGACGCCCTACGACATCGCGGCCATGATGATCATGTTCACCGCGTTCATCGTCGGCATCTTCTACTGTCTCGATGCGCTCCATGGCGAACGCCGCGATCGCAGCATCCTGTTTTGGAAATCGCTGCCGGTTTCGGATCTCACCAGCGTGCTCTCGAAGGCGATCGTTCCCATGGTGATCCTGCCGCTGCTCACCTTCGTGATCGTCTTCGCCACGCAGCTTATCATGCTGCTGCTCAGCACTGCCGCTCTGCTTCCCAGCGGTCTGGCGGGCACGACCTGGCAACTGCTGCCCTGGCCCCGGCTCTTGTCGATCCTCCTCTACGGTCTCGTGACAAGCGTCCTTTGGGAGGCGCCCGTCTTCGCCTGGCTGCTCCTGGTCTCCAGCTGGGCCAGGCGCGCGACGTTCCTCTGGGCGGTGCTGCCGTGGCTCGCCATCAGCGCGATTGAGAAACTCGCGTTCGATACCACCTTTTTCATTCGCATGCTCGTCAGTCGTCTGACGGGCGGTTTCGAGCAGGGGTTCGTGGTCGTGAAATATGGGAAAGACGCGCACGTGCCCGTGGTCGATCGACTCACCCAATTCGATCCGCTGAAATTCCTGAGCAGCCCGGGCCTTTGGATCGGCCTGCTCGTCGCCGCGGCCTTTATCGCCGGCGCCGTCCGTCTGCGCCGCTCTCGCGGACCGCTGTAAGGGCCTGGCGAATGAACAGCACAGCTCTTACCGATCCACATTGCCGCCGGCGGGCTCGCGCTTGTTCTCGGCGCCGTGGCTCTGCTGGTGAAGAAAGGCGGAACCATCCACCGCCAAAGTGGACTGCTGTTCGTCTACGCCATGCTCGTCATGGGCACTACCGCCGCAGTCCTGGGAAATGTCGGCGGCGGCTTGATGACGGCCTATTTTGTCGTCACGGCGCTGACGACCGTCCGCCCCGTCTCGCCGTGGACCCGCCGTATCAATGTGGCCGCGCTGGTGCTCGTGGTCGGCCTTGCGCTCCTCGACATCCTCGGAGGCGTGAAAGCCTTTAACAGCCCTCGCGGTTCCCTCAATGGTGTCCCGTTTCCAATGTTTTTCTTCCTCGCCACCATCATGATCCTGGCGGCGATTGGCGACGTCCGCATCATGCGGTTGGGCTTGCCTCGCGGTGGGCCGCGCCTGGCGCGCCATCTGTGGCGCATGTGCTTTGCGCTGTTCATCGCGGCGGGATCCTTCTTCTCGATTCGTGAGCGCGTCGCGAAAATTCTTCCGGAGCCATTCACGACTGGGCCGATGCGCACGCTGCCGATCCTCCTGATCTTTGGCGCGATGTTTTATTGGATGTGGAGAGTCCGCCGCCGTCGCCCGTTGCCTGTAGTCCTCCGACACGATCCGATGCCACTCCCCACTCCCGCGCAGTGAGTGTGAACGAACAGAGAAATCCACCCACGACCTAACTTATGAAGAACCTCATCATCAATCCCCTTACCCGCGCTGCACTCGCCGGCGCAGCCGTATGGCTCGTCTCGGTTTTCATGGCCCACGGCCAGAATAAGCCGGACGAACTTAAACAGCGCATCCTGGCGCAGGCGCAAAATGTCGGCGCGGATGATTACGCCTTCACCCGCACCTTTCGCTCGGAACCAACCACCGCCGGCAAAACCGAAAAAACCATCAGCGTCGACAAGTACGATCCGACAAAGAGCGGTGATGCGCGCTGGACGCTCGTTTCCGTGAACGGCGCGCCTCCTTCGACTGATGAGCTAGCCAAGTATCGCAAGGAAACTCCCAAGCGCCGCGTTCCGGGTTACCATCGCCTGGCGAACTACTTCGCAGGACCGGTGACCACCGCGACGGACTCACGCGGCCGGACCGTGTTCCGTTTTGCCTCCCTGCCGAAAGACAGCGTGATGGTCTTCAATAGCGACGTCTCGCACAACACCAGCGCGGAAGCCTCACTGGGTGAGGCCAACGGCGTCCCCTTTGTCGAGCAGGTGCGGCTTTCGATCCAACCGATGCGGATCAAGTTGATCATCAAGCTCGATCACTACGAATCAATGTCCCGGTTCCGAATGGGACCGGATGGCAAACCGATTCTCGTCGAACAGGTGGCGGACGTGACGGGATCGGGCATGGGCCAGGAAGGCAGCTTGCATCAGGTGATCACCTACAGCGACTACCGCGCGGTCAGGTAACAACCCCGGACAACCAAGCCCCTCTCCTCCTATGTTCACCAGCCTTCGTTTCGCCGCCCGGTCGCTGATTCGCAGCCCGGGATTCACCATCCTCGCCATCATCACGCTCGCGCTCGGCATCGGAGCCAACACCGCGATGTTCAGCGTCCTCAATTCGATCCTGCTGAAACCGCTCCCGTATCCGCAGAGCGAGCAACTGCAGCGGATCGACCGCGTGACGGCGCAGAACTCCTGGGGACGCATTTCGCCCGCCGACTTCCTCGATTTGCGACGGGATATGCAAACTTATGGCGAGATCGGCGCCTACACCCTCGGCGACACCAGCCTTTCCGAACCGGGCCAGCCCGCCGAGATGGTGCGCGCTCTCCGCATCACCTCCAACTTGCTCTCGGTTCTCCGGGTCCAACCTCAGCTCGGCCGCAATTTTCTTCCGCGGGAAGACATTCCGGGAAACGATCGCGTCGTCATCATCAGCCAACGTTGCTGGCAACAGCGTTTTGGCGGCAAACATGATGTCATTGGCCGCATTGTCCGCGTCGATGGCGAACCGCACGAGATCGTCGGAGTCCTCCCTCCGTGGTTCAATGACTGGCGTCACCTCGGTCCCTACGACTTCTTCCGCCCACTTGTTTTTGATCAACAAAATTCCGCCGACCGCCGCAGCACCATCGTTCGTCCCATCGGGCGCTGCGCCGACAAGCTCTCGCCCGCGGAAGGGGCGGCCTTTGTCGCCAACTTCGGGGCGCGCCTGGCCGCTGACTTTCCGGAAATAAACGCCGGGAGCACCTGGCAGGCGATCTCACTCAACGGGACGGCCCTTCCCAAGAGGGTCCTGATGACACTGGCGATGCTTGTCGGGCTTTCGGGTTTCGTGCTGCTGATCGCTTGCTCCAATCTTGCGAACCTCCTGCTGGCCCGGACAATGGCGCGCGCCCGGGAATTCGCCGTGCGCGCCGCGATGGGCGCTTCGCGCATCCAGTTGCTTCGGCCGTTGATCGCGGAGTCCTTGTTGCTGGCGATTGCCGGAGGGGCCTGCGCAGTTCTGGTCGCACAATGGGCCTCATATTGGCTCTCCACTCGAACCGCCGGAGACAACGGCGAGCGGGTCGTATTCGGCTTTGACTGGCGTGTGTTCGGCTGGGCCTTTGGCGCCTCGCTGGTCACTGCCGTCGCCTTCGGTCTGGTGCCGGCGCTTTTTGCCCTGCGTCTGAATGTAAACGACACGCTGAAGAGCGGCGCGCGAGGCATGACGGGAGGACGCGGGCATCAACGCTTTCGCCACGCACTCATTGTCGGTCAGTTTACGCTGGCGATGGTCCTGCTGACGGGAGCGGCGCTTTTTGCCCGCGGCCTGGATGAGTTGAACAATTCTCGGGTGGGCTGGCAGTCCGAAAATGTCGTTACCGGAGCAGTGGTGCTCCCAACCGGCAGCTACCCTGATTCGGATCGGATCAACGCCTTCCATCGGGTCACACTCGAGCGACTGCAATCCATCCCCGGTGTCGCCTCGGCCAGCATTAGCTCGTTCACGCCTTTCTTTAACTGGGGAGATGTCCGCAAGTATCTGATCGAAGGCCGCGAGCTTCCTCAACCCGGCCGCGAACCGGCCGCGGTCGTTAACAGTATTTCCCCGCATTATTTCGACACCTTCGGCACCCGGCTGCTCTCTGGTCGCACCTTCAACGAAGCTGACACGCAGACTTCACCGAAGGTTTTCATCATCAGCCAGACCATGGCCGTCGCTCTCTTTGGCAACGAAAACCCGATCGGTCGCCGGCTCGCTCAAACGGACATCGGAAGCGCCCAATGGGGCGAAATCGTCGGCGTGGCGACCGACGTGAAGTCGATTCTTCCAGACCCGGGCCCGGTGACCTTTCAGCTTTACCAGCCCATAAGCCAGGATCCGCGGCCGTACAACCAGATTGCCGTGCGCACCACCGGTGTTGCCCCTTCCACTCTCCTGCCAGCTATCCGCAATGTGATGACGGGCCTGGATGCCGATCTGCCGGTGCGAGAGCTCGAGACCGCGGACCAAACGATAGAACGGTCAAAATCCCAAAGCGCGATCCTGCGCGATATGCTGGCCGCCTTCGCGCTTCTCGGCCTCGGTCTCGCTTCGTTGGGCATCTACGGCGTGATCGCTCGGACAATGGCTCAACGCACCGGCGAGTTTGCCATTCGCTTTGCCCTCGGCGCCAGCGCCCGGGATATCACCCGCATCGTCCTGACTTCCGGCGTCAAGCTGGCGCTGATCGGATCCGGTCTCGGTTTGATCGGCGGCGTCGGCCTTTCGCGATTCCTTTCCATGGCTTACCCCGGCATGCACCTCAACGATCCCTTGATCTGGATCGGCGCCACGCTCCTTCTCATCGCTGTCGCTCTGGTCGCCTCCTGGCTGCCCGCCCGCCGCGCCGGTCGCATTAACCCCATCGAGGCTCTCCGCGCTGAGTAACCATGAAACTCAAACGCTTGCTGAAATGGACCACAAAAATCTTCGCGGGGATCCTGGTCGCCCTTCTGATCGCAGGATTTATCGGCTACTGGGGTTCCACGAACGAGTGCGACCAGAACACGGCTGCTCCGGCTAATCCGATGAAAGCGGCTCGTTCCTGCGAATACGGCGTCGTAACGCTTGCTGACGTCGAGAAGCCCGTCCCGAAGGACAACCAGGTGCTGATAAAAGTTCGGGCGGCCTCACTAAACTTTATTGATGTCTCCTTGATCCCCGGTCCGTGGATCGCTCGCGTGTTCATGGGACTGCGCAAACCGAGCGAGACGCGCCTGGGGCGTGACGTCGCTGGTGTAGTGGAAGCGATCGGCCAAGAGGTCACGCAATTCAAACCGGGCGACCAAGTCTTCGGCATCGGCCGTGGCTCGCTGGCCCAATACGCCTGTGCTTCCGAGCGATCGTTAGTCATCAAGCCAGCCAACGTCACCTTTGAGCAAGCGGCCTCAATCCCTCTCGCCGGCCTCACGGCACTGCAAGGCCTGCGTAAGGGAAACATTAAGCCGGGCCAAAAAATCTTGATCAACGGCGCGACCGGAGGTGTTGGGACATTTGCCGTGCAAATCGCCAAGTCTTTCGGCGCCGAGGTGACCGCGGTTTGCAGCACGCGCAATGTGGATCTCGTCCGATCCATCGGCGCCGATCGCGTCATTGACTACACGAAAGAGGATTACACCAGGAGCGAGCAACGTTACGACATGATCTTCGATAACGTTTGTAACCGCTCCTTCGGTGAACGCCGTCGCGTGCTAACTCCCAAGGGCATTTGCGTCTTGGTTGGACTCGGAGGGATTGGAGTAAAAGAAGGTCAGGCCCTGGGACGCATCGCCGGTAATCTTTTCGCAGCGCGGGGATTGTCGTCATTCACCGATCAAAAGTTCGTCAACTATCGGACGACGATGAATAAGCAGGACCTGGCTTTGTTGGGCGACCTCATTCAAACGGGAAAGGTTGCACCCGTCCTCGAGCGGACCTGCAAATTAGCTGACTCGCCTGACGCTATCCGCCTTCTCAATCAAGGCCACGCGCGTGGCAAAGTAGTAATCACCGTCGAATGAGTGCGCTTCGAACATCAACGAAGTCGCCGCTTTTTAATGCCAGGATGGGCGGCTTCTGCTGGCTCATCTGTTTTCTCACCAGTATTTATCCGTTGGTCCTGGCGGGCGGGCTTATCGTAAAGGGCGATCCCGCGGCCACCGCGGCCAATCTTCTCGCGAACGAGGCGCTGTTTCGCTCCGGGACCGCGGCCATGCTCGTCTCCACCGCGTTCTACATCGCAGCGACCCTGTTCGTCTACGAAGTGCTCAAGCCGGTGAACCGAAGTCTCTCCCTCCTCGCGGCTTTCTTCAGCCTGGTAGGGTGCGGAGTGGGCGCTTTCAGCTGTATCTTTGATTTCGTCCCGTTCATCTTCCTGAAGGGCGCGCCCTATCTCAGGGGATATACGACCGAACAGATCCAGGCGCTCTCCTACCTGTTTCTTGTCGTTCGCGCTCGGGCAAACGATATCGGCCTCGTCTTCTTCGGCCTGCATTGCCTCGGGGTGGGCTACCTAATTCTTAGATCGACTTTCCTCCCACGAATCATAGGCACCCTGATGGTATTGGCCGGCTTCGGCTGGTTGACCTATCTCCTGCCGCCGCTCGCGCAGAGTCTCGCTCCCTTCAACATGCTGCCAGGCGCCGTCGGAGAATTATCGCTGACCCTCTGGCTTCTGATAAAGGGCGTAAACGAGGAGTTGCCGCCCAATTCAGCTGATCTTAATCCGGCCGTCGCCTGATCAAATGCTTCCTGGAGGGCAAAACATTAGCGCAGATACATTGAGCACGCCGACGGGGCCTTACCTCGTGACGCCGGCCCAACACACTGCGGCGAAGATCGTCGGCATTATTTACCCGATCCAGATGGCTACCGGCATCTTCGGAGAGGTCTTTGCGCGTGGCCAACTGGTAGTCCGTGGCGACGCGGCCGCGACTGCGGAAAATATCATGGCGTCCGGGCAGCTCTTTCGCCTCTCGATCGCCGGAGATCTGATCACTTACATTCTCGTGATGGTGTTGACGTGGGCTCTCTATGTTTTGCTTCGCCCGGTTAACAGGCACCTCGCCTTGCTCGGCGCGTTCTTTCGTCTTTCCGAGCTGGCAGTGCTGTGTGTAGCGACAGTCAACTCTCTCGTCATGCTTCGGCTGCTCAGTGGAGCTGCCTACCTGAAGACCTTCGATCCAAACCAGCTGCACTCCCTGGTCATGCTGGCCTACCAAACTCAAGGACTGGGAATGAGTGTTGGATTTATTCTCCTTGGCCTGGGATCAGCCGTTTTCGCCTACCTCCTCCTGCGGTCACGCTACGTCCCAGGGATATTCGCGCTTTTGGGAATTTTCTCCTCCTCACTCCTGACGATCGGCTCCCTGGCCATCATCGTGTTCCCCGGCCTGGGAGTTGTCGGAATGAGTTACATGATGCCGATGGGCCTTTACGAAGTAGGTCTTGGCTTTTGGCTCCTTATTAAAGGAATCCGGGCGCCCGGAGCGCAAATTCCAAATCCCTTATGAAAAAACACCTGCAACTCCTCATCGCTGCATCTGGCACGGCCGTGCTCCTGTCCGCGGGCCAGTCTATGGCCCAGGCACCGAGTCCAACCACTGCCGCAAAGATGAAAGCCATCGTCTATCATGACTACGGTTCACCTGATGTCCTTCGGCTCGAAGAAATCGAAAAGCCTGTCCCTAATGACAATCAACTCCTGATCAGAGTTCGCGCCGTGTCGGTGAATCCACTCGACTGGCATTACATGGAAGGCATTCCCTACCTCGGCCGACCCCTCGCGTTTGGGTTCCTCAAACCAATCGTAACGCGTCTCGGCGTAGATTACGCGGGAACCGTGGAAGCTGTCGGTAAGAACGTCACCGAGTTCAAACCAGGTGATGAGGTCTACGGAAATAAGTTTGGCGCTTTTGCCGAGTATGTCGTTGCCACGGATAAGGCCCTGGCCTTGAAGCCGACCAACCTGACGTTTGAGCAGACCGCTTCACTCCCGGTCGCGGCCATTACCGCCCTGCAGGCACTTCGCGACCATGGAAAGATCCAGGCGGGCCAGAAGGTCCTGATCAACGGTGCGTCGGGAGGCGTGGGGACTTTTGCGGTGCAGATCGCCAAGTCGTTCGGCGCGGATGTAACCGGCGTATGCAGCGGGAGGAACGCGGAGATGGTCCGATCGATCGGCGCCGATCGCGTCATTGATTACACCAAAGAGGACTTCACCAAGCGGGCGGAACGTTACGACCTTATTCTCGACAACGTTGGCAGCCAGCCTCTGTCCGGATTCATGAGCGTCCTGGCTCCCACCGGGAAATACATCGTGATCGGAGGCGGAGGAGTAAACGACAGCCGTTGGGCCGGTCCTATGATTGGCATAACGAAAATGATGATGATGAAACCGTTTGTGTCACAGGAGATGAAAATGATGCTGGCGGAAATGAACAGAAAAGACCTGACGATCCTCGCGGATCTTATCCAAACCGGAAAAGTGAAACCGGTGATCGACAGGACCTACACGTTTAGCCAGCTCCCCGAGGCGATGCGATATTTGGAAGAAGGTCACGCTCGAGGGAAAGTCGTCGTGACAGTGGGCGATAACATCGAACCGCTATTACCCGTCGCCAATCACACCGCGAGCGCGCCCGGTCCCGTTCTCATTGCCTTCAAACTCATCGCCATCCCCCTAAGCGTGTTGATCGGGCCAATTATCGCGGCGTTCGCACTCAATCGCCGCTTCAAGCGTCACAATCCGGACAAAAGAGGATACCGGTGGGGCTACTATTTCAGCATCATGGGCTTCATCGCCGGTCTTGGTCTCGGGGCCTTCCTTGAATTCGGCGTTGGTGCCGTGATCGTCTGCGGCCTCCTTTACGCAATCCTCGCCTGGTTTTTCGCCCAGCGTCACCACTGGGCCTGGATCGCGCTCACGATTCTGACCTTTAACCCGATCGCCTGGATCATCAATGCCATCTACCTCCGGAGGCGCTGGGCTGAGGAGCGCGTAGATCCGGTAAACGTCTGAAGCGATGCCCGAGAAAATTCGAATGCGCGACGGAGACGCCATCCTCGTAATGGTTAAAGATGGCTCCCTGTTGCATCACTCGTGGAACCTGAGCTTGCCGCATGTCGAATTCGTCCGACGTACGACAGGCGAATTGCCGCAGGGCGCCTGGGTCGGCACGGTGTCGAAGCTTGATGGAGAAATCATGGCCGTCACTTCGAAGTACTTCTTCGATTACCAGCTGCCGGCGCCGCCTGAGGTTAATGAAGCCATTCGTAGCAGTTTCAAATAGAGGCGCGTGGGTTCTTAACCAGATGCAATCAACGCAATTCGCCCACTAGGAATGCGTAAGCTTTTTGAATCTCTGCGCCAGCGCGCCGTCGACGTTCGACCGGACGAGCTCCGCGCGCTCGGCCTCGCCTTCGTCTTCAACTTCATCGTCCTCGGCAGCTACTACGTTCTGCGGCCGATCCGCGACGACATCGGCGCAGCCGGCGGCCTGGAAAATCTTTCGTGGATGTATACCGGCACCATGACCGTGATGCTTCTGGCCAACGGGCTTTTCTCCGCGCTCGTCACCAGACTTTCGCGCCGCCGCTTCATCCCCATCGTCTATCGGTTCTTCATCGCGAACCTGGTTCTCTTCTATCTCCTGATGAAGTTTGCGCCGCCCGATGCGCAAATCTGGGTCGGCCGCTCCTTCTTCGTCTGGGTCAGCGTCTTCAACCTTTTTGTCGTCACCGTCTTCTGGGCTTTCATGACCGACGTTTTCAACTCCGACCAGGGCAAGCGCCTCTTCGCTTTCATCGGCGTGGGCGGAACGCTAGGCGCCATCGTCGGCGGTTCTGTGACAGCGTTGCTGGTAAAGCAAATTGGAGCGCTCAACCTTCTCTTCGTCTCTGCGCTCCTGCTCGAGCTGGCCGCGCGTTTCACTCCATTTTTCCCCACCCATTTTAAAGAGGCCGAAGCAATATCTGCTGCCGAGGAGCGCGGCGCGGAAAAGCCAATCGGCGGCAATATCTGGTCTGGCGTTACGCACGTCATACGCTCGCCCTATCTACTCGGTATCTGCGCCTACATGTTGCTTTACGGAATTACCAACACTTTGGCTTATTTTCAGCAGGCCGATATTGCCGGACAGCAATTTCACGATCGCGCGGCCCGGACTGCGTTTTTTGCCCAGGTCGACATTTCCGTAAACGTGCTCACCATCCTGGTGCAGATCTTCCTGACCAGCCGGCTCCTGAAGTGGGTTGGCGTCGGCGTCACCCTCGCCCTGCTACCGGCAGTGAACGTCGTCGGGTTTTTGTCGATGGGTTGGATGCCTTTGCTCTCCTTGCTCGTCGTTTTCAAGACGCTGCGTGCGCGCCAGTAACTTCGCCGTCTCCCGTCCCGCGCGCGAAGTCCTCTTCACCGTCCTGCGGCGCGAAGACAAATACAAAGCCAAGAGCTTCATCGACACCTTTGTTTATCGCGTCGGCGATCAAGTCGGGGCCTGGTCGTATCCATTGCTGACCTGGCTCGGTCTGGGACTCACCGGCATTTCCTTCGTCGCCGCGCCGCTCGCTGCAGGATGGTGCGCGCTCAGTCTCTGGCTCGGTCGCCGCCAGGCCGCGCTCGCCAGGGAGCGAACCCCGGACGCGCCGTAGCGATCGATCTCGTCCTCGTGCTCGACCCCGACAGGCGACGCGCCTGCCCTACACGGGCGAAATCCGAATTCCGAATGTCGAAATTCGAAACAAACTCGAAGGACCAAAAGGGGAAATGACCCAAACGGGCAAGCCTGCGTCGATTTTGGTTCTTAGAATTGGCAATTGTTTCGCGTTTCGGATTTCGTGCTTCGAATTTTGTTCGCGGGCGACGCCTTTCGTTGCCAAACCGCGGTGATCGCCGCGCCACCCTTACACCTGGTCCTGAAACACTTCGCTCAGCGGCTTCTTAAACGCCGCCGCGATGCGAAACGCCAACTCCAGTGACGGCGAATACTTGGCCGCTTCCACGGCGATGATTGTCTGGCGGGTCACCCCCGCTGCGTCAGCCAGGCTTTGCTGCGTCATCTCGCCGGCTTCAAAGCGCAGCCGTCGGATTTGGTTTCGAATTGTTGGATGTGCCACAATCAGCTCCCCCGCCGATAGCAAATTCCCTGGGTCAGGTATTTGACGGTCTCCGCCAGAATGCAGAGGAACAGGAAGACCTGGCTTAGAAAAATGGGATTGAGATAGCGCGTGACGTCAAACACGGCCCAGACCGGGCCGCCGATCACAATCCAGACTGCTACGATGACCGTAGAAATCGAAAGGATATTATAGGCCAGGTGCGATGACTTGGCCTCGATGATACGATCTCGTTCGTCCCTGGGCTCGTCTTTGAGCAGGATGGCCAGGGCGATATGAATCACGACTAGAAAGATAACCTGGGTGGTTACCGCACCGACAAAGACTCCGAGCAGGTCACCTGCTCCCAGCCGGTTTTCGAGGAATCGTTGGAGGACCCAGGAAAAGTAGGGGACGTAAACGAAACAGGTTACGATCAACGAAGCCCAGGCCCCGAGCTCTCGATAGGAGGTATTGGAGATGACCCGCAGAGCGCGGGCACCTATTGATCGTGTCGAAGTAGTATCATTCATATGACAACATGTAAGGTATAACATACATCGTGTCAATAGAACCTTACTAATATTGGCATGGAAGGGGATTGTGACGCCGGGTGAGGAATCTGGGCCTCGCGGACGGGGCCGTCCGATGCGCGTCTTCGATACGCCTATTTTGAGCTGGAGAAAATAAATTCCTGAGAGCTAATCGGCAAAACTCGCACTCCTTTTCGATATGAAGAAGACCGATGGTTCGGATGCCGAAATAAAGCGGATGCAAGGTATCGTCGTCGATCTGTCCAAAAAAGTTGATCTCCTACGCCAATCCATTCGCGCTGTTGCAATCCTCCTTCGCGAAAATGGGAAAGTCGATGGCGCTAAATGCGAGGAGATGCTTTCATCGGCCGCCGCCGGACGAAAGGAGTGGGTGTTCAACTTAGCCCGCAATCCAAATTTGCTTACGGATGCTTCGGCTCGCCCGCTGATTATCTCGGAGGGAGAAGCCGCCGCCGCTTCTCTGCGAAAAGCGAGTTTAGAATTAGCGAAGGTCACGAGCCAACTTCAATCGAACTAAAGGGCTGAGCGCTGATCCTGCAGGAGGCGCTAAAATGGAGGGCTCCCGTTGGCAGGAACGCGACAGGATTCCAGAGAAGGTGTGTGGGGCCGTAACGCTAGATCGCGAATCACGGACCTACTCGGCTCCGCAGCGCTTCGATCGGATTGACCAGACTGGCGCGACGCGCGGGCAAATAGCAGGCGAGGAATGCCACCGCCGCGAGCGTGACGAGCGCGCCGATTAACGCCGCGGCATCAAGCGAACCGACACCGTAGAGCAAGCTGTTGAGCGCGCGGCTGGCCGCGAACGCCCCGGCCAAGCCGGCCAGCAAGTCCCATCCCGATGAGCGATATGCCCTGGCCAAGGATCAGCCGCAAGACATCCGCGCGGCTGGCGCCGAGCGCGAAACGGATCCCCATTTCGCGGGTGCGCTGCGCGGTGCTCAGCGCCATCACGCCATAGATGCCGACGCTGGCCAGAACCAGAGCCAGCCCGGCAAACGCGCCGAGCAGCGTCATGGTCAGTCGTCGCGCCGCCAGACTCGACGCGATGTTCTCCTCCATCGTCGCGATCGCGCCAATCGGCAAAGTTGGATCGAGCGCCTGCACCTCGCGGCGCACCGCGCTGACCAGCGCCTTCGGATCCCCGCCGGGCACGCGCAACATCAGGGTATTGCCGCTGCTCGGGTTTTGCTGGTCGGAAAAATACATGTGCACGAAGCCGAGCTTTTCGACGTTCTCCTCGCCCGGCGCTTCGTTCCGCGTCCGCGCGACCACGCCAACGATGGTGAGAGGCGGCCCCTTCGGTTCTGCCGCGGGATCGTCGCCCTCCTCCTGGCGCTGATTGTCATCGATGTTCAGCCCAATCGGATCGCGGCCGGGGAAGTAACGCTCCGCGAACGTCTGGTCGATGATGACCGAGCGCGAGCGCTCCTTGTCGGATGTTTCCTGCGGACCGAAGGCGCGCCCGCGGATAATCGGCATCTTCATCACCTTGAAGTAATCGGGCGAGACGATGTTGATCTCGGCCGATGGCTCCTTGCCCGGCTCGGCTCTGGGCGTGCCGGTGATGTGGAAATAGCTGTCCCATTCGCTGTCATCGAACGGGATGTTCACTCCGATGGCGGCCGCCTCGACCCCCGGCAGGACACGCACGCGCTCGAGGAGTTGATTGTAGAAGGCGCGGATCTTGTCGTCGTCAAAAACCCGGTTTCCCTTTTCGTCGATCTTGTCGTAACCGGCCTTCGGCAGGTCGATCGCCGCGAGCAGGATGTTGTGCGGATCGAAATTGAGCGGCGCCTGTTGCGCGCGCCAGAAGCTCTTGAGCATCAGTCCGCCGCCGGCCAGCAAAACCACGGCGAGGGCGACTTGCGTGATGACCAGAGCCGATCGAGCGCGTTGCCCGGCCGCGCCGCCGCTGCCCCCGCGCGTTCCGGCTTCATGCAGGACCACGGAAAGCTCCTCGGTGTTTGAGATGCGCCACGCCGGCCAAATACCGGCGAGGATGCCCGCGCGTGAGCGCGACGACGCCGGTGAAGAGAAGCGCCGTCAGGTCGATGCGCGTTTCCTGGAAGCGAGGAATGTTCTGCGGCGAGAGCGCGACGATCGTGTCGAGACTCCAGATCGCGAGCAACACACCCGCGCCCGCGCCGAGGACTGCCAGCAGAGTGCTTTCGGTCAAAAGTTGACGCGCCAACGCCCATCGACTCGCGCCCAGGGCGGCGCGCACCGCCAACTCCTTCAGGCGAGCCAGGGCGCGCGCCAGTTGCAGATTAGCGACATTCGCGCAAGCGATCAGCAGGACACAGGCAACCGCGCCGAGGAGGAGAGCAAGGCTCTGCCGATATTCGCCGACCGCCGCTTCCAGCAGAAGCTGCATGTGCACGCGGCGGGTCGTGTTGGTATCGGGATATTGCTTCTCGAGGGCGACCGCGATGGTGTCGAGATCCGCCTTCGCCTGCGTCAGCGGCACGCCGGGTTTGAGTCGCCCGAGAGAGCTGAAGCCGGGATGATTCCCGCGGCGAATCACATTGTCCTCTTTCCTGAGATCGGCCAGCGGCACCCAGATTTGCGACAAGCGCGGGAATTTCACCGACTCCGGGAGGACGCCGATGATCGCACGCGGCACGCCATCGACCACCACTTGCTGGCCGAGAACTTCGGTCGATTTCGCGAACCGCGTCCGCCAAATCCTTTCGCCGATCAGAACAACCGGCGCGCTGCCGGGCTGATCGTCCGCTTCCGTCAGATCGCGGCCGATCAGCGGTTTGACGCCGAGGATCGAGAGATAATTGAAGGTCACGCGCCCGCCGTTCACCCGATCCGGGCGCCGCGTCTCCGCCGGCCGCGACCGCAAAGTTAAAGGCTTCGCGCCTAACGAGTGCAAGATCGGTGAACCTGCGCTGGCCCGCGCGCCAGTCGAGATAGTTCGGGTAACTGACCGAGCCATTCGGGAACGTCGAGGTGCTTTCGCGAAGGAGGACCAGGCGATCCGGGTCCGGATAAGGCAGTGGCCGCAGCAGCACGGCGTTGACCACGCTGAAGATCGCGGTGTTCGCACCGATGCCGAGGCCGAGGACGAGGATCGCGATGAAGGAAAAGGCGGGCGCCTTCATCAACGTCCGAAGCGCGTAACGGATCTCGTCATCATAACATTGGATGTCGCTGGCTGTGGATTTGCCGCCTGCAGCAATTCGCTGAGGATGGTTCACGCTGGCGAGGCGCCTCGCCTCGCGACTTTAATCGACGCATCGAGATGTTCATTCGGCCCGCAAGGCGATGATGGGATCGACGCGCGTGGCGCGGCGCGCCGGCAGCCACGCCGCGAGAAACGCGACGACGGAAACGAGCAAGACGATGGCGACGAACGTGATCGGGTCCGACGCGCCGACGCCGTAGAGCAGGCTGTTCAACAAGCGGGTGGCGGCAAAAGCGCCGAGCAGTCCCACCACCAGACTGATGGCCACGATCGCCATGGCCTGGCCGACGACGAGGCGAAAGATCGAACTCTTTCCCGCGCCGAGCGCGATGCGAATGCCGATCTCACTCGTGCGCTGCGAAACGGAATACGCCATCACGCCATAAATTCCGATCGCCGTGAGCAGCAACGCGGTGCCGGCAAAAATCGAAAGCAACATGGCGTTGAAACGTGGCCGGGCCAGCGCGCGAGAGAGGTATTCCTCAAACACCCGGACCCGCACCAGCGGAATATTGCGATCGATGGCGGCCAGCTCGGAACGGACCGCGGAAGTAATGCCCGCGGGATTGGAGACACTCGTGCGCGCCACGATCGACACATCGCTCATGGGGATTTGCGAGGTCGACAGATACACTTCCGGGGTAAACTCCATGTCGAGCGTGCGGTGCTTCACGTTGCCGACGACGCCAACGATGGTGCGCATCTGCGATTTCTCGTCGCCGATAGCCCAACCTGGGTTGATGCGCTTGCCGACCACATTTTGACCCGGGAAAAATTTTTGGGCGAACTGTTCGTTCACGACCACAACAGGCAGAGACTTGAGCTGGTCGGTCTCCTCGAAGCCGCGGCCCTCCCGAACTGGAATGCCCATGGTCTTGAAGTAATCCGAGCCCACGATCCGCATGGGGCTGGCCGGCTGTTGTCCTTCCGGCATGGGATGTTCTTCGATGTCGAACGAACTGACGTTGTTGCTGCCGCTGAGCGGAAGAGGCCACACGGTTGTGACGGATTCGACGCCGGGAATCGCCCGGAGCCGCGGCATGAGCTGATCGAAAAACGCGATGATTTTCTCCGGCTTGGGATAGTCGGCTTCGGGAAGTCCAATCCGCGCCGTGAAGAGACGCTCGGTGCGCATGCCGGTATCGACCCGGCCGAGGCGCGCGAAGCTTTGAATCAACAGGCTGGCGCAAATGAGCAGGATCAAGGCGAGCGCCACCTCCGTCATGACCAGGGCATTGCGGGCACGATGTTTTCCCTCCACCCCGCCGGCGCCGCGCGCGCCGGATTTCAGTGCGGTATTCAGATCGACATGCGAAGCCTGCCACGCGGGAACAAGACCGAAAATGATGCCGGTCCCGAGCGAAAGCAGAAGGGTGAAACCGAGCACCGCTCCATCCAGCTGAATCGTGCTGACCCGCGGAATATTCTGCGGCACGGCCGCGACGAGGGCCTCGGTTCCCCATTGCGCGATGAGCAATCCGAGCAACCCGCCGAGTCCCGCCAGAAGCACGCTCTCCGTCAGCAATTGCCGAATGATCCGTCCGCGGCTGGCGCCGAGAGCCGCGCGCAGGGCAATCTCTTTTCCGCGCACGGACGCGCGCGCGAGCATGAGGTTGGCGACATTTGCGTTCGCGATGAGGAACAAGCAGGCCACCGCGCCAAACAAGACGTAGAGCGCGGTCCGGACGTCTCCCACCATTTCATCGCGGAGCGGCTGCGATCCGGCGCTGAATTTTGTATTGGTCTCCGGATACTTTTTTGCCAGCGCCGCCGCGATCGTCCGCAGTTCCGCGTTCGCCTGGGCCAGCGGCACCCCCGTTTTTACGCGGGCGATTCCCTGCACCCAATGATCGCCCCGCTGCTGCGTTTGGGCGTGCTCCCATCGGGAGTCGACGCATCCTCGGCGATCGTGGTGTAAAGCTCGAGCGCATCGGTTTGGATCGGGAACTGGAAACCTTCCGGCATCACGCCGATCACCGTGTTCGGACGGCCATCCAGCATGAGCACACGGCCAATCACATCGTCAGCCCGATTGAAATGGCTCTGCCAGAATCCGTAACTCAGGACAACTTTGAGACCGCCGGGCCCGCCACCCGCCTGCTCATCCGCCCGCGTGAAACCGCGGCCAAGGATCGGCTTGATGCCGAGCACGTCGAAGAATTCCCCGCTCACCTTTTCTCCCGCGCACGCTTTGCGCTCCCTTTTCGTCGACCAGCGCGACGGTGCGGTCTCGATAAACCGCCATGCTCGAAAAGCTGCGGTTCTGTTCCCGCAAATCGGCGAAGTCCGGAAAGCACTAACGAGTAGAGCCTGGGAGGCGAGACTGTTTCGCTCAGATCGACGCCGCCCATAGCCACGAGTTCCTCCGGCGCGGGGAAGGGCAGCGGCTTGAGCAGCACTGCGTTGACCACGCTGAAGATGGCGGTGTTCGCGCCGATCCCGAGCGCGAGCGTGAGGACGGCGACCAGGGTGAAACCGGGATGCTTGATCAGCTGGCGCAAGCCGTAGCGGATGTCGGTCATCATAGGTTGAGGGTACGTCGTTGAGGGTGAATAAGAGTTACGCCGTTGGTAGGGTCGAGACTTGTCGAGCAGTCGTCGGATGAGGGGCGCTACCGGCCACGGCTCGCAGAGTCGCCTACCGATTGGTCATCGGATTCACTTTCATTCGGCGCGCAAGGCGATGATAGGATCGACCCGCGTCGCGCGCCGCGCGGGCAGCCACGCGGCGATGAACGCGACGGCGGAGACGAGCAGCACGATGGCGACGAACGTCATGGGATCGGAGGCGCCGACGCCGAAGAGCAGGCTGTTCAACAACCGGGTGGCGGCAAAAGCGCCGGCCAGGCCGACGACCAGACTGATGCCAACGAGCGTCATGGCCTGGCCAACGACGAGCCGGAAAATGGAACGACTTGCCCGCACCGAGCGCGATGCGGATTCCGATTTCACTCGTGCGTTGCGCGACCGAGTAAGCCATCACGCCGTAAATTCCAATCGCCGTGAGCAGCAGCGCGGTGCCCGCAAAAATCGAAAGCAACAGCGTGTTGAAACGCGGCCGGGCCAGCGAGCGCGAGATGTATTCCTCGAACACTCGCACGCTGGTCAGCGGAATCGTCGCATCGAGCGCCGCGAGTTCCTTCCGCACCGAGTTCGTGAGCGCGTTCGGATTCGAGACGCTCGTCCGGATGACGAGCGACGGGATGTTGAAGGGGATTTGCGTTTGCGGCAGATACATCTCCGGCGAATCCTCGTTCCTCAATGAGAGATGCTTTACGTTCCCGACTACGCCCACGATTTCCCGCATCTTCTCTCCGGTATCGTCGGCGGAGAACCCGGGCATGATCCGTTTGCCAATAACATTCTGGCCGGGGAAATATTTGGTCGCGAACCGCTCGTTCACGATGACGACCGGGGCGGATCGAATCGATCTTTCTCGTCGAAGACGCGGCCTTGCCGCAAGGGGATGCCCATCGTCTTGAAATAGTCCGTGGCGATGATCCGGACCGGTGCGGCCGCGCGCTGACCATCCGGGCAGCGGGCGTTCTTCGATGTCGAACGAAGTCGTCATGTTGCTCCCGCTCAACGGCAACGGCACGATCGTGCTGGCCGATTCAACGCCGGGCAACGCGCGGATGCGGGAGAGAAATTGGTCGAGAAATGCGGTGATATTTTCGTTCTTCGGATAGGTCGACTTCGGGCAAGGAAATGCGCGCGGTAAGAAGACGTTCTGTGCGCACCCCGGTCTGGACCTGGCCGAGCCGCGCGAAACTCTGGATCAAGAGTCCCGCGGAGATGAGCAAAACGAGCGCGAGCGCCACCTCCGCCATGATGAGGGCATTGCGCACCCGGCCTTTGCCTTCTCCGCCGCCACCGGTGCGGGTCCCGGATTTTAGTGCGCTGTTGAGATCGACATGCGAGGCCTGCCAGGCGGGCACGAGTCCGAAGATGACGCCCGTGGCCAGCGAGGCGAGCAAAGTAAATCCGAGCACGACCCCGTCCAGTTGGATGGTGCTGATGCGCGGAATATTTTGCGGCACGGTCTTGATCAGCGCTTCGGTTCCCCATTGCGCGATAAGCAGCCCGAACGCGCCCCCCAAGCCCGAAAGCAACAGGCTCTCGGTCAATAATTGCCGGATGATGCGGCCGCGGCTCGCGCCCATCGCTGCGCGCAACGCAATCTCCTTTCCGCGGGCCGAGGCGCGCGCGAGGAGAAGATTCGCGACATTGGCGTTCGCAATCAGCAGCACGCACACGACCGCGCCGAAAAGGATGTACAACGCGGTGCGGACATCGCCGACCATCTCCTCTCGCAACGGCTTGGTTGCCACGCCGAAGTGGGTGTTCGATTCCGGATATTGCTTCGTCAACGCCGCGGCGATGGCCTCCAAATCCGCCTGCGCCTGCGCGATCGTGACCCCGGCTTTCAGCCGCGCGATAGACTGCAGACTGTGATTGCCACGCTGCTCGGTCTGGGGCTTCGAGCCGTCGGGGTTGGCCGCGTCCTCCGCAATGGTGACGTAGAACTCGACCGCGTCATTCTGGATCGGGAATTGAAATCCGGCCGGCATGACGCCAATCACCGTGTACTGGCGGCGATCGAGCAGGATCGTGCGTCCAAGGACATTCGCGTCGCCGCCGAAATGTTTCTGCCAGAAATCGTCGCCGATGATGACTTTGAAGCCGCCCGCTCCGCCGCCGGCCTGATCATCATCGCGAATGAACGCGCGTCCCATCTTCGGTTTGATCCCGAGCACATCGAAGAACTCCGCGCTTACCTTGACGCCGCGCAGGCTGGTCGCCCCTTCGTCACTCGTCAGGGCGAACGAGCGATCGCGATAGACCGCGCTGCTCGCGAGCGTGCGGTTCTGGTCGCGAAAATCGAAGAAGTCCGGATAGGAGAGTGAATTCAATTCCTTCGTCGCCTTCTGGCGCGTGTCGGTCATGCCGACGGCGATGAGTTGCTCCGGCGCGGGAAAAGGCAGCGGTTTCAGGAGAACCGCATTGACCACGCTGAAGATGGCGGTGTTCGCGCCGATCCCGAGCGCGAGCGTGAGCACGGCGATGATGGTGAAGGCGGGGTGTTTCCAGAGTTGGCGCAAGCCGTAGCGAATGTCGTTTAGCATATTTCTTGGTTTCTAATTCTGAATTTCATGTCACTCGTCACTTCCTTACTCCGTCCGTAACGCCTCCATTGGACTAACGAGACTCGCGCGACGGGCGGGAATCACGCTGGCGATGGTCGCAGTAACCGCCAGGACCAGGCAGGCGATGCCATAACTGGCGAGATCGTGGCCGCTTACTCCGAATAGCGAAGCATCCAGGAGGCGCGACACGATTAGGGCGCCGCCGAGGCCGAAGGCCAGGCCGATCGCAACCGCTCGCATTCCCTGACTGAGCACGAGCCGCAAAACAGAACCGCGCGTGGCGCCGAGCGCCATGCGAATTCCGATTTCACGTGTCCGTTGCGCCACGCCGTACGCCACCGCGCCATATAATCCGGCCGCCGACAAGGAGAGCGCCACCATGGAGAAGAACCCGAGCAACCATCCCGCAGCCGCTGCTGCCAGAGCGAATTGGCCACCTCGTCGCCGAGTGAAACAAAATTAAAGACGCCCACTTCCGGCGCGATCGACCGCGATCTCCTTCCGGAGTGCCGGAACAAGGCTGAGCGGCTTCAGGCTTTCGCGGACCCTGACCAGGAAATGCATCTGCTTCCAGGCGAGTTGCATGCTCGGCATGTAAAGATCTGGCCCGGCCTCGCCGCCGAGCGATTGATGACGCACGTCGGCCACCACTCCGACGATGATCATCCACTCGGTCGGGGCTGGCGCTGCACCACGCTCTCGGGCTTGCCCAGTTTCACGCGCTTGCCGACCGCGTCCTCTTGCCGGCCACAGTCGCTTCGCCAATCCCTCACTGATCAGGCAAACGCGTAACGCATCCAGTTTGTCGCGCTCGTCAAAAACTCGACCATGCAGCACTGGAATCCGGAGCGCTTCGAAAATAGTCGCGCGCTGACGGTTTGAAAATTCGCGCGCGGGTTGCGGCTTTGTTCATCAGCCGACTGATGCTCGGCGGTGAACTCTGCGCGATTCCACGGCCGTTGCGGCACGAAAGGCGGACTGTTATTGGCCGCGACCGCTTCGACTCCCGGCATTTCGCTGATGCGCTGGAGCACGCGCGTGAAACGATCCACCCGCGTCTGGGCCGGCTTCGTCACTGTTGTAAGTCGGGATTCACTTCCATCATCAGGACGTTGCGCGCATCGAAGCCGGGATCGACCTCCTTCAACTTGAGCATGCTGCGCAAAACCAAACTGGCGCCCACGAGCAAGACAATCGGAGACGGCCACCTGCGCGACCGTCAGGAGTTCGCGAGAGCGTGCGCCGATCCCAGTGCTCCCGGTATTGCCGGCCCCCGCGGTTTTGAGCGATTCGGAAATACCAACGCGCGTTGATTGCCACGCCGGTAGAAATCCGGCGAGCAAGGCGGTGAAGCACGAAACGATCACCGTGAAAATGAGGACGCGCGGACTGACGTCGATCTTGATCCAGAACGGCAGCTCGATCGGAATCGAGGCCGCAACAAAATCGACCAGCCAAAACGCCATGAGCGCGCCGACCAGGCTGCCGATGAGCGCGAGCAACGCGCTCTCGGTCAAAACCTGGCGCGCGAGTCGCCACCGGCTTGCGCCGAGCGCCGTGCGGACGGCGAGTTCGCGTTCGCGCGTGGCCGCACGAGCGAGCAGAAGCTGACTTACGTTCGCGCAGGCAATGAGGAGAACGCCACCGCAACCAGCCAGAAGCAGGAGCAGCGAAAACCGGACTCCTCCGGTCCAGTGATCACGCAACGGAATCACTGTGGCGCCGATCTCCTTATTCGTATCCGGATACTGCCGGGCCAGGCGCTCCGCGATGAGCGTCATTTCCGCCTGGGCTTGCGAGACGGTTAGGCCAGGTTTCAATCGACCGATCGCCTGGTCCGCCCGCCAGGAGCGGTCCCCATTCCGGCTAAAGACCGACGTCATCGGAACCCAAAGATCCGTTTGCGACGGGAAACGAAAACCAGCCGGCATCACGCCCACGACAGTTCGCGCCGAGCCGTCGAGGCGAACCTCGCGGCCGACGATAGCCGGATTGCCGCCGAATGTTTTTCGCCAGAGCCGCTCGCTGATCAGAACGACCTTCGACGCGCTCGGTTCATCGTCCGCCTGCGTCATATTGCGACCCACCAACGGCTCCACTCCGAGCAAGGTGAAAAGATTGGCGGTGGTAAATGTGGTCTTGAGCGTTTCCGTCGCGCCGTCCGGCGACTCCAGATTTCCGTTCCAGCGCAGATTGAAAAAGGCCATATCGGAAAAACTGAGACTCTGTTTTTTCCAATCGGCGAAGTCCTGATAGTTCACTCCGAGATCGCTGCCGGACCGCGTGCTTCGCGATTGGAGCATGACCAACTTTTCCGCATCGCCGAACGGAAGCGGCCGGAGCAGGAAGGCGTAGATCACCGCGAACATCGCGGTGGTGGCGCCGATGCCGAGCGCGAGCGCGAAGATCGCCGTCCCGCTAAAGCTCGGGGACTTGAAGAGTTGCCGTAAGGCGTAGCGAAGATCAGTCATCGCATTCTTGACATTGGTGCTTGGTCATCCTTCGCATTCGACATTCGAACTTCGTCATTCCTGTCACTCCGAACGCAACGCCTCGATCGGGTTCACTTTCGTGGCGCGGTTGGCGGGAAGAAGACACGCAATCAATGCGACCGCACCAAGCAGCAGCGTGATCGTCGCCGAGCGTGAGCGGATCCTGAGCGCTGGTGTTGAAGAGCATCGATCCCATCGCGCGCGAAGCGGCGAGCGTCGCCGCGAGGCCAATGATCAAGCCGAGGCCGATCAGTTTTCCACCCTGCATAAGGACGAGACGGAGCACGTCGCGTCTGTTGCGCCCCGAGCGCCATGCGAATCCCAAATTCGCCCGTGCGCTGCACCACGCTGTAAGCCATCACGCCGTAGATCCCGACCGCCGCGATCACCAGCGCGACGAGCGAGAAGACCGTCAGCAGCGTCATTGCGAAACGCTGGCGCGCGAGGCTGTCGGCGACGATTTCTTCCAGTGGCCGAATGGCGCCGATGGGCTGGTCCTTGTCCACCGCGTAAACGGTTGGGCGAATAGCGCCGAGCAGTGCAGCCGGTGACCCCATTCGTGCGGATGACGACGTTAAGCGGAGCTGAACGGAACTTGCGCGAACGGGTCATACGCTTGCGCGCTAGTCGCTTTGTCGACGCCGTATTGCTTGATGTCGCCGACGATGCCGACAATTTCACGCCAGGTGTCGGGGCCGTTGGTGATGTTGATCCGTTTGCCGATCGGATCCTCATTCGGGAAATGCTGGCGAGCCATCGTCTCGTTGATCACGGCAACGCGCGGCGCCTTGGCATCATCCTGTGGGGTGAAAGTGCGCCCACGGATCAGGCGAATGCCCATGGCGCGGAAATAATCCGGAGTCACCGCGTAGTAATTCGTGTTCGGCAAATCGCTCGGTGCGATGGCGGGCCGCCCTTCGATGTTGAAACCGAGCACATAGTCGCCGACCAGCGGCATGGAGTGCGTGATCCCCGCGAACTGCACGCCGGGCAGGTTCTTGACGCGATCGAGCAGGGCATCGGCAAACGCCGTTTGCTGCTCCGGCATCCCGTATTTCTTGGCCGGTAGCGCGAGCCGGACCAGGGTGGCGTTTTCCGGAACAAAACCTGGATCGACCTGCGCGAGCTGCATGAAACTCCGCGCCAGAAGACCCGCGCCGCCCAGAAGCATGAGCGCGAAGGTCACTTCGATCACAACGAGCGCGCTCCGCAGCCGGCCGCGTGCGCCCCCTTCGGTGGAACCGCGCGAGCCTTGCTTGAGTGCCTCGTTCACGTCAGCCCGCGCGGCGAGCCACGCGGGAGCGATCCCGAAGACCAATCCCGTGATCACGCTGAGCGCGAGCGAAAAAAGGAGCACGCCGGAGTCGAGACGAATTTCGGTGATGCGAGGCAAACTCGTCGGAGCAAGCGCGAGAAGAGCGTCGAGTCCCCAGCGCGCCAGAAGCAGACCGGCGACGCCGCCGCACAAGGAAAGGACGACGCTTTCGGTGAGGAACTGGCGGATAAGCCGGGCCCGGCTCGCGCCGAGCGCCGCGCGGATGGAGATCTCCCGATGGCGGGCGGTGGCGCGAGCGAGAAGAAGATTGGCCAGGTTCGCGCAGGCAATGAGCAGGACGCAGCCGACGGCGCCGAGCAGCGTGTAGAGCACGGGCTTCACATCCCGCACGCTATAGTCCTGCAACGCCATCATGAGGATGCCCCAGCCTTTATTGGAATCCGGATACTGGGTGGCGAGCTGGGAGGCGATCACTTCCAATTCCGCCTTGGCCTGCGCCACGGTCACGCCGGGCTTCAGCCGGCCCACCACATTAATGTAATGTCCGCCGCGAGCGTCATTCGCGGTTTCATCCGGCTTAAACGCCATCGGCATCCAGACATCGATTTTGCTCGCGATGCCGAAACCAAGCGGAGCGACCCCCACCACGGTATATGGTTCGCCGTTGAGTTGAACCGCGCGCCCGACCACGTCGCGTGCGCCGCCAAAGACGCGCTGCCAGAATGGATAGCTCAGCACGGCTACATGGTCTTTCCCCTGCGCATCCTCTTCCGGGAGCAGCATCCGGCCGAGGACCGGTTTGACCCCGTAGACATCGAAGTAATGCGCGGTCGCCTTCACGCCGACAAGCCGCTGCGGCTCGCCTTCGCCGGTGAGATTGACACTCGCTCCCCCGTAGGCGGCGAGATATTCGTACGACTTCGTCTGCTTTTCCCAATCCAGATAGTTTGGCGGCGAAACGGAGAATTCGGGAAATTGCGGCAAATTCGTTTCCCGGATGGCAACGATCCGACCTGCCTCCGGATAATCGAGCGGACGAAGCAGCACCGTATTAACGACGGAGAAAATCGCGCTGCAGGCGCCGATGCCGAGCGCGAGGGTGAGAATGGCAACGGCAGTGAAGCCCGGAGCTTTGATGAGTTGACGAAGTGCGTAGCGGAGATCGTTTAACATATTGTCTTGGATTTGGACTTTATTCGCAGAAGCGGCTCGACAGAGTCTCGCCCTACCAAAGTCGCGGCTAATTCGGTGGTAGGGCGAGACTCTGTCGAGCCGTTGGGATGAGGCGGCGCTGTCAGCTGGATCGAGGGATTCATGTTTATTCGGACCGGAGGGCGATGACGGGATCGACGCGGGAGGCGCGACGCGCCGGGAAATAGCAGGCGAGCAGCGCGGTCAGGAGGAGCAGAAAGGCCACGGCGCCAAACGTCAGTGGATCAGTGGGAGTGATCCCGTAAAGCAGCTTGCGCAGGAATTGAGTGACAACATAGGAGACGACCATACCGATCGCGACGCCGGTGACGGCCAACCTCCCGCCCTCGCCCAGGATTAGCCGAAAGACGTCCCGGCGCCCGGCGCCGAGCGCCATGCGGATGCCAATTTCATGCGTGCGCTGAGTGACGGCATGGCCGATCACGCCGTAGATTCCCGAGAGGGCCAGAAGCAGGGCGACGGAGGCGAATAACGCGAGCACATACAAGGCGAAACGGCGCACGCTGAGCGACTCGTCCACGGCTCCCTGAATGGTGATGACATTGTAGAGCGGAATCTGCGGATCGAATTTCCCCACCGCCGCGCGAAGGGCGGGAAGAAGACTCGTCGGCTCGGTGTGGGTCCGCACCAGCAGGTTGAATCGCCGCAAGAAATTCGCCGCCTGCCCGATCGGAAAATTCATCTCGGGCACGACCGCCTCTTCGAGGCTCATCTGCCGCGAATCAGCCACCACGCCAACGACGGTGACGGGAAATTCCCGGCCAGCGACGTAAACAATGAGGCGTTTTCCGATCGGATCCTCATCGCTAAATGTCCGGCGGGCCATCATTTCGTTGATGATGATTACCCCCGGTTGCCCCGCGGCGTCCTGCTCAGTGAAGGCGCGACCGTGCCGCAACGGAATCCCCATGACCTCGTAATAATTTGGGCTCACCACGCGGTTGGCCGCGCTCATCCGCTGCTCAGGCGCAGTGCGCCCTTCCCGGGCAAACGGCCATTGGTCGAGATACGAGAACGGCGGATGCGAGACGGCGGCGACCGATTGCACGCCCGGCAACTCGCGGATGCTCCCGAGCAACTGGTCGGCGAAACGCATGGTCGCACCGGGCGCGGCATATCTCGCCGGCGGCAAATTCAAGCGCGCGCTCAGGACGCGCTCAGTCCTGAAGCCCGGATCCGTCCGCACCAATTGCGAAAAACTGCGCAGGAGAAGGCCCGCTCCGGCGAGCAACACCACCGCGAGCGCAACCTCCGCGACAATGAGCACGGCGCGCAACGGCTGGCGCCCGCCGCCACCGGAACGATCGCCAAGGCGCAGCGCGAGCGCCGCGTCTGTCCGCGAAGCTTGCCACGCCGGCCAGAGCCCGAAGAGGAAGGTCGCGGCAAAAGTGACGCCGACCGCGAAAAACAGGACGGGCGCAGAGATATGAATCGAAGTCTCCGCGGGGATGCCGCCGTCGAGCACGCCAGCTTCCGGCAAAAGTTTGACCAGCGCGTCGATCCCCCAGGCCGTGATCAGCATTCCCAAGCCGCCGCCGATCGCAGCGAGCAGGGCGCTCTCGACAAAAAATTGCCGCAGCAACTGGCTTCGCGTCGCGCCGATAGCCGCGCGGATCGCGATTTCGCGTTGTCGCGCACTCGCGCGGACCAACAGCAAACCCGCAACATTGGCACAGGCAATCAGGAGCACGATGGCGACCGCAGCAACCAGCACAAAGACCGCTGTTCGCACATTGCCGAGGAGCGCGTCGCGCAACGGCAGCGCTGAAACCGTCCAGTTCGCATAGTCGGCCGTGGCGGGCTGGGCTTGCGCAAAACGAGCAGCGATCGTTGCCAGCTCGGCATTCGCGTTCGACAGCGACACGCCGGGCGCCAGCCGTCCGATCACTGGATACCAGCGCTGCGTCGCCTGCCGCATCTCAAAGGGAAATGGAAACCAAAACGATGCGCCCCCATGACGGAACCGCATCGGCATCACGCCCACGACGGTGTAAGGCTCGGTATCGAGTTCGACCGTGCGACCGATCACCTGAGGGTCTCCGCCAAATCGGCTTTGCCAGACATCGTACCCCAGCACGACGACGCGTGCCGCGCCCTCGCCCTGCTCGTTCGGGAGAAGCGTTCGGCCAAGCCGCGGCGAAACCCCAAGCAGAGTGAAGAAATCTGCCGTGACCTTCGCGCCGGCCACGCGTTCCGGCTGCTGATTCCCGACCGTCAAATTGCGCGAGACATTTTCCATCGCCGCCAGCGCCTCGAAGCTGCGCGCCTGCTCCTGGTAGCTGCCAAATTCGCGACCGGTGTGCTGCGTTTGGGCCGCACTGTCGGTCGGTTTTTGTTGTCGTAACTGGACGAGCCGTCCGTGATCCCGATACGGGAACGGATCGAGCAACAGCGCCTGCACCACGCTGAAAATCGCGGTGTTCATCCCAATGCCGAGGGCAAGCGTGAGCACCGCGAGCAGAGTGAACCCCGGTGATTTGATCAGTTGGCGAAGCGCAAAACGAAGATCAGTGATCATGTGATTTTGGAGCTCGAACTTATTTGCGGCGACGGCTCGACAGAGTCTCGCCCTACCAACACCGCGACTAATCTGGTGGTAGGGCGACGCTCTGCGGAGCCGCCGGGAGGAGGCGAGGTCATGTCCCCGTTTAGCGCCAAAGGCGCGGGGCCATTCCAGCCTGGGGCATCGCCCCAGGTTCGTGACCGCCGCATGGCTTGAGCGCTGAAAGCGCGATTCAAGGTGTCGGATGTTCGTCGAATTTCAGATTGTGCCCCTGGCACAGTGAATCGCGCTTTCAGCGCTGGGGATTTGAGATGCGTGAATTCCTGGGGCGATGCCCCAGGCTGAAATGAACCCGCGCCATTGGCGCTAAGCCCAAGCAAGCCAATAGAACAATAGTGGATCAGCGATTGAGATTTCATTCTGTGCGAAGTGCCGCCATCGGACTGATCTTGGTGGCGCGGCGAGCTGGGATCCACGTGGCCAGGAGAGCGGCCGTCGCCAGCAACGCGGGCGCGAGCGTGAAAGCGAATGGATCGGTCGCGCTGACCTGGAAAAGAATGCTGCTGACAATTTTCCCGGTGGCAAAAGCCAGGAGCAATCCCAGCGCGAGACCGCCCGACACCATCGCCAGACCTTCGCGCAGAATCATCCATTGCACCGTCTTGCCTTGCGCGCCGAGCGCCATCCGGATGCCGATCTCGCGCGTTCGGCGCGCGACGGAATACGCCTTCACGCCATACACGCCAATCACGGCCAGTCCGAGCGCGAGGCCGCCAAAAATGGAGAACAATGGCGGCCCCGGCCCGGACGATCCACAACTGCGGATTACCGTCGACGTGTTTTTCAAAAGTCCTTAACTCCAGAACCGCCAGCAACGGATCGACGCTCTGGACCGTGCGGCGCAGCAGGTCTGCCGTGGCGGACTCGCTCCCGGAAAACGAAGAGAATTTCACAAAAAAGAAGACGTCGTTCTGAAAACCGCGGGCAAAGGGCAGGTAGAGCGAACCGATCGGCTCCTTTTCGAACAACCTGTTTTTGGTGGCCGGCACGATGCCGATAATTTCGATCGGCTCGCCGCGCTTGATCTCGCCACTTCCTTCCTCCGCTGTTTCCGGCGGAGCATTTTTCAGCACCGGAAACTGAATTTGTTGACCGAGTGCATTCCCGTCCGGCCACAATTTTTTCGCCAGGACTTCGTCGATGATCGCGACAGCTGGTCCGCCGGGCTGGGTCGCTTCGGCCGTGGTGAAAGCGCGGCCGCGAAGCAACGGCAGTCCCACCGCTGCGAAATAATCCGCGCCGACGCTGTTCCAGACCGGAGTGAAACTCTCTCCCTCCGCCGGGGTCGCCGGTTTCTCCTCGGGCGCCGGATTGAGGCCAGCGCGAAGCACTGTCCTCCGCACCGTGTTGGTCCCGAAAGAAACCGTGGCCGAGATGCCGGCGTGCTCGACTCCCGGAAGCGCCGAAAATTTTTCGCCGACGATGCGGTAAAGATCCTGCGCCCGCTTCTGATCGAAGCCCCCCAGGCTCGCATCGATTTCGACGAGGAACGCATTCCCGGCCCGGAATCCCGTTTCGACCGCAGCCGCTTTCCCAGCGCCTCGAAGGAAAAGCCCGGCGGCCGTGACCAGGGCCAGGGAGAAGGCGATCTGCACCACCACGAGTGGATTGCGCGGGAGAAATCTCCAACGCGGCCGGTGCGCATCTTCGCCGGCTTGTTGTTTCAGATCTTCGATAACGGCGGCGCGCGACAGTTTAAGCGCCGGCCCAAGCGCAAAACAGATTGTGCCAAGAACGCAGAAGCCCAGCGTCGCGCGCCAGCATCATGGGATTGGGTCCGCTCAACCAGACGACATCCATCGGCAAAATCTTGCTGAGCGAAGCAACGAGCAGATCGGAGGACCAAAGACCAAGAAGCAATCCGCAAACCCCGCCGAGGAGCGCGAGCACAAAGCCTTCGGTGAGAAGTTGCCGGACGATGCGGGCGCGGCTCCCACCGAGCGCAAGGCGGATCGCGATTTCTTTGCGCCGCGCGGTGCCGCGCGCGAGCAGCATGTTCGCCAGGTTTAAACAGGCGACGAGCAGGACCACGGCCGCCATGGCGGCCAGCAATGCGCCAATCGTCGGGATCGGATCGCTTTCGACCGGGTCGGTGCTGGTGGCGAACCGATTGAGCGGCGCGGTCATGAGCGTCTGATCCTTTTGTTCGGCAGGAAACGCAGCTTCGAGATTTGCCGCGAGACCCTTCAAGGCTGGCTGCGCCGCTTCCGCCGTGACTCCCGGTTTGAACCGGCCGATGACCATGAGCCGGTCGCTCCCGCGATCGGACAGCGCCCTGACTCGCGCGCCTCCCCGATCACTCATGATTTCTCCGTAGACGCCGAGCGGCAGCCAGGCTTCCCGTGAAAAGACGCTCTCCGTCCCGGTAAACCCTTCCGGCATGATCCCGACGATGGTAAAGGCGCGGCCGTTAATAAGAAGCGTGCGCCCGAGGACTGAAGGATCGCGCGAATGTTTCTGCCAATAGCTGTAGCTCACGACCGCGACGCGCACACCGGCGTCAGGTTTCTCCTCCTCGGGAAGAAACGCGCGCCCGTAGGCCGGCGACACGCCGAGGACCGAGAAGTAATTGGAGCTGACGATGTCCACGACGGCGCGCCGGACGTTTCCCTTTTCACCGAGCCCCACGGTGGTGTCGTCGTGCGCCAGCAGACCTGAGAAGACCGAGTTCTGATCCCGGATGTCGCAATAAGTCGGGTATGAGAAAGTGCGGAAACTTTTCGGGTCCTTCTTGTCCTGCGAAAACAGCTGCACGATTTCCGCCGGCCGCTGGTAGGCCGGCGGCTGGAAAACCATCACGTTGACCAGGCTGAAGATCGCCGTGTTGACTCCAATGCCGAGAGCCAGCACCGCGACGGCGGCGATCGTGAAACTGGGCGACTTCCAAAGTTGCCGGAACGCGAATCGAAAATCGTTGATCATATTAGTTTTTAAAGTTTGGATTCTTCTGAACTCGTCACTTGCTTCACTCCGTCCGTAACGCCTGCATTGGATCGATCCGGGTGGCGCGCAACGCGGGCACGAAACAGGCGAGCGCGGCCACAGCGCAGATGAACAACGCGACGCCGCTATAGAGCAGCGGGTCCCGCGGACTCACCTCAAAGAGCAGGCGCTGCATCAGGCGAGTCATGGCGAAAGACAGCCCGAGACCGATCACGAGGCCGATCAGGGCGAGCCGCAACCCTTCCTTCATGACCAGGCCGATGACGTCGCGCGCGGCCGCGCCCAGGGCGAAACGAATCCCGAATTCATTCGTGCGTTGCGCCACGCCATACGCGATGACGCTGTAGATCCCCATGCCGGCTAGCGCTAGCGCGAGACCCGGCGAAGCCGCCCAGCAAATACATCGAGAGGCGGCGATCGGCGGAAGCGGCCGACGAGCAGTTCGTTGTAAGACTGGACCTGGTCGATCGGCAGCCCCGGATCGAGCGAGTGAATCGCCGCGATCAATTCCGACCGCAGGCTCGAAGCCGGCCGTTCGCTTCGCACGACATGCTGAGGAAAGCGCCGTCCAGCTGCGCGGATGGGTAATACATTTCGATCCCGGGCGGCAGGGAAGGTTCTCCGCCCGCACGTCGCCGGCCACGCCGACGATCTCCCGCGGGATCGATTGCAATGCCGGTGATCAGGCGACGGCCGATCGGGTTTTCACCGGGGAAAAATTTCTTCGCCATCGTTTCATTGATGATCACGACCAGGGGAGAGCCCGGTTTATCCTGCCAGTTGAAGTCGCGGCCCTGCTTGACCGGGATGCCGAGGGTGCTCGAAGAACCCGGGAGAAATCGTCGAGCGGACGGCGATGGCTGCGATCGCTGACCGGCGGCAACGGCGGCCTTCCACCGCAGCCGGGCGAACGCGTGTTGCCGTTGTCGGCAGCGGGAAGATTCGAAGCCGCAGCGGCGTTGGTCACGCCGGGAAGGGTCTTGAGTTTCTCGAGTGCGTTCTGGAAGAACAAACCCTGGCGCTCCATCATCGGGATAGGAACCGGGCGGCAAACCGACGAAAAACGTCGTGATACCCTGGGCCCGGAAACCGGGATCGACGTTTTGCAGGCGGCGGAAGCTGTCGACCAGAAGAACAGCGCCAACGACCAGGACCAGCGAAAGCGCCACCTCGGCGATCAACAATCCGGCGCGAAGCCGACCGGCCTGACGACCGGTGCTGCCGCGGGAGGAATCTTTCAGCGAATCTATCGGATCGCTCCGCGATGCGTGTAACGCGGGAACGAGTCCCAGAACGAGGCCTGTCACGAGCGAGAGACCGACGGCGAAGAGCAGCACGTTGACGTCGAGAGAGATTTCGACGGCTACGCGGGAGGAAATCCTCGACCATCTTTTTCAGCAGGTCGAGACCCCAGATGGAGAGCAGGACGCCAAGAACGCCGGCGATCCCCGCGGTCAAAACACTCTCGGTCAGAAACTGAAACACGATGCGAGCGCGGGTCGCGCCGAGCGCCGTGCGAATGGCAATCTCCTTCCGGCGTCCGGTGAAACGGGCCAGGAGTAGATTCCCCACGTTCGCGCAACCGACCAGCAGCACGCAGCCCACCGCGGCGAAGAGCGTCAGCAACATCGGCCGCTGCCGGCCCACCAAATCTTCGTGGAGCGAAATCACGCTCATACCCGCCTTGGCGTCCACCTTGTCCGGCTGCGCGGCCTGGTAACGGTGATCGACCACGCGCATTTGTTCCTCGGTCTGCTTGAGGGTCACGCCCGGTTTCATTCGGCCGAGGAGAGTGAGGTAACCGGTCCCACGTTCGATGATTTCCGGCGGCAATCCTTCCTGCTCGAAGACGCGCGGAATCAAAACGTGGGTCTGAATGAAGGGAAATTTCAAGCTGGGCGGCAGAACGCCGACCACCGTGAAAGGAGCGCCGTTGAGCGTGATCGACTGGCCGAGGATGTTCTGGTCGCCGCCGAAACGCTTTTGCCAAAACGTATGGGTCAGCACCGCCACATTGGCGACCACCCGGCTTGTCCTCCTCCGGCACTGAAGACGCGGCCGAAAAGCGGTTGGACGCCGAGCGTCGCGGAAGAAATTCTCCGTGACACGAACGCCGTTGAGATTCTCCGGATCGCCGCGGCCGGTGAGAGTAAAACCGGTGAAGGACTGCGCGGAAAACTCCGTGAAGCTTTGCTGCTGATCGCGCCAGGCGGTGAAGCGCGGCCAGGAAACGTTGGCCCGATCGAGACCGCGCTCGGGGAACGAGCCCCAGACGCGCACGAGCTGCTCCGGCTCCGGGTAGGAGAGCGGCCGGAGGAAGAGCGTGTTGATGGCGGAAAAAAGGACGGTGTTGGCGCCGATGCCGAGAGCCAGCGCCACCACCGCCAGAATGGTGAAGCCCGGTTGTTTCCGGAGTTGTCGCAAAGCGTGACGAAAATCATTCATGGTAGTGTTTGTTGTTCAGATCTGGAATTTGCGGTGCGCGTGGGACGTCACTTTCTTCATTCGGTGCGCAAGGCTTCGATTGGGTTCACCAAACTGGCGCGGCGAGCCGGAATCAGGCACGCCAGGAGCGCGACGATCGCGAGCGTCGCCGCCGTGGCCGCGAGCAGCGCGGGATTGTGCGCGGAGACTTCGTAAAGCTGCGCCGTGAGCAGGCGCCCGAGGGCCAGCGCGGCAGCCAGTCCGATGGCCAGACCGATCACGACGGGCGTCATTCCTTGTTTCACCACGAGCCGCAACACGTCCGCGGTCTGCGCGCCGAGTGCCATGCGCACACCGATTTCTCCGGTCCGCTGCTCAACGGTGTAGGCCACCGCGCCATAAATGCCGACCATGGCGAGCACGAGCGCGATTCCGGCGAAAGCACCGAGCAACGTCATGGTGAGCCGGCGCTGGCCTAACGATTGGTCCACAATTTGATTCATCGTGTTGGGCTGAATGATGGGAAGGCCCGGATCGATCCTGTTCAGGGCGCTTCGCACCGATCCCCGCCGCCGCCTCGGCTTTGCCCGCAGCTTCGACCGTCAGCCACATGAAGGGACACGGAGCGCTGCGACCAAGGCCGGTAAAACTCGATGTCGTTCGGCCGGTCGAGCCGGGTCGAGCGCACGTCCGCCGACGACGCCGATCACTTCCGCCGGCAGACCGGTGTTGTTATCGGTGCCGAAAAATATGCGCTTGCCGATTGGATCTTCGTTCCGGGAAAAGTTTTTGCGCGGTCGATTTGCTCACCGATACCACCAGCGGTTTGTCCGACGCCGTCGCGCTCGTCGAAGTCGCGGCCGGCCAGCAGCGGGATGGAGAATGTTTTCAGGAAGCCGGGCGAGATGCTGCGGGTCAGGCCAAGCGGACGCTGATTTAACGGGAGGCGGATTGCCGTCCACGCGGGCGTAGGGAGAACGCGAGTTACTGCCATTCAAGGGAACGCCGTCGCTGACCGCGGACACCTCAATGCCGGGCGTCTTTTTCAATTCCGCCAGCAGACGATCAACGAAACGGGCCCGCGCTTCCGGATCCGGATATTGCGCAGGTGGCAGACCGATCCCGCCGACCCAAAGACGTCGGGCTTGAAACCAGTGGCTGCTGGCTGAGCCGGACGAAACTCGCGATGAGCAGCGCCGCGCCGGCGAGCAGAACCACGGAAAGTCCCACCTGCGCCGCGACCAGGCCACGGCGGAAACGCTTTGCCCGCGGCTGCCGGTCATGGCGCGGCCGCCATCCTTCAATCCATCGACCAGATCGGCCCGCGAACTTTGCCATGCCGGATACATGCCCATGGCCAGGCCGGTGAGCAGCGAAAGTCCCAGGGTGAATAAGCAGCACCGGCGTGTTCAGGGCCACGCCGCTTTCGAGCGGCAGATTATTGCCGGCGAGTTTCGGAATAAACGAAACGACCCAGAGCGCGAGGCAGGTGCCGACGACGCCGGCGAGCAGGCTGACCAGCATGCTCTCGAAGACGAACAACCTGACGACACCGCGGCGCGCTCGCCCCCAGCGCCATGCGCAACGCGATCTCGCGCCGGCGGCCGGTGAACCTAACGAGCAATAGATTCGCGACGTTGCTGCAGGCGATGAGCAGCACGGAACCGACCGCCGCCAGAAGCGTGAAGAACGCGGGACGCAGATTGCCCGTGGCAGTCTTCCGCCGCGGAAATGACGACGGGCGACCAGGTGTTATCGGCGTTGTCGGGACGCTCCTGCCGGTAACTTTGCTGCAGGACTGGCATGGCGGCGCGCGCCTGCTCGATCGTTACGCCCGGCTTCAGCCGGCCGACGCACACTCAGAAAACTCACGCCGCGCATGAGGCGCTCTTGCGTCACTCCCGGCAATTCGAACGGCTTGGCCGTGATGACTTCGAGAGTCCCGGCCGAACCAGATCACCGGCGGATTCGGCATCACGCCCACGATCGTGGTCGCGACGCCATTAAGCGTGATGCTCCGGCCAATGACTTGCGGATCGGAGTTGAGCCGGTTGCGCCAGAAGTTTGCGCTGACGATCGCGACGTCCGCTTTCATTTCCTCCTCGGGCAGGAAGAGGCGGCCCAGGATTGGACGCACGCCGAGCGTCTCCAAATAGTTTGCCGTCTGGTTGTCGCCATTGACCTGAACCGGATCGCCGAGGCCGGTCAGGATGTAACCCAGTCCCGGTCTCCGCGGCGAAGCTGGAGAAGACGGTTTGGCCGTCGCGGAAATGCCAGAAGCGCGGGATGGACATCGGCAACTGCTCGAGATTTCGTTCCTTCGCTTCCGCCTGGAGAATGACGAGGCGGTCCGGTTCGGCGAAAGGCAGCCCGCGCAGGAACAGATCGTTGATCAGGCTGAAGATCGCGGTGTTCATGCCGATGCCGAGCGCGAGCGTGATCACGGCGAGCAGGGTGAAGGCGGGAGACTTCAGGAGTTGGCGCAGGGCGAAGCGAAGGTCGATCATGGGAATTCGAGGATGAGGTTTTTTGAGATTCGGCTATTGGTATCTGAGGGCCTGGACGAGCGGGATTTTTGAGGCGCGACGCGCCGGCACGTAACTCGCCAGCAGACGCGACCGAACCGAGGACCGCGGTGACGAAGACGTAGGTGAGCGGATCGGCCGCCATCGTTTGGAAAAGCAGACTCGTGAGAGTGCGGCTCAACGCGACGGCGAGGATGAGGCCAAGCGCCAGGCCAATCCCCGCCAGCCGCACGCCGTTACCGACAATCATCCGCACGATGTCTTTGCCTTCCGCGCCCACCGCGAGCCGCACACCGATTTCCGCCGTGCGCTGGCTCACTGCGTACGACATCACCCCGTAAATCCCCACGGCTGCGAGCAGTCAGCGCGAGCGCGGCGAATGCCAGCAGGAGCAGCGAACTGAAGCGAGTCTGCGCCAGCGATCGTGCCACCCATTGCTCCATCGTCCGCACGTCCGAGACCGGCTGATCCTTATCGAGCGCGTGAATCTGCGCCTCGATCGCCTGGGCCGATCTGAGTGGATCGCCCGCGGTGCGCACCGTCAGCGTCATCAGGTTGTAGGCCGAGCTGCGGGTGTGGCCAGAAAGCTTTGCGGCCGGGCAGGCGTAACAAGATCGATTGCCCTGGTGTCGCCGACGATTCCGATTATCTCCGTCGGCACGTTCGGATCGGTCATGTCGATTGTCACCCGTTTTCCGATCGGGTCCTCGTTCGGGAAATATGGCGAGCGAGCGCCTCATTGATGATGACGACATTGCGCTTCTGTTGCATCTCCTGCTCGGTGAAAAGGCGGCCGCGCAAGAGCGGGATCTTGAGCGCCTGAAGAATCCATTCTGGCAAACGGTCACCGCGGTCGGTCTTGTCCTGACCCGGAGCGCTCGGAGGTTGGCCTTCGATGGTGAAGCTCGGTGGCCGCGCCGAGGCCGGCCATCGGCAAATAGCTCACCGTCCCGCGGCCTGCACGCCCGGGAAGAGCGGAGACGCGCGAGGTCACCTCACTGAAGAAACGGATCCGCGCGGGGTCGTCCGGGTATTTTGCCCGGGGCACTTGCATCCGCAGCGTCAGCACATTGGCCGATCGAATCCAGGATCGACCTGGCGCATCGAGGCGAAGCTGCGCAACATCAAGCCCGGCGCCCACCAGCAGCACCACCGCCAGCGCCATCTCGGCGATCGACAAAGCGTGCCGCAATCTGCGGTGACGCACGCCGCCGCCGATCTGGCGTCCACCCTGGCCAGCGCCTGCTGTCACATCGGCGCGCGAACCTTCGAAGGCCGAAGCCAGACCGCACGCCATCGCGGTCAGAATTGAAATCGCGCCGGTGAACGCGAGCACCGGTAACTGAGGAGAGATGGCCGGCCGTCGTCAGATCCACCGGACTCGAGGCTTCGAGCAGCGTCGAGACTCCACTGCGCCACGAGCAGGCCGAGCAAGCCGCCGAGTATTCCGAGCGCGAGACTTTCGATCAGGAGTTGCTTGATGATCTGGGCGCGGGTCGCGCCGAGCGCGGTCCTGATCGCCATCTCGTGCCGACGCGCGGCGCCGCGCGCCAGCAGAAGGTTGGCCACGTTGGCGCAGGCGATGAGCAGCACGAAGGCGACGGCGCCGGACAAAACGAGCAGCGCCGGACGAATGTCGCTCGACAACTCCTCGCGCAACGGCGCGAGCTTGATGCTCCAGCCGGTATCGAACTCCGGTAATTCGGCCGTGAGGCTCGCCGAGATCGTGTTCATCTCGGTCCGCGCCTGCTCCATGGTCACGCCCGGCTTCAGCCGCCCAATCACAGAGAGGTAGCGGCCCATCGGCTGGCGTGCTGCTCCGGGCCGAGGACGAACGGCCACCAGAAGTCGACGGGCTTGTCCACCGAGCGAACCGGCCTTCAAAAATAAGCGAGCGGTCGGCCGGCATCACGCCGATCACCGTCTGCGGCTTTCCGTTCAATTGGATGATGCGGCCGATGATCGATTGGATCCGAGCCGAAGCGCCGCTGCCACAGTTCGTAACTCAGAATGACCGACGACGATTTGGCGGTCCGCGCTTCCTCGGGGTAAACGCGCGACCCAGAAAGGGTCCGACGCCGATCACCGAGAAATATTCCGCGGTGACGTTTTGCGCGATCAGTTCTTCGGGGTTGCCCGCCTCGGTCAGGTTTGCCCGCGTTTCCGCATAGGCGGCGAGACTCTCGAACGCGGTCAGCCCGTTCCTTCCAGCGGATAAAGTTCGCCGGGGCGACGATGTTGGAACGCCCGGGCCGCTCCACGTTCGTCTCCCAGATGACGGCGATTCGGTCGGCGTCGGGTAGGGCAGCTTCTCGAGAAAGACCGCGTTGACGATGGTGAAGATCGCCGTGTTCGCGCCGATGCCGAGCGCGAGCGTGAAGACCGCGACAATGGTGAAACCGGGAGACTTCAGGAGTTGCCGAAGGGCGAAGCGAAGATCAGTCATGGTGTTCCTGATTTCTGATTGATGAACGCTGAGGGACAAAAAAATAACGAAGCCCGAAGGACGAATGTCGAAGGAACAATCGAATGGAGGGCACGCTCTTTCGGGCTCCAGGTTTCATCATTATTTCGTCATTCATCGTTCGAGCTTCCTTATTTTCGTCATTCCGCCCGGAGCGCGATGATTGGATCGACCCGTGATGCGCGGCGTGCCGGCAGCCACGACGCAGCCGCAACGCCGACAGAAAGAACAATAATGGCGCCGACCCAGATCAACGGATCGTTGGCGGGAATCTCGGGCCACTGGTGGTGGACAATTCGTGACGCGCCCCACGCGGCGATACCGCCAGCTAAAAATCCGAACGCCAGCAAGCGCACACTCTGCGCTGCGACGAGATGGATGAGGGCCCGCGCCGTAGCTCCCAGAGCCAGGCGAATCCCGAACTCACGCGTGCGGCGTGTCACCTGGAGAGCGAGCAATCCGTAAACCCCGATCGACGCAAGCAGAAGTCCGAGCACGCCGAAGAGCGACACCAGCACGAAAAGGAAGCGCTCGGTCACCCACGATCGCGCCGCGGCGTCACCGAGCGAAATGAGGTCGTAGGCGGCCAGTCGACTATCGGCGCGAGAGAGCGCGTGGCGGAGATCGCTCTCGAGAATCCGTGACTCGCCCACGCGTTCCACCACGAAAGTCATTTCGTCACCGCCAATGGCCAGCCAGCGCGACAACGGCAAAGCCACCGTTCCAACTACTTCGCCGTCGTTCGAATCCGCGATCGATTTCGTATCGGCGACAAGACCGACGACCGTGTACCAGGGCCGCGGATTATCGAGGCGGCCATGTTTGACTCTCTTGCCTAACGGGTCCTGCCCGGGCCAAAAGCGCCGCGCGAACGATTCATTCACGATGCAGACCAACGGAGAGTCGGCGCGATCGGTTTCGGAGAACTCCCGGCCGCGCAGCAGGCGCTGTCCGATGGTCGAGAAATAGCCCGGCCCAGCGCCCCCGCATGTAGGCGAGATAGATTCCGCGTGGTTCTGGCGGCTGGGTTCCTTCCGGAACACAACCCATCAGGTCACGCGCCGCTTCCATCGGCGACGGCGCGGTGACTGCGGCAGAACGAACGCCCGGGCAGCGCGCGCAATTCAGCCAGCGTCTGGTCGATCGTCCGCGCCCGCGCTTCGGCCGACGAAAAAAGGCGATCGGAAAGCATCGCGTTGAAAACGACCCGGTGATCGGTGGAAAATCCCCAGGGCTCGCGCACCACCTTCCGGAAGTATTGCGTGAGGGTCAGGCTGCCATGAGCAGAACAGCCGCGATGGCGATCTCCACCACGATGAGGCCGCCGAGCAAACGCCGGGTAGCTCCATCGAGAGTCGATCCACGTCCGATACTACCGAGAGCGCTCCGCAGATCGGTTCGCGACGCCCGCCAGGCCGGCAGCAGTCCAAAGCCGACGCCAATGACAAGCATCGCGCCCGCCGCGAAAGCGAAGACCGGCCAATCGAGCCGGACGCCATGATCGAACTCGCGGATCGCGCTGCCCGTGGCGTCCGCGCCTTCGGGACTGAGTGCGACCAGCGCGGGCGTGAGCCAGCCCGCGATGAGCAATCCGAAATAGTTCCGAACGCCGCCAGCACCAGCGCCTGGACCAGGCCTTCCCGAATGAGACGCCGCGCGTTGCTCCGATGGCCGCCCGCAAAGCCACCTCGCCATCGCGCTCGACCACGCGCGCAAGCATCAATCCGGCGAAATTCGCCGCGGCAACGAGCAAGGCACAGAGCGCGGCGCCGCCGATGAGCAGAAGCTTGGGCCGAAGATTTGTGACAAAGCTGTTCCGGAGCGGAATCATGTAAGCGCGCAAGGCATTAGCCGGGTCCGGGGGGCCTGATTAATCGCCGTGCACATTCGGCGGCCGGCGGCATCCGCCTGGTCCAGCGTGACGCCGGGGCGAAGGCGGGCCACGCCATAAAGGTAATGATTGGGTTGCGCGCTAGCGGCAAAGTTCAGGGCGCATCGGCAACCAAAGTTCCGCACGATACGGATGGCGAAACGTCTTCGGCATCACGCCTATGATGGTGTAGGACGCATCGTCGAGCTTGATGCTCTGGCCCAGGACATCCTCACGCCCGCCGAGACTTCGCTGCCAAAAATCGTGACCGACCAGCACGACGCGCGGACCGCCCGGCTGATCTTCTTCGGCGGTGAAATTTCTCCCCAGCGCCGGTTGCAAGCCCAGCACGTCCAGGAAATTGGCGCTGATGCGTGCGGCTGGAAAGATCTGGGCGGATTCACCGGCGGTCGCAACGCTCGCCGCACCGCCCGTCGCCACACCTAGTCCCTCGAAAATATCGCGGCCATGTTCGCGCCACTGCCGCACCGTTTTCTCCGCCAGGTTCAGCGTGTTACTCCGCGCGCCATTTTCATCGAAGGTCTCGTAGACCCGGACGAGGCGGTCCGCGTTCGGAAAAGGGAGCGGGCGCAGCAACGCGCTTTCTATCACGGAAAAGATGGCCGTGTTCGCGCCGATGCCGAGAGCGAGGGTGGCGATGGCAATTGCGCTGAAGGCCGGCGATTTCCAAAGCAGTCGCAGCGCGTAACGAAGATCGTTCATAAGAAATTATTCAGCGTGGAGAGCTACAATGGGGTCGACGACACTCGCGCGCCGGGCTGGCAGCCAGCAGGCGACGAACGCGACGGACAACAGCGTGATCGAGAGGCCAGAAACGTTATCGGGTCGGTCGCGCTCACCCCGTAGAGGAGCGTCGCCATCAAACGCGTCAGTCCGATCGACGCGGCCAGGCCGGCCACGACTCCGATGGCGACCAGGGTCATTCCCTGCCGCAAAATCAGGAACAGGACATCGCGCTTTTGCGCGCCGAGCGCGATCCGAATGCCGAGCTCGCGGGTCCGTTGCGCGACCGAATACGAAATCACCCCGTACAAACCGATCGCCGCCAGCAAGAGTGCCGCGCCCGCGAAGACGGTCAGCAGCAGCATCGTGAATTTCTTCTGGAGCAGCGAGCGCGCGATCAGGTCGTTCATCGATCGCGGATTACCGAGCGGGACCGACTTGTTCACGTTCCAGACCGCCTGCTGCACTGCGGGCAACAACGTCAGCGAATTTTCCGGCGCGGTCCGGACGGCGATGTTCACCAGCGGCCACATTCCCTGGCCCAGCGGCTGGTAAAGTTCAGGCCGAGGCGCGGTCTCGAGGGCAAGATGGCGGACATTGCCCACCACGCCCACGACCTGAAGCTTTTCATCTTTCGGTCCGAAATTTTCGATGTATTGGCCGATCGGATCCTCGCCGGGAAAAACGTTCTTCGCGCATTGTTCGTTGATGATCGTGACCCGCGCCGAGTCTTTCGTGTCGTGCTCGTTGAAGGTGCGGCCGCGGACGAGCGGAATGCCCATCGTTTGGAAATAATCCGGCGTCGCGATGCGAATATCGGCCTGGTCCGTCCTTTGTGTTGCCGGGGCGATTGAAGGTGCGCGAGCTGTTGCCGCCCGAGAACGGCAGCCGGCTGATCGCCGCGACGCGCTCGACCCCGGGCACTGTCAGCCACGCTTCGCACGACCTCCTGATAAAACTGGAGCTGGCGATCTTCATCGGCTCGTGCGGAAGCGCCGACCGTGAAGATGAGGAGCCGATCGGAATTGAATCCGGGAGCTACTTTCGTCAGGTTCGCGAAGCTCTTGATCATCAGCCCGGCGCCAATCAACAAGATCAGCGACAGGCCCACTTCAGTCGCGATGAGGAACGCGCGCCGCCGGCTTCCGCCGCCGGTGCTTCCGCGTTCGCCCTGTTTCAAGGCGTCCGCCGGATTTCCAGACGACGAAGAAAGCGCCGGGACGAGCCCGAACAAAATGCCGGTGATAACCGACACGCCGAGGCTGAAGGCGAGGACCTGGCCATTGAGGCCGACCTCCTTGAAGTTCTGCAGCCCGGGAGGCGCCATCGACATCGAGAAGGGGATCGCCCACGCGGCGAGCAACGCACCGAGCGCCCCGCCCATGAGCGAGATCAGCACGCTCTCGGTAAGCAAGTTGCCGGATCAAACGGAGACGGCTCGCGCCCATGGCGGCGCGGATGGAAATTTCGCGCGAGCGAGTCGCGGCGCGAGCGAGCAATAGGTTCGCCACGTTGGCGCAGCCGATGAAAACGAGAAACCCGACCGCCGCGAAAAGAAGCAACAAGACCGGCCGGAGTTTGCCGACGGCGTCTTCGTGCAACGGCATGACGCGAATGCCGGTATCGCTGTTGTCGTCCGCATATTGATTTTCGAGACGCCGGCTGATCGCGTCCATTTGGCTGCGCGCCTTCTCGAGCGTGACCCCCGGCTTTAACCGTCCATAGACATCGAGATAATTGCTGCCGCGGATCGGTCGCGGATCGACATTCGGACGAATCGAATTCGTCGGAATGCCGAAGGCGGAGGGAATCCACAGCTCGCCGTAGCCGTCCGGCATATAATTGGGCGGCATCACACCGACCACCGTGTGCGGCTCATCGTTGAGCAAAATCTCGCGGCCAATGATCTCCGCGATCAGAGGCGTAACGGCGGGCCCATACTTCCGAGCTCAGGACGACGACGTGGCTGTGGCCCGGCTGTTCGTCGGACGGCAATAGCGTCCGGCCCAGAATCGGCGAAACCCCGAAAAGCGGAAAGAAACTGGAGGTGACCATCGTGCCGCGCACGCGCTCCGGCCGATCCCCGTCTGAGAGGCTCGCCTGTTCTCCGCGGGAGGCGGACATGTGGGAAAAGACCTCGTTCTGCGCGACGTAATCGATGTAGTTCGCCGGCGCGGTGGCGCCTCCCGGCTCGCCCGTGCTGCGCTTCGTTGGATGCAGCACCATGATGTTTTCCGACTCGGGATACGGCAGTGGCCGGAGCAGGACGCCGTCGATCACGCTGAAGATGGCGGTCGAGCTGGCGATGCCGAGCGCGAGCGTAATGAGCGCGGCGAAGGTGAAGCCGGGATTCTTGAGCAGCATCCGCAGTCCGTAGCGAAGATCGTTCATGCGAGTTTTCGTAGCACGGAATTGGCGGCTCCCGGGATCATGGCAATCACTCAGACCGCAACGCGACGATTGGGTTGACGCGGCAGGCGCGTCGCGCCGGAATCCACGCGGCCAGGATGGTCACGACAGAAAGGATGAGACCGACGGCGAGATAGGTCTGTGGATCGAGCGGACTGACGCCGAAAAGAAAGCTGCGGATTACACCAGCGGAAGCGGCAACGGCGACCGCGCCCATGGCGATGCCAATGCCAAAGAGGCGGAGACCGTGGCCCAGCACCAAGGCGCGGATGTGCGCCGGACGCGCCCCGAGCGCGAGGCGGACCGCGATTTCGCGCAGCCGGCGGAAAGCGCTGTAAGCCAGCACTCCATACAATCCGACGGCGGCCAGAACCAATGCCAGGCCGGCGAAGATCGTGAGCAGGAATGTCAGGAGACGATGCGTCGCCCACGTCTCCGCCACGCGTTCCTGCATCGGCCGCACATCGAAGAGCGGCTGCGTCGGGTCGAGGCGGTTGACGATTTCACGAACTGGTTTTTCGAGCCGCTTTACGTTGCCTGAAGCTCGGACGAGCAGAGTCAGGTTGGTGCGCCCGACCTGCGCTTGCGGAAAGAAAAACGACGGCGTCGGCTGGGCGTCGTCGTATCCGCGGAACTTCAGGTGCGGCACGACCCCGATGATTTCGTGAAGGCGTGGACCGCCATCCACGACATCCGATTCCGTGTCGACCAGAATCCGTTTCCCGATGGGATCCTGCCCCTTGAAGGTCATGTCGGCCAGGGTCTGGTCGATGATCACGACCGGCGGCGAATCGGCGCGGTCATGTTCGTTGAAGGTGCGGCCGCGAATGAGGTTTATCTTGAGCGCCGCGAAATAATCGCCGGCCACCACTTCGTAATCGCCCGCGGGTTGCTGGCTCGGATCGGCCGGAGGCGCGCCTTCCGGCGTGAAATTGATCTGCCAGCTGCCGATCATGGGAGGGCTCGCAGAGAGAGCGACGGCCTGGACTCCGGGAAGATGACGAACGTCATCAAGCAACGCATTGTTGAAAGCGAGAGTCTTGCTCAGCTCATCATATTTCGTGTAGGGCAGCTCGATCCGGACGGTGAACAGCCCCTCCGGCTCGAAGCCGAGCGAGGTCGATTGCATCTTGGCGAAGCTCTTGAGGACCAGTCCTGCGGCGACCAGCAACAGGAGCGTCAACGCGACCTCGCCGATCACCAGCCAATCGCGACTGCGGCGCGCGGTTTTCGTTTCCGAGCTGCCGAACGAGCCGGCTTGCAGCGCCATGTTGATATCCGTCCTCGCCGCCTGCCAGGCCGGCCAGAGTCCGAACAAAAGCGTCGTGAACGTCGCGAGCAGAAACGTGAAGGCGAGAACCCTCCAGTCGAACCCGATTTCATCAAACCGCGGCGCGCCCAGCCGGAGCGAACGCGACCAGCGCGTCGCGACCCCAGATCGCAAAGACCATTCCGAGCGCACCGCCGATCGCGGCAATGACAAAACTTTCGAGCAGGAGTTGCTGGATGATCTGGCCGCGGCCGGCCCCCATGGCCGCGCGAATCGCGAACTCCCGCGCGCGGGCGGCCCCGCGCACAGCCAGAAGATTTGCGAGATTCGCGCAGGCGATGAGCAAGACGACGGCGACCGAGCCAAGCAGCAACGCCAGGCTGGTCCGGTAATTACCAAGAAGATTTTCGAGGAGCGGCTTCACCGCGACGCCGGTGCCGGCCGTCGTGGCCGGATAAAGTTTCTCGAGACGCGCGGCGATCGCAGCCATCTCGCCGCGGGCCTGCTCAACCGTGACGCCATCCTTAAGCCGGCCCCAGGCATAGAACATCGGATGGTTGGCGCGGTTCTGCCATCCCGGGATGGCGCTGCGCCGCATGAGCGAGAGCCAGATATCCACTCCATGGGGAGAATCCATTTCCCGCGGCATCACGCCGATCACGTTGATGGGGCGGCCATGCAAAGTAATCGCGCGCCCGACAATTTGCGGGTCCTTGTGGAAAGCGCGGTCCCACAGGCGATAGCTGATGACCGCGAGTGGCGGCGCGCCCGGTTTGTCCTCGTCCGGCGTGAAGGTCCGGCCGAGGTGCGGCGGAAGCCCGATCGTGTCGAAGAAATTCGCGGTCGCCAGAGAAACTGAGACCCGCTCCGGTTGACGCCCGGGAACGTCGCTCAGGTTGAGTGATTCAATGCGGGTCAGCGCGAGATGCTGGAATGAAGTGGTGTCACGCTGCCAGTCGACGTAATCCGGCAGAGCGATGGCCGAATTCGTCCCATTGACCACTTCGTTCAGGTAAACGAGCCGGTCGGCCTTCGGGTAGGGCAGCGGCCGGAGTAAGACGGCGTTGACCACGCTGAAGATGGCCGAGTTCGCACCGATGCCGAGTGCGAGCGTGAGCACCGCGATGACGGTGAATCCGGGTGACTTGCGCAGTTGCCGAAAAGCGTAGCGAAGGTCGTTCATGGCATTCTTGATTTCTGATTGAAGCGCGCGGGTTTTCGGGCTTCGGGTTTCGGAATTGTTTCGGAATTCGTCATTCGAGCCTCGTCATTTTTGTTATTCGGCGCGGAGCGCGATTATGGGATCGACTTGGGCGGCGCGGCGCGCGGGGATGAAGCAGGCGATGAAGGAGACAGCGGTCATGAGAAGGGCGGTAGCAAGAAGAGTGGCGAGGTGCAGCGCCGGCACATCGAAGAGAACGCTCTGCATCGCTCTTCCGGCCAGCCAGGCGCCGATCAAACCGAGGATGGTTCCGGCGAAGAGAAGACGGAGGCCTAACGAGATGAACTGGGCGGCGATTTGATGCCGTTGCGCGCCCACGGCCATGCGTATCCCAATCTCACGCTGCCGTTGCGCCACCGCATAACTCAAAACTCCGTAGGTCCCAATCGCGGCCAGGAGGAGAGCAACACCGGCAAAGATTCCCGCCAGCAACGCAGGCGACCGCCGCGCGATAAGACTGTCCGCGACGTGCGTCTCCATCGAGCGGATGTTGCCGACGGCCAAATCCGGATCAGCCGCGCGGATCAGTTTGCGGAGCGTCCCGGCGAATGCTTCAGGACGCTGGCTGGTGCGCGTGACCACAAAATAATAAGAGTTCTCGCGATAAGCGAACGGTATGTAGACCGCCCCCTGGCCTGGCGGCTCGGTGAGCGCCGCCTGTTTCACCCGGCCGACCACGCCGACAATCGTGAAGAGTTTCGCGTCATCGGTTTCGCCCGCCTGGGTGATTTTCTGACCGACCAGGCCGCCGTTGGGCCAATAATGGCGCGCAAAATCTTCATCGACGACACAGACTCGTTCCGCCCGGTGAGAATCCTCGGAGGTCAGAAACCGTCCTTCGCGCAACGGAATGCCGAGGGCGGTAAAGTAATCGCCGGTGACGCCATAGGAATAATGACCCTGCAGTGACTGGCCCGCCGGCGGCACATAGCCTTTGGGCGCGGCGGACGTTTTGCCGTCGTCGCCGGTGAGCGGCAGGTTCGTGATGATTCCGGCGGCGCTCACACCTGGCTGCTGGCGGATCAATTCCAGCAAGCGATCGCCCATCTCAACGTGGCGATTCGGATCGCTTTGCCACGGGATCGTGAATTCGCCGGTGAGCAGGTGATCGGACTGAAAGCCCGGAGAGACCGCCATGACTTTTTTCAGGCTCATTCCGAGCAAGGCAGCGCCGGCCAGGAGAACAAAGGCGAGCGCGATCTGAGCGACGATGAAGCCGTGGCGGAGACGTTGCGCCGCGCGGCTGACCGTGCCGCTCCGCGACTCGGATTGAAGCGCGTGGCCAAGATGACTGCTCAGGTTGAACCACGCAATCGGCAGCGCGATGACGATGCCGAGAACAAGCGAGCCGATCAAACCGATTGCCGCCAACCAACCATCGAACTCAATCCGCGCGCCGAGCGGCAGGCGGCCCGCGCCGAGAATTTCGAGTAACCGCGTTCCCCAAGCGCCGGCGACGAGCCCGAGTAATCCGCCACTCGCGGTCAACGCCACGGTCTCAATCATGACCTGCCCGACAATCTGCCGCCGGCTGGCCCCCATGGATTGACGGATCGCCATTTCTTTCGCTCGTCCGCTCGCGCGAATCAGAAGCAGGTTCACCAAATTGACCGCCCCGATCAGGAGCAGAAAAAATACACCAGCCTGCATAAGAAGAAGCGTCGGACGAATAGAGCGAACATGATCCGCATGCAGCGAAACGACCGGCGAACGGAAACCGGCCTCCGCCATCATCTTCGCCTCCGGGTTATCTTTTTCGACGGTGGTGTTGTGCGCGTCGATCTGCGCTTGCGCTTCGGCAGTCGTGGCGTCCGGTTTCAAACGCGCGATCATGTGTGTGGCGCCGCCGCCAGAGTGGCGCGCTTTTGCGGAACGCTGTTCCTCGCTGGATTTCATCGAGACAAAGAGCCGCGCCTCGGAGGAAAGAAAGCGAAAACCAGGAGGCAGGACACCGACGATCTCCCTCGGGATGCCATTAATTCGGGTCTCACGACCCAGAACCTTTGGATCGGAATTAAAACGCTCGCGCCAGAAGGCGTCCGTCAGGATAACGACGTTCTTCTGCTGAATCCATTCTTCCTCGGTGAAGCTGCGGCCGAGCGCCGGCCTCACGCCGAGCGTGGCGAAGAAATCCGGTGAGATGCGAATGACTCCCATCTGCTCGGTCGAGCCCGGTTCGCCGACGACTTCGCTGCGTTCCATATAAATGGAAAGGCTCGAGAGGGCCGGGATGTTCCCGCGGCGCTCGTAGTAATTGGTGATCGATGAGCCGTCATTTTCAACCCCAGCTTTCGGGTAGGTGTTGAAAATCTTCACCAGCCGATCCGACTGCGGAAACGGCAGCGGCCGGAGCAGGATGGAATTGATGACCGCAAAAATCGCCAGGTTCGCGCCGAGGCAGATCGCGACCGTGGCCAGCGCGGTCAGCGTGAAGGCCGGAGACTTGCGGAGCTGGCGAAAGGCGTAGCGGAGGTTGTTCATGAGACAAAATGACAAATGTCGAAGGACGAATGCCGAAGGAATGGTCGAATGACGAAAATCCCAAGGCTCCGTCCAGCGTGTGTGACTTCGGGCTTCGTCATTGTTTCGTCATTCGTCATTCGGGCTTCGTCATTCATTTTATTCGGCGCGTAATGCGGCGACTGGATCGGCTTTGCTCGCGCGCAGCGCAGGCAGCAGCGCGGCGAGGAGACCGATGACGGCGAGAACAAAGACGACGACGCCGAAGACCACTGGATCGTAAGCCTTGGTGCGAAAGAGTACCGTTTCCATCAGGCGCGCTACGCCGGCCGCAGCCAGTAGCCCCAGGACTAGACCGAAGGCGGTAAGCCTCGCGCCCTGGCCGATGACGAGACGAAGAACGTCGCGCACTTGCGCACCGAGCGCGTAACGAATGCCGAATTCGCGCGTGCGCTGCGCCACGCTATACGCGATGAGGCCGTAGAGACCGATCCCGGCCAGCAGCAACGCCAGGATCGCAAAGAGACTGAAGAGGGTCAGGTAAAGTTGCGGCTGGGTCAGGCTCTGTTTCACCAGCGACCGCACCGGCGCGACGTTCGAAATCGTCTGCTCCGGATTGAATTCCCAGATCGCGCGCTGGATCGTTTGCGAAAGCGTCTCGACCGGCAGGGGCGAGCGCACCAGAAGCGTGGCGAAGGCCGTGCCCCGCTGGTTCAGGCTCATGTAGACCTGATACGGTAAATCGGAATTCAGACCATTCCGCGGAACGTCGCCGACCACGCCTACCACTTCGAGGATCAGCGGCGCGGGTTGCTGGCGGTTCGGCGGCAGAGTGAGGCGTTTGCCGATTGGATCTTCCGTGGGGAAAAATTTCTTCGCCGCGGATTGACTCAGGACAATCACTTTGGGTGCCTGATCATTATCGGTCTCGGCGAACATCCTGCCGGACAACAACGGAATGTGCATCGCCGAGAAATACGAGACGCTGACGGAATCGTAGAAAGCCGGAGGCAGCTTCGCGGTGTCGTCGGGCAAACCGTAAATCGAAAACGTCGCGGGAATTCCCCAGGTGAACGGCATCGTCTGCGTGAATCCCGCCGATTCCACACCGGGCACGGCAGCGATCCGATCGAGGAGCTGCCGGTAATAATCGGCCCGCTTTGGTCCAGTGTCGTAGCGCGTCGGTGAAAGCGTAATCACCATGCTCAGCGTGTTCTCGATCTGGATGCCGGGATTCACCCGCGTGATCGCGGCAAAGCTTTTCCAGACCAGCCCTGCGCAAACCAGCAGCACCATGGTCAGCGCGATCTGGGCAATAACGAGCGCGCCGCGGAGCCGGACCGATTGCAAACCGGCCGAGCCTTTGCTGCCGTCGCGTAACGAATCGATCGCTTCGACCCGGGTGGCATGCCAGGCGGGAAACAGGCCGAAAACAATTCCGGTGACGAGTGCGGTCACCCCCGTCACCGCCAATACCGTCATGTTCAGCCCGATCTCGTCGCTACGCGGAATCCAACCATCCGAGAAACTCGCCAGCAGCAGATCCAATCCCCAACTGCCGACCAACACGCCGCCGATTCCACCGATCAAGACCAGCAGCATCGACTCGATCAGATGACTTCGCACGATCGCCGACCGGCTCGCGCCCAGGGCGAGCCGGATGGCCACTTCACGCTGCCGGGTGGAAGCGCGAACGAATTGGAGCCCGGCCACGTTCGCGCACGTGATCAAGAGCACGAGCACCGAAGCGCCAACGACCAGCAACAATCCGTCGCGATAATTGCCCACCACCTGGTCGCGCAACGGAGTCGCCACGAAGTCCCAGCCCTTGTAAAATTTCGGATCGGCCTGGACGAGACGGGCCGCGATGGTGGAAAGCTCGGCCTGGACCGTGGATGCAGGAATGCCGGCTTTCTGTTTGGCGATGACCGACCAGAACCGCGCGTTCGCCACCATGTTCTCGCCCCCTTCGTTCGGGAAAATCCGCCAGAGCGACGAGATGTTGAATGGATCTTTGAATGTCCGCGGCATCACGCCGATGACTTCGTGCGGCACGTCGTTGAGCGTGACCGATTCGCCCACGATCTCGCGGCGACCGCCGAATTGTTTCTGCCAGAGATCGTAGCTCAGGATGACGCTCGCCTTCGCGCCGGCCGCTGCGTCTTCCTGCAGAAAGGTGCGGCCCAGGAGCGGCTTTTCGCCCAGGACCTTGAAGTAATCCTGCGTGACAAGGCTGCTGGTCAGCGAAGTCGGCTTCTCGATGCCGGTGAGGTTGTCGTAGTTGTAACGCCCGGCCGCGATGCCTTCGAACGAGGTGACCTGCTTCTCGACGTCGCGGAAGCCGGCGGGGGCAAAGCCGAGATTCTGCAGGTTCTCCTGCAAGTTGCGCGATTGCACCATGACGAGGCGATCGGAGTCGGGATAGGGCAGCGGCGCCAGCAGGACCGCGTTGACGACGGTGAAAATCGCGGTGTTCGCGCCGATGCCGAGCGCGAGAATGAGCACCGCCACAAAAGTGAACCCCGGTGATTTGCGCAGTTGGCGAAAGGCGTAGCGGAGGTTGTTCATAGGCCAGAGATCAGAAGTCGGTTTGCTCGTTACATGTCACACGTCACTCGTCACTGTTTTCGTTCATTCGGCGCGCAGGGTGATCATCGGATTAACTCGAGAGGCCCGGCGCGCCGGAATCCAGCAGGCAAAGAGTGCCGCGGCCGCCAGGACCAGAGTGACCATGCAATAGATGAGCGGATCGTTTGCGCTCACGCCGAAAAGCAGGCTGCGAATCACGCGGGAAAGCGCGACCGCTCCCACGAAACCAAGAACCAAACCTGCGCCGAGCAACCGCATTCCCTGCTTCAGCATCATCATTCGGATCTGCGCCGGCATGGCGCCCGAGCGCGAGGCGCACTCCGATTTCACGCATCCGGCGCAAGCCATTGAACGCCATCACGCCGTAGAGCCCGACGACTGCGAGCGTCAACGCCAGCACCGCGAAGCAGACCAGCAGAAAACTCATCAGCCGCGGCGTGGCCCACGTTTCCTCGACGCGTTCCTGCATCGTCTTGAACTCGAACGCCGGTTGGGCGGGATCGAGCGAGGCCACGATATCGCGCACCGGTTTCTCGAGCGACTTCGGCGAGAGCGTTGTCCGGAGCAAAACGACCAGCCCGGTCTGCGGCTGTTGCGTCATCGGAAGATACGCCTGGGGCAGCACGGTCATTTCATCGAACCCGTAGACTTTTAGGTGCGGCACGACGCCGACGATGGTCCGGAATTCGGCCGCGCCGTCGACGCCGGTGTGCATCCGAATGCGTTTGCCGACCGCGTCCTCACCGGGAAAATGGCGCTCCGCCAGCAGCTGATCGACGATTATGGCCGGCGGCTGGTCCTTCGTGTCGCGCGCTTCGAAAGGCCGGCCGCGCAGCAACGGAGTGTGCATTGTTTGAAAATAACCGGCCGTCACGACGTTCATCTCGACGGAGGGCGACTTGCCCGGTGGCGGTTCCGGCGCGCCTTCCGGGACAAACGAAGTCTGCCATCCCGTCATGAGCGGCGGATTGGAAGCGAGCGCCGCGTTCTGCACCCCGGGAAGAGCCGATAGTTTCTCCAGCAACGCCTTGGAGAAATTCGCCTGCTTCGTTTCGTCGGAATAACTCGGCTCCGGGAGATCGACGCGCGCGGAAAGCAGAAGATGCGGATCGAAACCGAGTCCGAGCCCCCTGGCGTTGGCAAAGCTTTTCATGACCAGGCCGGCCGTGCTCAGCAGGACGAGCGTTAGCGCGACTTCGGCGACCACGAGCAGATCGCGCGAGCGGCGCGCGCCTGCGGAATCGGAGCTGCCGCGCCCACCCGCTTTCAGAGCGAGCTGAATATCGGCGCGCGACGTGTGCCACGCCGGCCAGAGACCGAAAAGAAGGCTGGTGACGAGCGAGAGTCCCAGGCTGAAGAGCAGGACCCAGCCGTTGAGCGACAGATTTTGAAAACGCGGAACGCCGGGTGGCGAAAGAGCGACGAGAATGTCGCGACCCCAGGCCGCCAGGCCAATTCCAAGCAAACCGCCGACGAGCGCCAGAACGAAGCTCTCGATCAAAAGCTGGCGGATGATCTGCCAGCGCGACGCTCCAACCGCCGCGCGCACCGCAAATTCCTGCGCGCGCGCCGCGCCCCGGGCCGCGAGAAGGTTCGCCAGATTGGCGCAGGCAATGAGGAGCACCAGAGCAACGGCGCCGAGCAACAGGTTCAAACTAGCGCGATAATCGCCCACCTGATTCTCCAGCAGCGGCGTCACCGTTACGCTCACGCGGTGTTCGAATCGGGATATTGTTTCGAAAGCCGCGCCGCGATCTCCTTCATCTCCGCCAGCGCCTTCTCCGACCGTCACGCCCGTCTTCAAACGGCCCCAGCCAAACAAACCCGGATGATTATCGCGCGTCTGCCAGGCCGGATGGTCGGTCCGCCGCATGATCGGAAACCAAACATCCACGGTTCGCGGCGAGAACATCTGCGGCGGCATCACCCCAAGAATGGTGTAGGGCTGATTGCCGAAATTCATGACGCGGCCGAGCACATTCGGGTCGCGTGAAAAAAGCCGCTGCCATAACCGGTCGCTGATCACCGCCACCAGCGGTCCGCCCACCCGATCCTCTTCTTCGGTGAAAGCCGCGGCCCAGTTGCGGCTCGAGGCCGATCACTTTGAAGAAATTCGCGGTGACCAGGCCGCCGCTGATTTGTTCCGGCGCCCGACCTTCGAGGCCGCTCAGGTTGAACGATTCACGCCGCGAAATCGCGAGGTGTTCGAAGACGGTGTTGTCGCGCCGCCAATCGACGTAATCGGGAAACGAAACGGAAATCTGCGGCTGGTTCGCGTCGGTCTCGGTCAGGATCATCAGCCGGTCTCGCCTCGGGATAGGGCAGCGGCTGGAGCAGGACCGCGTAGATGACGCTGAAGATCGCGGTGTTCGCGCCGATCCCGAGCGCGAGCGTGAGGACGGCGATGAGAGTGAAGCCGGGGGATTTGCGAAGCTGCCGAAGGGCGTAGCGGAAGTCGTTCATGGGTTGGCGCGTGAAATCTGGCCACCGGAGGGACGTGCTTCCGCACGTCCTGCGTTGAAATACAGGACAAGCTGGTCGCAAAGGAATCGGACGTGCCGAAGCACGTCCCTCCGAGAAGCTTGGTCTTCATCGTGAGATTTATTTCGCGGCTACTTCCGATCCCGCGGGTTTGATCGAGATGCTGCCGGCGCCGGAGCGCAAGAACGAGCGACTTTGCCGCCGCCGTTGATCTTTCCCTTCAACTGCTCGCGATCGGTCCGAATGCCGACAAAAGGCAGGTCGCTCGTCACCCGTCCGGAACTCGCTTCGGCTTCGACGTCCAGTCCGGCATCCGGCGGAACGGTCACTTCGATGCTGCCGGCGGAAGTTTCCAGATTCACATCGCCCGGCACCGGCGATTTCAACCGCGCCGTAATCGATCCGCCGGAAGTCCGCCCCGTTATCTTGCCGTTGATGTTTTCGAAGGCGAGCCGGCCGCCGCTGGTCTCCACCTTCGTGTCGCCGCCGAAATTCCGGACCACGATCGATCCGCCTGACGTGCGCGCTTCGAGCGAGCCGCTCCCGTCGATCGATTCAATCCGGCCGCCGCTCGTATCGACCTTCACCGCGCCTTCGCAGCCGTTGAGCTCGATGCTCCCGCCGCTGGTCGTCGCGCCGGTCGGACCCTTGAGATGGGTGAATTTCAATTTCCCGCCGCTCGTGTCCGCGCTCATCGTGCCGGTCAGCTCGGAACCGATGATCGATCCGCCGGCCGTCCGCAGCTCGGAGTTGAAATTCTTCGGCACGCGCACCGTGTAACGCGCGTCCATGTTGCAGCGCCCGGACCAATTCATATTGCGATCCTTGTTCGAGCGCCGCGCGCGGATCGTCACCGTATTTCCCTCCTTGGTCACCGTCACCGGCGCCGCGGCCAGGTATTCCTTTTCCTGCGCTTCGTTGTTCGAATCGATCTTGCGATGCGCCTCGACGACCACCTTGTCATCCGCGCCCGCCGAGACGTCGATCGTGCCGAAATCGACATCGACGATGATCCGGCCGCCCGGCGCAGCGTCGAGCTGCTGATTAATGTTTTCTTCCGATAACGCGGAAGCCGTCGCCGCCGCGGCGACGAGCAGGAGAAGGGTGCGAATGATCATAGGTTCAGGACCTTGGTTGCGTGAAAATTTGGAGCGAGTGGCGTTTCATTTTCACAGAATAATAGAGCTAGCAGGGCAACCCTTTGCACGGGCCATGCCACGAACGAAGCGTTTCCTTTCGCGTTGGGACAGAACGCTTTACGCGAATGAGTCTAGATCAGATCAGGAAACAATTGTCCCGTCGTCGGGATTTTTCCGTCCCATTTTCGAAACCACACGAGCACGCTCGGTTTTGTCACGCCGTGATCACCATAGGCGGGTTCTTAAATACCTCGAAGTCACAGATTCGGTGGACCGCTTCGCCAAGCCGCGCTGGCTTTCCCACCGTCACTTATCCAACGCGTCTTGGATGTCTGGCTCTCGACGTGAACTCCGCCAAGATCAAGCCTTCGCCTGACGCGAGCGAACATCGACAATCCATGTTCGAGCACGTTTGAGCCTCTTCCAATAATCTTTCCGGCGTTGTCGCCGGTCTATTAACCATAGCCGAATCCGTATGACAGAAGGTGCAGCAAAAAGCGTATCCCTTGTCGAACTCCTCGTAATCAGCCTGCGTTAGCACGACCAGCTTCTGCAAACCACCTGGGTGGATTTTGTTGCTATAGCGACGCAAAACCGGCGCAATAGCTTTTTCCAGTGCCAACTCCCACACATCTCGCAAGAGTCCCGTGGTTAGCTTAACGCTATCTCCCCACTGTTCCGCTTTTCCCATCGTGTAGGCAGCGCGGCCTCCAATGATAAGTTGTTCAATCTTAGCAAGTTGATCATTTATCGGCTTTGCCTTCGTCGGCGATCCTTCCGCGCAGATCCCCGCCTGCGTTGCAGAGCGACTAACACTCTCGTAGAACGGACTTATCCCCTCGAGACGCGCTTCGTCATCTAAGGCCACCAGGAAAGCGATGTCGTGTGTGAACACGATAACTTGGCGTCCGTTTTTCGCTTCATTGACGAGACGACAAACGACCGCGTCGCGGTACAGGTGATCGAGTGAAGATACGGGATCGTCGAGAATGATTCCCGATTTGTTATGGGCCGTCGAGAGTTCCGAAACAAACGCAGCCAGTGCCACACACCGTTGTTCCCCTTCGCTGAGCACGCATGCGACCGGCGCTTCTGGGTTTCGAATTAGTGAAACGCGAAACTTGGTCGTGCCGTAGCCACTGCGGTCTTGTGCCAATTCTATACGACGATCACTCAACCCCAACGCCGAGATTTCAGCGGCGAAAACGTCCCGAAGCCGGTTGGTGACGAGCGAGTGCGAAAGCTCAGTCGCTTTCCGTGTGATTCGGGTCGTGTCGGTATCTCGGATCGCCGCATCGTAGGCTTGCAGCCGTTTCAGTCTGCCAATTTCTGCTTCGACATCGGCAAAAATGCTGGCAAGCCAAGCGCGATCTTCCAATTCGTCTAACCGTTTCTGCTGTACCAGTCGCTGTTCAGGCTTGAGCGATTTCTTAAGTTGTGCCAACCGCTCATCCGCAATTTGAAGCAGAGTTAGGAGTTCTGCGCTAGTCGTATTGGTCCCGAGAGGCACTGCATGATTGTCAGCCATTGCCTTCGTAAACGTAGCGTTTCTAACACGAGCCCTGGCTAAGCAACGGACAACGGCCCACGAACATTTAGGTCGCTCGAGTTCGTCCCGCAGCAAGGTGACGGCTTCCGTCATCATCTGTTTCGAAATCGCTGAACATCGGCCTTTCCGAAACGTTT
>CAVZAD010000005.1:0-83945 GCA_963773185.1 uncultured Verrucomicrobiae bacterium | reverse complement strand
TCGGCGGACAGCCGCGTAACCGCATCGCCCGGCTCGATGCCATGACCGGACTGGCTGATTCGTTCAATCCGAACGCGAACAGTCTTGTCGATGTCAGTCGCGGTGCAGACGGACGGCAAGATTTTGGCGGGCGGCAATTTCACGAGCATCGGCGGACGACTCGCAACCGCATCGCCCGGCTCGATGCCACCACTGGCTTGGCTGATTCATTCAACCCGAACGCGAACAGTTTTATCACGGCAATCGCGGTGCAGGCGGACGGCAAGATTTTGGTGGGCGGAGTTTCACGGCACCATCGGCGGCCAGACGCGCAACCGTATCGCCCGGCTCGATGCCGTGACTGGCTTGGCGGATTCGTTCAACCCGAACGCGAATAATTTTGTCTTTCCAGTCACGGTGCAGGCGGACGGCAAGATTTTGGCGGGCGGCATTTCACGAACATCGGCGGAGAGCCGCGCAATGGGTTCGCTCGTTTGAATAATGACACCGCCGCGCTGCAAGACCTGGTTGTGACGCAAAGCACCATTACCTGGACGCGCAGCGGCTCCAGCCCGCAATTCACACGGGTCACCTTTGAGGATTCAACCGACAATGTGAATTACACTTTCTTTGGGAACGGCACGGCGACTGGGAATAACTGGATCTTGACTGGTTTGAACTTGCCGCCGGACAGAACTTTTACATCCGCGCTCGTGGTTATTACCGCAGCGGCGAGCAAATGGCTCGGAGAGCATCACGCAATCAGTTCGAATATGCCTTCCTGGACCGGCGAACTCCGACGCCGAACCCCCAACATCCAACACCAACGCCGACCCGACACCAACGCCTACACCACACCACACCAACACCACACGCCGACTCACCCACGCCGCACATCCCACACGACCGACCCCCGCACACCACATTGACTCCGACACGTACTCCACCCGCAACGCCCACACCAACCGCCGCCAACCCCACTGCCGACACCGACAGCTACCCCGGGAACTTTGGGAAATATCTCGACCCGGCTGCGCGTTCTAAGCGGAGACAATGCTCTTGATCGGTGGGATGATCGCCACGGGCACAGCGGGAAGAGAGTGATCATCCGCGCAATCGGACCCTCGCTCACTGACTTTGGCGTTCCCGGCGCGCTCGCGAATCCGACGCTCGATCTTTTCCAAGGCAGCACGCTGCTCATCAGTAATGACGACTGGCAGAACTCCACCCAGCAAGCGGAGATAGCGGCGAGCGGACTGGCGCCGAGCAACGACGGCCGAGTCCGCGATTATCTGGACGCTGACGCCGGGACAGGGCTACACGGCGGTCGTGCGCGGTAAAAACGGGACGACGGGCGTAGGAATAGTGGAAGCGTACGATCTGGATCAAGCTCGCGGCCTCGAAGCTGGGGAACATCAGCACGCGAGGATTTGTGGACGTGGACGACAACGTGATGATCGCGGGATTGATTGTGGGACCGGGCAACGGAACGAGCCTCAGGATCCTGGCGAGGGCTCTGGGACCGTCCTGACTGACTTTGGCGTGCCCGGAGCATTGGCGATCCGACGCTCGATTTGGTGAACTCGAGCGGGACAGTGATTCGCTCGAATGACAACTGGAAAGACGATCCGATCAACGCTCGGCGATTGAAGCAGCCGGGTTGGCTCCAGGTCATGACGAAGAAGCGGCGCTGGTGGAAACCGTGACGCCAGGAGCCTACACCGCAATCGTGCGCGGAAGTAACCGCACCACCGGCGTCGGACTGGTGGAGGTTTATCACATTCCCTAGCGGGAGCAAAAGAGATCGGTCCTAGGATCTCGGCAAATTAACTGGACCCAATTGACCGAGGTTCGATGAAATTCGGCCACGTGCGCAACGCTGGGAAAACTACGACCCGTTTGGCCAGCCGGGACGATCCTTCGATGAACGCAACAACCCCACCGAGTTTTACTACCGCTGGGGACCGATGAAGGAGCTGGCCAGTGTCATCGCTCATCGGGCCAAGGATGGCGGAGGGACCGAAGACCAGCTGACCCAGTTTTGGCAGGACACGCTGGGCCGTCCGACCGAGACGGTGTTCCCGGATGGAACTTTCGAACAGACCACCTATGAGCTCGGTCAGCTCAAGACCTACAAGACGCGGCGCGGACAGACGAAGGTTATCGACGTCTATGACGAGCGGGGGCGGGAGAAGCACCATTATTGGCTTACTCCGCAAAATTTAGTGGATTCGCAGACGCCAGCGATCAGTCAGCTCTGGGACGATGCCGGCCGGCTGACGAAGATCTGGAACAGCTTCTCCATTATCGACTACCCGTACGACGACGCCGGGGGCATGCGCACGGAAGGCACGACGGTGACCGGGACCGGGGCTCAACGAAGTTCGCTACTGCCGGTATCCGAACGGGGAAGTGTCGCAGATTCTTATCCCAATGGGACCTCGGTGAACCGCAGTTACACGGCGCGCGGGCAATTGCAGGAGCTAGGCTGGCAGGCCGGGGCACCAGTTACGTTTATTGCCGGATGGGAGAGTGGATGTTCAGGCGCGGACCAATGGCGTCACGACCAGTTATGGCTATGATGGGCGGGGAATGATCGACTTGGTGCAGCATACCAAGGATGGGCACGACCTGGCCAGAGCGGGATTATTGGCGGGACGACCGGGACCGGATCAAGGCATGGAAGCGGGGGACGACCAGACCTACAACGCGATGGAGGATGGGCGGGGGAACCGTTACGGCTACGATGCGGAGGGCCAATTGACGGCCGCATCGTATCGGGCGCTCAATCCGGAGACGCGACGCCCGACCGGAGCGTTGCGGACGGACAGCTTCTCACTACGATGCACTGGGCAACCGGAAGGGGCAGAACCACGTGGCCAACCGGGGCCGATGGATGTCGATGGCGGCGGGACAACGGGCTGAACCAGTATTACAGCTGGGAGAACGACCGGAGCATCCCGAGCCCGACCCGCAGCATTGGGGGAGCGCGATTTACTACGACAACTGCGGATGCCCTCAGCGGCTCCGACGCCACCGGTGGCGGGGAACGGAGTGACGACGGCGGACGGCTATATCACGGCGGGCTATAACGCGCTGAACCAGCCGGTGGCGATGTGGAGCCGGCGTATCCCGGCGGAACCGTCACAACTGCATGTGGTTTGGGTATGATCCGCTGGGGCGGTGTGTGAAGCGATGGAAAGGGCCGGCCTGCGGCTGGAACGCCCGGTACACTCACGGCGACTTATTTCTACTACGATGGGTGGAACCTGGTGCAGGAGGGCCAGGGCGCGACGAACGCGGACCGGCGTCTATGTGCACGGCGGCCGGGTAGATGAGATCGTGGCAAGCAAGGTGAGTGGGATCTGGTATAACCATCACTACGACGCGCAGGGGAATTGCATCCTGCTGAGCACTGCGAACGGCAGCATCGCTGGAGCAGTATGACTACGACGCGTTTGGGCTGCCGTATTTTTACAGGCCGACGGGAGGGAAGGGCGGCAACGCGAAGAACGCGGTTTCTGTTTACGGGGCGGGAATGGATCAGCGACATGCGGCTCTACGATTACCGCGCACCGGATGTATCAACCGGAGCTAGGCCGCTTCCTCCAGCCCGATCCGAAGGAGTTTGAGGCGGGCGACTACAATCTCTACCGCTATTGCCACAATGATCCGGTAAACAAAAGTGATCCGACGGGACTGCGGGAACAAATAGCCGGTGACATCCATCGAGACATCATGTGGGATATGGCAAGGTATGCTGACAGCTCCAATAATGAGCAAGGCTCCTTCGCTGACTTCACGCACAAGGCGTACATGGGCAAAGGTGGCGCTGGTCGTTTAGACGGTAGCCGTGGCTACGCGATGGGGCAGGTGTCTCAAGCAGGGCCCATACAGCGAGAAAGCGACCCGAACGCCCCGGACTCAATGACGCGGACAAATAGTAGCTACGTTGAGGAACATCGCGGTAAAAAAGGTGAGTTCATTACAAATATTGTGATAATTCGTTGGACTTACTTGGTCCAGGACGCATCCGGAAAGCCGATGCCGGGCGTCTATGTAAAAGAAGATATACAGCGCAGCGACCCTAAGTGTTTTGCACCCAAGGGCGAAAAAAGAAGTAATTTTTGGACGAAACCAAATGGCACGGTAATTGACACATGGAGCTATCCATTCAAGTGCCCAGATGGGCACGTTACGGTATCACAAACGCTTACGGTCATGGGGCGCCAATTAACATGGAAGGCTACGGTGAACGCGGATGGAGAATTGACAAAGACTGAGCATTGGGTCCCTTTCCAATGAAACTTATGCATACCTCTTAAACATACTTGCCACCCACTATCATGCGCATACCAATATTGTTCTCAATCGTGATGATTGTCGCCACTCCTGAATCACTGGTCGCACGCATCATAGAATCGTGGACCCATCAGGAGATGTTCGAGAAAGCTGATCTAGTGGTTATTGCCAGTGTCGTTTCCACAAAAGATACTTCGGAACGCGGCACGCTGCTGAACAATATTCCCGTCGTCGGCGTCGTCACAGAGTTTGAGATTAGTCTTATCCTCAAAGGAAAACAGAGTGCTCCTACAATTTCTCTCCGTCACTACAGGCTGCAATCCGATGACGATCTCATGATAGTAAATGGTCCCCGTCTCATTCGCTTGGCAAAAGCGCAGCCCACGTGGCTACTTTTCTTAACCCGGGAGCCAAGTGGTACATATTCGCCGGTTACTGGTCAGACAGATCCTGCAGGCATCTCGATTATTCAACTCAAACAGTAGGAGCGTTACAAAGGGGACCAGCGCAGGTACGCCAACCGCGTGCTACGTGCATGTCGTACAAGGTTGAGGAAAAAGCAAAAGGGGTCGGTCCTAGAATGTCGGCAAATTGGCTGGACTTGATGAGGGAGGTTGACGCAGATTCCACCAATGCCTCGCAAAGCGCGAGTCGAGTTCTCTGGAACGCCGCTGGATCGTTATAATTCTGCCGAGATTCTAGGACCGACCCCTTATCGGCCTACCCATAATATGTTGGCCTAATGAAAACGATTCCCATTATTACAATCCTGTTCATTTGCGATCTATGGTATTTGCAGCGGATAACGGGCGGCACCTACAGGTGGTGGCGAGGGAGATTAGACCGAATTCCTGAAGGGGGACCACTTATCGAACACCTTGAGCAATGGCTCCGCCTTCTGGGAATACACACCGCTATCTTGTTTGTAATAATCATAGGCCTTGTAGTCGTTAACTGGAGAAATCGACTATGGCATCCATGGTTACCGATCGGAATCACCCTCTTGTTCCTAGTTGCGGTGTGGTCTTCGCTCAAACTAGATTAAGGTAATGGGATCAAATGGAGTGACGCGCGAAGTGGCAACACGTCGGGCGAAAAGGAGCAAAAGGGGTCAAAATGGGGTTGCATTGATTTGACGGATAGTGGGCTTGGGGTCAACAGAGGGCAATAAGGGGTCGGTCCTAGAATGTCGGCAAATTTGCTGGACTTGATGACCGAGGTTGACGCAGATTCCCGCAATGCCTCGCAAAGCGCGAGTCGAGTTCCCCGGAGCGGTTTATCATTTGCTGGATCGTTATGATTCTGCCGAGATTCTAGGACCGACCCCTAATCTGTATCTGCTTCCCAAGGTTCATTCGCGGACTTCACCCATGGAGCGTACCTGGGCGCGTATGGCGTAGTTGGGGGTGATCGCTACACAAAAGGCCAGTACACAATAGCAGGCCCAATAATATCAAAAGTCGCACCGGAAAAAGGGGACACTCAATGGAGTGAGCAACGCGCGCAGGCGGAAGCAAGAGCCCAACTTCGGGAACAGAGTGGATTTGGAGAAGATCGAACAGGTGCGATAGTGGATCAAGAACCGCATCGAGTTGCGCCTGTGTTTGCCAAGCCCGTCTATAGGAATCCGAACGCCTTTCCCTCACAGAGGAAAATCGATCACATAGAAGAGGCATTGCCGATTTCCCGCTCCCATTTTCTGACTCATTTCCACACCCGAGCAGGCGTGAACGCACACGGAGGAAGGCTCGAAGATCCCACGCCATAGGACTATCGCGCTTTGGCAACAACGAAAGCCATGTATTTCAGTAACCGATAGATAGCCGAGCGAGGAATTTACCAAATATATCGGGACGGTCGCCCGCCGGAAACGCACACCGATCTTTGGTCTCGGTAAGAATCCTAATGTATATGACTAAGCGTTTTTCTGCGTTCGCGACCATAGCCCTTTAGCTGCTCACATCGAATGTTTGCATAGCAGGAGATGCCCTTTTTGTAAAAGCCTTGAGGAATTATAATGCAAAGAGGCCTCTGGGAAAAGTCTACCGTCAGGAGCTCGAAACACGCATGTTTACCCACAATACCGTGAAAGGCTATACGTGAATCTGTCCGACCCCAGTAAGGATGAAACGCTCAAAGTCTATTCGCGGCCCGACTGCTCACGCTCGTTGAGTTTCAAGCGAGCAACGCCGTCTTTAAGCCAGTCTATCTTGAGTCACACCTCGCTTGGTAAACAATTTGATCTGAAGAGAGAATTAGACAAGTCAAGAATTGCCGCTGGAGAGATAGAGCTATCTCAGAACCTTGCGAATCAGATCGAACTGCTTTGGCAGACGATGTTGCCCGGAGCACCCAAGGAACCGGATTTTGGCCGCCTGTATATGCACGCGCCGTTATTCATCGCTTTTGACAATCAAAATCGTTCAGTCACTACCGGAATAATGGCGTTTGCCGCTTACCACACCCCAGCCTACGAAGAATTCGTGGAGATCGTTAACGTCCTTGTCGATGCCTGCGAGCGCCCTGCGTCGAAGTTGAACGATCTACAGAGACTATCTTCCAAGATCCGACACCTTACCGCAAGTTAGATGCTAAGTAAGGGAAGGCAAAAGAGGCAAAAAAAAAAAACAAAGGGGTCGGTCCTAGAATGTCGGCACATTGCTGGACTCGATGAGCGGGTCTGACGCAGATTCCACCAATGCCTCGCAAAGCGCGAGTCGAGTTCTCTGGAACGCCGCTGGATCGTTATAATTCTGCCGAGATTCTAGGACCGACCTCTTATCGACCTTACGTGGTCGGGATTCACAACGGACCCTTATTTCCCGCGACCTTAGCGCTCTTATTGACGTGGACGAATTGGCTGACGTCGAATTTACCGCTGTTCCGGTAGGCAACGGCGAACGCCGATCCGCCATCATTTAATAATCTGCGGTGCCCCCAAGCTTTTTGCTTGCCGTTCGACACTCAACACGTAAAAAGACAGCTCCCCGTGCCCCAGCCCCCTCACAGCCCCAGCCAATCCGGAGCGTTACCCAATCCGCATGACTTATATGAACGCAAGAAAACCCAGACCAACTGACTTCAGTCAGTCAATGAATGATCTAACGAAAGCATGCCTGGGGCGTTGCCGGCAAATCATGGCGCTCTTGATATTCGTGGCGTCGCTGAGCGCGTCGGAAATCGCGTTCGCCCAAGTGGAGCCCAACGGCAGTCTTGATCTGGCCTTCGATGCCGGAAAATTCAGCAACGGTGAAGTGGACGGCGCAACGCTCCAGCCCGATGGCAAACTGCTTGTCGCCGGAGTATTCAGCAAAATACACGGTGTTACCCGTCGCGGCCTGGCGCGTCTAAACAGCGATGGCTCGCTCGATCCTTCATTCGATGCTGGGAACGTCGCGCCCTTCGGAGCGGAAAACCCGATCCTCCAGCCGGACGGCAAGATTATCATCGTCGGCGCTAGCGTAGCGATCGCGCGACTCAACAGCGATGGCTCACCTGATCCGAGCATCCGTATCCAACAGATGCTTTCACTGGATGGGCTGGATGACGGGTCCGGCAATGCGACCAGTCCAGGGTTAGCGTATTCCGCCATTCTCCAACCCGACGGCAAAATCGTGGTGGCCGGGAGGTTCTTCTTCGTCATCACCGGACCCGGGACGAGCGTAGCGCGTTCCTGTGTTGCCCGATTCAACAGTAATGGGACTTTCGACTCCTCCTTTAACCCGGGCACCGGAGCCAACAGCAGTTTCGATCCATTCAACACCGTGGTCAGATATGCTGTGCGCCAGACCGTGGGAGCCAATAACGGAAAAATTATTATCCAGGGAGGCTTCGATACTTTTGCCGGTAATTCAGTCCCTGGTCTTGTCCGGTTGAATTCGGACGGAACCTATGACGGCAGTTTCGCGCCCGGGTCGGCGGCCTTTGATTCCTTTGTCTACGGCCTCTTCGTTCAATCGGACGATCAAGTCATCGTTTTCGGGATCTTTGACTCATTTAACGGGGTCAACTGCAATGGCATTGTGCGGTTAGACACTTCTGGGGCAGTCGACAGCGGTTTTGACACCGCGGCGTTCACCGACTATTTGGATACTCCCATTTATCTACGTCGTGGCGCAGCAGCCAAACGGAAAACTAATGGTCGGTGGAGCGTTCCATGCGTTAGGCGGCGTCGCGGCGAATAATGTGGTGCGCCTGGAAACCACAGGAGCCCGTGATGCCGGTTTCGATGCGACTGCGGCCGGTCCCCTGGCATTATGGGTGACGGCGATCGTGGTCCGTCCAGGCGACGGAGATATTTTCGTGGGTGGCTATTTCTCTACCTATATGGGAGCTACCCGCCATAACCTGGCCTGGGCCAATAGTGACGGTTCATTGGATAATACGTTCAATGGGCTGGGCGGGATCGCGGATCGCGACCCGCAAATCTATGCCCTCGCTACCCAACCCGACGGCAAGATTGTGGTAGGAGGCTTTTTCAGCTCATTGAACGGAGTCCCGCACTACAATATCGTCCGCCTGAATCCCGATTCGACGATCGATCCATCTTTTGATCCTAACCTGGGAACTTTGGGCTCGGTGCGATCAATTTTTGTCCAGTCGGATGGGAAGATATTGATTGGCGGAAATTGTCGTGTTGTTAACGGTGTCGTGCGGGGACGAGTGGCTCGGCTCAATCCGAATGGAACACTTGACCTTTCCTTCGATCCCGGGCGTCGGGGCGGAAACCAACGTCAATGCGGTGGTGGCGGATTCCAGCGGAAGTGTTTACGTCGGAGGCGCTTTTCAAACCTTCAATGGTGCATCCCGACGTCGGCTGGCAAAGCTCACCCCGGCAGGGGCCCTTGACCCGACATTTCAGAGCGGCACGGGAGCCAATGGCGCTATTTATTCCATGATACCTCCGGATGGAGCTGGGAGGCTGGTTATCGCAGGAGAGTTTACGACTTACGGTGTTACGGCCCGCCGCATTGCGCGGTTGAATGCAACAACGGGCGCGCTTGATACAGCATTCACCCCGGGCGCGAACGGTGGCTTTAATCAAACCGTGCGCAGCGTGGCGCTGTCGCCGGAGGGAAAATATTACGCTGGAGGATCCTTCAGCTCCTATAATGGACAGCCTCGTTCGAAGATCGCGAGGATCAATGCTGATGGCACGATCGACTCAACATTTGTTGGGCCGCCCCCCGTTAACCAAATTGATCCCGTTTTTCAGGTGGCACCCCAAAATGGGAAGGTCTTTGTGGGCGGATATTTTTTGAGTTCATCTCAAAATATTGCGCGCTTAACCGGCACCGGCGCAGTTGACCCGGCCTTCGATCCTGGCACAGGGATCGGTCTAGCACCGGAGACTTATCCGTTCGCCGGTGCGCAGGTCACCGCGCTGGCCATCCAGGCGGACGGGAAGCTTCTCATAGGAGGGGCGTTCGATAATTTCAATGGAACACCGCGCTTCGGCCTCGCGCGCCTGGCGGTGGCGCCCATAGTCACTCCCACTCCGGTACCCTCCGTGACACCTGGCATTACGCCAACGCCGACCCCAACCGCAACGCCGACACCTAGCCCTACGCCAACCGCGACTGCGACAGCAACCGCGCGACAGCTACCCCGACAGCCACGCCCGGCACGTTGGGAAATATCTCGACGCGGCTTCGCGTTCTAAGCGGAGACAATGTGCTGATCGGTGGGATGATCACCACCGGCACAGGCAGCACGAGAGTGATCCTGCGCGCTATTGGTCCCTCGCTCACAGATTTCGGTGTTCCTGGCGCCTTAGAGGATCCGACGCTCGATCTTTTCCAAGGTGGCACGCTGCTCATGAGCAATGACGACTGGCAGAATTCCAGCCAACAGGCGGAGATAGCGGCGAGCGGATTTGCGCCGGGCAATGCGGCCGAGTCGGCCATTATCTGGACGCTACTGCCAGGGCAGGGTTACACGGCGATCGTTCGCGGTAAAAACGGGACGACTGGCGTGGGAGTGGTGGAAGCCTACGATCTGGATCATTCTCCGACTTCGAAGCTGGGGAACATCAGCACACGGGGATTTGTGGACGTGGACAATAACGTGATGATCGCGGGAGTGATTGTAGGACCTGGCAACGGAACGAACGCGCGGATACCTGGCACGAGCGCTGGGACCCTCCCTGAGTGACCTCGGGGTGCCGGGCGCACTGGCCGATCCAACGCTCGACCTGGTGAACTCGAGCGGGACAGTAGTTCGATCGAATGACAACTGGAAAGACGAGCCGATCCAACAGCTCCGCGATTGAAGCAGCCGGGTTAGCTCCCACTCACGACGAAGAAGCGGCACTGGTAGAGACAGTCACGCCAGGAGCCTACACCGTCAATCGTGCGCGGGAACAACCGCAGCAACGGGGTCGGGCTGGTGGAAGTTTACCATCTTCCGTAAGCACTTTATAACCCACAACCACACTTATGATGAACCCTGGAATACATCAACCGAACCGCTTCTCGCCGCTGCGGAACTGCCTGAAAATAACGCCTCTTCAAGAACTTTACTGGCGCCACCGAATTTGGCACTCTCTCCCGCTTATGAAGTTTTTCCCCACCATCGTATTAAGTTTCCTCCTTCCCCTCACACTCCTCGCCAAGCCTGAGCCTGCCCCGGCGAAACCGCGCACTATGCGGGTCCTGAAAAATCCGCGCACGATCCAGAACCTGCCCGACTTTCCGTTGTCGGCTTTGAAGGTGAGCTTGAGCCCGAAGCTCTATAAGTCGCTATGCGTTTCGAATGTCGACGCTTGGATTGTGGCCTACGCCCCTAATGGCGGCGAGCCGAAGATCGTGCACTCGGAAGCCGGGGGCGTTTACGATAAGATGGCCCTCTCGATGGCGAAGGCATGGAGTCCCGTCGGATTCGACACCACTGAGAGCCGGCTTAAGCGGTCGCCCTCGCTTAAGGTCCATTTGCTCATCTATAAGATCGCGGATGGCCTGATGGCCGTGGATTTTGCTAACAATGACGAATCATTTCATGCCGGTATCCAGCACAGCGACGTCTGGGTTGGGCTCTTGAAGGGCGGCAAGTGGACGAGGATCGGGGGGACACAGTTTATTCGGCAATCCCCGGACATGTACCGATAATAGGGAGTCCCGCGAAACTGCGTTAATGCAGTCCCGCCTGTTTTCGCCGGCCCGAATGGCGGTCGTGCGTGCATGGTCACGTAAAAAAATGGTGCACGGGCCGCTTAATTCGAACCGGCGGCCGACCTTGGTTTTTCATCCCCGGGCTGTGGACAAAAGTTCTTCCGGTGGAGTCCACCGCCACCTGCCTTTGAATCGGTGCCGCTTTATGGCGGAATTCTGCTCAGCCAGGAGAGAGCAAAGCCGCCCTTGCCTGAGAGCTTTCAGGCAAGGGCCGCTCGTTACGCTTCTCGAGATGGAAAGGCGAGTCCGCCCGGGAACCGCCTGTTGACGCCTCTTACCAGTTCGGATTGTGCTGGTCGCAGGCGACGATTTGTGAGTCCCCGGTGCCACTACTCCAAGCGATCATTTTTACATACAGGGTGTGGCCGTAGGGAATTGAGATCTTCGAGCCATTTGGGATCGCGGAGGTTCCCGCACATGGGGTGGCGCCATTGTGACAGGGATTGGCGGCGGGATAACCGCTGTCGAGGGCTGTGATAACGAAGATTGTCGCATAGGAGGGGCAATCGGTTTCCAGCTCGAGCTGGAGTGTGCTACCGGTCCCGTAATAGAGTGCACATTGTGGATCGTGACTCGGGTAGCAAGGTACCGCGACAGAGGTCGCGACAAACAGGAGCAACGTCAGGAGGACGCCGAATGAGCGGAACAGAGGGGATTTTGTATTCATGGGGTTTTCTTTCTAGGGTTTGGGGTTGTTAGGGGTGTTCATGGGGTTGAGGGGTAAACGCGAGTTTGATCAGTTGGACAAAAGCGGGCAAGGAAAAAATAAAACGTATATTTCGGGCTGGCGTTGCGGCGCTCGATTGTGGAATTCTGAGTGGTGAATGTCCCCCCGGGCACGCATTACCACGCTTAATCTCGGTTCGCAGAGCATCGAACTGGCGGAGTTTCGCACTCGGCCAGAGGGCGGGCTGGTTTTGTGTGGTTACCGATCGCGAGAAATCCTGGCCGATCCGGCGCAACAGGCCGCGCGAAGCCCGGAAATTGGCGCGGCCTTACGCGAGATGTTGGGAGAGCTCCAAATCAAGGGCGGGCCGGTCAATTACACCGTGGCGGAAGAGTCAGTGTTTGCGCGCTTCGTAAAACTCCCGCCCATCGAGGCGGAAAAAATCGAACGGCTCATCTCCTTCGAGGCGCAACAAAACGTCCCGTTCCCGATCGACGAAGTAATCTGGGATTATCAAGTGATCGGTGGCGGCGCCGGCGAACAGATTCAAGTGGTCCTGGTCGCCATCAAGGCGGACCTGCTCGAAGAGATCAATGACGTGGTCGAGGAAACTGGGCTGCGCACATCGATCGTCGACCTCGCGACGATGGCGCTCTACAACGCATTTTGTTACAACTACCGCGACTTGAGCGGATGCTCGTTGCTAGTCGATATCGGCGCGCGCACGACCAATCTTCTCTTTATCGAGCCTGGTAAAATCTTCACCCGCAGCGTCCCAATCGGCGGCAGTTCCGTGACCTCCGCCATCGCGAAGGAATTCAACGAGCCGTTTGCCGCGGCTGAGTTTCGCAAGAAACGCGACGGCGTCGCCGGTCTGGCTGGTGCCGAAGTCGAACCGCTGGGCGAAGAGGTTGCCCGCGTCTCAAGAATCGTGTGTGCCACCTTATCCCGGCTGCATGCGGAACTGACGCGCTCGATCAGTCATTACTGCACACAACAACAAGGCAACGCGCCCGAACGAATTTTTCTCTCGGGTGGCGGGGCGGGTACGCCAGGTATCGGGGAGTTTTTTCACGAAAAACTGCAACTGCCGATCGAATTTTTCGATCCACTGCGCAAGGTCGCCGTGGCCGACGTGGCGTGGGCGGAGAGGATTGCGTCTTCGAAGTATCTCCTGGGCGAACCGGTTGGACTGGCTCTCCGCGCGACGTCCGCCTGCCCGATCCAGTTGAATCTTCGCCCCGAGAGCGTGATGCGCAGGCAGGACCTGGAGAAGCGGCGCCCGCTCCTCGTCACCGCCGCAGTCTGCTTCGTTCTCGGGTTGCTGGGGTGGGGGATGTACTACGCGCAGGGTTCGCATGTCATTCGCGACCGGACCGAACAAATCCACCAAAAGGTGGCGGTGCTGAAAGGGGTTGAGACCCGGATGAACCAAGTGCGAAAGGAAACCGCAACGCTCGAGGGTTTGGCCGCTCCGTTGATCGCGGCGATCAACGATCGGAGTTTTTGGCCGGAGATCATCGAAGAACTCAATGCTCGCCTGCCCAAGGAAGATATTTGGATCACCGAACTGGTAGCGACATCTGGCGGACAACCGGTCGGTGCCTCCCATGCGCGAGTGGCTGGCGTGGAATCGCTCCCCACAGTTTTGCCGCCTCCGGCGTCAAGATCGGTGGATCAGGCCATTGACGGACTTCTGGTGCGCGGCCTGTATCTGTTCAACCCGAAACAGCAGGAAGTGGTCGTGGACTACTTTCGGAATCTGGCCGGGTCGCCCTGGTTTGCGATTGATCCTAATAACCAGTCGAAAACGATAAGACCAACGACGCCGAACAATACGGAGTGGGCCTTCCCCTACGAACTCCGCCTTAGTCTGCGGAAGCCGGTGAAGCTGCCATGAGCTGGTTTCACGAGAATCGTTTCCTTGGCGGGTTTCTGATCCTCGTCAGTGCGTGCACGGTCGTCGCTCTCTGGTTCCTGCTGAGTGCGAAAGGCGATTGGGACGACGCGGTGAATGGCTTCGATTTGACTGCCGCCGAGTTAAGTCGTCTCGAGCGACTCGCGCCTTATCCGAGCGATGAAAACCTGCGCAATATGAAATCGGAGGCAGCGGATTACGCGACAGCGTTAGAGGGATTGAAAGGCGAGCTCAAGTCGCACGCCTTGCCGCCTTCACCGATGGCCCCTAACGAATTTCAATCGCGCTTGCGGTTGGCCGTGGCGGCGGTGGCCGAGAAAGCTCGCGCCAACAAAGTAAGACTGCCGGAGAGATTCCATCTCGGCTTCGATGAATTTGCCTCCGCGCTGCCGAACGAAGTGGCCGCATCGCTGCTGGGACGGGAGCTGGCGCAGATCGAGTGGCTCTTGAATACCTTGTTCGAGGCCCGAGTGGACGCATTGACTTCTTTCCATCGGATACCCCTTCCCGAAGAGCAGGGGACGACTGCGTTACCCAACTCCACGCCCGCTAGCCGAGGGCCGGGAGCAAGTGCCAGCCCCAGGGTGCTTGAGCGCAACGTCGTGGAAGCGACTTTTGTTTCTACGCCCGCGGCAGCGCGAAAGGTCCTTAATCAAATCGCCGCGACGAAAGAGCAATTCTTTGTCGTCCGTCTTTTGCATGTGAGAAATGAGAAGGATAAAGGGCCGCCACGCGAAGTTGGCGCGGATATAACTGGCGTCGTTCCCGCCTCACTTCCCGCGCCCGCTGGTTCTTCCGAATCAAAAACGTCAACGTCCGGCTCGCTGAGTTTTATCGTCGGCAACGAACGTGTCGAAGTATCGATGAAAATCGAGATTGTGAGGTTCGTCTTTTGAGCACGACTACTGGAGGAACGGCGCTGACTTGGATCCGCGCGCATTACGAACGCGTCGCAGCGCTGGTCGCGGCGTTGTTTTTCGTTTGTTCCGCGATGCTCATTCTCCGGAACGTGTTGCAATTCGGTGGCAGCTTCCCGGCCCTCCAATCATCTCCGCCACCGAAGCGCCCCGTTCCGCCACCACGAACAGCGGAGTTGGAACAAGCGGCCGAGAGGTTTCGCCAACCCGCGCAATGGACGTTTAGCGGGGGCTCGGGCCTCTTTGTTCCCGAAAAGCATTTCATCGGCGTGGACGGCCTTCCCACGACGTTGCGTACAACTGAGGTGCACCCACCCGTCCCTAACGAGTGGCTGGAGGAGTTTGGCTTGCCCCTCGCTGAGGGAGATGTCCTGACTCAGGATCCCGACGGGGACGGCTTCGATAATCTGGAAGAATGGCAGCACCACACCAAACCGACCGACCGAAATTCCCATCCGGGCTTTATCGCAAAGCTCAAGCTGAAATCATTTGAACAAGAGCCGTTCCGACTCGTTTTCGCTTCGTGGGTTGGCGAGACCTTCGCTCTCAACACGAATGATTTAAGAGCGCCAACCCAGTTTTTAAGACTTGGGGACTCGATCCAGGGCACGAAGTTCAGGCTGGTGAAATTTGCGGAGAAGTATGAGGCGAACAAGTACGGCACGAGGATCGATGTCTCGGAATTGACCGTGGAAAATCGTGAGACCCGGGAGCAAGTGAATCTGGTGAAGGAAATAGTCATGATTTCCCCTGAAGCGATCGCGAACTTTGTCTATGCATGGGGCAGCCGCCGGGAATTCGCGGTGAAGAAAGATCAGGAATTTTCATTGAAACCGGAAGAGCAGGTCAAATATAAGCTGGTGGACGTTCAGCCGGCCAAAGCGGTTATCGTCAACACCCAAAAACCGAATGAATTGATCGAAATTAATCTACTTAATCCCTAACCCCCCAGAGCTTCCCCCCATGAAAAGTCTCTCGTCCCCTGGTACCATTGTTCTCACCCTCGCCACTCTTTTAGCAGCGTTTGGCGCCGGGAACTGTTTCGCCCAAAATATTGATCGCGTCATGAACCGCGAAGCGGCGCGGCGACAGGCTGCGCTCCCGCAAGGCGACGCAGCTCTCGCCCGTGGAAGGGCTGCCATGGCCGCGGGAAACTTTGACGTGGCCCACGAAGAATTTCGCCGTGGCCGTGGGCCTCCTTCCCGATGCCGTCGTGGGTGGCAAGGCTCATGATGAGGCAGTTAAGGGATTCTGCGCTAGTGGAATGAAGCTGGCCCAGCAGCGGATCGCGGAGGGCAAATATGCCGAAGCCGAAGGTATTTGCCGGGAGATTCTGAGCGATCGTTACGATCCGAGCTGCCGACCGGCAGCGGAGTTACTAGCCCACTTGCAGCAGCCCGGTTACTTCAATCGAACGGTCGGACCCAAGTTTCTCTCCAAGGTTGACGAAGTAAGAAAACTCCTGAGTGACGCGGACGGCTACTACAGCAGTGGACGCTATGACCTCGCCTTCAAGAAGTATGAGCAGGTCCTGAATCTTGATCCGTACAACGTGGCCGCGCGACGCGGCGAAGAAAAACTCAATCTCACGAAAACACATTACGGCGAGGAAGCGTATAACGAAACGCGCTCGCGGCAGCTCTGGCAGGTGCAAAAAAGTTGGGAGGAACCGGTCAGGCCGTATGGCCAAAGCGTAGGACCAGGTACCGACGCGTTCACGAAGGATGCGACGGGCACGGCGCGCATCACCCACAAGCTCAACACCATTATCATTCCGCGAATCGAATTTCGAGATGCCAGCGTTCGGGAAGCGATCGAGTTTGTGCGGCAACAGGCTGAGTCGAACGATCCCGCCACAGATGGACGCAAGGGTGTCGATATGGTGCTGCGAACAACCACCCTGGGTCGGCCAGCGGACGTGGTCGCGACCTCAGTCGCCCCGGTCGCGCCATCCCCGAATGGCGTGCCACATGATACGGCGACGACTGCGACTTCACCCATCCTTGCAGCCACAACCATTGCGGCGCCTCCCAGTTCACCCTCGGACGCGCGGATTACCCTTACGCTCAACGAAATCCCCCTCGCCGAAGCCCTCCGTTACATTGCCAGTCAAGCGGGGCTTAAAATAAAAGTCGAGCCGTATGCCGTCTCGATCATCCCAATCAATGAGCAGAGCAACGATTTGCTCACGAAAGAATACCGTGTCCCACCGGGATTCATCAGCGGATCGCTCAATGCGAGCGCGAGTGCGCTCAATCAACCGACAGCCGCTGGCAAGAGTCCGGTTACCGGCACCGCTAAGGATACGCAGGAATCTACCGGTGGCCGGTTACTGGTGAATCGGGAGGGAGCAAAGGAGTTCCTCGAGAATCAAGGTGTCTCCTTTTCGGTCGCGGGTTCGAGCGCCAACTTTCTTCCCCAAACCAGCCGGCTCATCGTTCGAAATACCGCCGATAACCTGGAACTGGTCGATGCGATCGTGGAACAGGCTAATGTCTCCGGGCCGAAACAGGTCGAGATCGAGGCCAAGTTTGTCGAGATCACCCAAAATAATCTCAAAGAGTTGGGCTTTGACTGGTTGCTCGGGCCGTTCAACCTCAATACCAAAGGAAGTGTCGCCCTGGCCGGCGGAACTTCGGGCACCGGCGCGATCGTAAACCCGGCGGACTATCCGTTTTCAACCAACGGCTTGCATCCCGTCACGGCTGGGAACCGAAGCGGAAATCTCGCGATCAACGGGAATGCCATCGATTCCCTTCTTCTCGGCACGTCAGCCGGTCAGGTTCTTGCGCCGGGGATTTTCGGCGTTGGCGGTTTATTGACCGATCCGCAATTCCAGTTGGTCGTGCGCGCGCTCAATCAAAAGAAAGGCGTCGACCTGCTCTCGGCGCCTCGCGTCACCACCAAGAGCGGACAGCGCGCGGTCATCGAGATCGTGCGCGAGTTTCGCTACCCCACCCAGTTTGAGCCGCCCAAGATCCCGGAAACGGTCGGCAGCGTCACAAGTAGATCAGACACGGGAGGCATCATTCCGCTCGGGGGCGCTTCTTCCGTGCCGGTGACTCCTACCACTCCGACTCACTTCGAGACACGTAACACAGGAGTAACTCTCGAAGTCGAACCTGTCGTCGGTCCTGATGGGGTGACCATTGATCTCAACCTCGTTCCACAAGTGGTGGAGTTCGAAGGCTTCATCAATTATGGCAGTCCGATCCTGGCGCCATCATCGTCTTTTATCAACACGGTGACGGGAGGATTGATCTCCTCGCCCCCGAGCGTGCTTACGCCGAACATCATCAACCAGCCTGTCTTTAGCACACGGAAGGTGACGACAAGCGTAAGCGTGTGGGATGGGCAGACCGTGGTGCTGGGCGGCCTCATGCGCGAAGACGTGCAGAAGACAGAAGATCGCACACCCCTGTTAGGTGACATCCCGCTCGTCGGCCGTCTCTTCCGCACGAACGCCGAGCAGCACATCAAGCGCAACCTGGTCATCTTCGTGACGGCCCGCTTGGTCAATCCCGGTGGCCAACTGGTGAATTCGAACGAAGAAACCGAGGAGTCCGAAGATTTGATCGAGCCTCCCATCCTGCCTGAGGTTCCGTTCTACAAGAAGTGAGATACGAAGGGAGTGCCTTTTTTGCTTGTTCGGCCAGGCGCCGGTCAATAAAACGGCGGATTGGCTAATCCCAAATCAAGCTGAAAGGAAAGAACCATGAAAATGGCCGATATTGTCTCGCAACATCCGAAACTGCGTGTGATCACGGACCGGACGAAAGCCGCCGTCAACCTGGCCATGGAAAAAGTGGTGGCTCACCATGAGAATCCGCAGCAGTACCCTCTCCCGAGCGATCCGAAATCTCTCGAGCGCGCTTTCCACAATTTGTTTTCGAAAATGCCGAATCGAAAACAAAAAAAGATGATCGAGAAGGCAAAGGTGGTGATGACGAAGAGCGCTGCGCAGAGAACCCAGATCTATGGCGACCTGATGACGGTTAATCTGACGTCCTCGGTCTCCATCGTCCAACAGGTGAAGGCGATTCCTCCTCCGCCCAATTTTAAACTGACGGAGGCGGAGATCAGAACCCTCAAGCGGAAGATCGGGCCCATCACGGTGATCCCGAAGAAACCCGCTGCGAACGCGAGGACATCCGCGACAAAAGCAAAAGGGCGGACGCCAGCCCCGCCCCGGGCAGTCGTCCTGGCGAGCACCCTTGGATTTTTTATCGATAGTCTGACGTGCAACAAGAAGAGCGAGATCACCAAGGATGAAATCAACCTGGCGGGCATAGGCTTTGACAGCGCGGGAGGCAGTTTGAATCTCGCCCCGTTCTTTGTCGGGAAGTTCAAGAAGGGCCAGACGATAGCCGTGGGGAAGAACCCGTTTAACTTCAAGCTGGATCAAACGCTGTTTCCCCAGACCTTCTCCGCCGGGCTGTTCATCATTGAAGAGGATTTGCTGCACAACTCTGATGTGGTCACGGCCCTCATCAACGCCTTCACGATTGTCGAGGTCGCCTTGGTGGCCATAGGGACAGGGTTATTCATCGCAGGCGCGGTGGCGGGCAGTCTTGAAATTTTGCTCGCGTCCATGATCGTGCTCCTGGCCGGTTCGGCTGCCGCGATGATCGCACGCTGGGTCTTACCGCTCCTGGCCGACGATATCTCCGACGTTATCTTTGATTCGTTGACCTTGGATGCGCCAGTCGAGCCTGGAAAGCAGATCGATCGCACCATCGCGATCGAAGGAGTCTTTATCGGACTTCAAGACAATTTCGATGGGAAGTATCAGGCGGCCGTCCATTGGGCAACAGTGTAAGCCTTTCGCCAAGAGTGCGGACTAGACTGAAAGATCCGAAGACTTGAGCGGGTCGCCCATTCTGCCAAAGGTTCCGTTCTACAAGAAATAAAGTGGTCTCGTTGCTGGCGGCTGTGCGAATCTCTGAATAAGGGTCGGACAGAGAGGTATCGGTACCCGGATATCGACACGATGACATTCTTGACCCATGAACAAGGTTTCGCTGAGCAAGTCCATTCAGATCGATGCGCCGGTTGACTCGGCCTGGGTTACACTCAGAATTGGAGGCGGCGTTATCGAAAATGGCCACACGCCCTGACGTCGAAACTCGAACGAAGAAAGCGAGGAAACGGAAATAAAGACGGCGACCAAAGTGTGAAGAATCGGCAAGCGGTCCAAGTGTCCCACGCCAATGACGAACGGGCACAAATGTGGCGCCTGGTGCCAACGAACAAGTGAAGGGCACAATGAATGGTCGCTAGCGCGCACCCTTTCGGGAGAATACCAATGACCATCAACCAGCATCCGCGTAGATCGATAACGATTGGCTTTTTGCTCGGTGGCGCCGTGAACGTGCTCGGGACGCTTCTCGTTTCGGCCGGATTTACCAATCGTAGTCTGACATCGCTCGATCCGGTGGTTTTTTCCAACTTCGGACTGGTGGCAATCATGCTCTGGGGATTGGCGTATGTGGCCGTCTTCAGGTCCTATCACCATGTTCCCCTTCTCTTAGTGGTGTTTGCGCTCGAAAAGCTGGTCTACACTATCCTTTGGATCCGGTGGACCTCGCGCTTCGGCGATCAATTACCGGGAATAGCGGCCCAGGCGCCTGTGACCGCCATATTCTACCGCGGCTACGGCGTCGTAGATTTCTCTTTCGGCGTCTTCTTCGCGTACGTCGCCATCGCCGTCCTGCGGCAGCGGGCCTCCGTCAAAGCAGACGTAGAGGTCTAACTGTGTCACCCCGCGGTCGCGGTGACCCAGGTATTACTTATTGGTGAAGGCTGCGATGAGCTTGTCCAGCAGGGCAAAGAATATCTCGACGCCGTAGCCGGCTATGAAGGCCAGGGCAAAGGGTGACAATGTGGTGAGCGACATTGGTCCCGCGGTGCCGGGCGTCGACGGGCCTTGACCCCAGAACCACCCAATGGCCAGCCCTGAAATAATCCCCAAATAGACGCGCAAGTTGAGGGAAACCACCGCCTCTTTGCGAAAGAGCCGGTCGCGCGCTTGGTTGGAAAGCGTGCGTACCACGAAAACGAGTGCGCCCAGCGCGCCGTAGAGCAGCGGCAGCAGCCATTTCTGCATGATGTCGATCACCTGCCGGCCTACGGCGCAAACCGTGGCGCTTTGCGTTTGAAAAGGGGTTGGGTCGAAGATGTCCCTGGAATCGGCAGCCTTACTGGCAGGCGAGTTCTCTTGCGCCTTAGCTTCATCTTTCGTGGCGGGAACCAGGTTGAAATCCGGCAAGAGGCGGTGGAAAAACACGTAGGCCACGGGCCTAAGCAATCCATTCAACATGACGTAATTGGTATTTAGCTCAGCAATTTTCGTAACGAGTTCATCTCTTGTTGGCGGCGGTTTGCTTTCCCTCGTTTCGTTCGCCGCCGTTGCTGGCGGTTTGTTCTCTTTCGTTTCGGTAGCAGTAGTTGAAGGGGGAGCTGCCGGAGGCGGCGCGGGTTTGGGAGGGGCCGCTTCGGCCGTGCTTGGCTGGTTTGCCGTCTGGAGAGCGCGAAGCGACGCGGCGTGTTGTTCGAGGTACCACTCTTTCGTGGGAAACTTGCTGTTTAACTCGGAAATCAGTGCATCGGTCTTGGTCAGCACCGAGGAAGCCATCGTCCAGTAGATTTGGCAAAACAGCAGCAACAACAGCACGCCGAATGCGGTATCGCGATAGTTAAAGCACTTGCGCTCGGCGAGGGAGCGCGGCTCTCCCTCCATCATGCGGGTCCAGCGCGGCTGGGGTGGAGTCGGGAGAGAATCGCGCAGGCTGGCTACGGTCACCGGCGCGGCTGCCTTCGCGATGATTCCGTAGTCCTTCCGAAACTGTGGTTCTTCATTTTCACAATCGAAAACGCCCGTGCGCAGGCGATGCCCGGCCTTGATTAACGTCTTGATCGTGTCGTCCGTGACCTTTCTATCCTCCTGCAAACCATTGCGGGTGATGTAGGAGAGCAGGAGTTGCGTGTCGTCCATGTCGTCCACCAGGGGCGCTCCATACTTTGCTTTCATTCGCTCGGTGTTCGCCGCCTCAGCTTTCATGTCGGACCTTGAGCAGTCGACTTCAGGCCAGGGCCGCTCCGCAGTGGTCTTGGGGGACGTTTTCGCATGCTGACCGGGCGTTGTCGTAGACTCGTGTGGTTGGTTCGTCTCTGGTATTTGCCGCTCCCTCCGAACCTGCTCCCCGGCGGATTCGTCATTAGGTTTGATTGTAGGCGAGGCAACATCGGGGCCAACTGTCCTGGCGCTCGACCCCTGTTTCTCCGTGTTCGGCGGGCTGGCCTGGACCGTCGTGTTCGGAATAAGACCAGGATTACTGCCACCAGCGGAACTAGGGGAGGTTGCCATAAAGTAGGGGTTGTTGAAATTACGGAGCGAGCTAAGGCGAAGGCTTATCCATTCGTGCGTGGCATGTCAATTACTCTGCCGGTGTGCTTTCAAAAATTGTCTTCAACGTTACTACGGCAACACTTGTTCGACGTTCTCAAGAATCTTGCCCAGCCGGCGCCCCGAGCTTCCGGAAGCACTTTGAGAATTGTCTCGCCGTCCGGCCCTTCGAGTCGTTAGACTCGACGCATGAAAACGTCGCTCATGCTGTTCACTTTAAGTATTTGCCTTCTTTTCCTTGGCGCCAGTTTTGCGGCGAAGCCCTCCGCAACGAGCCGCACGCTCGCGGACCTGAATGTTATTCCGACACGTGTTTTGCAGAGATCCATCAGTCCAAAATTCTATAAGTCTCTGACTATTTCGCCGGTCGAGGGATGGATCGTAGTCCGCGCTCAGCTTGCCGGAACGCGTCTATCTGGAACAAGAATAGTACGCTCTGAGCTGAACGGCGCTTACGATTCCCTGGCTCTTAAACTGGCGAATGAGGTGCTGATCGCGGGCAATTTTACGTCCGACAGGCCAAACCTCGGGAGCTCCGTTCTACTGCATCTGCTTATCTACCAGGTGGCGGACGGCACCATGGCGCTTTCTTTTGCTCATCTCGACGAGCCGGGCGGCGACCAGGCGGATTACTACGGCTGTGCTCGCCTCGCGGTCCTGAAGGCCGACGGCAAGTGGACCGAGATCAAGGGGCCGGAAGGTTTGGAGGGAAAAGGCTGGGCGATTCGACGCGGTTTCAAGAATAACCTCGACGCTGCCTTGAAGATGGAAATGAAAATCCCAGGAGCCAGATAAAGTTTTGGTGACGACGGCACAAAAGGCGTGAGCCTGCCAGGGCTGGATAGTGAGCCTGGGGATGTGTTTCCCGACCCCGATTGCGAGTTGCAAGCGTAAGCAGAGGGAACGCTGCGCCCGCCTGTTAGGTAAAGCGTATGCCGGCGCCGGACGAAAGGTGGTGAGCGACGCCATTCTCCTGGAACGTCGCTCACCTCACACGGGGACGAGAGCCGATCAGTTCAGGGCGTAGATTTCCACGAGCCCCACCCCGGTGGTATTGTTGAGACCCCGCACGACGGCCGTGTAGGCGGCGCCGGCTGACGGCAAGGTCGTCACGAGAGCTGATTCGCGGGAGTTGGCAGGAGGAACACCCGTCGCGATGATGTCGGGCGCCTGACTGTCCTCCCAGTCGTCGTTCGATGCGAGCAAAGTGCCATTGCCATCCCGCAACTCCAGCGTCGGATCCTGCAGGTTCGCTGCACCAAAAGGCAAGGAGGGCCCGATCGCTCGCGCGATTATTCGCTGTGATGGGCTGCCCAGCACGATCGTTCCGGCGATCAGGACGTTGTCGCCCGTTTCGACTAACCCGCGGGTCGAGATATTGCCGAGCCTGGAATTGACCGTTCGGTCCAGGTCATACGCTTCCACCAACCCGATGCCGGTGGCATTCTGGAAACCGCGGACGATGGCGGTGTAACCCGCGTTGTTCGCTGCCAATGTAACCACCATGGCCGATTCGTTGATGTGCGTGGGAGCAGCACCCGTCGCGATGATCTCCCCTTGCTGGTCCGGGAATCCCTGGGTGCCGAATTGCCAATCATCGTTGAACCAAATCAATCCGCCCTGCCCATCTCGCAGCTCGAGGGTCGGATCAGAAAGCTTTCCCGCCACCGGCAAGGATGGCCCGATCGCTCTCAAAAGCACCTTCTTCGGCTCGGTGCCGGTGACAATAAGGCCGCCGATCAGTACGTTGGTTCCAACGTCGACCCTCAAGCGTGTCGAGAGGTTAGCGAGGGAGGATGCTTCCAGATCGAAGGAGAGGCTCCATGCACTGATCTGGCCCATGTCCTGTCCATTATCGTCCACCGCATAAAGATTCCAGGTACCGTTCGGATTGGTGCGGTTAAAGACGGAAAGTGGCGAGGTGCCCCCGGGTGCGGGTGCGGGGCCGGGGAACGCATCGCCCGTCCCGAAGTTTGTCGGCTTGAAGGTACCGCTGACCAATGGGCCATTGTCGGGCAGGCCATCGGTAGCCGCGTCGTCCAACGTCAGAACTACGTTCGTAGCGTCGATGTTTCCGCCGACATCCGACATGATGATGGCGTTCTGTCCACCCGGTCCCACGAGCAGGATGTCCACGTCATCGGGGAAGGTGTGGCTCAGTCCAACGGTGACGCGGACCTTTCTTATGTTTCCGATGAGTCCCGCAACGTTGACTTGTGACGGATAGGGATTGCCGGCCCCAGAATCGGGAAGGGTGATACCGCTGAAATTGCTGAACTCAGTGACCGTAAGCTCGAGCGTCCAACCACCTGCGATAGTGCCGGAGTCCTGGGCGAAATCATCCACGACATACAGGTTCCAGTTACCGTTCGGGGAGATGTTGTTGAAAACCGCCAGCGAGCTCGCGTAAGACTGGGCCGCGTTGGGAGGAAATATGTCGGTCGTGCCTCCATAGTTCGTCGGGCGATACGTGCCCGTGTTAATCTGGCCATTCTCTGGCAAAGCCGGACCTGTTTCGGAGAATGTTAGCGTCACATTGTTCATGTTAGGGTCCTCTCCACAGTCAGACATCAGGATTGTGCTTCGTCCTCCGGGCCCGACCAGAAGGATGTCAAAATCGCCCGGAAAAGTGTGCGAGACGTTATGGAGGATGACCCTTACGTTGGTGACCATTCCGGTAAATCCCGAAGCATTGATTGTGGAAGGGTAAAGAGCGGCCTGACCAGAATCGGGAGTGACGATTGGATTGACGTTACTACCCGAGGCGGTGTCGGCCCAGGCGTTGCCGTTAAGGCCGAGCAGAAAGAGTAAGGCGACGGCCAACGCCCGCCACCCGCGATGCGGGGCGTTAATGACTCCCGGCGTCGATCTATTTTGCACCTTCACTCCTTGCATGCAGGCGAATTTCATCTTCATGGTTTTCTATCCTTCTGGTGGATTGTTGACTGTCGAGGCGATTTTATGGAATCGCGTAGTTGAGTGTCGATAAGGAATTTACGCGCGGTAGCGGCAACCTGAAGCGCGCTTGACTCCTCAAAGGGAGGCGCTTCAGATCGTGCGAATCGAACAGAGAAGAGAGATCCCGGCCAATCAGCTAATCGCAGTGGGTCTGATCGAAACTCCCGATGTAGCGACGGCGTAATTCACGGCGAGGCCGTCGGGGAGGGTGTCGGTTCGGGCGGGTGTCCGTTCCCGCGGTCATAGACTTCGACCAGGCCGAGACCAGTATCATTGTCGCTCTTTCCGGCGAGCAGGGCGGTATAAAGGCCCGGCGGGAATGTCCCCGCTATGCCCGCCTCGAGCGGATTTGGCAGCGGCAGACCCGCCGATACGAGTTCCTCCTGTTGGCCCAGGTTATCCTGCCAGTTATCGTTGGAGATAAGCAAGGCCCCGCTGCTATTCCGTATCTCGAGTGAGGGATCGTCCAATCCCGAAGAGCATCCCCCCGCGCAGGTCAGACTGGGACCGATGCCACGTATGATGATTCTGTCATCGCCTGAATTGCGACCCAGGATAAAGCCGGCAATGGTGATGTTGGCGCCTCTGCCCACAAAGGCCCGCGTGCTAATGTTGGCTAATTTTGACAAACCGACCGGGTCGAGGTCATAGACTTCCACCAATCCGATGCCCGTGGTCTGATTATTGATACCACTGACCACGGCCGTATAGCTTCCGGGTTGCAGTACCGCATCGATCGCTGATTCGAGGTCATTGGCGGGCGGGATGCCGGTGGCGATAATCAAGGCTTCCTGTGCGGGGTCGTCTCTCCAGTTGTTGTTCGCGGCGATGGCTCCCGCCGAACCGAACAAGGTCATCGTCGGATCAGCCAGTGCATTGGAGACACCTGATTGGGTCAGGGAAGGTCCTATGGCCCGAAGAAGCACATGTTTGGGAGCGCTCCCCGTAATGATGAACCCGCCGATGCCGACACCGTCACCGGTCTGAACCAGCATCCGAGTCGAGAGGTTAACGGTCTGCGCTGCAGGTCCGGGAGTTGCCGTGGGGCCTGGTGTCGGGCTCGGCAACCCTTCGCATGCATTCGGCCCCAGGATGGCCACAGTGACTGGCGCTCCCGTCTTGAAGAAGGCAATCGTCGCATCCGCAGCGACGGGCGGTCGGGCGGAATCGAATCGAAAATTATACAAAGTGCCCCAGCGAATGGCGTTCGCATTCTGGTTCTGCGCAAAGGTCTCTGTGCTCCAGCTCAGCGCCGCGGTGCTTTGATTCGAGGTCCAGGCAGCATTGCTAAACCCTGCGTTGCCCTGTGTTCCATCGTTGGGAAATCCAGGAGGATTGGAGGGCGCGTGGAACCCAAGGTTGCTCAGAGTGACTCCGCATCCGAGGGGAATGCTGAACGATTGGATCGCGCGGTCCAGGTTCTCATTATAGAGGGCGTACTCATAGTGGTAAACGCCGGCCACAGGCCCAGTCACCTTGTAGGCAATGAAGGCGCGTCCATCGACACCGGGTTCGGGCTCGATGGTATGGATGGTCGCTCCGGTCCAGGCATGCACAGCCGGAGTCATTCGCATCATTTCTCCTACCTCGGTGAAAGAAAAACTCGTCGTGCCGCTCACACTGTAACCACGGTAGGATGTATTGTTATACATGTTGCACTCGCCCGGGTGCGACTGGCACCAGGTATACTCCTGCGGCGTGATGTATGCGACTTCGGCGTAATAGGTTGCCCCCTGATTCAGCGTTGTGTTCAGGTCGTTCACGTCGACCAAAATTCGGTGAGACGTGCCGGTGTGAGTATGGCCGGCGTGACTGTTTGGGGTCGATTGGAGGACTCCGGTAAAGGGATTGATCATGGCGCGGGAACCAAGGTCGGTTTGAATCGCGTTCTGAAAGGACAAATAAGTGTCCGAGCAGCCCACGCCAAGATGAGCGATGTCAGGGGCGGGCACGCAACCAAAGTCGCAGTCTTCGTTTTGATCAGCCCCAAAGGTGTGCTTCATCCAGGATTGCCCAATCTGCTCAAAGCGCTCATCGTTGCCCGGTCCGCCGCTCATTCGATAGAAATTGTGGGGGATGACGGGATGGTCTGGATTGGGCAGCACAAAAAAATTCACCGGCACGTTGCCGGCGTTGCAAGAGGTCGTGCTGATGCCCAGGCCGACCTGGGTCCCGGTGCTCCCATATTCATGCAGGTCACCTATTTCTCCCGTGATGATGTCAGGCCCTGGGTTAAGCCCCTGCGGATTGCTCTGTGCTTCTTCGCGCGGGGCGGAATTTCCGAAGCTGCTGCTCAAAAGCAGGAGGACGCAAAAACAAAGAATTTTTCTCAGCATAATCTTAGTCTCTAATTTAGTGCGACCCGTTCGCTATGGCGTGCTTGATCCAAATCCACCCGCATCCCGCGTGTCACGGGCACCGGCTATCGATCCGATCTAATCCGCTTTTCTCCGCGAAGTAGATTCTTTTTTTGTCTTTCTTGAAAGAGCGAGGCGGGACTCTCGGGTAGAATAGCCGGTCTCGGCTTCCACTCGCTAGCGCGGGCCGAGTTCGTCCCCTTCAACCAAACCAACCCCATTGGCGTTGTTTAGCTCCCCGAGCAGCGCGGTGAATTGAACATTAGCAACGCTCCATTGCCATCACGCAGCTGTGGTGCCGGATCGGATTAGGCTCGTGGCGCACTAAAGGAGCCCCTTTTTCTATCTTTGAACACGCCTCAAATGTTGGGACGCGCCTTAGGGGACTGCGCAACGCTCTCACCGACCTACCGAATGAATAGGCCCAAAATAAGTCAGACGTGACGGAGAGGCGTCCCTGCCTCAAGTTGCGACATGGCGGTTATTGGGATTACGGGTGGGATCTCCACGGGTAAGACGACCTTCTGTGAATGTCTGCGCGAACTTGTCCCCACGGCGGCATTCTTTGATGCAGACAAGGCGGCCCGCGAGCTGGTCGAGCGCGACTCGGAGGTAAAAGAGCTGATCCGGCAGGAGTTTGGCGTATCGATTTTTTCTGCGAGTGGCGGCTTGAATCGGGCCGAGATGCGTTCGATAGTGTTCGCCGACGCGGAAAAGAAACGCGCGCTGGAGCAAATCCTGCATCCGCGCATCCGCCGTCAGTGGAGCCTCGAAGCCGAAAGCCGGCGTAACTCCGCCGATCTTTTTTTTGCTGATATTCCTCTTCTTTATGAAACCGGTGGTGAAACCCTGTGCGATTCCGTCGTAGTCGTGGCTTGCTCGCCGAGCTTGCAGCTCGAACGGCTCGTCGCTCGCGCCCAGCTCGACCGAATGGCCGCCAAGCAAATGATTAGTGCTCAAATGCCTCTTACCGAAAAAATTCATCACGCCGATCATGTTGTTTGGAACAACGGCGCCCGTGCTCTGCTGGGCGCCCAGGCCGGCCTGCTCGCGGAATATTGGCAGCGGTAACGGATCACCGCGACGAATTCTTAATCTGTAGCTAACATGGACAAAGACAGTTCAATCCGGACAGATCCGGATCCCGCCACCGGAACCGAAAGCGCTGTTACTGTGCCTGTGCCGGAACAGGAGCCTGCGGCGCCAGCTTCGCCTATTAATGTTCCACTCGCGCTCGATCTGAACGAATTGCAGGCGCTCGGCCCGGCCGAGATCGAACAATTCTGCCGCGATCTCGAGGTGCGCGTGCATCCTGGTAGGACGCGACATCACCAGATCCTGGATTTGATTCGCGCCGCTCTCGGCCTGGGAGTTCGAGTAACCGCTGAAGGATTTTTCGATCAGGTCGCCGATTCCTTCGGCGTGGTGCGGTGGCCGCGCCTCAATTTTCTTCCCGTTCCCGAAGACGTGGGAGTTCCACGAGCCCTCAAGCAGAAATTCTCCTTTCGGCCCGGACAGAAAGTCCGAGGCACGCTGCGGCTTCCGCGCGACCGGGAGAAGTTGCTCATGCTGGATGAGGTGATCGCAATTGAGGGTTCTCCGCCCGAGCAATGGACTGAGCCGACTGCGTTCGACAATCTGACGCCGCTTTTTCCGGACGGCCGGATCATGCTCGAAAATTCGACAACTAATTCGATCAGCGTCCGCGCGGTCGATCTTCTCACGCCGCTGGGCCGCGGCCAGCGCGGCCTGATTGTGGCGGCGCCGCGAGTGGGCAAGACGATTTTATTGAAGGAGATCGCGAAGGCGATCCGCGTGAACCATCCCGAGATCTTCTTGATCATTCTCCTGGTGGATGAACGCCCGGAAGAAGTGACGGACTTGCAGCGGGAAGTGGATTGCGAGATTTATAATTCGACCTTCGACGAGAATTCCCGCCGGCATGTGGAAGTCGCGGAACTCGTTCTCGAGCGGGCGAAACGCCTGGTCGAAATGAAGAAGGACGTCGTAATCCTGCTGGACAGCATCACGCGTCTGGCGCGTGGCTATAACTCGCTCCAGCCGGGCAAGGGCCGGACGATGTCGGGTGGCGTGGATGCCAAGGCTCTGCTGAAACCGAAGAAGTTCTTCGGCGCAGCGCGCAATTGTGAGGAAGGGGGGAGTCTGACAATTCTTGCCACTGTCCTGGTCGATACCGGGAGCAAAATGGACCAGGTGATTTTCGAAGAATTTAAGGGAACGGGGAACATGGAACTGCATCTCGATCGCTCCCTCTCGGAGAAGCGGCTCTATCCGGCGATCCACTCCTTGCAATCCGGGACACGCCGGGAGGATTTGCTTTATCATCCGGAGGAATGGGAACGCGTGAAGGTCCTCCGCAAAGCCATGGCGGCACTGCCACCGATTGAGGCGATGGAAAAACTGATCGACAATTTGCAGGCGACGAAAACAAACGCGGAGTTACTCCTCAGTGGACTGAGGTAGAAATCCCAAGACATGATTCAGACCGATTCCCAACTCGCGGAATTGCTTCCGCAACTTGAGCGGATCGATCGGATCGCAGTCGATACCGAGGCCGACAGCCTGCACTGTTATTACGAAAAGCTTTGCCTGGTGCAGCTCAGCTTTGGTGGAAACGATTACTTGATCGATCCTCTGGCTGGATTCGACCTCGCACCGCTCGCCACTGCACTGACGCCCAAGGAAATCGTCCTGCAGGGCGCGGATTTCGATCTGCGCTTGCTGCGCCGAAGCCTGAATTTTGTCGCGACCCGGGTTTTTGATACGGTGATCGCGGCCCGGCTTCTCGGTATTCGTGAATTCAGTCTCGCCGCTTTAGTCGAAAGATTTTTCGGGACCGTGTTGACCAAGGGATCGCAAAAAGCCAATTGGGCGCAGCGTCCGTTGCCACGGCACATGGCCGAGTACGCCATGAACGACACGCGTTACCTTTTGCCACTCGCGGAAAAGCTCGAGACAGATTTACGGGAGCGCGGCCGGCTGGAGTGGTTTCAGCAATCGTGTCAGCGTGCTCTCGAACAAACTTCGGTGCAGAGAGTTCGAGACGAAGACGAAGCCTGGCGAATTTCCGGTTCCGGGAAAATGGATGGACGGACTTCGGCGATTTTGCGTGAGCTGTGGTTATGGCGCGAAAAGGAAGCGCAAGCTGCGGATCGCCCCGCCTTCCACGTCCTCCAAAATCACTTATTGCTTGAGGCGGCACAGTCTTTCGCTGCCGGCAAAGCGCCTGATTTTCGCCATTTTTCCACGCGGCGCCGCCAGGCCTTTCGCGATGCGGCGGAGAAGGCTTTGCTCTTGCCGGAATCCGCGTGGCCGGTTCGCCGTCGTCGGATCGGGACACGTCCGACTCCGCAAATGGAGAAGGCTGCGGAAGCTTTGCGCCGTCGAAGGGATGCAGTTGCGGATGAGCACGGATTGGAGGCGTCCTTTATTGCCCCACGCGGCGCGCTGGATGCATTGGCGGCCGACGAAAGCAGGAGCACAACGCTCCTCGTCCCGTGGCAGCGAAGCCTGCTCGAGTTGTAGCGTCGGGGAAATGGAGGGACGTGTTCCGCACGTCCATAGACATGCGAAAGCATGTCCCTGCGAAGGCGAACCAGGTGGCAGCTACCTCCGCCGTTTGTCGTCCAGATATCCGGCGCCGAGAGCGATGCCTCCCAGGATCAGCGCGCCTGCTGTCGCAAAGGGAACAGGATCGAACGGAGCCGGCGGCAGTGACCTCACTCCGCGTTCATCGGTGCGCGCGGGCCGGCGAACATAACGGCCATTCCTCGGCGCGCGGAACCGTTCGGCAAAACGTTCGAGCTCCGTTGGTAATCGAGGGTCGGATCGCGGAATGCCATGTCCGCAACCAACGACATTCGGCCGCAGCTTCGCCAGTTCTTTCACGGACAACCGCGTCGCATCCCAGTCTGTGTTGAAGGGGGCTCCCGCGCGGGCCAGCGTTTGCTTGCCGGTAACCAACCCGCTCCACGAATCCATGTTCATGGTGGCAAACGCGTCGCCGGCCAGCAGAACCCGGTCTGACGGGCGGAAGAAAGAAATGTGTCCGGGAGAATGTCCCGGCGTGGCCAGCCATTCCCAACCCGGTGCGCCTGGCACCTCATTCGGGTGCAATTCACGAACGCGCTCTTTTAAATCTCGCGCCCGCGACGGCATGAACCGCGAGAGGAATGCCATCGCGCCTCCGATAGTTGGATCCGGCGGTGGGTAATCCGATCTTCCAGTCAGGTAGGGGATCTCAAGTCGGTGCCCGTAAATCGGCACGTCCCACGCGTCAGCCAATTCCAGGGCGGAACCGGCGTGATCGAAATGTCCATGCGTGAGCAAAATCGCCTCGGGTCGCGCTCCGGCGCCGAATCGCGCCTCGGCCGCTTCGAAGATTTGATTGGCCCGGCCGGGCAGACCCGCGTCGACCAGGACCCACGTCCCGCCGGGCCGGCCAATGAAGTAAACGTTGACGAAGCTGATCGGCAACCAGCCGAGGTCCGGCGCCAGGCGTGTGATGATTCGCATGTAGGGAAGTTAGAATTGTTACACTTGTTTCATTGTTGAATCGGTAGAGAAACCCTAAACGCGGGCCTGTCGTTCGTTCCCCATTGTAACGTTGTAACCTTTTTAGCGATTCAACCAGTCGTCACGGAATCGTCAACGTTTGCCCCGGCTTCAGCTTTCCCGGATCGCTGACACCGCTGCGGTTCGCGTCCCGGATTTTTTTCCACTTCCCGGATGACTTGTAGAATTTTCGCGAAATAGAGGCCAGCGTGTCTCCATCCCGCACGACGTATGTGCGCGCGGTTTTTGGGGTTTTTCCGGCGGCGTCCGGGGCTTTTTCCTTTCGGCCATCGCTCGAGGTTTTCTCCGGAGTGACGCCGGAAAGGCGGGCGCGCTGCTCCTCGAGTTCTTTTCGCAATGTCAGGTTCTCGTTCTTCAATCGCGCTGCTTCCGCGCGGCTGACCACGGAGTCTCCGGACAGACTGGTGCCCAGCTCGAGTTCGTCCTTCTTCATGAAGTTTTTCACCTCACCGGCGTGTGGGCCGCTAGGCGCCAGCGTGAGATACCGCTTGAAGTGATGAAGGGCGTTGAGCGGATCGCGCATCTTGTCGTCATAAAGAAGCGCAAGCCGGTAATGGATTTCGGCGGACTTGGCTGAGCCATCGAGTGCGCTCTCGTATAGGGTGATCGCCCGGAGGAAATTGCCATCGGCCGTTTTGGATTCCGCGTCCTTGATGACCTGCGCCTGGCGGGAAGTGATCATCCCGTCACAGCCGCCGAGACCCAGGGCAAGGCCGAGAATAGTGGCAATCGCGAACGTTTTCTGGAGACGCACGTCTAAGAACATGGAATCGCTTACTCTCGCATGAATGCCGAACCGATCACAACGCCTCTTCGTCGCTTAAAAACCACGGGCCTGTTCGCCCGCGCGCTTCCCGGTTTCTTCGCTGCGTTCGTCCTCGCCACGTCGGCCCCGGCGATTGAGCTGCGTTCCGGGAATACCTATTCGCTCACGTTTACCGATGTGGATCGACACCAGCTTTCCACCTCTGATGGTCATGTCACCATCATCACGGTATTGACCAGGAAGGACGAGGAAAAAGCCGAACAGGTCGGCGAACGGGTTCCGCATATCTATCTGGGTGATCCGAAGTATCGGCTGATCACGCTCGTAAATTTCCAGCGCGGCGTATTTCCGCTCTTTCAGGGGATGATCAACGCGATTATCCGAAACCGGATGGATGCCGAGGCGAAGGAACTCCAGGCCGTTTACACGTCGAAACATCTCACCCGCGATCCGCGCTCGGATATTTTTGTCGTGGCCGACTTCGACGGCAAGGCCGTCGCGAAATTGGGCATTTCTTCCTCTTCATCAGAGTTTGCCGTTTTCGTTTTCGATGGCCGCGGCCGATTGGTCCGACGGTGGGATAACGTTCCGAGCCCGGAGGCGTTGGCACAAGCGTTGATCGAAGCCCGGTAGTCAAGGAGGGGCGCTTTCCAAACCGCCCATCTTTTTTCTGACGGCGGTTTGTAACCGCCGCTCGATTCCTAATATCGCGGAACCGTCCGATCCACGTCCCTTGACCACGCCTCGATTCCACCCTCGAGATTGTATACATTCGCAAATCCAGCCTGGAGCAGCACTTGCGCTCCCTCCTCGCTCCGAACGCCACTGTGGCATTGAATGACAAGAACTCCTTCCCTCGGAAGTTCCCCCAGACGCGCGGGCAACTCTCCCAGTGGAATCAATCGCGATCCTGTTATTTGCGCGATTTCATATTCCCAGGGCTCCCGCACATCGACCAGCGTGAAGGGTTCATTGGCGTCCATTTTTCGCTTCAATTCCCCGACCGAGAGCGAAGCCACCGCGCCCTCTGCCTCGAGGGTATCGTCGGCAGCCTGACCGGCGCAGAATCGCTCGTAATCGATCGGATGGAAGATCGACGGATGTTCTCCACAGACCGGGCACTCCGGATCGCGCCGCAAATTGAACTCGCGAAATTTCATTTTCAGCGCGTCGAAATGCAGCAGGCGCCCTAGCAAAGGCTCGCCCTCACCGATGATTAGCTTCAGGGCTTCGGTGGCCTGGACCAGTCCAATGATTCCTGGCAATACCCCAAGCACTCCCGCTTCGGCGCAGCTGGGGACGGATCCCAGCGGCGGGGGCTCCGGAAACATGCAGCGGTAGCACGGTCCGCCGAGATGCGGCGCGAAAACGCTGGCCTGGCCCTCGAAGCGAAAGACCGACCCGTAGATGTTTGGCTTGTGGACAAATACGCAAACGTCGTTCGACAGATACCGGGTCGGAAAATTGTCGGACCCGTCGATGACGACATCGTATCGGGCTATGATGTCTTGCGCGTTTTCACTCGTGAAATGGGAGGCGTGCGAAACCACCTCGATATTCGGATTGAGGTCACGAAGTCGCTCGTGAGCGGCTTCCAATTTTGGCCGGCCGACATCGTCCGTCCCGTAGAGGACCTGGCGTTGCAGATTCGAGAGATCGACTCGATCGAAATCAACCAGGCCGATTGTGCCCACACCCGCAGCCGCCAGGTAGAGGGCGGCCGGACATCCGAGCCCGCCCGCGCCGATGCAGAGGACTCGCGCCGTTTTGAGCCGAGTTTGGCCGGCGATGTTGACTTCCGGCAGGAGAAGATGCCGCGAATAGCGGGCTAGATCGTCGGCGCTCAGGACGATCTCGGAGAGGCGTTTCTCGTCGATGATACTCTCGCTCATTGAATCAAGATTGCACCAGCGACCAATCGATTCCCACGATTCGTTCGCCCTCGAAACGCTTCAAGGACTTCGGGAAGGCGAGATATCTGGCCGCCTGGCCTTTGTTGAAACCGACCACACCGAAGTCTGTTCCGCTCTCGCTCGGCCTGATTGTCATCAGGCGATTGTTTTTCATGAGCGACTGGAAATGGCGGTCCGCCTTTGGCTTTTGCCAAAAGGTGTGCACCTCCGGTCGCCCGCATTTCTCGATGACCACGCGAAAACGAGAGGTCTTCACTTTCAGGAGTTTCATTTGAGCTGGACAGGTTGAGGAGATTGCAGACTTGCTGTCTTTCCTCGCAACAAAAAAAGTCCGCCAGAGAACTACGGCAAGGAGGATCAGACTACCGTTGCTGCATTCCTGCTCTGGCGGGGTTCGTAAGTCCTCAGTCCATAGCCCCTGACGGAGACAAACTGTTCGCGAAAGATGGCCATCGCGCAACGGCCTTTTCTAAATGTAGAGGCGCTTGTGCCAAGCGCCAACCTAGGACAGGCGCTTGGCACAAGCGCCCCTGTAATGGTCAGCGATCAGGCGAACGGCATGTTCGACTTGATCCGATACGTGTCCGTCTTATCCACTTCGGCTGATTTAGCCATATGGCGCTTGCGCTTGCCGCTTTTCGAGGAAAGCAAATGCCGGCGCGAGGCATGTTGACGCATGACTTTGCCGGTTCCGGTGATCTTGAACCGTTTCGAGACTGATTTTCGAGTTTTGCTGCGCGCGATCGCTTTCGGCATAAGGCGCGGAAGATAGCGGCAGTTTCGTCCTCTGACAAACGCTTTTGCGCCCCGTCGAACGGGGGAGAACAAAGTTCTGGCTTCCAATTCTTAACATAGGAAATTGTACCCATGGAAAACGCGCCTTCAGTCCCACCGCACGTCGTGATCGTGGGCTCAGGCTTTGGCGGACTCGAAGCCGCCAAAAAACTGGGCAAAGAGGCGGTGCGCGTGACCGTAATCGACCGGACCAATCACCACCTCTTTCAGCCACTCCTGTACGAAGTGGCCACCGCCGCGCTTTCGCCCGCCGACATCGCCGCCCCTATCCGCGGCATCCTGAACGACTTCTCGAACACGGAAGTAATTCTTGCGGAGGTGAAATCAGTCAATGTCCTGGCGAAAACAGTGAATATCGGCGATCGGGAAATCGTTTACGATTACCTCATCCTCGCGACCGGCTCGCGGCATTCTTATTTCGGCCATGACGAATGGGAGAAACTCGCTCCCGGCTTGAAGAGTCTTGAGGACGCGGTGGAAATCCGTCGCCGGTTGCTCCTCGCCTTTGAATACGCCGAGAAGATCACGGACCAGGCGGCCAAGGCCGCCGCGATGACCTTCGTCGTCATCGGTGGAGGCCCGACCGGTGTGGAAATGGCGGGAGCCATAGCCGAGATCGCACGCTACACCCTCGCGAAAGATTTTCGCCACATCGACCCCGCGAGCGCGCGCGTGGTCCTGGTCGAGGGCGACTCGCGCGTCCTTTCCGGTTTTCCGGAGGACTTGTCCACGAGCGCAATGAAGCAGCTGAAACAGCTTGGCGTTGAGGTGCGCACCGGCGTTCATGCGAAGAATCTCACGGAGGCCGGTTTGGAAGTGGGCGATGAATTTATTCCATGCCGGCTGAAAATCTGGGCGGCGGGTAATGCCGCGTCGTTTGTTGGTAAGACTTTAGGTGTGCCGGTCGACAAATCGGGACGCGTCATCGTAAACGACGATCTGACGGTCCCGGACCACCCCGAAGTTCAAGTGATCGGCGATCTGGCAAATTTCACCCATCAGACCGGCAAGCCGCTGCCGGGGGTTTCTCCTGTCGCCATGCAACAAGGCCGCCACGCCGCACGGAATATCATGGCGATGATCGACGGGCGAAAACCTCAGCGCTTTCACTATTGGAATAAGGGCAGCATGGCGACGATCGGCCGGAACAAAGCGGTGGCGGATCTGAACTACATCCATCTCAGTGGACTCCCCGCGTGGCTGGTTTGGCTTTTCGTCCACATCATTTTCCTGGTCGGCTTCCGCAATCGGATCGCCGTCCTGATCCAATGGGCGTGGTCTGTACGTTTCTTTCAATAAAGGGGCGCGGCTCATCACGCGAAACTTTCAGGCGGAAACGCGGCCGTTGACGTGAGCAATGGGCGAATTAACGACTGAGTGAATTAGCGATTTGCAGGCGAAGTCCAACTTTAGAATCGCCGTCGTCGGGGCGGGCGCGATCGGTTGTTATTACGGGGCGAAGCTCGCCTATCACGGATGCGACGTGCACTTCCTCATGCGCGGTGACGTGGAGGAAATCCGGCAATTTGGAATTCGGATCCGCGGCAAAGGCGAGGACCTTCACCTGGCAAAGGCTAATTATCACGCGTCGACCGAGGAGATCGGTCCGTGTGATCTAGCGCTCGTCGCGGTCAAGGCCACATCGAATAGCGATCTCCTCAAATTGATCCCGCCGCTCCTGCACGAGAAGACGATGTTGCTCACGCTCCAAAACGGGTTCGGCAACGAAGAATTTCTGGCGCGAAATTTCGGTGCGGAACGCGTCCTCGGCGGACTTTGCTTTGTCTGCCTGAATCGAGTCTCAGGCAGTGTCATCGAACTTTACGATCCGGGCCGCGTGGCGTTGGGCGAACATGGCCGCCAATCTCAACCGCGAACGCATGACGTAGCCTCGGAATTCAAGCGGTGTGGCGTAGTCTGCAGTGTTGTGGAGGACCTCGCGCTCGAGCGCTGGCGCAAGCTGGTTTGGAACATTCCCTTTAACGGCCTCTCGGTCGCCGCGGGAGGATTGGATACGGAAGCTATTCTTTCAGACGATCATCTTCGGAGCGAGTGTCTCGCGTTGATGGCCGAAGTTATCCTGGCTGCTAATAAATGCGGTCTTCCGCTGCCAGCCACCGAAGCGCTGGAACAGATCAAGCGAACGGAAGCAATGGGCGCCTACAAACCTTCGACCCTCATCGATTTTCAGGCGGGCCGTCCTCTCGAGATCGAGGCCATCTGGGGCGAACCGTTGCGCAGGGCCGCGGGCGCGGGAGCGTTGACGCCTCGTCTCCAGGAGCTTTATGAAAAACTCAAGGTGCTCGACTCCCGACGATCCGGTAAAATGACAAAAACGCAGGAACGGTTGTGAAAAAGAAAAAGCCAGCTCCGGGGAAACGCGCCGCAGCCAGCATCACCGTCAACAACCGGCAAAGGACCGTGCGCCTCCCAGTGTTGGCCCTGGAGGAATTTGCTCGGCGTGCGCTCGCGCAGTGCCTTCGGATTCCGATGAAGACCAGGAGCGGCCTGGAGAACCTGGCCGAACTGAGCGTGATCCTGGTCTCGGACCGGCGGATGGCTGAGCTCCATCGCCGGTTTCTGCACCTTCCCGGACCGACTGATGTCATTACCTTTCAGCACGGCGAAATTTTCATCAGCGCCGAAACAGCGCGGAGACAGGCCAGGCGATTCGGCAATTCCCTGGAGCGCGAACTCTGTCTGTATATCGCGCACGGGCTTCTCCATCTCCATGGATTCGACGACAAGGATTCAGGCAGCGCGGCGAAGATGGAACGCGCTCAGGAAAGACTCGTGGCCGCCTCCGAGGGACGAGTGACGCACATCGGTTGAACCGTGCAAAGCCTATGGTAACGTTTCATCCATGAGTTGGCAGCCACGAAGGGATGGCGGGGTGGCGCCAGGTACTGACTGAGGCCGCTCCGGTTCACCCGATGCATAGTCCCTTCCAGTCATCAGTGGAAAATCCGGCAATCGAGCAGGAGACTCGAGCGGCCGAGGAGCTCGATCTTCCCTGGCAGGTCGTCGTGCACAATGACCCCGTCAACCTGATGACGTACGTCACCATGGTTTTTCAGAAAGTGTTTGGACTTTCGCGGGAGAAAGCGGAACAGCACATGCTCGAGGTTCATCAGCAAGGCCGGTCGATCTTGTGGAGTGGAATGCGGGAACGGGCGGAGCTTTACGTCCAGCAACTCCACGGATACCTCCTCCTCGCTACGCTCGAACGAACAAGTTGATATGGAGATCCGCCGTCAGGGAGACTGCATCGAGATTTCGGAGCTCGATCCGTTTTTGGCTGAACTCCTGCGGCAAGTTCCTGAGAGCACCGATTCCTGTGGGGTGGAGGCGGCCCAGCAACGTTTATTCAGTACGCCGGCGGCCTCGTCCGAGGAGGAAATCTGCGCGGAATGGAAGCTTTACGTCGAACCAGAGTTACGCCGCCTCTTTCAGACCGCTACCCAAACGGTTGCGGCGGATCTCCAGCAGCTCAATGGAAGCGCAAAACCATTCGCTAATTGCACCCTGCGGATTCCGGCCGGAAACGCGGAAGCGTGGCTAAATGCGCTTAATCAGGCGCGACTGGTGATCGCGGCGAAATACAATTTTGATGAAACCGATCTGTGCGACCACTACCGCTCGCCCATCGGATCGCGCCGCGACCTGGGGCTGTTTCAGGTGAATTTCTATGGATTTCTCCAGGAATTCATTTTGCACGAGCTGAAAATGTAGCGGACGGCCGCTTCCGGCCGGACCGCCTCACCCTAAAGGGCGGTTTACGTCTTCTGCCGCTGGCGCACCATCGCCATCAACCGCTCTTTCAAAGCGTCGGACGATTTGGCCGGCCGCAAGCTGAGAGCGAACGCTTCGTGCATGTTGTAGCACTCGGAAATGTAATCCTCAGCCGGTTTCCCCAATTGTTTCCGGGCTGACTCAAAGGCCTCAGTTTCTTCTGTTTCCAGCGCGCCGATGACATAAAGACGCGCTTGATTTTGGAATTCTTCAAAGCTCATCGCGCAGTTCCTTCAAGCCGTCGTAAATCTTTTTCAGCCCCAATTCGAGCCGGGTTTTAACCGTCCCCAAAGGTGTATTCGTATTTGCGGCGATTTCGCGCTGACTCATTCCCTTAAAAAATGCGAGATTGATCGCCTCCTGCTGGGCCACCGGGAGGGTGTCGATAACCCGACGGACCAGGATGCGCGTGTCGCTGAAGGTGATTTCCTCCTCGGTCGCGTTATGCACCCATGCGTCCGGCTGCTGCTCGGTTTCGGTTTGCAGCCGCTCACCCGCCCGGGCGTAGGCCTGCTTTTTTCGTAAACCGTCGATCGCACGGCGCCGCGCCAGCGTAACCATCCAGCCGAGGGGTTTGCCCTTTTGGGCGGAGAAATTCTTCGCCTGGTTCCAGATCTCCATGAAGATTTCCTGCAGGAGATCGTCCGCCTCGGCTTCATTATGAATCACGCGCAGAATGAGCGCTTTCAGGATGCCGTTATATCGGTCGTACAAAACCGAAAGCGCTTCGGGATCCTCCTTTTGGATCGCGAGCATGAGTTCGAGATCGGTCGGAGCGCCGGGCTCGAGCTCCGGGACGGTCGCAGGCAAGCGCGGGGCCGGCGCTTCGACTGGATCGTCGGGCAGTGCGTCTTTTGAGACAATATCCATCGGTGTTGGGTTTACGCCTTTTTGGCTTTGGCGACCCATTCTTTCAAGTGGGTCTCGAGAACGCTCATCGGCAAAGCGCCATTTTTCAAACATTCGTCGTGAAAAGCGCGTAAGTCGAACTTTTGGGCGAGTTCTTTTTCCGCGTAGGTGCGCAGCTCGCGGATTTTCAGCTGGCCGATTTTGTAACCGAGCGCCTGAGACGGCCAGACAATGTAACGATCCACTTCGACTTCAATATCGTGCGGAGGATTGCCGGTGTTTTCCTCGAAGTATTTGATGGCCTGTTCGCGGGTCCAGCTCATCGAGTGCAAACCGGTGTCCACAACCAGGCGCACGGCGCGCAACATTTCGTCCCCGAGATGGCCGAAGTCCTGGTAGGGATCCTTAAAGAATCCCATCTCGTAGCCGAGGCTCTCCGCGTAGAGGGCCCAGCCTTCGGCAAACGCGTTGTATCCTCCATGTTTCCGGAACTCCGGGAGATCTTCCATTTCCTGGGCGATCGCGATTTGAAAATGATGTCCCGGCACCGCTTCGTGGAGCGTGAGGGTTTCCATTCCCCATTTCGGGCGTCCAGGCAGGTCGTAGGTGTTCGCAAAGAAATAACCAGGACGCCCCGCCTTTAATGAGCCTGGCTCGTAATAGGCCCCGGCTTGCGATTTCTCCGAGTAGGCCGGGACCGCCTTCACCCCGTAGGGGAGGCGTGGCAGTATGCCGAAAAATTCCACCAGCTTTGGGTCGATCTGTTTGGCGATATCGCGGTAGCCCGAGAGTAAACTCGCCGCATCCGTGTAATAGAACTTCGGATCGGTCAGTAGATATTTTGTGAAGGCATGAAAGTCGCCCTTGAAACCGGTGGTCGCGATCACTTTGTCCATCTCACCGCGAATGCGCTTCACTTCATCGAGCCCGATCTGGTGAATCTGGGCGGGCGTTAGATCCGTGGTTGTCTCCTGGCGGGTCGTGTAGGAGTAAATCTTGTCTCCGTTCGCGAGCTTGTCCGTGCCGATCGTCGAGCGGCAGCCGGGGACATATTTCGTGGCCAGGAAATCGTGCAATTTCTGAAAGGCCGGCTCGACCTTTTTTGTGAAAGCATCGGTGGCGGCTTGCCGTAATCGCGTTTGTTCCGCGGCGGGAACGAGCGACGACATTTCCTTGAGAGGCTCGAGCATCGAGCTTTCTGCCGGGTCCTTCACGATCAAATTCAGGACCTGCTGCGGGACATCGCGCATCGTGACCTGCGGCGGCGTGAATTTTTGGTCGAGGCCTTTTTGCAAGAGGACGATGGTCTGGTCGATCAATAGCCGGCACGCCGTTCAAACGCGTGACCAGGTCTTCGTAGTCTTTCGTCGTCCGGAACGTGGTCGAGGAAATCACCTGGGCGACGTTCTGTTGCACGCCGCTCATCTGATTGATCTGGAGGAGCTCGAACGGAAACTGGTCGCCTTCGACCGAAAATTCGGCATTCCGCCGGTAAAGGTCGTAGCTGATCGTATCGGTGGCGGCGAGTTTTGTCCGGTCGATCGACTTGATGATCTCGAGGTCGAGTTTGTTGGCTTCCTTGTGCCGGGCGATGGATTCGAGGGATAGATCGCTCCATCGGTCGTTCTGCCCCGGATAACCTATGGCCGTGGCGAACTCCGGCGATTCCTTCATGGTGTATTCCCACGAAATATCGAACAGCCGATGCAGCCGATCGGCGTCACTCATTTTCTCCTTGTTGGTGAGCAGCGCTTTCCCGTGCGTAGTGAAATCGTCGGTCGGGGTTGCCCGCAAAGTTGAGCCGAAGAGCATGGCGCAAAAGAGAATGGGTAGGTAGCGCATGGGGTAGGTGGATTTAGTGGCAAGTGCGTGTTTAGTCCACTGATTTGACCGGGGTCATCGCGATCAATCGGTCATCAGACATCCCGCAGGACCGATCAGCCTGGCGGCGACAGAAATCTATTCGGCTTGACCGTGTCAACGGGCGCGGGCTAGCTTCCGGCCTGACTGATTCTCTGGAGGAGATAAACTGAAAAACACCATGCGCCTACTTGCCATTGCGACACTTTTTTTCGCCGCTTCGGTGTTCGTGCAGGCGCAAGATGCGGCCTCCACTCCTTTCCGGCACCGGAGTCCATCGCCGGCCGGTGAATTGACGCCGCCCGCTTCGACGCCCAGAGCGCGGCCGTCTCCCATTCCTGAGGCGACCGAGAGCTTTACGCTGCAACCGATGGCGTCTCCAACGTTGGAGCTGGAGCCAATACCGACGCCTACTCTGGAGCCAATTCCATCTCCTCGGCCAAGGCCCACGGTGGCAGCATTACCGACGGCCAGGCCGCTCGCTTCCCTGACTCCGCGGCCGATGGCGAGTCCGACGCCAAGGCCCCCGGTCGCTTCTCCAACCCCCAGACCAATGGTGAGTCCGACACCGAAACCCAAGCCATCGCCGACTCCGAGCCCCAAACCAAAACCGTCTCCCACACCAAGACCAACGCCGACTCCCCCACCAGTGGCCATACCGTCTCCGACGCCTCGACCATCGCCCCGTTTCGGTTGAGACACCGACCGCCGATCACAGCGAAGCTGATGTCGCATCGAAGTTGAAAGCCCTGGAGCAACGCTGGGAAGGGTCCTTCATGTCGCACGACGTCTCGGTCCTCGAGCAGCTGGTGGCGTCGACGATTTTGTCGGCACCTCGTCCAGCGGCAAGGTGGGAACCAAAATGACGATGATTGCGGAGGCCAGGAAAGATAAGAACGTCTACACCTCCGCTGCCTCCTCGGATATGGTGGTCCACATGTTCGGTCCGAACGTGGCCGTCGTGACGGGAATCGTGCGGGAAACCGGCAAGACTCCGGCCGGGAAAGCTTTTTCGCAGGCCTTTCGTTTTACCGACACCTGGATGGAGCGGAACGGCGAGTGGCAATGCGTCGCCGCTTCCGCGTTGGCGCTTCCGAAGAAGTAACTGGGAGCCGCTCCCTTTAACCGCTTCGCTGTGCGAAGCGCCTCTCCGTTCCTCTGCGTCCATCACGCCCCCACAGGGCGGCGGGTACAGGGCGGTAAGCAATCGAGCGATTGCGCCATCGCCTAGTTGCGCCAACTGTTAGCCCCATGGCACAGCCTTCGAGTGATCCCGCCGTCGATCCGCTCTGGTACAAGGACGCCATCATCTACGAGCTGCACGTCAAGACCTTCCACGACAGCAATGGCGACGGCATCGGCGATTTTCGCGGCCTGATCGAAAAGCTCGATTATCTCCAGGAACTCGGCGTCACCGCCCTCTGGCTGCTGCCCTTTTATCCTTCGCCGCTGCGCGACGATGGCTACGACATCGCCGACTACTACGACGTCAATCCGAACTACGGAACGCTGGCTGATTTCCAGGCCTTTCTCGCCGCCGCGCACGAGCGAGGCCTCAAGGTGATCACGGAGCTCGTGATCAATCACACCTCCGATCAAAACCCCTGGTTCCAGAAATCGCGCCGCGCCCCGGCCGGCTCGCCTGAGCGCGACCTCTATGTCTGGAGCGATACGCCCGAGAAATACAAGGAAGCGCGGATCATTTTCAAAGACTTCGAGACCTCGAACTGGTCGTGGGATCCGGTGGCGAAAGCTTACTACTGGCACCGCTTTTATTCGCATCAGCCCGACCTGAATTTCGACAACCCGGAGGTCCACGACTCTCGTCGAGAAGGTCCTCGATTTCTGGCTCAACATGGGCGTCGACGGCTTGCGGCTCGACGCCGTTCCCTACCTTTATGAGCGCGAGGGCACGAGCTGCGAAAATCTGCGCGAGACGCACGAATACCTGGTGAAGCTGCGCGCGCACGTCGATGCGAATTTCCAGGGCCGCATGCTGCTGGCCGAGGCGAACCAGTGGCCGGAAGACGCCGTCGCCTATTTCGGCAAGGGCGACGCGTCGCACATGAATTTCCATTTCCCGCTCATGCCGCGGATGTTCATGTCGCTGCAGATGGAGGATCGCTTTCCGATCATCGACATCCTCGACCAGACGCCCGCGATTCCCGAGAACTGCCAGTGGGCGATGTTCCTGCGCAATCACGACGAGCTCACTCTCGAGATGGTGACCGACGAGGAGCGCGACTACATGTATCGCGTCTACGCGAACGATCCGCTCGCCCGCATCAATCTCGGCATCCGGCGCCGCCTTGCGCCCCTGCTCGCGAACAGCCGGCGCAAGATCGAGCTGCTCAACATCCTGCTCTTCTCCATGCCCGGAACGCCGGTCCTTTATTACGGCGACGAAATCGGGATGGGCGACAATTTCTACCTCGGCGACCGCAACGGCGTGCGCACCCCGATGCAATGGAGTCCGGACCGCAACGCCGGCTTTTCCAAGGCGAATCCGCAGCAGCTCTATCTGCCGATCACGATCGACCCGGAATATCACTACGAAGCGATCAACGTTGAAAATCAGCAGAAGAATTTGTCCTCGCTGCTTTGGTGGATGCGCCGCGTCATCGCGATGCGGAAAAATTTCAAGGCCTTCTCGCGCGGCTCGCTCGAGTTCCTGCATCCGGAGAACCCGAAGGTGCTCGCCTTTCTCCGGCGGCACGAAGACGAGACCATTCTCGTCGTCGTGAATCTCTCGCGCTTTTCCCAGGCGGCCGAGATCGATCTCTCCCGCTTTGCCGGTTGCAGCTTGATGGAGGTTTTCAGCCAAAACTATTTTCCCGCGATCAAGGAATCGCCTTATCTGATTACGCTCGAGCGCGCACGCGCATTACTGGTTTGTTCTTCGCGCGCAGCCGGCCGCCGCGCGCGCCTCGCAGGAACGCGTTGTTCCCACGCTCAACGCCGCGCCGAATTTGCCGGCGCTGCTGGACGACGGCCAGCGCGCGCGTTTCGAGCGCGAAATCCTGCCGGAATTCATTCGCCATTGCCGATGGTTCGGCGCAAAGGCCCGCACGATTCGCGAGCTGCGCATCGTGGAGCAGATCCCGCTCCCGGGGGAGGGGAGCGGGCATTTTTGGTTCCTCGAAGTCAATTACACCGATGGCGCACCGGAGACGTATGCGTTGCCCGTGCAGATCGCGACAGGCGAGGCCGCGCGTGCGATTGCCCAGGCCGCGCCGCAAGCGGTCATTGCGCGGTTTGCTGGCAGCCGATGAAGCGATTCTCCACGACGCGATCTGGGACGCCGCTTTCCGCGAGCAGCTCTTCCGGGTGATTACGCCAACGCCAGAGTTTGCAAGGGAAAATCCGGCGAGCTGTCGGGGAGCGCCTGGCCATTCGCGGGTGATCGACGACAAAGTTCCGCCCTCGCACGTGGTCGCGCGCCGAGCAAAGCAATTCGTCGATGCTGTTCGAGAACAAATATTTCCTGAAGCTCTACCGCAAACTCGAGGATGGCGTGAATCCCGATGTCGAGATCACGCGGTTCCTGACCGAGCGGCGCGGGTTCCCGCATGTGCCGGCGTTTGCCGGCGCGATCGAGTATCGCCGCGGAAAATTCGAGCCGACGGTTGTCTGCCTCTTGCAGGCGGCCGTGCCAATGAAGGCGATGCCTGGGCGCTCACGCTCGATGCGGTCGGCCGTTATTACGAGCGGGTCCTGGAGCGGAAAGCGGATTTGCAGATCGAACACGCGCCCGCCGGACCGCTCCTGGAGGAATTGATCGGCGGCATCTATCCGCAAAAAGCGAAGCTGCTCGGGACCGCGCACCGGCGAACTGCATCTCGCGCTCGCTTCCGATCCGGACGATCGCGCCTTTGCGCCGGAGCCGTTCAACGCGCTCTCGCAGCGTTCCGTTTATCAAAACATGCGCGCGTCGTTGCGGCGCGCGTTTGCCTTGCTCCAAAAGAAATTGCCGAGCCTTTCCGAAGCCTTCCGGACGGAGGCGGAGGAAGTTCTGGCCGCGGAACAAAAAATCCTCGCGCAGGAACAGCGCATTCTCGATCACCGCTCGGCCGCGACCAAGATCCGGATCCACGGCGATTATCATCTCGGGCAGGCTCTTTATACCGGGAAAGATTTCGTCATCCTTGATTTCGAAGGCGAGCCGGCGCGCCCGCTCAGCGAACGGAAGTTGAAGCGTTCCGCCTTGCGCGATGTCGCCGGGCATGATGCGCTCATTCCAATATGCCGCTTACAGCGCGCTCTGGCAGCCCGCCATGCGGCCGGAAGACATCCCATTCCTCGAGCGCTGGGCCGATCTCTGGTATCGGCAGATGAGCCAGCGTCTTTTTGCAAAGTTACCTTAAGACGACCCGGGGAGCTTCGTTCATCCCGCAACGCGAAAGCGACTTCCAGGTGCTGCTCGAAGCCTATCTGCTCGACAAAGCCGTTTACGAAGTCGGCTACGAGTTGAACAACCGGCCCGCGTGGGTCGTCATCCCGATTCGCGGCATCAAACATATCCTGGCCGCGATGTAGAAGAGTTCCCTGTAGCCGTCGCTCGGTGGGCGGCGCCGGTTTCGAATGAACTTTCACCTCTCGCGTTTCGCACAGCGAAACGGCTACAGAAAAAAGATTCGCAGTTCAGCGCGACCGCGGATAAATACCAACCAACTCGGAGAAACCAATATGAATAAACACCTCGACTCCATCGATCGCCAAATCGCCGCGAAACATCTTCTCACCCATCCCTTTTACCTGGCCTGGACCCGCGGCGAGCTCAGCGTGGCGGCCCTGGCCGATTACGCGCGCCAATATTACCATCACGTCGCGGCCTTCCCGACTTATCTCTCCGCCGTCCACGCGCGTTGCGACGATCAACCGACCCGCAAACAGCTCCTCGATAATCTCGTCGATGAAGAAGCCGGCTCGCCGAATCACCCCGAGTTGTGGCTCCAATTCGCCGAAGGCCTCGGTGTTTCGAAAGAAGATGTCCAGTCGTCCGAAAAGTGGAATGAAACCTCGAACCTGATCGGCACCTTCCGCTCCGTTTGCTCCGAAGGCACGACCGCCGAAGGTCTCGCCGCGCTCTACGCCTACGAAAGCCAGATCCCCGCCGTCTCGGAATCGAAGATCAAAGGCCTGGTCGAGAACTACAAGATGACTGAGCCGCGGGACTATCGGTACTTCACCGTCCACATCGAAGCCGATCGCGAACACGCCGCCGCCGAACGCGCCATGCTCTCCGACTACGTCACCGACGAAAACGCCACGCCGACCGCGAACGCGGTCGACCGCGTTCTCGACGCGTTGTGGGAGATGCTCTCCGGCGTCTGCCGCCGCCACGCCATCGCGTGCACGTGATTTCTGCAGCGGGGCGCTCAATCCACGATGCGCCAGTAATTGGCCACTCGTTGCCGTGAGGCTTCATGTTGTTTTTCGCTAGGTAGCGGCGCCGTTTTTTTGTGCCGGGCTCTGCGATTAAGAAGCTGCTCTTCGTGTGCAGTCGGAACAGGCTTCGCAGTCTCACGGCCGAAAAGTGGTTCGAAAATTCGCCTGAATATCAGGTTCGTTCAGTCGGCACGCAGCCCGTCGCTCGCATCGTTGTCACCGAAGGGCATCTGGGATGGGCGGACATCATCTTTTGCATGGAGAAGTCGCACGTGAATCGACTCAGACGAAAGTTTCCCGAAGCTCTGCACGGCAAGCGAGTCGTTTGCCTGCACATTCCGGATGACTATGAGTTTATGCAGCCCGATCTTCTCGACGAGCTTCGCGCCAAACTTGTTCATCATGTCACGCTCCCGGTAGGAGATCGCGCCGCTTGAGCGGGGAATTCTCGGCACCGAAGATTTCCGCCAGCAGTTAGACCAGGCCAAGCAGGACCGCGCAAACGAGAGGCACTTTACTCGTCCTAACTTCCGGTCGATTCATTTCTATTCTAATTAGGGACCAATCTTGTTACTCATAATTCACTAGACCTATGCGTAGCTTATCAATTGTTTTCTTCGTCGGTTTGTTCGCGTTGACACCTGCGCAAGCTGGAAAGCCGATGCCCGCAAAAGAACTCGCGGAGTTTTTGGGTCGGGTGTCTCCGAAAAAAATCGGGTGGACGAAAACCATGGGAGCTGACTTTGACGCGTATGCCGGCCGCGCCATGCCGCCCTTGTCCGGCACGGTGAACATCTACATCGGGGGCTGGCCGCATTTCAAACGCGACGCAAAGAGCGCGACGATCGCCGGACGTCTCGGGATGTTTCCCCTGACGTGGCAACGCAGGGTGGCGCCAGATGGAACGATCACCCAGGAAGCAGCACTCAAGCTTTACGATGCCTGGAAGGTGGACGTCTGGCTGGAAGCGAAGCGGCAATCAGACATTGATGGAATGATCGCCATCATCTCGAAGCTGCCGACCTTCACCGAGAAGCCAAAGCCCGTTTCGTCGCAATAGCCGCAGCGTTCCGCGAAGCGATGAGTCGGGACGCAAGGTCCCTCCCACATTGGAAGGCAGCCGAGCCGGGAGGTTCTCAGTTACTTGCCACCACAGATGCGGAGGAAGGGCGGGAATAATTCGCGCGGTACTTCCGGGAACCGTTGTAGGCGTAATGAGGGATATAGGTTGCCGGATCGCGCTCGCCGACTAGTTCGACCGAGCTATTGAATGTTGGATCGAGCAGGAAGGTGCCTTGTGTCGTGTCCCACTCCAACCAGGCATGCGTCCTTAAATCAGCCACGTGATGCTTGCCGATTACGAAGCGAACGTGCGTGGCGCCCCTGGCCCGCAGAATGGCGTAAAGGAGGATGGCTTTGCCTTTGCAATCCGCGACGACTTCGGAGTTGACCTGCGTGGGCGTTTTCCATTCCAGGGAATATCGGTAGGGGATCGCTCGGAGGCTGGCTATCCATTCGTTGATAGTGTCGAGGGACGTCGGACCGGCGAGGGGGCCGGTGGGGGCATCCAGGACGGGCGAAATCGAAGCCATCTGGCGATCGTAGGGAGTGGAGGCGACCGCCAAGAAGTTGGATTGAGCGAAGCATGGGGTGGCGCCTAACCCGAGGCAGGCAGCCATGAGCAAACCAAGTCCCGACAGGCGAAGCGGAGAGGGCGGTATGAAGGACATCTCGATTGAATGTCCTAAGCAGCCACTGTGCCCGTTCCCACTGTCGAGCCAATGCGGTCTTGCTCTGCGCGACCGCAATCGCAAACATGGACACCAGTATGCCAAAAGCCTGTTTCCAATGTGGCGGTGAAGGAAAGGTCCACCGCAGTTCATTGTCCCACCACAGCCCGGGATGCATCTTCTGCACTCCTTGTCTCGGCTGCGACGCCACCGGTGTGATTCCGGACGCCGCGACCCGCTGCCCGCGTTGTCACGGTGAGGGTCGCCATCACGACAGCACGCTACCTCATAGCCAAGGATGCATTTTTTGCACGCCCTGCGCGACCTGCCAGAAAAAAGGTTGGATATAACTCGGCCTGATGGCCGCCAATCCGCAGACCAGAGGATGATTCGAATGATCGTTAAAAATAAGGTGGAAGACTTCGCCCGGTGGAAATACGTCTTCGACTCACACTCAGCGGATCAGGCGCAGTCCGGGCTTTCGCAGGAACATCTCTGGCGAGGTCTCGATGATGCTAACGAAGTCTTTTTCGTTCTCGCCGTGACCCACCTCGATAAGGCCAAAGCGTTCATCTCCGCGCCGGAGGCCGCGGAGACTGGACGACGAGCCGGAGTGCGCGACGGGAATTATTGGTTCGTCGAGTGAGCCGCTAGCCGGCAATGTAACCGATCTGCCAAGTGCGCTGGTTCACAAAGATATTCGGTTTCGCTCTCGTGCTGAGCGGGCTGGGACATTCGGCCGGAGTAATCCATTTTTACCTGACCGCGGGCGTTCCGGACGCGAATCGAGTGCTGCTCGACATCTGGATCGCGGAAGCTCTCTTGCTCGGCGGCGGACTCTATCTTGCAGCGACTTTTGGGTCGCACGCCGGCAAGTCATCGCGGGCGCTGGCGATTTTCGGTTCGCTCACCGTCATCGGTTTTACTTTGCCCATGATTCCGGTGCTCTTTTCCCGCGCGCCGATGGCTTTCCGCGTTCCCGCGGTGCTCTATCTGCTTCTAAGTTGTCTTGTTTTAATCAGAACCCCGAAGGCCGAATGATCGCGAAAAAATACGAGGACCGGCACTAACATGGCCAAGACCACGAATCTTGATCAGCGCGACAACCAGTTGGCGGGCGAGCTCGAAGCCTTCAAGAACGCGATCGGTCCCTATGCCAGCCGCCTCGGGGTGAGCCCCGATCAGGTCGCCGCCCAGGCGGCCGATTCTGATTACTTTAGTTACACACTGGCTGTCCAGGACCTGCTCAACACCAGCAGCAAGCAATGGAACAATTGGAAGACGCTCTTGCGCGACGGCGGCAATGTACCTGTCACGGGCACGCCGCAGCCACCAATCTTCCCCGCCGCACCGCCGCCGCCCGTCCCGCCCGGAATCGAGCCGCGATTTCGGGCGCTCGTTAAGCAGATCCGGGCCAGCGCCATATACAATCCCTCCATCGGTGCGGCGCTCGGTCTCGAAGATCCGGGCCAAACCGGGCCCAATTACGCCACGCTCGCACCCGAGATCGTCGCCGTGATTGGCGACATGAACGTGAGGGTAGCGTGGAATGGAGCGGCTTCGCCTCTTACCTCGACCAGTGCCAACTCCAGGTCGATCGCGGCGACGGAAAGGGCTTCGTTGACCTCGCCGTCGGAAAGATTCTCGGCTACGTCGACACCGAGCCGTTTCCGCCCACGGCGGCGCAATGGACCTATCGGGCCATCTACGGCGCCGGCGGCAACCGCGTCGGTCAATGGAGCAGACGGGTGACGCTCACCGTGGGTGGGTGAGGGGGCAATCGCCACCATAAGAGCCGTCCGACGCCGGTTGGCGGAACGCGACCTGCTTGAGAACCGGAAATGCCCGCACCCCTGTCAGGACGCCGCTTAAAGACGCTCTGTCTGCAAGCCGTATCGCTTTTCGCGATCACGGGATCAGTAATGGCCGGGACGATATCGACACGGGCGCCAATTGTAGCTCCCACAGCGACAGGCAACGGCAAGATCGCCTTTTTTAGCACGCGCGATGGCACCGGTGAGGTTTACTTGATGGAGAGTAACGGCGCCAGTCCCACCCGCCTGACGCACAGCACGGGACCGACCTCCTACTGTTTACATGCCTGCCATTTCGCCTGATGGCACGAAGGTAGTATTTGCAAGGTTGTCTTTCGTCGACGGCAACGGCTATGACCTCTACCTGGTGGATGCCGACGGTTCCAACGAGGTCCGTTTAACCAATAATCCGGGAGCTGATATCGAGCCTGATTGGTCGCCCGATGGGACGAAAATCGCGTTCTCCAGCGATCGCGAGGGCAATTCGGAAATCTACGTGATGAACGCAGACGGGACCGACCCCATCAATCTAACCAATAGTGCGGGCAGTGATAGCCGCCCTGCCTGGTCTCCCGATGGGAGCAAAATCGCCTTCGACAGCGACCGGGAGGAGCTCTACCACGTTCAGGTCTACGTGATGAGCGCGGATGGTTCCAATCAGGTTCAATTGACTACCCAGACCCTGTATAACAGCGATCCCACCTGGTCGCCCGATGGATCGCGGATCGCCTTCGCGACCCTGCGATTTGAACCCGATTACGACATCTGCACCATGAACGCCGATGGTTCCGACCAGAAGCGGGTGACGTACGCGCTCATCTATGGACAGGGCGCCCGTGTCCCATCGTGGTCGCCTGATGGCACCCGGATCGCGTTTTGCGCCGGATACACTGGCGACTATGACATCTATGTTATGGATCCAGATGGTTCCAACCTGGTTAACCTGACCAACAATCCGGCACACGATGTGTTTCCAAACTGGCAAAAAGTGCCCGGTATCTTCTTGAGTCCCACGCCTACACCGACCGCGATGCCAACACCGATAGCCACGCCAACCCCTACCCCAACCCACGCCCACCGCTACCCCCACAGCTACGGCGACGCCAGTCGCTTCATCGACACCGACCGCGACAGCGACACCCACCGCACTGCGATAAGCACGGCTACCGTAACTCCTGGCGCGACTACGACCCCAACAACGACACCGATAGCTACGGCTCCACCAAGCCTACGGCCACACCTGCTCCGACTGCGACGGCAACCGCGACAACGCCGCCGGCCGCCACTCCGAGCCCGACACCCGTAGCTACGCCGAGCGCCACGCCGACACCAACCATTCAGCCAGGCCGTGCGCTCAATATTTCTACGCGGTTAAGAGTCGAAACGGGAGACAACGTGATGATCGGTGGGTTCATCATCACCGGTGCGACTCCTAAGAAGGTTGTCATCCGTGGAATGGGACCCTCGCTCGGCGCTTTCGGTCTAAGCGATCTCCTCGTCGACCCCGTTCTTGAGTTTCTCGGTCCCGGTGGCCCGCTCGCCTCGAACGACGATTGGAAGGATGGTCAGCGCTCTCAAATTGAAGGCACACCCTTCCAACCCGGCGACGACCGCGAATCGGTCATCGTGGCCACCCTCCCGCCGGCGGCTTACACCGCCATCCTTTCCGGCCAGAACCAAACGACTGGCCTGGGCCTGGTGGAACTTTACGACGCCGACAGCCAGACATCCGATTCCGCGCTGGCCAACATCAGCACCCGCGGCTTTGTCCGGACGGGCGAGAACGTGATGATTGGCGGCTTCATCCTTGGGTCGGCCTCCGGCAATACGGACGTCGCCATCCGCGGGCTCGGCCCTTCCCTCAGCCAGGCGGGACTAAGCAACGTTCTGGCCGATCCCACTATTGAGTTGCACGACGGCAACGGCGTCCTCCTCATCTCGAACGATAACTGGGCGGACGATCCCGTTTCCGCCGGCCAACTGACCGCAAGAGGTCTGGCGCCCCAGGCTCCAAACGAGTCCGCGATCTTCACCTCGCTCGTGCCGGGCGCCTACACCGCCATCCTCGCGGGCAAGAACGGCGGCATCGGGATCGGATTGGTCGAGATTTACAGCTTACGCTAAGCGTCCCCAGTGAATTTGCGCTTCAGTGACTCAGGCTAGCGAGTGCGAGCCGATGCCTCCCGCGCCCAAAGCGCCCTCCACTTCTGATTCGACGCTGGATGTCGTCCGTCTAGAATATCGCGCATGAGCACCGGATTTGGCACAGCTTGCCTGCGACCGATATGAGATCGCGGACGCCCTGCATCGCTACGCCTTTGGCCTCGATCACGGTGACCCGGATTCGCTGGCGTCAGCCTTCACGGAAGAGGCCATCTTCGATTTCCGGCCCGCAGGGGCCAAGCTCGGGATCGAGTTCCCCGCGCTGACCGGCCGCGAAGCCATCCTGGCGACTGTTCTTCCGCTGATCGGGCCGCTCGACACCAGCCACACCGCCAGCAATTTCCAGATCGAGATCAGCGGGGATTCGGCCACGCTTTCCGCATATGTCATGTCGCAACATTTCATGCCGCGACAAGGTTCACGTCGCGGGTCGGAGCACGCGCTCCTGATGAACCGCTACGATTGCGAGCTGGTGCGCGACGGCCAGAAATGGCGCTTCAAACGCGTCACAATCGACAACGCCTGGATGCAAGGCGACCCGGAAATTCTCAACGCCCTGGCCGGTCGCCAGGCGTTGCGCGCGAAATCGAAGCAGCAGAAATAAAATCCGTAGATCGCGGCCAGGCTCAATGCTTCGTCATTTACGTCGCCCTTAGGTCGACGGCTCCAGTTGTAGCCGCTTCGCTCGTGCGAAGCGTTGTCTTGCGGCCGCGCACGATTTTGCGGCGCGCAAAAGGCGGGTATGGTGACGCCGTTATGGCGAACCAAATTTTGGCAGGAAAAGTCGGCGTCGTTTTCGGGGTGGCGAACAAGCGCAGCATCGCGTGGGCGATCGCCAAGGCTTGGGCCGCGGCGGGGGCGCGATTGATTTTCAATTATCAGGGCGAGCGGCTGAAGGAGAACGTCGAGGAACTGGTGGGCGAGTTTGGCGAAGGCACGCCGCTGTTGCCCTGCGATGTTTCGAACGACGCGGAGATCGCGGATTTTTTCCAGAAGGTGCGCGGGCGAAACCGATCGGCTCGATCTGATGCTGCACTCGGTGGCGTTCGCGCCGAAGGAAGCGCTCGAGGGCGATTTTGTCAGCACGACGCGCGAAGCATTTCGCACGGCGCACGATATCAGCGCGTATTCGCTCGTGGCGCTGGCGCGGGAAGCGGCGCCGATGATGACGAACGGCGGAAGCATTGTGGCGATGACCTATTACGGCGCGGAAAAAGTGGTGCCGCACTACAATGTGATGGGCGTGGCCAAGGCGAGCCTCGAGGCTTCGACGCGCTATCTGGCCTACGATCTTGGGCCGAAGAAAATCCGGGTGAATTGCATTTCGGCCGGGCCGGTCAAGACGCTGGCCGCGCGCGGGATCAGCGGGTTCACGGCGATGCTGAAGCATTATCAGGAGCACGCGCCGCTGAAGCGCAGTTGCGATCCGGCGGAGCTGGGCGAGACGGGCGTTTTCCTGGCGAGTGACGGCGCGGCGGCGATCACCGGGCAGGTGATTTACGTCGATGGCGGGTATCAGATCATGGGGATGTAGATGCAATGCCGAATTACGAATGCCGATTGCGAATGGGACAAGAATCATCGTCCGTCTCATGCTCCTGATCGTAATCTATCCAACGAACCAGACCGATCAGGAGCAGGAGCACGATCACGAGCGAAGAGCTTAGGAGGATGAATCTCGCTGAGGAATTGCGGGACGCTGCTGGGAAACGACGCGGTGTCGGATGAGGCGGCGGAACTGCAGGCGCACGGCGGCGACAAATGGATCGCGAATCATCCGCCGGACGTGGTCGTCTTCGCGACATCGACCGAGCAGGTGAGCAGGCTGCTGCGGTTCGCTTCGGAGAAGAAGATTCCGGTCACGGCGCGAGGGGCGGGGTATGGCTACGTGGGCAGTTGTGTGCCGGTGCGGGGCGGAATCGCGCTCTCGCTCGTGCGGATGAATCGGATCAAGGAGATCAATTTCGCCGATGCGATCGCGGTCGTGGAGCCGGGTGTGATCACGGCCGATCTCCAGGCGAAGGCGCGGGAGCAAAAGCTGTTTTATCCGCCGGACCCGGCGAGCATGAAGGATTGCACCATCGGCGGGAACGTGGCGACGAATGCCGGCGGGCCGCGTTGTTTGAAATACGGAGTGACGCGCAACTATGTGATCGGGCTCGAGGTGGTGCTGGCCAGCGGCGAGGTGTTGCGCACGGGCGGGCGGGTGCACAAGAACAAGACGGGCTTCGACCTGATCGGGCTGTTCGTGGGATCGGAAGGGATGCTGGGGGTGGTGACGGAGATCACGGTCCGGTTGCTGCCGCTGCCGCCCGCGCGCGCCACGCTTTCGGCTTCGTTCGCGACGATGACGGAAACGGCCGCGACGGTGCAGGCGATTTTTCAGGCCGGGTTTCTGCCGGCGGCGCTCGAGATCGCGGATCATTTCACGCTCGAAGCGGCGCGGCGCGACAAGGGCGGTCGCATGTGCCGGCCGGGAACGCGCATTTGCTGGTCGAGGTGGATGGCCAGGAGGAAACGGTGCGGAGCGAGGCGGCGGCGCTGCGAGAAATTGATTGCGGGCCGGAAATCCGAACTCGCTCGCGACCGCGACGACGGAGGCGGATTGCGAGAAGCTGTGGGCGCTGCGCCGCGATTTCAGCAACTCGCTGCGAGCCACTGGCCTGACGAAACTGAATGAGGATGTCGTCGTGCCGCGGTCGCGACTGGTTGATCTGGTCGAGTTCGCGGAAGCGCTTCAGGAGCGGCACGGTTTTCCGGTCGCCTGTTTTGGTCACGCGGGGGACGGGAACATTCACGTGAACATCATGGCGGCGAATTACGAGGATGCCCGCGGTGCAGAAAAAAGTGGAGAGGCGCGCTCGACGAACTTTTCCAGCAGGTGCTGGCGTGGGGTGGCGTGATCACCGGCGAACATGGCATCGGCCTGGCGAAGAAACGCTGGTGGCCGGAGGCGACCAGCGAGGTCGCGCGCGAAGCTGCATCGCGCGATCAAGGATGCGCTCGATCCGGACGGGATTCTGAATCCGGGAAAGTTTCTGGATTAGATGCAGAGGCGCTTGGGCCAAGCGCCTCTACAACTTTTTCCAATCAGCGGAGTTCAAGCACGGCGTTCACGGCGCGATGATCGCTCGATTGCGGCGAGGTATTTGCCACCCAGGCCCGGGACAGCGTCGCGCCGTGATAGAAGATCTGGTCGAAACAGGCGGCGGGATAACGCAGATCTGGCGGGCACCGTGACGCGCGACGACAACGGAATCCCCTGCCAGGCCCAGCTGAAACCTTCCGTCCAGCAAAGCGGGAACCGTTTTTTCTCCGGCGAAGCGTGGCTCATCGGGCGCGGTATTGAAATCGCCGCCGACGATCCAGGTGAGCGCGCCCATCTTGCCGTAGGCCTCCTTCATCGCTTTCATGTGCGACAGGAGCTGGCGCATCGATTCTTCCCGGATGCGCATGTCCTCGCGGATTTCGCCGCGATTGCTTTTCAGATGCAACGCGTAGACGAGCAGGACTCGTTTCGGCGAAAGTTGATAGGAGGCAAACGCGAAACCGCGCGGAGGCACGATCGCGCCGCCCGGCTTCCACGCTTCCGCCCAGGCGCTGATCGGTCGAAGCCGGCTGGCGATGGCGATTTGCTGGCCTCCTGTGGCCTTCACGCGGCGGAAAATTCGAACAGACATCGACCTTGAATCCGCTCAACGGCTGGATCGCGAGCGAGGCGTGCTCGGAATCGCGCACTTCCTCCAGGCCGATGACATCGGGGCGGGAGCTAGCAGCGCGATGTCGCGATGGACGGCGCGAATCTGCCGATTTTCTTCGGCGCGCGAAGCGTTAGGCCGCCGGCCGGGGAACCATTGGATGTTCCAAAAGGTGGCAGTGATCGTGGCGCGGAGATGAAGGCGCGGGCGACGGGCTTGGCTCGGCGAAGAGAGTGCCGGCGAAGAGGGCGAGCAAAAAAAGCGGAGGAAGACCTTGGGGGGCATGCGCGGAAGTAAGTGGTGATCAGCGAATCGTGAATCGAGTAGGGAAAGATATTCCGAGCCGGAGATGAAAGCGAAGTCCGAAACCTGCCAGCAATGCTGGCAGCGCGCTGCAGGCGGGCGTCCAACTTAAGGAAAAAGAAGAAACTAGCCGCGGCGGACGATCTGGCGGAGCTGCTCGAGCGCGGCTTGCTCGGCTTTTTCATCGTTATCGTAACCCCAGGCAACGATCTCGAGCATTTGCGTTCCCACGTCCCGTTTGCGTTTCCGGACCGCATCGAGACGGCCCGCGGCGGTCCAGTTTTCGTGATCGACCTTGCCGGGCTCCGGCGGTGTCCCGTCCCAGTAACAGTAGAAGACGTGAAGTGAGCTGCCCGTTGTTTTCGAAAACATAGGAGCGAATCGGCAAGGAGACGTCGTTGACGGTGAGAATTTTGTTTAGCATGGCGCCGCGCTGCTTCATGCCGCTGGCCGGAAGGCAAATATCCGGCCGGTGATTCCTGATGAAGAGACCGGCCGTGCGGCCCGGGAGCCAACGAAAGAAAAACATGTTCCAATCGTGGCCATCCGCGCCCGTCCAGGCGCCGCCGCCGCCTTCGTTGTAGCGGAGAAGTTCCTGCGCGCTCTGGGCGATCGGAACCGATTTCCACTCCGGCGCCTCAGACGGCCAGGCGACCGTCCAAGGCTGAAGCCGGGCGGTTGCTGATTGCCGGGCGCGATACCAAATTTGGGTTCCCGCCTCGGCCGTAAGCGTGAGCACGAGAAGACTGCCGACGATCAATGCGCGGGACGCGAAAGGTTTGCCGCGGGCCAGTGGCCTTCACGGGTTCGTCTGCCTTTGCCGCGCAGGAACATGCTCAATCCCCAAAGGGCGAGCAGGCAGACCATCAGAATCGTGTGTCCCGCCGGATCGTGCCAGCTCTTGATCGCCTCGGACCCGCGCTCGGCGCCGACATAAACCAGGAGAAACGTGCGGACGAGATTACAGAAGAAGGCCAGGACCGCGCCAGCCACGACCAGGATGATCCGTCGCGCGACGGCGAATTCATAGAACTCGCCCAGGAAGAGCGAGACCATGAACGTTGCCTGCAACGATCGAATACCAGTGCACGCTTCGTCGATGCCGACAAAACCGGAGCCAATTTCGATGACGTTCCCCATTGCACGGCCGGAATGCCGATGGCATTGAGGATTTCGACGTTGATGACTGCGTCGATGCGCATGAGACCCTGGATGACGAATTGCTCGAAGTTGGTCGGCCACGGCACGGCGACGAAAAAAAACAGGATGGGAAAGGCGAAATGCCGCACCCACCGCATCCCGCCCGCCAAATAGATTCCGCTCGCGGTGATGATTCCGGCGGAAATGGCCATGGCCCAGCTGAGCAGGCGCCAGTCGGGGTTCGCTTCCTGAACCAGACGGACCGGGACCAGAAACACGGCGGCCAGGATGATGAGCAATCCCGGGAGGATCCTGAATTCCGGGACCGAGGGCGTCGGAGCGCGTCCTGCCAGCGCCGCCAAAAAATGTAAGCCGCGAGGAAAGGAACGGTCCACCCATAGCCATATTGGGGATTGATCGACCACTCGAAACGAAGCCGCGAAATCAGTTCGACCCAGACGAGAGCGAATACCGCCACCGGGAACCAATTTATCCCGCGGGGAGCTGGCTCGATCGCCGCCGGAGCAAGGGAAGTGGTGATGCTGTTCATGCAAGGAAGCGCGTCCGATTCAGCAGGTTATGAGCCGGGCTGCGCCAGCCCAACTTGCCGCATCCTAGGCCGAAATCGAGTGCCAAAAAAAGCCTGCCGGCGGGTGGCGCAACCCCAAAACTGCGCCATATTACACCCGCGAGCGCCGCACAGGCCGATTCTTAATTAGAAGAATTTCGCTCCTGCGCGCTTTCCACGGCTCGCCCTTCTCGATGAAACCAGGAACTCTCACTCACACCATTGCGGTCTTGCTCTCGTCTATCGCCGGCCTGTTTACGCACAGCGCAGCGGCGGCGCCCGCGGGCGGGGCGGTCAAAGCTCAGCAAGAAATCGAGCAAACCGCAGGGAAGCAGCTTGCTTAATGTCGATCCTTACGCCTCCTCGGCCAAGTCCGATCCTCCTCCCTCGGCCAAACCAGGCGAACACTTCCCTTGGAAGAAGCAAATTGTCACGACTGTGTTCTGGATTGGTGAAAAGCCGACCGCGAATAACCCTGCCCCAAATCGCTCGAGCTCCTGGGACGCGGAACTGGACCCAGAGTTATGGCGGATACGACAATCCCGATCGCGGGGAGCGGCGCGATTTTATTCCGGTGAACTTCACGCCCCGCCAGAATCCATTTTATGTGGCGCTTCCCTACAACGACAAGTCCACCAACGGCCATCGGCCGAAGCCCCGCGCGTGGTGCCATGGTTCAAGGAGGCGTATCAGGGGCCGGCGGTCTCCACCTGCAAGGGCCGCTGGATCGCGATTCGCAAGGGCAACAAGACGGTCTACGCGCAATGGGAAGATGCGGGCCCGTTCCGGACCGACCACTGGCAATATGTGTTCGGAAACGAACGGCCGAAACCAAATTTAAACAGAGGCGCTGGCCTGGATGTCTCCCCGGCTGTGCGGGACTATCTCGGTTTGCAGGATACGGACGTGACCGACTGGAAATTTGTCGAATTCAGCGAAGTGCCGCACGGGCCCTGGGCGAAGCATGGGGACAACAACACCTTTGTGATGATGCAGCGCAAAAGCACCAAAGCGCTGGTCGAAGGACCGAAACGCGGTGTCCCTGACGATTCTATCCTGGGCGTGGATCGAGTGATCCGCTCTCGATAACAAGAATCGCGGCGAAGCCGCTGTTGTCATCCTGAGCCGCGCAGACGGCAAGGGACGTCACAGTCGAGGATTACGCACGCAAATTCCGCTTTCGCGCAGAGCGCGACGCCGCTTTCTTCAGCGTCAGAACAACTTCGGATGGTCGTCCTCATCCTCCGGTCCGATGGCGGCGCGGATTTTCGCCAGGAGTTCGTTAAAGTCGTAGGGCTTTTGGATGGTATCGAGCACGCCGGCTTTTAACATTTCGGAGCGGATCGTCGGCTCGAGATATCCGCTTGCAACAATCGCCCGCACGCTCGGCCGGCTTTCCTTCATTTTCAGGAAGGCTTCGCGCCCGCCCAGCCGTGGCAGGCCCAGATCGCAGACCACCAGGCCAATTTCGTCCCGGTGCGCTTCGAAGAGAGCAACAGCTTCCACGCCGTCCTTGGCGGCGAGTACGCGATAGCCTTCGCTTTCCAGAATTGTCACGCCCAGGTCGCGCAGCATTTCTTCGTCTTCGACCAGCAGGATCGTCTGCGGAGCGTTTGGTTTGCGCGGTGATCAAGCCCAGGGTTTCGCCGGTTAGCTCTTCGGTGGAATGCTCGACGGGCAAATAGACGGTAAAGGTCGTGCCGGCATCGGGTTCGCTGTCCACCTGGACAAAACCGCGGTGATTGTTCACCACGCCGTAAACCACCGACAAACCCAGGCCGGTCCCTTTGCCGCGCTCCTTCGTGGTAAAAAACGGCTCGAAGATGTGCGACTTTACCTGCCGGCTCATGCCACTTCCGGTATCGCGCACGCGGATGCACGCGTAGTTCTGTGCGGCCGCGCCAGTGAACGATTCGGTCAATTCCGCACCGGAAGTCATCGAGGTCTCCAGGGTGAGCATTCCGCCGTTTTTCATCGCGTCACGCGCGTTGACGCAAAGATTCAGCAACACCTGATGAATCTGGCTGCGGTCCGCGGTGATCAGGGGGAGATCGGGCTGCAAGATGCAGCTCGAAATTGATCATTTTTGGAAAAGTCGCCTGCAGCATCTTTTCGAGCTCCACAACGAGGGCGTTCAGATCGAGCGAGGAAAAACGCGCCTCCGTCTGGCGGGCCGAGGTGAGCAGTTGCTGCACGAGGGCCGCGCCCGCGCTCGACCGCTTCCTTGATTATCTTGATGGCGCGCGGGCGTTTCGGGTTTGGCGGCGAGGGTCTCGAGTCGGTTGGTGTATCCCAGAATGATGGCGAGGATATTGTTGAAATCGTGCGCGATCCCGCCTGCCAGAGTCCCCAGGCCTTCCATTTTTTGCGCCTGGATGAGCTGCTGCTCGAGTCGCTTTCGCTTGGTGTCGTTAAACAGATAGACCTGCAGCTCCGCCAGAGTCGCCTTCGGTAAATGATCCGACCAGGCGGGCCACGACATAAACCGGGTCCCCGTTCCGCTGGCTCATCTCGAGTTCATGCCGCTCGACAATTCCGTGCTGCCGCACCATCTCCAGCAGTTCGACGCCATCTTTCCGGCTGCGAAGAAGCTCGAGGAAATTTCCGGTCGTCGCTTCTTCGATCGAAGCGAATCCAAAAATGTTCGCGAAGGCCGGATTGCAAGTCATGATCCGTCCGTCGACCCGGATGCTGAGCGTGCCGGTGAAATCTTCCATGACGAAGCGCCGGTAACATTCCTCGCTCTTGCGCAAGGCGGTGGTTTCCCGTGCCCGTGACGTGATGTCGGTGTTGATCTGCAACCGCGATGCGCCGGGATTCTGGCGCTCGGTGGTCCATCGGCTTGCGACTATGATTCGCTCGCCGTTGCGGCGGATTTGCTCGAGCTCGCCTTCCCAATGCGATCTGTGCTTCAGGCTCGACTCGAGGTTGCCGGCGTCACCCGAAAGGTCGGTGCGCAGAAGGATGTGCAGCTTTTGACCGAGCGCGTCGTCCTTTTCCCAGCCGTACATGCGGCAGGCCCCCCGGTTCCAGGAGGTGATCGTGCCATCGGCATCGGTCAGGATGATGGCGTCGTCCGCAAGTTCGAGGAGATCTGTCTGCTCCGTCAGGTGGTCAATGAGAGGCATCACGAGGGTACGCGAGGCAGAGCTATTGTCGTGCCGTCGTCATGGTCTGGAGGAGATTGCGCTCGGGCTGGCACCAGGCGGCGTCGCGTGGGCGCGAAACTCCTCCAGCCCGCCGGCGACAAAAACGATAATAGAACGCGAGTAAGGCGCCCACCACCACGGCGAAGAAAAAATCAGACTGGCCGTCCGCAATCCACGATAAGGACGTGCCCGCCTGCTCCCGCGCCATTTTCTGCTGCATCAATTCGAACTCGAGCAGACGCACGGCATTTTCCGGATCAACCGGTTCATGCTTGCCGTCGCCGTAGGGATTCATCGAAAAGAATCTTAACCATTCAACCAAAAGACCAAATGGATTCTGCGCACAACAAAATCGCGCCGCGCAAGCTGGCGGCCTTCATCGCTGCCGATGGCGGTGTTTCTTCTTCTGCTCGGCTTACGCGGCCTGCTCCAAAACAGAGGCGGCGCCTTGTGGTTCGCTTCTCCGGAATTTTGGATTTACCCGGCTCAAACAATCCTGTGCGGTGCGTTACTCCTGCTGGTTCTGGCGCGAATACGAGTTTCGCGCGGCCCGGCGAATCGCTTTCCCGATTCTGGCTGGGATCGGTGGTTTTTGGCCTCTGGATTTCTCCGCAGGCTCTTTTCGGCTTTGCGCCACGCCTCGACGGTTTCAATCCGGAAGTCTTTTCCGGCTCAGCCGGCGGCGTACTGGACCACGCTCGTCTTTCGTTTCTTGCGGCTGGTCGTTGTCGTTCCATTGGTCGAGGAGATTTTCTGGCGCGGGTTTGTGCTGCGCTATTTCATCAACGAAAAATTCCACGCGGTGCCGATCGGGGCGTTCTCATGGCTTTCCTTCGCGGTGGTAACGGTCGGGTTCGGATTCGCCCATTCCCGGGCGGACTGGATCGCGGCGCTGATCACAGGGGCGCTTTACAATTGCGTCGCGTATCGGACGAAAAGCCTGGCTCGTGCGTCCTGGCCCACGCCGTGACCAATCTCCTTCTCGGCCTCTGGATCATGCAACACGCCAGTGGGGCTTCTGGTAAGGATCAGGCGGCCACTGGCACCGCTTCTGCTCCCTAAAATGGCCAATGCACGCGACATTTACCCAAAAGGTCATCATTTGCGCGGTTGCCGGCTTTCTGGCGGCCTGCCTCATTCAGTGGGGAAAGGTATTTGTCGAAGGCGCGGATGATGCCTTGAACAAGGGCTACAAGCACACCTCGCCCGGCCGTTAGCCTGACCGCCAAGCCGTAGGCCGGTTCGAAAGAGATTGCCGACGTCGGGCCGCGCATAGTTTGCGTGGCAACGGCATGAAGATCGGCTTCGCCCAAATCAATCCCACCGTCGGCGATTTGAACGGCAATTTCGAGAAGATCGCCGGCGCCTACGAGCGGCTGGCAGCGGCGGGAGCGGAGTTGGTCATCACGCCGGAACTGGCCATCACCGGTTATCCGCCGCAGGACCTCGTCTTCAAGTCGCAGTTCGTTCCGCAAAATCTCGAGATCCTCGAGAAACTGCAGGCGCGGTCCGCGCGCGCCGGCTTTGCTCGTCGGTTTCGTCGACCGAAACGAGGGCCGCGGCAAACCGTTTCATAATGCGGCCGCCCTGCTCCAGCCGGGCGCGCCGATTGCGAAAACGCACAAATCGCTCCTGCCGACCTACGATGTTTTCGATGAGGATCGCTATTTCGAGCCGGCGCGCGGAGTGTGGCGCCGTTGCTGTTCGGCGCGCGGAAAATCGGCGTCACCATCTGCGAAGATATCTGGACGGAGCACTACCTGCCGCGCCCGCTTTACGACATCGAGCCGGTCCGCTCGCTGGTCGAGCAGGGCGCCGAAGTGATCCTGAATCTGAGCGCGTCGCCGTTCAGTCTGGGCAAGCCGGCCATTCGGCGCGAGATGGTGGCCACGCTCGCCCGCACGCATCGGCCGGCCGATCTGTTATTGCAACGCGGTCGGCGGAAACGATCAGCTGGTTTTCGACGGCAACTCGATCGCGGTGAATCGCAACGGCGAACTGATCGCACAGTTGCCGGGCTTCCGCGAAGGCAGAGGCGATCGTCGAGACCGAGACGACGCAGCCCGTGCAAGCTGGCGAGCAGCGAATGACATCGGCCGACCTGTTCGAGGCTCTTTCGTTAGGCGTGCGCGATTACCTGACGAAAGTGCGGTTTCAAGTCGGCCGTGCTCGGCTTGAGCGGCGGGATCGATTCCGCCGTCGTCGCGGCGATCGCCGTCGATGCGCTCGGCGCGGAGAACGTCGTCGGCGTCTCCATGCCGAGCCCGTACTCGTCGCGCGGCAGCATCGACGACGCGCTCGCTCTCGCGCGCAATCTCGGCATCAAATGCCTGCAGATTCCGATCGGAGACGCCTTCGCCGTGCTTCAAGGCCCAGTTCACGGAGGTCTTCGCCGGCCTGCCCGAAGACACGACCGAGGAAAACATGCAGTCGCGCTTGCGCGGAATGATCCTGATGTCGCTCTCGAATAAGTTCGGCCACCTGCTTCTCACCACCGGAAACAAGAGCGAACTGGCGGTCGGCTACTGCACCATCTACGGCGACATGGCGGGCGGCCTCGCGGTGATCAGCGATGTGCCGAAGACGATGGTCTACGAGCTGGCGCGCTGGATGAATCGGCGAGCGCGAAATCATTCCCGTCTCGACGATCGAAAAGCCGCCGAGCGCCGAATTGAAGCCCGACCAGACCGACCAGGACACGCTGCCGCCCTACGAAATGCTCGACGAAATCCTGCGGCTCTACGTCGAGGAAAACCTGAGCGCGCGCGACATCGTCGCGCGTGGCTTCGACGAGAAAACAGTGCGCTGGGTCCAGCGTCGCGTCGACTTAAACGAATACAAACGCGAGCAAGCCGCGCCCGGCATCAAGGTCACCAGCCGCGCCTTTGGCGTCGGCCGCCGGATGCCGATCGCGCAAAAGTACGTCGACTGACATTCGGCACACGCCCGGGACAAGAAAAGAACTTGTCTCCGTAGTAAGGTTTCAACACGCTTCGGCCGCACCCCAACAAGGACGGTCCGACTTGGAGCCCCGGAAATCACGTACACTTCGCTCAACTCTCAAAGGCATTGTCGCGATCTCCTTTATTGTTCGACTGAGTGCTCACGCTCAATCGCCCTCGCCGTCAGCGGCCAATCATAGCGACGAAAGGGTGATTATCACTCAGTGCCTAATCCCGCTTTCCGAGCAAGAGAGCTCGCTGAGAGTGATGGAAATTCCAGTGGAGTTGATGAAAAAAGAAGGAGCAAACACTCCCGTTGAGGCATTGCGTCAGGTCCCTTTCTTTGTCGGGACCACGGCAACCGAAAATGATTCGAACGGTGGCAATGGCAGCGCCGCCACCAATCTCTACGGGCTCGGCCCGAAAAATGTCCTGACGCTAATCAATGGCCGCCGCGCCTTTAGTTTCTCCGACATCAACGCCATCCCGATTGGTGCTCTCTCTCAAGCCGAAATCTTGGACGCCGGTGTTTATGGCTCCGATTCAACCGGCGGCGTGGTGAACTTCATCCTGGTCAACGGCCCGGGCGAAAAGCCCTACGAAGGAGCAGAGCTTCGTGTCCTCTATGGGAACACAACCGACGCGGATGCGCACGTTCGCCAGGTCTATTTGCGAGGTGGCGTGACGGGGTTGGATGGAAAGGTCTCCATTGCGGCGGCGGGCGAATATTATTCGCGCGCGAATCTGTATGCCAGAGATCGTCCCGAGGTCGCTCTCACAGACGACACGGGCAACAACTCTGGTGACCCGAACTATCCTGATTCCGTCGGTATGCAATGGGGTGGCTTGAATAACAACAGCCCGACCTTTTCCGGCCGCATTTCAGTCGCCACGTCCATTGGCCTGGGTGCGAACGGACTGCCTTTGACGGGGAATTTGGTTCTGGTCAATCCGAATACCAATACGCCTGGGGCGCCGGGCGCTTATCGTGGGTTTGACAGAAATAACGCAGACAATTCGATCCTTGATGGATCAGATCCATCTCGGTTTAACTCCCGTACGTTCACCCCATCGATTCCCGCGATGGAGAAGGCGATGTATTATGTCGCTGGCCGATACAAGATCTTCGGTGACCGCCTCCAGCTTTACGGAGACGTGATGTATTCCCGCGTCAAGCAAGACAACGGCCAGGCGGGCTCTCCGTTCCTCATGTCGAGTGGAGGCGGTGTCGGCACCGCTGGGATCTCTGAAGTGCGGGCGTCAAATTTCAATCCATTCGGCAACAACGTGACGTCCATCAGATACCGATTGCAGCAGGAATTGGGTAGCCGCCGGTCGTTCTTCGATCGGGATTACGATCGATACGAGGCTGGGATCAATGGCGACTTCAACTTCCAAGGCAACGCGTTCGTTAGCCGCTTCGGTTATGATTCGGGTCTTGTTTACGAACACCTCCAGGAACAGCGGACCGACAGCGGCGATGCTCGCCGTTCTTATTTGCGGGCAATGATCGCTCTGCCTGGGTTTGCGAACGCGGCAGCGTCTCTTCCGTTCACGCCTTTTGCCGGTTCGTTCAACCCCTTTATCGGTCAATGGGCGCCGATTACCGGCACCGCTTCGATTTACAACAATACGAATTCCGCGGCACCGCAGTTCCGCACCGGCGTTCCAATCGGAATCGGCGCATACGACAACAGCCTGGCGGCCCTCAATTGGACGGCGGGCGGCGCCTCCTACATTGGTCACTCGTTCTTCTTCGAACGTGATTTCCTGTACGACACCAAGGTCAACGCCCATCTCTTCCCGAACCTGTGGAACGGTGGGATCGACTTCGCGCTGATTTACGAACATCGTGAAATCCATCCACACTCGGTCCCAGACCCGGTGCAGGCGTCGGCCGATCCGGTCGGATCCAACGCCCTGCCTCTTTCCAAGTACCGGCAGGAAGTCGACTCCTGGGAATTCGAGCTCAATATCCCTCTTATAACTTCAATAATGAACGTTCCGTTGGTGCGTTCACTCGAGTTTGGCTTTGGCTGGCGGCGCGACGAATTCAGCGACAGCAATTTTTTGGCGGCCGCAACATCTCCCGTCCGGAGATCGGCCAGCTTCGTGAACGAGAATCCCGATGAAAATTTCGGTGGCTCTCCGACAGTTTACCTTCGGTATCAGATCATTTCGGACCTGATGTTGCGTGCCTCCTGGCGGCAATCGATCCGGCCGCCTAATTTCGAGGAACTGTTCACTCCAATTACACAAGCTTTCCCGCAGCTCTTTGAGCCCGGGGTCCAGATTCAACCGCCGGTGGGCATTTTTGTGGGCGGTAATCCAGACCTTATCCCAGAGTCGACTGATTCCTATTCGGTTGGCGTGGCCTGGTCGCCGTCATTTGTTCCTGGGTTATTTCTAACTGTGGACGCTTATCAGATGTTCACGACGAACCTGATTCTCGACCCAGCGACCTTTGCGCAGGTGTTGCAAACCAACGGAGTCTTGGATCCGGATGGAGGCTTCGACGCCAATGGTAATCCACTTTGCGGCCTCGGAGTCGTTCCGGGAAGTGGCCCGGGGTTAGGCCTCACTCGCGACGCCAACGGCTCGGTACAATGTATTGACTCCGGATTCGGCAATGCCGGCAAGCGTCACGTGCAAGGTGTGGAGGTCACGGCGTCCTATGAAATTCCGACGGAGCGCTGGGGCAGCTTTACCTTCTCGGCTGGGTACAATCACTTCTTCACTTGGAAGGCGCAGCCGGGCATCGGACCTTTCAACAGCTTCCTTGGGAATTACAACAATGGCACACTGCCGCTTGCTCCCGGAGCAATTCCCTGGAACAAGGGATTCCTCCGCGGGGAATGGGCGTGGAGACATTTCGATTTCGTCGCCACGGGAAATTATATCGGCGATTTCCGGGATGATGCGGCCTTCAACTCCCCGGCGAATCCAAATTTCGGGCAACCTGATTACACCGGGAGGATCCGGACGGTTCCGAGCTACATCACGCTCGATATGCAGTTGAGCTACGAGTTTGTGAAGCCGGAAGCAGCGCTGCCCGTTTCTTCCGAGGAAGCGAAGGACAGGACGGAGCCTCTAAACGCCTCGCTCTGGCAACGCTTGCTCTGGGGCATCACGCTCACGGCCGGCGTGAACAACGCTTTCGATCGCAATCCACCGTCAGTCTTGGGCGCGTTGAATGACAACTACGACACCTCCCTCCACACCATCCGAAACCGTTATTATTACGTCGCCCTGAGCAAGAAGTTTTGAAACAGGGCTGGGGTCATTTTGCTGAATCGGCCCGGGAAAAATGCACCGCGTTGGAATCGAACCAACAACCCGCTGATTAAGAGTCAGCTGCTCTGCCAATTGAGCTAGCGGTGCGAAAAAATCCCAAAAGGGGAAGGCAAACTACACATCGCCGCGCGCTGCACAAATACGATCCTGCATTTCCCGCGGGAAGAGATTATCTTGAGCACGAGATAGCGCATGATGTCTGAATCGGATCCCAAGAACGGCCCCGGGCATGAGACGCAACACGATACCGTTGCGCAGAAATCGCCCGATACGCAATCAGGCACGCCGCTGACGCCTCCGGCGGTCAGAGCCGATCTGGACCAGGATGATCCGACGCCGGGTGCACGACAGCCGGTCGAGACCGATGCGGTCGGAATCACCGAGCGGCCCGAAGTCGCGGCGGGGCTGCCTGCTGTTTATGAAAGTGCCCGTTTTGCAATCGGCGAGATGGGCTTAGTGCGCGGCGCGAGGGCATTGCTGAAGGTGAATCAAAAGGAGGGATTCGATTGCCAAAGCTGTGCCTGGCCCAGTCCCGACGACCATCGCCAGGTCGCGGAGTTTTGCGAAAACGGCGCGAAAGCCGTGGCGGACGAGGGGACGACCAAACGCGTCACGCCCGATTTTTTTCGCGAGCACTCGCTCGATGATCTTCGCGAGCGAAGCGATTTCTGGCTCGGCCAGCAGGGACGGCTGACGCATCCGATGGTGAAGCGCGCCGGCGCGACGCATTATGAGCCGATCACGTGGGACGACGCGTTCAAGCTGATCGCCGCCGAACTCAACGCGCTGCCGACGCCGAACGCGGCGGCGTTCTACACCAGCGGCCGCGACGAGCAATGAGGCGGCGTTTCTCTACCAGCTTTTCGTCCGGCAATTCGGAACGAACAATCTGCCGGATTGCTCGAACATGTGCCACGAATCGAGCGGCGAGGCGTTGAGCGAGGTGATCGGCATCGGCAAAGGCTGCGTGACGCTGCACGATCTCGAGCACACCGACGCGATTTTCATCATCGGACAAAATCCCGGCACGAATCACCCGCGGATGCTTTCGAGTTTGCAGCGCGCGAAGGCGGCGCGGCGCGAAGATCGTCTCGATCAATCCGATGCCGGAGGTCGGCAATTTCCGTTTCAAGAATCCGCAGGACCTGAAGAACCCGCTGCGCCTGGGGGATTTCCTCCTCGGGAAAGGAACCGAGCTAAGCGATCTCTGGCTGCCGGTCCGGATCAATGGCGACGTCGGAGTGCTGAAGGGGATCATGAAGGAAATGCTGGCCGCCGAGGAACAGAATCCCGGCACGGTCTTCGATCGCGATTTCATCCGCGATTACACCGTCTGGATTCGACGAGTTCATCGCCGATCTGCGCGCGGCGAGCTGGGACGACATCCTGGTCAGCAGTGGCGTCACTCGCGAACAGATCCGCGCCGCGGCCGAGATCGCGATGAAAGCGAAGCGCATCATCTGTTGCTGGGCGATGGGCCTGACCCAGCACAAGAACGCCGTCGCGACCATCCAGGAAATCATGAACTTCCTGCTGCTGGGCGGAAACATCGGCCGACCCGGCGCTGGCCCATGCCCGGTGCGCGGCCACTCCAACGTGCAGGGCGATCGCACCATGGGCATCTGGGAGCGGATGAACGAGCAGTTCATGAAAAAACTCGGCGACGAATTCGGCTTTGCGCCGCCCAAAGAGCACGGCACCGATTCCGTCGAGACGATCAAGGAAATGCATCGCGGCCATATCCGCGTCTTCATTGCCATGGGCGGCAACTTTCTCTCGGCCACGCCCGATACCGAATACACCGCGAAAGCGCTGCAAAATTGCCGGCTCACGGCGCACGTCGCGACCAAGCTCAACCGCTCCCATCTGGTCACGGGCGAAATCGCGCTGATTCTTCCCTGCCTCGGCCGCTCTGAGGTCGATCGACAGGCCGGCAGCGAGCAGTTCGTCACGGTCGAGGATTCGATGGGTATCATCAATTCTTCGCGCGGAGTTTTTGCTCCGGCGAGCGAGCATCTGCTCAGCGAGCCGGCCATCGTCGCGAGGCTGGCTGAGGCGACGCTCGGCGATCGGAGCAGAGTTGATTGGAAGGGGCTCGCCGCCGATTACAGTCGGATCCGCGATCACATTGAGGGCGTCATCCCCGGGTTCGAGCGCTTCAACGAACGAATCGCCCGCGACATCTTCTACCTGCCGAACGACGCGCGCGACCACCGGAAATTTAATACCGATGTGGGCAAGGCGAAATTCACCGTCCATCCGATCCCGCGCAACGAGTTGGAGCCCGGGCGCTACATCATGATGACGATCCGGTCGCACGATCAGTTCAACACTCACATCTACGGCCTGGACGATCGTTATCGCGGCATCTACAACGGCCGGCGCGTCATCTTCATGAATGCGGAGGACATGAAGGCCGCTGGATTGCAACAGGGAGAGTTGGTCGACCTAACGAGCCATTTCGAAGGCGAGGAGAGGTCGGCCCGCCATTTTCAGGTCGCGCCCTACCTTCTTCCGCGCGGCTGCACCGCGACCTATTTTCCCGAGACCAACGTGCTCGTCCCGATCAACAGCGTGGCCGAGCGCTCTAATACGCCCACGAGCAAATTTGTCATTATCTCGATCGCTCCATCGCCGGATGCGGAAGTCGCAGCGGCGCGACGGTAATCAAGAACTGGCCGGGCCTGGCCATCGCCCGTGCTGGCTACCCCCGCGAGCTGTAATCTTTCCGCATCCGCTTGCAGCGCCGTGATCACTCCGGCGATGACCTCCTCCAACGGGATCCCCAATTCCGCAGCGCCTCGCACGATGTCATCACGATTGACCGCCCGGGCAAAGGCCTTGTCCTTCATTTTCTTTTTCACCGATGCCATGTCGACTTCGTGAATGCTCTTTGAAGGACGGACACGCGCCACCGCCATGACGAATCCGCTCAACTCATCCACCGCATAGAGGGTCCGCTCGAGCGGCGTCTCGCGCGTGACGCCGGAGTAATCGGCATGCGAAAGAATCGCGCGACAGATCTCCTCGCTCCAGCCCTGTTCGCGCAAGGCTGCTACGCCGACGAAAGGATGCCCTTCGGTCGGGCTTTGCTCTTGATTGGGATGGCGCTCGTAATCCATATCGTGGAGCAGGCCTACCGCCTCCCACAAATCTGCATCCGCACCGTGTCGTTGAGCGAAATGCCGCATAGAACCGGCCACAGCGTAACAATGGCGGCGTAAGCTGTCTGATAGGACCCATTCGTGCAGGATGGGCAAGGCGCGATCGGCAAGCATCATCCTGAAACTGGCACAAAAGTGGGAAGCGTGCCAAAGCGGAGCTGGAGGGCGATGCTCCGTCATCGCCCAAGTTAACCGAAAGGCGACGACAGAGCGTCGCCCTCCCGGGGTCATTCCTCGTCTTCCGGCTCGGATAAGAGCTCGGGCAGGAATGGTTGCGGATTTGCGCTCTAATCTTTCTCCCGCGCTTCGCTGTCGAATTTGTCGCGCAGTTTGTCCGCGGTGCGGACGACTGCATCCCGCGCCTGGCCCGTCTCGGCGTGAAGCTGATCGATCGCGCGATCCATGGCGGCCTTGATGCTGGCGGCCGTTCCACCCTTTTCATATTCGCGCACCAGCACGCCTTCCAACCGCGAGATCACGCCATCCACCGTGTAGTCCCGGCCTATCTTGAAATCGCCCGCCTCATGATGCTCGATCGCGCTGTAGACATCGATGACCGCTTCGCTGTGCGCGCCCCATCGGAGCACCCTGTAGAATCGGGCGCCTTCGCGGTCTCCTCGAATGATCAGGTCGATCAACGCCGCGGCGAGCGAAACCGGCATCAGCACGAGATCGCGCACATTATCGAGAAGCAGTTTGAGCTGAAAGACCACGACATCGCGCAGAAACTTCCAACGATCGTCGCGATTAGTCTGCGGGGAGGTGGATGGCGGCAAGTTCATGGCGCACCAAATATGGCGCGAAAGCCAAACAAGTCTCGAGTCCGGAGTTCAATCTGCGGACAATAATTTTCCTCGCGCGAAGACCAGCCTCGGTTCACTTGTATTCGTCATTCGTCATTCGTCATTCGTCATGAAACGAATTTTTCTCTCTACCATTTTGATGCTTGCCCTCGCTTGCGGTCTCCAGGCGCAGACCGCGCCGGATGCGGCCGAGCTAACCAAGCTCCTGCGCGACTTCCTGGCCGGCGCCAGCCGGAACGACGCCGCCATGCACGAGCGTTTCTGGGCGGACGACCTCATTTACACCTCAGCGCTGGGCCGCCGGAAGGGCAAGGCGGACATCATGCGCGAGCTACGTGAGGAAGGAGCATCCAAGCCGGGAGACGAAACCGCGGTTTACACCGCGGAAGATATTCGCATTCAGCAATACGGTGAAACCGCCATCGTTGCCTTCCGGCTGGTGGCGGCGATCACCGACAAAGCGGGCGCAAAAGAGGTTAAGAATTTTCTGAACACCGGCACGTTCCTAAAACGAAATGGTAAATGGCAGGCCGCTGGCTGGCAGGCGACGGCAGTGCCAAAAGCGCCTGCACCAACGCCCGCGCCGTAGACGAAAGAGTATTGCCTCGGCTGGTAGGGCGGGACTCCGTCGAGCCGTCAGGCAACGTTACATCAGGGCGCGGACTCGAGGGAGTCCCGGCCTACCGATCAAGTTCCGTTCGACCGCAAAAGCGGCGCTACCGGCGCCAGCGCGGAGTTTGTCCGCTCAATTCCTGATGGTAATAGCCGGCCGTGATGGAGAATTTGTCATTCCCCACGGTGCCGATGATGTAGGTCTGGAAATCCTCGCGACCGTACTTGCCGGTGGACTTGCCGTATAGAAATCCCACTTCACCGCTGACTCGCACTTTATTTGTCGACTCAAACTCCATGACGTTGTCGAGCGAGTCCTTGGAGTCGAGTATGGCCGGAGCAACGGTGCGACGCGGTCCCGCAGCCGGGCTGAAAGTCGGCAAAAAATTCGATGTCGCCTGCACGTCCCCGAATGAGGTCGCAAAGAGAAAACGGTCCTGATTCTCCAGCGAGAGCGACAGAGGACGATTCGGCTGGGAGGCGTCGAACAGGAGTTGTTCCGGACTCTGCGCCGGCGAGGAAAGGCACAGACCAAAAAAACCGGCAGCGGCCAGAAATGCGCGTTTCATGGAGAGAATTGTCCGCCGAAACGCCCCGAGCGCCAGCAAAATCTCTGGCCTGGGCAGCGCGCGCGTCGCCCGCGATGGCTCGAGACGCACACGTGCGAGTGCTAGGGCTTCCAATTTCGGTAAACCTCCTGCGCTCCTTTTTGCAAATCGGTTTTACCGGGCGAGTGCTTTTCCAGTTGCACCGACAGCCACTCGAACCACTCAAAGGTTTTTTGGGAACCGCTCCGGCGGCGTTCCTCCTCGATATGTGGGCGCAGTTTTCTCCAGGCCAGCCGAGCGGTGCCTCCCATCAGGTCGGCTACAACTTGTAACGGAACGATCCGCGCATAAACCGAATAACCGATTCCTTCCAAAATAATGCCGACCACATGCCCGGCCTGCAGCAGCTGCGGATCGGCTTCGATCTCAGCCGCGGTCGAGCCATCCGGAATGCTGTGAATCAGGAGCATCGAATTCATCCACTCCGGTGTCAGAATCGCCCGGACGGCGGCGAAGGCCGCGCCTTCCTGCCGCGCTCGCCGAGCCCGTTGGGCTTCGATTAAACCGAAAATTACACCGGTTAGAACGGTCAACGCCGTGGCTATGTTCGCGATCGTGGCCAGATCCATCTCTAGAATCATAGTAACGAGATCGGAAAACTCCGCTCGAAGAAAACCTTCCAGCAATACGGCTCACATCATCGGGAAGTCACAAAACGTCAGATGCAGTTGTTTCAGAGGCCAGACTCCTGCCGCCCGACGCCGCCAGCGTACTTAGTAAAGCGATTCCGCCGCCTTGGCGTCTGGCGTGGTGATCACGTAGTCGTAACCCAGCAGCACGAAGCGTGAGAACGGTTTGAGCGCGTCGATGCCCTTGGTATCGAGCGATTGGCGAATCGGTTCCAGCGGCAGCAGTGTCCAACCTTGCTTCGGCAGCGACGACGTTTCGAGTCCGGCGGCCATCAAGAAGGCCTTCGCCTCCGCGCTCTCGTACACTTCGACGGTGGTAGGATTTCCGGGCTTCGGTGCGAAAGCCAGGTTGTGTCCGCCCGTCGGGAAAAAGGCGATGCGCAAGGCCGTCTTCCCATTCGCCCGCGCAATGGAGGTCGCAAGCGTACCCAGATCGACGGTGTTGATGGTGGTCGTGCCGAGCGCCACGTGTTCCATACCCATCTTGAACACGACTTTGGGTTGCGGGTCCGCCGCCGACTTGTAGTTGGCCAGAAAGTTTTTCGCGAGCAGGCGGGCTCGACGCGCGTTATTTTCATAGTTGCGGCCACTCGACCACAGTTGATAGATGGCCGCGCTCTCCTTCAGTTCCGCGATGATATTGTTGCCTTCCGCCTGCCCCTCGAATTGCGCGGCCAGAGCCGCAAAGTCCGCCTCCTGGAAGTGTGAAAGCAGGAATTTGTCCGGGGTTCTTTGGCCGCCGCGTCCTTCTCTTCCGACAACAGTTTGGCGACCGCCGCGCGCGCCGAGTCGTCGGGCGCGATTTCGGATAGCCGCTTCAAGTGAAACGCCGACGAGCCAAGAAATTCCTGATCGACGCCCCACAGATACGAAGTCCCTTTGGAATCACGGCCGAGAAAACCCCTGGCTAGCTCGGCATCGTCCTTTAACGAGAGAAAGGGAAACCCGAGCGGGAACTCGTGCACGAGTTGATGCAATCCCGGCAGGCCCTCGTGCGCCAGTTTCTCGGCGATCATGCGGGTGAAAAGCGGCCCGACCTCGACCGCGTGATACTTGAAGCCCAGCGGCCGCGCCTCGCGCGCGATAGCGCGTAGAATAATCGGCGAATCCGCAAAACCGTGCTCTTCGCCATAGAGAATAAACTGTGCCTTGGCCAGCTTCGGTGCGGATGATGTTGCCGCCCGGCCCGATCAGTTTCCCGTCGTTAACGTCGAGGGCAAAAATTTGCGGCGAGGCTTCCGCCAAAGCCATTGTCGCCAGGAGGGCAACCGCTGAGAGGGCGGAGATTCGAGCGCCGGACGAGATCGAAGGAATTCTTTTCATCACCATGAGATGCCGTGGCCGGCGGGTTTGGATTCAGCAAAGACACTTAAGCGCGAGCGACGATGGGCGTCCCTCCCGCCACGGTCGGCTCCGACATGCAACTTAACGGTTGCCTGTGCGCGGGGCTCACCTTAACATGCAACCATGAAGTTGCCTATGGAACAGGATCGAATCGAAAAACAAATTGAGCTGAAGGCCCCGCTCGAGCGCATTTGGCGCGCCCTGACGGATTACCGGGAATTCTCCCAGTGGTTCGGAGTAAATCTGGAAGGGCCTTTCATTCCCGGTCAGACCGCGCGTGGCCGGCTCACCTATCCCGGCTACGAGCATCACATCATGGAGGTCGTCGTGCAGAAAATGCAACCGGAGCGCCTCTTCTCCTTTACCTGGCATCCTTACGCGACTCGATTTACAAAGAGATTACTCGCGGGAGCCGTCAACCTTGGTCGAGTTCCGGCTGGAGCCAAAAAGCGACGGCACTCTGCTCACGGTAACCGAATCGGGCTTCAGCAAAATTTCCGCCGACCGCCGGCTCGAGGCATTTCGGATGAACGATAGCGGCTGGACGGAGCAGATGGAGAATATCGAGACCCATGTCGGGAAAACGAGCTAGCGGCGTCGCCTCACCGCGATTACTCCGCCAGTACGTCGCGATCTTCGCCGCTCTCAGCGACGAAACGAGACTCTCGCTCCTCACGCGCTTGATCAACGGCGTTCCCTGTTCGATTACGCAATTGACCGAGGACTCGAAGATGACGCGGCAGGCTGTGACCAAACACCTGCGGGTGTTGGAGAGTGCCGGACTCGTCCGCGGCGAAACCGCCGGCCGCCAGTGCTTGTTCGAACTGGAGCCGCGGCCGCTGCAAGAGATCAGGGATTATCTCGATCTCGTCTCGAAGCAGTGGGACACCGCGTTGAGCCGATTAAAGAAGTTTGTCGAGACCGAAGGCTAGAGGACAGAATTGACCAGGAACTTCGGAACGCCGGAAGGGTTCATTCGATTCATAATTTCCAATCCTATCTGTGACCTCCGCGTCCTCTGTGTTAAAATTCGAATATTATGAACCCAACCACGAAACCGATTCCTGAAGGAATGCATAGCGTCACGCCTCATCTGATTTGTGCTGGGGCCGCCGAGGCGATTGAATTCTACAAAAACGCGTTCGGCGCTACCGAACTCACCCGGATGGCGGGTGCGGACGGTAAGGTCATGCACGCCAGCATCCGCATCGGAGATTCCGTGATCATGCTCAACGACGAGATGCCGCAATGGGGCTCGTTCGGAGCGAACCATTTCAAAGGATCACCCGTCACCATCCACCTCTACGTCGAGAACGCGGATGCCGTCTTCGAGCAAGCGGTTCGCGCCGGCGCGAAAGTCACGATGCCACTCGACGATATGTTTTGGGGCGACCGCTATGGGAAAGTCGAAGACCCGTTCGGCCACCAATGGTCGATCGCCACGCACATCCGCGATGCCACCCCGGAGGAAATGCAAAAGGCCATGGAAGAAATGGGCTCCTAACGCTCAAGGTCCAGTTGGTGGTCTGGTGATATTTCGTTCACCGGTAAGGCGACACGGAAAGCGAGCCCTTTCGCTTTACGGTTCACTTGTTCTTGCGTGGAATCGGGACGCAGGCAATCTGATCGATGCAAAGGATTACCCCAATGTTGTGGTTCGATGGACAGGCCGAGGCGGCGGCGAATTTCTACTGCTCCGTTTTCAAGAACTCGAAGGTCAAAGAAATCACGCATTACACAGCGGAGGAGCCGCCGGGGAAGAAGGGCCAGGTGATGACGGTGTCGTTCGAGCTGGGTGGAGAGGCGTTTGTGGCCTTGAACGGAGGTCCGCAATTCAAATTCACCCCGGCGGTGTCGTTTGTAATCGGCTGCGAGACGCAGGAGGAGATCGATTATTACTGGGAGAAGCTCTCAGCTGATGGCGGCGAGGAAGTGGAATGCGGCTGGGTATCGGATAAATACGGTCTCTCCTGGCAAGTGGTGCCTTCGAAGTTTTTCGGCGAGTGGGTCAAGGATCCGGCCGGATTGGAACGGGTGACGCGAGAGGTGTGGCAAATGAAGAAGCTCGATCTCGCGAAACTGCAGAAAGCGTTCGAAGAGAAGTGACGTCAAATGACGAATGCCGAATACCGAATGACGAACGAAGAGATCAATCCGAGGTGAATACATGAAAAAGCATTCCGGCATTCTCCTGGCGATTATTCTTGGGTTTCTGACCTCCGCGCGGGCGCAGACGGATTACGTCAAGGCGGTCGAGAAATGGCGGAGTGATCAAGAGGCCGACCTGAAAAAGGAAACGGGCTGGTTGACGGTGGCAGGACTTTCCTGGTTGAAGGAAGGGACCAACACGGTCGGCGCGGGAGAGGATTTTGATGTTCAGCTGACCGATAACTTCAAGAAGGGAAAGTTCGGCGAGATCGAATTCAAGAACGGCGCGGCGACGTTGAAGGTGGAGAAGGGAGTCGAGGCGCAGGCCGATGGCAAAAGTATTTCGTCGCCGCTTGAACTTGTCTCGGATGAGAAGGGGAAGCCGACTCAAATCAGAACTGGAAGTCAGAGCTTTTATTTGATCAAGCGGGAGGAGCGGTCCGGCATCCGGCTGAAAGACAGCCAAAGCAAGGCGAGGCTCGCTTTCAAAGGACAGCACTGGTTTCCGATCGACGAGAGCTACAGGGTCACGGCACGATTCGAAGCTTTCCCGGAGCCGAAGGAAGTGATGGTCCCGAATGTCCTGGGTGGAAAATTTAAGATGAAAAGCCCGGGCAATCTGAAGTTCACTCTGAAAGGAAAAGAGTGTTCGCTGCAACCGGTCGAGGAAGAGGATGGGAAGTTGTTTATCATCTTCGGCGATAAGTCGAACCTGAACGAGACATACAAGTCGGGGCGATTCCTCTATGCCGATAAGCCTGTGAACGGGGAAGCGGTGCTTGATTTCAACAAGGCGGAGAATCCGCCTTGTGCTTTCACGCCCTTTGCCACCTGTCCGCTGCCGCCACCGGGAAATGGCCTCGAGGTTGAGATCCCGGCCGGCGAGAAGCGCTACGATCACTAGTCTGGTGATGGTAGGGATGGGGCGCTGCGCCGCCGAGGGGTCGCGGCTGGGCGCGCTGCCTCTCAACTCACCAGCGGTCGCCGCAGCGCGGCGTTCCTACCAAACACAACGGCGCAGCTATTCGGCCTCGAAGATCAAGCTGGTGCAGGTGACGCCGGCTTCGGCTTTTTGCAGCTCCGAGACGTCGATCGGTCGCACGCGGAGTCCTCGCTTTTCGACCAGGGCGCGAGTCTTGGGAAACGAAGCGGGCATTATGATCACGTCATTGAGCAGCAGCGCGTTTGCCGCGGCCGGCTCCTCCTCTGGAACGTCGAGGAGTTGAAATCTGGAAAGCGGTTCGGCCTCGATCCAGGATCGATTCACGAGCACCGTGTTGTTGCCAACATAGGAGCAGGCACTCTTCAGATGAAGGCAACCTCGGACCTCAACAGGCTCGACCTGGTAGCCGAAGGGTCCAAGCAGGTCGCTTAACTGGGTGATGCCGTCTCGGTTGGTGCGTCGCGATAAACCGACGAAGATTGAGCGACCGATGCGCATCACATCGCCCCCATCCAGCGTGGCGGGTTCGGCGAGAAACTTGAGCGGCCGGTAGCGGGAGAGCGCGTTCGCCAGACTTACGATTTCGGAACGCCGGCTTGGCGCCCCCATGTTCGAGATGATTGCTACCTCATCCACCACGACAGCCGGATCCTCGACGAAAACGGCATCAGGAAGTGTCGGTTCGGCGGGCAACGAGACAATTCGGACGCCCAGCTCGGTCAGACAATCCCGATATGCGTGGTGCTGCGCAATTGCTCTGGCAACATCGATAGGCTGCCTCGCGTGAAACGACAGCTCGCAATCGTTGATGCTCGAGCTGACCTCACGAACGATGGCCGTCAGTGGCATGGTGGAAGAACGTAATTACAACCCACTGCTTTCGCCAGGCACGAAGCCAGGAATTTTCACTGGCCGAGGGAGATTCGCTGCGATCCTCATGCTCATGATCCTGACCTTGATCTACGGGGAACCGGGATCAGGAGTAGGACATGATTAAGATCAAGAGCAGGAGCAGGAGCAGGAGCAGGAGAAGAGAATGGGATTGCCATCCTGCCGTGAAAAGTTGTCGTTGATTTCCATTCGCCAGCGGGCGCCTCTTCTGAGATAAAGGCCTTCGGTTGGCGTCAGAGCCGCTCGTATGAAAAAAAGTAAATCATCTTCCAGCGCGAAGCCATCGCGGCCAAAGCCGGCGGCCAAGCCTCGTCCCAAACGTGAAAACTCCCCGAGCGGGGACGAGATCACCCGGAGCACTGCGTTTCGTAAAGCCGCGGCCGAAGCGGAGTCTTATGCGAAGAATCCCGACCATCTGCGCAAACTGCTCACGGATGCACGGGAGAAGATCAACCATATCCCCCGCGGGCCCTTCGCGGAAACATGGCCGTATCTCATGGGAATGATCCGATTGATCCGCGCGTTTCACCAGGGCGAGTATCGCGACATTTCCTTGTCGAACCTGCTCACGATTATCGCCGCCATCATCTACTTCGTCTCGCCCTTCGATCTCATCCCCGACTCGGTGCCAATCCTGGGGCATATCGATGACGCGTTTGTGGTCCGTCTCGCATTGGAATCCGTTCGCGCCGATCTGGACGCTTTCATGGCGTGGGAGACTTCGAAGGTTTGATTGCCCGCCTCAAACGCGATTCAAGCAAGATCCTCTTCTAGCACGGGCCGCGCAGCAATTTCCAGCTCGCACTTCTCAAGTGCGAGTTTTCGAAACGCTCTTGTAATTTGAAGTTTAGGTTTTCGAGCGAAACGCTAATCTGGAATCGAAGGAGCGCCGCCTCGCGAAGCGTTCGGAATTCTCGACATGCAGCCAAAAGCCACGGAGACTGCGTATCAGAGATGATGAAAATTCAATACCTTTTCGCAGTCGCGCTTGTCAGTGTCGTGCTTTCAGGCTGCGCTAAAGACCGGGAAGCCATGGTCCAGACGACCGACCAAACGCAGAAGAGGGTCCACACGCAGGACGAGTTGAGGAAGACGGGCCAGACGGAAACAGGAGCGGCCTTGGAGAAAGTCGATCCCGCCGTCCAGATATCGGGCCAGCGTTAGCGGTCGACGACTGTTGAAAGCATAGGTCGGAGCAGCGGCTCGACAGACTCACGCCCTGCCGAGGGACTCCGCTCCACCGGGACGCGTCTATAGTTACCGCACGCAGTTTTTCCTTGATGCGAGCGGTGCCTCTCGGTGCAGGATGATGGGGTGATTCGTGCAGTAACAGGGACGGGAGATGAACGGCTCACCTCACGGCTGGAAGCATTCGGCGATCTGGTTTTTGGATTTAGCCTGTCGCTCATGGCTTTGCGGCTGGATGTCCCGGCGCGAGCCGAGGAAATATTCGAGCCCGCCCGCTGGCTCGCGGTTATCCTTACCTTCGCCTTGATTTGCCGGTTTTGGCTGGAGCATTACCGCGTCTTCCGTCACCAATTTGTGGTCCGAGCGCCGGACATGGTGGTCAATTTTGTCTTCCTCTTCGGGATCGCCATCCTGCCCTATGCGGTCCAGATTTTTCTCCGATTCGAAATGCAACGCGTGCCGTTTTCGCTTTATATCGGCGATGTGGCTCTGATCCTGGCCACACTTTCTTTTCTGCGAACGCGCGGCCTTCTGCAGCGCCGGAATGAGGCGGATGAAGAAGGTCGGCTGCGGGATTGGCGGCGCACGGTAGCGCAGTTTGCCGTTGCTGGCCTCGCGGCCGGTGCGATGGCGGCCATGCATCGGCCAGGCGCCGATTTTAAGATGGACCTGCGGCTCTTTGGCACCTACGCAGTTCCGGGCATCGTAGGGATAGCCTTTCTGGTCCGTCGCGTGATCCGGCGGTTGCCCGGATTTCTGCGGCAGAAAAAAGAAGGATGAGTTGGGGAATACCCTGCGACCGAGCACGCTTGCCGGAGGGCTTTGAAGCGAGAGCAGACGCCGAAATTTTCCTCGTCTGGTCCGATTGCCGCGCTAAGAATTAACGTATGCGCAAAGTGAATCTGAAGGATGTGGAGGAGCAGGAACGGAAATCGCCGAAAGGGAAATTCCATAAGTTTGTGAAGGATGTCTCGATTGCGCTGGGACGCGATCGGGACTCGCTTGACCTGGCGAAACGGCATCCGTTCGATCTCGCGGTGGTCCGGATCCCCAAGGGCAAATCGTATTGTCCGTATCATTCGCACGGAGCGGAGACGGAGTTTTATCTCGTGATTTCCGGCCGCGGCAGCATTCGCGACAAAGAGGGCTCCACTGAGGTAAGTGCCGGCGACGCCTTTTTTTTCGGGCCGGGCGAAGCGCATCAACTGACGAATACCGGTGAGGAAGACTTTGCCTACTATGTTATCGCCGATAATCCGCGCGGCGATACCTGTTACTATCCTGATAGTGGGAAATGGGCAGTCGCCCTGGAAGGTCCCGAGACCGAGATCGTGAAGGGGAGAATAGCCGACTACTACGACGGCGAAGAGTAAAGCCGCTTCGATCGGCGGCGGAAATCCCAAGATCCAGTGGCGAAATCCAAAGCGGTGAACAACCAACCTAAACAAATGTAACCTCTGCCTCAGAAGTGCGAAGCTGACCTAAGGACCAATGAAGGTTAAAATCACCTACTATCTCGATGTTATCTCCTCGTGGTGCTTCCTGGCGGAACCCGCGTGGGCTGCGCTGAAGGATCGCTACGCTGGCCGCGTGGATTTTGATTGGAAGGTCGCGTTGATGGACGCGTCAGGAATGCCCACGTCTCGAGAGCAGCTGGCCTGGTTTTATCGCCGCAGCGGGACATTGATGCGCTCTCCTTTCATGCTCAACACGGATTGGCTTCAACCTGGAGCAGCGGAGTATCCGGTGCGGAACTGCGTCGCGGAAGCCGCTCGAGAGCTGGGAGTGGCAGACGATCGCGTGCGGCTGACACTGTCCACGACTGTCTTGCGCGACGGCAAGCAGGCCGACCAATGGGAGATCGCCGCCGAAATCGGTGCGCAGGCGGGCGGGCTTGAGCCAGCGAAACTGCTCGAATGCGCGCGGTCGCCTGAAGTCGAAGCGCGGGTCCGAGCCAGCACCGCGGAGTTTCACGCGCTCGGAGTAACCCAACGGCCCACCTTTGTGATCGACAGCGAGATTGGGGATCGAGCGATTTTCTCCGGCTTCGCCAAGCTTCCTCCAATGGTGGCTGCGGTGGAAGCGATGCTGGACGATATCGCCGCCTACGAAAGCTACGCGGCGCATTTCGGGTCGCCGCCGCCCTCGTAGGCCCCGGGAGTTTCGCCGGATCACCGCGCTGATGAAGCAATACATGGTCATTGAGACTTTCCTGCCCGGATGCAAGGAGAAGATCTACGAACGCTTTCATGAAAAGGGAAGAATGTTACCGGAGGGCCTCGTCTACCTGAATAGCTGGTTGGAAAGGGATGGGGCCAGATGCTTTCAGCTCATGGAGACGGATGACCCTTCTCTTTTCCAGGTGTGGCTGAAGCATTGGCAGGATTTGGTCGCGATGGAAGTAGTCGAGCTCGGTGAAAAACCGACGCAGTCCGACAGCGGCTAATCCTCCTTGGGATTGGCGCAAAGCGCCGTATGCTACTGGCCCGCACCGCTCGGTGCCGGGCGGCACTTGTCGAACACGACGCGATCGAGAAAGGATCATCAATGGCAAAACCAAATTATTCGGGAGAGAAACGCAGGAAAGACCTGGCGAAGAAAGCGAAGAAGGAAGAAAAACGACTCCGCAAGTTGGAGGCGAAAAACAATCCGGCCTCAGACGGAGATGAGACGGAACCAGCCGGCGACGCGGAGCAAGTGACGGACGAGGGATGAAGCAGGGTGAGGGAGAGCGGGTATTGGTCCTGGTGGATGAAGCAAATGTAGTCAGCTCCGTTCGAACCCAGGGGCGCGGCCTCGATTGGCAGAAACTTCGCGACTTTCTGAGCGGCGCCCAGACGGACCGGAAGCTAATCGAGATGGTAGTTTACGCCGGATTACCGCCCGCGATTCCGGCGTGGCAGGAGGACCGGGATAAAAAGAACAAGTTCGTTCATTGGCTGCGTTCCAATGGATTCCTGGTGGTGACGAAAGACGGCTCGCCCACCGAAGAAGGCCATTACAAGGCGAACGTGGATGTGATGATGGCCATCGATGCCGCAGAGCTATCGGTCGAAATGCAGCCCGATGTGGTTATACTCGTCACGGGCGACGCCGACTTCTCCTACCTGGCTTTGCAGCTAAGACGAAAAGGCATTCGAGTGGAAGTAGCCTCGGTAGCGCAGAATTTAGGCAGCGCCCTGA
>CAVZAD010000004.1:0-34449 GCA_963773185.1 uncultured Verrucomicrobiae bacterium | reverse complement strand
GTGGACAAGCTTTCCGACATCGCCTGGAAGCTTTTTGGCGCGACCCCGCTCGGTTGGCCGCGGGTCCAGGCCATCTGCGATTGGGTCCATAATCACATCACCTTTGGCTATCATTTCGCCGATCCCTCCAAGTCCGCCTTCGACGTTTATAACGATCCGCGCGGCGTCTGCCGTGATTTCAGTCATCTGGCGGTGACGTTTTGCCGCTGCATGAACATTCCGGCCCGCTATGTCACCGGCTACATGGGAGATATCGGCGTGCCGGTCGTTCTCCCGATGGATTTCAGCGGCTGGTTCGAAGTCTATTTGGGAGACCGCTGGTACACCTTCGACGCGCGCCACAACAAGGCGCGCATCGGCCGCATCGTCATGGCGATTGGCCGCGATGCCGCGGATGTAGCGCTGACGACGAATTTCGGCCGCGCCATTCTCAAGAAATTCTTTATCATCAGCGACGAATTGGCGGCGCCTTCGCTTTCATAACAGGAGATAACGGAGGCAACGGTCACACTTTGCAAAGTGTGGACATAGACCCAACGGATTATTGCCGGCTCAGCCGACGGAACATCCAAAGCCCGAGCACCAGGAAGAGCACGTTCGGAAACCAGACCAGAAGCTCCGGGTGGAGCTTTGGATTCGTCCGCAAGGTGTCGGCGACGATGATAAAGAGGAAATAAAAGACGCCGATGACCAGGCTCGCGCCGAAACCGAAGGAGGTCTCGCGCCGATGTGCGGTGATACCCAGGGGGACGCCGACCAGGGCGAAGACAATGCAGGCCAGCGGAAAGGAAAAACGTTTGTTGATTTCCGTGCGGCTCGAACTGCGCAACTTCGGATCGTCGTTGTCCAGCTGCTCCAGAAGCTGCTCGAGCGAGAGCATCGACCGGCTCGCCCGCCGTTTCTCTTTTTCGTAAAGTTCTTCGAGGCTGATCGGAAGCGTCCCTTCTTCCACGCTGATTCCGTCACGCATGCGGTTGAGATCGAACGGGTCGTATTCGTCGCGCTGCTGGTAACGCGCGCCCATCACGTGCATGAGAATGCGTTTGTTCGGCAGATCCGCTTCGAGCGACCCGGTGCGGGCGTAGGTCACTTTCATGGGCATATAGGAGTCGTCCGTTTCGAAAACGATGATGTTTTCGAGTTTGTTGCCATCCTTCTTTCCGACATAAATTTTTCGGCCGGGAAATTGATCGATGACTTGATCGCTTCCGAAAAGCGCCATCGGATTGCGAGTGGCGAGGTTGAAAACCGTGCTGCGCATTTCCTCCTGGGCGGCCGGCGCGACGTGAACGTTGAGCCAGAGCGAAGCGGCAGTGCAAAGGATCGCGATTATCGTCAGCGGAAAGCAAATCCTGGTGATGCCTATGCCATTGGCACGAAGCGCGACCAATTCGTTGTCGGCCGAGAGCCGGCCAAAAACGAGCAGAACGGCGGTAAGCAGTCCCCACGGAATGGTGAAAATGAGCGAGAAAGGCAGGACGTAGGCGATGAAACCGAAGAGATATTCGGGAGGCAGATCGTGATTGACCAGCAACGGCAGAAGCTTGCGGAAGATATTGCCGATCACGAGCACGAAGCTGAGCACGGCGATCGCGAAGAAAAGATTCACGATTAGCTGGCGGCTGACGTAACGGTCGATCAATCTCATCGCTGCCGTTTGTTAGTTCCGTTCTGCCAGCGTGGCAAGCGCTGCCACCCGTTTCCAATTCGCGCCCTCGAGTGGGACGGGAGCTCGCGGCCCGCGGAATGCGCGCCCTTCCGAAAATTTCTTTTCAACGGAGTTGGTCCGGCCTTAGTTGCAGCGCAATGCCGCTGCGACTGTTTTCTTTGCTCCTGTTCGCGTGCAGCTGGCCATTCGCCACTGGCCGAACTGCGACCCGTGAGCTGGACCGCTCTCGTCAATGCGTGGTGGTGGTGACGAACGACTGGGCTTCGACCTCCGGGGAATTGCGCGCGTTCGAGCGCGGTGAAACAGCGAGCAGTTGGAAGCAGCGAGGCCCTGGGATTTCGATTCTGGCAGGCAAAAAAGGCCTCGGGCAAGGTCGAGGTCTGGTCCGGTTGGATTTCCGAAACGCCCCTCTCAAGAAGGAAGGCGACAATCGAGCACCCGCCGGGATCTTTCGTCTCTCGTCGGCTTTTGGTTACGCGCCGGCGCGATCCGCCGCCTGGATCAAGCTCCCTTACCTGGCCCTGTCCAGGCAGATCGAAGGCATCGACGATCCCGCCTCACGTTACTACAACACGCTGGTGGACCGATCGGCGGTCGCGACGATCGACTGGCGCAGTTCCGAACAAATGCGCCGGGATGACGTTCGCTATAAATGGGGCGTTGTGGTCGAGCATAACCCCGAGAAAATCCCTAGCGCGGGCTCGTGCATTTTTCTGCACGTCTGGAAAAGTTCGTCAACGTTAACGACTGGCTGCACGGCAATGCCGGAGAGCGAACTGGTGAGTTTGCTACGGTGGCTCGATCCAGCCCGACATCCGATTCTGGTGCAAATGCCGCGGGCCGACTACCGCGCGATCCAAGCAAGGTACGGATTACCGCCAGAGAGCTGATTGCTGCCTCGCTACGGAGTGAATTTAAGCAGTCGGGGGGCGGGGTAGGCGTCGCTGGCCGAGTGGGACTCGGCGCAGACTAGGGGTCGGCCAGCCGGTAAGCCTCGACCAGCGCGACACCGGTCGCGTTATTCTTACCTCGAAGGATGGCGGTGTAAGCACCAGGCGCGAGAGGTTGGATAATGGCTGACTCGCGATTATCGCTCGGCGGTATTCCAGTCGCCTTGATTTCCGCCTGCTGGGTCTCTCTCCAATCGTCATTCGCGGCGATGGTGTCGCCATTGCCATTGTGTAACTCCAGGGTCGGATCATCCAGCGTACCGGGAATACCGAAGTTCGCCAGTGATGGACCAATTGCCCGGAGATAGACCCGGGCATTCGCGCTTCCGTTGCCCAGAATAAAGCCCCCAATCATGACGTTATCTCCCGAGTCGACGAAGCCGCGGGTGCTGATGTTCGCCAACTGCGAAATGGCTCCGGCGCTCAAATCGTAAGCGTCAATCAACCCGACGCCGGTTCCGTCATTGTTCCCCCGTACGATCGCGGTGTAAGCGCCCGGCGGCAACGTCGCTACGATGGCAGACTCCAGGTCTTCACCCGGAGCCACGCCCGTGGCTTGAATCTCAATCTCCTGGGCGTCTCTCCAATTGTTATTCGTGATCGTGCTAAAGCCGTTCTCGCCATGCAGCTCCAGCACGGGATCAGCGAGCGCGCCCGGAATTCCAAGATTCGTCAGCGACGGACCGATGGCGCGGACGATCACCCTTTTGGGTGCGTTGCCGTTTACGATGAAGCCGCCAATCAACGCATTGGCTCCGGTCAGAACACGCAGCCGCGTCGAGATGTTGAGCAGCTTGGTCGATGGCGTCGGTGTGGCTGCGGCGGTAGCTGTAGGCGTAGCTGTTGCAGTGGCAGTGGCGGTCGGGGTTGGTGTCGGCGTCGTTCCAGGTGGTATCGTTGCCGTGGGAGTTGCTGTTGCAGTCGCAGTAGCGGTCGCGCTGGGAATCGCCGTTGCTGAAGGCGTAGGCGTCGCCGCGGCCGTGGCGGTAGCAGTTGCTGTAGCCGTAGCGGTTGCTGTCGCCGTTGGTGTCGCACTTGCGGTTGGCGTGGGAGAGGGAGTCGGTATCGGCGCCAAGGCTTGGAACTCGAATGAGCCGATATCGATGCGCGTGTTAAAGACGCGGGGAAAACCACTCCCGCGCTGATCGAAATCGGGCGGTGGACTGAAGCTTGGATTGCCCGCGTTGAGGGCTGGGCTCCCCATCAGCAACGCATGCGTAAAAGTCGGACCACCGTTGTTCTGGAGCGGCCCAAGCATTGGATCGGTGTTGATCTGGTCGCCCACCGCATTCAAGAAACCACCGCCATTATCGTTGCTGAGATTGTAGCCAGCCGAAAAGACCAGGCCGGACGCGCTACGGATGTTTTCTCCGGAGGCGCCGGCTTTCAGGATTGTGTCTCCCAGCCCTAGCGTCGTCACACCGTCGTCGAAGGAGTAAATGCCGCCCCCTTCACTAGCGGAGTTGTCGCTGATGGTGCAGTGGCCAATCCCCACCGTTGCCTCGCCTCCTTGGCCGTCGTTCATGATGGCGCCGCCCTTTTGTGACGCCGAGTTGCCGCTCAGCGTGCTATTACTCAACGATACCCAGGCGTTGTCGGACTTAAACAACCCATAGTTGTAGATACCGCCGCCATTTTGGGATGCTGAATTCCCGCTGATCGTGCTGTTGTCAATCTTAAGGAATGCATTGCCGATTTCTGAGCCGTCGCTGAAAAGGCCGCCACCGCTCGTGGCCGAATTGCCGCTGATGGTGCTGTCAGTCATCTCCACCGACGCGAAAGCTGAGAAAGGGATTTGATCACCGTATCCGAAATTGTAGATCGCACCGCCGCTGGTCGTGGCCGAGTTGCCACTCAATACACTGTTGTTAACCTTCAACTGCGCACCGCCTGCGGTGACGGCATTGTTAAAGATCGCGCCGCCAAAGCCGGAGGAGTTGCCGCTAATGGTGCAATTGGAGATCGTGAGGATCGAACTATTGTTATAGATCGCACCGCCGCCCCCGCCGGCGACCGTGAGCCCGTTGCTGATCGTCAGCCCTTCTATCGTTACGGTAAGATTGGGAGTGACGTCAAAGATGCGGAAAACCGGAGTGCCCCCGCAGTGCTTCGCCGCACCGTCAACTGGCTGGCGCCCGGTCCGTCGATGACGAGATTTTTATCTATCACGATTTTGGCGGTGGTAAGGGTGATCGTCTGTCCGTTTAGCGCGGGAGCAAATTGGATCGTGTCCCCGGCGCTGGCTGCGGCGATGGTATCGCGCAGCGAGCCCGCGCCGCTATCGGCGGTGGTGGTAACGGTTAGCGTGGCCTGATCAAGGCGAGCGAAGCTGGTGGCACAGACGAACAGAAAGAGCAGGGGTAACAGAAATGTTTTCATGGGTTTCACGGGGAAGAAAGGGGGGCGGGCGCATCACATCCCCTTCATCTCCGCCCGGCAAGGAAAAACTTCTCATTCCCATTCGATTCCCAACAGGAAAATCCACCCGATCCGTCTCGCCCCGCCGTTTTGCTTTCCAAATCACGCGCGCGTTGCAATGGTGTGATCCGTTTTCCGATATATGAACTACCGCGCATTCCTGAAGTTCCTGGCGATCCTTTGCGCCGGTTGCATTGGCCTGACGAGTTGCCAGACCATCCACCAATTTCTCGCCCCCGCGAAGGACTGGCAGGCCCGGAACGGCCAGCTTCTTTATCGGGGGAAACGAACCACGCTCATCGGCGAGGTGCTGGTGCGTTTTTCAAAAACAGGCGATTTCGAGCTGACGTTCACGAAGGGGCCCGGCATCGCCCTCCTGGAAGTGCGGCAGGATGCAACTTTCGCGCGGGTGAAGGGTCCCCTCGCGCGGGGTGGATGGTCCGGCCCGATCGCACAGGCGCCGGCCCGGCTCCGCGGCTGGCTGCAACTGCGCGAGCTGCTCATGGCATCGGGCGATAAAGCCTCCGTCCAGCATTCCGCGGGAGGCGATACTTTCATTTTCCGCTTTTGACCTAAGCGGATTGAAACACGAGCGTCGCGGCTGCGGTCACGACTACCATGCGCCTTCATACCCTCATCGCTCATCTGGTTACGCAACGGCGCGGCTGGGTCTGGTCAGTCATCGCGCTGCTTTGCGCGACGTCCGTCTACATCCTGGTCACCCGGATAAAACTCGATAGCGAGGTGCTGAATCTTCTGCCGAGCGGTTTCGAATCGGTCGAAGGGCTGAAAGTTTACAATCGCGATTTTGCCCAGGTGCGCGACCTGACGTTCGCGCTCGTCTGCCAGCCGGACGACGTGGACAAACTGGAAGAGTTCGCGCCGCAATTCGCGGAAAAGTTGCGAGGGCAACGCTGGTGCACCCGCGTCCTCGCCGGTCTGCCCATCGAGACGCCGGAAGGCATTCGCGATTTGCAATCGATCGCTCTTCCGTTGCTGCTCAATCTCGAGCCGGCCGCTTTTAACGAGACCATCGCCGTTCTGCAACCGGAGAAAATCGCGGAGCGATTGCATCGGCTGCATTCCGAACTGGAAGCGGGATCGCCCCGGCCCCAGATCGAATTGGGGCTCGATCCGCTCGGGGTCATCGCGCCGGCGCTCAAACCTTTCGCCAGCAACTCGGCGATCGAAGAAGACCAGCCCCTCACCTCACCCGACCGCACGATGCGGGTTTTCCTCACGGTCACCAATCAACCGACCATCGGCGCGATCGACTGCCAGAAACTGATGGAGGAAGTGAAAGCATTTCAGGCAACCGCCCATGAGGGCTGGGATGGCGGCCCGCTCCAAATCCTGGTGACGGGACGCTCCGCTTACGTCGCGGAAATTTCGCTTAGCATGCGGCACGACATCGTCGTCACCTTGCTGGGCTCCATTTTATTGGTCGGCGGAGTTTTTTACATCGGCTTCCATCGCTGGCTGCCGCTCATCGGGATGGGTCTGACGCTGCTGCTTTGCTGCCTGGTGGCGCTCGCGACCGGCCTGCTGATTTTCCACCAGCTCAACATGGTGACCATCGGCTTCTGCGCGATCCTGATCGGGCTGGGAGTCGACTTCGCTATTCTGGTCTTCGGCCGTTACCAACAGGCGCGCGATGAAGGAACGGACCATCCAGGCGGCCATAAGCGAGTCGATCAAGAGTCTCGGGAAAGTCCATTTTCTTCGGCGCCTTGACGACGGCCGTCGGTTTCATGGCGTTGATGCTCGCGGGATCGCAGGGGTTCACCCAGCTCGGCGTTTTGATCGCCCTCGGCATCACCTTTGCCGGCATCTTCATGATGACCGTGTTCTTCCTTTTTCTGCCGCGGAAAAGTTCCGCGCGGCGGAATGATTGGATGTTCTCGATGGTCAAGAATTACGTGCGCTGGACCGTGCGCCGCCCTGCTCCCATGCTTTGGATCTCGACGCCCCTTCTCCTGATTCTCACCGCGATCGCGTTTTCACCGAAGCCCCCAATCATCTTCGACGTGAGCACGCACTCCATGGAGCCGAAGCGCAGTGATGCCGGCTACGCCCTCAAGACCATCATGGAGAAGATGCCCTCCCGCTGGGAACCCGCCATCGGCATCGTCAAGGCCTCGGACCCGCAACAGTTGCACGATTACTGGCAAAAAGTGGCCGCGCATTGGAACGACGTGCAAGCCGCCGGCAAGATCAAAAGCTTCTCGACGCCGGCCGCGCTCGCCTTCTCGCCGCGGCGATTGCAAACGAATCGGGAACAATTGCGGACAATCGATCTGGTTGCGGCACGCACGAGCCCTCGAATCCGCGATCGCCACCGAGGGATTCAGTCGCGACACCTTCGATTCCGCCTTCGTCCTTCTGGATCAACTGAATGGCGCAGCCTCCGTTTCAGGTAATTTGCCCGATTGGCGGACCCAGTTGCCGCAAAAATCCAGCTGGTGGTTTCTGGTCGATCGCTATTTCGCCCAGGATCCCCTGCTCACGACCGGATTCGTCACGACCAACGAGCCGATCGCCACGCAGGAACAAAAAGAAATGCTGCGCCGCGAACTGCCGGTCGAAGGTGTGCCGATGGTGCTTTCTGGCTGGAGTTTCACCCTGACCGATCTGGTGCCCTGGTCGCATCGGCAGCTCATTCTGATCAGCGCGCTCATGGCGGTTTTCGACGCCACTTTGCTCGCGCTGCTCTATCGCGATTGGCGCCTGTGGCTCATTCAAGTCGCCACTCTCACCATGGCGGTTTGCGCCATGATTGCGTCGATGAAACTGCTTCATCTTCCGCTCAATCTGCTCAACGTCCTCGCTTTTCGCCTCGTTCTCGCCATCGGAGTCGATTACGGGATCTATGTGCTCCTCGTCTGGCAAAAAGCTCGGCAACTCGATCACGACGTGGCCGGCGTCGTCAAACCGGTGATTCTCGCCGGTCTGACCGCGATCTGCGGCTTCGGCTCGCTCGGCATCGCGAACAACCCGACGCTCGCGGGACTGGGATACGCCTGCGCGTTGGGCTTGTTCTGGAGCCTGGCCGCGACGATCTTCTTCACTTTGCCAGCGGCCGCGGCGGCTGAACCGAAGTCCTGGCGCGAAGAATCATTGAAGCCGCGCATTCCACTACCTGAAAATGTCTAAATTCTTACTCACCTGTTTTTCCCTTGGGCTGCTTTTCCTGATTCCCCTCGCCTCGGCCGAGCCGCTCTCGCCGGCTGACGTGAAGGCGCTGCTCGCCCGCATTAAGGAAAAGCGCGCCGCCGCACCTCAGGTCCAGGCGGACTTCCAGGAAGAGAAGACCGTTCACATGCTGAACAAGCCCATCTCCAGCTCCGGCAAGATGTGGTTTCAATCGCCGAACAAATTCCGGCGCGAAGCCAAAGGCAACTCGCCCAGCATCACCGTAAGCGATGGGCAGCATCTCTGGATTTATTATCCGAAATTCAAATCGGCGGAGCATTATTCGTTAGGCAAACGCTCCCCGCTCGATGCCGGCATCGCCGCCATTACGGCCAGTCTGAATCTCGAAAATGTGGAGGGCACCTATCATATCGCTGGCACGAAGGAAGCGGATGGCCATCAATTGCAATTAACGCCGCGGAACCCTTCGATGAAGCGGCTCCTGCAATCGTTCAGCATTCGTCTCAATAATGAAATGCAGGTCGTTCGGACGGAGATGCTGCAACCCAACGGCGATCGCATTATCACGACCTATTCGAACGAATCCCGCGCGCCGATCCCCGCTTCGACCTTCGAGTTTACTCCGCCGGCCGGAACCGACGTGACCAATCCGTTGGGCCGGTAGCACCATCTCTGCTCCTGATCTTGATCCGCCCAAATGGATCAAGATTAAGATCAGGATCATGAGCAGGATTTCGTAATCGTCCTCGTCCTCCTACTCGTGCTCGTGATCGGAATCGCCGTTCTCGAATCGATCACGAGCACGATTACGAAATAGGCAAGTCACCGCTCGACAATCGGGCGCGAATTTGGCAAAAAAGTGTCGATGCGGCGTCCCCCCTTAGCGCTGTTCGCAAGCTTGCTCTTTCTCGCCACGCCGGTCGCGGCTAATCCCCCGTCGGCGTCGGATACCAACGGCATCACGTCCCACATCAAACGGGAAGTCGTTCAGTCCACCGCTATCGCTGCCGTCGGCTACAGCCGGCGCCTGCACGCGCTCGAAATCGAATTTAGAAACGGAGCGATCTATCGCTACCTCAACGTCGATCCGGCAATCTACCGCGACCTAATGAACGCGCCTTCAAAGACACGCTTCTACGATGAACATATTCGCCGGAAATACCGGTCGCTCCATGTCAGACGCAGATCCGAATGACCGCCGATCCCCTTCTCCCACCTGGTAGGGACAGCGCGCTGCGCTGTCCGCCCATGGACGCGAAAGCTGACTGCGATTCTCGGACGCCGCAGCGCGGCGTCCCTACCAATGCGGCGCGGCGCGAGATTTTCGTCCTTACTTCCGAAGAGAAACGAACCGTCTGCTTCGTGCTGATCGCCTTTCTTCTCGGTCTTGCCACGAAGCATTATCGCGACGCTTATCCCGCTCCCTTGTCTAAGCCGACGACGACCGCGCGTGGCCAGGCAACACCCAAACCGTAGCGACCTTCACGCCCTTGAAACGTTTGCCGCTTATCATCTGAATTGCAGGCAACCGCGCCGGTTGCCTTCTTCCTTGGAGGGACGCGCTCCCGCGCGCCCAAACGAACATGCGTATGCGCAGATTCAGACACCCAGAAGCGCGTCCCTCCGAGCGAGGACCAAATTTGCAAAGACAGCCGCCCTTAATTGATTGTATAAAGATGGGCTCACCGCTCTTGAATCTCTGAACCCTATCGAATCCTATGTCTCTCATCTTCGAACGCGTTCTCACCGATGGCATCGCCGCCATCTCGTATCTGATCGGCGATGACGAAGAAGGCACCGGCGCCGTCATCGATCCGCGGCCGGACGTGGAGATTTACCTGGAGCTGGCGCGAAAAAGCGGCGTCTCCATCACGCACATTTTCGAAACGCATATCCATGCCGACCTGGTCAGCGGCTCCCGCGAACTGGCGGATCGCACCGGGACGGCAAAGATTTACGCAAGCGTTGAGGGCGGTGCCGAATACGGCTTTCCGGTTGAGCCCGTCAAAGATGGCGATCAGTTCCGGTTTGGCGCGCTCATTCTGACAGCGCGACACACCCCGGGACATACTCCCGAGCACGTTTCCTATGTCGCGGCCGAAGAAGAGCATCCCGATTTTCCCTGGGGCGTGTTCAGCGGCGATTCGCTCTTCGTTAATTCCGCCGGTCGCCCGGATCTCCTCGGCCGTGATGCCGACAAACTGGCTTCGCAGCTTTACGACACGCTCTGGGAATTTTACGGCAGGCTCGACGACAGCGTGATCGTTCACCCCTCTCACGGGAGCGGCTCACCCTGCGGCGCCGACATCGGTGATCGCCTCGAGAGCACGATTGGTTTCGAAAAGCGCTTCAATCCCTATTATCAGCGCAAAGAGCGGCAGGCGTTCGTCGACTACGCCCTGGCCACTCCGCCGCCCGAGCCGACCTACTACAAGCGGATGAAGAAAGTGAACGCCGCCGGCCCGGAGATCCTCGGACGGTTACCGAATATTCCCGCGCGGGCCCCCTCCGCTTTCAAGGAAATGGTGGAACAGAAGGCCGGCCAACTGGTGGACGCGCGCGGCATGCTGGCCTTTGGCGGCGGGCACATTGAAGGTGCCCTTAACATCGCGGCCACCCCAGTCCTTTCCATCTGGGCCGGCTGGATGCTTGATCCCGCGACCCCGATTCTCCTCGTGCTCGAAAACGACGCCGACGTCGAAAAAGTTGCCCAGCTTTTCGTGCGGACGGGTTATACGAAGTTCGCCGGTTACCTGGTTGGCGGAATGAAGGCCTGGCAAAATGCGGGTTATCCACTGCGCGAACTGCCGCAGATGACGATCCACGAGTTGAACGCCTCACGCGATGGCTTGCAGGTGTTGGATGTGCGCGGGCCGGCGGAATGGAAGAAGGGCCGCATCCCCGGCGCCCAACATATTTTCCTCCCGCATTTACACAAGCGCACGGGTGAACTCGATCGCGCTCGGCCCGTCCTGGTCTATTGCGCAACCGGATATCGCGCCAGTCTCGCCGCGAGCCTGCTCGAGCAGGAAGGCTTCGCCGACGTCCGAAATCTCCCGGGAAGTTTCCACGCCTGGAAAGCAGCCAAGTTCCCGGTCGAGAAATAGCCGCAAGAGCGTCCTCTTCCCTTTTTTCCGCTTTCTCTTCTCGTTTCTCCGTTGCCAATAAAATCTGCGCCAATCTGTGAAATCTGCGGATAACAACAACCCGCCCTCGGACAAACTGATCGTTCGCGAACAAGAGCCGCTCAATCTCGAGATGCCGTTCGAGACCCTGAGCAGCTTCACCACGCCTAACGAATCGTTTTACGTCCGTTGCCATTTCCCGATCCCGGAAATCGCGGCCGCTGATTGGCGGCTCAAAGTTGAAGGAGAAGTCGAAGCGCCCTTCGAGCTCGATTATGACACGCTCCGCACAATGGAGGCGCTCACGATCCCGGCGACGCTCGAGTGCGCCGGCAACAACCGCAATTTTCTCGAACCAAGAGTTAAGGGAGTGCAGTGGGGTCTCGGCGCGGTCGGAAACGCCTCGTGGACCGGCGTTCCTCTTTCGGCCGTGCTGGATCGCGCCAAGATTAAGCCCGGCGCAATAGAAGTGATCCTGGAAGGCGCGGATGAAGGCGAGATCGCCAATCCGCCAAAACCCGGGGGCGTGATCCACTACGCGCGCAGCCTCCCTCTGAACAAGGCCCGGGATAATGTCCTCCTCGCCTACGAGATGAACGGCGAGAAACTTTCGCCCTCACATGGATTTCCGCTGCGCGCCATCGTGCCGGGCTGGTACGCAATGGCCTCCGTCAAATGGCTGCGGCGCCTCATCCTCACGAGCGAACCATTCGCCGGCTACTATCAGTCGATCGATTACACCTATTGGGACCGAAGGGCCGATGGTTTGCCGACACTCAAGCCTTTGGCCGAGCAACAAATCAAAGCGGAAATCGCGCAGCCCGAGCGGGGCGAGATTGTTCCAGCCGATTCGCCATACCGCGTTCACGGCGCCGCCTGGAGCAGCGACGCTGAGATAACCAAGGTCGAGATCAGCACCGATTCGGGCGCGACCTGGAATTTGGCCAGTCTCGGCCGCGACTCGGTCCACAACGCCTGGCGCCTTTGGGAATACGACTGGCGCACGCCGACAACATCCGGCCCGCAAACGCTAATGGCGCGCGCGACGGACTCGCGCGGCCGCACCCAATCATTCGAACGCAGTGGCGACCGCGGCACTTACATGATCACTCATGTTTTGCCCATCGTGGTGGAAGTGCGCTGATTGTTCCTGGTAGGGACGGCGCGCTGCGCCGTCCGCCGCAAGGTCGGCCGCGGGGAGGCCTCGTGCGTGGCGGACGCCGCAGCGCGGCGTCCCTACCGCGAAGAAGCAAGGCCCGCTGCAGGTACGCGCCCACGCTGGGTCAGAGGCTTAAACTAACCACCCGCCGGTCGTCCATCGATTTTCGGGAAAGCCGCTCAGTGCCCACTTCAAGCGCAGCAACCAAGTCGTGCATCGGGCACGCCGAAATGACAATCTTCTGACAATAGCCCAGCGTTTCAACGCTGGGAACCATGATATAAGATATTCAAGTCCCGACAGGGACGAAAGGAGCGTTTCCCCCAATGCATTCGTTCAATAGTTGTCTCATCCATTGCGTTTGGAGCACGAAGAACCGCGTCTCTTTACTCAATTCGGAGTTGCTCGCACGCCTTTCGCCGTACCTCGGCGGAATCGCGAGAGAAAATAAAATGAAAACCATCGCCGTTGGCGGAGTGGCAGATCACGTTCACCTCTTGATCTCCCTGCCGAGCACACTCTCTGTTGCAAAAGCAATCCAACTTCTCAAAGGCAATTCTTCAAAATGGATTCACGAAGCATTTCCAAGATTGGTCGGCTTCGCCTGGCAAGAGGGCTACGGCGCATTCAGCATCAGTATTTCTGGCGTGGAAGCGACGGCGGCGTATATCGCGAATCAAAAAGAACACCATAGGCAACGCACTTTTCAAGCGGAGTTCGAAGCCATCCTTCGCAAACACGGTCTGGATTTTGACCAGCGCATGCTCGATTGAGGACGTCTTTCGTCCCTGACGGGACTTGCCTCCCCCCCGCGTTGAGTCCCAGCGCTAAAGCGCTGGGCTATTTTCAGGGGAAGCAAAGCGCTGATTTTCCTGGTATGGACGGCGCGCTGCGCCGTCCGCCGCAAGGTCGGCCGCGGGGAGGACTCGTGCGTGGCGGACGCCGCAGCGCGGCGTCCCTACCTTGAAGACGCGAGCCGCGCTGGCGGCACGCGCACAATCTTCTCCCAAGGCCGAACCTCACCGGGCACGATCCGGAAAAGCGGATGCGGTTTAGGAGCCTTCAGCTTCTTCAATTCGCGATACAGCTCTGGACGGCGGACGCGTAGCTTCGCTTGCAGATGTTTCCATTCGTAGAGCAGTTGGCCGCGTGTCTCCTCCAATTGGATCGAACAGGACGACGAGCGGATTTTGGTTTCGTCGAACTGATAACCACGGCGCACGGCTTCGCCGGCCACGTCTCGCAGATAGGCCGAAATCGCCTGGAGAGGTTCGGGGTGCTGGCGAAATCGCGTCAACTGCGGATGACGCGTGTACCCTCGCGTCTCTCCGGCAATGACTTTCTGGGCGAGGAGAGCTTCGCGCCAGAGCGCGACCAATCCCTGGGCATCGAGATACCGCGGATGAACAGTCCAAAGGCGCATGGAACCCGAACGCTATACGCTTTGACCATGCGTGCCATGGCTCGCTGCGGTCAGCGCGGATCAAAACTTCTTCGGCTTCGACCGAATGCGGACTTGTCTAGCGCGTTTGTCTGAATAGCCTCCACCTTCAAGCATGCGCTTCTCCTGGTCTTCAATGAGATCGATCTGGATCTGATTTCGCGACGCTGTTGGTCGCGGCGATCAGTAGTTCCGCTCAAGTCACCACGGCCCCGAAGCAAGGGATCCGCGAGAACGATCCGCGCCTTCATGCGTTGACGAATGCTCGCATTATCACCGCACCGGGAAAGACGATCGAGAAAGGCACCATCCTGGTTCGTGACGGCGTGATCGTCGCCGTGGGCGCTGATGTGAAGGCCCCGGCCGATGCGCGCCTTTGGGACATGGCAGGCAAGACAATTTATCCGGGCTTCATCGATGCCTATAGCCGGCTCGATTTGCCGGAAACACTCCAGCCGGAGCCGCTGCAACCCCAAGTTGATAATGACGATCCCAATGCGAAGCCGAAAGAAACTCCGCGTGAATCCGCCAAGGGAATGCATTCGTGGAATCCAAGAGTTACGCCGGAACGAAACGCGGCCGATTATCTGAATCTGGATAAGAAAGGGACGCGCAAGCTGCGGGATCTGGGGTTTACCAGTGCGCTGGTGGTGCCGGGCCGTGGTATTTTTCGCGGCACCAGCGCATTGATCAATCTGCGCGAGGCTGATGTGGCCACGATGGTCGTCGCACCCTCCGTGGCACAGCATGTCGCTTTCGATTTCTATCGCAGAGATGACGGCGCCTACCCGAACTCGCTGATGGGTTGCATCGCGTTGGTCCGGCAGAATTTTCTCGATGCCTCCTGGTATCAGACCGCGCAAGAGGCCTATCGCAAAAGTCCCGCCACCACCGAGCGTCCCGAGGCAAACGCGAGTCTGGCAGCCCTGGCCGAGCAGGCGCAACGAAAGCAACCCGTGGTTTTCGAGGCCGACGATGAGCTGGAATTGCTCCGGGCTTTGCGAATCGCCGATGAGTTTAAACTCAAACCGCTCCTATATGGAAACGGCTACGAGTATCGCGTGCGCAAGGCGCTGGCCACGACCAAAACGCCGATCATTCTGCCGCTCAATTTTCCCAAAGCGCCTGAGATCGAGCGCCCGGAGTCGGCCTTGGAATACGATGTGGATGAGCTGCAGCATTGGGACCGCGCCCCGGGCAATCCGGCGCGTCTCGCGGAGGCCGGCATTCCGATCGCTTTCACCGCGGAGAATCTCGAGAAGCCGGAAAAGGAATTCTGGTCGCGGATTCGGCTGGTTGTCCGTCGCGGGTTGAGCAAGGACGCGGCGCTCGCCGCTCTAACGACGGCGCCAGCGGAGATGTTTGGCGTGGCGGACCGGCTCGGGACGATCGCTCCGGGGCGGATCGCAAACCTGGTGATCGCGAACGGCGATCTCTTCTCCGGTGAGGCAAAAATAATCACGACCTGGGTAGATGGATATTTCCAGGATACGGACGCGGCCGGCGAACGAGATCTGCGCGGCACCTGGGAAGTCGCGACGGAAGGAAAGACGCTCCCGCTGACTGTCGAAGGGGAACTCGACAAGCTGGAGGTCAAGCTCGGCGGGAGAGAAGGTGACCCTATCCGCAAAGGAGGATGCCGTGATGTTGGTGGCCCCCGCGAAATTGTTCGGCCAGGGCGAAGGCTCGTTCCGGTTCTCAGGCCGAATCGCGGGCGAAGCGATCACGGGCAGCGGCGAAACTCCGAGCGGCGCAGTGATACGCTGGAGCGCCAAACGAACGGCGGCCTTCGCCGCGAAACCGCCGGACGAAAAACCCTCGCCGCTGGATAAACCGCTCGATTTTCCTGAGACCTATCCGGCTGGCGCCTACGGAAGAGTCGCGCCACCAGAGCAACCGCACGCCGTCTTGATCCAGGGCGCCACCATTTGGACTTCGGGTCCGCAAGGCATCATCCAGAATGGCGACCTGCTCGTAGCCGATGGCAAGATTTCCGCGGTCGGTCCCAGCCTGAAGGTCCCGGCTGGCGCATCGATGATTGATGGCAAAGGCATGAACGTCACGCCAGGCATCGTTGATTGCCATTCGCATACCGCGATTAGCAAAGGCGTGAATGAAGGCAGCCACGCGGTCACGTGCGAGGTGCGAATCGGCGATGTGATCGACGCGACCGATATCGATATTTATCGCCAGCTGGCCGGCGGCGTCACGGCGGCAAATGTCTTACACGGATCCGCCAACCCAATCGGCGGGCAAAATCAGGTCATCAAGTTCCGCTGGGGGCGCTGCCGGAAGAATTGAAATTCGCTGACGCGATGCCCGGAGTGAAGTTCGCCCTGGGCGAAAATGTGAAGCAGTCGAACTGGGGCGACAAATTCAAGACGCGCTATCCGCAGACGCGCATGGGTGTCGAACAACTTATCCGCGATCGTTTTCGCGCCGCTCTCGAATATGACGCCGCACAAAAGAAGAAGGATGGCCTTCCGCCCCGCCGCGATCTCCAGCTCGAAGCGCTCCTGGAGATCGTAAACGGCAAACGGCTCATCCATTGCCACTCCTATCGCCAGGATGAAGTGCTCATGCTTTTGCAATTGGCCAGTGAATTCAAGATCAAGATCGGGACCTTGCAGCACATCCTCGAGGGTTACAAAATCGCGGACGAAATCGCAAAGCATGGCGCCGGCGGTTCCACCTTCGCCGATTGGTGGGCCTACAAGTGGGAGGCGTTCGATGCCATCCCGGATAATGCCGGCATGATGCAGAGCCGGGGTGTCCTGACCTCGGTGAACTCCGACAGCGGCGATCTCGCACGGAGGTTGAACACGGAGGCCGGCAAGTCGACCAAATACGGAGGTATACCAGCGGAGGAAGCGCTCAAGATGGTCACGATCTATCCCGCGCGGCAGTTGCACATCGAGGCCAAGGTTGGCTCGCTCGAGCCAGGCAAGGACGCCGACTTCGTCATCTGGAATGGCAACCCGCTTTCCAACTACGCGACCGTGAAGCAGACCTGGGTGGACGGACGCAAATATTTCGACCGCGCTGAGGATGCTGAAGCTCGAAAGACGCTTGCCGCGCAACGGGAAGCACTGATCCAGAAAGCGCTTCCCGAGCGAATGAAAGAGCTGGGCTCAGGCGGTTCCAAAGAGAAGAAGGACGACAAAGAAGAGAAGCCGACGGTGAATGGTCTGCGCCACGTTTACGAGCTGGACTCCCTTTATCGAAAAGGCAGCGACAAGCATAGCTGCGCGGAGGGCCATGAATAGCGAGCGCTGGCTCTGGCGCTGTAGCAACGGCATGGCAGCTGCCGGATCGCCGTTTCTTCGCGCGTTGTCGCCCCGACAGAGCGGGGCGGCTACAGCGTCTCCTTTGCTCGTGCTGCTCGTGCTCCTGCTTCTGCTCGTGCTCGTCCCCACCGCCCCTGCCTCCGACAACATTCCCGCGCCGCCGCAAACAAAACCCATTGCGCTAAAAGGCGCCACCATCCACCCCGTGAGCAGCCCGGATATTCCCTCGGGCACGATCGTCTTCGACAAGGGGAAGATCACGGCAATCGGAGCTGACGCCGCAATCCCGGAAGGCGCCGAAGTTCTCGATGTTTCGGGCAAACATATTTATCCCGGTCTGATCAGCGCCAATAGCGTTCTTGGCTTGATTGAAATTGGCGCCGCGCGAGCCACCGTCGATACCGAAGAGTCGGGGGCGATCAACCCAAACGTGCGCGCCACGACCAGCATCAATCCCGACAGTGAGTTGATCCCCGTCGCTCGCGCCAATGGCCTACTCACCGCACACGCGGTGCCGGAAGGCGGGACCATCTCCGGCCAGTCCGTGGTGTTGCGGATGGAGGGCTGGACCCCGGAAGAAATGACCGTGCGTAGTCCGACCGCGATGCATTTGCGCTGGCCTAACTTGACGATCAACCGCAATCCTCGAGCCCAGAAATCGGTTAAGGATCAGCAGAAGGACATCGACAAAGCGCAGAAACTGATTCGCGAAAGCTTTGCCACGGCGCGCTCCTATTGGCAGGCGCGGAAGAGTGGAACGCCCGGGTTCAAGTCCGATTTGAGATGGGAAGCGATGATGCCGATTTTCGATGGCAAGCTGCCGCTCTTTGTCCATGCGAATACCGTGGCGCAGATTGAAGCCGCTCTCGCCTGGGCCAAAGAAGCGCAGCTGAAGTTCGTGCTGGTGGGCGGGCAGGATGCATGGCGGATGGCGGCCGAGCTAAAGACCAGCGACACTCCAGTCATCATTACCCTCTCGACCGCGCTGCCGTTACGGCGCGATGACCCTTACGACAGCGCTTTCGGCAACGCCGCGAAATTGCACGAAGCCGGTGTTCGCTTCTGCATGGCCATGGAGGGCAGAAACTCGGGAGCTCCCCACGAACGCAACCTGCCCTACGAAGCGTCGATGGCTTCCGCCTTTGGTTTGCCGAAAGAAGAAGCGCTGAAAGCAGTTACGCTTTATCCCGCGCAGATCCTAGGTGTCGACGATCAACTGGGGTCTTTGCAAACCGGTAAAGCCGCCACCCTCATCGTGACCAACGGCGATCCGCTCGATTTTCCCACGCAAGTCGAGGCCGCTTACATCGATGGACGCAAAATCGACCTCACGAATCGGCAGACACGTCTGCGCGACAAGTACAAAGAGAAGTATCGTCGCAAATAATCCCGCGGCGCGTTGTTGATAGCTAGCTCTGACCGCTTCTGACCTTCTGATTGTCTGCCTAATCAGTGGCCATCTCGCAGTGATCAAAGCGGCCTTGCGCGTCGAGCCAGATAAGGAGCCACTCAGAATCGATTCTGATGTAGCCTTCGCGTTCCGGACCAAGAAAGTAAATTAAGTCTCGTTAGGCGACTTCGGTCCGGACGTCGAGTATTCGATGTCCATAGGTGCCAATCACGCGGGTGGTACCGAGCTGCGTCTCAGCGTGAACATGCTGATGTCCATGGAGAAACAATTTGGGTTGTGCTCGCTCGATATAAGTGACGAACGCATCAAAACCGAGATGAACGTCGTCCTCCGGGTCGTGGTTCCTGCGTAGGCGAGTTCGTTCGGATCCCACGGCGGAATGTCGCAGCAGCGTCACGTGGGCGACAAAAAATGTCCACCGCGGGAAAACGAGATGAGCGCGTCTGAGACCTACCGTCTGCCTCACTCAACCAAGGTAATTTCCGCGCGGCTTTTATCCGCCACGCGCCGCGAAAACCGCCAAACGTGACTCCATTCGACGAAAACCGCAGCATATAGAAGGTCGATAATCGGAGCGGGGAACTGCGCACTTGAGTCATGGTTGACCGCGCACTGCAAGGACTCGAGCAGGCACACGCCTTAGCCCACCGGAGGATCGTCGCTGTCAGATAGGTCGCCGCACGAAATGACCACATCGGTCCGAATATCGGGCGTCAGTGGAGCGGTTGACTCTTCGTCCGCAATTTCACGGAGCAGAGTCATAGTCGCCTAACGAGAACAGAACGAGCGCACCTGACGAGAGAGCGCGTCGCTGCGGATTCAGGGTGAGTTTCATGGACCATAAGGAACAAATCTGCCAGCTTCTCGCTCCTTTGCCTGGCTAGGTCTTTAGCTGTTCTCCGGTCGCGAGATCAAAGATAAAAGATTTCCCGTCAACGCGCTCCACCTTCAATCTCCCGCGTTTATCGAGGACGATCGTGTGGCGCCACGCAAAGTGCGACGCAGTGCGCCGAAGGATGCTTCGATCCGGGAACATATCGCTCACCCTAACTTCTCGGATTTTCCTGCCCTCTCGCCAGAATGTCAGCAAGACGAGGTCGTGTTGATAATCAGTGGGAATCAGGTTCATGCCCTTGTACTCCCCGACAAGACACATTCCGTCGTCGCTGACGAAGAAATTGCGATACCAATCCGGGACTGACCAGAGCAATTTATTTGACTTCACCTCTTCGACTCGCGTGTTGTTCGTTTCAGGGTCGGATACGGCGCGGATACGGCCACTCGAACTCGTGACAGTTTCTTTGCTCGGCGGCGGCGAGGCGTGTCGGCCCTGATGGCGCCAACTGTGATCCCGATACTAAGGAAGAAAACAAGCGAGCGCATGTAGGCAAGCTCTGCGACATGACACGTCCTGTGAATCGGAGCCATCGCCAAGAAAGTATAAATCAAGATCGACTGGAATGCCCAGCGCTGTAATGCGCTGAAGCATTTCGGCTGACAGATACATGCCGGGAGTGGAATCTTGGTAGTAAATGGCGCAACAGAGCTCAACGGAAAACTCTGCTGCGCACTCTCGGATATTCGCGGCGTGTGGCTCCAACAGGGTAAGCAAAACCTCAAGATGCTTTTCCAAGTGCGTCTCAAGAGGAAGCGGACTCTGAAAGCTCCACCGACTGTGATTCCAGGTTGCTGTAAGATGTGGTGGCATCGGATCACCGTGACACCACGCAGAGGTTGGCGATAAGCCGATGCGCGACGTAACGATGGAAGGATCATCGCCGAAATCGAGGACCTTCAGAAAAACGTGAGACTTGTCTGGCATGGGGAGCGTTAACGCCTAACGAGAATTGGGCCGAATTATTCGGCCTAATCCGGCTGGACCGTCGGGTTGGAAGGGGAAATCTGGGGCATGGCGCCGAGATTATTCGTCACGCCGCCTTCAGGCAATTCGAAATCGCTCGATCAGCGCCAGAGATAACCGCTCCGACGATCGCACCTGGATTTCACACACATCGGAGGGACGTGCTTCCGCACGTCCGGACATGCGGAAGCATGTCCCTCCCAAGACAACGCGAGGCGCGACCCGCGTTTCATGGGGATTGCGCGCAAGAAAAGAGCGGTGAAATATCTCCCTTGTCCACCGCGCCAGACAGTCCGATCGCCGCTCCGGAGTTGCAACTGGCGTCGTCGGCACACCAAGAGTGCCGCGCGCCACCGCTCCCGTGCTGGGCGTGCTTGCAGCCCTCAGCTTCTCCCATTTGCTCAATGACGCGATGCAGTCGTTGATCCCGGCGATCTACCCGATCCTGAAAAGTTCGCTCAATCTGGATTTCGTTCACGTTGGCCTCATCAGCCTGACCAACCAGTTGACGGCATCGGTCCTCCAGCCCTTCGTCGGCCTTTTCACGGATCGGCGGCCGCAGCCGTTCTCGCTCGCCGTCGGAATGAGCTTCACGCTCGCTGGCCTGGTCCTGCTTTCCTTCGCTGGCAGTCTGGCATTGGTTCTCATCGCGGTGGCACTGGTCGGCATTGGATCTTCGGTCTTCCACCCGGAGGCTTCGCGCATCGCCCACCTCGCTTCCGGTGGACGGCTCGGTTTCGCCCAATCGTTTTTTCAGGTAGGCGGAAATACCGGCTCAGCGCTCGGCCCTCTTCTGGCCGCCGTCATCGTCGTCGCGCGCGGGCAATCGGCCATCCTCTGGTTCTCCCTGCTGGCCTTAATCGGCATCGTGGTCCTGACGGGAATAGGACGCTGGTACCGGACGAACCTCGCTGCGGTCAAAGCCGCGAGGTCTGCGGCGATTCAACATCGGCAGACGCTGATGCTGACGCGCGGCCGGGTGATCCAGTCTCTTGCCGTCCTGGTCGCGCTGATTTTTTCGAAATATTTCTATCTCGCGAGCATGTCGAGTTACTACACCTTTTTCCTGATCGGAAAATTCGGGCTCTCGGTCAAGAGCGCTCAACTTCATCTCTTCAGTTTCCTTTTCGCCGTCGCCGCGGGCACGTTGCTCGGCGGACCGGTCGGCGACCGCATCGGCCGCAAGAGCGTGATTTGGGCGTCGATTCTGGGCGTGGCGCCGTTCGCCCTGGCTCTGCCTTACGCGAATCTGTTCTGGACCGGCATCCTCACGGCGATCATTGGACTGATCCTCGCCTCGGCCTTTTCCGCGATTCTGGTCTACGCGCAGGAGCTGGTTCCCGGCAGAGTCGGAATGATCGCAGGGTTATTTTTCGGTCTGGCCTTCGGCCTGGGCGGCATCGGTTCCGCCGCTTTGGGAGCGCTGGCCGATCGCACAAGCATCCCTTTTGTCTTTCAAGTCTGCTCCTACCTTCCGCTTATAGGCCTGCTGACGTGGCTCTTACCGAACCTGGAGCAACGTCGGCACGGGACCAAGTCTTAAGGAGCGGCGGTTTGAAACCGCCGTTGGTTAGGTTGTCGGCGATTGCAAATCGCCGCTCCTTGACGCCTCCCGCCAGAGACTGGCTTCGAAAAGGTTCCCAGCGATAAACGACGGACTGGCACGAAAGGTTCTGCAAAAGTAACCATGCGCGTGCTCATTGCCGACGACCAAAAAGGCGTGGGCGCGACACTCGCGGAGCTCGTTTCCAAATGCGACCACGAGGTCGTCGAAGTAGTCGGATCCGGCTTTGATGCGATTCAGGCCTACCACCGCCATCGGCCTGACATTGTCCTGATGGATTATTTCATGCCGCGGTTGAACGGCGCGACTGCTTGCCGCAACATCCTGTCGAGATACCCCGCGGCGAAACTCATTCTGGTTTCAGGCGTGGCGGGAGCCGAAGATCTCACTCACTCCGGCGCGATCGCCATGCTCGCGAAACCAATCGATCTGGCCCGGCTCAAGATTCTATTAAGCGCTCCCCCCTCGCCTGCCGACGAATCTCCCTCCTCCGAGGTCGCCTGACCGGTAGCGTCGTCGCCATTCTAACGACACAACGTCTGTTCCGGCATTCCGTGAAACGTTTCCGGAATTTTTTACCGCGGATGACACGGATCAAACGGATGGGAATTAGAGGAATGACTATGACCAAAGGCGGCGAGGACGCAGGGTCTCTTCGTCTCTCCAATCCGTGAAATCCGCGTCATCCGCGGTTATTCCCAAAAGTCACGATCCACCGTTCGTCATTCGTCATTCCCCAGATACCGCTCCGGAATCGGATGCTCCGGGCTTTCCTGCTGCCAGTAGATGTTCACAATCCACCAGCGATCACCGTCGTGGAATAACTGGATGCTGTTGATCCCGCGCATGAACGGCTTTGGGTCGCTCGGATCGTGGCGCGACTCATAGGTGCTCCAGACTTGCGCGATGCAACCGAACTGATCCGTCCGACGCGCAATCTCCTTTTCGTAAAACCCGCCAGCCGCAAAGTACGGTTCTACGCGCGCGATGAAACCGTCGACATCCAGGATCTGGGGCGAAGGCGTAATATTTTCCCCGGCCTTCGCCGTGGGAATCAAACGCGCACCGGGATAGTACAACGAACGTTCGCGATCCCAATCGCGTTTCTCCCCCGCCCGCCCCGAGATTACTTCGTATGCAGCCGTGATGATGGCGTCAATCGACGCGACATCGGCCGCATTGGCCTGGGAATTCATGAGTCCATTCTCCAATCTTATCGTTGAGCTCGCGAAACCGTTACGGGATTGCTAATTCGCCGATGACTTCGGGCGGAAGCAAAGGCGTCGCGCCGTCGTGCGAAGCGACGTAGGCGCCGAGGCGGCAGGCGTTCTCCAGAACCCTTGCGCGTATCGTTTCCGCGAGTCAGCCCCACCATCAACCCGGCCATGAAAGCGTCCCCTGCCCCCACCGTGTCCCTCACCACGACCTGCGGAGCCGGAGCAGTGACGAGCTTGCCGCGTTCCCACAACGCGGCGCCTTCTTCCGCCATCGTGACGCAGATGCGCGCCGCGTTCGTTGCCTCCGCGATCGTCGCGCAGGCGTTGCTGATCGCCCCCGCATTCCGGGCGTGTCGTGCTTCATCTCACCGGTCCGCAGCCAGGACGCGAGCTGGCCGACTTCGCCATCGTTCAGCTTGAGAACATCGGCGCGCTGCGCCAGTCGCATGACGAGCGGCGGATCGGCGAAGGGCGGGCGCAGATTGACGTCGAAGAATTTCAACGGCCCTTTCACGCCCAGAAGGCGATCCAATTGATCGAGATTGTAGGGCGAACGGCCGGCGAGCGAGCCGTAGATCAACGCGCGCGCCTTTGGAGACGGCCTCGAGCGCTTCCGCCGAAACCTTGATCTCGTCCCACGCCGCTGGCTGGACCAGCTCGTAGGTCGCGTTGCCATTCTCATCCACCGTCACGAGCACGGTGCCGGTCCCGAGGCCGATCCGCGCCCGCGTGACGAACTCCGTGTTCACTCCTTTGTCCTGCGCCACCTTCAGAATCTCGTCGCCCAGGGCGTCCCGGCCGATGCACGAGATGAGCGACGCCGAAACGCCGATTTGCGCCAGGTGCGCCGTCACGTTGAAAGGAGCGCCGCCGGCATGTCGGCCCGAAGGCAGGCAATCCCAGAGGATTTCGCCGGCGAAGTCGGTGGGCATCAGAAACGCAGTCGTCGCTGCCCGGCGCCGGATCGGAGTGCGTGGGCGCCCACTCTCTCGGTCCGCCATCCGGTTCGTAGATAAAGATGAGATCCTGATCCATTCCTTTCGGATCAGTCGAGCGCTCAAAGACGAGCAGGTTTTCGGTTCCGATCAGGCAATGCTCCACTGCCCGGCTCGAGATGAAACTCCGCTCCCGGTTCAAGCGCTTCGACGGTCAGCGCTCGCTCGCTAGGCGCCTCCACAGAATCAAGTCCGGCGCCCTCCTTCACCTCGAGCCGCTCGTCTTTTTCCTCGTGCATTTCCAGCGCGAGATATCTGCGCTTCCCGAATCACGAGGAACTTCTCCACCCGCGGATGCTCGTGCAGCGTGACGACCACGCCGCCCCAGCCCGTCTTAATGACTCCTTCACTCGCGGCGCTCGATCTTCTCGAGCAGCTCAGCGAAAACGGCGCAGATGTTGCTCCGACTGGATCGCGAAAATGGCTCGTCCACATCCGGCACGCTTCGCGACAGTAGCGATTGAATGTCTCCTCGGAATCGATCGGCGAAAGCGCGTCCAGCGCAGCGACGATCTCCGCAAACCGCGGATCGGCTGCGAGCTTTTCGTGGTTCAACTCGAAGACAGTGGTCATGGGGTTGGAGTAAGGGTCGGTGGGTTTACCATTGTTCGAGCACGATCAGGAGTCGGAAAGCAATTGGGATTCGTCATCATTACTCCTTTACTCCGATTCCGCATTCGTCATTCGTCATTCCTCATTCGTCATTCCTCACATCACTCTCATTTCCTCATTCCTTAATGTCCGCCGGTAGTCGACACGCCTTGCATTCCCTCCGCGCCGCTCAGCCTCGGCCACATGAAGCCATACGCGCGACGACCGCGAAGCAGAGCATCGGGACGATGAAGCCGCGCGAGAGATCGTAGTGGTCGGCCACGTGTCCCATCACCTTCGGCAGAATCGCGCCGCCCATGATCGCCATGACGATGAAGGACGACGCCTTCTTCGCTCTCTCGCCCGAGACCGAAAATGCCGAGGGCAAAGATGGTCGGGAACATGATCGACATGAAGAAGTAGGTCAGGAAAACCGCGACGACCGAGACCCAGCCCAGCTTCGAGAAAATGAGCAGGCAAAGCACAACGCTGATCGCGGAGTACAGCCCAAGCACGGTGTGGGCGGCGAATTTCTTCAAGATACGCCGACCCGGTGAACCGGCCGATGAGGAAACAGAGAAAGCCTAACGAGGCCAGATTCGAGCGCCGCCTTGTTGCTGAAGCCGAGCGCGCCGTTCGTGATGGATTTCGAACCAGCCGCTGAACCAGCCCGAGCCGCTCGCCGCACGAGTTCCACGAATCAGGAACCGGCGGACCTGCGAGGTCATGTAATTGATGAAGAAACTGAAGATGCCGGCCTGCGCGGCGACATAGAGAAATTGCGCGACCACCGCCATCACAGAAATGCGGATGCGACCAGATCGAGTGCGAGACGTTCGGCGTCGGCATCGTCGAGATGATAGTCGTCCTCCATTTTGATGTCCGGGCACGTTGGCGAAGTAGAAAATGACCGCGAGAACGATGACGACACACCCGATGAAGGCGTAAGGGATCCAGAGGTTCTCGCTGCCCGTGCTCTCGCCGGCGGCGTTCTTGGAATAGAAAAACATTCCGCCGGCGATCGGGCCCGAGCAGCAAGCCGATGCCGTTGCAGGATTGCGCGAGATTGATGCGGGTCGCGGCGTATTGCAGTCGGGCCCAGGACGGTCGTGTAGGGATTGGCGATGGTTTCGAGAAAGGTCAGGCCCGCGGCGATGATGCAAACGCCGAGCAGAAACGCCCAGAACGAGGCGATGTGCGTCGCCGGGATAAACCAGAATCCGCCGACGGCCGTCATCAGCAGCCCGGTGATGATGCCGCCCTTGTAACCCAGCTTCGTCGCCAGCCAACCCGCCGGCAGCGCCATCAGGAAGTAGCCGAGATAGTGCGCAAACTGCACCCAGGCGGATTGCGCCAGGGTGAGGTGCAGCTCCTCCTGAAAATGCTTGTCCATCACGTCGATCATCCCGTTGCAAAATCCCCAGAGCGCGAAGAGCAGGATCAGGAGCGAAAAGACAAACAGGACATTTCGGCCGTCCTCCAGGACGAACATGCTTTTCTTCGGAGCAAGCCGGGGATCGAGCGGTGTCGGACGGTGTTCGGAAGGAGAAGTATCCATGAGTGATGTTTCCGTTTAGAACGTGAAGCCCATCTGCGCGCCAATCACAACCGCGTCGGGAATATCGCCGGTCCCGCCGGGATCAATAACATACTGAATGTCGGGTTGGAAGTAACTCCAGGGCGTGAGCTGAAAACGATGCGCGATCTCCACCACCTTCTCCGATTCGGCCAGCCGGCCGCCGGGAACGAGCATGCTGCGCGCGTAGTCGCGGCTGATGTCGCCGTAAATAAAATGCAGCATCGTGTGGTCGCGATCCCGGCCTGGGAAAAGACCTTTGCAATTTAGGCCGACGTTCACCTGGAACGGCACGATCGCGATCTCCGTCTGCGGATAGTAACCGGAGGCGACAAACGCGGTCAGTCCCTGATCGCTCCCCGGCGCTTCCTGATAAATCATCTGGTCGGCGTGCGACGTAAAAGCCGTAGGAGCGATCCTTGAAACCGCCGTCAAATCGCGGGTAGAGATCCCATTCCGAATACGTGAAACCAATCCAATAGTGTCCCGGTAAACCTTTCATCACCACCGCGTCTCCCCCTTCGTGAATCGGCCGCAGGCCGCTTTCCAAAACTGCGGCGACCAACCGATCTGGACGATCGCGGTGTAACCATCGCTCTCCTCGATTCCCCAGTTCAATCCGTTGTCGTCGTTCTCGAACATGTCGTCGGACGTTTGGAAAATGCCGAACTTCAGGTTGAACTCCGGTGTCGGATCGTAAAGCAACGCCGCCGCCCAGACCGCGAACGGATAAGCGGAGAAGCGCGTATCGAAGAGAACGTTGCGGATGTCTCCGTTGATCCCGTTGTTGACCGAATACCCGTAAAGCGGCGACCCATTGAAATCGTCGGACGCAGAAAAGCGCCCGAGCTTCGCCGTCAGTCGGCCCTCGAGGAGCTTCTGCTGCAAATAAACCTGGTAAAGAAACGGCCGCTGCCCGCCCACTGATTGCTGGGTGGAGAAAATGCTGCCGATGTATTTAGTGGTGAGATCGTCGCCGTTCCGATTGATTCCGCTCACGACGAACAAGCCGCCGTTCCAGCGGACGAGTTTCTCGAGATCGAACTTAAATCCGAGCCACGCGTCATCGACATAGGTCGCATGGCGCGGATGAGTCCCTCCGGAGACGTTGCCGTTGAGGATGCTGTTGTAAAAACCAAACATTTCCACGCCCGACGCGAACAAGCGGTCGCGAGAGCCGCCCCAATCGCCGGTGATATGGTCCTCTTTCCTAAAGCCGCCAGGCTCGATCGCGGCTTCGTTTTGGGCCTGCAAAACCGAACGGTTCGTTCGCGAAAGAGGCACTGCATCCTGCGCGACTGCTGCGCTCGCGAGAGCCAGCGAGCAGAGGAGAATGAAGCGGTGTTTTTTTCCGGGACTTCTCGCCAGTTGCGGCGCTGAATCCGGAATTCCCATCATTCTCAACTCATCAGATTCGCCTAGTGTCCGTAGCTGAGCACGCGCGAAATTTTCCACGATTCGCCAGTCTTCCTCCAGACCATGGCGAACTTGAACGTGCCGCAATCGTCCTTCCCATTCTCCTTGTGGCAGAACCGATGTTCTCCGATCTCCATCGCGCCGTAATCTTTGATCGGATAAACCTCCAGGCTTCCTTTTACGAGATCTCGGCGGATGTCTGACATCGACGCAAACATCTTCTCGAAATCCTCAGCGCTCTGCCGGTAATCCCCCAGACCACCCGAATCGTGATAAAACTCCAGGTCGTCGGTGAACAGCGACATCAATCGGTCAGCGTCATGCGCATTGAACGCGCCAAAGATTTCGCCATCCAGACGCGCGATCGTTTCGAATAATTCCCCGGAGGTCCCGGTTTTCTTTCCCGCTGTCTTTGGTTCCTCAGCCCGGGCGGAAATCGAAAGTGCGGCCACGATCACAAACAGGAATCGGAGTCGGAGTCGGGCAAATCTGCTCATCCGCCGAGAATGAACAAAAATGCGTCGATCGGCAAGCCTGCCCTCGCTGGCATTCGACATGCGTGATTCGCTCCCGCACTTCAGTCTCGCATTCGCTTCCTGACCATCTAACAATCTCAGTAAGAAAAACTTCGGAAAAATCTCATGAACACCATCTCCATTTCTCGACGCAAATTCGCACAGCTCCTGGGCGCGGGCGCGGCGGTCGCTGTGGCCCGGCCGGCACTTTCCTTCGCCGGCCCGCCTCGATGCCACCGGCCGCCGCCTCGCCGGAACGGCCGGGGCGATGGTGCGCTTGAGCTCGAACGAAAATCCCTACGGACCTTCACCCAAAGCGCTCAAGGCGATGACCGACGCCTTCGGCCTCGCCTGCCGCTATCCTGATGACACCGCCGACTTGCTGATCGACGCGCTCGCCAAAACACAACGGCGTCGAACCGCGATCAAATTCTGCTGGGCGACGGCTCCGGCGAGATTCTTAAAATTTGCGCAGAGACATTCACCGGACCGACGCAGCGGAAAGAATGCGACCGGCGGACGGGGCAAACTGGTCGTGGCCGATCCGACTTTCGAAGCGATTCTCGCACACGCGAAATTCTAGCGGCGCTGATGTCGCAAAGTTCCGCTGACCTGCACGCTTCAGCCACGATCTTCCAAAATGGCAATCGCGGCCAAGGAAGGCCTCATTTACATCTGCAACCCGAACAATCCCACCGCCAGCATTACTCCCAAGGAGTGAACTGCGCGACTTCATCACGAAAACGCCACGCCAGACGATGATCCTGGTCGACGAAGCTTATCACCATTACGCCGATAGTCCCGGATTACGAGAGTGTGATCCCGTTGATCAAGGACCACCCGAACCTGATCGTGGCGCGCACGTTCTCGAAAATTTATGGCATGGCGGGATTGCGCTGCGGTTATTGCGTTGCGCAGCGCGAGATGATCGAGCGGATGCGCCCGCATCAATCTCTGGGACAGCGTCAATCTCATGGCGTTGGCCGCGGCGACCGCGAGCCTGAACGACCCCGATCAAGTCGCGAATGGCCGTCGCCTGAACAGCGAGGCCAGAGCTTTTGTGATCAGCGAGCTCGACAAAATGGGCTACGAACAAATCCCTTCGCAGGCCAACTTCATCATGTTCAACGTCAAGCGTCCGGTCGTGCCGCTGATCCAGGGATTGAAGCAGCGTAACGTGCAGGTCGGCCGATTATTCCCGGCGCTGCCGAACCACATGCGCCTGACGATCGGCAAGAAAACCGAGATGGAGACTTTTCTCACTGCCCTTCGCCTGGTCACCGCCTGAGTCGGGGGACTTCACACCAGGTCACGACGGCCTGCGGCAAGAACCCTCGTTCTCAAGTTGCACCTGGGAATGAATTCAATCTCGGCATTTTGCCAGTCATCCCGAGCGTAAGTCGAGGGACCCTGGGCGGAATGTGCAGTCCGTTCTTCGACACAATCGTCGAAGCACAGCTTCGCACGACAGTGACGTTCCCAAGTGCAACTTGGGAACGAGATCAATACTCACATTCCTTTGTGGCCATCGTGCGATGTCACCTCCCCAGCTTTGACAAATCGGACGCGCGCTATCTAACCTCGAAGACATGATTGCATTCCAAAAATCCTCGGCTGTCGTTGTTGCGCTGTTGCTTTGTGCGCTCGCCGGTTCTGTGACCTTCGCCGCCGATCTTCCGAGCGGATCCGCCAAAGGCTCCCTCACTTTTGATGGCGCCACGGTGGCGCTCACCCATGCCGCAGCTTTCGTGGATCAAAAGGAAGACGGGAAGCCAGTCATCGTGCTCTTGAGCGACCGAAAACTGCGGGTCGAGAAATGGGAGAGCGAATTCGACATGATGTTCGATAAATCGAAGTACAACGGCATCGTCTTCTTCCTCGACCAGGAAGGCAAAGTGTTCCGGACCGATGTCCACATGAAGGACAAACAGACTGGCGTATCGGGCATCTTCGATTTGAAACTCGACAACCCCGCGAGCAAGGAACTCATCGGTACCGCGACCGCAACCGACGGAAAAGGCGACAAGCTGGAGGCCACGTTTCACGCCACCTTGAGATAGCCCGCCTCCGCCAAGACAGGCAGGCTTCGCCGATTTCGACAAGCCTCGGCTGGCATGGAACGTTCTGCGATTGCGGTATGCGCGTCTTGATCGCCGACGACCAGAAAAGTGTGGGCACCTCGCTGGCTGAGCTGGTTCGCCTTTGCCAGCACGAGGTGGTGGAGGTCGTCAGCTCCGGTCTGGAAGCCATCCACGCCTACGATCGACATCGGCCAGACGTAGTGCTCATGGACTATCAGATGCCGAAACTCAACGGCGCCACCGCCTGCCGCAACATCGTGGCCAAGTATCCGGATGCGCGCGTCATCCTCGTTTGCGGCCGGCCGCCGGACAGCCTTGTCGGCTCCGGCGCAATGGCGATCCTGTCCAAACCGATCCGAATGGAGCAGCTTTACGAAGCCCTCTACCAAGCCGCGTCCCCGGATCTGATTCTGCCTCACACTAAGTCCACAAAGGACACAAAGGTCGGGCAATCGGAAGACCTAGTTCCCTTGGTGATCCTTTGTGCCCGTAGTGCGATTCCCGCTTTAGACGATCCAGCCCTTGCCTTGGTATTCCATGTAGATCGCCGTCGTTTGCGCAACCTCGCGCCCGAAATAGCGCTCGACCACCCGAAGCGCCAGATCGGTCCCGGAGGTCAAACCGCCGGCCGTGGAAATCTTCTCGCCCTCCACGAACCTGACCCCGCGCTTCACCTGGATATCAGGATATTTCTGTTGCAGCTCATCGAGGAACTCATGGTGAGTCGTGGCGGATTTGCCGGAAAGCAGGCCAGCCTTCGCCAACTTGAAAGCACCGGTACAAACGGACATCGTGACATCCGCGGCAGGCGCGACCTTCCGGAGCCACTCAATCATAGCGTCGGACCCCTTCTGGGCTGGGATGACCACCACCTTCATCTCGGGTGCGTTCGAGAACGTGTAATGCGGTATGAGCTTCAATCCGCTCCCGGAAACGACGGTCTCCGCCTTTTCCGCAACCGTAAACAATTGAAACGGCGCCTCGGTTGCATTCGGGAGAGAGACACTTTCGAAAACGCCCCACGGTCCGGAAAAATCAATCACGTTCAGACCTTCCGAAATAAGAATCGCCACGGGAATGCTGCCCTTAGCTGGCGGCATCAGTTTCGATTTCCCGGTGACCAGTCCTCTCACCGTCGAAGCAACTGCCTCGTCGGCCCCCAGCGCACGTCCCATTGGCAATGTCGTTAGCGCCGTACCGACGGCGGCCGCCGCGGTAAGAAATTTTCGTCTGTTCATAATTGAATTCCTTGGTTGTTAGCTATTGCGTTGTCTGCGCGGTCAGGTTTTCTGCCGGGATAATCCTGGGCGACGATGCTTCTTCGTCGCCGGAAGACCGAAGCTGCGCCGGTACTTGCTCGGGGTGACCCGGAATCGGCGCTCGAAAGCGCGCCGGAATGAATCGGCGCCGTTGAAGCCGACCGATTCCGCGACGCCCTCAATTGAACTCTCGCCGGCAGAGAGCCGCCGACGCGCTTCGTTCAGTCGGAGGGTTTCGACAAACATCGCAGGCGACGACCCGAAATGTTCCTTGAACCGTCGGAAGAAGTGCCGCGGCGAGAGCGACGCGCGGCGGGCGAGAGCTTCCACCGACATCGGTTCAGTCGGATTGTTGGTCATCCATGCGACCAGTTCCGCGAACCGATCGCTGGCATCCGTCTGAAACTGTAACGGCTCCGAATATTGTTCCTGTCCGCCGGAGCGTTTCAGGTAAACGACCATCTCACGCGCGACCATGAGCGCCATCTTCGATCCGAAATCCTCCTCGATCAGCGCCAGCGCGAGATCAATCCCCGATGTTACTCCGGCGGAGCTGTAGAATTGGCCGTCCTTCACGAATAACGCGTTCGATTCCATCTTCAATTTCGGGAACCGCTTTGCGACATCCGCCGCGAACCGCCAGTGCGTCGTGACTCGCCGTCCATCGAGCAACCCCGTCTCCGCCAACCCATAAATGCCGGTGCAGACCGAAGCGATGCGCCGCGTTCCCTTCGCTTTCTCCAAAATCCAGCGGGCGACTCTGCGATTAACTTCGGGTAATCGGAGCCCGCCGCCGCCGGGAATGATCAGCGTGTCGAGCTTTGGCGCACTGTCGATCGTGCAGGTCGGCTGGAAAACGATTCCCGACTCAGCGACAAACGCCCTCCGGGTCAGACCGATGATCGAAACTTCGTAGCAACGCTCAAGCTTCCCTTTTCCGTTGTCGCGCAAAGCCGAGGCGAACGCCTCCGCCGGTCCGACAAGATCGAGCGCGTTAGCTTTTTCGTATCCAAGAAGTCCAACGCGAAATGGCGCCATTGAGTGCAGCATACGCAGAAACTCGCCAATGGCGGCATGACGAAGATACGACAAATCGTGCCACTCACTTTAAACCCTTCATGCCGGGTTCCCATCTGCCGTCAGAAACGTTGTCGGCACGTTCCGGCCAGCTGCCGCTCTCGCCAATCGAGTAGTCTCTGAGTGCGCCAACAGTTGACCTTCAAGGAGCGGCGGTTGGAAACCGCCGTTTTTCAGGTCGGCGATCGCAAATCGCCGCGCCTTGATGCTTTTCGGACGTGCCAGACCGTGGGTCCGGATGATAATCCTCCACAGTTCCCTTCTCCTCAGCGCACCAAACGATGCCAGCGCCAGCCAAACCAAAGATTCTGATCATCGGTGACGCGGTAATGCCCACCGGGTTTGCGCGGGTCATTCGCAGCATCTTCGAGCCGCTGCAAAACGACTTCGAACTGCATCAACTCGCCACGCGCTACGATGGAAACGCTCACGACTATCCCTGGAAGTTGTATGCGGCCAGCAAGGGCAAAAGCCGTTACGGATACGATCAGATCGTGCCGTTGCTCGAACAAATTCAACCGGCGATCGTCTTTCTTCTCTACGACATACCGTTCCAAGTCCCCTATCTCGCGGAACTGCGTAAGGCCACGCCGCAACCGAAGATCGTGTTTTACTCCCCGGTCGAGTCGGGTCCGATCGCGCCCGAGATCATGCAACGTCTCCACGGCATCTCGCGTTATGTCTTGTTTACCGAATACGGACGGCGTGAAATTTCGGAAACGCTCAATTACGTCCGCCAACAGGATCCTGCGTTTCAGTTTCCAGATCTGGAGGTCATTCCTCACGGAGTGGCGTGCGACAAGTTCTTTCCGCTCCCCGGCGGTCCGGACACTGGAATCGGATCGATTCCCTGGCGCAGGCTGGAAGCCCGCCGGCAAATGAAACTGGAGGACGCCGACCATCTCGAGGCGTTCATCGTGCTGAACGCAAATCGGAACATGCCCAGAAAGCAAATCGACCTCACGATGCAGGGCTTTGCCGAGTTTGCGAAAGACAAGCCTGCCAACGTAAAACTCTACCTCCACATGGCGACGGAGGACACCGGTTGGAACGTCCTCATCCTGGCGAAGCGCTACGGAATCTTCGATCGCCTGATCATGACGCAAGCCGACAACTCGCGGCCATCTTTTTCAGATGAACAGCTCAACTTGCTCTACAACGCCTGTGATGTTGGAATCACCACTGTGACCGGTGAAGCATGGGGCATGGTCAGCTTTGAACATGCCGCGACCAGGGCCGCGCAGATTGTCCCGCGCCACACTTCCCTCGCAGATTTATGGGAAGGCGCGGCCGAGTTCGTCGAACCGGTCACGAGACTCACCTATCCGGGAAATCTCACCCACGCGCACCTTGTTGCGCCCGAAGGCGTAGCGGCCGCGTTGCAGCGCCTTTATGATGATCGGGCCCACCGGGAGGCGCTGGCCGAAGCCGCTTACCGGAATGCCAGGCGCCCCGAACTCAATTGGAACACCATCGCCGCGCAATGGCGGCGCTTGTTCAACGAGCTGTTCGCCCGATAATTCGTGTTAGAGACCTGGGTCCGCGACGACCACTTCCGTTTCGTCCCCGGTCTTCGAAATAGTGAGCGATATTTTGACGTCGGTTTTGTTGTCAAAGGTCGGCAAAACCGCTTCCCCTTCGGGACCAAGGTCCCCGCAAGCGGAAGAACCGGGGCGCTCTATAA
>CAVZAD010000003.1:0-301955 GCA_963773185.1 uncultured Verrucomicrobiae bacterium | reverse complement strand
AGGCCGGTCGTTCCACCACTTCGCCGGCGGCCACCTGGCTCGCAAGAATTTCCGGCAACAGGCGAATGCGGCTCATGATATTTCGATTTTAGATTTGCGATTGCCGATTGCGAAGGAAATCGACGCGGCGTCGGAGCGACTCGGAATGGTAATAAGCTGCTCGGGATGCGTCTCGGCGCTGATCTTGGTGAATTCCGCCATGGCGGCCGTTGTGCATCATCTGGAGCATCTGTTTCCTGAGGACGATCAACGAACGTATCGGATCAGCTTCTCCGACGGCGACGTGTTCCGGTTGCGCCAGCTTCAACCTTCGTCCCACTCGTTCGATACCGGCGTGGCTCAGTGGCTCGCAGAAATAGTCGAACTTGTCACCACGGGACCGCATCGCTCCCAGTGGTCGGGCACGCCCGGGGACTTTCTCGAAATCGCCGAGTCCGATATTGCTGAGGTGGTCGAGGAGCAGACTGGCCATACGATCTTCACTCGCACCGACCCTCCACCAACCACCCGCGGAGACGGTTCAACCGACCACCCGTTAGACTGAGCCACGACGGCTCGACAGGGTCTCGCCCTACCAAATCAGATTCGAACAACCGCGCGTGGTTTGACTTGACCCCCGACACGATAATTTCGGACTAACGATGATCAACGTGACGGAAAACGCAGTGCGCCAGCTTCGCCTCCTGCTCGAAGAGCAAGCTCCGACCGAGCGAAAGGGTCTGCGGGTGCAGATCGCCAAAGGCGGTTGCTCCGGGTTGCAATACGAGATGTCCCTCGATGGTCAGAAAGAGGGGGATTCGATCGTGGAAAAGGATGGAGTCGAGTTTTTGGTCGATAGCGAAAGCGCGGATTACTTGCGCGGCTCGACCCTTGATTATCGCGACGGGCTTACCGGCACCGGCTTTCACATCGAAAACCCGAATGCGGCCCGGACCTGCGGCTGCGGCACGTCTTTCGAAGCAGCGCGACCTGCTTGAAAACGAGCCGGTCTCGAAGCGGGCGCACGTAGATGGACCGAGACTATTACCGCTACGACGATGCGTACGGACGGCGTCCGCGGCGGAAGAGCAACATGTTCGGATGGTCGATCGCCATCCTCCTGCTCACGGGCATGGCCTTCGCGGCGTGGCTCGGCAGTTTTTATATTTTTGGCCAACCGGAACGGCCGGAAAGCTACCGCATTCTCAAGAAGCTCCATAAGATCGATCCAACCAAGCGGTTTGAATTGACGGCGGCGCCCGCGGGAGAATTCCTCACCGCGAAACAACTCTACGACCGCTATATCGCGATGAGTCCGACGGAACTGGATAAGAGCAACGCGGACCTCATTCGGAACTACATCAGAAATTACCAGAGCGTGCGCGGTCTCGTTCCTTATGTGGTTGGGCGCTTCAGCATCATGCATCCGCGCGAGCTCACGCCAAATGATCTGTTCACTTCGGGAATGGTCGCGCTGACGAATGCAGTCGATCACGGCGAGACTCTGATGGAGCACCTCTACCCGGCCGATCCGGTGGCCTTGCCTTTGATGAAGCAAACGCTGGTTCCCGGTCTCGAAGTCAAACTGGAGCGGACGCATGATCTTTCCGCGGTGATCCACGCCGAGCGTTTGCCGGACGGCCGCATCATGATCACCGCCATGCCTCTTCTTTACGGAAGTTATGCCGTGACCCGCGGGTCGGGGACATTCTCCCTCGAGCCTCCGCTCGATTTGAATCTCAAGGCCGGTTGGCCGCTCTTCAAAGAGTCGGCCCGCGTCGCGGCGGAAACACACTATCGCGAGACGGTCTCACCCAACCGGCCGAGCACGGTCGTGGCCGGACTCGCCCCCACCCCGCCACCGCCGGCAGAGAATGCGCTGATTCGGGTGGAACCGGCCCAAATTCTCGACCCGCCAAAGGTGGCCGCCGCCTCTCCGGTGCCCACGGCAACGCCTGCGGCCAAAGGCAAGCTGGCAAAAAACAAGAAGCCTTCTCCAACCCCCGCACCGGTCAGTTCACCGGCGGTGGTCGCGAAAAATCCGTCGCTGGTGGCTCCATGGACTGGACCGGCGAAGCCTCCCACTCCTCTCACCCCTCCCCCCGTGGCCGGCGCGTCACCAATTGCCTCCCCCGGACCAACCGGGACCACGGACAATTCGCTCGCCTCGACCGCTGGCGGTGGCGTCTGGAGAACCTACCCTCCGGGCAAAATGCCGGTGGGCCGGCTGATTCAAACTTCTGACCTGGGCGATCTCGCCGACCGCGGCCTCGCGGGCGAGCGCGTCTATCTCCGGGGCCAGTTTGTGGTCAACTTCACCGAACCCAATCGCGCTGTCCTGCGGCCGAAAGCGCGCTTAACCGATGCCGTCCTGCATCCGCTCGGAGGCGGGCAATCGGTGCGAATCGTGGTGGAGTTTCCCGCCGGCTACAACCCGCCCGCGCGCGGCACGACTGTGACCCGCGATGAAGCGCGACCTTATGAGATCACCGAAGTGCGCAAACAGAGTGACGGCCAACTCAACGTCTTCGTGCGCGAGATTATGCAGTGATTAGCGGCCGGGGGCCTTCTCGAGAATCACTTTGTTATTCTCGATCGTGAATGAGGTGATGCCGTGCGTGGTGGCAAAATCGTCCACATAACCTTGGACGGAGTGGCTGCCCATAAGCCCCCTCAGCACTCCGTCCGGAACACCGCTCAAAGACATTTGCGTGATCTGGACGCCGTGGGGGTTCCGATCCGCCGACGGGCGAACCTCAAATTCCGCGTTCAGAAAGCGACCGCGTAAACCGATCTTATCCAGCGGATAGGTGACCTGAACTCGGGCGACATTGTTGTCGATAGAAACGAACCCCTTGCCTCGGGCCTTGCGACTGCTGGCAATCAAACCATTGATATCGCCAGCCGTAAGCTCGATCCGATTGGCCGGCGGAGGCGTCTCGATGGGAGCGGGCGGAACCTCAGCCGCCGGGGTTTCGTCGGGAGCAAGCGAAGGCACGGGAGAAGGCATCGGCGCGATGGGTTCGCTTCGGTTCGCCTCAAAATCATCCCAACGCGCCTTGACCGCGCTTTGATCGGCCTCGGAAGTCTGCACCTGGGGCATTTCCTTCGGCTTCGTGCCGACGTAGACGCCGATGACGAATGCGACAGCCAGCAGGATCAGGAAAACGATGATCAGTAAACAGCCTTTGCCGATACAACCCATTCCCTTTCGTTTTGGCGGCGGCTCGATCCAGCTGGTCATGACTGCAAGCCTTTATCCGCGATCCTGGCCTGAGTCGCGATCAATTTTTCGTAAAGGCTCTGCAACCCTTCCGAGAGCAGGCGCGTCCCGGAGAGGACCGGCATGAAATTCGTGTCGCCGCTCCACCGCGGGACGACGTGGAGATGCAGGTGATCGGGCACCCCGGCCCCGGCGCTTTGCCCGAGGTTCAGGCCGATATTGAAACCCTGCGCTTTCATCGTTTCGCGCAGCAACATCTGTCCATGCATCGCAAGCTTCCAAAGCTCGAGCACTTCATTTTCACCTAACGACGAAGCATCGGCCGTTTTCCGATAGGGCACGACCATCAAATGGCCCACGCTGTAGGGGTAGCGGTTCATCATCAAAAACGCGTTCTTCCGGCGGGTGATCACGAGATGCGCCGCGTCATCGCTCGCCCGCGCCGCCTCGGATAGGAAATTGGGGTTGGGCTTTTCCTGTTCGAAATACTCGACCCGCCAGGGGCACCAGAGCGCTTCAATTTCTGCCTTCGGAAATTCCATCAGGTCGTTCAATCGGAGGCGAGCCTACAAATCGCCGCCGCAAAGTCGAGATGCTTTTGGCGCCACCCCAAAATGTTCCTCATTCTCCCGCTCTCTAATCCCTGCTCCTGCTCCTGCTCCTGCTCCTGCTCCTGCTCCTGCTCCTGCTCCTGCTCCTGCTCCTGCTCCTGCTCCTGCTCGTGCTCGTGCTTGTCCGATTCCTCACCGACGCCGCACGAAAAAAACATAACGCTTCCGATAACTCCCCGCCGGCCCCGACCATCCAGTTTGCGACGGCACCGCTCCAGGCAACCGCGGAAGCAAGTCCTTCACTTCATCCTCCGGCACAACCAGCCCATCAACCCTCCCAGTCTTCCATTCCGCCACAGCCTGATCCGGTTCGATGAATTCGTTCCGGCGGAGATACAGCGCCATCCCTTCGTCCTCGCCCCCGACGATCTCATAATTCCAACCGTGGGCAGCCGCCTCCCCTCGCACCATCTTTCCGAACGAAGCAAACGCATCGCGTTGTTCGCGGTATCCCACAGCCATCTTCCCCACCGCGTAGCTCGTCGTAAAAAGGCATGCGAATACAACAGCTATCGCGCAACACCTTCTGGTCATAGTCCCCATCCGGTCGCTCTTGAGCAACGTGCCGACCTGCGTGGCGAGCAGCAAACAAAGCGGCGGCAAGATCGGAAACACGCGATCGATCCGCTTGGATGGAACAAAGGACATCAGCAGCAACCCCCCGAGACTCCAGGCCACGAGCCAGAATGTTTCCGGTGACATCGCGCGCATCCCATCGCGAATCCTGAAGCGCTGCTCTCTCGCCACGAACCACGGCAGGAGAATCAGCCATAGGCTCCAGGGCGCAAACCGGTGAAGCAGATGCGGGAGATAAAAATAGAACGGTTGCGCCCGGTGCGCCCCCTCGCCGAATCGGCCGGCGAATTCCCGGATGACAACATGCTCGGTGAAATCGGGCACTCGCATCATCCCGCCCATGACCCAGATGAGGAAGATCGCGAACGACGCCACCCAGGGCCACCATCCGCACCAAGCGGTGACCCCCTCGCCGCTCCGTCGATTTCTCCATTGAAAAGCAACGATCCCCGGCAAGAGGAAGGCGTAGACAATCGGGCCCTTGATCAGCATGGAAGCGCTGAGCAGCAGAAAAAACACGAAGCGATCTCTAGTCTTCCACGGTTCGCGTCTCCGGATTTTTTCCCAAATCAACCAGCCGATCGCAAACAAGACCAAGGTGAGCGGCATATCCGTACGCACCAGCGTCGCCAGGCGCGGCGAAAATAGGTTGAGGCCGAAAGCGCTCGCTGCGACCAGGGCTGCAGCCCTGCCGTAAGCCGAAGCCGCTCGCACGATGAGAAAGAGCAACGCGAGGCCCGCCAGAAAGGAGGGTAATCTCCACGCCAGCTCCCAGGATCGAATCACGGCGAAAAGCCCGGCGGAAACCCAGCCAACGAGCGGCGGCTTGGTCGCGACCCAACCGTTTGGCGTGTGTTGGTAAATCCAGTGTGCTTGGTTCACCATCTCGAACGACGTGAATGCTTGCTTCGCCTGGTCGTAATCGTCGAGATGCCACGGGAGATTTGTCGTGGCCCACAACACGATCGTTAAAGCGGCAACGAACCAAAACGTGACGCGACGGTTGAGAAGATCAGTCATTTCAAGCGCGGTCGAGCCGTAACGCGACCGGCGCAGCCGGTGAGGCCGGGCTTTCAAACCCCGTTGCAAGTCGAGCGACCTTCCCCGGGGTCCCTCGGTTTCGCTTCGCTCCGCTCGGGATGACACTCCGGCGTGAATCATTCATATCTCGACGCCAAGGGTCCGCCCATCAGTCCCGCCAAAGAACGGCGCGAACCGGTCCGGCATCGCCTCCAGCAATCTTTAGCGGCAACGCCGCGAAGTGGTAAAGGCCGGCCTCGGCCTGGCTCAAGTCCAGCGATTCGACAATGGCGATGCGCGCCGCGGCCAGTGCGTAATGGTTGGATAATATCTTCGCCTCGATTGGATCGACCGATGGCAAATCGAGCCCGACCAATTTCACCTTTCGCTCTCGCAGCCACTGCGGCACGTCCGGCGCCATCACCGGAATCCATTCCGGAAAAACTTTCGAATCCAGCCAGACCCCGGTCTTGAGCAAGAGCCGCGGCGCCTGCTCGATCGAGGCCTCCGCCGCCTCCAGATCTGCGACCCCGATCTGCCGTGTCTTGTCGAGTCCCTCTCCTGTTCCTGCGAAAAGCTTCGTCAAATCCACCACGACGGCATCGCCGACATAAGCGTCGAGCGGCATCCGATCGATGGGATCGCCCTTCTCATCGAAATGGAACGTCGCGTCGGCGTGTGTCCCATTGTGCACCCCCATGTTGATCGCGCCTACGTTCACCGTCGCGCCTTCCGCCATTTTCCATTTTAATTCGAAATGAAATCGCGTGTCTCCCGGCCACGGCGCCAGGTCGTTCGAAAGTGTTCGCGAGATGTCGAAGAGTTTCATCAAATCCCAATTCTCTGATTCAATTCGTCCATGATGGCTCGCGCTGCCTTCGCGCTCGCGCCGGTCTCACCGAGGTTGGCGATTATCGTGTCGAATTCCGAGGTCATCTTATCACGCGCGGCATGGTCCATCAGTAGTTTCAAAACCGCTTTCGAGATCGTTTCTGGTCGCGCCTCATGCTGAATGAACTCGGGGACGATCTCGCGGCCAGCCAGAACGTTCGGCATGCCAAGATGTTTGGTCTTGAGTACAAGGCGCGCGGCAAAATAGGTCGGCCACGACACTTTGTAGACCAGAACGAACGGCAATCGGAAGTAGGCCGCCTCCAGAGTCGCGGTGCCCGAGGCCACCATGCCGGCGAAGGCGTGTTGCATCGTTCCCGCGGCGTCCCTCACAACGATCCGCACCCGTTCCCGCAGGGACGACCGCGCCAGCATTTGCCGAATCTCTGAGGCGAGCGGCTCCGAGGCTGCCGCCACTTCGAAACGAATCTCGGCCCGCTCGGACGCAATTTCGTGCGCGGTTTCCAGCATGATCGGGAAAATCTTGCGGACTTCGCGGAGTCGACTGCCCGGGAAAAGGCCGATCAAGTTAGGCTCGCGTTCCTCGCCCGTTCGGAGCGTCGCGAGATTTTGAATCATCGGGTGGCCGACAAAGACAGTGCGCAAGCCGGATTTGTTATAGAGCTCAGCCTCGAACGGAAAGATGCAGAGCATCAGGTCCAGGAAACGCGCCATCTGGCGGATCCGGCCCCGGTTCCAGGCCCAAACCTGGGGACTGATATAGTAAATTATCTTGAGCGCCGGCGATCGCTTCCGGAGTGCGCGCGCCAGTCGCAGATTGAATCCGGGGTAATCGATCAGAACCACGGCATCGGGATTGACGATCGCAATTTCGCGGAGAGCGCTCTGGAATTGTTCACGGAAATATCCGTAGCGCTTTACCACTTCCCACAGCCCGACGACAGCGGCGGAATCGCTCCAGTTGATGAATGCTGCGCCGGCCATGGCCTGCATTTTAGGACCGCCGCGTCCGGAGAAAACCAGGTCGGGAAGCATCTCACGGAGCGCTCGCATCAAGGCCGCGCCGTGTTCGTCGCCGCTCGCCTCGCCCGCGACCAGGTAAAGCTTCATTTCATCGGAGGGACGTGCTTCTGCACGTCCCAAAATTTCGCTACCGCGACGAGATAATGCGGACGTGCAGAAGCACGTCCCTCCGAGCAAGAGGTTACCATCGCAATTCGCTCAATTCTCCTTGGTAGGGCCAATCATCCGCGCCGGTCACATAGCCGTGGCGCACAGGATTACTTCGCACGTATTCCCATTTGTCATCATAGCTTTCGCCGGAGCGAAGCTGGCGATCCCAATGATGACGCTGCCAGACGGAGCCCGCCTTCTCTTTCATGCTGCGGGTCGCAAGAGATTTCCAAAAGCGCATCCAGCGATCAAGTGATGGAACGTCGAAGGCGTTCGGGGCGCAGAAAAGATGGATGTGGTCTGGCATGATAACGTATCGACCAATCAGCCAGGTCGACGCCACTGCCCATGCCGCCAAGATGGCTTTGTGTGCCGAGGGCGTTGCCAGGAGCTGGCGACGCTTCGAGGTGCAAGCCGTAACAAATATTAGTATCGGTCGATTGTGCGCCTCAAGCGGCGATAGGTGAATTGGATGCTTGCGCCCAACCGATTCCTCTCGGAGGGACGTGCTTCCGCACGTCCCACTTCTCTGCTGGCGCGGCTCCGCCGATTCAAATTGAGGACGTGCGGAAGCACGTCCCTCCGGATTAGGGCCGGTGCCATTCATGCACTGGCAATCCGCTTGGTGATTTCGACGGCTAACTCCAGGGCGGCGGCTGCTTGGAAGCCCGAGACCTTGGGAGCGCGGCCCGTCTGGGCGCACTCGAGAAAGGAAGCGAGCTGGCGCTTGAGCGGTTCCTCACGTTCGATCTCGACCTCTTCTCGCGTAATCCCATCCGCGGTGCGCCGATGCATTTCGCCGCTTTGATTTTGGTAATCGAGCGAAAGATAAGCATTCTCCTGGAAGACTCGAATCTTCCGCATCTGCTCGGGGCTGATCCGGCTCGATGTGATATTCGCCACACAACCGTTTTCAAAACGAATCCGCGCATTCGCAATGTCTTCGCCCCGGCCCATCACCGGCACGCCGACGGCATCGATCGTCTGCACGGGCGATCGCACCAGATGCAAAATGATTTCGAGGTCGTGGATCATCAGGTCGAGCACGACCCCGATATCGATGCTGCGATTAGGATACGGAGAAAGCCGATGCGCCTCGATGAAGCGCGGATTCGTCAGGCGTTTTTCCAGGGCGCTCAAGACCGGGTTGAAACGCTCGACGTGCCCCACCTGAAGAACGAGACCCTGCGTCGCGGCGAGCTCCGCCAGCTCAGTGGCGTGAGCGGTGTTCTCCGCGATCGGTTTTTCAACGAGAAGATGCTTGCCCCGCGTCAGCAGCGGGTGCGCAATTTCAAAGTGAGTGTTGGTCGGCGTCGCGATCGAGACGGCGTCCACCTGTTCCGTGAATTCTTCGAGTGAAGCCGCGGCGACGACGCCGAATTCATCAGCCATGCGACGCGCTCTGGCCTGATCCATGTCGTAGATCGCGGTGAATTGCGCGTCGGTGAGTTCCGCATAAAGACGTGCGTGATTTTTGCCGATGTGGCCCACTCCGACCACGCCCACACGAAGCTTTGTCATTTCTTGGAGAGCGCCTGGCCGGCATTTTGCAGAAGCCACTCGTAGGTTTGCGCGATCCCTTCGCGCAGCCCAATTGAGTGGCGCCAACCCAAATTGTGCAGTCTGGAAACATCGAGAAGTTTACGAGGCGTTCCATCCGGCTGGGTCGCGTCCCAGACCAGGTCGCCCTGAAATCCAACGACCTCGCAGATGAGTTCGGCCAGTTCCCGAATGGAGATGTCTTCGCCGCAGCCGACGTTGATGATTTCGGGGCTGTCATATTTCTCGAGCAGGAAAACGCAGGCCGCGGCCGCGTCGTCGACATGAAGAAATTCCCGACGCGGTTTGCCCGAGCCCCAGACAATCATCTCGCGCGCTCCCTTTTCTTTTGCTTCATGCGCCTTGCGCAGAAGCGCAGCCAGAGCATGCGACGAAAGCAAGTCGAAGTTGTCGTTAGGCCCGTAAAGATTGGTGGGCATGGCCGAAATGAAATTGGCGCCGTACTCCCGTGCGTAGGCCTGGCAAAGCATTACCCCCGCGATTTTCGCAATCGCATAGGCTTCGTTGGTCGGTTCGAGCGGCCCTGTCAGGAGCGCGGTTTCCGGGATCGGTTGGGGCGCGTGCTTCGGATAGGTACAGGAACTTCCCAGGAACAGTAATTTCCGAACGCCCGTTTGGTGAGCCGCGCGAATTACGTTGTTCTGCATCTGAACGTTTTCGAGGAGAAATTCCACCGGCAGATCGTTGTTCGCCTTGATCCCCCCCACCCTGGCGGCCGCGAAGATGACGACGGCCGGGTTCTCATCCGCGAAAAATCGATCCACCCCCGCCTGACTCATCAGATCAAGCTGCGAACGGTCCCGCGTCACCAGGTTGGCAAAACCCTCCCGCTCGAGCCGTCGAAACAACGCGCTCCCGAAGAGACCTCGATGACCAGCGACGAATATTTTGTCAGATTTTTGCACAGGCGGTCGAATGATTGCGGCCTACCATTTTCTTTTTTATGCCCATGCGCAATCCCCTTCATCGGACAGACCGACGATATCGCCATTGCCAAAAATGGGATTTGGGCCGGACGCGACGTCCTAGACGCCCCGCGGCGCCGTCGACAAAGCCGATTTGATTGTCCAGCCCAGTCAGGGCCCGGGCGGAGCCATTTCTGTGTTACACGTCAGACCGCGAGCAGCGTTCTGACGTGTCTTTGCCTCAAACGTAGCCGTCGAACTCAGCGGCTATGTTTCGCGGCGGCCTTGTCCAGCGCATTAGCTGCTGCTTCGTTCGCGGCGTCCTTTGGGGCTCCTTTTTTCACGGCATTGGCCACCGCATTTGCCACCGCCGGTGCCACCTTTTGAGTGACGATGGTGCTCGCGCTGCCGTCTTTCACAGCTTCCTTGAGCGCGGCGGGATTGGCGGCATCATCCGTTGCCTGCAAGCCTCGCACTTGCTGGCTGACGCTGCTGAGCGATGCGATCGCGACTTCCTTGCCTTTGACCTTGCCAGTATCGACGTACTGCTGAACGGCGTTGTTGGCGGCAGCGATAACCGTAGTCTCGATGCCACTCAGGATCTTGCGCCCCTCGGGACTGGAGGAAAATTTATCGACGGTGGCACAGCCGGTGAGCGCAAACAGGACAATCAGAAGTGTGTGTTTCATAAACGTGTGTTTTCTGGGATCAACTCCAGCCCTTCAACAAGGTCGGGAGTCTTGGGTGGAATTTGAAGGGGTCTGGCATTCCTAGGGAGATGGGGACTTAGAGATTAGGTCCGATCATTGAAGACACGCCTGATCGGCGCAAGCCCTTTTTTGGGCTCACGAAAACTCGGGCCCACGTCCTTTACCTTGCAAACAACGATCCTACTGTGGAAACGCCCGGTCTATTATCTTCGTGGCAGGAATGAGCGGTTCACCGAGCGGTCGTGACCGGCAAACCGGGCGTCTTGTCGAGGCTGGCGGGCGGCGGTTTTGTCGACGTGGAGGTCGGATCTGTTTCGCCTGGGGGACGGCCGGCATTTCGAAGATTGATAAAGCGATTCAGCGTATCGAACCAGAACGGCGCGCCAAATGACGCTGCCATGGCGGTAAGAAACCAACCGGCTACCAGCGCAAAGAGGACGACGAAATGAGTTGAAAACCAGGTCACAAATCGCGCCCCTCGATCGCGCCAGCGGCTCGGCTCAAACGGCACTTTGATGATCTGGCCCACACTGAAGTGCTTACCGTTGATCCCAAGCGCCTTGCGTTGCGTCTCGTCCCAACCAATAGGAATGCCCGTACTGCCTAGCCGGTCTAGGGCGGCGCGAAACTTGGCGTCAGCATCTCCAGTTTCCTCGGCTGCGAGCGCTTTTTTCGCCTCCGCAATAGCAGTTGCGTCATTCTTTTCATTTGCCACTCGCAGCGCCATTTGTGCTTCCTCGAGTCGGGCAAGGGCCGCTTCCTCCGTCATTGGTTTGGCGCCGTTCCTGACATAGGTCTCGGCCTGACTGGCCACCGCCTTGGCGAGGTTCGGGCTTACCGACAAGTCTCGGACGATATGAATGGTGTCGACGTTGAGAACGGCAGCCAGGACGAAGGCAATCACTATCATCCACTTTTGGGTGAAACGTTTATACCACCCTGAAACTCGATCCATCGATGAGTTAAACCAGCCCTCGACCGCGTCTTTGAATTTGGCGACGTCTTTGCCTGCCATCAGGAAAAGCGACAAAAGACTCTCCCGTAGCCTTTGCTCGGGAAGGGCACGGATCCATTTCTCGATATTCGCGGCCGTGTGCTCAAGCTCAGACATGTCTGGGAATGTATCGGTGACCTGGTCGGCCGGGGCGCCAGCGTTCTTCACGGCATTCGCGTCTGCGTTCTTCGCGGCGTTCGCGTCGGTGGCCGTGGCCCGTGGGTCGATCGCCTGTTTGCAGATAATATCGAGCAGAGCGGTCACGAAGGAACCGGCGGGAATATAGGAAGGTGAGGAGCCGTCGGCTTTATCCGTGCGCGAAAAAGCATTGATGAGACCGTGTTGGCAAATCTGTTTCGTCAGCCCCTCGAGCGTGACGCGCGAAGCGAGACCGCCGGTTATCCAAGCCCACCAATTCTGGCGCCAGGCCCGCTTTTGCACATCGCCCGCCTCGCCGAACAGTTCCTGCAGACCCATGTGCAGGAATTTTGCCCGCTGATCGAACTTCGAGAGGATGACTTCGTTCAGCGCGGTGACGACGAGGCTGAAGAGCAGGAAAATGAAAACGGTACCGATAGCTACATCGAGGATGGGAGGCATATGGAAATGGGAGGTGAGAGCTCGTTTACTCCGAAAACTGGGCTTTGTCGGCTGTGCCAAAGCGCAGACTGCTGAGGACGAAAAGCTCGTTGCCCTCGACACTGCCACCGCCGAACTGCTGACCGGCGCTAAGGACGAGCCAGACATTGGGCGCGATTCTTTTTTCCACACCTAAAGCGCCACGCCAACCGCCGTCATCGCCATTGAGCCCGTGCCACACCCGGACATAGGCGCCTTCGGCAAACCCGTTGAAAGTATCAGAGCCGAAGCGAAGCCGGCCGGCCGCGAGAAAACTGTCTTGATTGGCCAAATGCAATTTATCGTTCGGATCGATTACCTGTTCGCCGTTTCGATAACGTAATTCCGCGATGAACTGTACATTTATTGGAGCGTTCGTCCCCATTTGGGGCAAAACGGGCGTGCTTAAGCCGTAGGCAAAAGTCGTCCAGGCCGTGAAGCCAGTTCCAGACAGGTCTCCGATCTTACCGGATTCGCTGTTCCAAGTCGGAGCGATGGCGGCGGTCCAGATTCCACCGCGCCACTTGTTCGCATAAAACTCCGCGACTGCCGTTTCAAAGAGCTTTTTTGACGAAGCGGAAACTGGCGAGAGGCCACCGTCTCCGAAGTCACCTTCAGGCGGTCCAAGTTCCTCTAGGGCCGCCTGCTTGAAGGCCGTAGTCAATTTCGGATTTCGATATGGATCGTGGTCGGCGCTTTCCCAAAGAACGTCCTTGAAGCCAACTGCTAACTGGATGGCCTCGCTGTCTTCCGTCGCCTTGGCTGTCGCTACCGAAACACTAAAATGGTAGAGACAGCGCAAGAGAGGGTGTCTTTCGTAATCGCCGCGACTCGTCCCGATCCAGAGCCAACGAAACGGAGCCGCCTCGAGCGCGATTCCATTCTGCAACACTCCATTGCGATCTACTCCGTTAATCAGCTCGGCCACCAGTTCTCGAGGAGTGCCAGGAGTAGTGACCGTCTCTGGAGTCAAGCCGAGGGCGTCAAAGGCAGGGACCGCGTTCGGCGCGCGGTCGTAATCCCAATTGACCTTCTCTAAGAGATGGTCCATGGCGCTCGTCGGAGGAGCACCCGGAGAAGGAGAAGGCTCCTGAGCTCTCGCCCACGGCACTGACGCAACAGTCAACCAGGCGATCGCGGCCAAAATAGCGGGGCTACGGCCGTTCATACAAAGGTGCAGCGAAACCGGAACTTCAACATATCTCCCTGTTTCCCGTTGAGTTCTCCCGGACCGCATGTGTTCTCGACGACCCCGTTGAGAATCGTTTCGCATTTCAACTGCCACTTCCCATCCGCTACAAAGCCGACCACTCCGACGCAGGCCATTTGGTACCCCTGTAAGTCGGTGGCGCTGCGGCCGAGATCATGCCGCACTGGGATCTTATAGGTGTCGGCCGGCACGACCTGAATGATTTCCCCCTCGGGAGGTTTCAGGCTGATCCGGTAGAAAACGCGCTCTGGGCGGTTTTCAAAAAGCTGAACAAAGACACGACTGTCTGAGTTCGGAAGTTGAACGTTGCATTTAAGATCGATGTTTTCGTCTGGCATATGGTTCCTTTCACAAGGCATTTACGGAACGCGCCAACTGAAGTTCCGAAATTTCGCCAATCAGGGTTTGCCTGTGCCATTACGGTGCGACGCTCGATGTCGAAGGCCTGAAGGTAATTGACGTTGTCGGGCGCGCGGCGAACTTGATGGCCAATGATCGCGGAACCGCCGGTAAACCTTGAATTCGATACGATCGACGATGTCGTCCGCGACATCGCGGCGGGGAAAATGGTGATCGTTACCGACGACGCCGATCGCGAAAACGAGGGCGATCTCGTCATGGCTGCGGAGAAGGCGACGCCGCAAGCCATCAATTTCATGGCCATGCACGGACGCGGATTAATCTGCGTGCCGATTTCGAACGAACGGGCGGAGCAGCTAGGGTTGCAACGGATGGTGGCGCAGAACCGGGAGATGTATCGCACCGATTTTACCGTCTCGGTCGATGCCGCGCGCGGCGTGACTACCGGCATCAGTGCGCATGACCGTGCGGCGACCATCCAGACCATCGCGAACCCGAAATCTGGTCCGGAGGATCTGGCGCAACCCGGCCACATCTTCCCTTTGCGAGCGAAGGACGGCGGAGTTCTTCGGCGCGCCGGGCACACGGAAGCGGCCGTCGATCTCGCCCGCATGGCTGGGCTTCAGCCGGCCGGAGTCCTCTGCGAAATCCTGCACGACGATGGAACGATGGCGCGCTTGCCGGAACTAATGGAGTTCCGCAAGAAACACGAATTGCGCATCTGCACCATCCAAAGCCTGATCGCGCACCGCCGTCTCAAAGAAAGGCTGATCGAGGCGGAACAAGTCGTGAAATTGCCCACCGATTACGGCGATTTCGATCTCCACCTTTATCGATCGATCCTGGACGGCGGGCACCACCTGGCGCTGGTCAAAGGCGAAATCTCCGGGACGCGCCCGACCCTTGTCCGGGTGCACAGCGAATGTCTGACGGGCGACGTATTCGGTTCGCGCCGGTGCGACTGCGGAAACCAATTGCACGCCGCGCTTCGGCAGATCGCCGAGGAAGGAGAAGGCATCCTTCTTTATATGAGACAGGAAGGACGCGGGATCGGTCTGGCTGCGAAAATTCACGCTTACAAGTTGCAGGAGGAAGGCCTCGATACGGTCGAAGCGAACGCCCGGCTGGGCTTCGCTACCGATCTGCGCGATTACGGCCTCGGCGCCCAGATTTTGTTCGATCTGGGCGTGCGCCAGTTTCGATTTCTCACCAACAATCCCAAGAAAGTCGTCGGTCTCGAGGGCTACGGAATTCAAATGGTGGAACAGGTCCCGATCCGGACCGAAACAAACCCGCACAACGCGAAGTACCTCGAGACCAAGAAGACGAAGATGGGGCACTTGCTGTGAAGTGCCGAATGACGAAGGTCGAATGCCGAACGTTGTTCTGTTTTTCCCTCGTCATTCGTCCTTCATCATTTTTCATTCGCTAAGATGTCCACGCTCGCTCCGATCCTCGTGCGTCCCGATAAGGGGCAGCGCCACTTCTCAATTGTCGCGAGCATGTTCAACGGAGAGTACGTCCAGGGGCTGATCGATCATGCGACCGAAGAATTGAGGTCTCATTCGCCCAACGCGACGATCTCGCTCCATCAGGTCCCTGGGGCATTTGAAATTCCCGTCGTGGTTCGGGAGCTCGCACTTCAGAAAAGGGCGGACGCCATACTCGCGCTGGGCGTCATTCTGCAAGGAAAGACAAGCCACGCGCAAAACCTGGCCCGATCGGTCACCGATGCGCTACAGCAAATCGCGGTGGAATATGGAATTCCGGTAATTAACGCCGTTCTGAGTTTGGAAACCGAAGCGCAGGCGCAGGAACGTTGTCTGGGATCGGAGATTAACCGCGGCACCGAAGCAGCACGCGCCGCCATCGGGATCGCAAACGTCATGGGAGATTTGCGCTCCAGGTAACGTTATGGGTAAACGACGAGCCGCCCGGCAGGCGGCGGTTCAATTTCATTTTTGGCGCGATCTGCACGGGGATGGCGCACCGGAAAACATGGATGAGTTCTGGGAATTTTGCCCGGCCACGCCCCGCGTGCGCGAGTTCGCCCAACCGCTCATCGACGGCATGATCGCCCACTTGCCGGAGATCGACGATCGCATCCGCAAATACTGCGATAATTACGAATTCCATCGGATCTCGCCGGTGGATCGCAACGTTCTTCGGCTCGCGATCTACGAAATGCTCCACCGCGACGACATACCGCCAGTCGTTTCCATCAACGAAGCCATCGAGTTGGCCAAGACTTTCGGCGGCCCGGATTCCGGCCGGTTCGTGAACGGGATTCTGGACCGGGTGAAGGATGATCTGACCCGGCCCTTGCGCGAGGCGACGCCGGCGAAGGAAACGGAAGAGGTGGAATGAATCGCACGGTCCGTTCCCGTGTCATTCTGAGCGGAGCGCAGCGAAGTCGAAGAACCCCGTGGCGGAACTGTGGGCCAGGCAACGGGGTCCCTCGATCCGGCATCTGCCGGACTCGGGTTTACAAGAGTGGCACGCCATAACAAGTCTATGAATTTCCTCAAATCACTCGTTCAGAAATTTACCGGCAAACCGGTCGATTGGGATGAACTCGAGGAATCGCTCATTCGCGCCGACCTCGGCGTTCCGATGACTTTGCGGATCACGAAGGCGCTACAAGAACGCTCGCAGCGCTCCCCAATTACGGCAGCGGACATCTCGGAGGTTGCGCACGAGGAGATCGGCCGAATCCTGCCGATCGCGCCCCTTCCGATTACCCCGCTCCCGGCCAAGCCAAAGGTGCTCTTGATCGTCGGGGTAAATGGAACGGGAAAGACGACTTCCACCGCCAAGCTCGCGCATTTCTTCAAACGAAAACGCCATACCGTGTTGCTCGCCGCCGCAGATACATTCCGCGCCGCGGCGATCGAACAGCTCGGCATTTGGGCCGAACGGCTCGGCGTCGAAATGATTCGCGGCCAATACAACGCGGACCCGGCGGCGCTCTGCTACGAAGCCTACGAGGCGGCCGAGCGGCGGAACATCGAGTTTCTCATATGCGATACCGCTGGCCGGCTGCATACGAAGAGCAATCTGATGGCGGAACTCAGCAAGGTGAAACGCAGCCTGGCGAAGCAGGATCCGAAAGCGCCGCATGAGACGCTGCTGGTGGTGGACGCGACCACCGGCAGCAACGCGCTGACCCAGGCGCGGGAGTTCCATCAATCGGTTGGTCTCACCGGATTGATCGTGACGAAGCTAGATGGCAGCGGCAAAGGGGGCATCGTCATCGCGATTCAGGATGAACTCGGCCTGCCGACACGCTTTGTCGGAACGGGTGAAAAGTTGGAAGACTTCGCGCTATTCGACGGACGCGAATTTATCGCGAACATGGTGTAGCGCGTGGTCATTCCGAGCGGCTTTTCGGTAGGGCGAGACTCTGTCGAGCCGAACGCAGGAGGGGCTGACTCGCCCACGGCTCGCAGAGTCTCGCCCTACCAACTTCGCTCGGGATGACAGGGCAACAGTTGTAGCTCACAGTGGGAGCAGTGGCCAAGACTCCCGAATCCGCCGGTGTTGATCCGCAACAAGATGTCGGTGCGCCCGCCGCGCGCGGCCTCGCCGGATTTATCGGCAAATTCACGGTGATGCGCGGCGCGCAACGGGAGCTCTGGCTGACGTTCCTCCTCAAGTTTCTGATTTACGTGGCCTACTCGGTCACGAACAAAACCATGGTCCTGTGGCTTTCACGGGACCTCGGCTTCAGCGACCAGGCGGCCGGTGCGATCGTGGGCTGGGGTTGGGCGCCGGCCATGACGGTATTCACGTTGCTGGCCGGATCGCTCACGGACGCGATCGGGCTCAAGCGGACATTCTACCTGGGCGTTGCGATCTGCACGGTGGCGCGAACCGTGATGGTGACGACAACCGTTCCGTGGCTGGCGCTCTCATGCGGAGTTCTTCCGCTCGCGATCGGCGAAGCCCTGGGCACGCCGGTTTTACTGGCGGCGACGCGCTGTTACTCAACGACCGCGCAGCGCTCCATCTCCTTTTCCTTGATCTACATGGTGATGAACGTCGGTTACCTCGCGGCCGGCTACATCTTTGATTTCATTCGCCGTTCCTCGGGGCACTTCACCCTTTTTGGGTTTGAGCCGACAACGCACCAGCAGCTTTTTATGGTGAGCCTCGGAATCGAGATCATCATCTTCCCGGCGATTTACTTCCTCCGTCGGGGTGAAGACGAGCTCGCGAAGTCTCGGGCGCGATCCGCTTCGTTGCTCGGTGGCCTCGCGCAGACCGTGCGGCAGAGTGCGACAGAAACCGTTCAACTTTTCAAACGGCTCGTTGGCCAGTCAGCCTTCGCGCGCATCCTTTTCTTTTTCCTGCTGATCGGCTTCCTCAAAGCGATTTTTCTCCAGATGGATTATGTGTTCCCGAAGTTCGGTGATCGGGTGCTCGGGCTGGGCGCGCCCGTGGGAAGGCTCGCAAATATCAATGGCTGGATGATCATCGTCCTGGTTCCACTGATCGGAGCTCTGACACAGCGCCTGGCCGCTTATCGAATGGTGATAATCGGCGGCGCGATTTGCGCGGCGGGCGTTTTCATCATGGCCTTGCCGACGACTTGGTTCGTCTCGCTGGCTGACAGCGGATTCGGGCACTGGATTGGACACAGCTACCTCGGCCTGCAGGGAGCCATTCATCCCTATTACATCATGAGCGCGCTTTACTTGATTGTGTTTTCGGTCGGTGAAGCATTCTATTCGCCGCGTGTCTACGAGTACGCCGCCGCGATCGCGCCGAAAGGGCAGGAAGCATCCTACGGCGCGCTGGCTTACCTTCCGTTTCTCGTCGGAAAGCTGCTGATTGGGACCGCCGGATGGGTTCTCGCGGCGTTCGTTCCCGAACACGGCCCGCGACGCCCGGAATTGATGTGGCTGACCTTCGCGCTCGCGGCCTCAGTCGCGCCCATCGGACTGATCGTGTTCCAGCGTTACATTCGCGTTCCCGAAGCCGGGCGAGAAGCCGATTCGTGACGATATGACGTAGCAGGCGAAACGCCGTCTTTAACTCGTCACTTTCCGCAAGAGCTCCTCGAATCGCGGATCACCGCGCAGTGGCTCCCATTCCGTCTCCACCCGCAACGTTCCAGCTGTCGGACCATTCGGCATTTTCACCAAATCGTTCGAGCAATTCGAAGGCAAGATCGAGTTCGCCGACTTGCGCGTAAATCACCGCCAGCTTAGTCGCCATCAACGGTCCATCGTAGGCATCCTTCGAAATCGGCAAGTGTTCCACCGCGCGCCGGCCCGCGCGCATCGCTTCTTCCTTGTTCCCCTGCAGGGCATGCAGAATACCGAGCAAAGCCGTCGCCTTGGCATCATCGAGCCATTGGGCCATGTCGGTTTCAACCATCCGTTGCGCGACTGCGAACGCGCGTTCTGCTACGTCCAGTTCCCCTCTCCCGCGCGCAATCAGACCTTCGAACCAGGTTCTCGGGAAAGCGTAACCATCGAAAACGGCAGCCGGCCCTTCCAATCCGGTATCGTTGAATTTTTCCGCGCGCGACCCTTGGAGGAGACGCGCCGTTTCCGTGTAATCGCCATCCATCAAACTCACCCGAAGCGCGACGATCGTGACCGCGCCTCCCGGATCGAAGTCCTTCGGGATATTGCGCAACGCGGCCCGCAACGGCCCGGTTTCGCCGTTGGTTTTCAGATCGATCGCGGCGCTGAGCGAGCGAAAACAAATGAGCATCGGAGCAGCCGACTGCACCATCCGCGAAGACACTCGCGGCGTCCTCATAACGCCCGAGACAGGCATAGGTCTCGGCCAGGTTCCAGAGCACGGAATTGTTTCGCGGATCGAGTTGGCGCGCTTTTTCGAAGTTGGGAACTGCATCATCCCAGCGGCCCTGGCGCCGATCGATTGCGCCAGCGGCGTCCCACACTTCGGCATCGTTCGGCGTCGCCAGGTGCGCGATGGCCAGCTCCGTGCGGGCCAACTCGTAGTCGCGATAACCATAATAATAATAGTAGGCAAGCGCGAGCCGCGCATCGCCCAGGTCCGGCTTGAAGCCGCAACGCGTTGTCCGCCGCCAGCTTGGCCTGGGTCAGACGGGCGCGGCTTCGGTCGTAACCAAACCAATAGAGCTCACCGTGAACACGCGAAGCCAGGCAGTGCGCGAGGGCGAACTGCGGATCGCGCTCGAGCGCCTCGTCCAGTAAGCGCAAGGCCTTTTCGCCATTCTCGCGCGGATCGCCCGAGCCGCTCCAACGAAACAGATCGCGCGCTCGCAGGAAAAGCTCGTAGGCTGCCATGTCCGCGGTCGGATGAATCTGGAGACTGGCTTTCTCGCGCGGCGAGAGATTGGCGCGAAGCGCGAAAGTGATCCGCCGCGCCAGCTCGCTTTGGAGCTCGAACAGATCTGTGATCTCGCGATCGTAGGTATCGTCCCAAATATGCTGATCGGTCCGGGCATCGATCAGCTGCGCATTGATCCGGACCCGATTGCTTTCGCGCCGGACCGTGCCTTCCATGATGTAAGCCACGCCAAGTGCTTCGCCGATCTCGCGCAGATTGCGCGTCGCCGGTCTTGTACTGCCGAACGGATGTCCGGCTGGTCACTTTGAGGTCGGCCACCTTGGCCAGGCTCGAGAGAATGTCGTCCTGGATGCCATCGGCGAAGTAGGCGTTCTGGATGTCGTCGCTAAAATTTTCGAACGGCAGCACGGCGATGCTTTTTTCCGGCGGCGGGGTCACGGGCGCTGCCCGAATCGATGTCGAAGCTGCAGCCGATGCGCGCTGCTGCGTTTCATCGAGATCGTCCGTGCGCTTGATTCCTTCCGGTGTGAGGTCGAAGGCCCAGGCGAGAAGAAGCGCGACCGGGAAACCGAGGGCCAGTAACACGACCACAAGGCGCACCGCCCACGTCGGGATTTCGAAAAACGGAAAAACCTGCGTCGCGATCTGGATGAGCAGCCAGCTCACGACCGCGTAGGCGACCGCTACCCGGTAGACCTTGCGCCGTTTCAGTTCGGCAAAAAATCTCTTGGCTCTCACTGGATCGCTCGTCGCTTGTTTCTTTAAGATGTAGAGGCGCTTGTGCCAAGCGCCTAACCAATAGAACAGGCGCTTGGCACAAGCGCCTCTACACCATTTGCCGGAGCGGTGTAACCGTGAAATAGGAGTGCGACTCCATGCACCCGAGCGCAACACCTTCCGCTTCGACACGTGAGGAACGCTCCGCGCTCATTGCCGGCTTCGCCGCCTTCGGCACCTGGGGCCTCATCCCGATCTATTGGAAACTGCTCAAGACGTTCCGGCGCCCGAAATCCTCGCGCACCGTTGCGTCTGGACGACCGTTTTCCTGGTCCTCCTGCTGACCTGGCAGGGACGCTGGCCGGAACTCCGCGAAGCGGCTCGCTCTCGACGCACCCTGCTCTATTGCTTCGCCAGCGGACTCGCGCTTTCGATCAACTGGCTCTTTTTCATCTGGGCTGTAAACGTCGGCCGCGTGGTCGAAACCAGTCTGGGATATTTCATGACGCCGCTCGTCAATGTTCTCTTCGGCGCGATTTTCCTGCGTGAACGCCTGACGCGCTGGCAGCTCTTTTCCGGTGCTGCTCGCTCTCGTCGGCGTTCTCAATCTCACCCTCGGCTACGGAAAATTTCCCTGGGTCGCCGTTGTCCTTTGCGTCTCATTCGGAGTCTACGGTCTGCTGCGCAAGAAATCCGGCACGCGCGCCATCCCGGGCCTTTTCCTCGAAACCACCCTGCTCACTCCCCTGGCGATCCTTATCTACTGAATCTACAACGCGCAGGCGCATCGACGTTCGGTCCGGCGCATTGGCCGCTGGCGCTGTTGTTGATCAGCACTGGCGTCGTCACTGGTCTGCCTCTCGTCTGGTTCGGTCACGCCGCGCGGCATCTTCGTATGACCACCGTCGGCTTCCTCCAATACCTCGCTCCGAGCGGTAGCTTTCTTCTCGGTGTCTTTCTCTATCACGAACCGTTCACCCGCAATCATCTGATCACCTTCAGTCTCATCTGGGCCGCGCTCGCCATCTTTACGGCCGAGGCACTCCACCGCTGGCATTCCGGTCGCGACCGACCGGTCGAGGCCTTGCCAGGGCCGGTCGCGTTGAATTTTCCTCGGTAGGGCGAGACTCTGTCGAGCCGAAGGATGAACTTGCGGCCACGGCTCGACAGAGTCTCGCCCTACCGTCGGCTCCTCCCATTTCCTTTTCCGGCGAGGTCGCTTACCGTAACGCGCCAGAATGACCGAAGACGATTTTCAATACGCGATCGAGAACACGCGCGTGATCCTCGCGCCGGAACGCCAGATCGCCAGCTTCGGAAGCACGAGCTTTCGCTTTTATCTGATCTCGGAGTTGATGGACCGGGTCAACGAAGTGCGCGTCCGCGACGGAAGAATTCACGCCGACCGTCCCCAGATCCTGACGCCCGAGCACTACTGCCGCCTCTTGCTCGAGGGATTCGGAGAGAAGGCGCAGAAATACGTCGACCAATTACGCGAGCACACGCGCAACGTCGCCGTGCTCCGCTACGGATTTCAGTTCCGGAAAACCGATGTGACCGAGAATACCGTGCGCGATACGATGGACGCCGTCATCGCGCGGACCAAACTCAAGGTCGAAAATTCGGACGAACCGCTCAGCGCCGTCATTCAAGGCGTGGACGACGCCTGGGAAGTTTGCCTGCTGAAATTCACCATCGATCTGATCGAACGCTCGACCGGCGGTAACATGGGCGACTTCCGGCGGCGCGGATTGGTATAAGATGGCGTTAAATAAACCCGGAGAGACATGCTTCCGCATGTCTGGACGTGCGGAAGCACGTCCCTCCGAAACAGCGCGCCGCGTAATCTACGCTTAACGTTTTTCATACCGCCGCATCAGCTTGAAAAACCGGATGCGTGTCGCGCACGGGATGGATGCTGCTGACTTCATCGGAGTAAACCGTGGTGATCGGGACTGACTCGATCCGGCAGCCTTTGCGGCTGGCCAGGATGAGCATCTCGGTTTCGTAATCGAAACGCTCCGCGCCGCCCAGAACGTCCGGGATCAGGCTGCGGTGCATCATGCGAAAACCGCATTGGGTATCCGGGATTGACTGGCCGCAGAGCCGGCTGATCTTGTTGCTCATGTAGCGATTGACCAGACGCCGCACCAGGGGCATCTCGCTGACGTCGTTGCATTCGGGTGCCGATCAAGAGTTCCGCGCGAGTCGTGGCAGCGGTTTCGAGAAAACGGGCGATCTCTTCGGGCAAATGCTGGCCGTCGCCATCGAGAACTAAAGACGTAGCTGAAGCTGCGCTCGAGCCAGTGGCGCAGCCCCGCCTTGATCGATTCACCTTTGCCGAGATTCTGCGGGTGAACAATGACTTCGGCGCCGGCATTTCGCGCGGCCGCGGCGGTCGCATCGGTCGAGCCGTCATCCACCACGAGGACGTTATCGAGTTGCGCGAGCGTCCGCCGAACCACATCGGCGATGTGTTTTTCCTCGAAATAGGCGGGAATGACCGCCGCGACCGTCTTCCGGTCGATGGCGTCGTCCCGAGGCACCGCCATGTTAGCGGACGACGGGATGGAAATCCGCCGCGTGATACGAACTGCGGACGAGCGGACCGGATGCCACGTGATCGAAGCCTTTCGCGCGGGCGATTTCGCCGTAAGCCTCGAAGCGCTCTGGTGGGACAAACTCGATCACCGGCAGATGCTGCGGCGTCGGGCGAAGATACTGACCCAGCGTCAGCACCTGGCAACCGACCTCGCGCAGGTCGTCCATCGTCTGAAAAAGTTCCGGCTCTTTTTCGCCCAGGCCGAGCATGACCCCGCTTTTCGTGACGATTTTGGGCGAAAGCTCCTTGGCTTTGCGCAGCACATCGAGCGAGGTCCGATATTTCGCGCGCGAACGCACGGCCGGCGTCAACCGTTCCACCGTCTCCATGTTGTGATTGAAAATGTCGGGCGCGGCGTCGAGTGACGATCTGGATGCACCACTCCTGGGCGTGGAAATCGGGCACCAAGACCTCGATAATGACCGAAGGGTCCATCGCCCGAATGGCTTCGATGGTGCGCGCAAAATGATTCGCGCCGCCATCCTTAAGATCATCCCGCGCGACAGCGGTAATGACGACATGCTTCAAACCCATCCGACGGACGGCCTCAGCGACGCGCTGCGGTTCGTCCTCTTCCAGCGCCAACGGTTTGGCGGTGCTGACCGCGCAAAACCCACAGGCGCGGGTGCAGCGCTCGCCTGCAATCATCATCGTCGCGGTGCCCTGGCTCCAGCATTCCCAGCGGTTCGGGCATTGCGCGCTCTCGCAGACGGTGTGCAGGCGCAAATCCGAGATGAGCGCTTTCGTCGAAAAGAAAACCGGGTTCGAGGGCAACCGCACTTTGATCCAGGGCGGTTTCTGCGCCTGGTGCAAGGCCGGATCGATTTTCGCGCAGGACATCAGGGAAGAAAGAGTGACATGTGACGAGTGACAAGTGACAAGTTGGGAAGAGCTCCGCGGCGGTTCACGTCACTCGTCACACGTCACCTCTCACTTTCTTCAAAGTTTCGTCCGCCCGGAGAGCGCTTGATAAAGCGTCAGCTCATCTGCTGATTCGAGTCCGCCACCTGCCGGCAGGCCATGCGCGATGCGCGTGAGAGCGACCGGAAACGGCTTCAGAAGTTCGACCAGATAATTGGTCGTTGCTTCTCCTTCCACATCGGCGGCGAGAGCGAGAATGACTTCGGAAAATTTCTCATGCTCGACGCGCGCGATCAATTCCTTGATCCGCAGATCCTCGGGCCCGACGTGATCGAGCGGCGAAATGCGCCCGCCTAACGAGTGGTAGCGCCCGCGGAACGCGCTCGTCTTTTCCAGCGGAAGAATATCCGTCGGCTGCTCCACCACGCAGAGCAGATCCGGGACGCGCGACGTGTCCGAGCAAATCTCGCAGATCTCCTCCATGGTAAAAAATCCGCAACGCGGACAGGGCCGCACGGTTTGCCGCGTCGCCGTGATCGCTTGCGCGATCTGCTCCGGTTGCTGGCCGCGGGACTGGACCATCCAGAGGGCGATTCGCTCGGCCGAGCGCGGTCCGATCCCCGGCATTTGCCGCAGTTGCACGATCAAATCCCGGATCGACGACGGGTATTCCGTTTTCCTCAAAACCGGCGGTCCCCTACTCGTCCAGCGGCGTATTGGTCAATTGCAAGGCGAGCGGCTCGAGCCGGCGGAGATACAATTGCAGGGGGCGATCTTCTTCGCCCTCGGGGCCGCGCGCGCTTTGAAATTGCGAGTAGGCTTCCGCCCAGCGTTTTTCCCGGTAAAGGACCACGCCGTTCCAGAACGCATCGCGCCGGGTGATCTGGTCCCGGGAAGCTTCCAGGGCCAATGCCACCGGCTCGTAAATTTCGTGCCGTTCGCGCACATCCACTCCGCTCAAAAAATCGATCGGCCGCGCCACAAGAATCTTGCTGGCCAGCTCGAAGGTGCGCGGCCCAAGCAGAACGCGTGAGCCATAGAAACGATTCGCGATGCAGAACCGTCGCGCCAATTCCACCGGCTCACCCGTGGCGAGCATGCTGCGCTGCCCATTATTTTTTACCGGCGCCATGATCATGATTCCCGAGCTAACCCCGGCGTGCACTCCCACCGTTGGCCCGTCCGATTTGCCGGACTTATTGGAATCGGAGAAGGCCTGGGTCAGCGCCATCGCCTTGCGAGTCGCCTTTTCCGCATGCTGTTTGTCGCTTTCCGGGAAACCAAAGATCGCCACTACGCCTTCGCCGCCAGCCGACTCGATGTAAGCGCCGGCCTTACGAAAGGACTCCGTGACGTGCAAAAGAAACTTCTCCGTGATCTCGGCGAAGGCAGCGGGCGCGCATTCCTCGGCCAGATCATGCTTATTCGCGATGTCACAGACGACCGCGGTCACCTCGCACGCTTGCGCAACCGCTTCGGGCGCGAGTTCACCGCGCCTGGGTCGAGCCCGAGGTTTGGGCACCGGGACAGCATCGGCCGGGGCCGGAGTCAGAACTGGAGCACGCTCGCGCCGTTGCTGAACGAAGCCGGCCACTTGCAGAAATCCGATGGGCAGGAGAAATCCGAGCGCCGCCCCAGTCATGGACGGGACAGGTTGAAAGAAGACCTGATAGAGCGAACAGACCCAGGCCACTCCGGCCACCTCGATGAGGAGGAAGGCGATGATGCCACCGAGCCGGGCGCGGCGCGTGGTCTCGAAAGTCATCCAGGCCACTCCGAGGGCCAAAACAAAGACAAAGAAATACTGCCACTTATCGCCCACCATGCTCGTGGCGACGGACCGGCGCGCCAGCACGTCCGCAGTCGCCATTTCCAGCGGGAGGAGCACGCCGCTCCGATGCAGAGCCATCACCATTGCACCGGCAATCACGCCAATGATGAGCGCTAAAAGAAGAGACCGTTTCATCTATAGGATTGCTCTCAATTCTTTTCGGACGGCGCAAGTGGATAGTGTGACTGAACCACCAGCTCGCTCAGAAACCTGTCAGGAGAGTCAACCGCTTCGCGGCCAAGGAGGAAAGCTTTTTGTCCCGTGTTTTTCCGAATGAGACTGAGCCCGAACTGGTAATCCTTGAAAAGGTGCGCGCAAAGCTCGGGCATCGTCATGCGCTCGGCCTGCGCCCGTTCGATCAGACGCGCGAGCGCGGCGGCGTCGAAAGAAATGTCGAGTCCGTGCTCTTTTCCAAATTGCTCGGCGAAAGTGCGCGCCCCCCGGTCCAGGGCGGCTTCTTCCTGTTTGTGTCCTTCCGCCATCAGGCGATCGAGCACCTGTTTGGGTTCCCGCACGAGTTCTTCCGAGACACGCAATTGGCTGAGACCGGAGCCCGCCAGGTAATACTTGTAATCGCGGAACAGTTTTTCCCAGACCGTGAGAAGCCCCCGCGCGCCCGTTTTTTCCTTTGCCGCCGCTTCCGCCATCAAGCGCAACGCTTCATCCTCGAAGCTGATCTCGATCCCGTAGGCGCGGAAAGCGCGCTCGTATTGCCGGAGAATGCTCCCCTCCGAGAACTTCATGATCTGGTAAAGATCGTCCGCGATCAGTTCCTCGCAGACGACGCGCACCGGCAATCGGCCGATGAATTCCGGCTCGAAGCCGTACTCGATGAAATCCTGCGTCGTGACGTACTGGAACAATTCGTTGTCCATCACCGGCCTCGGCTCGGCGTTGAACCCGATCTGCCCCTGGACCAGACGCCGCGAGACCTGCTGCTTCAAGCGCTCGAACGCGCCGCTCACGACAAAGAGAATGTGCCGCGTGCTGATCGTCTCGCGCTTCGCTTTTCCGCCGCGCTTTTGAAATTCGAAGGCCGCCTGCAGTTGCGCCTGCAGATCGTTCGCGCTCCGCAACGGCACCTCGGTCTCCTCCATCAACTTGAGCAGCGTGGTTTGCACGCCGCGCCCGCTCACGTCGCGGCCCACCATGTTCCCCGCCGCCGCGATCTTGTCGATTTCGTCGATGTAGATGATGCCGAATTGCGCGAGGTGCACGTCGCCATCGGCTTTATCCACGAGTTCGCGCACGAGATCTTCGACGTCGCCGCCGACGTATCCGGTCTCGCTGAACTTCGTCGCGTCCGCTTTGACGAACGGCACTTTGATCAACTCCGCGATGTGCTTGATCAGATAAGTTTTTCCGACGCCGGTCGGGCCGACGAGGATGACGTTTTGCTTGGCGTATTCCGTTTCCTCGGCGCGCGCGGCGTCCTCCTTTTCGAGCCGGCGCAGATAATTGACGTGGTTGTAATGATCGCATACCGCGATCGAGAGGACCTTCTTCGCCTCGTCCTGCTTGATCACGAATCGGTCGAGATGCGCTTTGATGTCGCGCGGCAGAAAATCGAAGACAAACTGCTCGTCCTCCTCATGCTTTGGCTTTTCCTCCGCGCCGGCCTCCAGGGTTTCCGGTTCCGTGTAGGTCGCAAAGGAAACCTTGTCGCCGAAGTTCGTCTTCATGAATTCGGAGAGCTTCGCCTTCAGTTCTTCGGGCGATGGGAATGGCGGATTTTGGCTCATGAATGGGCGCCTCGCGCGCCATGCAGCGAGTCGAGAGGCGCTAACCTAGCATCGTCGATTCGACTGTAAACTTGCGAGCATGCCAATGTTGGACAGCCACGAGAGGCAGAATGCTCGATTTCAGCCGGGATCGCATGGTTGACCCAGAGGCAGACCGGTCGTAATTTCCCAGCATGAAACGGTTTATTTTGGGTGTAACGATTGGCGTGCTCAGCCTGGGTTCCGCCATGGCTGAACGACCGGTATTCCTCGAACAGAAGACTCAAGACGATAATGCCGATTACGAGTACGTGACTCTGACCGGTTCCCACCTGAAGCAGCGGGTGAAGAAGCGTAACATCATCGCCGTCGGCGACCACAGCGGGCCGGTCCTGACCATCGACCAAAAAGAGATGCAGCGGAACGGCAACCTACCGATCGGGGAACAGCTGAGTCGCTATCCCGGAATCCAGATTGGTCGCTAATAGAATGTTAGTTTAAGGGGCGTGAATGGCCCCAAATGAAAATCCGGTTTGCTTGCTGGACCGGCAGTGGCGTCTTGTTGCGCTTTTTCCAAACGCCCTCTTGAACGTGCTTTGCCTTTTGGGGGTCTCGTCATGATCCCGCTTCATGTGGCGCGCGAACATGCCGGTTCGCGACTCGACCGGTTTCTTGCCGGTGAACTCGCGGACTTTTCGCGCGCGCGTCTCCAGACGTTGATCCGCGGAGGATTCGTGACGCTGAACGGGAAGCCACCGCGACCACGCGACCTTGTGCGCGCAGGTGACGTCGTAGAGCTGACGGAACCTGCCATTGAAAAAATCGATGCGCAGCCGGAGCAGATGACGCTCGAGGTATTGTTTGAGGACGACGACCTGCTTGTGCTGAACAAGCCCGCTGGGCTGGTCATGCATCCGGGCGCGGGCCATCAGCAGCACACGCTGGTCAATGCCCTGCTCGCTCATTGCCAGAATCTGTCGGGCATTGGCGGACGGGAACGCCCGGGCATTGTTCATCGCCTGGACAAGGAAACCAGTGGTTGTCTCGTAGTCGCCAAGAACGACTCGACGCACCGCGACCTCTCGAAGCAGTTTGCCGCACGGACGATGGGAAAAATCTATCTCGCGCTGGTAGCGGGCATCCCGAGGAAATCGAGTGGAGTTATCGACGCCGCCATCGAGCGGCATCCAGTGCACCGTCAGCGAATGAGTATCGCACGACGGCAGGGCCGAACGGCAAAGACGGAGTATCGCGTCCTTCGTGCCGGGGCGGACATGAGCCTGCTGGAATGCACGCTTCACAGTGGCCGGACGCATCAAATCCGGGTGCACCTTCATCACCTCGGCCATCCGGTGTTGGGTGATAAGTTATATGGTGGCAAACGCGCCGGGACTTTTCCCCGCCAAATGCTGCACGCGTGGAAGCTCACCTTCAGTCACCCGCGCACGGACACGGCAATGACATTCGAGGCGCCGGTTCCCCCTGATTTTGCGGAAGCAATGAAGCTGATTCCGGCGAGCGCCTGAAACAAGACTTCACACCAAGGACACCAAGCAAAGCGACGTTGTGAACCTTGTGACCTTCGTGTGAGACAGGAACGTGGCCGTTCGCGCCTGGGCTAGCCAGCTTCGACCGCAGCTTTGGCGTCAGCTGTTTTCTCCGCCGGGACGCGGCGACGAAGAATGCGCTGAAGCCCGACTTGATATGCGGCCAGATCTATCAGCTCGGCGACGCGATGTCTTAATCGCCGCGCGTGAAGCCCAAGGAAGATAAGGAAACACGAATACAGGGCCAACAGCCAGGGCTCGGCGTGCCCCACATTGAGTTGCCGGTAGACCAGGAGACTGAGCACGACGAGATTGATGATCACCGTCGTCGGCACGAATCGATAGCGAAGACCGGCCAGCGTCAGACACTTCAGGCCGCCGTGATATTCAGTCACCGTTTGCAGCGTTACGCTCCACCAAAAATTTCCGTAGATTTGAATGTCCCACTCGTTCCAGCCGGTATCGGTGGAATAGCGCCAGTCTTCCTCGTTTAGGAGGGTAAAGATCGCACCGAGGAGATGATGGCGATCCTTCCCTTCCTCGCTCCAATAGCTGCGGCGCCGCAAACTCCCGGCGAATTCCGCGCCGGCCGGCATGTGCTCGTGCGTGCTGATGACTTTGCGCGGCGTCCGTTTGAAGTGGAGCCAGGTGAAATAGCGCGACCAACCCCGCACCAGCGGCTGGGCAAAGGCGAGGAACGTTACGAGGAGACGCGCCGGGATCGTATCGAACTTCGGTTCGATCCGGGCGTGCAGCATATAAGAGATGGCCACGCAGAGCGTGCCGCCGAACATCAGATAGGGAACGATGCGGAGCGCGGGAAGAAAGATGCCGAGGCCAAAGAGAAAAACGGTCAGCGCGAACCATTCGATGCTGCTCAGATACCCCGCGACATCCGATTGCGGCGTGGGATAGATCGACTGGAACAGGCCTTCGCCAAAAATTCCGTGATAGATGATCGGCCGGTTGATGAACCAGCTAAAGCGGGGCGTCCCATAAATCTGTCCGCGCCACTTGGCGGTGCCGGTCGGTCCGAAGAAAATCAGATGCTTAAAGCGGAGCATTGATTCCGCTTCGCCATAGCCTTCCTGTTGTTTGCGGAAGGCGCGCAGGGTGAAACGGCGATAATGCCACACCATTGCTGTGGGACTGAATGCGATCTCGTGTCCGGACTGCTGGATCCGCCAGCAAAAATCGACGTCGTCGCCGGCCTTGCGATACTCCGGATCGAAGCCGCCGATGTTCTCGAACGCCCAGCGGTACCACGCCATGTTGCATCCTGGAATGTGCTCGGCCACGGTGTCGGTCAGGAGGACATGGCTCGGTCCGCCCGGCGCGGCGGCAACGCAAGCTTGGACCCAATTCCCCGCCGGAGGCGAAACATTCGGCCCCCCCACCCCCGCATAGTTGCCGCTGAGGAGCGTACTCAAGAGGTAATAGAGCCAATCGGAATCGGCCATGCAGTCGGAGTCGGTATAGGCGAAGATTTCGCCCTTGGCCACGGCGGCGCCATGGTTGCGCGCGTGGCTCAAGCCGTGATTGGTTTGATGAAAATAGCGAACCTGCGGAAAACGAGCGGCAATTTCAGGCGTGTTGTCGGTCGATCCATCGTCCACCAGGATGACCTCGTAGTTGGGGTAATCGAGCTTGCCTAACGACTCCAGGCATTGGGCCAGGGTTTTCGCTCCATTGTAGGAGCAGACGATCACCGAGACGAACGGGGTCTGCGGCAACGGCAGATGAGGCAACGCCGCGTTGTCCCGTCCCAGCTTATCGCGCAAAGTGAAGAACGCTTTCTTCGGCTCACGCGCGCGCGTCACAAGTCCGAACGCCCAGTCGGTGATCTCCTGCTCGCCGGTGAACCATTCGTCCGTCCAGGTGAAAAAGATCGTCCCGGCCAGGCCACATTTCACCACGCTGTCGACATGCCAGCCGAGCATCTCCGACTGCTCTTGTTCGGTATGGCGAATCGTGTCCATCCCGAATTCACCCAGAATGAGCGGGCGATCTTCCGAGAGATTTTGCAGACGAAGCAGGTAGCGCTCGAAATCCCGCTGGTCGTGCAGATAGACGTTGAAGCACGAGAAATCGCTGTTCTGCGGGAGGAGAAATTCCGTCGGCGGATAGCTCGCGTAAGAGAAAAGGACGTTCGGATCGACCTCGCGCCCCACTCGAATAAGAAGTTCTACGAACTCCGTCACGCGCCTCACGCCAAGCCAGCGAACCATCGTGCTCGAGATTTCGTTGCCAACGAGATAACCGAAGATCGCCGGATGACCGCGATTCACGGCGACCTCTGTTCGCACCATTTCGACGATCGCATGGCGCGCCTTCCGGCCCAGGAACTCGACATGTTTCGCCCAGGGCAATGTGATGAGGACCCGCATTCCCGCGGCGGCGCAGCAATCCAGGAACCAGACCGGCGGGACGTGATAAATCCGGACGACGTTGACTCCCAATTCCCGCATCTGCACGAGATCGCGCTCGACCTGTTCGGGCGGACCAAGGTAATGCCCTTCCGCGTCCGGTTTGAACGGCCCGTAGGTGACGCCCTTGACGAAAAACTTTCGGTCGTTTTCGAAGAAAAATTTCGCGACCGCGCGAATCGGGCCCGAGGAAACGGAGCTCACAGCGGGAGTTGATAGTCCACGCGACGCGGTGACGCAAAGATTTATCTGGAGCGATCGCTATACAGTCATTTCGAGCGACGCGTAGCGGAGTCGAGAAACCCCGTAGATCAATGTCTCTGGTAGTGCCACGGGGTCCCTCGACTTCCTGCCCGCAATGGTTCGCATAGCGATGCAGGCGGGCGCTCGGGATGACCGGAAGTGAATAAGACCGGCGGTTTCAAACAGTTCCCTGGTTTGCCGCTAATGCCTCGCGTACGATGCTGCCGGTTCGCTCAATATCGTCCGCCGTATGGGCGATGGACAAGAAACCGGTCTCGAACTGGGAGGGCGCAAAGTAAATTCCGCGATCGAGACAGTGCCTGAAGAAGCTCGCGAATTTTCCGAGGTCGCTGCGTTTGGCGGTGGCGAGATCAGTCACCGGGTCCGGCGTGAAGAAGAGACAAAACATCGAACCGACCCGGTGAAACACCCAGGGCAATTTCAAATCGCGCAGCGTCGCGCGGGCGGCCTCTTCGAAACGCGCCCCCGCCGTCTCCAACAAATTCCAGCCATCGATCCGCTCGAGCTCGCGGAGCTGCGCGAGCCCGGCCGCCATCGCCAGCGGATTGCCTGAAAGCGTTCCGGCCTGGTAGACTGGGCCCTCCGGCGCCAATTGGTCCATGATCTCGGCACGCCCACCGAAAGCTCCGACGGGCAACCCGCCGCCGATGACTTTGCCGAGAGCTGTGAGATCCGGCTGAACGCCGAAGAGCTCCTGCGCACCGCCACGCGCCACACGGAAGCCGGTCATCACTTCGTCAAAAATCAATAACGCGCCATTTTTCGTGCACTCCTGCCGCAGAGCCTCGAGAAAATTTTCGCTCGGAAAATACAAACCGGCGTTGGCCGGGATCGGTTCCAGGATTATGGCCGCGATGGTTTTCGCGTTTTCGCGGAACGCGGAGCGCACGGCTTCGATGTCGTTGAACGGAAGGGAAATCGTAAGGGCCGCAAAATCTGCCGGGACGCCGGCGCTGTCCGGCCGTCCATGCGTCAGCGCGCCGCTTCCCGCCTGCACGAGCAACGCATCAACGTGCCCGTGGTAGCAGCCTTCAAACTTGATGATCTTGTCGCGCCCGGTGAAACCACGCGCCAGTCGAAGGCAGGACATGGTCGCTTCGGTGCCGCTGTTCACCATCCGCACTTTCTCGATCGAAGGAACCCAGCGGCAGATTAGCTCCGCCATTTCGACTTCGAGTGGATTCGGAATTCCAAAACTGACTCCGCGACCGGCCGTCTCACGAATGGCGTCGATCACGATTTTCGGCGCGTGCCCCAAAATCGCCGGTCCCCACGAGCCGACGTAATCGATGTATTCATTCCCATCGACATCCCAGATTCTTGCGCCTTCCGCGCGATCGACAAAAAATGGCTCGCGCCCGACACCGCGGAACGCGCGCACTGGCGAGTTCACTCCGCCGGGGATTCGCTTTAGCGCGTTCGCGAATAATTGAGACGAAAGGGATGCCATGCGAAGCGGAAACCCTCATCCGCAAAGCTGCGCCAGGCAAGCTGGGCAAGGCCTCCCGAAGACCCGTTGTCCACAATCCGAGTGTGAACTGGAGGCGGGGGCGGGAATCGAACCCGCGAATAGAGGTTTTGCAGACCCCGACCTTACCACTTGGCTACCCCGCCACGATCGCGAACGGGAGAGTAGGAGCGGGGGATGTTCGTGTCAACGTGACGACCAAGCCGATTCGATTGCTTGGCCAGGAAAAAACGCGCTGCCTTGCGAATTCGGTTTCCGAATTCCGATTTAGAAGTATTTTCCGCCAATGCCGCAATTTTCGTATCGCGCCCGGAATGCTCAGGGTGGTTTGGTCGAGGGCGTTCTGGATTGTCCGGATCGCGCGGTGGCCATCAGGCAAATCGAGCAGTTGCATTACATCCCGGTCCGGATCGACGCGGTCGGGAGTGAACCGACGCCTGCGAAACGTTCGACCAACGGCGCAGTTCCGTCCACCAAGGCAGCTAAGGTTGCCAAGGCAGCCACCCTTCCGCCAGCGACGCAAAAAGCGAAAATCAAGCACACCCAGTTGCTGATTTTTACCGAGCAGCTCGGGCATCTGCTTCAGGCGGGAATGACGCTCGACGAGGGCCTCTCGGTCCTGGAGAAGCGTCTGAAGCAACCGAGCGTGCAACAGATGACGCAGGCTCTCCACCAGGCGTTGGTGGATGGCCGCAGCTTCTCGCAGGCGCTCCGCGATTTCCCGCGCATCTTTCCGGCGATCTATGTGAACCTGATCGCGGCCGGCGAAGCGAGCGGCGCGCTGCCCGATATCCTGACCCGGCTGGTCGAGCATCTGATGCAGGCGAAAAACCTGCGCGATCGTGTCCAGCAGGCGTTGATTTATCCGGCGTTCCTCGCCGTGGCGGGCGTGGGTCTGATCACCATTTTCATCACCTTCATGGTGCCCGCAGTTAACCAGTTTCATGTCGCAAAACGGCGGAACGCTCCCGCGCCGACGCGAATGCTGCTCGAGCGTGCATCACGCCATCACCGGTTACTGGTGGGTCGCCGGCTTGGTCGTGGTGGGCGCGGTGATCGGATTCCGCGCTTTTGTTCGGACGGACGAAGGCCGAATCACCTGGGATCGCTTTCGGCTGCTGATTCCCGGTTACGGCCGCATCATTAAGCACCGCTATTACGCGCAATTTTCGCGCACGCTCGGCACGCTGATGGAGAATGGCGTCCCGCTCCTGCAAAGCGCTTGGATCTGGTGACGGAAATCGCCGGCAATAGTTTCCTCGAAACGAAGCTGGCGGAGTGCGGCGCGCGGTGATCGACGGCGCCAATCTTATCGGCCGCGCTCGCCGCGCAGAAATTATTTCCCGAGCTGTTTACCGACATGATGGCGGTGGGCGAACAAACCGGCCATTTCGCGCAAACGATGCAAACCATTGCCGACGTCTACGAGCGCGAACTGGATCGCACAGTGAAGATCATCTCCACGCTCATCCCGCCGGTCATCATTGTCTGCATTGCGGTCATCGTGGGCTTCGTCGTCTACAGCATCCTCTCCGCTGTCTTTGAGATGACGAGTAGTTTGCAGTCACGCCCGCGCTGAGTTAATCTCGCGCCGTCAATGTTCCCCCGGCTCTTCGCGTCTGCCGTTTTTCCTGCTCGCCGTGTCGCTCGCTCGCGGCGCAGGAAGCAATCGTCAATGGCTTGCTCGCAGATGCCGCGACGCGAACGGCCGCGAATCGCTCGACAGCGCCTGGCTCGATTTGCGGCAAAACCCGGCGCGCCAATTCGACACCGCAGAACGCGCCCCGCTGGGTGGAATCGGTCACCACTCGTTCGCTGCCGGCAGCAAGGAGGGCACCCCGGCGCAGGACTGTATTTCGGATCCGGCTCTCGCGGCCGCGCGTCGATTTGCAGCTTCTTCTTTTCCGTCTCTTCTTCGACGACAAACCAGAGCGCGGCCTCACTTGGTAGCATCTGGGACGAATCCGGCACGCAAGTGCTGCAATCGGGCCCGCTCGGCGCCGGCATCGATCTGCCCACTTCCGACAGTGTGATGCTGCCGATGATCGGCCGTTTCACTGCATCGACGTAGAAGTGCCGGGCGATGGAAAGTCGATTCGCGGGGCGCTTTCCTGGATTGGATGACCAGCCGCACGAGTGCTGCATCCGATCGGCGCGGAAGCGCGCGACGTGATGCCGGAACCCTTCGCCGCCGTGGCGCCGCTTGCACGCCCGAGCCAGGACAAGGAGATCGTTCGGAACCGTGACCGCGAGTCTCGCTCCCGAAGTCGATCCGCATCGGCGCGAGCCTTCTCGGACGGCGCGGCGTTTCAATTCGGCCTGGAGAGCCAACCGCTGATGGCTGTTGCTCAGCTTCGAGGTCGCGAGCGCGAGCATGGATGCGCCGCCGGAGATTTTTGTGAATGGCGAGAACCTCGGACCGGCCACGCTCACTCTGCCCGACCTGGCCGATCCCGCCTACCGCGGCGAGAGCGCCTCGCTTCTCAAGCCGATGCGCTTTCGTTACACGGGCTGGCTGCGCGCGCAAAAGCTGTTGCCGGCGAGTTTGAAGGTGGGCGACAACGATCTCATCATCGGTGGCCGGAGCTGGCACCCCCGCTTCCGCGATCCGCGCCACGCAGATCCAATTGAAATATCTGTGGGACAAGTCCGATTACCAGCTGCAGCCCGAACGTTAAGTGAGTATGAAAAATCGACAGAGCGCTTTCACCCTTTTGGAAATCATGCTGGTGGTCGCAATTATCGGCGTCCTCCTCGCAGCGTGCGGTTTACAAGATGGGCCCCGCCCTCAATGTCGCCAAGGCAATGCGAGTCAAAGGCGACATTCAGTCCATCAAAACGAGCCTCATGTCCTATAACGGGATGAATGGGTTTTATCCCACGACCGAGCAAGGATTGAATGCGCTGGTGTCGAGGCCAGGCAGCGAACCCGCCCCGACATCGCTGGAGACAGTTGATGGAGACGCTGCCGAAAGATCCCTTGGGATGCCGTACATGTACTCGCTTTCCCGGCCGGAAGAACCCGGGCAGCTACGATGTCTTTTCCGCGGGCCCTGACCGATTGCCTGATACGGCCGACGACGAGTACGGTAATTAAGGCCGCGGTTATCGGGATTCGCCTCGCTTCGGACAAGCCCAGCCGCCAACCGGCGAAAAGCTATTCTTATCGGCGTTTGGTGCCTGCGGCGGCACAGCCGTATTTGCCGCTGGGTTACGCGGAATTACGCCTCGCACACGCGGCGGCTGAGCTGAAGGCAATACCGGCACCGGCATCGCCTTGATGTTATTCGGCTGCGCGGCCGGTGGTATTGCCCCGGGCACAGAAGCAGCCGCCGGAACCGCAGCCTGCTCCTTCGGCTGCTTGGGCTGAGGCTGAGGAGGGATTGCTCCGCCAGGGCCTGCTGACGCAAGAGCGCTTCATTAAAACCAATCGTCGCCGATCTGATCCATCCTTGCTAATTGTCACCTTGGTCGCGCCGACTTTATCAGACCACTCGATGCTCGCGATGCTGTAACCGTCCACCGGCGCTTTTGTGGACAGATATTTCTTGAACGTTTTGTCGGTGCTCGAAGAGATTGTCACCATGTCCTCTTCCTTGGAGTGCATGCGCACTCGTGACGTAAAGATCCTTTGCGAAATTGGGCGTGGCGGCCGGCGCCGCCACCGCCGTCGCGACGGCAAACGGCGAACGATCCATCATCGGCTGATAACGCGCGAAGGCTAATGCGCTTTGGGAATCTTCGGCCCCAACTATTTGCAACGGAACACCGGCGAGAAAGAGCGGCAAGAGAAGCGGATTCAAATTCATCTTTTTCATAAACTTACCCGGGTTGACCCTCGAATATACACTCTAGTTCCCCGCCGGCGCGAACCAGCGCGCCATTTTGAACTTCCCGCGCATCATCGTCGGATCCGCATTATCGACGTGGAGCTGAACGCTTTCAAAAACGACGAAGGCTTCGGGCTGCTGCACGTCATAGAGAAATCGGACGAGCGGCGGCCACGGGCTTTTCGTTTCGAAGGAGGCGAAGACCGACTGGCGCTCCGGAGTCGAATCGCCGGCGCCGATGGCGGGATTCTCGATCAGGATCTTGTGCTTGCCCGCGACTTGTTTCACCTGGTCGAGCAGGGTGGAGGCCTCCACGGCGCTCTTGAGAACAGGCTGGTGTTCCTTCAGCCATTTATCGCGGGCAGCCCAGAGATCGCGCTGGTTCATATAGAAGCTTCTGTTCCGCCCTGGCCGCCTTTCGCAACGCCAGTTCCGCCCGGGCATTGCCCAAAGTGCTGAAGAGTTTGCTCCAAATCAGAAGGTTGATCAGCAGGAAGAGCGCCGCCTGCCACGATCAAGGCGAGCCTGCGCTCGCGCTGAGTCATGCGCTGGAACCATTCGGGCATCATCGTGGTTTTCCCTCCAGGCGGAACTGCGCGTGGTCGTTCGGCAGAATGCGGGGCGCGGCCATCTCGAATTGAAACATTTGCAGGTCCGGACTTTTTTTCACTTTGTCGGCGAATTGATACGCGAGGGCGGCGGTGTTGGCCTCACCTTCCACGGAGATCTGGCGAGCGGACTGATCGAACTTGGTGATCCGCACATCCGCCGACGGGAGATTCTCTGAAATATGCACGAGCACCTCGATGGGATAATAGCGCGGGTCAATCGCGGGCGCGAGCGCCCTCCATTTGGCATCCGTCTGTCTTGACGAATTCAGTCCGCGGGCGCGTCGCGATCAATCCGGCGACCCAGGCGGCCGATCTCCAGCCGCAGAACAAGGAGCCAAATCAGGAAAAGAACCAGCAGGCCGGCGTAGGCCCCGCCCGCCCAGATCAGCCGCTTCCGCCATTCCCCGCGTCGGACAACTTGCGCGCGCTGGTCGCGCCAGCTGTCGGGCAGAAGGTTCAAGGCCGTGTCGGCCGGCGGCACCTCGACGGCGATCAGATCCACCGTGCTGACGAAAATCCCCTGCACCGTATCGCGCAGTTCGTACAAGCTTTCATCGAGCAAGAATCTTCGGGAAGGAAGTATTGATCCCCTGCAACTCCGCGCTCAGGGCCAGTTGCGGCAAATCCCGCTGGATCTGCAACGGATCCGCCGCGTCGAGCGTGCGGGTAAAACTGAGTTTGCCTTCCTCGGTGATGGCGCAAACGATCGCTTCGTGTTCCGGATAGATCAGAAGCGCGTTCCAACCGGAGCGTGGGTGGCGGCGCGTTGCGCGGCATAAATAGTCACCTGGCCCGGGATAAGGCCGGCCGAAACCAGCGGCGCCGCGATCTCGGAAAGCTTCTCGTTATGGATCGCTACTGCGGAGATGACGCTGCCCTCCTCGGCTTGCGAGACGAGTTCGAAGTCGGTGGTCATCTCATCCATCGAATAAGGCATGGCCTTTTCGAGTTGGATGCGAACCATCTCGTCGAACTCCTCGGGCTCGACTGTGGGAAGGCGCAGCCGCTGCGCGAGCACCAACGCCACCGGCAGGCCGAGAATAAAATCCTCGCCTGGCTGCAAGGCGGTTCCCGCCTCATCCAGCGTCGCCAGACCGCGCACTTCCCACGCATTGCTGTGCTGGGCGAAGCGGACCAGATTCCAACCGGTCGAGGCCGGAACTAGATAAATTCGTTGCGGTGCCGGGTCGATGTTAGAACTCCTTCCACGATTTCAATTGAACACTGGTTCCCTGTTTGCGGAAAACCACTCGCACAGCCCGCGACACATCGCCCGATTTTCCCACGCTAATCGCCCGCCACACATTGGCCTTCGCCGGCGAGAATGAGTCCCTGAAGCTGCTGCGGCGATTGATAACCAAGCACAGCCAAAGCCTGAGCCTGATCAAAGCCACCCGCGCCACCACCCGCGGCGCCAGTCGCGCCACCTCCGGCGGTTTGGCCCTGTCTAAAACCATCGTCTTCCGTGCCTATGATTCCATCTGATCCGCTACGCATCGCAATAAATTGATCGACCCGGTCTTCGCTCGCCCCGGGCAAGGCCATGAGAACTTCCTTGGAAGCCCACGCAATGTCTATCCCCATCGCGGATCTGGTTTGCTCCCGCATTGCCGGTCTGCAGGGTAAAATCGGCATCCCAATCCTTGGCGGACGTGAATTCTTCCCACCCTTTAATCTTTTTCAATTCTTCAATGCGCTCGAGCTTCTGCCTGTTCGGAGCCTTGTAACCGCCCTTCGTCCTCGGCACCCGCGTGCCGAACAAGATTATCGGGATCCACCCAATCAAGGAGGGTATCAATCATTTGGTCGCGTTCGTTAAGGTCGATACCCTTATTTTCCAGGTATTTTCGCAACAGTTCCTTCTGCGGGGAGTCTTGGTTTACCAGTTCGTTAGAGATCACCCAATTGAGATCGATTCGTCCCCCCTCGCCTGTCATGCGCGCTTCATAGCTCTGGCCACGGCCAAAACTCGCCTCGAGGGCCGGAGTCGCTGGAGAGACATTGGGAGTCATCGCAACCTCCGCTCCCGAACAGGCCAGGGCGAGCGCCTCGATATTCCGGTTCGCGTAACCGGACAGGATCACGTGCGAATTGATATTCAGGGCCCAGGAAATCACCATCGCGCTGAGCAAAAATAACGCCCAGAGCGAGAGCATGAGCGCCGCGCCGCGGCGCCGTTTGTGGCGAAAGGCTTCCATTATGGCGTCAGTGGCAGAGGGCTCCGGCCCAGAGGGATAACCACCTCCAGGGGTGGCCGGTTCGCCCGGCCGATCACCAGCCTAACGAGTCGGGGCAGCGTGGACGGATCGGGCCATCGTTCCACCCAGGCATTCAAACGCAGATCGAAGTAGCGAATTTGCAGGCTGCTCACGTCGTCGAGCAAGGGGACCCAGCTGACACCTTCCTCCGATCCTTCAGCCGTTTCCCGCGGCTGGCGCCGCAATCCAATTTCCATCTTCTCGGCCTTTTCGTTCACGGGTCTGAGCCGCATCGTCACCAGGTATTCGCCCGGTCCGTAGCGGGTCAATAGCCCCGGGCCGCTGCCGCAAATCCAGCTCATCTCATCTCGCGGGCGGTCGCCGAACTTGAAGGGCTCGCCGCTGAGCGCCCCCACGCCGCTCGGCAGATCCTCCAGTTGCGCCGTGATCAGGCTGATCAGACCGGCATAGCGCGCCTCAGACACGTTATCCTCCGTCGAGACCCGCAGCACGGTGAGGTTCGTCGCCACAAATCGATAAATCGTCATCGCCATCATGCCGAGAATTGCCACCGCGAGCATGATCTCGAGCAGAGTGAATCCCCACCTGGGGCGTTTAACCGGCGCGATAGACATAGAAGGCGATTTTCTTCGTTTGGGCGCGGCCACCGCTCATCCACTCAACGCTCAACGTGACCCGGTTGAGTCCGGTCAATTCGAAATCGTTTTCATTCTTCAGGTTCGCCGGCATGGACTGTTGAATCAGCTTCACGTCCCCGTAGCCAATATCGACGTTTGTCTCTTTTCGCTCATCGGGAAGTCCCGGAGTCGCCTGGATCTCCGCCATCCGATTCGCCAGAACCTGCCGGACCCGGTCCTCTTCCGCCGCCAGCGTGTTCGCGCGCAGGCAATTCTGGATCGACTTGCCCAGCATGAGCACCCCGATAACAAAAATCGACAGCCCGAGCATGACCTCGTAAAGCGCGAAGCCTCGGGTCCGGCGTCTAGCGTACCACATAATTTATCAGTTCTGGCCGCGCCGTGAGGGCAGAGTATTTCGCTTTCCACGTGCCATTGGCCCCGCGGTAGGTTACCACGGCCGGCTCACAATTTCCCGATGGCCAGAATACCCACTCCGAGGGCGGTTCCTCCTCGAGGGCGGCCGGAAACGAGAGGGTAAAGGCATCTCCTTTTTGCAAACCCATGGTTGCGACCGGTTTTCGGCTTTCTCCCTGGAGAAATCCTTCCGGGCGCAGCGCGAACTCTTTCTCGCGCCAGACAATAAGATAAGAGCGGCGCTCGGAGATACTGCGTTCCTGCGCTTGCAGGACAAGCTGGTTCACTCCATCCAGCGATCGACGCAGCCGCTTATCGGCCAAAACGCCCGTCAAACTCGGCACCGCCAGCAGCAGAACCACCAGCATAATAACGACGGCAATGGCAAGTTCGACCAAAGTAAAACCATCCCGGCGTCGCATCTGAAAAGTTACGCACTCAGCCGCAAATCACAACCAGAGGACCTTTCTGCCGCGCTGCGGTGCGCCAATGACTTTCGGGGCTGTGGGGTCGGGTGGATGGAAGATCGCAAGATTCCGCTAAAAAAACGCAAGCAAACGCCAGCAGTCTGCGAGGCGTTATGGTAACATTGCCGCAATGAAAGGGACTTCGGCAGCCGAGAGGCATCCCAGCTCCGGTTCCTCGCCCACGAGGCAAACGCCCCGTCGCAAGTCGGCGATCATAGCCGGAAGCCTTTGCGTGGCGGCCGCCGCTGTCGTTGCCATCCTGATTTGGCAAGGGGTCACGGAGCAGGGCGCGCCCGATCCGCATGCGCCCGAACACCAGCCCTACCGTCGCCTTCCTCGATATCGGCGTGCTCGTTTTTCGGGAAGGCCTCGAGTGCATTCTGGTCCTGGCTGCGATCACGGCCAGCATGACTGGCGCGAAGCAGGCCCATCGGCGCCCGGTTGCGGTCGGGGCGGGCATTGCCTTCGGCGCGACCTTGATCACGTGGTTCATCGCCGTGGGCATCATGGGTTCGCTTATGGACAATGTGCCGGCTCTCGATTTGCAAGCGGCCACCGGCCTGCTGGCGATCCTCGTCCTGCTGGTCATCATGAACTGGTTTTTCCACAAGATTTACTGGGGCGGCTGGATTCGCGCGCACAACCGCCGGAGGAAGTCGCTCCTCGCCGAAGAACCCGGAAAGCGGGCTGGTCAGTCGCGTTTGTGGTGGGGTCTCATCCTGCTGGGATTCACTTCGCTCTACCGCGAAGGGTTTGAAGTGGTGCTCTTTCTCCAAAGCTACAACCTGCGGCTGGGCGGCGGAGTCGTCCTAAAAGGCGCGCTTCTCGGTCTTTCCCTTTCCGCGATCGTCGCGGTGCTAACCTTTGTTCTGCAACAACGCCTCCCTTATCGAAAAATGCTGATCACGACCGGCGTGCTTCTCGGGGTGGTGTTGCTGGTGATGGTGGGCGAACAGGCGCAGGAGATGCAGTTGGCACACTGGATTTCCCGCACGGAAATTCCGTGGCTGGACGACCTGCTCCCGGCCTGGCTGGGAATGTGGTTTGCCGTTTTCCCGACTTACGAGACTCTGATCGCGCAGGCTCTGGCCGCTCTCCTGGTGGTCGGTTCCTATTACGCGGCCCGGCGCGTTCGCGGAACGCCGCGAGGAAGAGGCCGCCGCCGGCGCCGGAAGCCGCAATCGTGCGGCGGCTGGAAACGGTTCCGTAACCCGCCAGTCGAAGATCAGGCCCGCGCCCGCGTCAGGGGCACGATCCTAGCTCTGTCTCTCGCCACGCCATGGACCGCCAGATCGCTCGATTCCCTGCTGACGGGCATGCTCAAAAGCGCGGACGGCGTCTCCGATTTGCTCTTCATCTCGGGTAAGCCGCCTCTGGTGGAAATCCACGGCCGGCTTAAGGGATTTTCCATCGACGGGCCCGAACTCGGTCCTGACCCCACAGTTCATCGAGGAGCTCGCCGACTCATATCATGAACGGGAACGAACGGCTCAAGACGGAATTCGCCGCCAGCGGTTCCTGCGATTGCAGTTACGCGATCGAAAATGTCGCGCGCTTTCGCGTCAACATCTTCAAACAAAACGGCCGGCACGCGCTTGTGATGCGGAAACTGGAATCGGAAGTCCCGACGCTCGAAAAACTGGGACTGCCGCCGATCTTTCGCGAGATCGTAAAGAGAAGGACGGGATCATTCTCGTCACCGGCGGGACAGGCACCGGCAAGACGCACGACCCTGGCCGCGATGCTGAACGAGCTGAACCAGAACGCAGGAGATTCACATCGTGACGCTGGAAGATCCGATCGAGTTCTTTCATCCGCACGGAAAGGCCGCGATCAGCCAGCGCGAGCTGAGCAAGGATTTCGCAAGTTTCGCCGAGTGGTTTGCGCGCGGCCCTGCGCCAGGCGCCCAAAGCCATTCTGGTCGGCGAGATTCGCGACCCCGAGACGCTCGAAATTGCGATGACCGCTTCCGAGACCGGTCACGTCGTCTTCAGCACGCTGCACACGATTAACGCCGGCCAAACGATCAACCGCATCCTGGGCATGTTCCCGCGCGAGGAAGAACAGCAATTGCGTCAGCGCCTTTCCGAGACGCTTCGCTACGTCGATCAGCCAGAGGCTCGTGAGCAAAATCGGCGGTGGACGTTTGCTCGTCACGGAAATCATGGGCAACAATCTGCGGACGCGCGAAACGATCATCTACGGCGAATCGGAGAACAAAACCTTCAACGAAATCATCGAGGCCGGCTTCGACGCACGGCTGGCACACCTTCGATCAATCGCTCCTCGCGCGCCTATCAGGCCGGCAACGTGACGGAGGAAACGGCGCATGCTCTCTTGCACGAACAAGGGAAAAGTGCGCCGGGAGCTGGACCTGATCCAAAAACGAAATGGGATCGTCACCAGCCAGGCGCCGTCCGGTCTCAAGCTGAATATTCCCGAGCCGATCCGGATCATCGACGAAGACCAAATTGGTTCGCTCCCTCCGCCCTTACCGGGCAAGCGTTGATTCGGGCCGGCGCCGCTACGTCTTGTCGACGCTGTATTTGCCGGGCCCAACGAAGAGAACGCCGGCCAGCACAAAACACATCTCGATCGACGGCAGCGCCGCGCGGAAACCCGTCCCATGGTAGACGCCGAGCGCGTGACCAATGGCGAGGACCAGAACGAGCAGAACACCGATCGAAAGAACAGCCCGAAGATCATCAGCACGCCGCCGAGACAGCCCAGCAGCGAGCCGATAAATCCCCAGAGTTGGTAATGGGAATGCAAACCCAAATTCCCCGCCCCCGCGCCGAAATGAGCCCACGCGTTGGGTCCGTAAATCAACACCGGGGCAGTGTAGAGGATGAAAAGCACCCCGAGGCTGACGCGAATCAGCAGCAACCCCGCTTCACGATATTTCGCCAGGAAAGCCAGCCGCATGGCGCGACCATGAATCGATCCGTTGGCCAACGCAAACAAACTCCGGTGTAAAAGAGTCCCTTGGCTTCCGGGCAAGTCACCGCACATTATCGCGCCGATGAACAAAGCCGTTCTGCTCGCCGCCGGACGCGGCACGCGCATGCGCGAGCTCACGCAGCGAACTCCCGAAACCGATGCTGCCAGTCCGCGGGAAAGCCGGTCTTGCAACATATCATCGAAGGCTTGCGCGACGCCGGCGTGACGGATTTTCTGCTCGTCGTTGGCTGGCACGCCGAAGTGGTGTTCGAAATTTTTTGGCGACGGCTCGAAACTCGGAGTGCGCATCAACTACGCGACGCAGGTCGTCCAGGACGGGACCGGCAAAGTGGTCGAACTGGCGCGCGACTTCGTGCGGAGCCGACCCATTTCGTCCTGAGCTACGGCGACATCCTGGTCGCGCCGGAAAATTATCAGCGCATCTGCGCCGCCCTGCCTGGAGCCGAAGCGGTCATCAGCGTAAAGCGAAACGAAGACGTGAGCCAAGGCGGAGCGGTCTTCGTGAATGACGAGTTCGAGATGATCGATCTGCGGGAAAAACCGAAACCGGGCGAACCGACGAGCCCGTGGTACAACGCCGGCATTTACGCTTTTCGGCCGAGCATCTTCGATTTCATCGCCAAGTTGGAGCGCTCGCCGCGCGGCGAATACGAGCTGACCGATGCGATTCGGGAGCTCGCGCAAGCCGGAAACAAAGTGCAGGCGCTCGAGCTAACCGGCGATTGGGCCGATGTGCGCGATCCGGAAATTCTCGCGCAGCTAAACCGCTAGGTTGCGGGCGCGACCGAACATCGCGTGGCGCGCGATAATCTTGTCATCCCGAGGCGCGTTAGATGCCGAGGACCTCTCAACTGTAATCCCCGCCTACCGGCGGTAGGAAACGTCCATTTCAAGAGCGGGGTCCTTCGCCGTCTGCGCGGCTCGGGATGACAGCCTTCATTATCCGCCGGGCGCAGCTCGGCGCTCATTGCCCTTTGCCGGGCTCGCACGCTACGGATGGTCGGGCGCTTCCGTGACCGTCTCGCCCGCCTGCTCCTCGCCGATCTCTTCCTCGATCTCGCGCCGCCACTCGCGCGACAACCAGGGCCGAAAAATCCGTAGAAGAAGTAGGAGAGGAAAAGGATCGCCGGCATCCATTCGTAATTCATGACCGTGAAAACCGACGATGAAAATAATGATCAGAAAGCGCGGGATGGACCTCTTCGTCCGCCAGTTGACTGCCTTGAAGCTGGGATAGCGAAACCGGCTGAACATCATGAAAGAAAGGAAGAGCATCAGCGGCGGCAGCACCCATTTCCATCGCCCGAGTTCGTGTTCGCCCTCCGCCAGCCAGAGCATGAAAAGCGTGAGCGACGCGATCAGCCCGGCCGCGGCCGGGATCGGAAATCCGGTGAAGTTCTTGTCTCCTCGGCGGGTCGCAGCGCTTTGCTCGGCCGCGACGCAATTGAAGCGCGCCAGTCGCATCGCGCCGCAAGCCAGATAAACGAACGCGACGACCCAGCCGGCCCGGGGAAATTCCTCCAGCACGATGCGATAAACCATCAGCGCTGGCGCGAGACCGAACGAAACAATGTCGGCCAGCGAATCGAACTCGCGGCCAAAGGCGCTCTCCTGACCGCCCAGCCGCGCCAGCCGGCCGTCGAGCAAATCGAAAATGCAGGCGCCGAGAATGAACCAGATCGCGGTGTGAAAGAGGACGCCTGCCGCGTCCGGATTCGATGCCTGCAACAGTGCGCCCTCGACGATTTTCAGCGTGGCGGCGAACCCGCAAAACAGATTCCCCGCCGTCATCAGATTCGGCAGGAGGTAAATCTTGGGATTCGGTTCGCTCATTTCTCGCAAGTCGCGCGATCACGCTCGAGCCGCCGGCCACGCGATCGCCCACCTTCACCAGAACGACGGCATCGAGCGGCAAATATACTTCCGTTCGCGAGCCGAAGCGAATCATCCCGAAGCGCTCCCCTTTCTTAAGCTCGTCCCCCACCTTCGACCAGCCGACGATTCGCCGCGCGATCATGCCGGTGAGCTGCCGCACGACCAGCGTCACGCGCGGATTCTCGAAGGCCCAGGTCATGGCTTCGTTCTTTGTCGTGCAATCGGGATGGCGCGCATCGAGACACAAGCCTTCATGGCTCTTGCGATAAATGATCCGCCCTCGATCGGCGCGCGATTTGTGTGCACGTCGAAGACGGAAAGGAAAATGCCGACCCGGCGCGTCCGCGCGTTGAGCACTTCGGTCTCTTCGATCTCGACGATGTCCGCCACTACTCCCGTCGGCGGCCGCGACGACCGCGTCCGGGTCCGCAGGTGACAACACGATCGGGATCGCGAAAAAACCAAAGGACGTAAACGAAGAGCAACAGGATCAGAAGAAGGAGCCAGGGCGAGATGAAATAAACTGCGACTCCCAGAAGCACCAGAGCGGCAAAGATCCATCGTGCTTCAAAGAGGGTTTGAGATCGCATAAGTGGCGGGCAGTTTCGGGGGGCTAACCAGCGGGGTCAAGCCTTGGGAAAGAGAGGCTTTTTTCGAGTCGGCTTCGTAAATATTTCGACCACAAGATACTGTGGCGGGAGGGCTACGGTCCCCCAATTTGTAGCGGAAAATAGGCGTTTTTTCGACGAGATATTAGTTGTTGAAATTAGCCCCCTCGCCTATCGTTTATCTACCATATGCCAGCCGCGCTTTGCCACTTCCCGAGGACGAAAATTCGGACAATCGGAAACGTCAAAACGACGCCACCGGCATCAGTGAGGGACAGAAATACGATGCCGCCCAGATCGATAAACTGGAGGGTCTGGAGGCCGTCCGCAAGCGGCCGGGCATGTATATCGGCGACCCGGATGAACGCGGCTTGCATCACATGGTTTTCGAGGTTCTCGACAACTCGATCGACGAACATCTCGCCGGCTACTGCACCAAGATCGAGGTGGCCGTTCATGTCGATGGCTCGGTTTCGATCCGGGACAACGGCCGCGGCATTCCGGTCGACATGCATCCGAAATTCAAGATGCCGGCCGTCGAGCTGGTTCTGACGAACCTGCATGCCGGCGGAAAATTCGGCCAGGGCGCCTACAAATATTCCGGCGGCCTGCACGGCGTCGGCGCGAAATGCGTCAACGCGCTTTCCGATTGGTTCAAGGTCGAAGTTTCGCGCGACGGCAAGGTTTACCCCATGGGTTTCGAGCGGGGCAAGACCACCCAGAAGCTCGAGGTCATCGGCGAGGTCAAAAACAAAAAGAACACGGGCACGCTCATCACCTTCATGCCCGATCCGACGATCTTCACGATCACGACGGAGTTTAAGTTCGAGCGGCTCGCGTCGCGCCTGCGCGAACTGGCCTTTCTGAATCCGGGTCTCGAAATCACGCTGACCGACGAGCGCGGCGATCAGCGAAAAAGGAAACGTTCTTCTACAAGCACGGCATCGAAGAGTTCGTCAAGCAACTCGGCGAGAATAAGCAGGTCATTCATCCGAAGCCGGTCGTGCTTTCACGGCAGCGCGACGAAGTGTTTGTCGATGTCGTCCTGCAGTATAACGACAGCTACAACGACCAGATTCTGCGTTCGCCAATTCGATTCCCAATCCGGACGGCGGCACGCACCTGACCGGTTTCCGCACCGCGCTGACCAAGGCCGTCAACCAGTACGCCAAGTCGAACAGCCTTCTGAAAGACAAGGATCCCGCGATTTCCGGCGACGACGTGCGCGAAGGTCTGATTTGCGTGCTGAGCATCAAGCTGCCCAATCCCGCGTTTCGAATCGCAGACCAAGGTGAAGCTCGTGAACACCGAGATCGACGGCATCGTGAACTCGGTCGTTTACGAAGGGCTGATGACGTTTTTCGATCAGAACCCGCCGATCGCGAAGCGGATCTTCGACAAGGTGCTGACCGCAGCCCGCGCGCGCGAAGCCGCGCGCAAGGCGCGTGAGACGATCCGCAAAGGCGCTCTCACCGGCGGCGGTCTTCCGGGAAAACTGGCCGATTGTTCGGAGCGCGATCCGGATTTGACCGAGCTTTATATCGTCGAGGGCGATTCCGCCGGCGGCTCGGCCAAGCAAGGCCGCGACCGACGTTACCAGGCGATCCTCCCGATTCGCGGCAAGCTGATCAACGTCGAGAAAGCGCGCCTCGACCAAGTGCTCAAGAACACGGAAATCCAGTCGATGATCACCGCGATCGGCACCGGCATCGGCAAGCCGAAGGAAGAGAACACGGCGAAGGATGAAGCGTCGTTCGACATCACGAAACTGCGCTACGGACGCATCATCATCATGACCGACGCCGACGTGGACGGTTCGCACATCCGCACCCTGCTGCTCACCTTTTTCTACCGGCAGATGACCGAGCTGGTGCGCGCGGGCAAGATCTACATCGCGCAGCCGCCGCTCTATCAGATCAAGCGCAAGAAGCGCGAGGAATACGTCGATGACGACATGCAGCTGAACAAAATCCTGATCTCGTTAGGCGCGGAAGACGTGCGCCTGAAGAACCTGGCCGACAACAAGGAGCTCAGCGCCGCGCAACTGAAGGACATCCTCGAGTCCTCGAAAGGCTCGCCAAGCTGAGCGAGTCCGTCCGACGGCATGGCGGCGACTTCGAAAGCTACCTCGAGGCGCGCGATCCCAAGACCGGTAAACTTCCGGCCTATCTGGTGAAAGTCCGCGAGGGCAACGAAGAATCCGTCCGATTACTTTCACGACGAGCGCGAAGTCCGCGATTTCCACGAGCAGAACCTCGATCTGAATCTGTTCGATGCCGAGATGGGGCAGGAACTACTGCCGCTCGCCGCGGCGCCGGTGAAATCGAACGGCGGCGTCCGCCGCCGCGCCAAACTGGTCGAGCTGCACGAATCGGCCACGATCCAGAAGATCATCGCGGAGCTCGCGCGCAAAGGTCTGAAGGTCGACCACTACGCCGCGCAGCGATAAGCCGATTTTCGAGCTGATCGAAGGCGAAGGCGAGAAAGCGACGGTGCATCCCGCTCTTCTCGATTCCGGAGATTCACCAGAAAGATCGTCGAGATCGGACGGCGCGGCGTGCAGATCAAGCGCTTCAAAGGCCTGGGCGAAATGAACGCCAAGGAGTTGTTCAACACCACGATGGATCCGGAGAAGCGCAAACTGCTCAAGGTCGACCTGAACGACGACAACGCGGTCGAAGCCGACAAGATGTTCACCATCCTGATGGGCGACGTGGTCGAGCCGCGCCGGCAATTCATCGAGGACAACGCGCTGAATGTCCGCAACCTCGATGTTTAGCAGGAATGACGAAGCACGAATGACGAATGTCGGATTGGTGATCGTATCGTCTGGAGTCTCGTCATTCGTCATTCGTCACTCGTCATTTCATTTTCGATGTATAACCCGAACGAAAAAATAGAGCTGATCAACGTCGCCGAAGAAGTATCGAGGTCGTTCCTCGATTACTCGATGTCGGTCATCATTTCGCGCGCGTTGCCGGATGCGCGCGACGGATTGAAGCCTTCGCAGCGCCGCATCCTCTACGCGATGCACGATCTGTCGCTTTTCCCGAACCGGCAGCATCGGAAGTGCGCGAAGATTTGCGGTGACACGAGCGGTAACTATCACCCGCACGGCGAAGCGGTGATCTATCCCACCCTCGTGCACATGGCCCAGCCGTGGGCCATGCGCGAGACGCTCGTCGATGGCCAGGGCAACTTCGGTTCGGTCGAAGGCGATCCGCCGGCGGCCATGCGTTACACCGAGGCGCGCATGACGCATCTCGGCGCCGCGCTCATGGCCGACATGGACAAGGACACGGTCGATTTCGTCCCGAACTACGACGAGACGCGCGACCGAGCCGACCGTCTTTCCCGCGGCGTTCCCGAATCTGCTGGTTAATGGCGGCACCGGCATCGCGGTCGGCATGGCGACCAACATGCCGCCGCACAATCTCGGCGAAGTGATCGACGGCATCTGCGCGCAGATCGACGATCCGGACATCACGACTCGATGAGCTGATGAAGTTCGTGAAAGGCCCGGATTTCCCGACCGGCTGCGCCATCCTGCGGCATGGCGGGCATCAAGCATTATCTCGAGACCGGCCGCGGCAGCATGAAAGTGCGCGGCAAAGCCGGCGTCGAAGAGCTGAAGGGCAATCGCGAGCAAATCGTCATCACCGAGATTCCTTACAACGTGAATCGCGCGACGCTGGTCGAGCGCATCGCGCGACTTGGTGAACGAGAAGGTGCTCACCGATATCACCGCGATCCGCGATGAGTCGGACGAAAACACGCGCGTCGTCATCGAGCTGAAGCGCGACGGCAATCCCGAAGGTCGTCATCAACAATCTCTACAAGCACACCGCGCTGGAGAGCTCCTTCGCGGTCAACATGCTGGCGATCGATCACGGCCGGCCCGAAGACTGCTGAACGCTCAAGGAGGCGAACCAGGCTTACATCGATCATCGGCGCGAAGTCGTCCTGCGCCGGACGCGCTTCGAATTGCGCAAGGCCGAGGAGCGCGCGGAGACGCTCGAAGGTTACCTCATCGCGCTGGCGAACCTGGATGAGTTCATCCGCATCATTCGCGGCTCAGCCAATCGCGACGAAGCGCGGGTCAAGCTGCTCGCCTTCGAATTCACGCGGAAACAGGTGGAGAAAATCGGGCATCCTGATCCGCAACGAAGCGCGCCTGATCGATGGCCGTTATGCGTTCAGCGAACACCAGGTCGAACCAGATTCTCGATCTGCGCCTTTATCAGCTCACCGGCCTGGAAATCGACAAGATCGACTGCGAATACAAGCGAACTGATCGAGACGATCAAGGACCTGCGCGACATTCTGGCGAAAGAGTCGCGCGTCTTGGCAGATCATCAAGAAAGAGCTGCGCGACATCCGGGACAAGCATGCCGCGCCGCGCCTGACCGCAGCTCGTTCCCGACGAAGGCGAGATCAACATGGAGGATCTCATCGCCAACGAAGGCTGCATCATCAGCATCACCCACGGCGGCTTCATCAAGCGCACCGCGGTCAGCGCGTTCCGCGCCCAACGGCGCGGCGGCAAAGGCGTGATCGGCATGACCACGCGCGAAGGGCGCGACGGAAGAGGAAGAGGGCGATTTCGTCGAGCATCTCTTCACCGCGACGCACGCACGATTACCTGATGTTCTTCACGACATCAGGCCGCGCCTACGTCGAGAAAGTTTATGAGATTCCGGAGATGGGCCGCGCCGCCAAGGGCCGCTCGATCGCGAACCTGCTGGAATTGCGCGCCGACGAAAAAATCGCCGCGCACCATCCGCGTCCAGGCCAAGAAATCGGGCACTGGCGCCGAACATCGTGGACGAGACCTGGGACGAGAATCTTCACATCGTTCTTCGCCACCCGATCGGGCATCGTGAAGAAATCGAACCTCTCCGATTACAGCAACGTCCGGAAAGGCGGCATCATCGCCATCCAGATCGAGAAGGACGATTGCCTGATCGACGCGAAGCTGACCAACGGCGACAACGAAATCGTCCTCATCACCAAGGAAGGAATGAGCCTGCGTTTCCACGAAGAGCAGTTGCGCGATCAGGGCCGCAACACGGTCGGCGTTTGGGGGATTCGCCCGGAAAAAGGCGATCTGGTCGTCGGCGATCGCCATCGTGGATCCGAATGCGATGCTGCTGGTGGCCGGCGAAAACGGCATCGGCAAACGCACGCCGTTCGACGATTACCGGCGGCAGTCGCGCGGCGGCAAAGGCATCATCACGATGAAGACCGGCGAAAAAACCGGCAGCGTCGTCGGCGCGCTGACCGTCACCGAAGAGGACGAGCTGATGCTCATCACCACCAAGGGCCAAATGGTGCGGACGCGAGTGAAAGAAATCCGAGCCGTCGGCCGCAACACCATGGGCGTGAAGCTGATGGATTTGAGCGGCGCCGAGAAACTTCAGGCGATCGCGCCGGTCGTCAGCCAGGAAGGGGCCGAAGTGGAACCGGACTCGCCGCCGAACCCGGCGGCGTAAAAGAAAGGGACTCACCGGAGCGAGTCCCCTTCCTGATCCAGTTGTTGCTTGAAGCGAGCCGTCTAGTCCCCGGACGAACGGATGGTTGTCTCGGTCGTGCTGGTTGTGGGTGCCCTCTTGATCGTTTCCGAGTGGGTTGTTGTCGTCGTTGTGGTTGGCGCTGGTTTTTCCACCACCGTGGTGCACGAACTCAGGATTACTGCAGTAACCGCTAGCAGTGGCGTAAGAATAATAAGTTTTTTCATAGTTGAAGTTGTTCCTTCAAGGACAAATCGGTGCAGGTTCCTTGGCCAGATGTATTTCGGGCGAAAATTTCCTGGTTCGCTTCTGTAAGCGGCAGCGCTGACTTCGCCGATTCAAGGCAGTGCCTGAACCGGGGCGAGGTCAACGACCCCGCCGTATAGATACGTAAGAACGAAGAGCGCAAATCTCATCAATCGTCGGTCTTCGTCCGCAGTTTCTTGAGTTTCGACCGCCGCCGCTTCCCTTCGAGGATTCGTTCTTTCAAACCGCGCGGGCGCGGCGAGCGCTGGCGGCGAATCTTTTCACGGCGACTTCGCTCGGCTGCGCGCTCATTTTGCCGACGACGTTCAATCGCATCCAGCAGCCTCTCGCGCGCGAGCTTGCGATTGGCGGCCTGCGATCGCGAATCCTGGACCGTAACCCGCAAGCCGGAGGGCACATGTCGCAGGGTGACGGCCGTGGAAACTTTGTTGACGTTCTGGCCGCCTGGCCCGCCCGATCGCGCGAAATCCTCTTCGAGATCAGACTCAAGAACTCCGAGCTCTCTCATCCGTCGCTCGAGCGGCCGATCGATCGACATGGGCGACGTACTTATTGGGGCGCGATGTTCTCGCGGCCGTGGCGTAACACCCGCGCCATCCAGAGAAGCTCGTCGAGAAATGCGTTCACGCGGCGGACGAAGCTTTGGTCGAGCAACTCCCCCTTCTCATCGAAGATTTTTTTCACATGACTAAAGTTCACGTCGGTAAATGTGGTGACCAGACCCAGCTCACGCATGACGGGGAGAAGGTGTTCGATCACCCGCGTGCCGCCAAAGGGTCCGGCCGAAACGCCACAGAGCCCGACGGCTTTGTGAATGTACTCCTTCAGATTCATGTCGAGGGCGTGCTTCAGAAGTCCCGGATACCCGTGATTGTATTCCGGCACGACCAGGATGAGAGCGTCCGCCCGCTCGACAGTGGCGGAAAAGGCGGGGTCCTTCATGTCCTCCCCCGCATCATCCATCCGCATGTGGAGCGACCGCACATCGATGAACTCCGTCTCGACTCCGGCCCGCTTTCTTATCTCCTCCAAAACGAGACGGGCCGGGTGTTCGCTGCGTCTGCCCTGCCGTGGCGTCCCGAGAATCACTGGAATGAAGAGTGGCCGGTCCGTGTCTGCCATGATCAAAGAGCAAAGGATTGAGGCGGCCTTGGCAAGTTCATTCTCCCCACCGGGAGGAGCACCCGCGCGATTGCCGGTCAGCCGTCCACTTCTTAATCGCCGCCTGTTTGGACCAGCTTGCCCTCAAATTTCTCCGCCTGTTTGTCGTAGTGCACCTCGTACTTATCGAGCGAACCGCCCCGGCCTCGATAGTCGATCTCATATTTCCAGGTACCCGGAGCCCCTGGCTTCTTGCTGAACAAATAATCGGGCCAAGATTCCGTGCGTGGTCGAGTGCTTTCCTTTTGAGTCCGTCACCGCGAGGTGAGTTTGATATTGGATCACTTTGTCCTGTCGCTCGCTGTATCCAAGCAATGTTGTCGCAAGCCCCATGCAGGCCTGGGCGTCGAAGAGAGCGAATTCCCACGCCTTGCCATCCCCGTTTAAATCCTTCAGGAACAAGATTGTCGGTTTTCCTTCAGTCTCCTTCGGAACGCCGTCGACCCGATAGTAGTAGTCAGAACGGATGTGGTAGGGCAGATCGAATTCGTCCGCTTCCTCCTGCGCGATCTTCACGGTATTGATGACTTTGTGCGTTTGGGAGTCGACTAGAGAAATCCTGGTGGGGCCGCTGTAATAATTCCCCCTCGTATATTCCGGGCAGGTGTAAGAATCTCCCGGCGTGTCACGCGGATGTTTCTCCGGGCGAACCATCCACAAAACGAGGGACCGATTCGGCGTGACCGCCTGCGTTTCAATGATTTTCGCGCCCTCGGCCAGCTTGTACTCCTCGGCACCGGACGCAGCAAACGCTGACATCGTGAAAAGATTTGCGCAGGCCAAAAGCAATGTTGGTTTCAATTTCAAAGAAATCACCTCGGCTTCTAACACGGATCGGGCGGACAGTCTTGCAGTCGATCCACTGTGGATCATCCCGAGCGGGGCGAATGCGAAGTCGAGGGACCCCATCGCGCGTCGACCGATTGCGCTTCGGGCGCGGAACAAAAGTCCGTCGGGGTCCCTCGTCTGCGCTACGCTCCGCTCGGGATGACAACGCATGTCCCCCGGTCGGTCTGTTATTCATTGCAATCAACCCCGCCCTGGCTCGTATTAGAAAAGTATGCCTGAGGAAAATGAGAGTAGCGAAGTCGCGGCGGAGACAGCCGCGAAAAAGGGCGAGGTCGCCGGCCGGAGCACTCGAATGTTTTCTGTGTGTCCCAACTGCGGCGCGCGCCATAACACGGTCAACGACACGAAAGGGATCTGGGTTTGCCCGGACTGCGGCAAACCCTACGATCCTTATTAGAGTTCGTTTCCCGGAGAGTGCCGATGGCCGGACTCGAACCGGCACGGGCCGTTAAGCCCAACGGATTTTAAGTCCGTTGCGTCTGCCATTTCGCCACATCGGCGGCGCGGACTGCATCTTACCCAGCTGAAGGGCGAGACCAAGACGTTTTGGAGATTTGGCTTCGAGCTCCTTTGAGTGTCGTGCCCGCCCTCACGCTGTCATCCCGAGCCGCGCAGACGGAGAGGGACCTCGCAATTGGTCAGTCGCTTCCGCGTAACAGGACGCGTGACCTTCAGAGAAGGCTCACCGTTTCTGGTAAACTTGGACAGCAGGTGCGAGGCCCCTCGCCGTCTGCGCGGCTCGGAATGACAGGCGTTAGAGTTGACGGGCGAACTGGCCTACATCCGAAGCGGTCGAGCCGTTCGTAGTACTTCCGGAGGGAATGGCAAAAAACGTTCAACCGGAGGAATTCTTATGGCAGCACAACTAACGGGCAGGAAGGTGGCAATTCTGGCGGCAGATGGATTCGAGGAAGTGGAACTGACGAAACCCCGGTCGGCACTCGAGGGAGCTGGCGCAGCCACGACGGTGGTCTCAATCGAGTCCGGGAAGATTCAGGGAATGAAGCACGCCGATAAAGGTGAGACCGTCGCGGTCGATCAAACGCTCGACGAAGCGAAGCCTGAAGATTTCGACGCGCTCCTGATTCCTGGCGGACTAATGAATCCGGACGCATTGCGTTCCTCAGAGAAAGCGCTCGAGTTTGTGCGCCATTTCTTTCGCGAGGGCAAACCGGTCGCCGCGATCTGTCACGCTCCGTGGGTCCTGATCGACGCGAACGTCATCCGCGGCCGCACCCTCACTTCCTGGCCCGCGATCAAAACCGATGTGAGAAACGCGGGCGGGAACTGGGTCGACCAGGAAGTGGTGGTGGACAACGGCCTGGTCACGAGCCGCAAGCCGGACGACATCCCAGCCTTCAACCAGAAAATGATCGAGGAATTCAGCGAAGGCCGGCACGCGACGAAGTCGGGAACGGCTTCTTCGGATCTGGAAACCTGAGCCGCAAATTGCTTGCAAGTTTTCGCGACAGTCTTGCAAGGTTCCCTGAGCGCGACGCTTTCCGATGACGACCGCAAACAAAATCACCGTGATCCGGATCCTCATGATCCCGGTCTTCGTCACGCTGGCAATTTATTACGGACAGAGCATCCAGGAAGGTAACCCGGAGGATTGGCAGCGCTTCGCCGCCATCACGGTTTTTCTTCTCGCCGCCATCAGTGATGGCCTCGATGGCTACGTCGCCCGGCGTTATAATCAGCGCAGCTCGCTCGGCATGATTCTCGACCCGATCGCCGACAAGGGCCTCCTGCTCAGCGGCATTATTACGCTCAGCATCAGTAATTGGAGCACGGTCGATTTCCATTATGGAAAATTCCCAGCCTGGTTTCCCGTCCTCGTCATCACGCGTGATTCCGTAATTCTGGTGGGGAGCGCCGTGCTGCACATCCTGAATGGGACGGTTCGGGTCAGGCCGAGTTGGACTGGAAAGGTCGCGACGGTCCTGCAAATGGCGGCAATCGCCTGGGTCATGTTGCAACTTCAAATTCTGCCGCTGCTCTATGTGGTCGTGGCCGCTGGCGTTTTTACCCTTGTTTCCGGGATAATTTACGTGAGGGATGGGGTGCGGCAGTTGACTGCGCAAGGCCACGCCAACGCGAAAGTGGATTAGCGCGGTCGGGCGACCGCTACCATGCAACGAAAAAGCACGCCCGAAAGCGTGGGCAAAGTCGCTATCGTCGGCCGGCCCAATGTAGGCAAGTCCGCGCTCTTCAACCGGCTCGCCGGCCGCAACATCGCTATCGTCCACGACCAACCCGGCATTACGCGCGACCGCCTGGCAGCGCCCTGCGTTCGCGGGTCGCGCCCCTTCATAGTGTGGGATACGGGAGGAATCGGCGGGGCCGGTGAAGTGGAGCTGAGAACGCAGGTCCGGAGCGCCGCAGACGCCGCCATGCGCGAGAGCGACGTAATCTTATTTGTGGTGGATGCCCAGGACGGGCTCACACCGATCGACCAGGAGCTCGCGAGAATCCTGCGCAAAGCGAAAGCTCCCGTTGTCCTCGTCATCAATAAAATCGACCATCCGAACCACGAAGATCTGGAGGGCGATTTCGCGCGGCTCGGCTTCGCGATTTACGCGCCGATCAGCGCCGCGCATGGCCGCGGCATTTCCGGTCTCCTGGAGATGATCGATTCTCTCCTGCCCGCTTCCGCCTCTGCTGACTCCAAGAGTTCCGGTGGCCCAGGCCTTCACTCTCCACCCGCCCACCACCCCCTGGCTCTGGCCATTGTCGGACGGCCGAACGCGGGAAAGTCCTCCCTCATTAATTCGATCCTGCGCGATGCCCGCACCATCGTCAGCGAACTTCCCGGAACAACACGCGACGCCGTCGACATCATGTATGAGCGAGACGGACAGCCGTATCTCCTGATCGATACCGCCGGGATTCGCGCGCGTAGCAAACACTCCAGTTCGGTCGAGGTTTTCAGCGTCATGCGAGCCGAGCGCACCATTCGCCGCGCCGATCTCTGCATCCTCGTGATCGACCTCACAAGCGGCGTGACCGTCCAGGACAAGAAGATCGCGGGACTGATCCAGAAGTCGGAGAAACCATGTTTGGTCATCCTAAACAAATGGGACCTGGTAAAACCAAAACGCGGCGCCAAAGCCGAGATGGAACGGACCGCTTCCGCGACCCGGGACGACCTCTTTTTCCTCGACTACGCGCCGGTCTTGATTGCCTCGGCCCTGACAGGTGAGAACGTCGAGCAACTCTTTCGCTTGATCGCGGATGTCCGGCAGGCCGCGCAGGTGCGTCTGGGGACGGGCGTGTTGAATCGCTTGCTCCGCGCCGCCTTCGAGGAAAATCCGCCGCCGACAATTGGAATCCGTCGCCTGAAGTTATTCTACGCTACGCAAGCGAGAGGCGACGAAGATCGGGCACTGGAGCCGCCAAAATTCGTCTTCTTCGTGAATCAGCCCAAGCTGCTCAGCGAGACATACGGCCGCTATCTCCAGGGGCGCATTCGGGCGGCTGAGCCGTATCCCGGATTGCCCGTGCTCTTGAGCTGCCGCGCGCGGACGGAAACGGTCGAATAGCCACTGGGGTTAAGCGCTGGGCTTCGGTTTAGGCGCTTGACACGAACGCCTCTACATCGATGGAAAATCAGCGCAATAACACGGCGTTAGATCGAACATTACCCGGCTTCCGCATGTCTCACCCTTTCTTATGAAATCAACGCAGGAAATCACGCAGCAAGTGCAGGAGATGGGTCAATGGATTCCACCGCTGCGAGAACAGATCGGCCGAGTCGTGATCGGCCAGAAATACCTGGTGGATCGGTTGCTCCTCGGGTTGCTCGCCAACGGCCACATCCTGCTCGAAGGCGTCCCGGGCCTGGCCAAAACGCTGACGGTTAAAACACTTGCCGCCTGCATCCAAACCGGATTCCAGCGTTTGCAATTCACTCCCGATCTACTGCCCGCCGACCTGATCGGCACGCTCATTTACAACCCGCGCACAGGAGAGTTCACGACGAAGCTCGGCCCGCTCTTTTCCAACTTGATTCTGGCCGACGAAATCAATCGCGCCCCCGCCAAGGTCCAGAGCGCGCTCCTTGAAGCGATGCAGGAGCGCCAGGTCACGATTGGCGAAACGACTTATCCTCTCTCCGATCCATTTCTCGTTCTCGCTACCCAGAATCCGCTCGAGCAGGAAGGCACTTATCAACTGCCGGAAGCGCAGCTCGATCGCTTCATGTTGAAGTTGCACATCGGCTACCCGGCGAAAGCCGAGGAGCGCCAGATTCTTGATTTGATGGCGACTTCCGCGCCGAACCTGAACGTGGTGCCGGTCGTCGATCCGGCCCAAATCATCGCGGCCCGCGAAATCGTGAACAGCATCTACATTGACGATCGCGTGAAGGACTACATCGTCGATGTGGTCTGGGCGACTCGCGAACCGGCGTCGTACAATTTGAACCTCGATGGCTTGATTCGCTATGGCGCGTCGCCCCGCGCGACGATTTATCTGGCATTGGCCGCGCGAGCGCACGCTTTCCTGAGCGGCCGCGGGTATGTGACGCCGCAAGACGTCAAGAGCATCGGCACGGATGTGCTGCGTCATCGCATTATCGTGAGCTACGAAGCCGAGGCGGAGACCATCAGCAGCGAGACCATCGTGGATCGGATTTTCGCAGGATTACCGGTGCCCTGATGGGGATGTGAATAGTGATCAGTGACTGGTGAATTGTATGGCAGGTGCGAAGTCGTTTCGTGAATTGAAGGTTTATGTGTCCGCACGCGAGGCGGCCAAACGAGTTTTCGCTGTGAGCACACATTTTCCGCGTGAAGAACGGTATGCTCTGACGGATCAAATTCGCAGAAGTTCGCGCGCAGTGAAAGCGATGCTGGCGGAAGCGTGGGCCCGGCGCCGATATAAGGCTGCCTTTATCAACAAAATCGATGAGGCCCGCGGGGAGGCGAACGAGACCCAGTCCTGGTTAGACGACGCGTTGGATGCTCACTATCAGTCGTCGGCGGATTTCAAAGAGCTAAACGATTGCTATCAAGTGATCGGCGGCATGCTTTCACGCATGATCGCTCGCGCGGACGACTTCTGTAAGCACGGCCCTGCCACCGACTACCGACGTGTGGCTCGCGTGGAAGAAGAACCTCTATTCACCGATCACTGATCACCATTCACACATGGATGCTGCAGAAGTTCTCAAAAAAATCCGCGCCCTCGAGATCAAAACCAAGGGCCTCGTCCAGACCATCTTCGCGGGCGATTACCACAGCGTCTTTAAGGGTCGCGGGATGAACTTCGAGGACGTGCGTGAATATCAGCCCGGCGATGAAATCCGCGCCATCGATTGGAACGTGACGGCGCGGCTGGGGACGGCTTTCGTGAAAAAATTCACCGAAGAACGTGAGCTGACCGTAATCCTGGTCGTGGACGTCAGCGCCTCGGGAAATTTTGGCAGCACAGCCCAATCCAAACGCGAGCTCGCGGCTGAAGTCGCCTGTCTCCTGGCTTTCAGCGCCATTCGAAATAACGACAAGGTGGGCCTGCTTCTCTTCAGCGATCGGGTCGAACTTTTCATTCCGCCGAAAAAGGGACGATCGCATACGCTGCGCATCATCCGCGAAATCCTGTTCTTCGAGCCGGCCGGTCGCGGCACGGCGCCGGGCCTTGCTCTCGATTACCTGAACAAGGTGGTGACGCGGCGCGCCGTGGTCTTTTTCGTTTCCGATTTTCAGAGTGGCGATTTTTCCCGCGAACTCTCCGTAAGCGGACGGAGACATGATTTCATTGCCGTGCACGTCCAGGATCAACGCGAGGAAATCTTGCCTAACGTTGGAATCATTACTTTGGAAGACGCGGAAACCGGCGAGCAAGTTGAGATCAACACCGCGGACCGAACAACGCGCGCGCGCTTTAATGCCCTGGCAGAAACTCGGCGGGCTGAGCTAAATCGAACCCTGCGTCGCAACAGTATCGACGCCATCTCGCTCCGGACCGGCGAGGATTACCTGCCCGCGTTGCGCTCCTTTTTCAAACAACGCGAGCGGCGCCTGGCCGTGCGATGAATTCCCTGCTGTATGATTGTTCTCGCCGCCGAAGAATTCCACGATATCGCGCCTCCAGTTGATTACTCGCTCTTGCCGCCGTGGGTCATTTATGGCGGAGCAATCGTTGCGCTGGCGCTGTGCGCTTTACTGGGCTGGTGGCTCTGGCGACGGTCGCAACGCCAGAAACCAGGTCCATCTCCGCGCGAACGCACGCTCGAAGAGCTTGGTCGAATCGGGAGCGAGATAGAAACCTTGCCGCCCTATCAATTCAGTATCCGCGTTTCCGACATTCTCCGCCGCTATGTCACCGAGCAATACCAACTGCCGGTGACTCGACAGACATCCGTCGAATTTCTCGCTGTCCTGGCGAAGGCTTCGCCCTTTTCCGAGGACGAAAAAACTTTGCTCGAGGATTTTCTCAACCGCTGCGACCTGATCAAGTTCGCGCGCTACGACGCCACGACCGAGGACAGCCGGCTGCTCCGGGAAGAAGCCACCCGTTTTGTGGAAGGAGGGAAGCTTGAGCCTGCCTGATTGGTTATCCGGAAATTCCGCCCTTACGTTTGTCCACCCCTGGATGCTTTTGCTCCTGCTGGCGATCCCCCTGCTGGCTTACTTCCGGGGGCGGAGCGGGCCCGCCGCCGCTCTTACCTTTTCCTCGACCGCAGCGTTGCGTTCGCTCGGGAAAACCAGCGCGGCTAGCGCCGGCAAAATCTTGCGCAGCCTTTTCCTGCTCGGCCTCGCGCTTCTGACTATAGCCATGGCGCGACCGCAGCTGGGCAAGAGTCTCACGCAAGTGGAAGCGAGCGGGATCGACATCATGCTGGTCCTTGACGCATCGCAATCGATGTTGACCAAGGATTTTTCGGTCGGGGGCGACCAGGCCACGCGAATCGACGCGATTCGTGAAGTAACGCGCCAGTTTATTGAAGCCCGGCCTAACGATCGGATCGGCATCATTGCCTTCGCCGGACGTCCCTACGTCATCAGCCCGATGACACTCGATCACGATTGGCTTCTGCAGAATCTCGAACGCGTTCGCACCGGCATGGTCGAAGATGGCACCGCCATCGGCTCCGCCATCGCCTCCGCCGCAAATCGTTTAAGGGACAAGGCTTCCAAGAGCCGGGTGATCGTGCTCCTGACGGATGGCGAGAACAACGCGGGCAAGATTCCGCCCACGACCGCAGCAGAGGCGGTGAAGGCGCTCAAAATTCGTTTCTACGCCATCGGCGCCGGCATTAACGGGATTGCTCCCGCGCCGGTCTTTAACCCACGGACCGGAAAACCGTTTACCGACATGCTGGGCAACATCATGTATCAAAACCAGCGCGTTCAATTCAACGAGGCCGGCTTGAAGGAAGTCGTCAAGATCGCGGACGGACAATTTTTCCGGGCCACGGACACGAAGTCATTGGAACAAATTTTTCACGACATCGACAAACTGGAAAAGACGACAGTTGCGGTGAAAAAATATCAGCAATACCGCGACCTCTTTCCCGCCTGCATTATGGCCGGGTGTAGTTTGCTCGTGGCGCAGATCCTCCTGGCGCAAAGCATCTGGAAGAAGTTGCCATGAGGAAGGGGCACACATTCCACCTATGACTTTCGGCCTTTTACAGTGGTTCTGGGCTTTGCTCATGGTTCCGTTGCTGGTCGCGCTGTTTCTGCGGGCCGAGCGTCGGGCCGCGTTACGGTTGCGAGAATTCGTCTCGGAACGACTACTGCCAAATCTGGCCCGGACCGTGGACCGCCGTCGACGCAGCGCGCGCTTTGCCTTGGTCCTCCTGGGCCTGGCGCTCGCGATCGCCGCGCTGGCTCAGCCTCGCTGGGGCTACACTTATGAGGACGCGAAGCGAAAGGGACTCGATCTCATTCTGGCGGTCGACACTTCGCGCAGCATGCTTTCAAACGATGTGCTCCCGAACCGCCTTCAACGAGTGAAACTGGCGACACAGGATCTCATTACCGAGCTCCAGGGCGATCGGGTAGGCCTGGTCGCGTTTGCGGGACGCGCGTTCCTGCAAGCGCCTTTGACGATCGACTACGACGCCGCAGTCGAGGCAATCAACGATCTCGACACGAGCACGATTCCAGAAGGCGGTACCAATATTTCGGAAGCGATCGATCTGGCCGTGCGGACCTTCGGCAAGAGCGCCATCGGCAATCGGGCGGTGATTATCTTCACGGATGGTGAAGATCTTCGTGGTGATCCGACGAAATCGGCGAAGGCAGCGGCGGATGCCGGGGTGAGAGTCTTTACGGTGGGGGTGGGAACGCCCGAGGGATCGCTCATTCCAATCAGCGGTGAAGGTGGCGGGACGGCTTTCGTCAAAGACAGCAAGGGGCAAGTCGTGAAATCAAAGCTGGACGAAAAGCGCTTGAAGGAAGTCGCGGAGAGCACCGGCGGGTTCTATCTCCATCTGGAGGACGGCCCGCGCACCATGAAACAGCTCTTTACCGAGGGGCTCGCGCAAATGCAGGCCGGTGACATTGATGCCCGGCTTTCGCGACGGCCCATTGAACGCTTTCAATGGCCGCTGGGCGTCGCGCTATTCTTTCTCGCCACGTCTTTTCTGATGCGCGAGCGAAGACGGTCGCGCGCATCGGCGACGCGGACGGCTTCAGCGAAACAGAAGCTGGCGATGGCGGCGATGGTTCTACTGCTGGCCAACCCTGTGTTCGGTGCCGCGCCTGGGCTCGAGGCCTATCGGCAAGACAAATTCTCCGACGCCTACCGGGAGTTCGAAAAGACGTTGCAAGAACACCCGCAGACCCATGCCGCGGACAAGATCGAATTCGATGCAGGCGCCGCCGCCTACAAGATGAAGGACTTTGGCAAGGCGCTGAATTCCTTTAGCCAGGCGCTGCTTTCGCCAGATGCCAGCCTGCAAGGCAAGAGTCATTACAATCTGGGAAACACTCTCTACCAGCGGGGTGACGGGCAGAAAAAGGACGACGAGAAGCTGAAAGATTGGACGAACGCGCTGCAACACTACGAGCAGAGCCTCAAAATCACGCCGGACAATAAGGAGGCGAAAGAGAACCTCGAATATGTGAAACGGAAGATCGAGGAATTGAAGCAGAAACGCGAACAACAACCTCCCCCTTCACCACCGCCAAAACCCCAGGATAAAAAGAAGGAGGATTCCAAGAAAGACGATTCCAAGAAAGACGACAAAGATCAGCAACAACAGCAGTCAAAGCAGCAAGATCAAAAAGACGAATCGGGCAAGAGCGACGATCAGGCGCAGGCCAAGAATGATCCTGCGAAAGACAAAAACAAGGACGAGTCCAAACCCGGCGAAACTCCATCTCCCCCGCCTGAAAAGAAGGAAGGAGAGCAGGACCAACCCGGCGACTCCCCCTCACCTTCCCCGGATAGCAAAGGTTCCGACAAGCCTGACAAACAGGACGAATCGGGGCGGGATCAGGAAAAGCCGGAACAATCACCCAAACCTGGCGAAGGAAACGAACGTCCTTCTCCATCGCCCGGCGAAGGGGAAGGCCCTGGCACTTCGCCGACGCCTGGCCCTTCTCCCGGCAAGAAAATGGCAGGTGAAGTCAAAGCGGCCGGCGAAGAAAAGCCCGATCAGAATGCGCAGCCCGCGCAAATGGCCGAGGGGGAGCCGGAGAAGGAAGGCGAGATGAGCGAGAAGCAAGCCGAGCTTCTTCTGCGCTCGATGAAGGATGAAGAACGACGCGTGCAGCTTGATGAACGCAAGCCAGTGCGTCCTGTCTATAATGACTGGTAACCAGTCCGCAATGCACCGTTCACCGCTCAAACATTTTCTCCTGGCTCACGCGGCTATCGTGACTGTCGCCCTTGCCGCACTGACCGGATCGGCCCGCGCGGACGAGCCCTCCGTCACAGCCGTTCTAAACACTTCGGAGGCCGGCGTCGGCCAGGCGGTCCAGCTTCAGATTCAAGTGAAAGGTGACCGCAACGCCGCAGCGCCTTCCGAGATTTCAGTGGATGGATTGGAGATCCACTCTACGGGCCAGATGCAGTCATTCGAGATGCGAAACTTCAACGTGACTTCGAGCATCACGTTTACCTACATGATCGTGCCGCTGCGGGCTGGCCGCTTCACCATCCCGCCGCAGACCCTCCGCGCCGGGAACAATTCCCTTCGCACTCCGGAGCTGACCCTTAACGTCAGCGATTCCCCCAACCCGTCGTCTCGCTCCAATCGCGGACCCGAAGCAGCCGACCCGAAAAAAAGCACTTTCGCGGAACTGATTGTGCCGAAGACAACCGCCTACGTAGGAGAGATGATTCCGATCGTAGTGCGAGTCGGATTCGAAATCCAAACCCGAGTGCGCAATATCGCTCCGGAGCTCGATCTGCCGGGCCAGGGGTTCACCAAGCAGAAAATGCGCGCCTCGGAAGGACGGCAAACGATCGGGCAAAAAACGTATACGATCGTCTCCTATAAGACGGCGATCGCGGCCGCGCGTACCGGAACGATCGAAATCGGGCCGGTCGAAATCCCCGCGGTGGTGCTGATGCCGCAGGCGCAGCGGAATCGTTCCATTCCCCAGAACCCGCTGGGCATGAACGATCCGGCGCTCGAGGATTTTTTTAACGATCCCTGGCTTGGGGGAAGCGTCCCGCGTGAGATCAAGCTAAGGACGGAACGCGTGAACATCGAGGTCAAGGCGTTGCCTCCCAACGCGCCGCCAACTTTTGCCGGCGCAGTCGGTAATTTCACGATGACCCTCGACGCCAACCCGAAGAGCGTGCAGGTGGGCGATCCCATTACCGTGACGGCAAAAATCTCGGGCCGCGGAAATTTCGATCGGGTCACCGCACCGGTCTCCGAGGATGATCATGGATGGCACAAGTATCCCCCGTCCGCGGATTTCAAGCAGGACGACGATGTCGGAATCAGCGGCGCGAAAACGTTCGAGACCGTGCTCAGCCCGAACGAGCGCAAGGACAAGATTCCCACGCAGCTTTTTACCTACTTCGATCCGACCAAGGAACAGTACGTAACTCTGCGCGGGGACGCGATTCCTGTTCAGGTGGCAGGCGGCGTTGCCCCGGCCGCCACCGCGCCGGCAGTCGCGGCCATCGGAGCCACACCAGCCGCATCCGGCACGGCCGCTTCCAAGCAGCGCGACATTCTTCATCAACTCACTGAAAACCCCGCAGCGGCCCAGTCGTTTACGCCTTTCTTCGCCCGCAGATCCTTCTGGCTGGCGCAGCTCTTTCCCCTCTTGGTCCTGGTCGGCTACATCGTCCGGAAAATGCGGCAGGCCCGCCTCAATGATCGCGAAGCGCGGCGTCGGGAATCACTGCAACATGAGGCCTCGGAGTTGCAACGCAGCCTGCGTCGCGAAGACACGGCTTCGCAGGAGTATTTTTCCCGCGCGTCCCGCGCTGTTCAATTGAAGACGGCGCTGGCCAAGAACCTAGACCCGAACACGGTCGACGCGGACCTCGCGGCCTCGGTATTCCATGCTGACGAAGCGACGCGCCTCCGCCTGCGCCATTTATTCGAAAAGAGCGACGAGGTTCGCTACAGCGGGTCGGACCAGAATGGGGCTGGCGTGGTCCCGCCGGAAACCCGAAATGAAGTTCTTAACCTGATCGAAAGCCTGCGAGAATGAAACAAATCTCACGTCCATGGTGGATAGGCATCGCCGCGCTCGCGCTAGCCTGCGCGACTGTTTCCCTAGCTCGCGCAGATCAAGATTCCGCGTTCGCGCAGGCGAACCAACAATACAGCGAAGGACACTTCCAGGAGGCCATCAAGAGCTACGAGAGTCTTGTCTCCTCCGGGCAGTGGAGCGCCAATCTCTTCTATGATCTGGGCAATGCTTGGTTTCGTCTGGGAAATTTCGGCCAAGCCATTCTGAACTACGAACGCGCGCTCGCCCTTGATCCCCGTCATCCGGAAGCCACCGCAAATTTGGCCTTGGTCCGCGACGAAGCACGCGCCCTGGAGCTGAGGCGCAATGCGCTCGATTATTACATAGAAGCCGGAACTCCCACTCAGTATTCGATCGCCGCCTCCATTGCCTTCTGGTCCGCACTCCTCCTCGTGGCGCGTCTGTTCTTTTCACGGCGGCGTTCGGCAGCCTTGGTCACCCTAACGATTTTGTCGACAGCTCTTTTCGCGGGCGCGGTGTTCGCCCTTTACTCGCTGGAAACCGGCAGCAAAGGCCACGCGCTCGCGATCGTGACGGGAAAAGACATCGTGGCGAGGCTGGCAACGGCGGACAACGCCAGCAGCGTTCTGGCCTTGCCTCCGGGCAGTGAAATCCAGGTTCTAAGTCAACGCGGTGATTGGCTCTACGCCGCCTTGCCGAACGATCTCCGCGGCTGGATTCCCGCTAACGGCGCCGAGCGCGTGCGGATGTAGCCGATGGGTCGCGCAGACGGCGAGGAACCTCGCACCTGAAGAACCCGCTTCGATCGGCTGGACAGCGCAAGTTGCACGAGAGAGGTCCCTCACCGTCTTTCGGCTCGGGACGACATTTTTGCAGCCCGTCAATAACTGGCAAAGCGGGTCGCGGTTAAGAATACGCTAGAAAGACAACGGGCACGGAAACCGCCCTCCCCGGGTTGAGAAGCCGGCAAATGTCCACATCTTGAGTGCGTATGAACGCGGACATGAATGTCGGCACCAACAAAAAGGCGTTCCAGATCAACCTCGACGCGCAGAAGTACGGGACCTTCGCTGAGATCGGCGCCGGCCAGGAGGTCGCCCGGCGATTTTTCCACGTCGGTGGCGCTTCGGGCACCGTCGCCAAGACGATGTCGGCCTACGACATGACGTTCAGCGATGCCATTTATGGAACGGCCGACCGCTATGTCAGCCGCAACCGGCTTCAGACGATGCTGGATCACGAGTACGATTTGTTGATCGAGCGACTGGACGAAAAACTTGGAAACCAACGCACGTTCTTTGTTTTCGCCGACACCGTCGCGGCGCGCAGCTTCAAGCAACACAACGAATCACACGGCTGGTTGGGCGTCCGTTTTCAGGAGCAACCGCGAGGCGAACCGAGCCAGATCATCATCCACATTCGGATGCTCGATGAATCGAATGTCGACCAGCAGGAAGCGCTCGGCATCATCGGAGTAAACCTGCTTTTCGGGGCGTTTTATCATCGGCCCCCCGAAAAGTTGATCGCATCGCTCCAGGAGAACCTGGCGCCGGATCGCATTCAGGTGGACATGATCAGATTTTCCGGCCCGGGATTCCCGGGAGTGGACAATCGCCTCATGAGCTTGCAGCTCGCCAGCCAGGGGTTGACTGACGCGGTGATGTTCACGGCGGACGGGGAAACAGTGCAACCGGCCGACATTCTCTACAAGAAAGCGATCCTGGTGGAGCGCGGCAGCTTTCGTCCCGTAACCTACGCCACGAACGACATGCTGACCGGAGCACGGACAGCATTTCTCAAGCAATGCGCCTGTTCGGAAGAGGACCTCGTTGTACTCATGGAAATGACGCTCGAAAATCTGCTCACGGAAGGCCAGTTGAACCATGGCGATTTTCTCGCGCGGGTCGACATTTTAGGGGCGCTCGGTCGCACCGTTCTGGTCTCAAAGTTCGGTGAATATTTCCGGCTCGCCTCATACCTGGCGCGTTACACGAATCGCATGATCGGTTTGGTCATGGGTGTGCCCAGCCTCATGGAGATTTTCGACGAGAAATATTACCTCAATCTCGAGGGAGGAATCCTCGAAGCGCTGGGGCGAATGTTTAAGAGCGGTTTGAAACTGTATGTCTACCCGATGATCGATGACGAGACGGGTGCGCTGGTGACCGCCACGAAGCTCACCGTGGCACCCAATTTGCAATCGCTTTACCGCTATCTCATCGACAACGAATACATCCAGGAGATCACCGAGTATCGGCCGGACTATTTGCGAATTCATCCACCAGATGCGCTCGCCAAATTGCAATCCGGCGACCCGGCCTGGGAACAAATGGTTCCACCGGAAGTCGCGGAAATTATCAAGAGCCGCGGGTTCTTTGGCTATCGCGCTTTTTCCCCGAATTAGCGGTCTCTTTTCCCCCTTGTTTTGCCCATTGCCCGAAGGGTCTGACAGAGGCAGAAAACCGGTCTGAGGGCACGGTTCCCGCTATAGGGAGGGGCAGCATCATGGCAAGACGCGGAAATTCTGTTTTTGGGATCGATCTGGGCAAACACGTCTTCAAAGGTGTCTTGCTTCAGCGCAAGGGTGATGACCGGTTTGTGCTGACCAGCTACGCCTCCCGCGAAGTCCCGGAGGAAATCACTACCCCGGAAGAACTCGCACAGCAGCTCAAGCTCCTGCTCAAGGATCTGGGTGGAAGCGCCAAGGGGTGCGCCATTGGCGTTTCAGATCCCGAGTCGCTCCTCCGGATCATCGAACAGCCGAATACGCCCATCGATCTTCTGCGCAACGCCCTTCGGCTCAACGGCCTCATGGTTCTGAATCAGGAGTGCAAGGATTTTGTGCTCGATTGCGCTTTGCTTTCCCGGGAAAACACCAACGGCTCCGGGACCAACGGGACGGCTAATGGTTCAGCAGACGCTCCAGCGCCGGCGCCGGTTCAGAACGGCAACGGGAAGACCAAATATCTCGTTGGCGGGATGTTGCGGCCGATGGTGAAACAGATTTCGGAGGCGTGCACCAAGTCGCGTGTTTCGGCCGATATTTTGCAGCTGGCTCCCGTTTGCTCCTTTAACGCCTTCGAGTTTGCCTACCCGGAGACTTTTGCCAAGGAAGCATTCCTCCTCCTCGACATGGGACACTTGCAAAGCACGGTGATGATCGGCAGTCAAAAGGAGCTCGTGCTCGTTCGCAGCATCGACTACGGCGGCAAGGCGCTCACGCACGCGCTCACCGCCGATGGAGCGCTCGACGCAGATGCCGCGCGCGTGATGATGAAGGAAGGCGACGCCGGCATGGCCGACATTTGCCGCAGTTCCCTCTCCCGACTGGCGACCGAAGTACGGAATTCGATCGGCTTTTTCGAAGGCCAGCACGAACAAAGCATTCATCGGATTTTTGTTTCCGGCGGCCTCGCCCGGACCGAGACAATTCTGCAGACCCTGAGCGACGAGTTGGGATTACCCTGTGAGATTTGGGATCCTCTTGAAACGTGTGAGGTGGCCCTGCCTCCGGAGAAGCGCCAGGCGCTGCCCCGTGAATTTGTTTCGCTCAACGTCGCCTGCGGAGCCGCGTTCGAATATCTAAGGAACTAAGGCTCGCATGGCACTCCACCTCAATCTCCTTCACGAGGAAATCCAGGAACAACGCCAGCGTCAGCGCGATCCGCTCAAGATCGGCATGATGGTGTTAGGCGGCCTCGGCGCGCTCATGTTCCTTTATTACATGTGGAACGCCTACCAGACTCTCGGGATTCGGCGCCGACTCAACGTGGTCCAGGAGAGCTGGAGCAAGGTCGAACCCAAGGTGACCGCAGCCCAAAAGCGTTCCACAGAACTGAACACCATTATCGGCACCACCAAAGTGCTGGATGGAATGATCGATAGCCGCTTCTACTGGGCGCCCTTTTTGGAGAAGCTTTCGCGCTGCGTCGCGTTGAACGCGCAGCTCACAAGCGTCGATGGCGCCGTTCTCGATGATAACCGGGGCGTCAGCGTCATGATCGAAGGCCTGGCCGCGGGCCGCGAGCCGCGGGCGGCCGCTGAGGAGCTTCGTCAACTGCTCATGGAACAGCTCGGCCAGAGCTATTTCGAGGTGAAGGTCGAGTTTAGGACCCTCGAAGATATGGACACACTCGTAAAAATCGGCGGCGCTAACATGGCAATGGCGCGCTTCGCCTTGAGCGCCACTTTCAATCCAACGAACACGGCGAAGGCTGCTCCTCCACCTCCGGCCCGAAACAAAAAATGAAAAATCTGCTTTCCAGCCTAAATCTGAATAAGGATCAGATTCAGAAACTCGCGCTGAGCACGATTGGATTCGTCGTCCTGGTCTACGTCTACTTCAGTTTCTTCCTCGGACCTCTCAATAAAAGCCGCGACTCCATGCTGGTATCGATTAAAGAGCTGCAAAACAAAGTCGGCAGCTCGAAAAATGAGATGACCAAAGCCGCCAATCTCGAAAAGCAGGCCAGCGCGGCGACGACCCGTTACGCGGCGCTCACTAGCTTAAGCCCCGAAGGCGCACCGATCGCGTGGTTTCCGCCCCGGATGAAAATCTTTTTTTCCAATTTGCAGATCGATAAGACGACCGCCCGCCTCGAGGGCAGCGTCCCCTACAAAGAGGCGGATCTCTCCGGTTGGATGCGCTACAACTGGACGCTCGATCTGCCGCAGACCGATTTCGACAGCCTGGGTAAGGCGGTCGCCGAATTGGAGAACACTGAGCCGCTGCTTGCGATCAACAAGATCAACATCCACGCCCTGCCGAGTGAGCCTCAATTTCAACAGGTCACGCTAACCACCTCCACGGCGATTCTAAAACGATGAAAACGCTCCTGACGATTTCGCTTTTGGGGCTGCTCGGCCTAACCGGTACAGCCGCCGAGCAACCAACCGCCCCCGCGACCACAGTCGAGCTAAAGACCAAGTCGAACTTCACCATGGACGCCAGTGGTCGTAATCCTTTTTGGCCAATCGGCTGGAAGCCGGTGGCCAAGGTCAGCACCAACGAACACGGCTCCGAAATCCAACCCGAGGCCTTTCTCGTCAGCTCCATCACCGTCGATAGGGGCGGACGGTTCGCCATCATCAATGGGAAAGCGATGCAGGTCGGTCAGCAATTTGGTTTGCAGTTGGGGAACCAGACCTACCAGCTAACCGTCAAGGCGATCGAGGACGGCCGCGTCATCCTCTTGCGCCGCGATGAGGAAATCATCGTTCCGCTGCGGCGGAAATAGGAAGTGTAGCGCTTGAGCCAGGCGCCGACCTTCAGACAGGCGCTTGACACAACGCCTCTACAATTTCCGAAAAAACTGCGTGTGGCTCGCGACCCGTTTTTCCAGCGTGGCGCGAAGGGCTTTGCTCGGATCCTGTGCCTTCGTCGTGCCAGTGGCCAGCGCCAGACAAAGGCGGACCATATTCTCATAGTCGTCCACTGAAACGTATTCGCACTGAATGCTGCCATCTGGAGCACAGTTGTGATAATTGCCGAGCCCGATGCTGGCGGCCACGGATCGATACCCAAAAAGTTGATAAGCGCTCGCTTCGCAGGCCCCGCCATCCAGCAGGCAGCGTTGCACCGGAATGCCGTTTTCTGAAGCCGCACTCATGACCCGGGCCGTCTCTCCGCTGTCAAAGATCGACAACCGGTCGCCCACGCGCACGATTGGGCCGCGGCCAATTTCGGCCCCGCCGCGAGGCGCACTCGTTTCCAAAGACAGAACGGTGATCTCCTTCGGAAGTAATCCAGATCGGGCGAGTTGAATCGCTCCCCAAAAGCCGACTTCCTCAGCCCGGGAGAAAATGCCCAGGCAATGAACATTCGCTTTCGCCGCCTCCAATTCCCGGAAAAGACAGACGATCTCGGCACACCCTAACAAATCGTCACACGCGCGTGAGTGAATTTGGTCCTCCTTCAATTCAAAGGCTGGCAGATCCCACATCGCGAAATCCCCGAATTCCTGCTTCCGTGGATTCAGCAGGAAACGCTCGGCCACCGAGCCCAGAAAACGCCACTCCCCTTCTTTGGTTCGGATCCAGCCTGGATGATCCATGTGCGCCGCGAAAGCCCACCGCGGACTCTTCCGTGTCCCACGCCGATAGCGTGCAATCATGTTGCCGAAGGCGTCATGTTCGATCGACACATGCGCGCAATCCCGCAATTCCCCGACGATGGCATCGCGCACCGCCCTCTCGTAAAACGGCGCGGTTGGCTGCTCGAGCAGAACACGAACAACGCGCAATAATTCCCGGCGTTGCATCGGATCAGGCGCCACTCGGTTCCACGCTCGCCAGCGGTATGAATTCGCTTTCGTGCAAAATAATTCGTTTCGACCCTCGCAGGAGCCTCCACCATTCGAACGCGCTCCCGGCTGCGATCGCAAACACGAGCGACACAAAGGCCAGCGCGACCAGCGCATCGACGCGCCAAATCGCGGCCTGTCGCATCATCTCCGCCGCCCTGGCCACGTCTGAGATCGTGCTCGCCGTCTTGCTTAACGCTTCCGCGCCACTCAGAAACCCGAGCTTCGGATCCGGTGAAAAGATCTTCAGGTACGCGGCCGTGAAAGTAACCGCGCACATAAAGCAAAGCGGCACAAGCGTGACAAACAAATAGCGGGTCTTTTGCATCTTGATCAAAATCGTTGTGCCCAGACAAAGCGCGACGACCGAAAGCAACTGGTTCGCCAGCCCGAAGAGCGGCCAAAGACTGTTGATTCCGCCAAGCGGATCGATCACTCCCTGATAGAGGAACCAGCCCCACGCTCCGACCAGCAGGACGCTCGAAAAGAAATTCGCCATCCACGATTGCGTGTCGCCAAGCGGACGCCAGATATTGCCTAACACATCCTGCAAGAGAAATCTCCCGACCCGCGTTCCGGCATCGATCGTCGTCAGGATAAACAGAGCCTCGAACATGATCGCAAAGTGATACCAAAGAGCCAGCGCGGTTGGACTCGAGGAAACGCGTGAGAACATGTGGGCCATTCCCACGGCGAACGTCGGTGCGCCGCCGGCCCGGCCGAACATGGTTTTCTCCCCGAGGTCTGCCGCCAGTTTCTCCATCCCCTGCTCGGTCACCGGGAATCCCGCCGCCGAAACTTTCGCCACCACTTCGGACGGAGTCCCTTTCACATTGATCGCGAAGTATTCGCCGGGTTGGAGGACGCATGCGGCGATCATCGCCATCAACGCCACCATCATCTCGGTGACCATTGCACCATAACCAATGTCGCGAATACGCGATTCGCGGCCGAGCATTTTCGGCGTCGTCCCCGAAGCGATCAGCGAGTGAAAACCAGAGACCGCGCCGCAGGCAATCGTGATGCAGACGAACGGAAACACCGGACCGGCGAAAATCAGTCCGCTGCCATCGACGAAGCGCGTCAGCGCCGGCATCTGCATCGTCGGGTGAATCAGAATCACCGCGACCGCCAGGGCCGCCACTGTCCCCAGCTTCAGGAATGTGCTGAGATAATCGCGCGGCGTTAGCAACATCCAAACCGGCAGGATCGACGCCGCCAGCCCGTAAACCATGATCGCCCACGCCAACGATTTCTGGTCGTAGCGGAACCACGCTTCGATTGCCGGGAAATGCGCGAGGAACTGCCCGCCCCAAACGCCAAACGCCAGGCCGACCAAACCGAAAATCGTCACCGCCATCACATTCACTTTCCCGCTGCGCAGTCCGAATCCCATGATCAAAGCCACGGGAATCGTCATGGCGATGGTGAAAACGCCCCAGGGACTGCTAGCCAGCGCTTGCACGACCACCAGCGCCAGGACCGCAATCAGGATGATCATGATCGCCAGGACACTGATGAGCGAGAGCACTCCGACGCCGCGACCGATCTCTTCTTTGACCATTTGGCCAAGGGTCTTTCCGCGTCGCCGCACGGAGGCGAAGAGCACAATCATGTCGTGTACGCCACCGCCGAGGGTCGCGCCGATCAAAATCCAAAGAGTCCCCGGCAGGAAACCAAATTGCGCCGCCAGCACGGGACCGACCAGCGGCCCCGGCCCCGCGATCGCGGCAAAATGGTGACCGAAAACCATCCAGCGACTGGTTGGGACGAAGTCCTTACCGTCGTTCTGCACCATCGCCGGAGTGGCGCGCTCGTCGTTCAAAACGAGGACCTTTGTCGCCAGCCATTTGCTGTAAAAGCGATAGCTGATCGCGAAAGTGCAGAGGCCCGCGGTGACGATCCATAACGCGCTGATTTGCTCTCCACGGGAAAGCGCCAGCACGATAACCGCCATCAGGCCCAGGGCCGCGACGGCAATCCACAGCATCTTTTTCCAGATATTCATCGATTGAATCTCATGCGAGCCGGGGGATTTTAGGCGAAACCCGGGTGCACTGACAACAGGAACAGGCAGGGGTAGTGCCTTAATTTGAAATCTGAGATCGTGCAACGACGCCAGGAGGGAGATGGGTTGACAGTACCCGAGCGACCGGATTACGAAGCCGCTTCGGCTCCAGTTCGTCTATGCAGCTTTCCTACAAACTTAAAAAGGTGCTTTCCGGTGACGCTTTCCTGAGCGCGCGCCGGCACGTGAAACAATGGCTGATCGGCCGCGCGCCGCTTCGGTTCGACGTGGCCCGAATCACAAAGACTATCGATCGCGAAAAGTTTCGCGAAATCTACGATCGCTACGGGATGGTCAACCCTGGGGACGAGTGGCCGAAATACCTCGAAATCGAACTCTGGATGGAGATCAACCTGCGTCGCGTGCGAGATTTGAGCCTCGACCTTGGTGGCAAAAAACGCGTCCTCGATATCGGCTGTGGCACCGGATATTTCCTCTACATCAACCAGTTTCTCGGCCACGACGTTCTCGGGATGGACCTGGATCTGGAGCCGGGCTTCACCGAAATGATCGAACTCTTGGGGGTGAAGCGCAAAATCTGGCGCATCGAAGCCTACCAACCCCTCCCCGACCTCGGCCCGAAGTTCGATGTCATTACGGCGCACATGATCTGCTTCAACGGTCACAAGAGCGACAAGCTCTGGAAAATTTCCGAGTGGGAATTTTTCCTGGACGACCTGGCGGAGCGGCATCTGGAGACAGGCGGTCAGGTTTGCCTGGAGCTGAATCGCGAATATGACGACTCCCTCTACACGCCGGAATTGAAGGAATACTTCGAAGCGCGTGGTGCGGAGGTCCACACCCAGCGTGTCTTGTTCAATCCATTGCGGCCCGCGCCTTCCGCAGTTGCGCAAGCTGCTCGCTAAAATCGGCTTTCCGCCTTCGATGCTCGTCCACCACCGCCGGTGGCGCTTTGTCGACAAAGGAAGCGTTGGAGAGTTTCGCCTCGACGGTACGCAGTTCGTTTTCAAGCCGGGCGATTTCCTTCTCGAGGCGATCGCGCTCGGCTGATTTGTCGCCGCCGGCAATGACCAGGTAGAGCTCGCCCAGCGGCGTCATCGCGACGGGCACGCCTGGTTCTGGTTGATATTGCGGATCGAGGGTCAGCTCCTCGGCATTGAGCAAGCGGGAGATTGTCGGCAGTTCGCGTTCGTCTGCACCGGTCGCAGCACGCAAAATGAAACGCGCTTTCTTGTTCGAAGGAATGCGCGACGTAGCCCGCAAATTCCTTCCTGCGAGAATTGTTTCGTAGGCCTTGGCCACCCGGCTCCTCGATTCGGCCAGTGCCTCCGGTTTCGCTGAGGACAACGCCGCGGATGGCAGCGGCGTGAACTGAATCGAGGTCGACTTGAGATCGTCATCCTTCCCGCCAAAGCCAAAGACCGACCAAAGCTCCTCCGTGATATGAGGCATGAACGGATGGAGCAGCCGCAGAAACCCGGACAGGACAAAATCCATCACGGACAGCACTGACCGTTTGCGCGCTTCGTCTTCGGCAAAGATTTCAGTCTTCGCCGCTTCAATGAACCAGTCGCAATAATCACTCCAGAAAAAATCGTAGAGCCGCTGTGCGACCTCGTTGAACTTGTATTCGCGATAAGCGGCTTCCGTGGCGTTCAACAGTTCGTCGAAACGCGCCAGGACCTCGAGCGAGTAGATCGAGAGCGACTGATCATTCAAACGTGGCGCGGCCTCGCTTGGCCCATGCATCTGTCGAAAACGCGCCGCGTTCCAGAGCTTCGTCGCGAAGTTGCGGCCCTCTTCGATCTGCTTTTCATCGAACGCGATGTCCTGTCCGCTCGGCGCGATGCGCATCAAACCAAAACGCAGTCCATCGGCCCCATATTTCGCAATCAAGTCGAGCGGATCGGGCGAATTACCCAGTGACTTCGACATTTTACGGCCCTGCTTGTCACGAATGAGCCCCGTTAGAAAAACATCGCGAAACGGGATGTTGTCCTCGATCGCCGGTGTCTTGCCCGGCTTGAATTCAAGCCCGGCCACGATCATGCGGGCCACCCAGAAAAAAATGATGTCCGGGGCGGTAACGAGAACAGACGTCGGATAAAATTTTAGCCGTGTCTCCTTGTCCATCGTCTCATAGGCCCAGAGCCACGAGGAAAACCAGGTATCGAGGGTATCGGAATCTTGCGTCCAATTCTCCGGATCAGGCGGCGCGTCGAGCCCGACGTAGATATTCTCGACTGTTTGGGATTGGGGATCCGAGGGTTGGGATTTCCGGTACCACGCCGGTATCCGGTGTCCCCACCAGATTTGCCGGCTGATGCACCAGTCATGGATGTTCTCGATCCATTGCGCATACACTTTCTCCCAGTGCGCGGGAAAAAAGCGGACGAGATGATCGCGCACTACGGCCAGCGCTTCCTTCGTCTTCGGGTAGCGCAAGAACCATTGCTCGCTCAGCCGTGGCTCGATCGGGACTTCACTGCGCTCGCTGAAGCCGACATTGTTCTCGTGCGGATCGGTCTTCGCCAGCAATCCCGCCTCCTCCAACATTTGCGCCGCTTTCTTCCGCGCCTCGAATCGATCGAGGCCGTCCAGCTCCGGTACCGCTGGGCAATTTATTTTCCCATTCGGGTGGAGGACATCGACGACTGGCAACTTGTGACGCTGACCGATTTCGAAGTCGAGCTTGTCATGCGCGGGCGTGACCTTCAAAACCCCGGTACCGAACTCAGGATCGATCGCTTCGTCGACGACTACGGGAAGCGCCTCTCGCGCGAGCGGGCGCCAAACCTGTTTCCCGATCAGGGCGGCATAACGCTTGTCGTTCGGATGAACTGCGACCGCCGAATCGGCCATGATCGTTTCGGGCCGCGTCGTGGCGACTTCCAGATATCGTCCCGGTTCGTCGACGATCTCGTAGCGAACATAGTAAAGGCTCCCCTTCTGCGGTCTCGAGATGACTTCTTCGTCCGACAACGCCGTTTGCGCGGATGGATCCCAATTGATCATCCGGCGGCCGCGATAGATCAGGCCCTTTCCGTAAAGATCGACAAACGCTTCCAGAACGGCGCGGACGTAATCGTCATCAAAAGTGTAGCGTTGCCGCGACCAGTCGCAGGAGGCGCCCAAGCGTTTGAGCTGTTCGATGATGATTCCGCCATGTTTGTCCTGCCAATCGACAACGCGCCGGAGGAATTCCTCCCGGCCGAGATCGTGGCGCGTTTTCTTCTCGGTCTTTCGAAGGTGCTTCTCGACGGCGGTCTGCGTTCCGACTCCCGCGTGATCGGTCCCCGGCAGCCAAAGCACTTCAAAACCCTGCATTCGGGCTCGCCGCGCCAGGATGTCCTGGATCGTGTTGTTGAGGACATGGCCCAGGGTGAGAATGCCAGTAACATTCGGAGGCGGAATCACGATCGAGAACGCCGGCTTCGGCGAATGCTCGTCCGCGCGAAAGCAGCCAGCCTCGTTCCAGCGTGCATACCACTTCGGCTCCACCGTCTCCGGTTCGTATGTCTTGGAAAGCTCTGACATGGGCAACAATCATCGAAGAGGGCGCGGCGATTGCAAAATCAAAACCTTTCGAGCGGCCCGAGGCTCGGCCTTCGCGACGGCCGGGAAGGACGATTCCTGCGCCAATGGCCGTTAATTGAGGGAATGGCGCGGCATCTGCAGCAACGCCAGTGTTGAACTACCAATCGACGCGGAACGACCGCCCCCTCCTCCGAGCATTCCCCCTCGCCATCAGGCTTGTCCTCTGCTTCGCCCTGCTCTGCGCGGTTCTTACCGCGATCGGGGGCATCTTCTTCTTCAGCTTGCGCTCCATTGAGAATCTCAACCGCGCGGAGAGAGCCTCCGCCTCGGGTGAGATCGCGATTCTTCACCGTATCGGCAAGAACCTGGCCTGGCGGCAAGTCGAGGTCTTTCGCCATGTCGCGGCGACAACTCTCGAAGAGAAGCAACGCCATGAACAAGTCATCGCCCGCTTGGCAGAGACGAATACACAGAATTTGGTCGAATACGGAATACTCGCCAACAACGAAGCCGAGAAGCGGCTTTTCCTCCAAGTCCTGCAAACGCGGAAAGCCTATTCCGACCAAACGGAACAATTGTTCGCCCTTAGTCGCGCCCAGCGGAGCGCCGAAACCACGACCTTTGCCGTCAACACCCAAATTCCCGCATACGATCAATATCAAATAGCGCTGGATGCGTTGCTCCGCTTTGAGGAAGCGGAAGGAAGCGGAATTGCCGCGACGACTACCGCCCGGATCGAACAAACCCGGATCATCGGCGATCTCCTCATCGGCCTGGCGATTCTCATCGCGCTTGGGACGGGCGCCGCGGTTTTAAGAATGGTTCGTGTACCAGGCGGGACAAACAAAGTTTGCAAAGCGAGGTGGCGGAGCACCAGCTGGCGGAACAAGCGCTGCGCGAGGGAGAGGCGCGCTACCGGCTCCTGGTCGATCATTCGCCCGATGCAATCTTTGTCGTTTGTGAAGAGAAGATCGTCTTCGCAAATCCTACCACCTTGAAACTGCTTGGCGCCGATGGGCCTGAGCAGGTAATCGGGCGAAATCCGTCTGTTTTTGTTCATCCGGATGAACGCGCCGAAGTCGCCTACCGCTCACGAGAAGTGGCCGAAGGAAAACAGCCCCCCGCTACGCAACGCCGCCTTCTCCGGCTCGATGGCTCAGCAGTTGAGGTGGAGGCGCGGCTCATTTCCTTCCTCTACGAGGGAAAACCAGCGCTCCAGGTGATCGCGCAGGACAAAACGGAGCGCAAAACCGCTGCGGACAAACTGAACGCGCAGGAGAACCAATATCGCCTTCTTTTCGAAGATAACCCAACCCCCATGTGGGTTTACGACGCACAAACTTTCAGCATTTTGGCGGTAAATCAGGCCGCTATCGCCGGCTATGGTTATTCGCGAGGAGAATTCTTGTCGCGCACGTTGCACGCTCTTTATCTCTCCGAGGACGCGGCTTCCCTGGTGGGCTCCACTGGCGAATGCCGTCACGTTAAGAAAGACGGCACCATCATCATCGCCGCGGTCTATTCGAGCCCAACCATCTTTGACCAGAAGCAGGCGCGCATGGGTTTGGCGGTCGATATCACCGAGAGGGTGGAAGCCGAACATAGAGTGCGCGAGAGCGAAGAAAATCTCGCCCTCGCTCAACAAGTCGCCGGGGTTGGCAGTTGGGAATACCCAATCACCGCCGATGGCGAGATCGACGAAGAGAACCTGATCTGGTCGCAGGAAGCGTATCGCCTGTTCGGCCTCTCTCCCGAAATTCCGATCTCAACCAAGACCTTCTTCGAAGCTGTTAATCCCGACGACCGCGGGCTAGTCGCCGAGCGCTTCACCACGTTCAAGGAAGGCATCGGTTCGTACAAGGTAGATTTCAGGATTAATCGTCCTGACGGAACGGAACGAATTGTTCATTGCGTGGCGGAGAGAGTCTTCGACACCTACAGCGGAAAGCCCATCAAGGTCGTCGGCACCGCGCTTGATATCACTGAGCTCCGAGCAGTCGAAAAGCAACTGCGCGAAGCCGAGGAAAAGTATCGCTCGATCTTCGACAACTCTCAGGAGGGAATTTTCCAGAATACGCCGGATGGCCTCATTCTTTCAGCTAATCCTGCGCTAGCCCGCATGTTCGGTTTCGCCAGTCCCGAGGAAATGATCCGCGATCATAATAGCCTCAAGCCCCAAAGTTACAGCAACCCGGCCGAGCGACAGGAATTCAAGCGTCTGATCGAGGAAAAAGGGTTCGTCAACAACTTCGAGTATGAAGTGAAGCGCAAAGACGGGAGCGCGATCTGGGTTTCCGAGAACGTCCTGGTCGTTCGTGACGCTGTCGGGGAGGCCCTCCATTATGAAGGAAGCGTTCGGGATATCACCGAACGCAAGCATTCCGAGCAAGAGCTCCTCCGGAGCGAAGAACGTTTTCGTTCCTTCACCAAGGCGACGTGGGAGATCGTCTGGCAAACCGATCCCGCCGGGCAGGTGCTGGAAGATTTGCCCAGCTGGCGGGCATACACTGGCCAAACGACGGAAGAAATTCTCGGCGCCGGCTGGATTAATTGTGTGCACCCGGATGACAGAGATCGAACCCTGCGCCATTGGGCCGAATGCCGGGAGAACAAGACCGTTTGCGAGAATGAGTATCGCATGCGCGGAGCGGACGGAATCTATCGCCTCTTCTCGGCGCGCGGCGTACCAGTCTTCGACGCCCACGGCGCTGTTCGTGAATGGATCGGAGCCAATAAAGACATTACCGAGCGCAAGCAGGCCGAAGAAGTCCTGGCGGAAAGCGAGCGGCGTTTTCGTTTCCTGAACGATCTCAGTGACGCCACCCGCTTTCTCTCCCAACCAAAGGAAATCATGCGGGCGGCCGCTCGTCTGCTCGGGACTCACCTGCACGTCTCACGCTGCGCCTATGCCGAGGTGGAGAAGGACGGGGACCATTTGCACGTACCCGGCGACTACACAGACGGATGCGCTAGTGTCGTCGGGGACTTCCGCCTCTCCGATTTCGGCGAGTCCACGCACTCCAAGATGGCAGCGGGTCGCACGCTCGTACTCCACGATGTGGAGGCCGAGCTCGCACCCCACGAGGGCGCCGAAGCGTTTGGCGCCATCGAGATTAAAGCGATGATCTCCTGCCCCCTTATCAAGAACGGCGACCTGGTCGCAATGATGGCAGTCCACCATCGTGTGCCTCGGCAATGGACCAATGCCGAGGTCGCGTTGGTCCAGGAAGTTGTCGAACGCTGCTGGTCTATTATCGAACGCGCTCGGGCCGAGCTCGTCCTGCGGGAGAGCGAGGAACACCTCCGTCTGGTCATCGCCGCTTCCAACGATGGCATTTGGGAACATGACTACGTCAACGACATCCTGACCTGGTCGGACCGGATGTATGAAATGTTTGGTCTAGACCGGCGCACCTTCGTTCCCAGCGTGGACGCTTTCACCACCTTGCTCCACCCGGACGATCGCCTCCCTTTCCAAAATGCCGTCCGCGAGCAGATGGCCAGCGGCGGCCGCTACGAAGCGCACACGCGTATCCTGCGCGGGGATGGCAGCTTCGGAAACTTCCTCGGCCGCGGGCGCGTAGTCCTCGACGTGCTGGGCAAGCCCATTCGGATTGTCGGCTCCCTCGCCGACCTGACAGGTCTTCTCCGGGCCGAGCAAAAACTGGTGGAACAAGCCAACCTTCTAAACCTTGCCCACGACGCCATCATGGTGCGCGACATGGATGATCGCGTCGAGTTTTGGAATCACGGCGCCGAAGTCCTCTACGGTTGGAATAGCGCGGAAACGCGTGGGCGCCTGGTCGGTGATTTCCTCCATGACGAAGAGCCACTCACTGTTTCGGTCGCGCGTCGCACCTTGCTCGAAACCGGGGCTTGGTCGGGAGAATGCCGGCACCTCACCAAGCAAGGTGAAACTGTTATCGTTCGCAGCCGCTGGACGCTCGTCCGCGACGAACGGGGACAGCCGAAATCGAAGCTCGTCATTAACACTGACATCACCGAGCAGAAAAAAATCGAGGAACAATTTCTCCGCGCCCAACGCCTGGAAAGCATCGGAACGCTCGCCAGCGGCGTGGCCCACGATCTCAACAACATCCTCGTCCCAATCATGATGGCGGCTCCCGTCCTGCGCGGCGAAATTGACCCCGCCCAGCGCGAAAGATTTCTAGATATCGTCGAAACAAGTGCCCAGCGCGGTGCCGACATTATCAAACAGGTCCTCACCTTTGCCCGGGGAGCGGACGGCGACCGTATCCTCCTCCAGCCGATCTTCCTCCTGGAAGAAGTGTCCAAAATAGCGGGCCAGACCTTTCCGAAATCGATCGCCCTTCGCACCTCCTACGAAGAAAATATTCGCCTCCTCGAAGCCGACTCCACCCAGCTTCACCAATTGCTCCTCAACCTTTGCATCAACGCACGCGACGCGATGCCGAAACGGCGGCGAGTTATGCCTTGGCGTCGAGAATTTCGACGTCGACCAGCACTTCGCGAGCAGGAACCCCGGTGCGACCGCCGGGCCGCATGTGCTGTTCCAGGTCACGGACAGCGGCAGCGGCATCCCGAAAGAGGTCATCGGACAAAATCTTCGACCCGTTCTTTACCACCAAGAGCATCGGGCACGGGACTGGCCTCGGACTTTCCACTGTCGCGGGGATCGTCAAGAGCCACGGCGGCTTTATGCATGTCTCCAGCGAACCGGGACGCACCAGCTTCAAGATTTTTCTTCCGGCCAAAGAGACGATCGACACTTCCATTTCCCTCCCCACGAACGCGTCGGTGCCTCGCGGTCTTGGCGAAACGATTCTGCTGGTCGACGACGAACCGAGTATCCGGGAGGTCGCTCAGATTATCCTGGAGGGCCACGGCTACAATGTCCTCATCGCCGAAGACGGCCCCTCCGCGCTCGCCGTTTTTGCCCGGCAGATGGGACGCATCGCTGTCGTCGTGACCGACCTGGCCATGCCCGGCATGAGCGGACTAATGCTCGTGCGCACCCTGCGTCAGATCGAACCGGAGCTTAAAATCATTGTCTCGACCGGCCGGGCCGATGACGCGCATATCGCCGAGATCACCGCGTTGCGGGTGGATGGCTGCCTGACCAAACCGTACACGACCCGCAACCTGCTCCTCAAATTGAGTCACGTCCTGCATAGCAGCCTTCAAGACGCCGCCTAGGCCCGGCTGCGGTGGATCAATTCTGGGTGATAGGGCACGCGATCGTCCCCGCTTGATCGGCGTGGAAATTGCGATTACGGGGAGCACGAGCATGGTACCCGTGAGAGAAAGCATCGAAAGCGGTTCGTTTTCGCGCTCGTGCTTGCCCTCCTCGGCTCCGGAGCACTCGCGGGCGACTGGAACGTCATCCGCCAGCGGGATCGTCCGTACGTGACGTTTGCGAACGTCGCCCAATTCTACCAGTTTCCCGACTATACCCGGGTCAACCGCACCGTTTCACTCCGAAGCGAGCGCCGTGTCGTGCGGGCCCAGGCCGGAACGAGCGAATTTTCGATCAACGGGGTTCGTTTTTTCGCGTGCTATCCGCTCCTGAGCAGCGGCGAAGAGGAACTGATCTCGGCCATGGACATCAGCAAGATCATCGAGCCGGTCCTGCGGCCCAGCCGGATTCATGGCGCTCAGAAAGTGGAAACCGTCGTGCTCGATCCCGGTCACGGCGGGACCGACCAGGGTGCGTCGAGCAGCTGGGGCACGGAAAAGGGCTTCACGCTGGACGTCGCGCTTGCCGCCCGAAAAGAATTGATCCGCGCCGGTTACCGGGTGGAGATGACGCGCGTGAACGACGTTGGTGTTTCCCTGCAGGAGCGGGTAAATTTTGCCAATCGTTTTCCGCGGGCTGTCTTTGTGAGCATTCACTTCAACTCCTCTTCGGGCGGCGCCGGCGTGGAGAGTTACGCGCTCGCGCCCGAAGGCGTGCCCTCGAATGCCTCGAGTGAACACCACGTCTCCGGTTCCGACAACCGATGCGCCGGCAACGCAGTCGACGGTCAGAACATTGCTCTGACTGCCGCCATCCACGCCGCCGTTTTATCGCGGGTCTCGATTTTCGACCGGGGGGTGCGTCACGCGCGCTTTCATGTCCTGCGGGACATCAAAATCCCGGCGGTCCTGCTGGAAGGCGGATTCATCAGCGATCCCACGGAAGGCCAACGCATCGCGACGGGATATTACCGCCAGCAACTCGGGACCGCGATTGCCCAGGGCATTCAGAATTACAATGCCGCGGTCAATTATCGCGCCGGCGTGACGAATTTTGCCGTCGCCAGGACGAACCTGCCGCCGCATGCGCGTTCCATCAGCGAACCGCTCGACGTGGACAAGCCGCTCGAGACGAGCCCTCACCATCCACCCTCGATTTCGATCAACGCCGGTGAGTAACGAAATTGCACAAGGCGGTCCCGCCGAACAGTCGAGGCCCATAGGTGTTTTCGATTCCGGCATCGGCGGGCTCACGGTGGTAAGCGCGCTCCGAGCGCTCCTGCCTAACGAATCCATTTTCTACCTGGGCGACACTGCCCGCGTGCCCTACGGCGGGAAAAGCGCGTCGACCGTCCAGCGCTACAGCCTCGAAATCGCTTCGATCTTGCTGGAGGAAAACGCGAAGACTGTCGTGGTCGCCTGCAACACGGCTTCCGCAGTCGCGCTTCCGCAGCTCACGGAAAGCGTTCCCGTCCAGGTGACAGGAGTCATCCTGCCGGGCGCTCAGGCGGCCGTGGCCGCCACCCGGAGTGGCCATGTCGGCGTGATTGGAACGCGCGCGACCATCAACAGCGGCGCCTACGAGCGCGCCTTGCATTCCCTGAACCCCGAAATTCGAGTAACGGCGCGCGCTTGCCCGCTCCTGGTGCCTTTGATCGAGGAAGGCTGGCTCGAACGGCCGATCACAGACCAGATCATCCTGCATTATGTCGGACCGCTCGTGGATGAGGGAATCGACACGCTGGTCCTTGGTTGCACCCACTATCCGCTCTTGCGCAAGGCGATGGCCCGGCTGCTCGGTGATTCGATCACCCTGGTCGATTCCGCTCAGAATTGTGCCAGTGCGGTGCGCGAGCTTTTGATTCGCGAAAAATTATGCGCCTCGGAAGCAAGCGTTGGCCGCCTGCAAGTCGCCCTGACCGATCCGCCGGATAGTTTCCTCCGCGTCGCCCGCGAAGCGTTGCAGCTCGATGTCGGCGAAGTGCAACTGCGCGAAGTCACAGCGCAGGCGCATCTTTGATTTCGCTTTCGCACTGTAGCCGCCCCGCTCTTTTCGGAGCGTCAACGGAGGCAGCGACAGTGCGCCGCGGCTCCAATTTCTTGCTTACGCGCCCCGCACTGTGGCCGCCGCCGGTGGGCGGCGCACCCGCCTCGCAGCGCGCCGACTACAATTTCTCGCGCTTCGCCTTCGGCAAACTCTGCACCACCAGCTCGTAGGAATCGTCGATCATTTTCCGGACCTCTCGCTCCGGGATAACCCCATCGAGCACGACCGTATTCCAATGTTTCTTATTCATGTGATAACCGGCCTGCACTTGTTCGTAACGGTCTCGCAACTCGAGCGCGAGATCCGGATCGCACTTCAAATTCACCGCCGGCGGCACTTCGTCGAGCGCCGCCAAGGCAAACATTTTGCCCTCGACCTTGAAGACAATGTTGTCGGGACCAAAAGGCGTCGTCTCAATTGCGGCCGGCTTTTTGAGGCAATACTCTCGAAAACTTTCGATGTTCATTCCGCCTTCTCGCGATAGGCGCACGCAATCTGAATCAGTTCGAGCGCTCGCTCAACGTCCTCCGGACTCTTGACAAGAAAACTGACCCACCCGGATCGCGGGAAAACGTGATGCGCCGTCACGCCCGCGCGCTCCTGCAAAAGCCGATCGCGTTTCTCCCGCCCCACAAAGCAATCGAGCAGACCGTTCCCGTGGATGTGACTCGTTTCTTTCCCGCCAAGAAAGAAACCGATGCCACCATAGCGGTGCACTCCGAGACTCACCCCCGACAGTCCCTGCACCTCCCGTTCCACCGCGCTGATCGCGCGCAAGCGGCTCGGGGAAAACAACGCGGTTGAGGTCAGCAGCGCGGCATCAAAAATCTGCGGAAACAGCGGCACCCGCGCGAGCCATCGAAAGTTTCGAATAACAAAGTCGAAAATCACCAGGAGCGGCGCTTTCCAGACCGCAGTCGTTTTATTCGGCGCTCTGCAGACCGCCGCTCCTTGAAAGACCGCATCATTGCGTCTGCGGGAGCAGAACGCCGAGTAACTCACCGATTTTCACCCGCTCCTGCTTCATCGAATCCCGGTGCCGCAGCGTAACGGTGTCGAGCAGCGCCGAATCCTTTTCGCCGAGCGTCTCGAAATCGACCGTGATCCCGAACGGCGTCCCTGCTTCATCCTGCCGCCGATACCGCCGGCCGATCGCGCCGGTCTCATCGTAGAAGACATTCATGTGTGGCCGCAGCGCCGATTGAATCTCTCTCGCCTTCGCCACCAGCTGGGGATTGTTCTTCAGGAGCGGGAACACACCCACCTTGATCGGCGCCATGCGCGGATGGAACCGCATCACGATGCGCGTCTCGCTCTTGCCCTTCTCGTCCGTGACCGTCTCTTCGTCATACGCGTTGCAAAGGATCGCGAGAACCGTCCGATCCACGCCGGCGCTCGGCTCGACCACGTGCGGAATAAAACGTTCCTTCGTCTCCTCGTCGAAATAATCGAGCGGTTTTCCGCTGGCCTCCTGGTGCTGCTTCAAATCGTAGTCCGTCCGATACGCCACGCCTTCCAATTCCTGGAGGCCAAAGGGAAATTCATATTCGATGTCGTAGGTGCCTTTGGAATAAAAGGCGCGGTCCGCGTCCGGCACCGTGAGCACGTGGAGTTTGTCGCGCGGGATGCCGATGTTCTCATAAAATTTCAGCCGCTCTTCCTTCCAGTATTCGAGCTGCTCCATCCCCTGCTCCGGCCGGCAAAAATATTCGAGTTCCATCTGCTCGAACTCACGCGAGCGGAAGGTGAAATTGCGCGGATTGATTTCGTTGCGAAAAGCTTTCCCGATCTGCGCGATGCCGAACGGCAATTTCTTGCGCGAGGTATCGAGCACGTTCTTGAATTGCACGAAAATCGACTGAGCCGTTTCCGGGCGCAGATATGCAATCGACTCCGGATCCGCCGAGGCACCCATCTGCGTCGAAAACATCAGGTTGAAGGGGCGGGCTTCCGTGAGGTCTTTGCCGCCGCAGTTCGGACACTGTTTGACGCCATTCTTCTCCGGCAATTGATCCGCGCGCAGCCGTGCTTTGCAGGTCCGGCAATCGACCATCGGATCGCTGAACGTTTCTTCGTGTCCGCTCGCCTTTAGCACAGCTCGATGGGTCAGGATCGAGCCGTCCATTCCCACGACGTCGTCGCGTTCACGGACCATGACGCGCCACCAATATTGCTTGAGATTATTCTTTAGCTCGACCCCGAGCGGACCGTAGTCCCAGCAGCCATTCAAGCCCCCGTAGATTTCGCTCGATTGGAAAATGAATCCCCGCCGCTTGCACAAGCTGACGATTCTCTCCATCCGCTGCGGATCGGTTTTTTCGCTCATGATGAGAACGGCGATCGCGGATTACGCGGATGCCACGGATGAAGAAACGAAACTTCCATGCTGACAAACATCCGCGTTATCCGAGAATCCGCGGTTGACCTTATTTCTCGACCGTGACCTTCGTCTTGACCGAGTTCGCGATGAAACATTCGGCGTGGGCGAAATGGTGCATCTCGTCGAGTTCCTGTTCGGTCGGTTGCTTATCCCCAGAGAACTTGAGCTTCGGATGTAGCTCGACGCGCGTGATGGCCAGTTTGCCGTTCTCATTTTTCTCCATATGACCGACGGCGTCGTCGACGTATTCGTCGAGGAGAAACTTCTTTTTGCAAGCCACCGCGAGGAAGGTGAGCATGTGGCAACTCGAGAGCGAAGCGACAAATGCCTCCTCCGGGTCAACGAACTTCGGATTGCCCAGGTAGGCGGGAGCGGCGGTCGCCTCCATCTCGTGACCCCCGTCGAATTTCCAGGTGTGATCGCGGTTGTACGTTTGGTACTGGAAATCGGGCGTGGCGCGCTTCCAGGTGAGCGTCATTTTATGTTCGGACATCCTTCTGTATAGAATGCCTGCCTTGCACTGACAAGGGGGCGATTAGGCGGACGGCCACGCCACACGATGTTATTGGGAGCGCGCGAACCACCTCAGTCTTCTTGACGCGTCACTCGTCGTGATCTTCGCCTATCGACTACCACCCGGTTTTTCTGACGCGGCAAACTTCTCTTCGTATTTGCTTTGCCCGAGAAGGTCTCGCGAATTTTTTAATAACAGGATGTCCCGGATTGCCTTTTTCTTGTCCTTCGCGTTTTTGTAGTGAGCCTCGCAAATCTTATAGCCAATGAAATAGCCCAAATCGGCCGGTCGGTCCTTCGCAGTGTCGCCGTTATAAAACCAATTATTCCTCGCTCCCGGCTTCTGCATCATTTCTTTTTTGAACTCCTGCCAAAGCTCCCGTTCATGCTGATTGCCATACGTCTGCTGAGCGAGGTTGATGGTTTTTCCTGAAATCAATTCCCCGATGAAATCGGCTCCGCCTTCGACAATGGCCATATCGAGCAGATTGTCGCTTGGCCTCTCCTGCTGCACGTGGATGAGCTCATGAGCGACGATGAAGGGGACTTGGTCAATGCTCTTCAAAGAATAGCCAAGCCAGCCGGTCAATTCCTCCTTCGGAGCACTTGCCGTCAGGCAGTACATCTCCGTCCCGATCAGCAGGGCGTCGGGTGACGTTGTGCCACCGGAAGTCAATCTTCCAATCAAGAAATACGTGGGTGGAAAGACGGCGCCGGGATAAATCTCCTTTAGTTTGGAAAAACTCGCTGGGATTTGGCTGCGCATTTCTTTCAACCGCAGCGAACTCTCCCTGATTGAAGCATAGTATTTCGGTTTTGAAGCCATGGTCTGGACGAGTTCCTTTGCCGTTCCAATCCGCTCAGACGTAAACCGCCTCAGGCCATGACTGCCTTTGTCAAAATATTCGCGCTGGAAGATGGCAACCTTCGCCTCTTCGTTGATTTCCTTTTGGGCCAAATCGTAAGCGCGCCAAAAGTTTTCGATGTCAGACGTAACTATCTCTGCTTTATCAGGATCAGTATTTGCGGCCTGCTCATTTTCACGAGAAAAAGCCCGCTCGCTCAAGACCAGGCAAAACACGACTAAAAGAAGGATTGTCTTCATTGCTGACATCTCGCTGGAATTCTCTCTGGATAATTTCATGGGCTTTTTAGTTGCGGACCCGCGCTTCTCCACTTCGATGCAGGCATCACCCGGATTGGATTCAACAATATGCATGTCGATTCTGCTTCCTCTGTTTACTCGCCCACCTGCGTTCGATGGCGGTGAGATTGGTGCGATCACGATGTCTTATCCCCTCGCAGATTTGCTTCGGCTGCGGGTAGAGCGCTTTCTACGGAGGCAAGCGCTTTACGCCATATTTTCTTGTTCGGGGGGCGCAAAAGCACTTGCCTTCAAGCGGCATTGAGTGCCTTCTATGATCCGCATTGAGCGGCATTAAGTGTTTTCTGGTAACATGGGCACCAAAGGAAAATTAAGAACATCGATTGCGTTATTAATAACGCATTGAGGGCAAGTATTCGCGCGATTAGCTCAGTGGTAGAGCGCTTGCTTCACACGCAAGAAGTCGCAGGTTCGAACCCTGCATCGCGCATTTTCTTGGACGCCCGTTTTCGCTCCCTTTGCGTGGCCTAAAAGTGCTGAGAGCAGGCCGAGAACCTACGGAGAGAGGATATTGAGGATCACTTCACTCTCCTCCGCTATCGCAGGGAGCAGCGAACGGGATTTTGGCATCGTCCCTACGTCCACCCCGAGCAATGAACCCTGCAGGGGGCCCAACCACTCCCGGTAGCGCAGGATTTGCCAGACTACCGTTTCCACGATGAACGACTCGGAACCGTTCAGGCGAAGTAACTCACGGGCGTGAAAGCGCGCGCGTTCATTGGCAATTGACGTCTCTCGTCCGGCAAGCTCCGGGTGAAGCTGCTCCAGAACGGGTGCGACCAAGGCGCCCCCGTTCCATTGGTCCGCGCCGCAGGCCAGAAGATAAAGTTCGATCAAATCAGTATGCGCCAGGGCATCCCCGTGCCTTAGAGTCGCGAGCCCAAGGCAGAGAGCTTGCAACCAGATTTCTCCGTGCGGATACGACCTGTCGCCCAGGGCGAGAGAAATAGAAAGCACCTGATGAAGCGGCCAACTGCTATTGGGTTTAACACGCAGGCAGGCCGTGTAGTGCTTGAGGGCTTCCACGAGAGCATCGTTGCTGTCGGTTTTGTAATGGGCCCGGTCCATGCCGAAGTTGCTTAGCTGATAAAGAATTTGCGCCTGCCGCTTCTTGGTTGCGGCGAGCAGGCCATAGACGGTGGCGTCACGCTTGGGATCAACATTGAGGACTGCCTCCAACAGCCGGTTTGCGTCCGCGATTTTTTCCTGGTACAGCGGCAGATATTTATCGGCACGCTTTTCCGGGCTCTCTTGCTCTGTTTCCGCCGTGCCCGCCCCGGTACCTTTGCGCTTGTCCCGCCACCAGTCCGAAAGATCCAGGACCAAACGGTCCGTCTCTTTGAGAACGCGGGTGATCGTGTCCCGAGCCTGTTCGATCTGAACATCGGGGAGCTGCTCATCGAAATCGGGCGGGAGCGACGCGTAAGCCACAATGGAGGCCCAGTCATGCGAATGCGGCTCGCGCGCGCGAAGCTGACGGCGAAGATTATTTAGAATGGAACGGGGATCGAGACCGCGCAGGAGACCTTCGTAGAGAATTTCGACCATGAGGATCGAGCCGGCAAAAGTGAGCGGAAACTGGCTCGCCACGACCACTGGAATGCCCGCCTCGTGCAAGGCATGAGCCACGCTCGACCCGGCACCGGCGACCGAGCCCTGGCTGCCGCTATTGCAACAAGCGAGCGTGACCACCGCCGGGCACCCGAGCTTGCGCCCGACTGGATTTAGCACGGCGCGCAGGAGAGCCGCCAGCCGAGACCCGTTCACGTTTTCCGCGGGCTCACCCTCAACGCGCGGATGAAGCATCAAACCGAAATGGTAATCTTCGTCTTCCTGGTAACGTTTGCCGTGCGCGAGGATGTGGACATGAGTAAACTGTTCGCGGGCGCAGGCTTCCTGGATCTGATCGACGGTAGCGTTTGGGAGAACGGTGAGAAACTCCTCCACTTGCTTCCTTCGCGTCACGGGATCGTCGAAAGCATTCACCCACGGTTCAAGAACGCGGCGAAGGGCGAGCAGATGCGGCTCAAGGGGCACAGACCCGACATCCGGGGGCTGCGCGGCGATAAAAAGGATTTTTGGACGGAGCGGCCATTTAAAGTGTGCGTTGGCCGCTCGCCGGACTTCGCGGGTGATACAGACTGGGAGCTGATTTTGCAGAAGCAAGGACTGGCCAGCGCCCGGAAAACCGTGAGGCGCATTCGCCAGTTCGAAGGGGACGAGCGCAAGTTCAGAAGCTGAAATGACGAGCCGGAGATGCAGCACAGGATCTTCGACTTCCTGGCGTCTGCTCAATTCGGCGGTCAGCCCCGCGACTTGACCAAGCACATCACTTAAAGTCTGCGGCGTATCTGCGAGCTGGAACTGCCGGGAGGACTCATCGGATTGGTATTCCAGCGCTTTCAACCGGTGCAGCAGTTGATTGTGATCGAACGGCATCTGCACCGTTTGCGCGCCGTGGTTCCCGCAAAGGGCGAGATAATTTGTCAGCCGGGAGAGAAGCTGGTTGTGAGCTGGCCCATGCCTCAGGAACTCGAGCGTAATGGTTCGCATGATCGGTGAAGGCTAGCGCGGCGGAAACTCGCTGCCGCTAATGGTCGTGTAGTCCACTTTTCCCTCGTTGTTAAGGTGGTACTCCCGCAATTCGCCCTGCGTCGTTGCGTCGTGTCTCTTGAAGTACGCGGCCGTGGGGAGGCGGCTGATGTACGGGCTCAGATCAAGCTCGGCGAGGGTGGGCACCTTGAGCGCCTCGAAGATTTTTCCGAAGTCCGCTTCATTTTGCAGCTGTTCCTTGGTTAGGCGGAGCAGCCGTGCCCAGGTCCCCGTGTTGTAGTAATAACCATTGCCGCGGGTGCGGGAGAGGGCCCGACGCAAATGGGTGTGACCGGAGACGATGTAGCGGAAATCCGCGCCGGTGCGTTCATCGAGCTCGCGAAAAGTGCCGTCGGGGTCATCCAATTCGAAGCTACGGTCGCTCTGCACACTCTCCAGGGCGCTCCGCAACACTTCGGCGTCGCTCCCCCCAATCATCCGGCGCCACACCGCGCCCGCCACACTCAGCTGCGCTTCCTGACCGACGGCGCCGATCAAATCCAACGGCAGCCGGTCCTCCTTCATGTATTCCTCGACCCGCGCCAACAAATCCGCCGCGTTCTCTCTCAGGTTTCGAGCGGCGTTTGAGCCGGAAGCTCCGCTCCCGAGCAGCTGGCGCCAGACGGCCTCCTCGGAGGGCTGTCCGCCACGGACACGCCGTAGCGCATTCGTCGCCTCATCTCTGGGTGCGTCCTCGGCGGAGAGAAATCCAAAGCGCATCTTCAACGCGTCCCAAGTCTTGCGCAGCAGAAACTTCCCAATGTCCCCAATCTTGCTCGCAAGCTCCGGCTTGATGATGAGCAACGCGGGAATAGCAGCTTTCATTTCTGGCTTTAGCAGGTCAACGAAAGGGTGGTCCCGTTCGATGTCGTTCATGACCTCGACCACCATGCGCGCCCCCGCGTTCGGCTTCCATGGCTCTGTCGTTCTGCCTTGGACGAGGTCGCAACCGATACGGCGAATTTGTTCGAAGTCGGTGACGTTCCACTCGTCCACTTCGTTTCCGTGGACGCAGAGGATCGAAGCCACGCCAACCTGGCAGCGATATCCCGCGCCATCAAAAGCCAGCGTGATGCGACTGCGTGCTGCTCCGTTGCCGCCAGAGAGAATCTCTAAAAGCCGTTCGCGAACCCAGGGGAGGGCAAGTTCCAGGTCGTGGTTGCCCAGAGTGAGGATCAGTTGCCGACCCGGCTTCTTGACCAGTTCGGTCAGCGCCGCGAAGACAGGACTGAACGCCGGATCAGAGGTGATTCGCTCGAGCCGCGATACCGCGCCGTCGGGATCGAAATGGATGGCTGAGGGTTCGGCGAGGAAATCGACCAGATCGCCGTTGATGACCAACCCGATCTTGTCCTTGGCGGGCCGGGCCGCCAGCTCCAAAATTAACGCCGCGGCTGTCGGCCCCTGGTCGAAGATTTGCCGGCCCGGAGCGCCGCCGAGGTGGAGATCGGAAATGACCAGTAACTCGTCAAAGAGGGGGATGGGGTCCATCAAACAGTCCGCTTTTTTGTTCGGAACGGCGAGGGTGCCAAATTCTCTCGAGCCCGTCCAGCATCTTTTGCGCGCACCATGGCGCTGCCAAAAGCCGCGGGATTAACTGGATTGGCTTCCTGAATTCTGAAACCTTCGGTCCCGTCACTGTTTCATGAGGAGAACGTCCACATCGAGTATAGTTGACGGACGTTCCGGACTCGTTCCGGCATTAAACTAAAAATATGATCGAAGATCGCATCCAGAAAATCGAAGCGCGACTGAAGGAATCTGCTCACATTCCGGGGCCAGCCAGGGAAGAGCTCCTGAGTTTGTTGGCGGCATTGAAAGACGAGGTCCTGGACCCTGGACCGGAGCCATGAAGAAGGTGCCCGGAGCATTGCCAGATTTGTCGATGCCTCGGCCCATGAGGCTACCCGAACGGAGCAGCAACCTAAATTAGTCGAAGCCGCCCTGAATGGTCTGACGGCGTCCGTCGAATCGTTTGAAGCTTCGCATCCGAAATTGGCGGAGGTGGTCAATCAGATCGCAGTCCGTCTCTCGAACATGGGGCTCTGAAAGCGGAGGGACATGCTTCCGCATGTCTGCGCTCCGGCGACTTACATGAAAAAGGCGGTGGCGCCGACGCCCACGCCCGCGACACCCAGGATCATCCCCAGCCACCAAAACTTGTGCGATTGACCCAGGATCGCGACCGAGCAAACGATCACACGCTATCTGGAGCAAAAGAGCGGCTTGATCGCACCGATCGTTGATCGCGGAAAAATGCTTCGCTTGAGCCACCAACGACTCCGCCTCTTTCTTTATCTCAGCCTTCTCGATATCGTAACGCTGCGCATCCTTTCCGAGCTCAACCGCCCGGTTCTTGGAGTCTTCGAAACGCTCCTCGCTCGACAGCCGCATCATCAGATCTCCATGCATGGCAGCAAGCTGCGCCTTGGTGCTCTTCGCCTGGAAAAAGTTCCATTGATCCGAAGCTTCGCTGGTCCTGAGGATGGATGAGGTCTTGGCGTTGTCGCCCAGGTTCGCAATGAACGAGAGGCAGATCGCGAGGATGGCAATGGTCAGCGCGACCCTCTTATCGAACGGGTCTTTCGCTTCTGGAATTTCCGGAGCGTCTGGCATGCGAAGGTTCTAGTTATCCACAGATTAGCGCAGATTACACAGATTCAATTCTGAACTCGAAAGACCTTCTTCTAATCTGCGCGAATCTGCGAAATCTGCGGACGTTTTTTCCGTGATCGACCAACGGAAGCCTATCTATCGTAGCAATCGAGATACTTGATCCCGGATCCGGTATTGAAAATCACGACTCGCTCGCCGGGTTCGATCTGTTTCGCGGCCAGAAGTTTCTCCAAGGCCGCAAAACAGGCGGCGCCTTCCGGCGCGACGAAGAGACCCTCGGCCGCTCCCACTTCGCGAGTAATACGAATCATCTCCCCGTCCTCCACCGCCACCGCCGCCGCCCCTGGACTCGCGCAAAATCTGGAGCATGAGAAAATCGCCGACCGCTTTCGGCACGCGCAGACCCGAGGCACAAGTCTGTGCATCGGGAAACTCGGCGGCGGCTTGCCGCCCCTGCTTCGAACGCGCGCACGATCGGCGCGCACCCGCTGGCTTGCACCGAAAACATCCGCGGACGCTCCGAGCCGATCCAGCCCAGTGTTTCCATCTCGTCGAACGCTTTCCACATTCCGATCAAGCCGGTGCCGCCGCCGGTCGGATAAAGGATGACGTCCGGCAGCTTCCAGTCGAGTTGCTCCGCCAGTTCGTAGCCGAGCGTCTTTTTTCCCTCGACCCGATAAGGCTCCTTCAAGGTCGACATGTCGAACCAACCTTCGGCCACCTTACGCTGCGCGATCTCCGCGCCGCAATCGGTGATCAGCCCGTCGATCAGGACGACGTGCGCGCCGAGCTCGCGGCATTCGATGATATTCGCCCGCGGCGTGTCGCGCGGCATGAAGATGTGCGCTTCCAATCCGGCGCGGGCCGCGTAAGCCGCGAGCGCTCCGCCGGCATTTCCCGCTGTGGGAACAGCGAGCCTGGTCGCGCCGAGGTGCTTCGCCATCGAAACCGCGACCGCCATGCCGCGCGCCTTGAAACTCTGGGTCGGATTTTGCGCTTCATCTTTCACCCAGAGATTCGCGAGACCCAGTTCGCGTGCCGAACCGCTGCCGCGCGAAGCAGCGGCGTCCCGCCTTCGCCTAACGAGATCGGCTCAACGTCCGCCGGCAGCGGCAGCACCTCGCGATATCGCCAGAACGATTTCTCGCGCGATACCAACGCTTCACGCGTCAGGACACGGCCAACCGCCGACCAGATCGTAAACCGGAAAGAGCGGCTTCTGGCAGGCCGTGCACAGGTTTTGAAGCTGCGACCATTCATGTCGCAGCCCGCACGACGTGCACACCAGATGAGTGAGAAACATGCCTTCAGAGTATCATCCGCAGATTACCCAGATTCACACAGATTGTTTTGATGGTTCCCTAATCTGCGGAAATCTGCGAAATCTGCGGACGCCTTTGAAAACGAGCCACTCCACCGCCATCCTGCGCCGGCCCTGGTATCGCCCCTCCCTCACCACCCAGATCTTCATCGGCCTCCTTGTCGGCGGCGCCATCGGCTATGTCCGGCCCGATTGGGGGAACGCCGTTTATTTCCTGCGCGACATCTTTCTCAACCTGATCAAGTCGATCATCGCGCCGCTGGTCTTTTCCACCCTCGTCGTCGGCATCGCCGGCGGCGGCGCCTTGAAAAAGGTCGGCCGCATGGGCGCGAAAGCGCTGATCTACTTTGAGATCGTCACCACCGCCGCCCTTTTCATCGGCCTGGCCGTCGTCAATTTCACCAGGCCCGGCGTCGGCGTCGTTCTCGCGACTGCGAACACCGACATCGTCAAGACGATCGGGCAAGCGCATCCGAAAACCCTCATCGAAACGATCGTCCACGCGTTCCCCTCGAGCATTGTCGAAGCGATGGTGCGCGGCGACGTCCTTCAGATCGTTGCCTTCGGCGTTCTCTTCGCCATGGCGGTATCGGCCATCGGCGAGAAAGGCCGACCGATCGTGCGCGCGATGGAGAGCCTTTCGCAGGTAATGTTCAAGTTCACCAACTACGTCATGATGTTCGCTCCCATCGGCGTCGGCGCGGCCATGGCCCATACCGTCGGCACACAGGGCCTCGGCGTCCTGGTCAATCTGGGCAACCTGATTCTTTCGCTTTACGTCGCCCTCATCATTTTCATCGTGCTCGTCTTCGGGGCCGTCATCGCTATCGTCCGCATCCCGCTCCGCCAGTTCATTCGAGCGGTGCGCGAACCGGCTGTGCTCGCCTTTGCCACCACCAGCAGCGAATCGGCCCTGCCCAAAGCGATGCAAGCCATGGAACGCTTCGGCGTCCCCCGCCACATCGTCGGCTTCGTCATGCCCACCGGTTACTCCTTTAACCTCGACGGCTCCACGCTCTATCTCGCCATGGCCAGTGTCTTCGTCGCCCAGGCCGCCGAGACGACTATGGGCTTCCACATGCCCTTCAGTGCGCAGCTCACCATGATTCTGACTCTCATGCTCACTTCCAAGGGAGTGGCCGCGGTGCCGCGCGCCTCGCTCGTCATTCTGCTCGCCACCTTGAACAGCTTTCTCCCCGCCGGCCTCGGTCCCATCGGCGTTGCCGTCATCTTTGGCGTCGACGAGCTCATGGACATGGGGCGCACCTGCGTAAACCTGATTGGCAACTGTTTGGCCACCGTGGTCGTCGCCAGATGGGAAGGCGAATTCGACGACCACCGGGCCAAAGTCTTCGGCACTCCCGCCGAAGCCGAGCTCGACCTCAAGTCCGGCGACATTGCCTTCGCCGAAGCAGTCAGGCAAGACTAGCCGTCTCCGACTTTTCACTCTACCCTTCACTCTTATGTTCTCCCGGCCTGTTTTCCCCTGATGCGCATACGGCAAACTCGCCACCGCGGAAGGTGAGAACGCGAGCTAGTATTCTGGGATTATTGTCTTTCGCGATCCTCCTGGTCTCGGGTGTCGCGGGCCCATTGGAAGATGGCACCGAGGCATTCGAAAAAAGCGATTGGGTCCCGGCCCTGATGCTGCTCCAGCCTTTGGCCGATCGAGGAAATGCTCGAGCCCAGCTCATGGTAGGAACCATTTATCTTAATGGCTGGGGGGTGGCTAGGATTTGGCAGCAGGATTGGACTGGATACGCAAGGCCGCTGATCAAGGCCTGGCCGATGCGCAGTCGGAGCTCGGAACTGCTTATCTCAACGGTCGCGGGATAAAGCGGGATTATGCCCAGGCGATGAGCTGGCTTATCAAAGCAGCCGATCAAGAGGAACTCCGGCCGCTGAACGATTCTCGCCGAAATGTATGAAAAAGGGCTGGGTGTGCCGAAGAGCCCTGGAAAAGGCGAAAAAGTGGTTCGACAAATCACGAAGGCTACCGCAATTGCCGAGCGAAGTAGTCGAAGGTCTGGCGTCCTCCCCCTCGATCATCCTTTACTCCCTGCAACCTTGGGGCGGCCCCAACATTCATCAGTGGGATTTTCACGGCCACCACGTTCTCGGGCGGGTGAATATGTCACCGGAACAGGCGAAGACAGCCATCGCGGCTCTCAACGCAGCAGTGTCGATGGGAGATGCCACCATTATGTCGATGTGCGGAATCAACCCCCGTCACGCCATGGCATTCAAGGTGGGCAGCGACGCTTATGACATTCTGATCTGTTATGAGTGCAGCCAACTGCAAGTGTACAAGAATGATCAGTTTCTGCCGTTCCAGGGAATGATCGGTGGAACACCCGTTGCATTCAACGGATTACTCAAGTCGGCCGGCGTTCCACTCGCCGATGGCTCAGCTCCTCAAAAGACGATCTACCCTGCGCTGAAAAAGAGCTACGCAGAAGAAGCGAAGGTGGCGCTTAAGCTGGCGGAAGAAGGTGACGTGCAGGCGCAAGACGTTCTTGCCAAAATGTTCATGAATGGTCGGGGCGTCAAAAAAGATGAGGCCAAAGGGATTGATTGGATGCGCAAATCCCTGCGGCTCGCACCGGACGACCCAAAGTTTCAAGTTATCCTGGGCATAGATGGTACGGAACGACACCGATCAATGGCTGAAACACGACTACACCAAAGCAATGAAACTATTTCAGCAAGCCGCGGCTCAGGGCAACGCTGGAGGCTGATTACCGCATTGGGGAGCTCGATGACTGGGGGCAGGGAGTTTCCAAGAACCCTGCGGAAGCCATGGAGTGGTTCCGACAATCTGCTGAGAATGGATACGTGTTAGCACAATACGAAATAGGAGTCAGATATGCGCAGGGGCGGGATGCGATGCAGGATTACGCCGAAGCGTTGAAGTGGCTTCAAAAGGCCGCCGATCAGCTAACCCCGAAGCCCTCGGTTGGATGGAAAAATTACCAGGAAGGCTGGGGTGTGCCGAAGGATCAGATGGAGGCTTATTTTTGGGATCGCTTGTCAGTCAAGTATCACACGATCTACGGAAAGCGCATCCCGTTTTAGGCAACCCCGGAGCAGTTCGACGTCATTGAGAAACGTGTCGCGGATTGGATGGCGGCCCATCCGAGAGAACTAGAGGAACGCTACTAATCGAAGGCAATCGACTCTTTGGCTTTCGCAGAGGATTCTGAAAGCGGCGCAGCAAGACAGAAGACGTCACCCATCAAGAATCAAGTCTTGAATCTCGGCATTTTGATTTGGTCTGAGGCTTGCTTTCGGCGGCGGGTTTTGATGGCAAGGATCGAGAGCTCGTGCTGGGCCGCAAGACCTACGAAATCTTCGAGTCCTATTGGCCCCACCAGTCGGAGGAGAATCCGATTGCGAGGACTTTCAATGCGGCAAGAAAGCATGTCGCTTCCCGCACTTTAAAGGAATTGAAATGGAACAATTCGTCATTGGTGGGCGAGGACATCGTTTCAGCCATAACGGCACTGAAGGTTCAGCCCGGACACGACCTTCAAATCATTGGCAGCGGCAATTTGATTCAGACACTGCAAGCCGCCTCGCTCATTGATGAGTACCATGTATGGACTTACCCGGTGGTTCTTGGCGGTGGAAAGCGATTATTTGAAAATGGTGCAAGGCCGGGTGCGCTGCGACTCATGGCTTCGAAGGTTTCAACAACTGGAGTTTTGATGAGCACCTATGTTCCAGCTGGAGATATTTTGCTTGGCGCCGTCGGCTAAGCATAGCCAGGCGCGAAAGCATTAGTTCGGCACACCGAAATCTTGGCTGCAGAGTGTCTTGGAATTTTCGACATTTTCTGGCGAGACGGACGCCCAGTCAGAAGATCGGCTTCAGGACCATCCGGCCGTACGCGATGAACGCCATGAGGAGGCCCAGCACGCCGCTCATGATGATGGGCGGGATCTCGCGGTACTTGACGTGCACCCAGATGAACACGAGGCTCTCGATCGCCAGGACCGTGGCGGCCACCACCGTGAGCGGCGGCATGCCAGTGGAAGGCGGCGGGGACGATCAGCCCGACCGTGCAGACGAGTTCGAGGATGCCGAGGGCCATCCAGGCTTCCCGCGGCAACGCACCAAAGGACGGGACCTCCTCGCTTACCTTGTCGAACATGAAGACCTTCATGACGCCCGACGCTCCGTACAGGAGCGCGGCGAGGACCTGCAGGACCCACAACAGGATGTTCATCGTGTGCGTTTTGCCGGAAAACACGTCTGACGTCAATTCGCGCCGCCCGCGAATCACATGAATGGACGCGAAAATGGGAGATCCCGGTTGCGCCAAGCTAAGTCGACGGTCAAACGCTCCCACCGCAATAATGCGTCCATTCGCGATCAGTTCCTTTCGGACTCGCCAAGGGTCCGCTCCTGATTTTATTGTCGTCAAACGCCAATGAAGAGACTTTACGAGTGGATCACCAAAGCGAACCAAGTGCTTCTTTTCTTCCTGATCATAGGAATAGCGTTCTTGATCTCGTACCTCTGCTACGATTCCTACCAAAAACGTCACTTGTTCGAGGCGCCAAGCGTCGCGATCGCGCAATCGACCGAAGAGGCCAAAACCAGTGTTGTTCAAGAGGTCCGTCTCCTCGATGAATACGATGGGATTTATGTGTTTGGGATCGTGAAGCGGATGATCCTCGACGAGGCTGCGCGGAGGCGCTTGATAACCAGTTCCCTGGGTAACGAGGAAGGCCTTTACCCAGGGCATATGGTCAATGTGGTATTTTCAAGGGGCGAACAACCTGTCAGAAAACTCCTGCAAAACGATGGCTTAATCGTTTCCCACAGTGTCGCCAAACACGGTTCCGAAAAGCTCAAGGCCTCGGTCTTTGTTTGCGTCACCGAAGATACGGATGGAAACCACCTGCTCGATGAGAAGGATCGTCAGGATCTTTACGTGGTCTCTGAGAATCTCGATAAACCAGACCTGGCAATAAAAGGAGCCTTCGAGGAACGGGTGATTTCAGCCACGCACCTCGTTGTGAAAACCAAGGGAAGCGATGGCGTGCATTTTTGGGATCTCGACATTGAAACCCAGTCTAAGAGAGAAATTCCTTGGAAATAATCGCCGAGCCTGGCGCCTTCTGGATTCGGGTTACTCTCGCCGCGTGACGAGCCCGTCCGTTTGGCGGACGCGGCTAATTCCTTTCCACTTGCAATTGGCTTGCGAGGAAGCCTATCTGGCGGGCATGCGATTCACAATTTCTGCAGTTGTAGCGGCGTTGACTTTAATTGTCGCGACGAGTTCCGTCTGCGCGCAAGATCCCGTGGTCGTAAATGCAAAGACGATCAAAGTGAAGTTCGAAAACGAAAAAGTACGCGTCCTCGAAGCGGAATTGCCGCCAGGCACGAAAGAGCAGGTCCACTCTCATCCAGCCTACGTGATTTATGTTCAGGCCGGCGGGAAGGTCCGGAACTACGCCGCGGAGGGCAACACCACCGAAACTGAGCTGAAAACCGGCGAAGTCCTCTATCGCGATCCGTTGACCCACGCCGCGGAAAATATCGGGACTACGACCATGCACCTGATTCTTGTGGAGATGAAGACTGCCCCTCCTGATTAGCAGGAGCAAGCGACCACGAATGTACGCCAACTGTTTAGGTCTTGCTTAGAGTCGCAACCCTAGCATTCCCATTCGCGTTCATTCGCGGTTGACTCTATCCCCCGAGCTCAAAAATACACTTACATCTCGTGCGGCTCACCCTTCTCGCCAGCCTGACAGCAATCGTCTTCGCTCTACCGACTGCGCGCTCGAATGAGTCCGACAGTCAATGCGAGGGATTGGACAAGAAAGCCGTCGCCTTGGTTAATCAGTATAAGGAATTGCGAGAGCGGCGGCGGCATTTGCCGGATGGAGCGTATGACAAGGACTTGCGGGGTCATGGCGGCAAACTGCACAGAGTCCTCGAGTCGCTGGGGACGGAGCTTGGACATCCTCCCTACACCAGGAAGATTATTGTGGGGTGTCTCGGAGAACCCGATGCGATCAGAAATGATATCCAGATGGCTCGCTATCTTGGGATTTACGAGCGAGACCGGAGGAAAACCAGGCGAAAGCCAGGGGCGAAGCGAGTCCGGGGATATCTGATCTACCACTGGAGGGGGGGACACGACTTTATGTTCTTCATCAACGAAGACGGGGTAATAGTTGATCATGGATGGTGGTTCGCATACGAGTGATGTGCCTCTATTCGTAAATCGACGCCTGTATATGCTTCCGCACCATGAAGCGATCCGGCCGACGACGATCATCGAAGCGCCGCGTTTGTCGAAGCGGCTCGGCGCGCAGGTCGTCGTTGCCAGTGAGACTTTTCAGTGGACGGGCAGCTTCAAGTTCCGCGCCGCTTACAACGTCGCTCTGAATGTGCCTAACGAGCACATCATCGGGGCCTCGTCGGGAAATTTCGGGCAGGCGCTGGCTTACGCCTGCCAGTTGACGGGCAAACGTTGCACCGTCGTCATGCCGCACGACTCCGCGCGGGTGAAGGTGGAGGCCGTGCGCGATTATGGCGCCACCGTGGATCTCATCAATGTGCGCGAAATCAGCCGGAGCGAGCGGGTCCAGCAACTCGCCGCCGACAGCGGCGAGGCCTATGTCGCGAGCGGTTACGACGATCCACTCGTCATCGAAGGTAACGCAGCCTGGGGACGAATTGATCGCGCTCGGGCGGCGGTTTGACGCGATCGTCGTTCCGGTGGGCGGAGGCGGGCTGATCGGGGGCATCGCACAGAGCGTTGCGCGAGCGAATTCCGCGACCAAAGTCTTCGGCGCCGAGCCCGCGCTCGGTAATGACGCTGCGCGCTCGCTTCGCGAAGGACGCCTGATCGCAAACGAGCAGGAGCCTCAGACTATCGCCGACGGCGCCCGCACCGTCAGCCTCGGACAGCACAACTGGGCCATCATCCGGGAACATGTGGCCGGCATCATCGAAGTCTCGGAAGAACAGATCCGAGAAGGAGTCCGGCTGCTTTACGGTCTGGCCAATCTGAAGGTAGAGCCGACGGGCGCTCTCGCGATCGGAGCACTCCTGGCCGCGCCGGATCAGTTTCGCGACCAGGAAATCTGCTGCGTGGTGAGCGGAGGCAACGTCGATCCCGCCGTGTATCGGGAGTGTATCGGCTGAAGGCGGAGTTGCCGATGAAACCAACAAAGACCAGTTCGAAGCGGATTGCGAAACCAGCCACGACGGGCAAACCCGGGACGCCCGACAAATACCTGGCGGCATTGAGCGCTGACAAACGCTACAAACGGTCCGCGCTCGAAGACCTTCGGAAGACGATCAAGGCCGCCGCGCCGGAGGCCGAGGAATGCATCAGCTATCAACTTCCGGCATTCCGGCTCAATGGAAAGCTCCTCGTGGCCTACGGAGCCGCCGCGAAACATTGCGCCTTTTATCCCGGCGCAGTCCTGGAGTCACTCCAGGACGAACTGAAGGGCTACGACACGAGCAAGGGCACCATTCGGTTTGCACCGAACAACCCGTTGCCACGTGCCCTGGTGCGGAAGGTGGTGAAGCTCCGCCTGGCCCAGAGACGCGCGCCTTAAATCACCAGGTACTCTGCTTCGGTGCCGAGTGAGGAGAACTCCACCAGGCGAACGAGAACCAGACAGGAAAGGCGTTCCAGACATTCATTCATCTTCCTGGCCAGCACCTTCACATTAGTCGTAATCGAGCCGAGATGGCTGCCGGCCAGGCGATTGACTTCCGCACGCGGCGCCGCCTTCTGCCACTTCCGCCGCAGAAAGGGCGCGAACGCCTCCTGTTCTTCTGTCAGGAAGATCGTGACCGGCCCATCGTAGCCCGGCGGCACATATTTCGAGAGAACCCACTGAAAAGTGGCGAGGATGTCCTGTTTGTCACTGGGATTTTCGGCTGACTCCTCCGGCAGGCCACTATCTGGAACGGGAGCGCGGCGCCTCCACTCCACGAACGAGCTTCGCGCTTTCCGCAGAGCGAACCGCGACTTTGTCGCGAAGCGGCGCGCTCCAGATCTCGCGCAACCGATAAAGGAATTTGTGGCCGCGCGAGAACAGACGCGTGGTTTGTCTCGGCGAGAGATAGCGCCTCCTGGTCAGCCACTGCACCAGGCGCACGTGGCCGCGCAAAAGCGCGCCCGGCATTTCGGGATCGACCAGCGCCACGAATGGGACTTGCTCGCCGTCCGCGCGGAGGCGGCGCGCCATCTCGTAGGCGATCAGACCGCCAATGCAAAAACCGCCCAGCAAGTAAGGCCCATGCGGACGATGCGCCCGCAAGTCCCGGAGATGTTGGGTCGCCATTTCTTCCACGCTCGGCAATCGCCGCCTTCGGAAATATCGACGGGCGGCAAAACGAAAAACGGCCGCCGATCGCCCAACAGCCGTGACAAGTCGCGGACGTAAAAGCCGCCGCCAATGATGTCCCCGTGCAGAAAATAAAGCGGGAGACGTGGCACCGTCCGCTTGCAGCTCGATCACGGGCGAAGGCGCCTTCAGTTCTTCGCTCAGGATCAATTCGGCCAGGTGCGCGATGGTCGCGTTCTCGATCAGCGCCGTGACCGGCAGCTTCCGGCCCGTGACCTCCCCGACCCGCTCCATCATCGTCACGGCCAGGAGCGAGTGGCCGCCGAGATCGAAGAAATTGTCGCGGATGCCGATCGGTTTCACTCCGAGAACTTCTTCCCAGATTTGGACGAGCTGAAACTGGATCGAGAGCCAGGGCTTTTCGCTGGGATTCTCCGGAGGCGTGGGCACGATGCGCAGTCCGGGCGCGGGCAGGGATTTGCGATCCACTTTGCCGCTGGAAGTGAGCGGGAATTTTTCCAGCAAAACAAACGCGGCAGGCACCATCTAGTCAGGCAAATGTTGCTTCAATCCCTGCCGCAACTGCATCGTATCCACGATGCCGGTCTGGTGCGCGATCAGAGTAGGCGACCAGTTGTTGCTGCCCGGGCGAGTCTTCGCGCGCGACCACGACCGATTCGCGCACCGCGGGCAGCTTGTTCAAGGCCGCCTCGACTTCTCCCAGTTCGACTCGATGGCCCGCGGATCTTCACCTGGTGATCGATGCGCCCCAGAAATTCGATCTCGCCGTTCGGCAGCCAGCGCGCGAGATCGCCGGTCTTGTAGAGGCGGCCGCCGGCTTCCTGTTGGAAAGGATTGCGAACGAACTTCTCGGCGGTGATGTCCGGCCGTTCGAAATAACCTCGCGCCAGGGCTTCGCCGCCGACATACAGCTCGCCGGGCAATCCGACTGGCGCCGGCTCTCCGTTCTCATCGAGCAGGTAAATCTGCGTGTTTTGGATGGGTCGGCCGATCGAGGGCAAGCCGGCCATTGCTGCGGGTCACCACTCAATGTCAGCGCCGTCACCACATGTGTTTCCGACGGACCGTAGTGATTGTGCAACGTCGCTTCGGGATGGCGCGCAAACATCTCGCGCAACTTCGGGGTTACTTGCAGTCGCTCGCCCGCCGTCACCACCTCGCGCAGAGCCTCGGCCGATGGTTCCCTCCGCCACCGCCGCGTCGGCCAGTTGTCGCAGCGCCACGAACGGGCAGGAAGATGCGCGCGATCTTTTCTCGCGCGATGAAGTTCCACAGCTCGCGCGGGTCCAGCCGCAGCTCGGCCGGAATGAGCACGAGCGTTCCGCCGACAGACAACGTCGAAAATATTTCCTGAAACGACACGTCGAAACTCAACGACGTGAACTGGAGTGTCCTGGCCGCCGCGTCCAGCCGCGAGTCCTTGACGCTGCCAGTCGATCAGATTCACCAGCGCGCGATGCACCATCGCCACGCCTTTGGGTTTTCCCGTCGAACCCGAAGTGTAGATCAGGTAAGCGAGGTTCTCCGGAGTCGTGATGCTCTCCGGATTCTCGCTGCTGAGGTGCGCGCCGCGCCGCCAGTCCTGGTCGAGAAAAAGCGAGATCGTCTCAAGGTTGGGGAAAATGTGACGCAGCTTCGTCTGGGTCAGCAAAACCGCGGCGTGCGAATCCTCCAGCATGAATTGCAAGCCGTTCGTGCGGGTAAGCGGGATCGAGTGGCAGATAGGCCGCACCCGCTTTCAACACCGCGAGGACGCCTATCACCATGTCAAACGACCGTTCGACGCAAAGGCCGACGACGAATCCGCGCCAATGCCTTGCGAACGCAAGATGTTGGGCCAGCTCGTTCGCGCGAGAATTCAATTCGCGGTACGAGAGAGTTTCGTTCCCGAACATTAACGCCGGCGCCTCAGGCGTCCGCTCGACCTGCTCCTCGAAGAGCTGATGCACGCAGGCGGTGGAGGGCCAGGGCGCTTCGGTCGCGTTCCAATCCCGCAAAGGTTGCGCGCGTTCAGCGAGAATATTCACGACTTTGAAACTCACGCTAGGAATCGCGCGAAGCCGGCGCCTCCTCTCGGCAAACTCCTGAATCCCCCGATTCCCCAGAGCCAACTATTCGCGAGGAATGTTGCAACGTGGCAGGCCTCGATGGCCGGCTCCAGCGCAATCTACCGCGGAGGCGCGACGCGGCGGAGTGGTCGGCTTGGCGCCCGAACGCTTCAGCAGATTGAACAGATCGCTGTCGGTCGAAAGGATCAGCGTCGATTCCTTGGTCAGGACCTTTCGATAGGTCTCCATGCTCTTAAGGAAAGCCGTAGAACTCGGCCGCCTGCGGATTTTGGGTGTAGGCGCGAGCGTAAATCTCGGTGGCCTTCGCATCCGATTCTCCCCGGATTTCCTGCACCCGCCGATAAGCGGTGGACCGAATCTCGTTCAAGTCGCGCTCCTTTTGCCCAGCAATGCGCGCCGCTTCGCCTTCGCCTTCCGAACGGAAACGCTGCGCAATCTGGAGGCGCTCGCTGATCATACGCTGGTAGATCCGGCCGAGCACATCCGGATTGTAATTCACCCGCTTCAAGCGCACGTCGAGCAGCTCGATCCCGAATTCCTTGAGCTTCCCGGCCGCGGCTGCTTTTATTTCAGCTTCGATCTTCAATCGTCCAAACGCGATCGGCGGCAACACGCCGATCGTGCCTATGCCCACCGGGCCCGGCTTTGAGACTCTCGTCGGTCATCGGTTTCCGGTTCTTGTCCGTGCGCACGATTTCGATCAGGTCGTGCTTGGCGATGGCATTGCGGGTTTCGCTGCCCAGAATGTCCTCGAGGCGCGACTGGGCGCTGCGTTCATCTTTCAGCCGCACGAAGATAGATCTTGGGATCATCGATGCGCCAGCGCGCGAAGGTATCGACATGAATATAGGTCTTGTCCCTCGTGGGAATCGCGACCGGCTGACCGTCCCATTCCAGGAACCGCTTATCGATTCGATTCACCTCTTGGATGAAAGGCAGTTTGAAATGCAGGCCTGGGTCCGTGATCGGTTCGCCCACCGGCTTGCCAAACTGGGTCACAATTACCTGCTCAATCTGGTGCACCACGTAGAAGCAGCCCAGGAGAACGCGGAACAACAACAACGCTCCCGCGATCGTAGCAACCAAAGGCATCCGCGCTTGCTCATCTGACCTCCGGCGGTTTGAGCGACAGCGGCAGAATCGGCAGCAGCTGCTTCATCGAATCATCGATGATGATCTTCGGACCCATGTCCGGGAGGACGTCGCCCATCGTTTCCAGGTAAAGCCGGGTGCGGGTGATCTCCGGCGCCTTGATGTATTGCTCGAGCATCGCGTTGAACGACGCGACATCGCCCTCCGCTTCATTTACCCGCTTGAATCGATAACCTTCCGCGCCGCGAATCGTCTGGTCGGCCTGTCCTTTCGCTTTCGGCACGGCTTCGTTGTAATCGCCGTTCGCGATGTTGATCGCGTTCTCGCGGTCTTGCTGCGCCTTGTTCACCTCGTTGAACGAAGCCTGGACTTCCCTGCGGCGGATTCACGTTTTTCAACTGCACCTGATCCACCCGCACCCCGAGCTTGTAGCGCTTGGCCAGTTCCTGCATCCGGGTCAACGCCGAAATCTCGATGTCCTGCCGGCCGATCGTGATCACTTCATCCACCGTGCGATCGCCGATCACTTCGCGCATCGCCGCCTCGGACAAATCGCGCAGCGTCTGGTCGGGATTGCGGACATCGAAGAGATACTCTTTCGGGTCGTCGATCCGGTATTGGACGACCCACTCGACCAGGGCCGCGTTCAAGTCACCCGTCACCATCGATTTTTCTTCGACCTGTTGCTGGCTGGGCTGAGACGGATTGGTATAACCCGAAGTATAAAACCCAAACTCGAGCTTCAATTGCCGGCGCGTCGGCAGGACGCTCACTTCGTCGATCCCGAGCGGCAGCTTGAAGTGCAAGCCCGGCTCCACGGTTTTCAGAAATTTTCCGAACCGCAAGGACGACCCCTTCCGACTCCGCCGCCACGGTATAATACGAAGTCCAGAGGACGATCAGAACGACCACTACCACGAAAACCGCGCCGATCAGCCGCATCGGCAGCTTCGGCAAATTGAGGTTTATGACCGTTGGTGGTTGGTTATTCATCGATCCGGAATCGATCACGGAAAGCCCGTCGAGTCGTGCGAGCGGCCTCACCTTAGCCTGAACGGCGTAAACGAGAAGCGCAAACTTCGTGGGTTCCCGCCGCTGTTAAGAGCGGCCCGAGAGTGTAATCCAGTGCAGCCTTGCCCCGAACCTCTTCAGGGCTGATCTTGCATCGCGTGAAACCCTTCCATATGCATATGGAGCCGCTGATCGGTCCACGAGTTAAACTCCGGCCGATGTTGGCGTCGGATGGTCCTGACCTGGTGCAGGCGGCCGCCGACGGCGACCTGTGGAAGCTGCCCTACACCTTCGTCCCCTCCGCCGAAACCGTGGATGACTACATTCGCACGGCGCTGGAGGGCCGGGCGGACGGCACCGCCATCCCTTTCGTCACCCAGCTTCTCGAATCGAAGCGCATTATCGGTTCGACCCGCTTCTGGAAAATCGACTGGGAGAACCGAAAACTGGAGATCGGCTGGACCTGGCTCGCGGCGGCGTGGCAAAGGACGTTCGTCAATACCGAAGCCAAGCTCCTGATGCTCACGTTTCGCTTTGAAAGGCTCAACTGCGTCCGGGTTCAGTTTATGACGGACGAATTGAACGAAACATCGTGCGCCGCCCTCCTTCGCCTCGGGGCGAAGCAGGAAGGCATCGTTCGCCACGATCTTATCATGGCCGGTGGACGGAAACGCGATTCAGTGCAGTTCAGCATCATTGACGAAGAGTGGCCAGAGGTCCGACGCAGGCTGGAAGAAAGGCTGAAGGAACCCTCCGCTTCGACGCCACCTCCCACCTCCGAAGGTATGTGGCGTTGAAGTCAAGCGCCGGGGATAATTGGAATGCCGGGACCGCGCTCATAATCCGTTGCAAGCCGGACTGACCGGTAGGAGTTTATTTTTTCATCAGGTAAAAAGGAGAATCTTATGTGTCGAAACATCAAAACCCTGCATAACTTTACGCCACCCGCCACGGACGATGAAATCCGCGCGTCGTCGCTCCAGTTCGTTCGCAAATTGAGTGGCTTTACCCGGCCTTCCAAGGCCAACGAACCCGCCTTTTTTCACGCCGTCGATCAGGTGACGCGAGTAGCGCGGGAGTTACTCGATTCACTGGTGACAAATGCTCCGCCTCGCGATCGGGAAGTGGAAGCGGCCAGGGCACGTGCCCGCTCCCAGGCTCGTTTTCAATCCTCGGCCGCGTGAGACACCGCAGAACCCGATGACCCTGCGGAACGCGGAGGTGACCGACGCGGACCGCCTCGCGAAGTTAAGCGAGCAGCTTGGTTATCCGGTTGATCCCGAATTGATCAGGCACAGGCTCGATCGTCTCCTGGCCAGGCCGGAGCATATCGTGCTCGTAGCCGATTCGCCGGCGAGCGGAGTCGTGGGCTGGATTCACGCCGCGGAGCACGACATTCTCGAGGTAGGAAGGTTCTGCGAGATCCTTGGCCTGGTGGTGGCTGCCAGTCAACGCGGTGAAGGAGTGGGTCGCCGTTTGGTGGAGCAGGTTGAGGATTGGGCCACCGGGCGCGAGCTTCAGCATGTTTCCGTTCGAAGCAACGTGGCTCGCCCGGAATCCCATCCATTTTATGAGCGGATGGGATACGCCAGAGTGAAGACCCAGCACGTTTATCGAAAGCGGATTGTTAAGGAAGAGGGATCCTGACGTTTTCGTCATGAGATGCCAATTGCTGCCGATCAGCGGGCGTCGCCTGCCTCTGAAGTCCGTCGCAACGTGGATCGTTGCGTGCCTGCTCTGGATCGCGCCAGTCGTCAGCAAGCCGTTAGCTTATGATACGTCGGAATGGCGGAAGGAGATCGCGCAAGGCTATCTTCCCTACCACCGGCTCGTGCGGGCCGACTTTCCGGTCGTTAACCAGACGAATTCCAAGTGGGCCATGTACACCACCGGGTTCGTTCATTACAATTACAGGTATAAGTGCCACGGTGAGGACCCAGTCGTTGCCCGAGTCACAGATTGGAAAGTCAGATCCGGGTTTGACCGGAACAAATCATGGCGCAAGAGCTCGTTTAAGGATGTGGAAAGGCTTCTCCCCCATGAGCAGGGTCATCTCGACATCAACGAACTTCGCTGGAGGCGCCTGGCGCGAATGCCTCTCGACGAATTACCCAACGGGACAGGCAACACTTCAGCGGAAGCAATCGACGATCTAAAGAGCAAGTTGAAGGCACTCTCGGCCAGTATTTCCAAAGAGGACCAGGCGGAACAGGACGCATACGACGCGGACACTTCTCATGGGACAAATAGTTCGAAACAGAAGGCGGCGACGGCAGCTCTGCAAGAACGTCTCAGGGAAGCCGGGATTAGGTACGCCGGTGAGTCGCCTGATCAGAGCAGGACAACCTCAGCTCGAGAGAATCCTCTCGAGCGGCTGGGGCGCACGCTCAAAGCAAAGCCATAATTGACACCACAACCGACAAAGGCGATCCGACTCTACGCGATGCCTGACGATGTGATCGGCGGCGAGAATTCCGAGAAGCAAAAGGACCTTAACGATAACGCCATCGTCTGTCCGATATGCGGCAGGGCAACCGTGCAGGAAAAATGCAAAGTCATTTGCAGAAGCGACGTTTGCCGCGGCCGAGTAGTCTATAACTGCGCGGAGTTTTAGAGAGGCGCTGATGCCTGTACCGCGCGTCTAATCGCCGTCTCTTCAAAACAAGGCGGGGCGCTTTCCAAACCGCCCCTCTTAAGACGGCGGTCTGGAGACCGTCGCTCCTTGGAGTGCAGCGCAGTTATTTAGGCGTCTCGGGCGGCGCAGCTTCGCTGGGCGCAGTCTTATCGAGGCCGCGGCGTTTCAGGAGCGGAGCCACGTCGGGCTCTCCGCCAGTAAAGTTGCGAAACAGCTTCAAGGCTTCCTCGCTGCCGCCCCGGGAAAGGAGTGTCTTGCGAAAATGATCGCCGTTCTCACGTTTCAGACCGCCATGCTGGTTGAACCATTCCACGCTGTCGGCATCGAGCACCTCACTCCAGATGTAGGAGTAGTAGCCGGCGGAATAGCCACCCGCAAAGGCATGAGAGAAGTAGGTCGAGCGATAGCGCGGCGGCACCGGCGCGTAGTCCACCCCAGCCTTCTTCAGTGCCTCGGCTTCAAAAGCCAGCACGTCGGTGGGAACTTGCTCCGCCTTGAGTTGATGCCACGCCTGGTCGAGCAAAGTAGCGGCAAGATATTCGGTCGTCCTGAAGCCCTCGTTAAATTTTTTCGAGGCCTCCATCTTGTCGAGCAGCTCCGTTGGCATGGGTGCGCCGGTCTTGTAGTGCTTGGCGTAGTTCTTCAGGATCTCCGGCCAGGTGGCCCACATTTCGTTCACCTGCGACGGATACTCCACGAAATCGCGCGGCACACTCGTCCCGGCAAAGCGCGGATACTTCACATTTGAAAACATGCCGTGCAAGGCATGGCCAAACTCGTGAAACGCCGTCCTGACTTCATCGTAGGTCAGCAAAGTCGGTTCACCCGCCGGCGGCTTCGGAATGTTGAGGTGATTGGCTACGACCGGCTTGGTCTTGAACAGACCGCTTTGAGACACGTAGGCGTTCATCCAGGCGCCGCCGCGCTTCGAGGGACGGGCATAATAATCGGCGATAAACAGTGCGAGCGGTTTCCCGTCCGTATCAAAAACTTCGAAGACGCGAATTTCGGGAAGATAGACAGGAAGATCTTTTCGTTCCTTAAAGGTGATGCCGTAGAGCTTGGTCGCGGCAAAGAATACGCCATCAATCAGGACGTGGTTAAACTCGAAGTAAGGTTTCAATTGCGATTCATCGAAAGCGTAACGGGCCTTGCGCACTTTCTCGGAATAGAAATCCCAATCGCAAGCGGCGAGCTGGAAGCCGCCTTTTTCCTGGTCGATGATCGCTTGAATCTCGGCGCCTTCCCGTTTGGCGTTGGCCACTGCTGCCGGAGCGAGATCGGCCAGCAACTTGTTAACCGTCGGGACATCCTTCGCCGTCTGATCGTCGATCTGATAAGCAGCGTGGGTCGCGTAGCCGAGGAGGGCCGCGCGTTCGGCCCGCAACTTCGCGGTCCGGCTCACCACTTCCTTCGTATCCCATTCGCCGCCGTGACTGTTCCGCGCCAGGGATGTTTGCATGATCTTCTCGCGTAGCGCGCGATTCTCGAGCGAAGCCAGCGACGGTTGTCCGCTGGTGTTCAACATTTGAATGACGAACTTGCCTTCCTTGCCGTCTGCCTTCGCAGCGGCCGCGGCGGCGGCGATTTCGTTGTCCGATAACCCAGCCAGGTCAGCGCGATTGTCCACGACAATGGAAGAGGCATTCTTTTCCTTGAGCACGTCTTGCTGGAAAGTGGTTTGGAGAGTAGCGAGCTCCCCGTTCAATGCCTTCAGTTTGGTCTTGTCCGCTTCGGAGAGTTTGGCGCCGGAGCGCACGAAATCTTTGTAGTAACGCTCGAGAAGCCATTTCGACTCGGCATCGAGGCCGCTCTTTTCGCGGTCATTGTAGAGGGCTTCAATCCGTGCGAAGAGCGGGCCGTTGAGCCGGATCGCATCGGTGTGAGCAGACAGCTTCGGCGCCATCTCCTTCTCAATTTTTTGCAGAGTGGGATTGGTGTTGGCCCCGGCGAAATTGGAAAAGATCCGCTCGGCCCGCTCGAGGAGCTGGCCCATTTTTTCCATCGCGACAATCGTGTTCTCGAAGGTCGGTTTTTCCTTCTGGTTCGCGATCGCTTCGGCTTCTTTCTCTTCTTCCACGATCCCCTGCTCCAGGGCCGGCTGGAAATGCTCGTCCTTAATCTTGTCAAACGGCGGAAATTGGTAGGGCAGCTTGCTTTCGGTCAGCAGCGGATTGGCGGTAGTTTTGGTATCCACTTTTTTGGAAGGGTTGGGAGAAGGCGCGACAGGCTTCACGGCTTCGCAGAGCGGAACGATGGTGCATCCGATCGCGAAGAGCAACGCGACGACACAGGCGCGGGAAAGAATCGCAGAGGCAGGACGGCTGAAGTTTTTCATAGTGGTGAAGAGGTGCCGATTGGCGGAGTCGAGTGAAAGAGCACTAAACAATCGCGCAGCGCTTGTGCAAGTGAAGCGATGAACATTGGCCCATGTGAAATAAGCCTATTCGAGTCACTCCCGTCCGGAGCCTTTACCGCCATCATGGCCGGCCAAAACGACGCGAGTGGCGTCGGCTGGTCGAACTCTATAACGTCCACCAGCGGGCAGATGCCGGGAAAATGAAATAATCTCGACAAGCCAAGCGGCCGCAACTAACAACGCTGCCGACGATGCCATTCGGCGTATCCTCGCCGGCTCCGCCGCTCCCGGAGATCGTCAGCTCCTTGTGTATGAAAAAAAGCGCCGCCGGATTCACTCTATGAGAAAACTTTTCCTTTTCCTGGCGGGAGCCGCGCTGATCGCCGGCACAGTAACCTCGGCGCTTTCGCAGAATACGTTCCCTAACCAGGGGTTGGAGAATTATGACATTCGAAGGGACAAGCAGCCTGACGGTAGTGGCGCCCTGGCCGCTTACCGCGAGAAGAGGAGCGCCATAACCCACCTGGAAACTCTGGCCGCCGCTCGTCAGTTGCTGGCCAGGGGCCGGAGCGCGCTCCTGTCGCGCATTCCCAGCCTTCACGTCGAGAATAATCCCTTCGGCACAGCGCCGGAGATTGTCGCCGTCGCCGGTTCGATCGCGGCGTTGACCGAACCTTCCACCGAATCTCGCGAGACGCTCTTCCGGCGTTTCGTCCTGGAAAACGCAGCGCTCTACGGTCTGACCGCCGCGCAAGCGAGAGAGCTGCAAGTTGTCGCCGACTACACCAACCCAACCGGTAACCTGTCGTGGGTTGAATACGAGCAACGCATCAACAGCATCCCCGTGTTTCAAGGCTATCTGCGGGCCGACCTGACTGGCGACGGGCGGATCTGGCGCACAAACGGCAACCTTGCCGCCGGTCTTGATTACGCACGTCTCTCCTCTACCGCGCAGATGACGGCTTCAGCCGCTGCGATTGCGGCCGCCGGAACGATTGGGGTCAATCTCAATGCAGCCGACGTGCGCATTCTCGGACTCGACCAGACTACTCGTGCGACTCGCCTCGCGCAGGGACCGTTCACGGAGGAGATCAAAGTGGAGCTCGTCTATTTTCCGGTCGAGCCCGGCCTGGCTGCTCTGGCCTACTCAATGATCCTTTGGCAATCGCACGATGCCTATTGGGTTCTGGTCGATGCCAATGATGGCGACCTCCTTTGGCGCAAGAACATCACCAACGACCAAACGCAGAGCGTCACCTATTCGGTTTACAACGACGACAGCCCGGCTCCTTTTTCACCCACCAATGCCTTCCCTGGCTCGGGGATTCAAGGCACGCCCATTTCGCGCACGACGATCACCAACATCAGCGAACTACCCGCCTTCGATGATCTGGGCTGGATTCCGGACGGCGCCGGCAATGCGGTCACCACCGGCAATAACGTTGACGCCGGTCTTGATATCGACGGGTCCAACGGCATCGACGCGAACGGACGCGCCACTGGCACCGGACGCGTTTTCAATTTCGTTTACGCGCCCGCTGGCACGCCCGGCGAAGAGCCGCCTACCAGCACGAACTATCGCATGGGTGTCGTGACCAATCTCTTCTTCTGGTCGAATCGTTATCACGACAGACTTTATCAGTACGGCTTCACAGAACAGGCGCGCAATTTCCAGAATAACAATTTCGGCCGCGGCGGCTTGGGCGCCGACTTTGTGCGTGCCGAAGCCCAAGACTCGGGAGGTACGAACAACGCCAACTTCTCTACAGGCGCAGACGGCAGCCCGCCGCGCATGCAGATGTACATCTTCACCGCGCCTACTCCGGATCGCGACGGAGATATCGATGGTGACGTCTTCCTCCACGAGTTGACGCACGGTACGTCGAACCGCCTGCATGCTAATGGCTCCGGACTTGCCACCACTATGTCTGGCGGGATGGGCGAAGGCTGGTCCGATTACTACGCCCGTTCGCTCCTCTCGACCGCCAGCGAAGATGTAAACGGGCTCTATCCTGCCGGGGCTTACGTCACGCTTCAGTTCACCAATTCCATGACGGGTGGCACGGTGGGCACTGACAATTATTACTACGGGATCCGGCGCTTCCCTTACGCGGTCAAAACCAATGTTGGCGGCCCGTCGGCTTTGCGGCCCGGCCAGCCCCACAATCCGCTAACCTTCGCCGACATCGACCTGGCTACGATCAACACCGCTGATGGCGCCTACAATATTAACCCGGAGATCGTCAATACCGCGAACGAGGTCCATAGGATCGGTGAAGTCTGGTGCATGACGCTACTGGAGATGCGGGCCCGTATCATAACACGGATGGGCTGGGCCACGGGTAACGACCGCGCCATTCAGATCGTGACGGACGGCATGAAACTCGATCCGGCCAGCCCGACGTTTCTCCAGGCGCGCGACTCTATTCTGGCTGCCGACTGCGCCGGTTTCGGCGGCGCCGATGAGCAGGACATCTGGGCCGGCTTTGCCACGCGCGGCGCGGGCTTGAGCGCCCGGACCACAGGTAGCACCACTAGCGCGAGCGATATAGTCGAAGCGTTCGACGTTCCCAATCTCAACGTCAACGCCGTCACCTTCACTGACGCTGCTGGCAACGGCAACGGATTTGCCGATCCGGGAGAGACTCTCGCGCTGACAGTTCCACTCGGGAATCCGTTCTGCGGCACCCCGGCCAATACCACTACGGCCGCAGTGACAGGTGGAGGCACCGGAAACTATGGGACCATCGCGGCCGGCGCGGTCGTCTCACAAGTCATCTCCTACACTGTTCCCGCGAATACGCCTTGTGGGACGCTGCTTAGTATTCCGATTAGCCTTAACAGCAGCCTCGGTCCCGTTATCAGAAACTTCACGCTCCTGGTTGGGCAACCGACTTTCGGCCTGACTGAAGGGTTCGACGCTGTTGCCGCTCCTGCTTTGCCTGCCGGTTGGGCGAGCGCCCACACTGGCGCGCTGGCGAATTGGGTGACCTCAACCACTAATCCAGGCAGCGCGCCTAACGACGCGTTCTCGAACGAAGTCACGACCGCTGCTACGAGCGAGCTGGTTAGTCCCGCCATTCCCGTCACTTCCGCAAATGCCCAGTTGACCTTCCGCAACCTTTACAACCTTCAGGCGAGCGCGGCAGCAGCGCTTGATGGCATGGTATTGGAGATCTCCATCCCGACCGTCGCCGGTGGCGCCTTCCAGGATATTCTGGTTGCCGGCGGCAGTTTCCCCGCCGGTGGGAATGGTTATAGCAAAACGATAACCGCCGCGGCTAATCCATTGAACGGCCGCCAATGCTGGAGCGGACTCTCCGGCGGGACCACCGCCGCTCCCACTTACATTACCACGGTAGTAAACCTTCCTGCGTCTGCCAGCGGACAGAGCATCCAGTTAAAGTGGCGCAGAGGCGATGACGGCAGTGCGGTAGCTCCAGGACTGGCAGGAGCTCGCATCGATGACGTCAAGGTCGCGACAAGTTTTTCCTGTACCTCAGTGGGGCCAACGCCGACACCGGGCGTCTCACCGACACCCTCCCCTACCGCGACTGCGACCGCCACAGTTGTACCCACTGCCACTCCGACAGCAACAGCGATAGCCACCGCGACCGCAACTGCAACTGCAACGCCCACGTCGACATCGGCGCCAACTTCCACTCCCACGACGACACCGCCAGCTACTCCCACTTCAACACCAATGACGACGCCGACGCCCACAACCACTCCGAGCGTGACGGCAACACCTTTTGCCACTCCGACCGTCACACCAATAGTAACGCCCACGCCCGCAACACCTACACCTACGACGACACCTGGCGTGACGGTGACACCAGCGGCAACTCCAAGCATTACACCAATAGTAACGCCAACTCCGGTCGGAACTCCTACTCCTTCACCCACGGCCACCGCGTCACCTGCACCAGCCCAGGCGTTGAACATCTCCACCCGTCTGCGTGTCGAGACCGGTGATAACGTGATGATCGGAGGCTTCATCATTACAGGGAACGCGCCAAAGCCAGTGGTGTTGCGCGCCATTGGGCCGTCGCTCGCTGGCTCTGGGATTCCCGCTGGCACTCTCCTAGCTGATCCCGTCCTCGAATTGCGCGGTGCAAACGGCGCTTTGCTCATGCGGAATGACAACTGGAGGGACGACCAGCTAGCCTTGATTGAAGGCACTATCTACCAGCCAACAGACGATCGGGAGTCGGTCATCGTAACCACGCTTCCACAGGGGACGGCCTATACCGCGATAGTTACGGGCTCAGCCCAGACCACCGGCGTAGGCCTGATCGAAGTCTATGACGCCAACCACGCGGTTGACGCACAGCTGGCTAACATTAGTACCCGCGGCCTGGTCCAGACAGGAGATAACGTAATGATCGGAGGCTTTATCCTGGGAGGCAGCACGGCCGAGACTCAAGTGGCAGTGCGAGGCATCGGACCTTCCATTCAATCGGTAGTCCCAGGAGGCAACGTGCTGGCCGACCCGACCTTGGAGCTGCGCGATGGCAATGGCGCTCTTCTGATTACCAACGACAACTGGCAGGATGATTCGATGTCTGCCTCCCAGCTTTCCTTCTACGGCCTGGAGCTCCAGAACCCGAACGAATCGGGTATTGTTGCCTCGCTGCCACCGGGCGCCTTCACCGCCATACTGGCTGGAAGGAACGGCGGCACCGGAGTCGGTCTGGTCGAGATCTATAACCTGCATTAGTTCGGCAGGCTCCGGCGATTCGAAGGTTCACACCTAGACTAGGATGTGGCGGACCACCTCTGCCATGTCGAAGATCCGTTACCTCTTCATTACCAAAATGTAATCCAGATAAGATTCGACAAAGTTCCGCCTTAACATTAAAAAGACCCCGGCGACGCGATCCGACCCATCGTCGATTGGGACTAAGAAAAAACGGGGGCATATCGGTGGCCAATGTGTGAACGCTCCGTGCGTCCCGGCTCGGTTGCACTCAGGAATAGTCATCCACCGTATGAAAAAAGGTCGCTTCTTCGTCTTCTCGCCGGCCCTGGTGGCCGCGGTCTCTTTAGTGCTGCCGCTCCCCGCCATCGCGTCGGACGAGGACGAGCGAACCAAGGCCTTCCTGGCTGAGGAGGCTATGGAAGAGTACGATATGCCGCCCGCCCCCTCGCCGCAGTGGGGGATCGGCGTTTCGCCGGGAATGATCTCGGTCTTCAACCAGTTCACCAGTCACCAGGTGAACGTCAACAATGCCGGTATGAATATCACCGGCGACGCCGCGAACGAGCCGTCTATCAGCGTGGATCCAACCAACCCCAACCGGATGACCATCGGCTGGAGACAGTTTAATAGTGTTACTTCGAACTTCCGCCAGGGCGGCTACGGCTTTTCTAACGATGGTGGCGCGACCTGGACGTTTCCCGGGGTCCTCGAAAACAACGTCTTCCGCAGCGATCCGGTTTTGTTTGCCGATGATACCGGTGTTTTTTTCTACAACAGCCTGCTTTCGGGCTTCTTCGACGACATCTGGCGCTCGATTAATGGCGGTCAGACCTGGACGAACCTGAACGCCCCAGGAAATGCCACAGGCGGAGACAAGCAGTGGCAGACGATAGATAACACCAACAGCAGCGGCCACGGATTTCAATACCAGGACTGGAGCACTGCCGGCAATAATTTCGGCGGCCGGCAGTTCAGCCGTTCCATCGATGGCGGCGTAACCTGGATGGATCCGATCAATATCCCCCACTCGCCCCAATGGGGAACGCTGGATGTGGACTCGGACGGCAACCTATTTATCGGTGGGGTCCAAACAGCCATAGACCAGGTCTGGTGTATTCGATCGAGCAACGCGAAAAACGGAGCGGTCACACCGACCTTCGACCAAAGCACAGCAGTCAACATGGGCGGCCTCTTTGGTATCAACCGACCCATAAATCCGGAAGGACTGATGGGGCAACTTTTCCTGGCGGTGGATCGTTCGGGGACTGCCACGAATAACAATATCTATATGCTGGCGAGCCTCCAGCCTACCGGCTCCACTAACGGCGCCGACGTAATGTTCGTGCGCAGCACCGATGGGGGGGCAACTTTTAGCGCCCCGAAGCGAATCAACGACGATCCGATCAATCACAGCAAGTGGCACTGGATGGGTACGATTTCGGTCGCGCCGAATGGGCGCATCGATTCCGTTTGGCTCGATAGCCGAAACGCGGCGAACAATACTGATTCGCAGCTCTTCTATTCTTTCAGCCTGGACGGTGGAGTTACCTGGTCTCCCAATGTCGCGGTGAGTAACTCGTTCAATCCTTTCCTCGGGTACCCGCAGCAGAGCAAGATGGGTGACTATCTGACTTCGGTTTCCGATAATGGTGGAGCGAATGTCGCCTACACCGCCACCTTCAATCTGGAAGAAGATGTCTATCACATTCGAGTCGCTCCGGGAGTAGCACCCACACCGACGCCAGGCACCCCGACACCGAGCCCAACGGCCACAGCCACGGTACCGCCGCCCACCCCCACCCCGGCCTCTCCCACTCCGACTGCTACGGCCACTCCGACCGCAACAGCAACCGCGACACCGGGAGCCAGTGCGGGCCCCACCTCCACTCCAGCCATTACTCCCATCCCAACACCGCCCGCCCAGGCCGTTAATCTTTCGACTCGGATGCGGGTCCAGACCGGCGAGAATGTGGGCATTGGTGGATTCATCATCACGGGAAGCGCTCCCAAACATGTACTTCTGCGGGCCATCGGACCTTCGCTGCCGAGCGTCTCCGGAGTGCTGGCTGATCCGGTGTTGGAACTGCATGGTTCAAGCATTTGCCACCGTCACCAACGATAACTGGCAGGACGACCCTGCGCAGGCCGCGGCCATCATCGCCACCGGCATCCCGCCCACTAACAACCTGGAATCAGCGATTGATGCGACCCTGAATCCCGGAGCCTATACCGCAATCGTCAGTGGCAAGAATAACAGCACCGGTGTCGGCTTGGTGGAAGTCTACGACCTGAGTCAGGCTGTTCTGGCGAAGCTGGCCAACATCAGCACCCGGGCCCTGGTCGAGACCGGTAGCGACATCGTGATCGCGGGCTTCATCCTGGGCAACAACAACGGCAACGACAAGATCATCGCGCGCGGAATCGGGCCGAGCCTGACATCGTTGGGTGTGGCAAACGCACTGACCGATCCCACCCTCGAGCTGCGCGACAGCAATGCAGCGTTGCTGGTCTCGAACAACGACTGGCAGGATAACTCCGCCCAGGCGGCAGAATTGACCGCGGCGGGTTTAGCGCCGGCGAGTCCGCTGGAATCCGGGATAGTCGCGACGCTTCCACCGGGCGCCTACACCGCCTTGCTGTCCGGGCTAAACAACACGACAGGCGTCGGCTTGGTGGAAGTTTACGACCGCGGGGCTCCGTAATCAGGGCTCTCGATCGCTTTCACCTGATCTATTTTCGCCGCCTTTGGCAGCCACAAACAAAGAAGCGCACCATCAAAAGGTCTGCCTGCAACATTACCAGTTTGTAATGAAGCCTTGACGCACTTCATTGATGTCGCGTTACTACGGCAGCCGGGACGCGCGCGAGCTCACGCTCTTTCCTGTGCCACGCCGGAAGCGACTCTCTTGGCCGAAATAAAGATAGAAAAAATCTGAAATGAAAACAAAACCAGCCTCACAATCCGCTTATTTTCATCCGCGCCTTATCCTTAGCTTTGTTTTCTTCTCGATCGGCATCTTTCTGACGTTGCTCGGCTATGGAGCGTTTTCGATCACGTTCGCCGCTCCAACACAGAATTCAGCCCCGGATGCCACTGCACCTCTGACCGAGGAGACTGAGGAGATGTCTCCCGCGGACGCCAACGGACGGTTCGTGCAAATGATCGAGTTTGTGGAGCCGGGAGTGGTCCAGCGGACTGGGCACAGTTCCGGAGAACACTTCAAGGCAGACACGCCGCAAGCGCGGGGGGCCCTCGAACAAATAGAGGCCGAGCAAGTCGTTCATGTCCTGGCCATCGCCAATGCAATCGCCCGCCAGCCGGAGGTGACCCATCACTTTTTAATGACGCATAGCGGGATCGCGACTCGCCTGACTCCGGAGGAAGCCCAGATCGTCCGGATGATGCCTGGTGTGGCGTCGGTCGAGCGCGAACGGATCTACCATCTGGACACTTTTCGCAGCCCGTTTTTCATCGGGGCCGACAAAATATGGGATGGCACGGCAGTGCCGGGCGGCGTGGGCACCAGAGGCCAGGGCATCGTTATCGCGGACCTCGACACCGGTCTTATCGCGACGCATCCCTCGTTTGTTAACGACGCGTCGTGCGGCCACGGTGTCTCAGGTGCACCGAACAAATTGATCAGTTCGCTGGATTGCGCCCTCGCCACCGGTCCGGGTGGCCTTTGCAATGGTCCCAGCCCAAACGACACCAACGGCCACGGATCCCACACCGCCAGCACGGCGGGCGGCAATGTTGTGCCTACGAGTGCGGTTCCACCACCCACCAACCAAATTCAGGGCGTCGCACCATGCGCCAATATCCGTATGTACAAGGTCTGCCCGACCAGCAGTTGTACCGCGGCCGCCATCACGGCCGGCATGAACAGCGTTCTGCTGCATGGCGATGTTGATGCGATGAATTTCTCCATTTCGGGCGGAACCAGCCCATGGACTGACAACGACCGGAGGTTCCTTGATTTGGTGAACGCCGGCATCGTGGTCTCTGCCTCGGCCGGCAACACCAGCGCAGGCGTTCCCAATCCCGTCGGCCAGGTGAATCACCTCGGTCCCTGGGTCCAGACGGTAGCCGCGTCTACTAAAGACTCATCAGGTCCGGGGGATATTCTGGCAAGCTTCAGCCTCCGCGGCCCGACCTCAGGAAACTTTCAGAATATACAAAAACCGGACGTCACTGGACCGGGAGTAACCATCTATGCTGCCGTTATCGCGAACTACGGCAACCTCAGCGGCACTTCAATGTCCTGTCCGCACTTAACGGGCAGTGCTGCGCTGATGCGAGCGGTGCACCCTACATGGCTTCCCTCGGAGGTAAAATCGGCCCTGATGATGACTTCTTTTAACGGAGGGAAGAAGGAAAACGGAACCACGCCGTGGGATCCGGATGATGTCGGTACGGGCCGGGTCGACCTGACTCAGGTGGCAAAAGCCGGATTGGTCATGAATGAAACCTTTGCGAATTTCCTGGCCGCCAATCCCTCCACCGGCGGTGATCCCAAGACGCTGAATGTTCCCTCCGTCCGCAACACGACTTGCACGCCGAGCTGCGTCTTTACGCGCACCGTGCGCAATACCAAGACCGTGCCGACGAGCTGGACCGCCACCGGTTCCCCAATCACTGCCGGCAACTTTACGGTGAGCGTCTCGCCACCGACTTTCAACTTCACCGGTAACCTCGCGCAGACGCAGGTGCTCACGATCACGGTGACGCCGCTGGTAAATCTGAGCGCGGCGATGGCCTTCGGTCAGGTTTTGTTCACAGAATCGGGCGCAGTCTCGCCTAACGAGCGCATCACCGTGGCAATCAAAGGCGTGCCCGGGGCCTCTACGCCGACCCCGACTCCGTCGCCGGGAATAACACCTACCCCCTCACCGACCGCAACGGCGACGGCAACTGCCACCCCAATCGCGACACCGTCAACAACACCGATCCCAACAGCTACTGCTACCGCGACGGCAACCGCTACACCGATTACGACGCCGACAACCACGCCAAGTGCCACAGCTACCGCGACGGCGACCGCCACACCGGTTGCGACACCGCCAACCACTCCAACCCCAACCGCCACAGCTACCGCCACCGCGACGGCGACCGCCACACCAATTGTGACTCCCACGTCAACAATATCCCCCCCAACACCGACTCCAACGGCCACGGCCACCGCGACGGCTACGCCAACAGCGACGGCCACTGCCTTTCCATCACCGATCACTTTCCCGGATTTGGTGTTGACCATGACTGACTCGCCCGACCCGGTTTCGGTAGGCAACAACCTGACCTACACCATCACTGTATCTAATGTCGATCCGAGCACCTCGATGGCTGCCACAATGACGGATATTTTGCCGGCGGGCGTGAACTTCGTTTCTGCCACCGCGAGCCAGGGTAGTTGCACGGGGACGAGCACCGTCGTTTGTAACCTGAATTTCATCGCGGCCGGCGCCAGCGCCACTGTTAGCCTGGTAGTCACGCCGACCACAGCTGGCACGCTCTCAAACACGGCTTCTGTCCCCAACTTTGAAGATCCCTCACCCGGTAACAACTCGGACACGGAGACGACTACGGTCAACCCGGCACCAACCCCGCCCACAACGCCAACGCCTCCAACGACCACGCCGACACCAAGTCCCTCTCCAGCGGCGCAGGCCCTGAATCTCTCAACTCGGATGCGAGTGCAGACCGGGGAAAATGTGGGCATTGGCGGGTTCATCATCACGGGCGGCGCTCCCAGACATGTCCTTCTCCGGGCCATTGCACCCTCCATCACCAGCATTCCCGGCGTCCTGGCTGATCCGGTGTTGGAATTGTATCGCTCGGGCATGCCCACGATCACCAACGACAACTGGAGAGACGACCCCGTTCAGGAAGCGGCGATCATCGCCACTGGCATCGCAGCCCACTAATAATCTCGAGTCAGCCATAGATGTGACCCTGCTCCCCGGCGCTTATACTGCGATCGTTCGTGGCAAGAATAATACTTCCGGGATCGCCTTGATCGAAGCCTTCGACCTGAGCCAGGCGGTGCCCGGCAAGCTGGCCAACATCAGCACGCGAGCCTTTGTCGGGACGGGGACCGACATCGTGATCGCGGGTTTCATTCTCGGGAGGGAACAGCGGCGATGACCGAATCGCAGCGCGCGGTCTCGCGGCAACGGGAGTGGCAAATCCGCTACCCGATCCAAGGCTGGAAATGCGCAACGCCGATGGGGCGTTGGTCGGCTCGGATGACAACTGGCAGGATAACCCGGCCCAAGCGGCGGCACTAACCGCTGCGGGTCTGGCGCCGTCAAACACTCTCGATGCCGCCCTGATCGCGACGCTACCGCCGGGACTTTACACCGCGCTGCTCTCGGGAGGCGGCACCGGCGTTGGGCTGGTGGAGGTCTACGACCTCGGCGCGCCGTAAAGCATGTTCTCGAAATTCAAACCTTAACTGGAGGGCGTTGGCTCGCTGACCGACGCCGAAGGGAACACCGGACGTCTTTGCCCTTTTTCTATCGAATCCTTCGGTCGACATTCGGAATTTCTGCCGCCTACCCACAAAAAAAGCTCTACTTTGCCGAGCGAAAACGGTAAAATCCAATCCACAGCCCGCGACACGTGGGAATTGGCGTCTTGAGTGAAGGACTTCATTACCTTCTAAGCGGGCTCTGAATTGGAGGATTAGAGCCATGCTTAAAAAAGTATTGAGCTGTTTCACGCTCCCGCTGCTTTTGCTTTTGAACAGTAGCTCGGGAAATTCGGCCCCGCGGCGGCGCAGAGTCGCTCCGGAAGGTTTTAACGCCGGACCTGACATCGTCGCTGGCAACATGGTCGACCTGTACGAAGACGGGACCGCGGGGACCCAGCACGGCCTCGCGATGGGAGTCACCTCATGCAACGCCGGAAACGTGGTTCGTGAATTTTTTTGCAATGCCAGGGACGAACCATCCGGCCATCGCCCAGAATCTCTATCGAATGAGCGGCGGATCAGGCAACAACGATCGCTTCGAACAAATTGGCCAGGCGTGGGTGAAGCATACCTACGGGGCTGAACAGGCCAACGGCTGCAGCTTTGGTTGCCAGCCAGGGGGCGACTTCAATCATTTGGGTGTGGGATGCTCCGATACTTACTTCAACTTTCAAAGTGCGGCCCAAGGTGACCTCGGATCCCGCGCCTTGATTAATCCATTTACCGGCGTCTTCAAGTCGAACGCCCGAGACCACACCGGCCATACGCACTCCGCCGTATCGCACATGCTTGTAGTAGAAGGTGTTGACTTAAATACGACGTTGAATCCGGGCGCGACCTATTACGCGGAACTCCTCTACGTCACGCCGGATGAGTATGCCTGGTGCCAGTCCCATCCCGGGGAATGCAACATGTACAACAATTCGTCCTACCGCCGTTACAATGTCAGTGGGACGACGAGTTTTACCTTTTCAGCGGTGGGAGAAGCCGTGCGAATGACGCCTCCGGTCGATGCGTGGACTGGAGCGACCACCAATGTCAATCGAGCCCGAGCCAGGGATCGATGGCCGCGCACTCATTGCCTACAAAGTAACGGGACCGGTCGCAGGAGTCTGGCATTATGAGTACGCCATCTATAACCAGAATCTCGATCGCGCGATCCAATCTTTCAGCTGTGCCCCTGGGATGCGCAATCACTCTAAACAATCTGGGATTCCACGCTCCGCTAAATCATCCCGGATTTCCCAACGATGGAACACAGGGAAACGCAGGCTTTAGCAACGCGGCCTGGACGTCGAATCAAACCGCCAGCGCCGTGAGCTGGAGCACGGAAACCTTCGCCCAGAATCAGAACGCGAATGCCATTCGGTGGGGCACGTTGTATAATTTCCGATTCGATTCCGACAAACCGCCCATCGCTGCGAGTGCCACGATCGGCTTCTTCAAGACAGGAACACCGGTCACCGTTGAGATCCTTGGCCCTAATGCCTGCGATGTGGGCCCTACCCCAACACCAAGCTCAACCCCAACACCATCCGCCGCAACACCATCACCCAACCATCCGCGACGCCAACGCTAACACCGCCCTCCACGGCAACTCCTACTCTAACGCCTTGTGCCGGTTCTGTGAACCTCCCTTGCCCACCTGTCGTCACGCCGACACCTTCTGGAACTCCTACGCCGGTGCCAACGCCAATTCTACCACCAGGGGGAAATGGCAAGATCGTCTTCCAGTCTACGCGAGACGGCTTCGACTCCGACATTTATGTGATGGATTCAGATGGCTCCAACCCGACCAATCTAACAGACAACCTTTTTCTGTTTATGCCGGATCGCGATCCCGAGTGGTCACCCGACGGAACGAAGATCGTCTTCTGCGTCAACGTAGACGAATTCTCCCAGGACAACATCTACGTGATGGATGCAAACGGCACGAACGCAGTCCAATTGACCAGTATTTCGAAAGACTCTGCGCCGGTCTGGTCGCCTGACGGCAAGAAGATCGCTTTCGTTTCCGTGCGGGATGGCAACTCTGAAATTTATGTCATGAATGCTGATGGCTCCAACCCGACCAACCTGACAAACAATCCCGCCTCTGATGGCGACTTCGTCGACGGCCCCTGCTGGTCCCCTGATGGGGGGAAGATCGCATTTGCGAGCGACAGGGGAGGCAGCGGATTCGAGATCTATGTCATGGCAGCTGACGGCTCCAATCCGGTCCAGCTGACGAACTGGATTGGCGATGAAACCGGGCCGGATTGGTCGCCGGACGGCACTAAAATCGTTCTTACGAACTATCGGGAGCCCTACCGGGACATCTACGTGATGAATGCAGACGGCTCCAACGTGAACCGTCTGACGATCGGTCCGCTGCCGGTGGCAAATTTCGAGCCTAAGTGGTCGCCCGATGGGACGAAGATAGTGTTCACAAGCACTCGCGACGGCGTCTCCGAAATCTACGTCATGAATGCAGACGGCACGAATCCGATTAACCTTACGAACGCCCCGGGGCCGGATTCCAAACCAGACTGGCAACGGATAGCGCCTTCCGGTCCCTCCCCCACCCCAAACCCAGCAGCGCAGGCCCTCAATCTCTCTACCCGGATGCTGGTTGAGACCGGTGATAACGTTGGCATCGCGGGCTTTATTATCACGGGCAGCGCTCCGAAGCATCTGCTGCTCAGGCTCCTCGGGCCTTCGCTATTCATCGAGTTCAACCCACTGGTGGACCCGGTGCTGGAATTGCATCGCTCAGGGGCGCCCACCATCACCAATGACAACTGGAGAGATGACCCCGTGCAGGAAGCGGCGATCATGGCTACTGGAATCCCACCGACCAACAATTTCGAATCGGCCATTGATGTGACACTAAATCCGGGAACCTATACCGCGGTCGCGAGAGGCAAAAATAACACTTCGGGCTCGGGCCTGGTGGAAATTTACGACTTAAGTCCGGCCGTCTTGGCGAAGCTGTCGAATATAAGCACGCGTGCGTTTGTCAGCACCGGTCCCGACATCATTATCGCGGGATTCATCCTGGGCGGGCAAACCGGCAATGACAGGATCGTCGTGCGGGGAATGGGACCAAGCCTCACCGCGCTGGGGGTGACGAACGCCCTGGCGAATCCCACCCTTGACCTGCGCGACTCCAACGGAGCGCGTCTGGTCGCGAATAACGACTGGCAGGATGACCCGGCTCAAGCCGCCGAGCTCACCGCCGCGGGTCTGGCGCCGGTCAACCAACTCGAGTCGGGAATAGCCGCGACGCTGCCACCGGGTCTCTACACTGCATTACTTGCGGGATTTAATAACAGCACGGGCGTCGGTTTGGTTGAGGTTTACGACCGCGGCGCACCGTAGCGGGACAGCGGTCTTTTCACGCATTCCTTTCGTTCATTCGTCCTTGGCGAATCAAATTTCTATTCGCTGCCCCAACGGTATTGAACGGACCAAACCGTGATGCATCGCGGCGGACCAAGAAGCATCGCCCGTAACGTCCATTACATTTTGGTCATGTTACCTGAATGGGATTGCTTCGCGAAACGCTCGTAGTCTATTGCGCCTTCAACCAACTGCTCTGCCTGGTAGAAAGACTCAGCGGAGGGCGCACCGAGTAACGCCTTCACGGGACCAAGTGAAGCTCTCAGAAGAACAACGCCACATTTCACCTGTACCCGTTTTAGAGCGGCGCGCGGCGAAGGACAGCCAGACATGAAAAAGACATACCGATCCCTCTCGAACCGGAAGTCATTCCTCTGCTTTTGCGCCATTGCCATTGCACTGCTCGTGGGGGGAGCGTTTTCGGAGCAGCTCCCCGCTCAGCAGCCCAAATCCAGCGCCGGAAAGTTTCAGATCAGGAAAGGCGATGCGGCCGTGCCCTCGCAATTTGATGGCGACGTGAGGAACCTTCCGCAGGTCATCACTCCCGGGGAGAGAAAGTTATTCCCGCCTCCGTTTGAACTTGAATTCGACGTGCCCCGACACAAGAAGCCCCTGCCGGGCGTCCAGCCGACAGCTCCGATTCAGTTGCCAGGACCGTTGGCGCCCATGCCGACTCCTGCGACCTCCTTCAACGCCTTGAATTTCGCGTCGAATGGAGCAGGCCATCCGCCTGACACGGTCGGCGACGTGGGTCCGAATCATTACGTCCAGGCGGTGAACACCTCGATCGGCATTTATAACAAGACAACGGGTGCGTCCCTTGCGACGTTTACTTTTGGCGGCTTGTGGGCCGCCGCCGGCGCCGCAACCGGCACGCCCTGTGACACCGTTCACAACGGGGATCCGACGGTCATCTATGATCCGCAGAACGATCGTTTCATCGTCGCCGATTTTACCTGGACGAATATCCAGAACGGTCCGTACTACGAGTGCATCGCGGTCTCAAAGACGAGCAATCCCGTCACTGGCGGCTGGTGGCTCTACGGCGTCCGGGCTGACGACGCCACGCATCCGTGGCTCCCGGATTATCCCAAGATGGGCATCTGGCGGGACGGCCTCTACATGTCGACCAACATGTTTGACTGCCTCACTTCCAATTGCTCGAGCGCCACTTACATGGAAGTGCGCGCCTACGCCTTCAACCTCAGCGACCTCGTAAGCGGGGCAGTGCTGAGAAGCGTTGTCGTCGACACCAATAATACCCGGTTCACTTTGCTGCCAAGCAACTATCGGGGCACCCTTCCGCCCATCGGAACCCCTAACTATTTCGTCGGAGAATCCGGTACCCTCTTCGCATGGGAAGTATTCAAGTTCACCCCGAACTACACCACACCGCTCCTTTCGACCTTTACCGGACCGACCAACGTTTCTCAGACCGCTTACACCACAGCGGCCGGCACCGTGCCCCAGCTTGCTCCTGGCAATTCCATCGACACCCTGGCCGATCGAGCCATGATGCAGAATCAATACCGAAACATCGGCGGGGTAGAATCGCTCTGGGTTAATCATACTACCGGAACTACCGCAGCAACCACTCCAACGGGCATTCAGTGGGCTCAAATCAATGTCACCGGCACCACGGTCAACACGACTCCCGTTCAGCAACAGATCTATAATAATGGAGCCGACGGCTTTAATCGGTTCATGGGCGCGCTGGCCGTGGATAAGCAGGGAAACATGGCTCTCGGCTACTCCGTCTCCAGTGCCGCGCTGGCTCCGGACATTCGCTACGCCGGGCGTCTCTCATCGGACTCGTTGAATACCCTGCCGCAGACCGAAGTAACCATGCTGCCGGGAGTGACGCGTAGCGTCCAGACGGGCAACTGCGGTGGAGCCCCTTGCACTCGATGGGGCGATTACAGCGCGATGAGTGTCGATCCGACAGATGACTGTACATTCTGGTACACAAATATGTACGTTCCGGTGCAGGGTCTGAACTGGGTCACCCGGATAGGGTCGTTTAAATTCCCGACGTGCGTTGCGTCAGCTTCGCCGACTCCTACCCCCACAGTCACGCCCACGCCCACACCCACACCCACACCCACACCCACACCCACACCCACACCCACACCCACACCCACACCCACACCCACACCCACACCCACAGCAACAGCAACAGCTACCCCAACGGCGACAGCAACCGCGACCGCTACGATCGCGCCGACTTCTACGCCTTCACCAACTCCCACGGCCACAGCGACAGCCACCCCAACTGCGACCGGGACCGCTACTCCAACGGCTACAGCGACTGCAACACCGACCGCCACTGTGGCACCTATTTCTACGCCTTCGCCAACCCCGACCGCCACGACTACAGCTACCGCTACCCCAACGACGACAGCGACCGCCACCCCCACGGTTACGGCAACGGCAACAGCAACAGCGACCGCTACAGCAAGCGCTACCATTGCGCCGACTCTCACACCTTCACCAACCCCAACCTCTACAGCGACAGCCACTATCGCTCCAACGCCAACTGTGACTCCTCCCATTCCCACTCCAACGCCATCGGCCACAGTTAGTCCCACGCCCTCAGAGCCCCCGGTAGTCGATATTGCGGTAAGCATTTCCGACTCGCCGGACCCGGTCCAGGTTGGCCAGAACCTGACCTACATCATTACCATATCCAACAACAGTCCCAACTTCGCGTCGGGTGTGACCATGGGGGACACCTTGCCAGCAGGTGTGAATCTCGTTTCTACGACTCCAAGCCAGGGGAGTTGCGACGGCACAAGCACGGTCAGCTGTTCTATCGGCAACCTCCCGGCCTTCAGCAGCGCGACGGTCACCTTGGTGGTGATTCCTACCATAGCCGGGCCGCTGAGCAACACGGCAACGGCCCCTTATCCGTTCGTCATCGATCCCAACCAGTCTAACAACTCGTCTACTGCGTCTACTACGGTCCTTCCCGCAACGTCGCCAACGCCTTCGCCTGCTACGCCAACCCCTTCCCCAGCTTCTCCAACGCCTAGCCCGACTCCAATTCCAGCCGCCCAAACAATCAACCTTTCGACACGGATGCGAGTTCTGACGGGTGAGAGCGTCGGCATCGGCGGCTTCATCATCACCGGAAGCGCTCCGAAACATCTCCTTCTCCGCGCCATCGGGCCCTCGCTGGGCTCATTAGGTGTCCCAAATGTCCTCGCCGACCCTATCATGGAACTTCACGGCACCGGTTCCTTTGCGACCATCACCAACGACAACTGGCGGGACGATCCCGCGCAGGAGGCCGCGATTATCGCCACCGGTATTCCTCCGACCGATGATCTCGAAGCGGCCATTGATGTGACCTTGAATCCGGGAGCCTATACCGCGATCCTGAGAGGCAAGGATGACACCTCCGGTGTCTCCCTGGTGGAAGTCTACGATCTCAGTTCGGCGGTGGCAGCGAAGCTGGCAAATATCAGCACCCGCGCCTTCGTCAGCACCGGCAGCGATATTGTCATCGCCGGCTTCATTCTGGGCAACCACAGCGGCGTTGACCGGATCGTAGCGCGCGGCATCGGGCCGAGCCTGACTGCGCTGGGAATAGCAAACGCACTGGCCAATCCGACCCTGGAATTACGCGACCAAAACGGCGCACTTCTTTTCTCGAACAACGATTGGCAGGACAACTCCGCCCAGGCGGCCGAACTCATTGCCGCAGGTCTGGCGCCGGCCAACCCGTTGGAATCGGGCATCGCCGCTACCCTGCCACCCGGGCTCTACACCGCGTTGCTCGCCGGATTCAATAACGGCACCGGCACGGGCCTGGTTGAAGTTTACGACCGCGGCGCGCCGTAAAAGGGGAATTCGGTGGTGATCGAGCTTGACGCTCGAAAAGAGACGCCGTTGCGGCTTTCGCACGAAGAAAACCCCACGCATTACTCCGGCCCAAAGTGTGCGCGGTAAGCATTCGCTGAGACTGCGAGAAATTATCGCATTCCAAAGGGTCTCCGCGGCGCGATGGATGCTCTAAAAGATTAGGCTCGACACGTTTCGGCGTGATTCCATAAGAATCGAAAATCACTCATCCGATACCCTCAAGCCATCTCGTGGAGGCACGGGCAGCACTGAAACGATGCGAGCCGTTCGCCATCTAAACCAAAGGGAGAAATCCGTCATGAAAAAGCGCACTTCACAATCTGCATTCTTTAATCTGCGCCTCATAATTAGCTTTGTTTTTTGCTCGGTCGGCCTCTTTCTGACGCTGCTCGGCTACGGAGCGTTCTCGAACTCGTTCGCCGCCTCATCAAAAACTTCGGTGCCGGATCCCGTGGCACCTCTGACCGAGGAGATTGTGGAAATGTCGCCTGCGGACGCCAATGGTCGTTTCGTTCAAATGATCGAGTTCGCCCAGCCAGGAGTGCTCCAGCGGACGGAACATAATTCCGGAGAGCGCTTCAAGGCAGATACACCCCAAGCGCGGACCGATCTCGAGCAAATAAGGGCGGAACAGGCCGTTCATGTCCAGGCCATTGGAAGCGCGATCGGCCGCCCGCCGGAGGTGACCCATCAGTTCCTAATGACGCACAGTGGTATTGCCGCACGCCTGACCCCCGAGGAAGCGCAAATCGTCCGTATGATGCCCGGGGTAAAGTCGGTCGAGCGCGAAAGAGTCCACCAGCTGGACACTTTTCGCAGCCCATTCTTCATCGGGGCCGACCAGATTTGGAATGGCACCGCGGTACCGGGCGGCGTGGGCACCAGAGGCCAGGGCATCGTTATCGCGGACCTCGACACCGGTCTTATCGCGACGCATCCCTCGTTCGTTAACGACGCCTCGTGCGGCCACGGTGTCTCAGGCGCACCCAACAAGTTGATGAGCCAGTTGGACTGTGCCACCACCAATGGATCGGGCCTTTGCAATGGTCCCAATCCAAACGACGCGCAGGGCCACGGATCCCACACCGCCAGTACAGCCGGCGGCAATGTCGTACCTACGAGTGCGGTTCCGCCACCCACCAATCAGATTCAGGGGGTCGCTCCCTGCGCCAATATTCGGATGTACAAAGTCTGCCCGGGCACTACTTGTCCCGACGCCAATATCATCGCCGGCATGAACAGCGTGCTGCTGCATGGCGATGTTGACGTCATGAATTTCTCCATCTCCGGTGGAACCAGCCCATGGAGTGATAACGACCGGAGGTTCCTCGACTTGGTCAACGCCGGTATCGTGGTTTCCGCCTCCGCCGGCAATACCAGTGCTACTATTACCAATCCCGTGGGCCAAGTGAACCACCTTGGCCCCTGGGTTCAGACGGTGGCTGCGTCCAGCAAAGACACAGGAGGTCCCGGTGATATCCTGGCAAGCTTCAGCCTCCGCGGTCCGACCTCGGGCGCGTTCCAGGATCTGACTAAGCCCGATGTCACAGGCCCGGGAGTAAGCATCTACGCTGCCGTCATTGCGAACTACGGCAACATGAGCGGCACGTCCATGTCCTGCCCGCACCTGACGGGCAGTTCAGCGCTGTTGCGCGCAGTGCACCCAACCTGGCTTCCTTCCGAGGTAAAATCGGCTCTAATGATGACCTCCTTTAACGGTGGCTTCAAGGAGAACGGAACAACGCCATGGGATCCGGATGATGTCGGCACGGGCCGGGTGGATTTGAATCAGGCAGCAAAAGCTGGCCTGGTCATGAATGAGACCTTCGCGAACTACCTTGCCGCCAACCCGTTCGCCAGCGGTAACCCCAGAACCCTTAATATTCCGTCGGTCCGGGACATGAATTGTACGCCGAGTTGCGTTTGGACGCGGACGGTGCGCAATACCAGGAACGTACCGACGAGCTGGACGGCCACCGGTTCAAACATCACTTCCGGTTTTACCGTCAACGTCTCGCCGCCGAACTTCAACTTTACCGGTAACCTGGCTGAGACACAGGTGCTGACGATCACGGCAACACCACTCGTAAATCTCACTTCAACGGTGGCTTTCGGTCAAGTCTTGCTGACCGCGTCGGGCGGCGCCGCACCGAACGAGCGCATGACCGTGGCGATCAAGGGCCTACCCGCCGGCCTCGTCACTCCCACCCCATCGCCGTCCCCGGGATGCAGCGTCTCAACGAACACGTTCACCAATTCGGCGGCGATTGCTATCAATGACGCGGCCATCTCAAATCCTTATCCGTCGAATATTACGGTATCGGGCCTCGGGACAATTCAAAATATGCCAGGCAGCGTTAAGGTCACGTTCAACGGGTTCAGTCATACTTTCCCGGATGATGTCGCGATCGTGCTGGTCGGACCGACGGGCGCGGCATTCCTTTTGCAAGACGCCGCAGGTGACGATCCCGACATGCCCAATGTCACATATACGTTGAGCGACACCGGAACAGCGCAGCTGCCTAACCTATCCGCGTGGGCCCCGGGAACGTACCGGCCAACGGGCCACCGTACGGGCACTTCTTTCCCAGCGCCAGGGCCTCTCACGGCCTACAGCCATCCCGGACCCGCTGGCGGAGGCACCGCGACCTTCTCCTCAGTCTTCGCCGGGACAAACCCGAACGGCATCTGGAAACTCTACCTGCGGGATCTTGTGGGCGGCGACTCCGGTTCCATCTCCGGTGGATGGAGCATATCGTTCGATTCTCTCCTCTGCTCCAGCCCAACCCCAAGCCCAACCGCCACACCCACTCCCACACCTTCACCGACTCCTACCGCCACGGCTACAGCTACCGCCACCGCAACACCCACCGCTACAATTGCGCCCACTCCGACGCCTTCACCAACTCCCACGGCCACAGCGACGGCTACCGCCACTCCAACGACGACTGCGACTGCGACCGCAACACCCACCGCCACCGCTACAGTGGCACCTACGCCCACCCCTTCGCCGACCCCTACCCCCACGGCGACAGCTACTGCTACTCCAACGGCGACAGCCACCGCGACCGCGACACCCACCGTTACAATAGCGCCCACTCCTACGCCTTCACCAACCCCCACGGCCACGGCGACAGCCACCGTTACCCCAACGGCGACAGCTACCGCGACTGCGACACCCACCACCACGATCGCGCCCACTCCGACGCCTTCACCAACTCCCACGGCCACAGCGACAGCGACCGTTACCCCGACGGCTACCGCCACGGCCACTCCAACGGCGACTCTGACTTCAACGCCGACGGCAACGGCAACCGCCACACCGACCGCTACTGCCGCGGCCACTTCAACTGTGGCTCCGACAGCAACTCCGACTGCTTCACCCACGGTGAGCGTCAGCCCAACAGCTAGTCCGTCAGTGAGCCCGACGGCGTCGCCGACACCAACAGCAACGCCAACGCCAACTCCGAGCGCGTCGCCAACTCCGACCGCGTCGCCGACACCGTGCGGCGGGTCGCCGATCTTCACTCAGAACTTCGACGGCGTAACAGCGCCGGCGCTGCCAGCAGGATGGACAACGGCTGCTACCGGGTCTGAGTCGCCATGGGTCACCTCCACGACCAGTCCGGCCAGCGCGCCGAACGATGCCTTCGCGCCCGAAACGGCCACGGTAGGTAACACCGAACTAATCACCCCGGTTATCTCGGTGCCAGCGAGCGGTGGAACGTTGAGCTTCCAGAACCTCTTCAACATGGAATTCAGCAGCGTTACACCTACCACCGCCTTCGATGGCATGGTGCTTGAGATCAGTATCAATGGCGGAGCCTATGCAGACATCATTACCGCTGGCGGCGCGTTCGGCACGGGCGGCTACAATAAGACCATCTCCGCTGGGTTTATGAGTCCGATCGCCGGGCGCCCGGCCTGGAGTGGTCTCTCGGCTGGCACCACCGCAGCCCCCGCTTATATCCTGAGCACGGTGAATCTGCCTTTGGCAGCCAATGGACAGAACATCCAGTTGAAATTCCGTGTGGCCTGCGACAGCAGCGCTGTGGCGGTAGGTGTGCCGGGAGTGCGGATCGATAGCATCGTCATCTCGGGCTGCCCAGGAACGTCGCCAACGCCATCGCCGACCGCAACGGCAACGCCAAGCCCAAGTGTGTCGCCAACGGTCGCGCCAACGACGACGCCGAGTGCAACGGTAACGCCAACTCCGACAATCACCCCGACGCCAACCGTGACACCGGCGTCTCCTACACCAACGGCAACACCGAGTGCAACGCCGACTGCAACCGCTACGGCGACAGCCAATCCTTCACCGAGCGCTTCCTGCGCAGGCGGGGCGGCGACGTTTGCCGGCACCGGAGCTGGCGCGATACCTGAGCCGACGGCGCCTGCTACGGCACAGAATTGCACCGTTGCGGGTCGAGTGCTCAGCTTCGCGGTCTCAGGGATTACGTCGAATCTGACCGCTGTGAGCGTTAACATGACATTGGCGCACACCTTTGTTGGAGATCTCAACGTGGTTCTGCAGGCTCCGAGCGGCGGACCGAGTTTTGTGATCTACAAGTTTGTCGGCGCCACGACGGCAACCAGCTTCGGCTCCGGGAGCGACCTGGTGGCGACGGCTCCGTATAATTTTGCCGATAGTGCCTCAGCCAACTTCTGGACGGCGGCAGCGGCCAACCCTGTGGCCACGGGAAATTATCGCACCACGGCGGCGGGCGGTGCGGGCCAGACCAATCCGGCACCGGTAACGAATCTTACCGCGGCCTTCGCTGGTCTAACACCGGCGCAGATCAACGGAACGTGGACGTTGACCGTTCAAGACTGCTCCAGCACCGATGTCGGCTCAGTCACCGCAGCTAATCTTACACTGACCCAGGGTGGCAGCTGTGGCACTCCAACTCCAAGTCCGAGCGCGACAGCAAGTGCAACAGCGAGTCCAAGTGCGACAGCATCGCCCGGGACACCGACCCCGTCGCCAACCTGCGCACCGCTCCTGACCCAAGGGTTCGACGACATCACGAACTTGCCGGCCGCGGGCTGGGTGCAGACCAACCACAGCACGACGGTCGGGACCACCAGCTGGTTCCAGGGCAATGATGCGGTATTCCCGGCTCACCAGGGGACGCTGCCGAACTCCTATATTGGAGCCAACTTCAATAACACCACCGGCACCAGCACCATCAGTAACTGGCTCCTGACTCCGGCGGTCACGTTGCAGAACGGTGTGACCCTGACCTTCTTTACACGGACCACGACGGCCAACCCGTTCCCGGACCGGCTCCAGGTGCGCATGAGCACCGCGGGCAACAGTTCGAATGTGGGGACAAGCCCGACGGACGTGGGCGACTTCACGACGCTGCTGCTGGATATCGACCCGACCTATACCGTCGGGACTTATCCGGAAGTGTGGACGCAGTTCACGGTGAACGTAACGGGTGTGCCAGCGGCGACCCAGGGACGTCTGGCCTTCCGCTACTTTGTGGAGAACGGCGGACCGACCGGGAGATAACTCGAACTACATCGGCATCGATACGCTGGTGTTGACTGGCGCTTGCGGAGCGACCCCGACACCGAGCGTGTCTCCGACAGCTTCGGTTTCACCGACGGTCCCGCCGACGGCTACGCCAACCATCACTCCGGGCGTTTCGCCGACGATCACTCCTAGCGCGACGCCAACAGCGACCGCTACATCCACGGCCACCGTCACTCCAAGTGTAAGCCCGACAGCAACACCGGTAGTTAGTCCGACTCCCCCAGTGACGGCAGCACAAGCCCTCAACCTGTCGACCCGTTTGCGGGTTCAGACTGGAAACAACGTTGGCATCGGCGGCTTCATTATTACGGGCAGCTCTCCCAAACAGGTGATCCTGCGGGCCATCGGACCTTCCTTGACTCGCAACGGGATTGTGGATGTGCTGGCCGACCCAGGTCCTGGAGCTGCATGGTCCGGCCGGCTTTAGCACGATCGTAAACAACAATTGGAGAGATACCCAGGAGGCCGCGATCCAGGCCACGGGCGTTCCGCCCACCAATGACCAGGAGTCAGCGATCCTGGTAACCCTCAGTCCGGGATCTTATACCGGAATCGTGCGAGGCAATGGTAACACGTCGGGAGTCGCCTTGTTTGAAGTCTACGACCTCACTCCGGCGATTGACTCGAAAATGGCGAACATGAGCACGCGAGCCTTTGTGAGCACGGGGGACAACGTCGTTATCGCCGGCTTTATTCTCGGCAACGGCGAGGGCATCGACCATATCGTGATCCGTGGCCTGGGCCCAAGCCTGACGGCATTCGGGGTGCCCACCGTGTTGGCGGACCCGACCCTGGAATTACGCGACCACAATGGAACACTGCTGATCTCCAATAACGACTGGCAGGATAGCCCGGTCCAAGCCGGGGAAATCATTGCGGCGGGTCTGGCGCCGAGCAACAACCTCGAGGCGGCCATCGCAACGACGCTTCCACCGGGTCTTTACACTACGATAATGGCGGGACTGAACGGCGGCACCGGCAACGGCCTGATCGAAGTCTACGACAGGGGCGGACCGCATTTGTAGGGGATTACCTTTAACTCTGCAGGGCGGGATCGGTGACCCCACCGGGGTTTCGGCGTTTGCCTCTCGGCGAGCAACGCTTTTGCGGGGTCGGCGATCCCTGCCCTACAGAAGATAAACAAGAAAACAGTCCACTTTTCGGCGCGATGTGTATAGAATCTGAGCCAGCGCAGGCATCATAAAAGCCGGCCGAACCACAACGACATTGAAGAAAAAAATACTCCGTTATTTCACACTTCCGCTGCTTTTGCTCTTGAGCGGCAGCGCGGGAAATTCCGCCCCGCAGGGATCGCGCAAGAGCCTTGATGGGCAAACCGGCACCATCGAGAAGATGATCGTCTCGCGTGGAAAGGTTGTGCTGGATCTCGATTTGAATCGTCTCAACGGCACCGACACGCCCGAGCAGAAGCGGGACGCGGTGCGCTTCGACGTGGGTCCAAATTCGTTCTTCACTGTCCTTGTCTTTAACAAAACTCTGCGCGGCGCCCAGCCCGGATCAATGGGATTGATCTGGGGGAACTCTTCGGTCCTGCCGGAACCGTTGAATTCATCCGCCAGCCAGCTCGTCATCGAAAAAGTTCGTTCGAGTGAGCCATTTGGCCTGGTAGTGCGCGATGGGAAAACGGGGTTTACCTTTTTCAATATCGCCGGAAGCCTCTACGAATACGATGCCGACGCGCGTCGACTCGACATCAAGGGAGGAAAGCTTCTCATTTCCGAGGAGCTTGCGAGCAAGCTGGGACGGCGGCCCGATAGTGGCGCAGTCGTCGGTGAGATTTCAATCTCCATCAGCATGTATCCGATCGAAATTACCAACGTGGTAAATGGCGCGGCCAAATCGGCGATTTTGCCGGCTCGAGACGGCGGTGCTCCCCAAGGCGGTGTGCCGGGACCCGATATCATTGTCGGTGACCTGCCCTCGATGGAGCAATATGGAGCGGGGGCAGTCCAGGGTGTAACTCAGGTCGGCCTGGGCGTGGGAACGACTTCCTGCAATAATGGAAACGTCGAGGTGGATTGGTTTGAGTTGCCGGACACCGATCACTGTGTCATCCCGCAAAACCTCTATCGGATGAGCGGTGGAACGAGTAACAACGATCGCTTCGAACAAGTGGGCCAGTCCTGGATGAAGCATGCGTTTTTTGCTTTGCAGGACAACGAGTGCGGCTTCGGTTGCACTCCCTCCAGCACCGGCGGCACCCATCTGGGCGTAGGATGCTCCGATCCTGTACGACGCGGATTTGAATGCGGATCAATTCAGTCTGGGTTCACGGGCCTGGGTCAATCCATTTACCGGCGCCTTCCCTTCGAATGCAGTCGACCACACCGGCCATGTTGAAACCGGCCAGTCTCACAGGCTCATCGTGGAACAGAACGACCTGAACACAGTGCTGAACCCGGGCGCGACATACTACGCCGAAGCCCAGTACGTCACTCCTCACGAATACGCCTGGTGCCAGTCTCATCCAGGGCAATGCAACATGTTCAACAACGCCTCCTACCGCCGTTTCAATGTTACTGGAACGACGAGTTTCACCTTTTCAGCCGTGGGGTCAACAGTGCGAATGACCCCCGCGATTAACGCCTGGCCCGGCGCAACCATCAACATGGTCGAACCGGTCCCTGGAGCCGATGGCCGTGCCTTTGTTGCTTACAAGGTGACGGGGCCCGTCGCCGGCGTCTGGCATTACGAATACGCGCTCTATAATCAAAACCTGGATCGCGCCATTCAATCCTTCAGCGTTCCATTGGGATGCGCCATCACGTTAAACAATATCGGGTTTCACGCCCCGCCAGTCCATCCTGGTTGGGCCAACGACGGCACCCAAGGCAGCACGGGTTACAGCAACGCGCCCTGGCCTTCGAATCAAACCACCGCTGAGATCAGTTGGAACACAGAGACCTTTGCGCAGAACCAGAACGCCAATGCTATTCGCTGGGGCACCTTGTATAACTTCCGCTTCGATTCCGATCGCGCCCCCATAATTACGCAAGCGACGGTGGGCTTCTTCAAGACCGGGACGCCGATCACCGTGGCAATCCTGGGCCCGAATGCCTGTAGTGTGGCACCGACGCCGACTCCCCCGAACACACCAACTCCTACTCCCACGGGCACGCCTTCCCCTACTCCCACAGCTACAGCCACTGTCCCGCCCTCTCCAACGCCCACCGCTACGGCCACTGCCACGGCGACGGCTGCAGTCAGCCCAACGCCAGGCGTCACGGTGACGCCGGTCACGACGCCGACACCAGGCATAACACCGACTCCCACCCCCACCCCAACTCCAACATCGAGCCCGACGCCCGGCGTAACCCCGCAGCCGCCAGCGCAGGCCAATAACCTCTCCACGCGAATGACGGTTCAAACCGGCGCTAACGTTGGCATCGGCGGATTCATCATCACAGGAAGCGCCCCGAAGCATCTGCTCCTCCGGGGCATCGGAACATCCCTGACGGCGCTCGGTGTCCCAAACGCGCTGGCCGACCCTGTGCTAGAGCTACATGGCCCGGGAGGATTCGCCACCATCGCCAACAATAACTGGAGGGAAGACCCCGTACAGGAAGCAGCCATTATCGCCACCGGTATCCCGCCGACTAATAATCTGGAGGCGGCAATCGATGTGACCCTGCTCCCCGGCGCCTACACCGCGATTATCAGCGGCACTAATAACGGCACGGGTGTCGGATTGATAGAAATCTACGATCTCAGTTCGGCCGTTCCGGCGAAGCTGGCCAATATCAGCACCCGGGCGTTTGTCGGCACGGGTAACGAGATCATGATCGCAGGCTTCATCCTGGGCGGTAATAGCGGCGACGACCACGTGATTATTCGGGGAATCGGACCAAGCCTCACGGCTTTGGGCGTACCCGGCGCGCTAGCGGATCCCACGCTTGAGCTGCGCGATCTCAACGGAGCCGTGGTCGTCTCGAATAACGACTGGCAGGATGACCCCACGGCTGCCGGAGAAATCACCGCGGCCGGTCTTGCTCCAGCAAACCCATTGGAGTCTGCGGTAGCCGTGGCCCTTCCGCCTGGCCTCTATACCGCGCTGCTTTCCGGAGTGCAGAACGGCACCGGAACTGGCCTGATCGAGGTCTACGACCGCGGCGCGCCATAGCGCCTCTTCTAGACCATATTCGCGTTTCAGGCCCGTCCAACCTGTTGGACCTGGCACTCGGTATTTACCGCGCTTTCATCGCCGTGTTTCCACGCTGAAGCCAGTGGCCGCGAACTTGCTCAGTAGAGAGAGACGGGCGCCGCCATCTCCGGTTCCCCAATCTCCGTTTAGAAATTGAACATGAACTCAGCATACCCAGACGAATTGCTTCCGGCCGCATCGACCCAGCGTTTACACATTGCCCCCGCGTTTCACAGGCGATTGGCAACGCTAATCGTGGCTGCGGCCTTTGCCCTGATCTGGGTGCGCCTCGGCGGTGCAGCAACGCCCACCCCTACACCCTCCGCGACGCCATCATGCCCTTCGGTGATTACGCAGTCCACCAGCCAGTTGATCCTGAACAGCAACTCGGGCTCCTGCAACACAGGAGGTGCGGGAGGATTCATTCATAATGACAACAGCTACTGGCGCGCGTTCGACGTGGCGGCCATTACCAATTCCAGGCAGTACCAACGTAACCTCGGTTTCGTTTGGGATTCAGAAGGCCGACGGCGGGCTCGATCCCACTCAGCCCGTCACTGTCCGTTTGCATAGACAAACAACCGGAACATTTCCGGGTGGAAACCGGGTGGAGTTGGCCTCGACAACGGTCCAGGTAGGCAACCAGACGCTCACCATTTTAACGGTGCCGATCCTGGCAACCGTTCCGATAGGAACGACTCAATTAATCATGGAAGTCTTTACGCCGGACGGACACATCGGGCGTCACTCCTTTTTCATCGGGTCGAACGCAGCGGCACAAACGGGCCCAAGCTACATGAGCGCAAACGACTGTGGAATGTTCGGGCCGACCGATGTTTCGACAGTTGGTTTCGCCACCATGCATTTGGTGTTTAACGTTTTTGGCAGCTGCGGCTTTTCAACACCTACGCCTACTCCGCCGGCTACTCCTACACCTACTCCCACCGCAACGGCGACCGCAACGGCGACCGCGACTGCCACTGCCACCGCCACTGCAACTGCCACCGCGACGGCTACCGCCAGTTCAACGGCTACAGCCACGGCTACTTTTCCACCTTTAACGACACCTACGCCGAGCTCGACTCCCGTCGCTACAACCACACCCACTCCCTCCCCTGGCGTGACTTCCACGCCTACTCCTGTCGTAACGCCTACTCCCACCTCCACCCCCACTCCTGGAGTAACACCCACTCCCGCCACGACCCCGACCCCCGGAGTGACATCTACGCCGACTCCTGTCGCGACACCTACTCCCGCCACGTCTCCCACCCCTGGCGCAACACCCACTCCCCCCATGTCTCCCACCCCTGGAGCGACATCCACGCCCACTCCTATCGTGACACCCACGCCGACTCCCGGAGTTACCCCCACTCCTGGCGTTACCCCCACACCTACATCCACCCCTGGGCCTTCGCCGGCCCAGGCCTTAAATATTTCCACCCGGCTCCGGGTTGAGGCCGGTAACAATGCCCTGATTGGCGGATTCATCATTACCGGGAACGCGACCAAGAACATAGCCATACGCGGAATTGGACCCTCCCTGACTGCTCTGGGAATCAACGACGCTCTCGCCGATCCTACTCTTCAGCTGCGCGGATCCGACGGCGCCTTGATCATCGCCAATGACAATTGGCAGGATGATCCCACACAAGCGGCCCAGCTCGCGGCAATGGGCCTTTCATTCCAGGATGCGCGGGAAGCGGGCATCGTGGCCAGTCTTCAACCCGGCGCTTCTTATACCACCATCCTGGCCGGGAAAGATGGCGGCACCGGCGTAGGACTGGTCGAAATTTACGACACCAACCACGCGGATGATTCGCAATTGGCTAACATCAGCACCCGCGGTTTTGTTCAAACCGGAAGCAACGTCATGATCGGCGGATTCATCCTCGCCGGGAACAGCAACACCCATGTGGCGGTCCGCGGCATCGGCCCGTCGTTAGGCCAGCTTGGCCTGAGCCCGGTCCTGGCCGACCCGACTCTCGAGCTGCACGACGGTAACGGCACCCTTCTGATTTCCAACGACAATTGGCAAGACGATCCGGTCTCGGCCTCTGAGTTGGCCGCGCTCGGCCTAGCTCCTGGCGACGCCTCAGAGTCGGGCCTCCATGTCTCCCTGGCGCCGGGTGCCTTCACCGTCATCCTCGCCGGAAAAAATGGCGGCACCGGCATCGGGCTCGTCGAAATTTACAACGTTCACTAGACGGCGACCGGCGATTTGCCGGAAGTTCGGAATCCGAGTTTTCCCTTTGCTCGGTCATTTCGACTTCGACATTCGGCATTCCGCATTAGACAATTGCCCGTTCACTAGCCGTGACCGTGAAGAGGATTACGGCGCGAAAAATTGCCATGCACCACGTCGTCTCATTCATCAGAAAGCCGCTGCTGGGCTTTCTGCTTTGCGCAATCATGAGCAGCGTGGCCCTGGCTGACCCGGTTCCCTTTACGGCAACCAAGGACAACAGCCTTTATCAAAGCACCAACGGTGGACTCAGTAACGGCCAGGGCATTTTTGTGTTCTCGGGCAGAACGAATGAAACGACAAATAATTTGCGGCGGGGGCTGGTGGCTTTTGATCTGAGCTCCATTCCGTCCAACGCCACGGTCACGGCCGCCAGTCTTAACCTTTTTCTCGTTAAGATGGGTCCGGTGGCGCCCGGCAACATGACGGTGCATAAAGCGCTACGGAATTGGGGCGAAGGCAATTCCAATGCCGGTAGTCCGGGAGGCCACGGCGCCGGCGCGCAAACTAACGATGCGACCTGGCTCCACAATTTTTTCAACTCCAGCTTTTGGACGACTCCGGGTGGCGATTTTACCGCGGCGCCCAGCGCTACCGCCTTCGTCGAAGTGGAAGGGGTCTATCACGTCTGGAGCGGCCCGGACTTAATCGCCGACGTGCAGGCCTGGGTTTCCAATCCGGCCAATAACTTCGGGTGGTTCATCATTGGCAATGAAGTTGACCCCGGAAGCGCCGCGAAATTCGCGACCAGCGAAAACGCGTCCAACCGACCGCGCCTCGACGTTACTTTCACGACTTCGCCTCCGAGTCCCACGCCTAGCGCGACTGCAACAGCCACTCCCACGGCCACGCCTACCGCCACCGCGACATTCACTCCCACCGCTACGCCTGCGGCGACACTGACTCCTTCCCCAACGGCCGGATCTACGCCCACACCGTCACCAAATCTATCGCCGACTCCAACGGCGACGCCAACTCCGACACCTTCCCCCACTCCTGGCGTAACTCCCACGCCAGCGCCCGTGGTCACACCCACTCCCTCTCCCACCGCCTCGATCTCTCCGACACCTGCGCCCACGGCAACTCCGACACCTGCCGCGTCCGCTACTCCGAGCACCTCCCCCGCCCAGGCGCTTAACATTTCCACTCGGATGCGTGTGGAAACAGGCAACAACGTTCTCATCGGCGGCTTCATCGTCACCGGCAGCGCGCAGAAGAATGTGGCCATCCGTGGAATTGGTCCCTCCCTGGGCCAGTTCGGCATACCCGAACTCCTGGCCGATCCCACTCTCCAGCTGCGCGACAACGGCGGCGCGTTGGTAAGGCAAAACGACAATTGGCAGGACGACCCGGCGCAAGCCTCCCAACTTACGGCCCTGGGTCTCGCCCTCCAGAATCCTAACGAATCGGGTCTGGTCGCTTCGCTTTCGCCCGCGGCTTACACTGCCATCCTGGCGGGAAAGAACGAAGGGACCGGGATAGGCCTGCTGGAGATCTACGACGCCAACCCTGGAGTTGATTCGCAGCTGGCCAATATAAGCACCCGCGGCTTTGTCCTCACGGGAAGCAACGTCATGATCGGTGGATTCATCCTCGGCGGGAGCAGCAATTCTCCGGTGGCAGTCCGCGGCATTGGACCATCTCTGGGCTCGCTTGGCTTGAGCCCCGTGCTAACCGATCCGACGCTCCAGTTGCGCGACGGCAACGGCGCCCTTCTGGTTTCGAACGATAACTGGCAGGACGACCCTATCTCGGCCTTCCAGCTTTTCTCTCGTGGCCTCGCCCTCCAGAATTCCAACGAATCCGGAATCTACGCTTCGCTACCGCCAGGAGCTTTCACCGCCATTCTGGCGGGAAAGGACGGCGGCACCGGCATTGGTTTGGTCGAGATTTATTCCTTGCCGTAACGAATCCACTTTGGGGTTGCGCCCTCCATCTCTCATTCGCCCGTCTGCGTCCTGCATTCGCCCCGCTCCAGAGAAGACGAAGCGGACTTACGGGCCAAAGAAAGATCAGATTTGGCCAAGAAATGGAGAGCTGACCCAAACCGTCAACCTACCCTTGTAACATGGAACAAAATAAGACGATTGAAGACGAGATGCATCTGGTGGGAGCGAAGCGCGACGAGCTCGAAGCCGCGGTCGCAGCGCACCCTTTTCTTATTGGTGTCGACGCCCGTCACATTCGATTGCTGGCGGATTGCGCGATGCGATCAAAGTTTACCGCGGGGCAGATTATTTTCCGGAAAGGTGAAACGGCAAACCGCTTTTATCTGATCGAGGATGGAAGAGTGGCGCTTGAATCCTCCACCGGCGACTCGGTGGTTAGGATCGACGAGGTCGGCCCGGGCGATCTTCTGGGCTGGTCGTGGATCTTTTCACCTTATGTGTGGCATTTCGATGCGCGCGCCATCGAACCAACCACGGCCATCTTTATGTATGGAACAATACTCCGCGAGTATTGCGAGGCGGACCCTTCGCTGGGCTATGAACTCTTCAAACGGATGAGCGAGGTGATGATGCGTCGTCTCCAGGCAGCCAGGGTAAAACTGGGTGAAGCCATGAAGACAACATTGGGCCAGTAGGAAGAGAGCGCCCCGCGACATGAGCGACCCAGGTCGAGAGATGGCTTTTCTCAGGTCTCATCTGCCAACTTAAGCCACGTAACCGCAGCTCATGCTGCCAGTCCTGTTTTTTCTCATCGCGTTCGTTTCCGAAGTGGTCGGGACGATCGCGGGGTTTGGTTCGTCGGTCTTCTTTGTGCCGCTCGCAGGAATGCTCTTCGGTTTTCACGAGGTTTTGGCTTTGACCAGCATCCTGCATGTCTTTAGCAACGCGGCGAAACTCGTTTTCTTTCGCCAACATGTACAGTGGAGATTGCTCCTGCTGCTCGGGATACCCAGCATCGCGCTGGTGATTCTCGGCGCCTATCTGAGTACGAAACTCGAATTCAAGTTCACCGGTCTCATCCTCGGCCTCTTCCTGATCGCGTTTAGCCTTTTCTTTCTCTTCAAACCGGCCGTGAGGCTTTCCCCGAACACCTTTAACGCCATCGCCGGCGGTGGCATTGCCGGATTCCTGGCCGGGCTCATTGGAACCGGCGGAGCGATCCGTGGCCTGGTTTTGACTGCCTTCGATTTAGAGAAAAATGTTTTTGTCGCGACTTCTGCCGCAATCGATTCAGGCGTCGATCTTAGCAGGATGATTGTCTATCTGCGCAGTGATTACCTGACGTCCGGCTCGTATTGGTTCGTTCCAGGGTTAGTGGCCGTGGCCTTTGCCGGCTCGTTCGTCGGAAAGGTCGCCTTGAACAAGATCGATCAACGAAGCTTTCGCAATATCGTCCTGGCGCTGATTTCTCTGATTGGTCTGACGACCTTAGGCAGTTTTTTTTATCAGAGCACGCCATAGAAATCAGTCCGCCCGACAGGATTTGATTTGTCCTACGACTGGAGGCAACGCCGTCACCCCTGCCAAGAAATGACGGGACGTGGGCGGCGCTAGTCAGTTCCAGGATTTCGAAGCCTTCCGCCTCAAGCGTCCTGCAGGCATCGCCGAATGATCAGCGTATAAAGACCGACCATGATCGCGACACCTAATACAATTAGATATTCCATATTATTACCTTTCTGTTTGTTCCATCGACATTGTGCCCTGCTCCTCGTTCCTGGCCTCCGAATTGAGGCAACCGGGACACGGGTGGCCCCATCGATCGCATCGGTGAGTGTGACCAGTAACGTTGAAAGGCGAACTCCTGGCCGCCGGGCCCGCACTCGATGGAGTAGCCTGCTCCGACGCGGGAACCAAAGAACCGCAACGGAGTTGTTTCAGTGGAGCAAGATCTGTTTTCATGACTCTTCCTTTCGAGTCTCAGATTAGCGAGGTCGGTTGTGCTCCGCTTACCGCGCTTTGGCTTTTCCTGTGCAAAAATTGCTCGACCAAACAGAGAGCGCTTATGCTGCGCACGTCACCAATTGGAATGGCACTATTTTGATCCGACGCGGCGACTTGACCTCGCGCGGTCGGGCAAAACATCTTCACCTGGTTCGATCGTAGGATCGCGCTGGAGAAGAGATTGAACTATACTCCGGCGATGCCCGACGCCGCGCTGCCGAATGTGAGCGATCAGGAGAACAAGCACCTGATCAATACATTGCTGCGCTCGCGGCTGTTCCGGGATTACGAAGGCGTGTTCACCCAAGCGACTGGGTTGCCGCTCGCGTTACGACCGCTGGAATACTGGCAGCTCGAGCATCACCAAAAAACCAACGAGAATGGGTTCTGCGCTCTTCTCGCGCAACGGCCGGCAACGCTGGCCGTTTGTTTGCAGTCGCATGAGGAAATCATCCGGCATACCGGAAGCAAACCGTGCACTGAAACGTGTCCATTCGGATTGACCGAGACCTCGGTGCCCGTGCGCCTCGGGGAAAAAACCATCGGATTTCTCCGGATCGGTCAGGTGCTGCGCCGCTCGGCCATTCCCTCGGACAGGCGCCGGGCCGCAACCACGCTCTCGAAATGTGGCGTGCCCTTTACCGGCAACATTCGCAAGGCGTGGGAGGCTACGACGATCATCCCGAAGGACAAATACGGCGCCATCGCCCGGCTGCTCACGTTCTTTGCCGAGCAGCTCTCGGCCTTGGTCAATCAAATCGTGCTCGAAAAGCAGAGTGCCGAGCCGCTTCTTGTCCGCAAGGCGCGCGAATACATTGCCCAACACAAAACGGAATCCCTTTCCCTGGCGGCCGTCGCGCAGGCCTCGGGCGCGAGCGTGTTTCACTTCTGCAAGATCTTCAAGAAAACCACTGGCCTTCGGTTTACCGAATACGTTGGCCGCGTGCGATTGGAAGATGCCAAAACGCAACTCCTGGATCCGAATCGGCGAATCAGCGAGATTGCGTATGACGTCGGCTTTCAATCGCTCACCCAATTTAATCGCGTGTTCAAGCGCGTCTTTGGTCAGGCGCCGACAGAATTTCGCGCTCATCTTTCCTCCGGAAAGCACGGGATCCAGACGAGGTAGCGATCGCGGGATATGGGAAGCGGCGGATTTCCTCTCCTCGTTCCCAAGTTGTTGCGATCGCAGCGCTCCATTCGAACCTCCCTTCGGCTCTCGCTCAGGGCCTGAGCCTGTCGCACGGCCAATTCGACCTTCGATTTTCTCCGCAGTCCCCTAGAGCAAAAGTAACGGTCGCGTTACTTTTGACGACTGGGAATCCCCTCTCCCTCTGGGCATTCTACCGGAATGCGGACGAAACATCTTACCTCTGCCCTCGCTTGGATCGCGCCGCCACCACCGCAATCCATCCTGGAAAAAGCTGATTAATGACGAGCAAGGTTCCGCTTTGGCACGAATTTTTAATATGAAAACGATCACACGAATCTTCCACTCGCTGACGATCTTGGCCGCAGCGCTTTGGGTTTCCAATTCTTCAGCGAGAGCCGGTGAGTTGATCTTTTCCCAATACTCCGACGGCCAGTCGACCTACGGTCCGAGCCAATTGTGGCAGGGTACCGGTGTAAATAGCGAAGTGGCTGATGAGTTCAACGTGACGGCAAATATCGATCGCGTCTCCGCCGCCGGCTTTATCTGGGGCACGGTGAATTTTCAAGGCGTGTATGTTCGTTTCTATGAATTCGGCGCGGACAACAAACCGGGCGCGCTCCAACACGAATACTTCCTGGCCGCCGGTGATCCCAATGTCTCCTTCAACCAAAACACGGGCACGATTGACGCCAACCTCTCTCCCACTTTCGCGGCGACCGGACGGCATTTTCTCTCCGTCCAGCCCATCATTAATTATTGGTATTGGTGGAGTTCCAGTACCGGCACGCCGCGCGGGGAGGCTTTTTACTTCCGTAACAACGCGGCCGGTGAGGCGTGGCATCACGGGGATAACGCCAGCTTCAACTCCAACGCGGATGTGGCGTTCGGCCTCTATGGGACCGTCACCGGCGCCGGGACCATTACCAGTCTATCCGACACCACCTTGCCGCGGAGTGGTTTTCTTGAAATATTCGGGACCAATCTTGGCGGCGACGGCACGGTGCTGATCGGCGGGATTCCTGCGCTGGTGTCGAGTTGGAGCGGCACGCGCATTGTGGCCTACGTGCCGGAGAACGCGCCTCTATCGACGTTGCCAGTGGAAGTGGTGACCGAAGCCGGCCCCAGTAACACGGTACCGCTTACGGTGACCGCGCGGCCTCCGACGACGGACCACGTAAATTGGCGCTTCCGCATGAATGGCCCTTATTCGTTAGTGCGGCCCGCGATCGGTCCAGATCAGACCGTCTATGCCATCGATGCATTTGATCACCTCTACGCGCTGACACCCGACGGCGGACTGAAATGGCTCGTGCGCGGCGCCGGTGAAAAGGGCGTCGCCGCTGGGCCCGATGGCACCATTTATGTCGCCTCGGAGAGTTTCATCAAGGCGTTCAACCCTGATGGTTCCGCGAAATGGACCTTCGTGCAGACGCCGCGCGCCTTCATCTGTCTCGGTGTCGCAGTAGGACCCGATGGCAACATTTATTCGGTCGGGACATCAGGCATGGGCGTCTTCTCGCTGACACCCGCGGGGGCGCTCCGTTGGCAAACCCCCGAGGTTTACGACCGGCGGATCGTCGATTACGCGGAAATCCTCTTCGGCCCGAATGGTGACACTCAGCAACTCTACTTCGCTGCGAACAATCATCTGCGCGCGTTGCGTCTGGACGGCAGCGATGTGTTCACCATTCAAGGCTGGTATGGCCAACCGGCCGTCGCACCTGACGGCAGCGTTCACTCGCCCCTTTCAGCCTATTCGCCGAACGGCAGCCTGCTTTGGACTTTCCAGAACGGGCTCCCGACCAATGTTCTCACGCCGCCAGACATTGGGAGCGACGGCGTCCATTACTTCCTGGAAAATTTGAGCAAGCTGTTTGCGCTCAATCCGGACGGCTCGCAAAAATGGTTTAGCAACGTCAATGGCTACGTCAACGGCCCCATCGTCGACCCATTCAATACCCAACTTCTTCTGGGCAGCGCAGACACACTCGATCACGCCGGCTTCATTCTTTCCGCCAAGACTCAGAACGGACAGGAAAACTGGCGCGTCATCCTGCCCCTGGAAGATCCCACCGTTTGGAATCCTGCAATCGGAACATTTGGCTTCAACCAATTTCCCAGTACGCGCGCACGCTTTACCCCGGATGGCCAGGCCGCCTACATCCACACCGCCACGGCGACGGGGGACAACGACACGAGTCGTTCTTTCCTTTACTCACTCGCTACCGGCACCGGCGTTCCACCCACGCCTTCACCAAGTCCGAGCCCTTCTCCGAGCATCAGTCCATCGCCGAGCCCAAGTCCTTCGCCAGGAATCAGCCCATCGCCCAGTCCGAGCCCTTCACCCGGCACCAGCCCATCGCCCAGCCCAAGTCCTTCACCCGGCATCAGCCCATCGCCAAGTCCGAGCGCTTCCCCTGGCATTAGCCCGTCGCCAAGTCCGAGTCCTTCCCCCGGCACCAGCCCATCGCCGAGTCCCAGCCCTTCCCCTGAAATCAGCCCGTCGCCCAACCCGGTGCCAATTCCATCAAAGGCCGTCAATCTCTCAACCCGTGTGCGGGTTCAAACGGGCGCCAACGTGGGTATTGGCGGCTTTATCATCACGGGGACCGCTCCCAAGCACGTGCTTCTTCGAGTGATCGGTCCTTCCCTAACCCAGTTAGGCATCCCAGATGCCCTGGCCAATCCAATGCTGGAGCTGCGCGGTCCCAGCGAACTTATCTCGATGACAAACGACAACTGGAGAGATACCCAGGAAGCCGCCATCCAGGCTACGGGTATCCCTCCCACGAATAATCTGGAGTCGGCGATTGACGCCACTCTGGCTCCCGGCGCCTATACCGCAATCGTGCGAGGCAGCGGCGACACCTCTGGCGTCGCCCTGGTTGAAGTTTACGATCTCAATCCGGCTGCAGATTCGAAACTGGCCAATCTGAGTACGCGAGCCTTTGTCAGCACAGGTGACCACATCGTGATCGCCGGCTTCATGCTCGGCAGCGACAGCGGCAACGACCGCATCGTGGTGCGCGGCGTCGGCCCCAGCCTCACCCTGGCGGGAGTGCCCAATGCCCTGGTTAATCCCAATCTGGAGTTGCGCGATAACAATGGCGCTCTCCTCGTCGCGAATGACAACTGGCAGGACAATTCAGCTCAGGCCGCCGAACTCATCGCGGCAGGGCTCGCACCGACCAGTCCATTGGAATCTGGCATAGCCTCCGCGCTGCCTCCGGGTCTTTACACCGCGCTGCTTTCCGGAACAGCCAACAGCACCGGCGTCGGTGTGATTGAAGTCTACGACCGCGGAGCGACGCCGTAGCGACGCAATTTCGAAATCCGAAATTCGAAGCTCGAGACAACGACCAAATATCGAGACGTTGAAAACGCGAAACAAAAGCCTCTCGCATCTCATTTCGCTCATTTCCCCTCTTCGATGATTCGAACTTGTTTGAAACTCGTTCGCCGCTCGAACGCTCTCGCTGCTACTCTCGCAGATTTTTCTTTGTCGCTCATCCCATCCGCTCCTTTCGAGTTTTGAAATTCGTGCTTCGCATTTTTCCCCGGTCTCGGAGGCAAAAGTGACGGTCGCGTTACCTTTGCGGAGTAGTCGTGTCCGATGTTCCTGGCATCTTGTTCTCATCATATGAAGCAACATTGTTCGCCCTGCGCTCAAACGTCTCGCCCCACACCGCAAAAAATGCCTGGAGAAAACCAATCGGCGACCAGCGTCGGCCGAAGGGGGTGCGAGCTTCCAGCCATGAAAACGATCGCGCGAACTCTCCTCACCCTCACCCTCCTGGCCACATCCCTTTGGGCCGCCAGCCCATCGGCCAGAGGGAGCGAACGAATCTATTCCCATGATCTCAACGGCACGGTGACTGGCGTCGTCACTATCACCAGTTTGTCCGAGACAACCCTGCCGCGAAGTGGGTTCCTCGAAGTCTTCGGATCCAATTTTGGTGGCGACGGGACCGTCCTCATCGGCGGGATTGCCGCGCCGGTGTCGAATTGGACCAGCACGCGCATCGTCGCCTACGTGCCGGAAAATGCGCCGCTCGCGACGCTTCCGGTGCAAGTGGTCGGTGACGCGGGCAGCAGTAATACCGTTTCCCTGGCCGTGACGACGCGTCCCGCGGCCGCCGGCCACGTTAACTGGCGGTTTCGCATGGATGGCCCTTACTCGTCGGTTCGGCCGGTCATCGCTCCCGATCAAACCGTTTACGCCGTCGATGTGTTCGATCACCTCTACGCTCTCACGCCTGATGGTGGACTGAAATGGCTCGTACGCGGCGCCGGCGACAAAGGCGTCGCCGTCGGTTCGGACGGCAGCATTTACGTTGCCTCGGAGAGCTACATCAAGGCGTTCAATCCCGACGGTTCCGAGAAGTGGACATTCGTGCAAACTCCCCGCGCCTTCATCTGCCTGGGTGTCTCGGTGGGACCGGATGGAAATATTTATTCGGTCGGAACGGAAGGTCCCGGCGTGTTTTCTCTCACACCGGCGGGCGCTCTGCGTTGGCAGACTCCCGAAGCTTACGATCGACGCATTGTCGATTACGCCGAAATCGTGTTTGGCCCGAACGGCGACACCCAGCAACTCTACTTCTCCGCCAACCACCACCTCCGTGCTTTGCGGCTCGACGGCAGCTCTGTTTTCACACTCCCCGGTGACCTGGGTCAACCCGCGATCGGCCCGGACGGCAGCGTGCACCTACCACTCGCGGCCTACTCGCCCAATGGCAACCAGCTTTGGTTCTTCAACTCACCGTTCCCCTACAACGTTCTCACCACCCCCGACGTCGGGAGCAACGGCATCCATTATTTCGTCCAGAATCTGAGCAAGCTTTTTGCGATCAACTCTGGTGGCTCGCAGCATTGGCTCAGCGAGGTTAACGGCTATGTCGGTGGTCCGGTCGTTGATCCGCTGAATGCCCAGCTTGTCATGGGCAGCCAGGACACGGGCAACCACGCCGGCTTTGTTCTCTCCACCAGCGCGCAGGACGGACATGAACTCTGGCGCGTCATTTTACCAATCGAAGATCCAACCGTTTGGAACCCAGGGGTTGGGATATTCGGCTTTAACCAGTTCGTCGATACGCGCGCGCGCTTCACGCCTGACGGCCAGACTGCTTATATCATCACCTTCACGGCGACCGGCGACAACAATACGAGCAAGTCCTTTGTTTACTCGCTCGACGCAGCCACCGGCGCTCCATCGCCTTCACCAAGTCCGAGCCCGAGCGCAAGTCCGAGCCCGAGCGCAAGTCCGAGCCCGAGCGCAAGTCCAAGCCCGAGCGCAAGTCCGAGCCCGAGCGCAAGTCCAAGCCCGAGCGCAAGTCCAAGCCCGAGCGCAAGTCCAAGCCCGAGCGCAAGTCCAAGCCCGAGCGCAAGTCCAAGCCCGAGCGCAAGTCCAAGCCCGAGCGCAGTCTCCAAGGCCATCAACCTCTCAACCCGTGTGCGGGTTCAGACGGGCGCCAACGTGGGCATCGGCGGCTTTATCATCACGGGGACCGCTCCCAAGCACGTGCTTCTTCGAGTGATCGGTCCTTCCCTAACCCAGTTAGGCATCCCAGATGCCCTGGCCAATCCAATGCTGGAGCTGCGCGGTCCCAGCGAACTTATCTCGATGACAAACGACAACTGGAGAGATACCCAGGAAGCCGCGATCCAGGCCACGGGTATCCCTCCCACGAATAATCTGGAGTCGGCGATTGACGCCACTCTGGCTCCCGGCGCCTATACCGCAATCGTGCGAGGCAGCGGCGACACCTCTGGCGTCGCCCTGGTTGAAGTTTACGATCTCAATCCGGCTGCAGATTCGAAACTGGCCAACCTGAGCACGCGAGCCTTTGTCAGCACAGGTGACAACATCGTGATCGCCGGCTTCATGCTCGGCAGCGACAGCGGCAACGACCGCATCGTGGTGCGCGGCGTCGGCCCCAGCCTCACCCTGGCGGGAGTGCCCAATGCCCTGGCCAATCCCAATCTGGAGTTGCGCGATAACAATGGCGCTCTCCTCGTCGCGAATGACAACTGGCAGGACAATTCAGCTCAGGCCGCCGAACTCATCGCGGCAGGGCTCGCACCGACCAGTCCGTTGGAGTCTGGCATAGCCTCCGCGCTGCCTCCGGGTCTTTACACCGCGCTGCTTTCCGGAACAGCCAACAGCACCGGCGTCGGTGTGATTGAAGTCTACGACCGCGGAGCGACGCCGTAGCGACGCAATTTCGAAATCCGAAATTCGAAGCTCGAAACGTTTCGAAATTCGGAATTCGACATTCGGATTTTCTCCACAGTCCTTCGGCAAAAGTAACAGGCGAGTTACCTTTCATCACTTTCCGGAATGCATCCGCTGCCTACGCTCACGGCGAATCCTTAGCGGTAACCGCAGCACGACGAAGAATATCACCCAACAGAAAAATAACCCATGACCAACCAGATCCTGAAGAAGACCAACCTCGCCGCAATCGTGGCGACATTCGCGGCATCGTTGTTTGCGACCAATTCCATGGCCGCGCCCTCTTCGAATGTCACCGGCAACGAGACCATCACCGTCACCACGCTCCACGACGTGACCGACTTCTCCGGCACCCAGCAGGTTGCCGACCTGCCCGGCCCTGATGGAAAAGTGAGCTTTCGTGAAGCCGTCACTCGCGGCGAACAATACTTCGGGTCCCCAAACCATCGCGTTCGCGATCCCAACCTCCGAGTTCTGGCTGGTCACAGGCGTGGCTCTGCTCGAGCTCGAGGAAGGCCCCTATTCCCTCATCGATTCCGGCACCACCATCGACTTCTCGACCCAGACGGCCAACATCGGAGACACCAATCCCACGGCCCCGAAGTTGGCATCTACGGCCTCCAGCCTAACGGATGGGGCGCGGCCGCCATTTTTGTAAACGGCAACGACTGCGTCATCAAGGGATTGGGCAATGTCTATCAGCGGGGCTACGCGGCGCGAGTTGGTCGGCAATAATAACCGCGTCATCGGCTGCAAAATCGATGGGCCCCTGCACGCCGCCATCATTGTCAACGGCTACATCGGCGGACCGACGCCCACCGGCAACATCATCGGCGGCACGGCACCGGGTGAAGGCAACATCCTCATTGGACTCAATATTGATGGCCCGGCCGATAACAACATCGTGATCGGCAATCCTCTGCTCGTCGGAGTTCAGGTGCGCGGCGCCACCCAATATGGAGTCTTCGCCCGCAACAACCGCATCGGCGGGCCGACCGCAGCCGAGCGAAATGTCATTTCCGGATACGGCCGCTACGGCGAGGAGGGCTTTCCCGACGGCACCCAGCTCAGCATCGTCGATACCGAAGGCACACTCGTGGAAGGCAACTATATCGGTACGACTGCCGACGGCATGGCGCGCTACCCGCAACAAATCGGCCCCGGAGGAGTTGAGGTCCGCGACGCCAGGGGGCACGACGATCCGTGGCAATCTCATCGCCGGCCTCCGGACCGTTGGCATCAACCATTTTAATGGCCAGGTCTTCGGCGTGGCCGTTTCCGTAGCCGCGATCAACGGCGATATTCACGACACGATAATCGAGGGTAACACGATTGGTCTCGCGGCCGATGGGGTCACCCAATTCTGACGCATTCCGGCGTCGTCGTGGCACCGTACTCTGGCATCTCGTCACGCGTTCAACACGCTCGTCGCCACCAACCACATCGCCAAGGTCGAAAAGGACGGCGTTTTCGTCGGCTCCACGGAAAGCGGCGTGACCATCAGCCGCAACTCCATTCATGATAACGGCGAGTTGGGGATCGACCTCAACAATGGCGGCAACCATCAGCAGACCTTCCCTGTGCTTCAATCGGCCACCACGACCGGTTCCTCGTTCACGGCCCAGGGCACCCTCGACTCTGTCCCCTCGGAACAGTTCACCGTCGAATTCTTTTCGCAGCCCTTCGTGCGACCCTTCTGGGTTTGGCGAGGGCGCTACGTTCGTTGGCTCGACGCCCAAGTGACCACGGACAGCGCCGGGCACGCAACCTTCTCGCATGACCTTTGCCGGCCTCCGTGCCGGCCGGCTCGACGGCCACCGCGACAGCCACGCGCCTTTCCACGGGCGACACATCCCAGTTTTCCGCCTGCATGACGGTAACGCCGGGCGGAGCAGTTAGCGCCAAGTCCCAGCCCGAGCCCAAGCGCCAGCCCTAGTCCTAGCGCAAGCCCAAGTGCGACAGCGACTGCAACCGCGAGCCCGACAGCACAACTCCTGGCACGAGCCCCAGCTCCAAGTCCGACTCCTGGCACGCAGCCGCCACTCCGAAGTCCGACTCCTGGCACGAGCCCCAGCCGAGTCCGACTCCTGCACGAGCCCCAGCTCCAAGTCCTACTCCTGGCACGAGCCCTAGCCCAAGTCCGACTCCGGCACAGCCGACGCCAATCCGAGTCCAAGCCCCAATCCGGTTTCGAACGCCGATCAACCTCTCCACTCGGATGCGAGTTGAAACCGGTCGATAACGTAGGCATCGGCGGTTTCATCGTCACGGGAACCACTCCCAAGCATCTCCTTCTTCGAGCCATCGGGCCTTCGTTGGCAGATCTCGGTGTTCCCGATGCTCTCGCCGACCCCATGCTCGAGCTACACGGCCCCGGCGACTTTGTTACCGTGATAAACGATAACTGGGGAGATACCCAGGAAGCCGCCATCCAGGCCACGGGCATCCCGCCCACCGAACAACCTCGAGTCGGCGATTGTCGCACGCTGGCTCCCGGAGCCTACACCGCGATCGTGCGAGGCAATGGCAACACCTCCGGTGTCGCCCTGGTCGAAGTCTACGACCTCAATTCCAGACAGCTGACTCTAAACTGGCCAACCTAAGCACGCGCGCCTTTGTCAGCACCGGCAATAACATCGTGATCGCCGGATTCCTGCTCAGCGACAGCGCCGTATCGGACAATATCATCGTGCGCGGCATCGGCCCCAGCCTTACTGCGCTGGGTATACCTGATGCGCTGGCCAATCCGACGCTGGAACTTCGCGACGGCAATGGAGCGCTCCTGGTCTCGAATAACGACTGGCAGGATAACCCGGCTCCAGGCCGCGGAGATTTCGGCTGCGGGGCTAGCGCCGGCAAACCCATTCGAGTCGGCCATAGCGGCGACGCTGCCTCCGGGCCTTTACACTGCGCTGCTTGCAGGAGTGAACAACGGCACCGGCATCGGCCTGATCGAAGTCTACGATCGCGGAGCGCAGTAGCGGCGGGATTCTCATACAGAGGTCACGCAGGATTTTTTTCCTACTGTAGGGCGGGGTCGTTGACCCCGCCCTACTCGTCTTCGCTCGTTTCCCAAGATGCACTTGGGAACGCAATTGAACTGCCTCGGTATTGCACGTGACCAGCTGAGCGCGGTACACTTCGCGAAGCCCAGCGTCGGAGACAATGCGTTCCCCCGTTCAGGAGAGGTAGTGCCGATGAGAGTTATAGGTATAAGCCGCAACCGCGTTTCCCACTCAAGGACTGCTTAATGCTTAGATAGCAGAACAATTCGGTCGCGGCTCTCCTCCGCCAGCTGATTATAAGAGTTCGATCGTTCCGGCCCGGGATACACGCGCCGCAGTGAGGTCAGCTTTTTTTCGTGTCCTTGAACCCAATTCCCGGGGTCTGCCCAGTTGGGTCAACCGGAAGATAACCTAAACCAATTAGAAATCACCATGCACCATCGTCTTAATTTCCTTCGCCCAGGGTTTGTCCCCGGGCTGTTCCTCGCTTGCGCCGCGCTCGCGATCTTCACCTCCCACGCTAAATCACAATCCCTCGGATCGGCCGAAACCTTCGGCGTCTTGGGCGCGACCACCGTTACCAACACGGGCCCAAGCATCATCTCAGGCGATCTCGGAGTCAGTCCTGGCTCTGCCATCACCGGATTCCCGCCCGGCATCGTCGTTAACGGCGCCATCCACGCGAATGATGGCGTGGCGACTGCGGCTCACGCCGATTTCGACACTGCCTACGGCGAGTTTGCGGGCCTCGCTTCTCCACCCGCCAATAACCTGAGCGATCAGGATCTAGGCGGCATGACTCTTATCCCAGGCGTTTATCACTTTAACACTGCGGCGACCTCGGGCGGCGCGCTCACTTTCGACGCCCAGGGCGATTCTAACGCACGCTTTGTGATTCAGATCGGCACCACCCTTATTACCAGCAGCGGCTCCTCCATGGTTCTCATAAACGGAGCCGATGCCCGTAACATTTATTTCCAACTGGGCACTGCCGCCACCCTTGGCAGCGGCAGCAGCTTCGTGGGAAATCTTTTGGCTGGAACTTCGATCACTGCGGTAGGCGGCGTGTCGGTAACAGGCCGGCTCCTGGCCCTAACCGCAGCCGTTACTCTTGATACAAACGCCGTCACCGGACCGGGACCAATACCCACCCCAACCCCCACACCGACCCCCACGGTAACGCCAACCCAACTCCAACTCCTACAGCGACACCGACCCCTACTGCCAGCCCCACCGCCACCGCCACCGCAACAGTGACGCCGATCGCAACACCAACACCCAGCCCGACAGCGACTGCTACTGCGACACCTACCGCCACTGCAACCGCGACCCCTACCGCCAGCGCTAGTGCAACTGCTACCGCTACCGCCACGGCCACTGCCTCTGCAGCCGCGACGGCCACGCCGGGAGCTTCCACCACCCCTGTCGGATCGCCCACGCCAACAGTCGCCCCCTCGGCTACCCCTACAGCGAGTCCTCTCGTAACCTCCAAGGTCATCGAGCTCTCGACCCGCATGCGCGTGGAAACCGGTGATAACGTCGGCATCGGCGGCTTCATCATCACAGGAAGCATTCCTAAGAATGTCATCATCCGCGGGATCGGCCCCACCTTGACTCGCTACAACATCATTAATGTCCTTGCGGACCCCATGTTGGAGCTGCACGGCCCCGGCGGCTTTGTGACGGTGACAAACGACAACTGGCGCGACACCCAGGAAAACGAGATTCAAGCCACCGGCATCCCGCCGACCAACGATTTCGAACCCGCAATCGTTGCCACGCTGGCGCCCGGCGCCTATACCGCCATCCTGACCGGCAAAGCCGAGACTTCTGGCGTAGCGTTGATCGAAGTTTACGACCTTAATCACGACGTAGATTCGAAATTGGCCAACCTTAGCACCCGCGCACTGGTCAGCACCGGTGACGACATAGTTATTGCCGGCTTCCTGCTCAGCGACAACGCCGGCTCGGATAGAGTCGTGGTGCGTGGCGTAGGCCCGAGCCTCGCCCTGCGCGGAGTAATCAATACGGTGGCGAATCCCACGATCGAGCTGCACGATACTAATGGATCCCTTCTGATCGCGAACAACGATTGGCAGGATAACCCTGTTCAAGCCGCGGAGATTACGACCGCGGGTCTGGCGCCAAGTAACAACCTTGAGTCCGCGGTGGTCGCGACTCTTCCGCCGGGACTTTATACCGCGCTGCTCGCCGGCCTGGATAACGGGACTGGTCTCGGTGTGGTCGAAGTCTACGACCTCGGCCCTACGCCGTAACTCGGAAATCAAATATTCTCTGCCAGGTCTGCCCTCACCCGAGGGGCAGACTTGCGCGGAACCCAGAAGGGCGGTTACCAAACCGCCCTTTTGCTTTGTGACGAAAGTCCAAGGAGCGGCGGGGGTAACTACCGAAATCCAAACGGCAGGTTCCAACCGCGGATAGCGAGGATGGGCACCAAAGGAGGATAGAGAATGGAAGAGCTCTCCTCCCTATCCTCAATTATCTATCCTCTATCTTCGTCGCCATCCCCCTCCGCGTAATCCGCGGTGCATCCCCCATTCGTCATTCGTCATTCGTCATTCTTCTCCCCTTCCCCGCGCCATCCTGATAGTAACTACTCCACCGCCCCAAAACGGGCTCTTTAACTGGAGGACCTGATCTATGTGCAAGAGAATGCTGGGTAATTTCGCAGCTCCGCTTTTGTTGTTTCTGCTGCTGCTTCCGCCCGAAAGCCGGGCGATCACTCCGCCGGAAGGTTTCGCGCCGGGACCCGACGTGATCATGGGAAATCTTCCCAGCTTGACCCAGGCTCGGCAGCAACGGCACCCAGGTCGGCCTGATGATGGGCACGGACATTTGCAATAACGGCGACGTCGCGGTGAATTGGTTTCACCTGCCGGAGACAGATCATCCCGTCATTCCGCAAAACCTCTACCGCATGAGCGGCGGCGCGAACAACGACGACCGATTCGAACAAATCGGCCAATCCTGGGCCATGCATCAGTTCTTTCCTTTGCAGCAAAACGCTTGCGGCTTTGGTTGCACCTCGGCTCCCGACAGCGCTCATCTTGGCGTCGGCTGCTCTACTTCCGACACCGCGACTCTAAACGGAAACCAGCAGGCCGTCGGTTCGCGCGCCTGGATAAACCCCTTCACCGGCATCTTCCCCGCGACCTCCAATTCGCACACCGGCCACGCCCACGACGGCGCCAGCCACCGGATTCTGGTGGAAGCAAACGACCTGAACACCACCATCAACCCGGGCGCGACCTATTTCGGTGAAGCGCAACTGGTCACTCCGCATGAATACGCCTGGTGCCAGTCTCACCCCGGGCAATGCAACATGTTCAACAACGTCTCCTACCGTAAGTTCGCCGTCACCGGCACCACGAGTTTCAACTTCACGCCGGTGGGTGGCACGGTGCAAATGACCCCGGCGCTCTTTGGCCTGGCCCGGAGCCACCATTCAGACGATCGAGCCCGAGCCGGGAGTCGATGGCCGGGCCTTCATCGCCTACAAAGTGACAACTCCATCCATCGGGGTCTGGCGTTATGATTACACCATCTACAACCAGAACCTCGATCGCGGGATCCAATCTCTCAGTGTGCCTGGCGGATGCGACTTCGGGTTGGGGAGTTTCATCGAGATGCATGCTCCGCTGAATCATCCGGGAATTGCCAATGATGGAACGGTGGGAGACGCGGGCTACAGCAACGATCCCTGGACCCAGGAGGCCAGCGCTCGCGGGGGTAAGCTGGCACACCGAAACTTTTTCCCAGAACCCGAACGCCAACGCGTTGCGCTGGGGCACGCTCTATAACTTCCGAGTCCAGCAGACGAGTCCTCCCGTCTTGATGAACGCGACGATTGGATTCTTCAAGACCGGAGCTCCCATCGTCGTTCCGGTCCTGGGTCCCTCGCAATGTCAGACGTCGCCGACGCCGACCCCGAGCCCGACCGTGCCGCCAACCGTTACGCCGAGTCCAACGTTCGATCCCCCACCGACTCCCACAGCAACGGCGACCGCCACAGCTTCACCCACGGTATGCGGCGAACTCCTCGGCGAGAACTTCGATACCGTGACCGCTCCGGCCCTGCCCTCGGGCTGGTCCAGCTCCGATTGGGTAACCTCGACCGTCGATCCGGATAGTGCGCCAAATTGCGCCTTCGTCGACGCCCCGGCGTTCCTCAGTGACCGGCGGCTGGACTCGATAGGCCTTCTCATCATTTCCACTTCGCCCTCGATCTCCTTCCGCAACAACTTCAATCTGGAAAGCAGTGGCGGCGAATTTCTCGACGGGGGCGTCCTGGAAATTTCCTCACCCAATATTAATGGTGGGGCCTTCACGGACGTCACCGACCCGGCGGTCGGCGGCAGCTTCTTCTTCGGTGGCTACACCGGCACGATCGGCAACAACTTCGGAAACCCGCTGGCGGGCCGCATGGCGTGGAGTGGCGATTCGGTCGGCTATGTCAACACCGAGGTGAACCTGGGACCGAACCTCAACGGGCAAACCATTCGCCTTCGATTCCGCATGGGATCTGACACGGCCGGCTCTACCAACGGGTTTTGGCGGATTGACTCCCTCTCGTTCGGCGGCGTGTGCCATACCGTATTTCCAACACCTACACCTTCGGCGACTGCGACCGCAACGCCGCCCCCCAGCCCCACTCCTAATCCGACCCCGACGCCTTCGGCAACGCCAAGCCCCACCGCCGCTCCGGCCCAGGCGTTGAACCTCTCGACGCGCTTGCGAGTTGAAACGGGAAAAAGCAGCGCCCTCATTGCCGGCTTTATCATCACGGCGAATTCTTCAGCCAGAAACGCGGGACCGAGTGGCGCGCGGAAGACCGTGGCCATCCGTGCCGTCGGCCCTTCGCTTAGTCAGTTCGGCATTCCTGGCGTGCTGGCCGATCCCGTTCTCGAGCTCTACAGCCAGGCCGGCGAGTTACTTCAACAAAACGACAATTGGCAGGACGATCCCGAGCAGGCAGCGCAACTGACCGCCCTGGGGCTCCCCCTCCAGACTCCTACAGAATCGGGCATGGTCGCTTCCCTCTCGCCCGGGGCCTACACCGCCATCGTAACCGGAAAGAACGCAGGGACCGGCGTCGCCCTGGTGGAAGTCTACGACACCGATCCGGCCGGAAGCTTGCAACTGGCCAATGTCAGCACGCGAGGCCGCGTCCAGGCCGCAGACAACGTCATGATCGGAGGTTTCATCCTGGGAGGTGGCGGCGCGACCCAGTTAGCAATACGCGGGATAGGCCCGTCTCTGCCTAATTTTCCGTTTCCCCTGTTTCCCAACTTGCTGGCTGATCCCTTCCTGGCGCTGCACGATGGCAACGGCGCGGTGCTGATCTCGAACGACGACTGGCAGAGCGATTCGGCGATGGCCGCTCAGCTGAGCGCCCACGGTCTGGCCCTTCAGAATCCGAAAGAGTCAGGGATTTTTGTTACCCTGCCACCGGGGATTTTCACCGCCATTCTGGAGGAAAAGGATGGCGGAGGGGGTATCGGCGTGGTCGAGATTTATAATCTCGGTGGAGCGCCGTAACCGGCGGCGAGCGCCGTAAATTCGAAGCACGAATTCCGAATGGAACGAATGGGATCCGCGACATAGAACACGGCGCGATCGGCAATCGCGAGGGTAGACAGCAACGCAGCGAGAGTGCGCGGGCAGCGAGCGAGTTTCAAACAATTACCAAACGCTCAAAAGGCGGAAAGGCTTGAAACGGCTCCCATTTTGGTCATTTCTTCCATTCGTTCATTTGAGCCTTGTTTCGGATTTCGACATTCGGAATTCGGATTTCCCCCTCACATTCCCTGGTTGCCACCTCCGCACCGCCAGCAGGTGTACGTAATGGTAAATGTCCCCACATAGTTACCCGCTCCGCAGGCAAAACAGGTATAGAGCATTTTCCTGCTTCTTCCGGCGACTTCCGCTCCCCCGGCATCGTCCTTTTCCGTCCCCAAGCTGTGTTTGCCTTCCGGATTTCCTTTGAGTTCTTCAGTCATGGAGGTTCATACGCAGGAGGGGCGAGCACTTGCAATGAAATAGCAGACGGGACAACTCGAGTCTCGAATGAAGCGGACAGCGGATCACGCGGATGGGGGACGAAGCGAGGATGGAAAGAGCTGCCCTTCGCCATCCTCAATTATCCATCCTCATTACCTTTTCCAATCCGAGTGATCCAAGGAATCCGCGGTCAAATTATCCGCCTCCCTTTTCGACATTCGAAGTTCAGCTTCGGATTTTCCCTCCCCCTTCCTCGCCTTGACCGAACTCCCGCAAATCCTGTAACCTTAAGACATGCGCACACCCCACAGACTCTTGATTCTTTCCTTCGCCTTGTTTTGCCAGGTCGCTCGCGCTGAGACGTATTTCGTCCAGGTGGGACAAGACGGCGGCAATAATTTCGCGCCCACCTTCAATATCATTTACCCAGGCGATACCATCCAGTGGGATTGGGTCACCGGCGTCCACAGCGTCACCTCCGGCACGCCGGGAAACCCGGATGACCTCTTTGACTCGGGCATCTTCGGTGAACCGAACACTTTTTCCTTCACCTTTAATATACCCGGCAACTACCCCTATTATTGCACCGTTCATGGAGCAATGATGACGGGCACCATCCACGTGGCCGTCGTGGACCCTCCCACCCCAACAGTGGGACCTACCACGACCCCAACTGCGACACCCACCGCCACAGCCACAGGCACCGTCACGCCACCGGCCACTCCGACCGTGACCGCAACACCGACCCCAACGGCAACGCCAACTCCGACCGTAAAGCCTACGCCAACTCCGACCGTAACGCCCAGCTCCACCCCCACACCGACAGCCACACCAGACGTGAACGGCAAGATCGCCTTTTCGAGCGACCGCGATGGCAATTTCGAAATCTACGTGATGGATCCCGACGGTTCCCATGTCATTCGCCTGACAGACAGCCCGGGGTTTGACAGCGCGCCTGTTTGGTCGCCCGATGTACCAAGATCGCCTTTTCGACTTCCCGAGATGGGAATTCGGAAATCTACGTGATGAACCCGGATGGTTCTGGCCTGACCAACCTGACTAACGACCCACTCGATGAAGACTGGCCGGCCTGGTCCCCCGACGGCAAGAAGATCGCATTTACCAGCATACGCAGCCCTTCGGACGGCTATTGGGAGATCTACGTCATGAACGCGGACGGCTCCAATCAGACTCGCGTGACCAACAATCCAGCCCGCGACTTCGGGCCAGCCTGGTCGCCAGATGGGACCAGGATCGCGTTTCATAGTGACCGCGACCACACGAAGTTCGATAGCAATAATGAAATCTACCTGGTGGATGCAGACGGCAGTAATCCACTCCGCCTAACGAATGATCCGTTCGTGGATAACTTCCCCGCCTGGTCGCCGGATGGAAGCAAGATCGCATTTGGGAGCCAACAGGGCGGCGTTGCTGGCATCTTTGTCATGAATCCCGATGGCTCCAATCAGACGCGTCTGACGGGTAATCCGCTCTTCGGAGATTACCCGGACTGGTCGCCCGACGGAACTAAGATTGTATTTAGCAACGGGGACATCCATGTGATGGATGCCAATGGCGCAAACCCGATCAATCTAACAAACACTCCGGGAGAGGACCTGGACCCCAGTTGGCAGCGAAAGCCAACCTCCACACCCGTCCCGGCCCAGGCGTTGAACCTCTCGACGCGCTTGCGCGTCCTGGGCGACGACGGCTTCGGAATCGGCGGCTTTATCATCACGGCGAACCCTTCGGCCAGGAACGCGGGGCCGACTGGCGCGTCCAAGACCGTGGCCATCCGCGGAATCGGCCCTTCGCTCGACCAGTTCGCCATTCCCGGTTTCCTGGCCGATCCGGTTCTCCAACTCTACAGCAGCCAGGGCCTGATCCTTCAGCAAAACGACAATTGGCAGGACGATCCCGAGCAAGCAGCGCAATTGACCGCGCTCGGCCTCGCCCCCCAGAGCCCTGAAGAATCGGGCATGGTCGCCTCGCTCTCGCCGGGGGCCTACACCGCCATCCTCTCCGGAAAGAACGGCGGCACCGGTGTCGGCCTGGTCGAGATCTACGACACCGATCCCAATGGAGGCTCGCAACTGGCCAACGTCAGCACGCGCGGTGTGGTCGGGACTGGAAGCGATGTCATGATCGGAGGATTCATTCTTGGTGGCGGGAGTGACAACACCCAGATCGCGGTGCGCGGGAAAGGACCGTCGATAGGCGTTTTGCCCATTCCCCCCGAACTGAACAATCCGGTCCTGGAACTGCGTGATAGCAATGGCGCCTTGCTCATCGCCAATGACGACTGGCAGAGCGATCCGGCGATGGCCGCCCAGTTGAGCGCCCACGGTCTTGCTCTTTCGAATCCGAGGGAGTCAGGGATTTTCGTCTCATTACCGCCGGGCCTTTTCACCGCCATTCTGTCGGGAACGCCTGTAACCTTCGGGACCGGCACCGCTGTGATCGAGCTCTATAATCTCGGAGCGCCGTAAGTGACGCTAAATTCGAAACCCGAATTTCGAAGCTCGACTGGAGCGGATGGGATCCGCGACATCGAACACGTAAAACTCGCAACCGGCTGACGTTTCGGTGATTTCTCCCGCTTGGGGTAAAGGGAATTTGTTTGACCGCGGATTACACGGATGGGCGCGGATGAGAATTTAACCGTGGAGCGGTGGTCGCCGAGGAGGGCGTAGCGGCGACTGCGCCGGGCTGCGAAGGAGTTCAACACCGGTCCCCGTAGTTCAACTGCCTCAGCCCTCCCGCGTGATCGCGCTACGGGATACGCATCGAAGCACAGCTTCGAGAGACAAGCGTCCGTTCCCAAGTGCAACTTGGGAATGAGAAGAACTGAACAATCCGCTCCATTCGATATTCGAAATTCGTGCTTCGGATTTTTCCTCCGCTTCGGGTTTCGAAATTCGCGCTTCTGCGGAACAATTACTGCTCATTTCGGGGATGCAATTCAGGCCGGTTTCTCCTTACCGCCACTGGGTTGCTGAAAGAACTCAAACGCTCCGGCCTCAAGTGGATTCCGGGGCTTCATCAAACCACCAAACAAGAAAGCCTACCATGCACCACCATCGAATCAGTTCATCCCGTTCTGGGCTCGTCCCGGGACTTTTCATCGCCTGCGCCGCGCTCGCGATTGCTGTCACTGACGCCAAGGCACAAGTGCCAGCCCAGGCGCCGTCTCCAACCTCGGAAATCATCCAGCTCTCGACCCGGATGCCGGTCGGAGTGGGTAGCCAGGTTGGCATCGGCGGCTTCATCATCACCGGAACGCGTTCCCAAACAGGTAATCATCCGGGGCATCGGTCCCTGCCTTGCACAATTCCGGCATCACTGATGCGCTGGCCGATCCTGTGCTGGAGCTGCATGGTCCCGGCAGCTTTACCACCGTCACGAACGACAATTGGAGAGACACCCAGGAACAGGAGATTCAGGCCGCCGGCCTTTCGCCGACGAACAATCTCGAGCCAGCCATCTGGGCCACCCTCAATCCGGGAGCCTATACGGCGATCCTCCGAGGCACGAATAACACCACGGGCACCGCCCTGGTGGAAATTTACGACCTCACGGCCAAGCAGCGGATTCCAAGCTCGGCAACCTGAGCACACGCGCCTTTGTCGGCGTCGACCAAAACATCGCCATTGCCGGTTTCATGGTGAGCGCCGGCGGCGCTCGGATCGCGTGGTCGGTGCGCGGCCTCGGCCCCAGCCTTGCCCCCGCGGATGCGGAATATGCTGGCCAATCCGGCGCTGGAGCTGCGCAACCACAACGGAATCCTTGCTCGTCTCGAATAACGATTGGCAGGATAACCCGATCCAGGCTCAGCAAATCACCGCCGCTGGCCTGGCCTGACCAACAGTCTCGAGTCCGCCCTGGTGGCGATCCTGCCGCCGGGCCGCTACACGGCGTTGCTGTTCGGAAACAATAACGGCACCGGAAACGGCGTCGTGGAAGTTTACGACCTCGGCCAGACGCTGTAACGAAGCATCACTATTGTTCCCCGCGTGACTTGCCTCGCTCCCTCAGCGAGGCGACGAGCGACGGAACCAGGAAGGGGCGGTTACCAAACCGCCCCTTCTGCTTTTTAGGAGGCGCGCGCCTAACCAAAAAAAGGGCGCTGGGCACAAGCGCCTCTACATCTCGGGTCATTTCCTCCTGCTTCGGAATTCGAATTTGTTTCGGATTTCGATATTCGGATTTCGAATTTTTCCCCTCTCCACGCTGGACAAAGTCGATGCCGGTAACGACGCTGGGAGCACTCCCCCACGACAATGATCCGCGACACGATCGAGACGGCAGGTACGAGAAGGAATTCCATTCGCCATCAACATGGCCGACGGAAAATCGTATGAGGTGCGCGAACCTTATAAGATCGCCCTCGGAGGCGCCCGAGTCGTTGTGCTCGATGACCAAGATCTGCCCCACATCCTTCCAATGTTGACCATGACGGGGATTAGTTATCTGCCGAAGGAAAATGGTTCAGTCTGCGCAAAGCTTTTGACTATTCAACCGCAGATTACACGGATATCCCGGATGGGGACGAAGCGAGGATGGAAGATAGAGGACAGAAAAAGCTGCCCTCGCCATCCTCAATTATCTATCCTCTATCTTCGTTGCCTTTGCCCGGTCCCGGCGGTCGGACTACTTCCGCGTGACGTTGCGGCCATCCCGGCGACGGCGAGCAGCGTTCCGTCGACCTTCCGCGGCGATCCGGCGCACCTTCCGGGTGGTTCCGGCGACCTTCCGCACGGTTCCGGCGACCAACCTGTACCACCCCGGCAACCGACCGCACGGTTCCGGCTACCTTCCGCGTGGTTCCGGCGATCGTGAGCAACGTTCCGGCGACCTTCCGCGTGGTTTCGGCGACCTTCCGCATCGTCCCGGCGTCCCTCCGCATCGTCCCGGCGCCCGCCGCGCCGTTCCGGCGACCGCGCGCATGGTTCCGGCAGGTCCGAGCGCCTGTCCGGTGATCCGGAGCGCGACTTCGGCGACCGACAGGACCCGTTCTGCGACCGTCGGCCTTCGTCAGACGACCGGCGGCTCTCGTCCGGCGACCGGGATGGCGTGCCCGGCTCCAGGCGAACCGCACCCAAATCCTACGCGGAGACGATTCATCATCCCATCCGTTAAATCCGCGGCCACCTGTCACGCCCGTAGCCCTGGCGTAGGCGGATCCGCGGTTTAATTTCTCCGTTTTCGCCATCACATTCCCGCTCGGTTCCAATGCCTTACGATCAGATCTTCCGGTCACTGCGGAGACTAGTTCGCGAAATTTCTAAGGTTCACGCACATTTGTATAGACACTTCTACGTAATTCCCCGTAGAACATGACGTACACGTCATTTTGACGTTTCAACGAATTTTCGGCCAGGGGCGAGTTGGGCAGGGCTGGACCTACGCTGAGACACCCTCAACGCCAACCCTACAATTTGAAGCCCGAAGCGAAAAGCCCACCTCCGAACTGTTGCCTGACGGAATCTCACACGGAGGCCACAAAGGACGCAGAGGGTTCTGTAATTCGGACTGCTTCGCTCGCTCGCTCATTCCTCGTTCCCAAGTTGGTACTTGGGAACGCCTACACCGTGGTTCACCACCACGACGACTGCTGACCTCGCTCCGCTCCAGCCGGGATTCCTCCCGGCTTTTTTGTTTCCCAATCAACCGCGTGAGGCATTGGCCTTTTACGCGGCCTAACCTATGAAAACGCCTTCCCGTCTTTCTCCCTCTGTCTCTTCCCCCCGCTCAGGTCATTCCTTCCTTTCCCTCATTAGAATTTGTTTCGGATTTCGCACTTCGAGATTCGAATTTTCAGCCCATCCGCCTATGAAAGCATCCAACAACTCTTTCCCTTCCGGTATCCGGTATCCGGTTTCCGGTTTTTCTCTCGCCTCTCGCTGGAGCTCGAAGACCGCCACTGCGTTTCTCTTTCTGCTCGGATCACGATCTTCGCCTCGAGCAGCTTCGCTCAAGTGGATGTTACCGCCTCCGCCGGCACACCGAGCGCCAGCTATACCACCCTTGGAGCCGCCTTTACCGCCATCAATGGTGGGACGCACCAAGGCACGATTACCATCGGCATCTCGGCTGACACCAACGAGCTGGCTGTGGTTGCGACCTTGAACGCGAGTGGAGCAGGCTCAGCTTCTTATACGACGATTGCCATTTCCCCAACAGGCGGTGCGGCGCGAACTATCACTGGTGCCCCCGCGGGAGGCAGCCCACTGATTGACCTGAATGGGGCCGACAACGTGACCATCGACGGTCTCAATACCGGCGGGAATTCTTTGACGATTTCCAACACAACGGCTTCCGCGACCGCCAACACAAGCACGATTCGCTTCATTGGCGGCGCCACGACTAACACAATTACCAATTGCAGTATTCAAGGCTCCAGTTCGAGCTCGGTTGCGACCGCTGGCGGGACGATCTTTTTCAGCACGGACGCGGTCACCGCTAACGGGAACGACAATAACACGATTTCCAATAACAACATTGGCCCTGCGGGAGCCAATCTGCCGTCGAAGGCAATCCTAGGACTTGGAACGCTCACTACCACCGCCATCGGCAATAGCGGGATCATTATTAACAATAATAATATTTTTGATTTCTTCGGCGCAGCTGTAACGAGCGCAGGGGTCGCGACAAACGCCGGTTGCAACGCTTGGTCGATTACGAACAACCGACTCTACCAAACCGCGACACGAACATGGACGACGGGTTCGATCCATGCGCCCATTAACATCCAGAACACGACTGCCACGAGTGGCGCGCAGAATTTCACTATCACAGGAAATGTTATTGGCTATGCGTCGAATACTCAAACCGGCACCTACGCGTTAACCGGCGCCACCGGCAAATTTGCCGGCATTGTGTTTAACGGCATCATCGGTGGCACGAGTAGCACGATCAGCAATAACACTGTTGCGTCGGTAAGTGTGACGGGAGTCACTTCAAACGGGACTACCTCGTCTAGTCCATTCCAAGGCATATTCGTCAATGAAGGTGTTACTGTCACCAACGGGAACACAATCGGGAGTCAATCCGCTACCGGTTCATTGACCTTTTCGACAACTACTACCACGGCAACGGATGTCTATGGTTTGCACAATTTCAGCTCAAACATCTGGACATCGAACACAAACAACGTCGGCGGCATTTCGGTTACAAACGCCGCTGCTTCCGGGACTTTCCTTCTTTACGGCGTCAGGGCGAATACAGGTTCGACCGTTGCCTGGAGCGCGTCGTCGAATAACATTGGTGGGACGATTGCCAACTCAATTCAGTTAAATGCGACCGGAACTTCGTCGCAGGTAGTCGGGATGTTCACGGGTAACGCTCCTGCCGCGCTTACCTCTAATATCGTTCGGAACCTCACTACAAATATAGGAACAGGAACGACTACTAGCGCGTCGGTGATTGGAATATCGCTTGGGAGCACCACCGTAAACACGGTTGCGCAGAATACGATCTTCAGTTTGAGCAATTCAAACGCGACGGCGGCCAGTGTTGTGACCGGCCTTTCGTTCAGCGGTGGCACAGGAAATACCGTGGAAAGGAATCTTATCTATGGTCTCACCGTCGCGACGAACAGCACGACCGCGGAAGTCAATGGCATCAGGGTTGTGGCAGGGACGACCACCTACCGCAATAATATGATCGCCGTCGGCGCAGGCATCGCCAACGCGATCGGCACAGGTTCGATCACCGGCGGCGTCAATGGTATTAACGAACCGGCACGGAACCGATAACTTTTTCCACAACAGTGTTTACATCGGCGGCACCCAACTGCTGGCGTTGGGCCCTCTTACGCCTTCAACAGCACTGTTACCACCAACACTCGCAGCTACCGCGACAATATCTTTTTCAATGCCCGCAGCAATAGTGGCGCGACAGGTAAGAACTACGCTGTCCGAGTCGGCGGAACTGGCCCCAACCCGGCGGGCCTGACGATCAACAATAACATTTACTTCGCCAATGGAACCGGCGGGTTTTTCGGCTTTTTCAACTCTGGAGATATAGGAAGCCTGGGATCGTGGAAAACAGCGGTCGGACAGGACACAGCCAGCTTTGAGGCAAATCCACAATACAACGATCCAACAAACGCCACCCCTGATCTCCACCTCCATCCCACAAACCCGACAGTCGCCGAAGGTAACGGCGCAGACGTTGGCGTGACGAATGATTTTGATGGTCAAACACGCAGCACCCTGACGCCGGTCGATATCGGCGCGGACGCAGGCAACTTCGTCGGCATTGACTTAACGCCGCCGGCAATCAGCTACGCGCCGCTCGGGAGCACGCTCGGCACAACAAATCGAACGATAACCGCGACAATTTCCGACACGACCGGCGTCGATGCAGGCGCAAATCTGCCACGGCTGTACTTCAAGAAATCTACCGACGGCGCTTATGTGTCCACTCAGTGCACGGGTCCAGTCACGGGCAATGCACAAAACGGAACCTATACCTGCACGACTAACTATTCACTCGTGGGCGGCGGCAGCGTATCGACGGGAGACGTCATTCAGTATTTCATCGCCGCGCAAGATACGGTCGGCAATCTGAGCACGAACCCAACGGGCGGGACGGGGACTGTCAACAGCGTCACATTCTCCGGCACACCGAACAGCTATAACATCGCAGCAGCGGTCACGGGCAGCATCGACGTCAATGGCACCGGCGGCGGCGGAACCTTTGCCTCGTTGACCAATGCGGGCGGTATTTTTGAGTTCATTAACAACAACGTGGTCACCGGAAACCTTACGATTAATATCACGGCGGACCTGACCGGTGAGACCGGCGCAGTCGCTTTGAACGATTACGCGAGTCCGTTCACGATCACGATCAAGCCGACAGGCGCCGCGCGAACCGTGACCGGCAGCACTGCCTCGAACGCTATGATCCGGCTCAACGGAGCGAGCCGGGTGACGTTTGACGGTTCCACCTCTGGCGGAACTGACCGCAGCCTCACTTTCGAAAATACGAACGGGACAGCTCCCGCCGTCTTCCGTCTTGGATCAATCGGGACCACCCCGATCGTTAATGACACGATCAAGAATTGCACCATCCGGAATGGTGTGAACACGAGCAGTGCCGTAACGGTCCTGGACACCGCCGGAGTGAATGGCGGCTATTTCAACAACATCACGATCCAAAACAATGACGTTCAAAAAGCCTTCCGCGGGATATTTGCGAATGCCATCGTTACAGGGACCAATGGGAGCGGGCTACTGATCACGGGTAACTCGCTTAACACGGCTGGCGCGAACTCCATTCGGCTCAATCCAATTTTCGTGGCGGGCGCAAATGGAGTGACCGTTTCGAACAACGCCCTCGGCAATATCAGCGATGCGAACGCGGAAGTGCCGGTGGGCATTCAACTATCCACGGGGACCGACAACGCGACTGTTTCCGGCAACACGATCACCAGCATTGTTTCGACTAATGCGACGTCCAGCGGCACGGCGAGCGGAATCCTTGTTTCGTCAGCCACTGCTACGAGCATCAGCGTTTCCAACAACACCATTTCAACGTTGACCAGCGCCGGAACAGCCCTGGCTTTCTACGGCATCGGGAGCTTTTCGCCGAACGTTACTATCAGCAACAACTCGATCTCCGGCATGACGCAGACCGGCGCGACAAGTGCCTGGGGGATAGTGCTTGTCGGAGTGACAAACAATACCGTCAGCGGGAACACCGTCAGTGCGATGACGATTTCGGGAGCCACCTCGGTAACAAGTGGCATTCAGGTGCAGGGAGCCAGCACGAATGTGACCTTTGAAAGAAACAAAGTCTTCAATATTAAGAATACCAACTCCGGTGGGTATGGAGCGAACGGCATTCAGTTGACCTCCTCTTCCACGTTGGCCAACACGACGGTCAAAAACAATTTCGTCTATGATGTGGCTGCGTTTGGCTTTGCTGGCGGTGACGTAGCGGATAATGGCTACGGAATCATCGTAACGTTAGGAGCTGGATATAACATCCATAACAACTCGGTTCACCTGAACACGAACCAAACCGCGACGACCGGTTTGCCTGCCGCGTTCAACGTGTTATCCAGCTGTCACAACAGCCGGCGCGATCAATCTGAGAAACAATATTTTCGCGAACAGCCAAACCGTTGGAACTCAGCGTTACTCGATCTACAGCGGCGCTGCGAACACCGTCTTTTCGGCTATTGACTTCAACAATTACTTTACCGCCGGACCAAACCTGGGATTCATCGGGTCCAACCGGGCGACGCTAGCCGATATCGTCACCGGCTTCGGAGGTAACGCCAACTCAATCTCCGCCAATCCGCTCTTCGTGGCTCCGACAGATCTGCACATAACTGCGGCTTCGCCGGAATATAACACCGGTGTCACGATCGCCTCGGTTACCAATGACATTGACGGCGATACCCGCCCGCAAGATGCCGGCTATGATATCGGCGCGGACGAAGTGTTCGTGGCACCGACGCCAACGCCGACGCCGACCATCACTGCAACCCCCGACCCCGACACCAACGCCTACCCCAACGCCCACTCCGACACCGACTCCTTCTCCGACGCCATTCGACACCAGCGTTGACTTGACCGGCGGCGAACTGCTCGTGTTGGACTCCGGCACGACGAATGCCGATTCGCTGACCATATCGCGCGTCGGCGCCAACGTGCGGATCAATGATCCAGCTAATACGCTGAGCGGCAGCGGACCGGGCGTCGTCCAAGTGGACGCGAACACCGTCGATGTGCCATTCGCTTCCATTACCGGCAGTATCACAGTCAACACCAACGCTGGTAATGACACGCTGACGATCGCGCTCGGCGGCGGCACTGTCTTCCCGCCCGGCAACATTAACTACAACGGCGGTCTGCCCACCTCCGGCCCCGGCGACAAGCTCGCCATTACCGGCGGCACCCAGGGCACGGTCACTTATAATTACACGAATGGAACTCCGGGAGCCGGTAACGTCGTGATGTCGGCCTTCGGCACGGTGTTTTACACCGGCCTCGAGCCGATCACGAACAGCGGCACGGCGGCAGACGTTATCTTCAATCTGCCCGCTGGACCAACGACCCCGGTCACCCTGGGCGATAACGGCAATGCCAGTGATGGCATCGTGCGCTTGAGCGGCGCGACCTTTGAAACGACCGACTTCGCCAACCCGACCGGCTCGGTCCAGATCAATCGCGGCAACGCGGCTGACACGGTGGTCGTCAACGAGCCTCTGGAGCTGACCTCGAGTCTGTTCATCGGCGCTCCTGTCGTTGGCGGCGACTTCGCCGCGGTGACGTTTAACGGAACAATGAGCCTGGCGTCGGGCAAGAGCTTGATGGCTTATGCGAGCGGCACGATCAGCCTGCCGAACATATCCAGCGACCTGGCTACCTCCGGCTCAGGCTCAATCGTGTTGACGACGGCGACGAATATGGTGTTCGCGGCGGCCTCGAGTATTCAGACCGTGAATGGCCCGATTACCCTGAACGCCAACCAACAAGTTTCACCGACGGCCGGTCAATACCACGGCATCGACGTCAACAACGCCTTGATCGAGGCGACTGGCACCGGCGTGGTGACGGTGAATGGCCGGGGCGGCGACGGCCCGGCAATCGGGTCTGACCAGGGCGTTTTTGTGCGCGGCGGCGGCATCATCCGAGGCGGCAACGCTGCTGGAGTAACCACCAATGTGACGGGAACGGGTGGCCTCGGTGGAAACGGCAGCAACCACGGCGTGGATGTCGGTTCGGCCTCCTCCATTACCTCGAACGGCGGCCAGGTGCTGGTAACCGGTAACGGCGGCACCGGCGGTGGTGACAACTATGGGGTAATCCCAAATTTTGGCGGCACGATCACATCAGGCGGTAATGCCAACGTGACGGTCGTCGGAACGGGCGGCACGACGGGCGCACCTAACTATGGCGTGATCGTCTATACAGGAAGCGCCATTACTTCCGGTGGCACCGGAACGGTTACTGTGACCGGAACAGGCGGAGCCGGATCCAACAGCCCCGGCGTTTACCTTTTCCGAAGCGGCCAAATCACCTCGGGCGGCACAGGTGCGGTCTCAGTCACCGGCATTGGCGGCCCCGCGGGCAATAACGGCGTCTATGTGGGCGGGGTCGACAACAACAGCCCCGGCGCCCGGATCAACTCCGGCGGCGGGTCCATCACGATCACCGGCACGGCGACCGGCAGCTCCACCGACATCGTTCTCGATGGCGGCGCCTCGGGCCTGAGCACCGTCGCCTCGACCGGCAATGCCGCCGTCAGCTTCATCGGCAACACGATGGATCTCGCGATTGGCGCGACCGCGATCAGCGCGGGTGGAGGCAATGCGAACTTCCTGCAACGGACCAACGGCAGAACCATTAATTTGGGTGGAAGCGACTCGGCGACCGATCTCGGATTGACCGACGGCGAACTGGACGTCATGACCTGCGGAACGCTGACGATTGGCAATCCGCAGACCGGTGCCATCAATGTGACGGCCAACATCACGCGACCGGCCAACACCGCCATCAACCTGATTAGCGGGACAGCGGCGATCAACCTCTCGAGTGGTTCCATCAATAGCGCCGGAGGCAATGTGTCGCTCAACCCGGGATCCACCTTGTTTGTCGGCCAAACCGGCGTCGATGTGACGACGGCTGTGAATCGCACGCTCACCGTGCTGAGTGGCGCCAACCTGAGCATCAACATCAACGGCCTGACCGTGGACACCCAGTACACGCAGCTGAATACCGCGGGACAGGTGGATATCACCGGCGTCAATCTGATCTTCACCGGCAGCTATGCGCCGAACTTCGGCGACAGCTTCACCGTGGTTCAGAATGACAGCACCGATGCGATCATCGGGACATTCGCCGGCTTGCCGCAAGGGGCTTCGATCACGAACTTCCTCGGCTCGGGCAAGACGGCGACGATCAGCTACACCGGTGGTTCAGGCAACGATGCCGTCGTCACGGTCGATGCCGCGACCCCGACCCCGACACCCACTCCGACGGCGACCCCGACACCGACTCCGACGGCGACTCCGACTCCAACCCCGACGCCCACACCTACGCCAACCCCAACGCCATGTGGGCCGTTTAGCACCGTGTATGTGGACGATAACTGGATTGGCACCACACCGGGAACCGATCCGGACGCGGGCGGACCAGCCACCAACTTCGGCTGCGACTCATTCGCCACCATTCAGGGCGGCGTGAACGGAGTCACCGCGGGCGGGACGGTCATCGTTCGCGCGGGCACTTATATCGAACAGGTAAGCGTCAATAAGAACGCGATCCTGATGGGAGCAGGAGCTGCCACCACGATCATCCAGGCTCCGGCTGTAATGGCCAATGATCCTGACGGGGCCAAGACCGTTGTGCTGTTTACCGGTTTGATCACCAACGAGTTCAGCGGCTTCACCGTTCAGGGACCGGTGACCGGCATTAACTTCGGCATCTATGTCCGTGCCGGCGCCAACGTCAACATCCACGACAACACCGTTAAAGACATTCGCGATAATCCGATCAGTGGGAACCAGAATGGTTACGGCATCGAGATCGGCAAATACAACAATACTTTCCCGTTTGTAGACCAGGTCGGGACGGCAACGATCACAAACAATATTGTGATTGGTTACCAGAAGACCGGCATTGAGCGCGAAGGAGCTGGATCGAGCGCGACGATTACCGGTAATACGGTCACCGGCGCCGGGCTTATTTCGAACAATGCCCAAAATGGCATCCAGATCCGACGCGGTGCGACCGGCAGCATCAACAACAACACGGTCACGGGCAACGCCTACACCGGCCACGAAAATAATGCTTCAGGCATCACGGTGACTACCCTGGCAACGACGTGATTGTTCAGAACAACATCGTCAATCACAACACGGCCAACATCTACACCTACGAAGCGAACGGGATCCAGATCCTGAACAACCAGGTGACCGATGCGGCGGACGGCCGGGTCATGGCCGGAATTACGGCTGATTCAGACAACGTGGCGACCGCGTCGGTTGGAATCACGGTCACCGTTACGGGCAACAATGTCCGAAACAATCTGTCCGGCGGCACCCAACAAGGCAACGGCATCTTCCTCTGGGGCGTGAAGAGCGGAACGGTCAGCGGGAACACCATTGTGGGAAATGGCGATGACGGATTATTGATCGGCGCTTCCGGCAATATCACCATCGCCAGCAATACGATTACCGGAAACGGCTTTAACCCCTTCAGTGCGGACGCGAACGCCGCCGGGATCGATTTTGGCGGGCTCATTCCAGAGCTTGAAAGCTTTGGCATGCAGCCAAACACCCTGGGCGGCTTCTCCGTTCATCACAATCGGATCGTTGGCAACGTCAAGGGCATCTGGAGTTACGACACCGCCAGCACGAACGCTGAAAACAACTGGTGGGGCTGCAATGCCGGCCCCGGCGGCAGCGGCTGCGACGCCGTGGGCAGGAGTGGTCGATTTCAACCCGTGGCTCGTGCTCGGAGTCAGCGCAGCGCCGAATCCAATTCCGGCCTTCGGCAACTCGACCGTCACGGCCGACATGACGGATAACTCAGCCGCGGCCGACACCACGGCCCAGGGCTTCCTGCCGCTAACGCCTGTCGCGTGGAGTGCTACGGAGGGCACAATGGCCCCGCCCACCGGAACGATCACCACCGGCGTAGCGAGTTCGACCTTTACTTCGACCACCACCAACTCGGGCACTGGCTGCGCCACGGTGGATAGCCAACTCACCTGCACCAGCATCATTGTTATCGCGCCGTCGCCAACGCCGTCGCCAACACCGACCGCAACGGCCACGGCCACGGCTACGGCCGTTGCGCCGACACCTACTCCAACCCCAACACCTACCCCAACCCCGACTCCAGACGCCGGCCTGTGTGGTGGCAGCGAACTCGACTGGCGCCGATGGTGGCTATGCCACGTTGGGAGCAGCGTTCGGCGATCAACGGCTCTCGGAACCCAGGGCGGCAATGCCATCACAATCACCATTAATTGCGACACGGTCGAGGCGGCGTCGGCGGTCTTGAACCAGCCTACGGTCAGCACGTGGACGTCCCTCACCATCTCGCCCGTCGGCGCGCGAACAGTGAGCGGCACGCTGGCGGCACCATTGATCGATCTGAATGGCGCGGACAGTGTGACCATCGACGGCCTCAATAGCGGCGGGAATTCGTTGATCATTTCGAACGCGAGCACCGCCGTCCGCGGGCACAAGCACGATTCGCTTCATCAACGGTGCAACCGGCAACACGGTCACCAACGCGAATATTCGAGGCTCCGCCACGGGCGCCGTCTCAGTGACGGCGGGGACCATTCTGTTCAGCACTGACGCCGTCACCGCCAATGGAAACGACAACAATACGATTTCCAACAATAACATCGGTCCGGCGGGCGCAACTCTGCCGAGCAAGGCCATTTTGGGCTTGGAACGCTCACTGCCACCGCCATCGGCAATAGCGGCATCATCATCAACAACAATAACATCTTTGACTTCTTTGGCCCCGCGGTAACGAGCGCGGGTGTCGCGACAAATGCCGGATGCAACGCTTGGTCTATCACGAACAACCGATTCTATCAAACAGCGACGCGCACTTGGACGACGGGTGCGATCCATACGCCCATTAATATCCTTAACACACTGCGACGAGTGGCGCGCAGAACTTCACTATCACCGGCAATATCATCGGATTTGCTTCGAATACCCAGACCGGGACCTACACGTTAACAGGCTCCACCGGAAAATTTGTCGGCATTATCTTTAACGGAATCATCGGAGGGACAAGGTTTCGCGAATTAACAATAACACCGTTGCGTCAGTCAGTCTGACCGGCGTGACTTCGAGCGGCACTACCACGAGCAGTCCCTTTCAGGCATATTCGTCAATGAAGGCGTTATTGCACGAATGGGAACATTATCGGGAGTCAAGCGGCTACTGGTTCGCTGACATTCTCGACAACTACCACCACCGGCAACGGACGTCTATGGCCTGCACAATTTCAGTTCGAACATTTGGACATCGAATACGAACGACATCGGCGGCATTTCGGTTACGAATGCCGGTGCTTCCGGGACTGTTCTCTTTACGGCATAAGAGCGAATACAGGTTCCGCGGTTGCCTGGGGCGCTTCTCGAACAACGTCGGCGGAACGGTTGCGAATTCGATCTCAATTGACCGCAACGGAGCGAGTTCGCAGGTGGTCGGGATGTCTTACGGCAATGCGCCTGCCACGCTGACTTCTAATACCGTTCGGAACCTGACCACAAACGGCACGGGACCACGACCGGCGCGTCGGTGATCGGAGATATCTCTGGAAGCACTGTGTAACCACTGTTTCGCAAAACACGATCTTCAATCTGGACAATTCTAACGCGACGGCGGCCAGCGTCGTGACCGGTATCCAGTTTAACGGCGGCACGGCCAATGTCGTTGAAAGAAATCTTATTTACGGATTGACCGTCGCGACCAACAGCGCGGCCGCCGAAGTCAACGGGATGAGAGTCGCCGGCGGAACGACCGCCTATCGCAACAATATGATCGCCGTCGGCGCCGGCATTGCCAATGCGATCGGGACCGGCTCCAACCACCGGCGGCGTCAACGGTATCACAGAGCCGGCCGGAACAGACACCTTTTTCCATAACAGCGTTTACATTGGCGGCAGCCCAACGGCGGGTGTCGGGCCTTCCTACGCCTTTAACAGTTCCGTTACCACCAACACGCGCCAGTTTCCGCGACAATATTTTCTTTAACGGCCGCAGTAACAGCGGTGCGACCGGCAAGAACTACATCGTCCGTGTTGGTGGCACTGCGCCTAATCCGGCCGGCCTGACCATCAATAACAATCTCTATTTCTCCAATGGAACGGGGCGGTGTTTGGATTCTTCAACGCCTCGATGTCGCCAATCTTGGCGCCTGGAAGACAGCGGTCGGCCAGGATGCGGCCAGCTTTGAGTACGAAACCCGCAATATAACGACCGACCAACGCGACTCCCGATCTTCACCTTCATCCGACCAATCCTACCGTCGCCGAAGGCAACGGCGCGGACGTCGGAGTGATAAACGACTTTGACGGACAGACCCGGGCCCGGATCTGCCGTCGATATCGGCGCGGACGCGGGCAATTTCGCTTTCGTCGACCTGACGCCACCTATCATTAACTACACCCCGCTTCTCAACACGACCAGCACGTAGAACCGGACCTTGAACATAACGGTAACTGACGGTTCCGGCGTTCCCACGGCGGGCATAGGTCTCCCCGTGTTGTATTACCGCAAACCTTCGGGCGGATATGCGCCAAACCGAATGCGTCTCTTCCGGCGGCAGCAATTACACCTGCACGTTCGATTACAGTGCGATCGGGGGAGTTGTTACGGGCGACACGATTCAGTACCTACGTGGTAGCTCAGGACGATGCCGGAAATGTGAGCGGCAATCCTTCGGGCGGTTCCTTTACCGCGAACCTTCGGCTTCCGCACCGCCGGCGAACCCGAACAGCTACACCATCGGTCACCGATTGTTGACAGCTATACCGTCGACGAGTTGGCGACGACCAGGAACTTTGCCTCGCTGACGAAAATCCAGGCGGTATCTTTGAGTTCATCGAAACGCCCCAACGTGGTGACCGGGAACATTACGGTCAACATCACGGCCGACCTTCACCGCCGAGACAGGGACGTTCGCCCTGAACGATTATGCCAGTTCCATTCAGTTTTAATCAAGCCGAGCGGAGGCCGCGAGCAGTGACCGGGACCACGGCTTCGAACGCCATGATCCGGCTAACGGGGCCAGTCGAGCTGACGTTTGATGGTTCGACCTATGGCGGCACCGACCGCAGCCTGTCGTTCGAGAACCTGAGCACGACCGCTCCTTCGTCTTCCGTCTCGGATCAATCGGCACGAGTCCGATCGTGAATGACACGATCAAGAATTGCACGATCCGGAACGGCGCGAATACGAGCAGCGCCGTTGTCGTGCTGGATACCGGCGGATCTCTCGCCGGCTATTTCAACAACATCACGATCCAGAACAACGACGTTCAAAAAGCGTTCCGCGGGATATTTGCGAATGCCATCGTGTCGGGAACCAATGGCAGCTGATTGCTGATCACGCAGAACACGCTCAACACCGCGGGCGTGAACTCCATTCGGCTCAATCCGATCTTCGTGGCAGGCGCGAATGGCGTGACTGTTTCGAACAACACCCTCGGCAACATCAGCGACGCGAACGCGGAAGTGCCCACGGGAATCGTCGTGTCGACCGGGACCGACAATGCGGTCATTTCCGGAAACACGATCACCAGCATTGTTTCGACAAGCACTACTGGCTCGGCCACGGGTATCGTGATTGGGGCCGGCGCGACGTCCACCAGCATTAGCGTTTCCAATGACACGATTTCCACGCTGACCAGCGCCGGAACAGCCGCGAATTTCTACGGGATCGGGAGCTTCTCCCCGAATGTCACCATCGCCAATAATGCGATCTCCGGCATGACTCAGACCGGGGCGGCGAGCGGCCTTGGGATCGTTCTGGTCGGGGTGACTAATAATACCGTGAGCGGCAATACCGTGAGCGCGATGACCATCTCGGGCAGTTCCTCGGTCACCAGCGGCATCAATGTGCAGGGGGCGAGCACGAACGTGACCATTGAACGGAACAAGGTGTTTAACATCAAGAATACCAACTCCGGAAGATGGGCGCCAACGGCATTGATTTGAACTCAGCGTCCGCCGCGGCAAACACGACGGTCCGAAACAATTTCGTCTATGATGTGGCTGCTTTCGGATTCGCGGGAGGAGGCGAAAGCGGACAACGGCTACGGGATTATCGTAGTGCAGGGCGCCGGGTACAATATCTATAACAACTCGGTTCACCTGAACACGAATCAGACCGCAACGACCGGTTTGCCGGCCGCCTTCAATGTCGGTTCATCGGTCACCGCAACAGGCGCGGTCAACGTGAGGACACATCTTCGCGAACACCCAGACCGTCGAAACCGAGCGTTACGCGATCTACAGTAGCGCTCCGAATACCGTCTTCGCCGCGATTGATTATAACAATTACTTTACCGCTGGACCGAACCGGGGATTCATCGGCTCAAACCGCACGACCCTCGCCGACATCGTCACCGGCTTCGGGGGCAACGCCAACTCGATCTCCGCCGACCCGCTCTTCGTGGCTCCGACAGATCTGCACATTACGGCGGCTTCACCGGAGTATAACACCGGTGTGACCATCGCCTCGGTTACCAATGACATCGACGGCGGACACCCGCCCGCAGGACATCGGTTATGATATCGGTGCCGATGAAGTGGCCGTGGCTCCGACACCAACTCCAACCCCGACGCCGACTCCGACACCCACGCCGACACCGACTCCAACACCCACGCCAACGCCGACACCAATAACGCCAACACCCAACACCGACTCCAACACCAACCCCGACCCCAACTCCGACTCCGACTCCGACTCCGACTCCGACTCCGACTCCGACTCCGACTCCGACTCCGACTCCGACGCCGACGCCGACGCCAACGCCAACTGCAACACCGACCCCAACCGCGACGCCACCTACGACCTGCACCCCGCCGCCGGCCAATCTGCTGAGCTGGTGGCCCGGTGACGGAAACACCAATGATATCTGGAGCGCCAACCATGGCACCTGGGTCAATACCCCCGCCTACGGAACTGGCGAGGTCGCCCAGGCCTTTGACTTCAACGGCTCGAACAGCTCGGTGACCGCTCCGGGCAGCGGCAACCTCAACATCACCGGCAACCAGATGACGATGGATGGATGGATTTATCCGCGGAGCAATACGGTGGGGACATTCTATTTCGCCAAGAGCGCGAACTCCGACCATCCCTACGTCATCTTTTTCGCCGCAGGCACGGTTAACGTCATCGTGTCAACCACTGGCGGAGACAACCAGGAGTTCAACACCGGCTTCACACCGCCGCTGAACACCTGGACGCACCTGGCGATGGTCTACAACAGCCCAAGCCTCCAATTCTTCGTCAACGGCACACTCGCCTTCTCGACGAATGTCGTGGGCGGCAATCTGCGCAGCTCGACCATTCCGTTTGGTAATCGGCAACCGCGCCACTAATCCGGGCGTTTCCTTCAATGGCTTGATTGACGAGGTGGAAGTCTTCAACCGGGCGCTCGCGGGCTCCGAGCTCTTTGAGCTTTATCGCGCGGGATCGTTCGGCAAGTGCAAGCCGGTCTGCACGCCAGCGCCGCTCAACATGGTGGCTTGGTATAAGGGCGAAGGTAACTTCGCTGACGGTGCACCGCCCACCTTCGAGGATGGCTCAGCCGGCGGCACGGTTAACTTCGTCACTGGCCTTGTGAACCAGGCCTTCAGCTTTGCCGGAACCGGTTTCGTCACCGTGCCCGCGAGCAGCGGACCGCTCAATCTCACCGGCACGACGGTCACCATTGATGGCTGGATTAAGCCGACATCGAACGCCGCGGCGCTCTTCTTCGGCAAGACGGGCAGCGGGAGCAATGATTACCTGTTCCTGAATCCGTTCGGCACGCAGCTTCAAGCGCTGATCAAGACGGGCGGCACCGAGACGGGCGCCAACGTCTTTGCCGACTTCCCGACAAACAGCGTGCCATACCTGCCGCCCTTGGGACAATGGACTCACCTTGCGGCCACCTACGACGGCGCCACGATCAAGGCTTACGTGAATGGTGTCCTGTCGGGATCAACCCCAAAGACAGGAAATCTCAGTGGCAGCAACGTGCCGTTCAACATCGGCGGCCGGGCAACGGCCGGACTCAATTTCAACGGTCAGATCGATGAGGTCGAGGTCTTCAATACTGCGCTAACCCAGGCGGACATCCAGGGCATCTACAACGCCCGGACCGCGGGCAAGTGTCCGCTGCCAACTCCGACTCCGACCCCGACGGCCACACCAACTCCGACGCCGACACCGACCCCCACTCCAACACCAACACCGACGCCGACGCCGACGCCGACGCCAACGCCAACGCCAACGCCAACGCCAACACCAACGCCGACGCCGACTCCAACGCCAGCGACCCCGACGCCAACCCCAACTGTAACGCCAACGCCAACCGTCACCCCGACGGCCACGCCGACAGTGACGCCATCGCCCACGGTCACGCCGACAGTGACGCCGTCGCCAACGGCTACGCCGACAGTGACTCCATCGCCGACCGTCACACCGACGCCATCGCCCTCACCGACGATAACGCCGACGCCGAGTCCGACCGTCCAACGCCTACTCCGACAATCACGCCGACGCCGACCGTGAGCCCGACTCCGGCTACGCCGACGCCGACAGTGACACCGTTGCCCACGGCTACGCCGACAGTGACGCCGTCGCCAACGGTCACGCCAACAGTGACACCGTCGCCCACGGTCACGCCAACAGTGACACCGTCGCCCACGGTCACGCCGACAGTGACACCGTCGCCCACGGTCACGCCGACAGTGACACCGTCGCCCACGGTCACGCCGACAGTGACGCCGTCGCCAACGGTGAGCCCATCGCCGACCGTCACACCGACGCCATCGCCCTCACCGACGATAACGCCGACGCCGAGTCCGACGGTAACGCCTACTCCGACAATCACACCGACGCCGACCGTGAGCCCGACTCCGGCTACACCGACGCCAACCGTGACACCGGCTTCACCGACTCCGACAGTGACACCGGCCACACCGACACCAACGGTTACACCGACCGTGACGCCGCGCCACGGTCACGCCATCGCCAACGGTCACGCCATGTACGCCAACGGTCACTCCGTCTCCGACGGTAACGCCGTCGCCCACGATCACGCCGTCGCCAACCGTGACACCATCGGCGACCCCGACCGTGAGCCCGACGCCGACGACACCAACGCCGTCGCCGACCGCAACGCCGTCGGCGAGTCCAACCGCGAGTCCGAGTCCGACACCGTTCCTGACTCAAGCGATCAACCTGTCGACTCGCATGCGAGTTCAGACCGGTGATGGCGTGGGTATCGGCGGCTTCATCGTCTCGGGGAGCGTGCCGAAGCGTGTGATCCTGCGAGGTATTGGGCCTTCCTTAAGCGCAGTCGGCGTCGCCGATGTGCTGGTTGATCCAGCCCTGGAGCTGCATGGTCCTTCGATCGCCACCATTACGAACAACAACTGGAGAGACACCCAGGAGACCGAAATCGTGGCCACTGGCATCCCGCCGGTGAACAATGCGGAATCAGCGATTGTGGTCACCCTGGATGCGGGAGCGTATACCGTGATCCTGAAGGGCAACGCGCCGAATCCGAACGGCGTAGGCCTGGTAGAAATCTACGACCTCAACCAAGGGGTTGACTCGAAGCTGGCGAACCTGAGCACGCGCGCCTTCGTCAGCACGGGTTCTAACATTGTCATCGCCGGCTTCCTGCTGAGTGACAATACCACCATGGACAACATCATTGTCCGGGGCCTCGGGCCGAGCGTGGCTTCGACTTCGCTCCCGAACCTGGTCGATCCGAACCTGGAGCTGCGAGATGCCAATGGCGTGCTGCTCATCTCGGACAACGACTGGCAGGACAACCCGGTCCAGGCTGCGATAATCACCGCGGCGGGTCTGGCGCCGACCGATCCACGTGAGGCGGCAGTAGCGGCAACCTTGCCGCCAGGTCTCTACACCGCCCTGCTCTTTGGAACGGCCGGCGGCACGGGCGTCGGTCTGGTTGAAGTCTACGACCTCGGGGCTCCGCCAGCGCCGTAAGGCACTTTTGCGGCGGTCGTGGACCGCCGGAATCTCGAATATCGAAATACGAATCCGAAACAAATCCTGGAGGGCGATGCTCCGTCATCGCCTACGGTAACCGAACGGGCACCTGGAGGGCGATGCTCCGTCATCGCCTACGATTAACCGAACGGGCACCTGGAGGGCGATGCTCCCTCATCGCCTACGTTAACCGAACGGGCACCTGGAGGGCGATGCTCCTTCATCGCTTACGGTGACCGAACGGGCACCTGGAGGGCGATGCTCCGTCATCGCCTACGGTAACCGAACGGGCACCTGGAGGGCGATGCTCCGTCATCGCCTACGTAACCGAACGGGCACCTGGAGGGCGATGCTCCGTCATCGCCTACGTTAACCGAACGGGCACCTGGAGGGCGATGCTCCGTCATCGCCTACGCTAACCAACGGGCACGGAGGGCGATACTCCGTCATCGCCTACGGTAACCGAGCGGGCACCTGGAGGGCGACGCTCCGTCATTGCCTACGGCAACCGAGCCGGCACCTGGAGAGCGATGCTCCGTCATCGCCTACGCTAACCGAACGGGCACCTGGAGGGCGATGCTCCGTCATCGCCTACGCTAACCGAACCGGCGCCTGGAGGGCGATGCTCCGTCATCGCCTACGCTAACCGAACGGGCACCTGGAGGGCGATGCTCCGTCATCGCCCACATTAACCGACGGGCGCCTGGAGGGCGATGCTCCGTCATCGCCTACGTTAACCGAGCGGGCGCCTGGAAGGCGTCGCCTTGACCATCGCTTCAAGATTCGTGCTTCGAAAATTCGGATTTCCGACGGTCGCCTGGTGATTCGCTTCTCCCCCTCCTCGTTCCAAGTTGCACTTGGGAACCGAGGCGCTGGACGGCGTCACACCCTCAAAGCCGTTGAAACGGCTCTCCGGCGAACGGCTGGCGTGCCACCGGCCTGAAGGCCGGTGTCAGTGGAAAGAGTGGTCTCAGGCCATCGACCCTAAAGGCTAGTGATGCCTTCGAGTTCCCAAGTGCAACTTGGGAGCGAGGAGAATCTGGGCCTCCCCGTTTGATCATTTCTGCCTCTTTCGGTGATTCCGATTTGTTTCGAAATTCGGATTTCGGATTTTCCCTAGTTAAGATAGGTCAAGCCGCTGCACTGCCAGCACATGAACCAATTCCAGGAGGGATCGACATAATTTTGCGCGCCGTCTCGAAAGCAGGTGTAGAGCGCACGGCGCCGGGCACGACCGCTCACCTCGGAATTTTCGGCCTCGGGCTTTGCCTCCCCGATGCCGCCCTGGCCCTTCGGTTTTTCCCCCGTGTTTTCCTCCGCCATGTTTTGCTAATACGCCGGACCGGGGTCCTGACAACGGAAAAAACCTCGCGCAAGGGACCGTGCGAGCCCGACTCTTCCGCGAACACCGACCTCTCATCCGGTGACCCGCAACCGCTTCCCACTAACACCGGCCATTTCATCCAATGGCCCGAAACCGCTTCCGCTAACACCGGCCTTCAGGCCGGTGCTCACCAGCCGTTCGCCAGTGAGCCGTTTCAACGGCTTTCTGGAAAGACAATCGCAAGCGCCAAGTGCTCGCCCAGCGCCTCGCGCAACTGATTGACGAGGCGCAGCCAAGGGTCGACGCCGCCCAGCGCCGTGGTTCCCACGTGCACCTTGGGAATGAGAAGAAAAAGCTCGAAACTCGAAGCTCGAAACAAATCCGAATTACCGAACAGAAAAATGATCAAACTGGGAGCCTGGCTTCTGCTTGTTCCCAGGTTGCACTTGGGAACGAGAAGTCATCACCAGCCTTTACGTCGATGACCCGAGACCTCTCTCTCTCCACTAACACCGGCCTTCAGGCCGGTGACACACCAACCCGTTCACCAGAGACCGTTTCAACGGCTTCTGAAGGTCGATGGTGGAGCGCGCAGGATAGCGGCGACTGGAGCAGGGCGGCGAAGCAGTTCCATGACGTGTCTCCGAAGCTGCGCTTTGGGGCGATGGCGCAGATCGCGTGCGATGCAGAGGCAGTGCCACTGCGGGAAGACGCGCGTGCCCCAGTGCAACTTGAGAACGAGGGAGGGCAACGAGGGATAGAGGATAGATAATCGAGGATGGCGAGGCAGCTCTTTTCAATCCTCGATCCTCGATCCTCGATCCTCGATCCTCGATCCTCGATCCTCCACCTTCCATCTTCCATCTTCCATCCTCGCTCTTCCATAGGTCAGCGACCCCGCCCTGCAGAAGCAGAAGAGAGAACCGGGATCCCCGAAAAGCAAAAGGGCGGTTTGGTAACCGCCCTTGCTTGGTTCCGCGCTTGTCTGCCCCGAAGGCTTTCGGGGCAGACAGCGCGTGAAGAGTGCCTTACGGCGCTGGCGGAGCCCCTCGGTCGTAAACTTCGACCAGGCCGATGCCCGTTCCGCCGCCCGATCCGATTAGCAGGGCGGTGTAGAGACCCGGCGGCAAGGTTGCCGCTATGGCCGCCTCGCGCGGATTACTCGGCGCCAGACCCTCCGCGGAAATTAGCGCGGCCTGGACCGGGTTATCCTGCCAGTCGTTGTTCGAGATGAGCAGCACGCCATTAGCGTCGCGCAACTCCAGGTTAGGATCGGCCAGGACGGCAGAGGCCGGGAAGAAGGCCGGAGCCAGGCTCGGTCCAATGCCCCGGAGAATTATCTTGTCCGTAGTCTGGTCGTCACTCAGCAGGAACCCCGCGATGACGATGTTGTCGCCCGTGCTGACAAACGCCCGCGTGCTCAGGTTCGCCAGTTTCGAGTCGATGGTCTGGCTGAGGTCGTAGATTTCCACCAAGGCCACACCGTTCGGGTTAGGATTATTGCCTCTCACGATCGCGGTATATGGCTCCCGGGCTGAGAGTGGCTACAATCGCTGACTCGAGGTCGTTTACCGGCGGTATGCCAGTGGCAAGGATCTCGTTCTCCTGGGTATCTCTCCAGTTGTTGTTCGTAATCGTGGCGATCGAAGGACCGTGCAGCTCGAGCACTGGGTCAGCCAGCACATCCACAATCCCATTGCGAGTCAGCGAAGGTCCAATGGCCCGCAGGATCACATGCTTCGGCACGCTTCCTGTGATGATGAAGCCGCCGATGCCCACGCCATCACCGGTCAGCACTCGCATGCGAGTCGAGAGGTTGATGGCTTGGGTCAGGAACGGTGTCGCAGTCGGCGACGGCGCGACCGTTGGGCTCGCCGACGGTGCTACGGTTGGCGACGGTGGCGCGATGGTCGGGCTCACGGTTGGCGATGGGGGCGCGATGGTCGGGCTCACGCTTGGTGACGGTGAAACCGATGGCGACGGACTCACCGTCGGAGACACACTCGGCGACGGTGTCGGTGTCCCCGGCGATGCTGTCGCACTTGGACTCGCTGTTGCACTTGCTGTCGCGCTCGGACTTGGAGTTGGCGTGCCACAGCTGCCACCTTGGGTCAGCGTAAGATTAGCTGCGGTGACTGAGCCGACATCGGTGCTGGAGCAGTCTTGGACGGTCAACGTCCACGTTCCGTTAATCTGCGCCGGTGTTAGACCAGCGAAGGCCGCGGTAAGATTCGTTACCGGTGCCGGATTGGTCTGGCCCGCACCGCCCGCCGCCGTGGTGCGATAATTTCCCGTGGCCACCGGGTTGGCCGCTGCCGCCGTCCAGAAGTTGGCTGAGGCACTATCGGCAAAATTATACGGAGCCGTTGCCACCAGGTCGCTCCCGGAGCCGAAGCTGGTCGCCGTTGTGGCGCCGACAAACTTGTAGATCACAAAACTCGGTCCGCCGCTCGGAGCCTGCAGAACCACGTTGAGATCTCCAACAAAGGTGTGCGCCAATGTCATGTTAACGCTCACAGCGCTCAGATTCGACGTAATCCCTGAGACCGCGAAGCTGAGCACTCGACCCGCAACGGTGCAATTCTGTGCCGTAGCAGGTGCCGTAGGCTCAGGTATCGCGCCAGCTCCGGTGCCGGCAAATGTCGCTGCCCCACCTGAGCAGGAGGCGCTCGGTGAAGGACTGGCTGTCGCCGTAGCGGTTGCAGTCGGCGTTGCACTTGGTGTTACCGTCGCACTCGGTGTTGCCGTTGGCGCGACCGTTGGCGACACACTTGGGCTTGGCGTTACCGTTGCGGTCGCCGATGGCGTTGCAGTTGGCGTTGGCGACGGACATGAAGCTTGCACGAAGGCAAGACCACGATTGTCCGAGGTGCCTGGAAGTTGGTCGGACATGGCTCCAACGAGAGTTCTCGCACCAGTCGTGATATTAACCGTGAGGAGATCCGAGTTAATATCCGACAGATAGAGTAAACCGTTCGAACTCCAGTATCCCATTCCGTTTGCCTCACCGGAAGCCGTACCCAATGGGGTAACCACGTGAGTATCGACATTGACGCTTTCGAAGTTGGCGGTGCCGTTACCCGAGGAGTGATAGAGCAACCCGTTCCCATGGAACGCAATGGTTTCGCCGTCCGCCCCGTTGCCGAGCGCGAATTGCAAGGTCATCGCCGCAGTGCTCGTATTGATGGTATACAGCGTTTCCGGCGTGATCGCGCCGTCGCCAGTCACACCCCACAGGACGCCCGTCGCGCGGAACGCCAGGGAGGCGATATCATCTGATAGCGCACCGATGTCCGTGGCCACGCCGGTGGTCGGATTGACCGTGACCAACCGCCGACTGCCGTTGCCGCTCGCCGTGGTAACAACGACGGCGAACAAAGTGCCGTCGCTCGGACGAGAAGTCATGGTTGTCGCCCTGAACAAGGTGAAACCAGCAAGGGTCACCGGCACTTGGTTGGTCAGATCCCCGTTGGCCGGATTAATCCGATAAACCTGGTGTTGGCTGCGGTGCCCCGTCCGTTGGACAAGCCGTGAGGGTAAATGAGCATCGGGGTAACGGTTGGAGTCGCCGACGGACTCGCAGTTGCCGTGGAGAAGCAATCGGCGTCGCTGTCGGTGAGACCGTTGGGCTCGGTGTTGCCGTCGGGCTCGGTGTTGCCGTCGGGCTCGGTGTTGCCGTCGGGCTTACGGTTGCTGAAGGCGACGGCGTCGGTGTACTGCCTGGGCAGCTCGCCGTGGTGATATCGAGCGACCAGCTGTTCAGCGATCCGCCATCGCCATTGAATTGATCGGCGATGGTCAGAGTCCAAACGCCGTTGGGGTTCTCACCGATGAACGCTGCCAGTGGTTCCACGGGCGCGAGCAACGGTACCACCACCAGGTCCACGTATGGGTGATCGCTCGATAAACCGGCGTTCGTCGTGTATGGAACCTGTCCGAGCGGATTCCCGTCGTCGTCCCACGTCGTTCCAGCATAGACATTGTCGGCATCGGGATCCACGCTGGCGTCCCAGATACCGTTCGAGAGCGTCACCACCGTTCCCGAAGGCGAGGTAACGGTGAACTGCAGATCGGTCGAGAACGTGTGGGTGATGTTCGTCGTCACCTTCACCTTGAAGATCGATGTTCCAGTCGACACGATCGGGATGGCGGAAGTGATGACGCTGGTCCCGACGGACGAAATCGGCACCGCCGTATTGTTGGAGACCGTTGGCACGGTGGCGATCGTCGGGGCGCTGGCCAGCGTGGTCAGGTTCAGAGACCAGTTGTTCAACGTTCCGCCGTTGTTGTTAGTGTCGTCGCTGATTGTGAGGGTCCAGGTGCCGTTCGGATTCTCGCCGATGAAGGCGCCCAGCGCTTCCTCTGGGGTCAATGGCGTCGCTACCACCAGGTTCGTGTAGGGGTGGACCTGCACTTGATTGGGGTTGAGCGTGAACGTGGCCAACGGGAGCCCATCCGGATCGGCTTTGTCATCCCAGAGCGTGCCCGCAAAGATATTATCAAGGGCACCGCCGTTATCGGTCGTGAGGGTCACGACCGTGCCAGCGGGCGAGGTCAATGTAATATCGAGATCACCGCTGCTGGTGTGAGTAATATTGGTAAACGCGTTGAGGTCGAACAGGTAGGTCTGGGCTCCTGACACCACGATGGTACTGGTGACCACGACCGGTCCTGCAACCGGGATTACGACAGGCGTCGTATTGGAGACCGTCAGGTTAGTTCCCGTGCAGCCCGGAGGCGGCGTGGCTGTTGCCGAAGGACTGGCGGTCGGTGATGCGGTCGCACTCGCCGAAGGACTCGCTGTCGCCGATGGCGAAGCAGTCGGTGAGACCGTCGGGCTCACTGTTGCTGTCGGCGACGCACTTGCTGTCGGTGTCGGTGTTGGAGTCACCGGCGTTGGCGTCGGCGTGGCAATTGGTGTCGGACTTGGGGTAGGCGTTGGTGCAACTGCCCCAAACTCATCCGCGCCGATGTCGGGGGTGGCGTCGCGGGTTCCGCCGTCAATGTCGGTGGTGATACCGGCAATGGTGGCGCCTGCGTTGATCGCTGGGCTGCCCGCGAGCAAATGCAGATCGGTCGGGCTGACGAAGGTCGGGTCAGCTGAAATCGAAGCTGCATCCTGGCCCGAGGCAGTTTGCCAGTTGGCCAGGGTAATCGCGTCAGTGGCGCCGACTCGGCCAACGATGGCCTGCGTATTGGCGGCCGGAACGTAGAGATCGTTATTGTTGGAGCCACCTGTGCCCCAGGCAAAGGCGGTCGGAACCTTGATTGAGCCATGCTTCAACGTCGCCGTGTTGGACGTCATATCAGTGAAGATAATATTGTCCCTCAGGCTCAGGTTCACGACCGTCGCGGACGTAACCTGAACGCCGAACGATGACTGACTCGCAGTCCCCGAAGCGAGCGGGTCGAGGTCGCCCGCAGCATAGACGCTGTTAAACGCTACCGTGTCGCCGGTGCCTGAGGCGATACCGATGCTGACACTGTTATCGCCCGAGGTGCCGTTGGCGCGGACATTCCAGACGAAGTTATTGATGGTGGAGTTCAGGGTTGGATTGGCTCCATTTCCTCCCGCCATAAAGATACCGACCGCCGAGAAGGTGTTCTCTTCGACGATGTCGTGAACTCTATTGCGAGCGATCAAGGTGTTGGACACACCCAAATCACCGGAGGTCGTATCGGACCAGCCATTGAAGGCGTGGGAGATGCCGAACTTGTCGTAACTGCCACCGCTGGAGGTTTGCGCATCCAGCACTCCGACAAACCGAACTTCGTTACCCGTCACCGTCGCGCTGTTCGTCAGGTTGAAGATGATACCGGCGCGTCCGATCTGGTCGGATCCGAAGGCGGCGGGACCAATCAGGTTATTGGTTATGATTGTCCCCTGGACCTGGTTAGCCAGGCTTTCACCCGAGGAGAAAATGCCGACATTTACCTTGGTAATCGCGTTGTTGATAAACGCGTTGTTGTCGTTGTCAGCTCCGCTGGATCCGATGGCGGCACCACCCTGCGAAATACCAATCGTGACATTTACGCTCGTCGTTTGGTCCGCACCGCACGCAATGTTGGTGTTCTTGACCGTATCGTTAGTGGAGCCTGCACCCACCCCGAGGCTGACAATCTGGACGGCTGCGGTAGACGCGGCAGTTCCATTCGAATTAATGATCGTCAGGCTGCGATCGGTGCCACCGGAGGTTGACCCATCAATGGTCACGTTATCCGCGCCATTGAGTCTGATCAGGCTCAATGCAGTGGCCGTGCTGGTGATGCTTCGCGGCGCTCCGCTCGGTTTGATCAACACGCTAAAGCCGCCTGCGATTTGGTTCAGCGGATGCGTGCCCGTCTCACCGGTCAGGTCCGCGGTAATGTTGATGATCAGGTTGCTGGATGCTCCCACGTTATTGATCGCCTCAAAGATACCGCCAGGATTGGTCAGGGACGGGAAGCTTCCTGGAACCGTCAAAGTCCCGCTCAGCGGAGCAGCGGACTGGAACGAGCCTGTCACCGTGGAGTTGGCTCCATTCGCATCTGGGGTTAGAACCGTCGCGGCGGTGTTGTAGGTCCCGGGCGTGGCAGGGGCCGGCGCCGCGGCAAAGGTCACCGTGATCGTCTGATTAGGAGCGATCGTTGGAATGATCTGGCTGTTCGAGTAGCTGTACGCCGCCGGGGCCGGAGATGGTGAATTGCACGGAGACGTTGGTTTGGGTGGCTGTTCCAACGTTGGTGAACGACGCCTGCGGCGAGAATGTCGCGACGGTCGAAACGATGCTTCCGTTAGCCGGTGTGACGATGGCGGTAGCCGCGATATCATTGGCGGGCGGCGTAATGCCACTCGGCTCGTCCGCGCCGATATCCGGAGGAGGCACGCGGAATTGGCCGTCAATATCGCTGCCTACTCCCACACTTGCGCCCATGTCTACCATCGGCGAACCGACCGCGATGTGCAGATCGGTCGGAGCGATGAAGAGCGGATCCACCACCTTGCTTGCATTGTCGTTCGTCCCGGCTGCATTCAAGGTGCTGGTATAAACCCGCAGGTTTGTGTTCGGCGATGTCGCGCCCGGGTTGAAGTCTGCTGCCAGGTAGAGGCCCGCGAAAGTGGTCGGTCCAGCCGGAGGCGAGGTGTAGGTCGTGCCGACGTGGGCAATACCGCTCTGGCTCGCCGTCGTTCCGGAGAAGTAGTCGTTGTTATTCAGCGTCAGGTTCATCGCCACCGTGCCGCTAGGAGGCAGGAACATCGAGACGTGCGCGACACCGGTGGTGCCGCCGGTCATCGTGTTGGCGAAGATATTGTTCCGCACATCCATACCGGTTATGGCTGTGGTGGTTGGCGTGAACGCTGAGGTCAGGATTGTCGTCGTCGGCGTTCCCAGGAGCCCACCGAACAGGTAGACCGAGTTGTGGTAAATCTGGTGATTGGTTCCACCAGTGATCCGGAGGCCATGCACGCTGAACTGGGTCGAGAAGGCCCCGCCCCCGGTCATGTCCATGTTGATATCGCTGATGAAGTTATTCCTGATCACGATGCCGGTGCCGGCCGTCAGGTTCAGACCGTAGGCGCCGAAGGTACCGGGAGCGCGGCCGATAACCGTCTGGATTTTATTGCGCTCGATCGTGCCGGCGGTCGAGGCCGCGGTCACTTCGAGAGCATCCGTGCCAGACGAACCGGCCAGGGTTTGCACGTTGGTGATGGTGTTGCCCGCGATGGAGTAACTGCCGGTGGTGGCAGCAACCAGGATCGCCTTGGCGATGCTCACTGTGCCGTTGTTGGCGATGTTGCTGATCGTATTATTCGATGATCGTGGAGTTGGTGATCGTCGAGTTCAGCTCAATCGCTTCCGTCGTAATCCCCACATAGGATATGATGTTCCTGATCGTATTGCCGGTGATCGTGATCGCGGCGGTGCCACTGACGAATACGCCCCTGGTGTAGACCGTCGTAATCGGTGCCGTGAACGGCACCGCTGCCGGTGTGGCCGGGCCCTGATCGCCGATCACGTTGTTCGAGACAGTCACCCCGGTGGAGGCCGTTGCCGCGTTGCCCAGGAAGGCAACAGCACGACCGCACTGATTGATGACGTTGTTATCTACGACCAGGCCGTTAACCGTCACGCCGGCGGCTACCGCCGTGGTGACGCTGGCGAGAGCAGTCACGCTGGCGCCCCCGTTCGGACCTACCACGATGCCGAACGAATTGTTCGTGCTCGTGGTCGTGGCCGTAATGGCACTTGAGTTACCTGCCGTCACGTTGCCGTTGAGGACCACGTTCTTGATGATCAGGTTGTTGTTGCTGTCGAATGGAGCTGTCGCCGAGGTGGCCACACGGATGGCCGCGCCGAAGGTGGTCGTTGCCGCCACCGTGTTCGACACGGTCAGGTTGCGGTTGGTGCCACCCGTATTCGGGTTGTCGCCGTCGATCGTCACGTTATCCGCGCCATTGAGCTGGATGACACCGAAGCCCTGGGCCGGGTTGCCGCTGACCGTGATGCCGTCCGCCGTCGGACGCACCAGGACGGAGGTGTAGGAGGCCCCACCGGCGCCGGTGCTATTGAGGGTGGCCGGGGTCGTCCCTTCCGTTGTGCTGCAACTGATGCTGACCACGATGCTGCCCTGATGGGTGCCAAGGTTGATCGCATCAAACGCATCCTTCACGGTCGGGTAACCGGTTGGGCCGACCGTGCCGGCAGTCGCGGTGATAGTCACACATCCACTGGGCGTTGCGCTTGGGGTAGGCGTTGGGGTTGGCGTTGGCGTAGGACTCGCAGGTGGAATCGTGGCCGTAGCTGTTGCAGTGGGTGTTGGTGATGGAGTCGGTGTTGGCGTCGGAGTCGGGGTTGGCGTCGGTGTAGGAGTTGGCGTCGGACTCGCAGGTTGCTGGACTTCGTCCGCTCCGATTTCAACCTGGGGACCCAGCTGGCCGTGTGTCGCCGTCAATATCGGTGACGATACCCCCAGCCGGCGTGCCCGCGTTAAAGACCGGGCTGGTCGGTGGCACATGCAGATTGTCAGGCGTGTTGACAAAGAGCGGGTCGGACGAGATCGAGTTGGCGTCCTTGCCGGTCGCGCCCTGCCAAGCGGCCAGGTTCGCTGAGTCAGCGCCCAGCAAAATCGCCAGACTCCCCGTGCGAGCGAAAGTGGATTGCGGGCCACTGGTGAAGAGATCGTTAAAGTTGGAAGTAACGTTGGTGTAAGGCGGAAATGCACCCAATCCAATGGCGTAGCTGTTGGATCCGACACCCACCGATGTCTGGGTATTGTAGAGAATGTTATCGCGGATATCGACCAACGGGTTCGTCCCCAGAATGGCCAGGGCGTAACTGGGCGCTGTGGCGGTCGTGCTAATGTCTTTAGACCCCGTCATCGAGACCGAGTTGAAGTAGACCTGCGTGAGAGCATTCGCCGTCCCGCCAATGAAGATTCCGACCGGGAAGTCACTAGGGGTGCCGTTGCAGTTAACGCCGCTAACCATGTTGTTCGCAAACCGGCTCGTGCCGTAGCCCGGCGTGCCATAGGCAATACCAGCCGCCGAGAACGTACCGGTCTCGACCACGCCGCTCACAGTATTACCTGTAACCGTCACGTTGACGGTTTCGTTACTGGTGATCGCTGTTGAGGCGATTGTGGAAGTACCAACCCCGATACCGAATGCATCCGAACTGGCGGCGGAGCTGACATTTGTGACCTTGTTGTTGGTAATCTGGGTGCCGTCTTCAAATCCGACCAGGATACCGGCACGGCCGAGCCCGCTTGCTCCAGCTCCGCCAATCTGGTTGCCGGTGATCACCGTGCCGACGTTCTTGATCACGGCACTCGCGCCCTGCGAGTAGACACCGAACTGCACGGCGGTGATGTTGTTGTTCTCGACCCGGTTGTTGTCGTTCCGCGTCCCGACGCTGGTAGCGCTGATGGTGCTGCTGCCAAATCCAATGCCGACGATAGTCGTGGTGCTCGCGTTGCCGGTTATGTTGACGTTCTTGATCGTATTGTTGGTCGCAGGATCGGTCGTCCCGATAGTCTGACCCCAGATGACTGCACTGCTGGTGCTGGTGCTGATATTAGCCAGGGTGAGGTCTCGCGATGTCCCGCCTACGGTATTGGAGCCGTCAATCGTGACCCAGTCCGCGCCGTTGAGAATAAATATGGCCGTTGGACTCGCCGCGATCGGGTTAATGGCCACTGTCGTGGCCGGCGCCGGCTTGATTGTCACCGTGTTGGTAGAGCTGGCGCCAGGATTCGCGTTGATCGTGATCGGGAAGGTTTCACCCGTGGCGTCCGGACTCGGGTCGCCGCCGCGTGTGGTGTAGGCGGAATCGGTCAGGAGGAAGGTTACCGGGCCCGTTTGAACCCTGGTGTTGTAGGCTGCGACTGCACTCGTCAAATTGGTAAACGTCTGGCCGGTGCCGACATTCTGCGTCCCAGAGATCGTGGGCGCTCCGGTCAGTGTGCCAATAGCGAAGAAACCGAGAGAAGTGATGCTCGAGCTGGGTCCGATTACTGGAGCGGCCACCGTGCCGCCAATACTATCGTAGGTCCCGGCCTGGGTAGCCGATTGACCGATGGCGTTAGCGCCAACAATACCTACCTCGGTTAGCCGAACGGTCGTGTTCGTGAAATTTCCCGCCCCAGTCGTGGCTGAGGCTGACCAATAGCGATTGGTGTTGATGCTGCTAAAGCCTGCGCCGGCCGTGCCGCCCGAGTTGGCATCAAAGACTTCGGCCTGGATAACGACAGTGCCGCCGGCATTGGTCGTTGGATTGACCAACTCCAGCATCTTAAAGCTGCCCTTGCCGACTGGGAAGGTGTAGGTGCTGCCGGAAACGAGAGATGCCGGCAACGTGCGAGCCAGCGGACCATTTACGTAAGTGGATGCGTTACCTCCTGTGACAGAGGCGGCCGCCGTATTGGCGACGGTCAGCATGTTGGCTGCCGTTGTGTTGAAGGTGCCGCCGGCCAGAAGAAGAGCGTTGGTTCCACTGGTCGAGGTCAAGGGGCCACCTGTCAGCGTGACGCCCCCGATCGGATTCTGAATCTGCATGCTGAAAACGGTCCGGGTTGGGGGAATCTCAAAGCCGGTGTTGATCACCCCGGTCGAAGGCGCATAGACCTCGATCAGACCGCCGGAGCCAATGTTAAACACGGGCGCTACGTCAAAGGCGCCGGCCGGGAGGACATTGCTGGTGACACCGCGTTGGACGATTTCCTGCGATGTGCCACCATTGCCCAGGTTAATGGCGCCGCTTCCGATAATGTTGCCAAAGAGAAGATTGACGCGCAATACGTTGAGCGCCGAAACCCCACCCGTCAGGGTCAGGTTACCGCCATTTTGAAGGCCGAGAGTCCCGACCGAGACCGCCGCGGTGCCAAACGTGCCTGTCCCCGTGTAGGTCTGCGGCGATCCGACTCCTCCCACCGAGGTAAGTTGCAGGTTGCCGCCAAAGACGACCTGACTGGTGTTGTTTGTGTTAACAACGATCGCCCCGTTGTTCGTGATCGTCGGACCGATCTGGAGGAGCACCTGCGCGGTCCCTGGATTCAGGTTAAGCGTGCACCCGGTGTTGATCGTGAGATTACCCCAAACGTTCATCTGGCCGTTGAGGTTCGCGTTCTTGGTGTTGGTCGTATTGTCGATGACGACGTTCGGCATCTGGCCCTGGATGCGGAAAGTGGAGGCGGCCGTCGTAGCGGCCGTGCCAACGTTCAGTGTTCCACCAGAAATCAGGGCGGTGCTGCCGACATTATAATCCGGAGCGGTCGTGGAAGCCTGGACGAGATTGATCGTGCCTCCGCTCATGGTGAAGATGGACCCGGCGGCGAATCCAAAGCCGGTTGCCGCGGTGCTCCCGACCGTCGTCACATTGACGGTTCCGCTCGACATGGTAAAGGCAGAGGGTGCTCCACCAGTGAACGCGAATCGGCTTGCGATATTCAGGGTCGCGCCTTCGACGATGACATTTACCGTAGTGGCGGCGCTGGTCATGGCGTTACCCGAGACAAGTCCTTCATTGAAGGTGCCGGCCGTCAAGCGAAGCAAACCGTTCATGGTAGAATTGCCGGCCTGACCCACCACGGTGCAGTTGGCATTGTTCAGCCAGAAGCCGCCCGTCGCGGGAATGGTATAGGCGGCTACAGCGAAAATCGGATTACTGAGCGCAGCACTCCCCGATATCTTAAAGGTGCCGTTGGTAATGGTAAGGAACCCGGACGTGCCGGCGCCAAGAACGGTGAACGTCCCAGCGGGAGTGAAAGTTAGGGTATTGGCGTTACTGGTCCCCTTGTTCATCGTAACGGTCGCCACGTCCGTGGTGCTGGCCGCCCCAGTGGTCCAGGCGGCATTGTTTGCGCCAGTAAATGTCATCCCCACGTTGGAAGTTCCGGCCCCAACGAGGTTAAAGTCCATCGTCCCGTTGTTGATTAGATCCAGGCCCACTGAGAAGGTGTGAGTGCCCGTCACGGAAGCGATCGAACTCGCTCTCAATATCCCGGTAGAATTAACGGTGACAGTGCCACCGGCCGCGAGAGATCTTGCCGTAGCCGTATCCTCGTATTGCAGAGTGCCTGAAACAGTCAGGTTGTTGCAGGCAGCAGCCGTATCGACCGTTACCGTCGAGCCGCTCACAATTGTGACGTTATCAGCTGAGCTCGGAACGACGCCACCAACCCAGGTGCCGGCAACGCTCCAGTTTCCGCCAACCACGGTCGAACTGATGTTAGCTGCCGCAGTCGTCGCCTGGGTGCCAGTCAGCGGGGTGCTGAGCGCGCCTTCCGTGACCGCCTGAATCTTCCAGGTATAGCTTGTGCTCGGCGACAAGCCTGATGCCACAAACGAATTGGCATTGGCAGCGGCTTGAGTAACGAAAGTGTAATTGGCTCCGCCGTCCGTTGAATTGTAAATGGCATAGCCAACTTCGTTGGTGGCGTTATCCGTCCAATTTACGGTCATCCCGCCAGATCCGACGCCGGTAAAGTTCAAGCCGGTCGGTGCGGCCGGCACGTTCGGGGTGAAGATATAAGCTGTGCCGGATGCGATGGGGTCTGACTGAGCATTGTTAGATACCGCATACGAGGCCGTGGCTCCAGCAACGGTGACGCTGGCAAACGACGTCGCCGACGAACCAATCCCTACGCTGTAACCGCCGTTTGTGCCCCCATCGATAACCGTGCCGCCGCTAACCAACTCGACCACACCGGTCGATTCAAACACCCATACTTGAAACTTGCCCAGAATAGTGGTCCCGCATGCAACCGTAGCGTTGTCGAACCAGACCATGTTTAGCCATTCGACCACCAGCTTCCGATTTGGGGCCGCTCCAACGACCTTATAATGGACCTTGCCGGCTGCTCCGGTGCAAAGATCGTCCCATAACGCGGAAACCTTCGGATTATTCGTTGCCGTAGCGAAATCGTTCGTTCGCCCCGAAGCGCCGTTGTTGACGACAACCGCACCAAACCCAAAGAGGCCGTTTGCGTTCACCGAGAATTGCGTTTGACGAACGCCATCAAACCAGACGTCAAAGCCGATGTTCGTTGCCACCGAAGCCGTATCATCCTGGGCAGCCCCGACAAGCTGCGTCGTCCCCGTTGACATATCTTCAACCGCAACGGAGGCGCTGGTGAAAGGATAAGTCCCCGCCGCGATGGCGTCGATAGAGGGAGGGAGTGCGGGCGCGGCGGTGACCTCGCTGGAGGCTTCGTCCCTGCTCGCGGACTGTTCCACCGGAATTTGTGCGGTGAACAGCGTGGCCGGAGCCATCAGTCCTGCAGTGCTCTTGGACTGGGCCTGGGCGCTTTGGGATTGCTGGCTTGGCGCGACGGCAGCCGGCACGGCCTTATTCTTGGAGTGAGCCTTAGGCTGGGCTTGCGGCTTGGCAGCTTCGATTGAGCCGGCCAGGGACAAAAAAGCCGCTGCGAGTAGTACAGCGGTGGTCTTCAAGCTCCAGCGAGTAGTGGTAGTTTTCATAGGTGTAGGTGCTGAAAATTCGGATTTCGAAGTGCGAAATCCGAAACAAATTCTAGTGAGGGAAAGAGGAGAAAGGGTTTTCATAGTGTTAGACAGAAAACAAAAAAGCCGGGACGAATCCCGGCTGGCGCAGCGTGATGGCGGTATAGGCCGCGCTGGTAGTCTGAATGGAACTGCGGGTCCCGCGGACAGAAGAGGGAGTCACGTTGCCCATGTCAAATCCGGGACATCCGCGTAATTCGCGGTTGAAAAATCCGGTGCTATCGGCTTCGGGCTTCAAAAAAATGTGGGTTGGCGTTTGACTGTGTCAGTCTCAGCGTACGTCCAGCCCCTGGGGATTGCCCCTGCCGAAGATGCGTTGAAACGTCTTGTGACGTGAATCGCGGTCGTTCTACCGGGAAATACGGATGAGTGTCGAGAGTTATTTTTCACAAACGTGAAAAATCTTTCGATTTCTTGGTGAGAGTTAGTGTGAATAACTTTTGCGAAAGGAAACCGCCGATTGCCCGGATGCCTGTTTTCGGTAGGGCGGGTCGCTGACCCGCCTCTTCATTTCTCGTTCCCAAGTGCAACTTGGGAACGAGGGGATATCGGAAATACCGCGGAAAATTGACCGCGGATTACGCGAATATCACGGATGGGGAGAGGAAATTTCGAAGCACGAATCTCGAGATTCGAAGGAGCGGATGGGATCCGCGACATAGAACACGGCACGATCGGGAATCGCGCGGGCAGACAGCAACGCAGCGAGGGTAGCTGGCACGAGCACGGGGCAGTGCGAGTGATCAAAGTAAAGCTGTGAGGTCGCAGCGAGAGGGCGCGGGCAGTGAGCGAGTTTCAAACAAATCCGAATAACCGAAACCTGAAATGATCAAAACGGTACCTGTTCGTTTTGAGTTTCCCCGGTTCGATCATTTCTCGTTCCCAAGTACAACCTGGGAACGAGGATCTGGTCGGTCGCAAATGAAACCGCGGATCCGCCTGAGAGACCAGCGATCCACGCCTACAGAAGAAGAATCCAAACCGCTCAATTTCGCTAATTGCGGTTTTGTCATTTTCATCTTGACCCCTTTCCGGCGCCTCCCTAAAAAACTCATTTACGTCATCAACAAAATTAATCTCGACACAGTTCGCCATCCTACTAAGATCAACCTCGATCACGTCACGCGACGTCTGACGAATTTTCGGCCCGGTCAAAACCAGTGCCGAATTTTCCCCGGGATCGCGCCCCGCAAACGGTCTTCCGCAGTCAATAATCTAAGCGCACCATGAAAATGTCTTCTATCTCATCCACCGCCACACGAACCATCCTGTCAGCGATCGCAATCTTCACTCTGCTTCTGGCCGCAGCTCCATTTGGGCGCGCCGCGAGCCAGCCTAACGAGAGATTGTGGCAATCCATCGAGGAACGCTCGCTCGATCCAGCAGCCCAGCGTCTAATTATTCCGAGCATCTACCGGACAGTGCACCTGGACACGGCCGCCCTCACCCAGGCGTTGGCCGGAGCCCCGATGGAATTCACCCGGGAAGCCGCCCGGAATCCGGGCGTCATTTTCCTGCCGATGCCGGACGGGACCATCGCCCGGTTTCGTTTCGAGGAATCGCCGGTGATGGAGGCCGGTTTGGCGGCGAAGTATCCGAATCTTAAAACGTATCGCGCCCAGGGGATCGACGATCCGGCCGCGAGCGCCCGCTTCGACTGGCTGCCGACTGGATTCCACGCCATCATCCTCTCCCCTTCGGGCACGGTGTTGATCGACCCTTATGCCAAGGGCGATATCACGAACTACATCACTTACTGGAAGAGGGACGCCGCAAACCTCGCCGGGAATTTCATGTGCAATTTCAAGGATTCCGATTCGACTGCGGGAACGGCGGGCGGCCTGGCCCCAGCGGTTACTTCGGGAACGCAATTGCGGACCTACCGTCTCGCACTGGCCTGCACGGTGGAATATGCCACGGCGGTGGGCAGCAATACCGTAGCCGGCGCGCTGGCGGCGGAAGTCCTGATCATTAACCGGGTCAATCAGGTTTACGAACGCGATGTGGCCATCCACATGAACATCGTTGCCAACACCAATCTCATCACTTATGCCGCGGACAATCTGAGCTGCGGCGGGCCCTGCACGACCGCGAACGATCCTTACACCAACAACGATGGCGAAGTGATGTTGGACGAGAATCAAGCCAAGATAGATGCCGTGATCGGCTCAGCCAATTATGACATTGGCCACGTTTTCAGCACGGGCGGCGGCGGTATCGCACAATTGGCCGTTCCCTGCGGCGCGAGCAAGGCACGCGGCGTCACTGGCTTGACCAGCCCGATCGGAGACCCTTTCGCGATCGATTATGTCTGCCACGAAATGGGACACCAATGGGGCGCGAACCACACTTTCAACAGCACCACGGGTAGCTGCGGAGGCGGCAACCGGTCCGGTGCGTCAGCCTACGAGCCAGGCAGTGGCGTTACTATCATGGGCTATTCTGGAATTTGCGGTAACCAGAACCTGGCGAACCTCAGCATCGACAATTTTCACGTGAAGAGCCTCGAGGCGATCGTGGCCTACAGTCAGACCGGTGCCGGCAACGGTTGCGCGGCCACCACCGCCACCGGCAACACACCGCCCGTCGCGACTGCGCCCGGGAATTTCAACATCCCCAAAAACACTCCGTTCTACCTGACCGCGTCTTCAACCGATCCCAATGGCGATTCGATTACTTATTCCTGGGAAGAGTACGATCTCGGCGGTTCCACCACGGCCACACCCAATACCGATGGCGATAACTCGCCGCGGCCGATCTTCCGCCCCTTTCTGCCGGTCGCGACTGGCACACGGATCTTCCCGGCGCTGACCCACATTTTGAACAGCGCCAATATCCCGCCGACTTTCGGAGGTGGATTCCTGACTGGCGAACTCCTGCCTTTGATTACGCGGACCATGACCTTCCAGGTAGTGGCGCGGGATAACCGCGCCGGCGGCGGTGGCATCGGTACGGCAACCTCCCTCGTGACCATTGACGGCGCCGCCACGCCATTCGCGGTGCTCACCCCCAATGACGCCATCAGCATTCAACGGCTGACCAATTACAACGTGACCTGGAACGCCAGCGGCACCGCAGCCAACGTCAAGATTTCTCTCTCGACGGACGGGGGCAATACTTTCCCAACGGTGTTGGCTGCCAGCACCGCCAACGACGGCAACGAGATGGTTCCTATTCCCGACATGCTGACGACCACCGGAAGAATCAAGATCGAAGCGGTGGGCAATATTTACTTTGATATCTCGGACCACGACTTCAGCATCATTACCGGCGTCCCCTCTCCCACCCCAACGGCCACCGCCACGGTCGCGCCTTCGGCGACTCCAAGTTGCACGCCTGGCTGGCATTTTGGTCCTAACGTTCCAGCCGCCGCCTCAGTGCGGGCGCCCGGGAACTACTTCCCGGCCAACGGAAAATTCTACTCCATCGGTGGACGCAGTGCTGACACCGCCGGCGCTGACTTCACGCATCCGTTCGAGTACAGACCCCGCCACCAATGCGTGGACGACCAAGGCTTCCACGATTCCGGATGGCCTGGTGAACAACATGGCTTGCGGCGTGATGACCGTCGGAGGGACCGACCAGATTTACTGCGTCGGCGGCTCCCAGTCCCAGGTGGTCGGAACAACCGGCCGCGTCTTCAGCTACAACCCCGCGACCGACACGTTCACTACGCTGGCGGCGGGTGATAACTGGCCGGGCAGCCAGACCAACACCTTCCTGCCGGGCGGATTCGCCGTAGCCGGGAACAAGCTCTATATCATCGGCAGCTTCAACGCTAACGCCGTGCCTCCGGCTATGACCGCGCAGGTCTGGCAGTTCGATCCCACCGCCGCAGTCGGCTCGAAGTGGCTCGCACGGACAGACTTTCCGCAAATGCGCGGCTATGTGCCGGCGGCCACCATCGGCGGTTTCATCTACACCGCCGGCGGGTCCGCCCTTGATCCTGCGGGCGCTCTCATCGACAGCGCCGAGTCTTATAAGTACGACCCCGTGACCGGTGCCTGGACCGCGATCACGAACATCCCGAGAGTGACAGGCGAGACCCGGGCGGTCGTGATGAATGGCAAAATGTGGGTCCTGGGTGGCGGCAGAACGATTCCCAACCCATCCAACGAAGTAGACATCTACGACCCAGTGACCAACTCCTGGTCGCTAGGCGTGCCCTTCACGACGGCCCGACGTAACTTCGCGGCCGACAGCGACGGAACCGCTCACGTCTACCTCGCCGGCGGCTACGATGCGGCTCTTTCGGCCACGATGGAAATCTTTGGTCCCGCCACTTGCGCGACACCAACGCCCTCTCCGTCGGCCACTGCGGGAACACCCGTCCCAAGTCCGAGCGCTTCCGCGACCCCACCGCCGGGAACGCCCAGTCCGACGATAGCGCCGGCCACTCCGACACCAAGCGTAACCCCACCACCGGCATCGCCTACGGCAACTCCATCGGCCTCGCCCACCCCGGCGGCCCAGGCTCTAAACCTCTCGACCCGAATGAACGTTCAGACTGGTTTCAACGTTGGCATCGGCGGATTCATCATCACCGGAACAGGGCCCAAACATCTGCTCCTCCGCGCGATCGGTCCTTCCCTGGCGCAGCAGGGTGTGGCCAATGCGCTGGCTGATACGGTGCTGTCGCTCCAGGGTCCCAGCATCACCACGGTAAACAACGATAACTGGCAGGACGACCCGGCACAGGCCGCTGCCATCATCGCCACCGGCATCCCGCCGTCCAATACTCTGGAATCAGCGATTGATGTGACCCTGCTTCCTGGCGCCTATACCGCCATCATCACCGGCAAGAATAACACGACCGGTGTCGGATTGATCGAAGTCTACGACCTGAGCGCGGCCGTTCCGTCAAAGCTGGGTAACATCAGCACGCGAGCCTTTGTCAGCACCGGCGAGAACATCGTCATCGGTGGGTTCCTGCTCGGTGGCAACAGCGGCGATGACAACCTTGTCATACGCGGAATCGGACCAAGCCTGACTGGCCTGGGTGTGGCAAACGCGCTGGCCGATCCAACGCTCGAGTTGCGTGACAGCAACGCAGCGATCCTGCGTTCTAACAACAACTGGCAGGATGACCCAGCCCAAGCGGCAGAAATCACCAACGCAGGTCTGGCACTTGGTGACTCGCTCGAATCCGGCATCGCCGCGACGCTTCCGCCGGGATTGTACACGGCGCTGCTCGCGGGACAGAACAACACCACCGGCGTAGGTCTCGTGGAAATCTACGACCGCGGGAATACAGGCGGACCGGTTCCGTCACCGAGTCCGGGAGCGTCTCCTTCACCTGGAGCGTCGCCGACCCCTGGAGCATCGCCCTCACCTGGAGCGTCGCCAACGGCGACGGCCACAGCGACAGCGACAGTGGCGCCGAGTCCGAGTGCACCTCCTGGGCAGTGCGAGGAGAACTTCGATTCCGTGGCCGCTCCGGCGTTCCCAGCGGGATGGACGGCGACCCTGGTCACGGGAGATCCTCCGACGTGGGTAACCACGACGGCGAGCTCGGACAGTGCGCCTAATAACGCATTCGTGCCTGACCAGGACGGGATCAGCGACAAGACGCTCTCCACGCGCAACATCGCGGTCAATTCGGCGGCGGCGGTGGTCACCTTCCGCAACAGCTACAATACGGAGCACGATCTGCCGCCGGCGGAAGTGTTCTGGGATGGGTTTGTGATGGAAGTTTCGACCAACGGGGGTGGGACCTGGACCGACGTCATTGATGCGGGCGGAAGTTGTGTCTCAGGTTGCTACACTGGAGAGATCGACGGGACGGCGGACAACCCGCTGGCGGGGAGACAGGCGTGGAGCGGAGATTCCGGGGGTTACATCAACTCAGTGTTCAACCTGCCGGCAAGCTTCAACGGACAGACGATCAAGCTTCGTTTCCGGATGGGGACGGACGAAGCAACCGGGGGACCCGGAGCGCACGTCGACGGCCTGGTCATCACCGGAGCCAGCTGCCCTCCCTAAACCCGAAAGGGACTGCTTAAATTCTCAGCGTCGTGTCTGCCTCTCTTGAGTGAGAGGCAGACACTCGCTTGAGCGGGCTGCATCTGTCGGCCCTCGTTCCTCCCGGCGCTGTTCGCGGAACTGCTGGCGTTCAACTCGTAAAACTACGACTGCGGTGCGCGGTAGAGCGGCGAGCATATTCTCTCTCCGCGCTGACACCCACTTCAGCGCGAAGGCCGCTAAGTATTTGCGGGGGTTAACATTACATTTTGGTAATGTTGCGGAAAAACCCTTGTGTCCCAAAACATTTGCCTGATATCTCCGGTGTGAGGAGACGCTGTGGCAGTGAATGCAAAAGCGCCCTGCTCATTCAAACAGCGAATGTGTTTTCGCTCCAAACACAAACAGGAGAAATCTCTAATGAAAACAAAGCGCCACTCTCGATCCGGTTTCTTTAATCCACGCCTCCTGATTAGCCTGGGGTTTTGCTCGATCGCGGTCTTTTTGGCGCTGTTCGCCTTCGGCCTGTATCCCAACCAGTCGGCGCAGGCTCAGGGACCACAGGCACCGCAGGTGGTCCGGGGGCAATTTCAGGGTCTGTCACCGGTGGTGCATTTTGATATTTCGCCGGCTCTACGCGACATCGTGCCGGGGCCTCCCGTACCGTTCGAGGCGCGTGAGAACGAAGACCAGGACATCGTGCCGCGCAATTTTCGCTTCGCTTTTGAACCCGACCCGGTCGTTCAATCCTCCGCCGGAGCGATTCAAATCCAGCCACCGCTCGCTAGTTTTGATGGCCCGGGAAACCTTTGCGGCGGCTGCGCGCCACCCGATCCCAACGGCGACGTCGGGCCCAATCACATCGTCGTCATGGACAACGCAACCTTCCAGATTTTCACCAAGACCGGCACGTCAGTCTTCGGACCGGTTGGAATCAACACCCTCTTCTCTGGATTTGGTGGCAATTGTCAGAACACAAACTCGGGCGATCCGGTGGTCCTGTACGATCAATTGGCTGATCGCTGGATACTCTCGCAATTCACCGCCACGACCCAGCCCTTTCTGAATTGCGTCGCCATTTCGCAGACTTCTGATCCCACGGGCGCTTACTTCCGTTATTCCATCATGACTGGAACGACCGGGGCCAATTTTCCTGACTATCCCAAATACGGCATGATGCCGGATGCCTACCATATTAGTACGCGCGAATTCTCGGGCAGTACCTCAGGTCCCTTCGCGGGCGTCGGAGCGTATGCGCTAAACCGCGCCCAGATGCTCGCCGGCAATCCCAATCCGCAGGTTATCTTCTTCCTCGTACCTCCAGGCGCCACGCCTTACAATATTGGCGACGGATTGCTCCCGGCCGACATGGATGGGACGACCGCGCCCCCTTCGGGCAGTCCCGAATACTACATGGGCACGATGGATAACAACGGCCCCCAAGGAGCCCCGCAGGATGCGCTGACGTTGTGGAAGTTCCATGTCGACTTCGCGGTTCCAGCTAATTCGACTTTCACTCTGGCCAACACGATCACTACAGCGCCGTTTAGTTCCATCCTGGCGCTTTGCAACGGCAGTCGCTCCTGCATTCAGCAACCGGGCACGACGAACCGTCTCGATCACCTTGGATACAGGCAACGGCCGCTGTTCCGTCTCGCCTATCGCAACTTTGGCACCCATGAATCGCTCGTCACGAATCAGTCCGTTACCGCCGGGACCGGGCCGACCGGAGAAGTGTCAGGCGTCCGGTGGTACGAGGTGCGCAACCCGAACATTACTCCCATTATTTTTCAACAAGGCACATTTGCGCCCGGCCTAACGGATGGCATTCATCGCTGGATGGGTAGTATTGCCATGGATAGCGCGGGGAATATCGGCATGGCTTACAGCGCTTCCAGCGCAACAACATTCCCCAGCATATATTACACAGGACGGCTGGCCGGCGATCCGCTAGGCCAGATGACGCTTGGTGAAAATAGCATCGTCCAGGGGACCGGCTCGCAAACTGGTGGTGGCAACCGTTGGGGTGACTATACCTCGCTCTCGGTTGACCCGACGGATGATCTGACGTTCTGGCATGTAAACGAATACATCCCAGCGACGAGCGCTACGGGCTGGCGCTTGCGCATCGGAGCGTTCAAGGCGCTGCCTGGGGGCGCATCGCCTACGCCCGTTCCGACTCCGAGCCCAACGGCAACTCCGACAGCAACCGCAACTGCAACACCAACCGCCACGGCCAACCCCACCGCTACGGTAGGAACTTCGACGCCAACACCGTCGCCGACCCCCACAGCCACCGCGACCGCTACGGCTACGGCCACCGCGACCATTCCACCGACGCCAACTCCTACATCAACGCCAACGCCTACTCCCACGCCAACACCGACACCAACCCCAACGCCGACTCCCACACCGACTCCGACCCCAACCCCGCCGCCCGCGGCTCAGGCCACCAACCTCTCGACACGCATGAACGTCCAGTCGGGTGCGAACGTTGGCATCGGCGGCTTCATCATCTCGGGAAGCGCCCCCAAGTATTTGCTTCTGCGCGGCATTGGACCGTCTCTCACCCAGGCCGGTGTCCCGAACGCGCTGGTCGATCCCGTGATCGAGCTGCGTGGTCCGAACGGGTTTTCCACGATCACCAACAACAACTGGAGAGACACCCAGGAAGCGGAAATCCAGGCCACTGGCATTCCGCCGACCAATAACTTCGAAGCGGCAATTGTGACAACCCTAAACCCGGGTGCCTACACTGCGATTATCAGTGGCAACAATAATGGCGCAGGTATCGGTTTGATTGAAGTCTTCGACTTGAGTCCGGCGGTCCTGGCCAAGCTGGGCAATATCAGCACCAGGGCGCTGGTCGGCACCGGGGCCGACGTCGTGATCGCGGGCTTCATCCTGGGCGGCCTCAACAGCGGCGACGACCACGTCATCATTCGCGGAATCGGACCAAGCCTGACGCCTCTCGGAGTGCCGAACGCGCTGGCCAATCCGGCGCTCGAGCTGCGCGACAGCAACGCTGCCCTGCTCATTTCGAATAACGACTGGCAGGATAATGCCGCTCAAGCTGCGGAAATCACAGCCGCGGGTCTGGCGCTCAGTAACGCGGCGGAGTCCGGCATTTCCGCGACACTCCCGCCCGGCCTTTACACCGCGATCCTGAGTGGTCAGAACAACACCACCGGCGTGGGCCTGGTGGAAGTCTACGATCTCGGCGCGCCGTAGCGTTGGTATAAATTATCCTTCTCCGCGCTGTGACAAATTCAGCGCGGAGAAGCGGCTGATTGTTCGCCAGGTATGACGTCACATTTTTGTATGTGACGGAAAAAAGCCTTGAGTTTCAAGTCCGTTGCCTGATATTTTTACTGCGCGCAGCCGCTGCTGCAGGAATGCAGAACGCCTCTGCTCATTCAAAAAACCAAATGTGTTTCCCATTCAAAACACACGCAGGAGAAATCTCATGAAAAAAAAACACCATTCCCGATCCGGTTTCTTTAACCCGCGTATCATACTCAGCGTCGTTCTGTGCTCGATCGGTGTCTTTCTGACGTTGCTCGGCTACGGAGGGTTCTCGAACACGTTCGCGCAATCGACGGTTTCGGTGCCGGCTCCCGTCGCACCTTGACCGCGGAGACCGAGGAAATGTCTCCAGCGGACGCCAACGGACGGTTCGTTCAAATGATCGAGTTCGCCGAGCCGGGAGTGGTCCAGCGGACCGGACATACTTCCGGAGAGCGCTTCAAGGCAGACACGCCGCAAGCGCGGGCGGCGCTCGATCAAATTAAGGCGGAGCAGGTCGCTCATGTTCTCGCCATCGCCAATGCGATCGGCCGCACGCCGGAGGTGACCCATCACTTCACGATGACGCACAGCGGTATCGCCACGCGCCTGACTCCCGAGGAAGCGCAGATCGTCCGGATGTTGCCTGGGGTGGCGTCGGTCGAGCGGGAACGGGTCTACCACCTGGACACGTTTCGCAGCCCTTTTTTCATCGGCGCCGACAAGATCTGGGATGGCAGCGCCGTGCCGGGCGGCGTGGGCACTAAGGGCGAGGGCATCATTATCGCAGATCTCGATACGGGCAATATCCCGACTCATCCCTCATTTATGAACGACGCTTCGTGCGGCCACGGTGTAGGTGGGGCGCCTAACAAGTTGATGAGCCAGTTGGATTGCGCCACCACCGATGGCGGAACGGGCCTTTGTAATGGTCCCAGCCCAAACGACACCAACGGCCACGGATCCCACACCGCCAGCACGTTGGGCGGCAATGTGGTGCCAACCAGTGCGGTTCCGCCGCCCGCTTCCCAGATTCAGGGCGTCGCGCCCTGCGCCAATATCCGTATGTACAAGGTCTGCCCGACGAGCAGTTGCCCCGCGGCCAACATCACCGCGGGCATTAACAGTGTGCTGGTGCATGGCGACGTGGACGCGATGAATTTCTCCATTTCGGGCGGCAATAGCCCTTGGACTGATAACGACCGGAGATTCCTTGACTTGGTTGACGCCGGCATCGTGGTCTCCGCCTCAGCCGGCAACACCAGCGCCACCGTTACCAATCCCGTCGGCAATGTGGCCCACCTTGGCCCGTGGGTCATGACGGTGGCCGCGTCCACTAAAGACGCCGGAGGTCCCGGCACCGGTGATATCCTGGCAAACTTCAGCCTTCGCGGACCGACCGGGGGAACCTTCCAGAATATACAAAAGCCCGACGTCACTGGACCGGGAGTGAGCATCTATGCCGCCATTACCTCGAACTACGGCAACCTGAGCGGCACCTCAATGTCCGCTCCGCACCTGACGGGCAGTGCAGCGCTGGTGCGCAAACTGCAACCGGCCTGGCTCCCGGAAGAGGTAAAATCAGCGCTCATGATGACCTCCTTCAACGGTGGGAAAAAGGAGAACGGAACAACGCCCTGGGATCCGGACGATGTCGGCACGGGGCGGGTTGACCTGACTCAGGTCTCTAAAGCCGGGTTGGTCATGAATGAAACCTTTGCGAACTTCCTGGCCGCCAATCCCGCCACAGGCGGTGATCCGAAGACGCTGAATGTTCCCTCGGTCCGCAATACGACTTGCACGCCGAGCTGCGTCTTTACGCGGACGGTGCGCAATACCAAGACCGTCCCGACGAGCTGGACCGCGACCGGTTCCTCCATCAATCCCGCCAATTTTACGGTCAGCGTCTCGCCCCCGACTTTCAACTTTACCGGTAACCTGGCACAGACTCAGGTGCTGACGATTACGGTTACACCGCTGGTAAATCTGACCGCGGCAATGGCCTTCGGCCAGGTTTTGTTCACTGAATCGGGCGCCCTCTCGCCTAACGAGCGCATCACCGTGGCAATCAAAGGCCAGCCTGCCGGGGGGACCCCGAGCGCCACCCCTTCCACGACGCCTGGTGTGAGCCCGACCCGAGCACAACACCGCAACCAAGCCCGACTTCCGATCCATTCCCCCCGACGCCAACTCCGTCGGCGACTGCGACACCGATTGCGTCACCGAGCACAGCCCCGACCTGTAATGTATGGCAGGGTTCTCCTCCTTTCCCTGTCTTCCCAGCTACCGCCGTCGTGCGAGCAGCGGGCAACTTCTTCCCGGCCAACGGCAAATTCTACTCCATGGGAGGGCGCAGTGCTGACACTGCCGGCGCCGACTTCACCCATCCGTTTGAGTACGACCAGAGCACCAACACCTGGACCACCAAGCCTTCCACCCTGCCCGATGGCCTGGTGAACAACATGGCCTGCGGCGTCCTCACCGTCGAGCGGCACTCCGCAGATTTACTGCGTGGGCGGCTCTCAATCCCAGGTGGTTGGAACAACGGGCCGGGTCTTCAGTTACAATCCGGCGACCGACACCATCACCACACTGGCCGCGGGCGATGACTGGCCGGGCAGTCAGACCAACACGTTCCTGCCGGGCGGCTTCGCTGTTGCCGGAAACAAGCTCTATATCATCGGCAGCTTCAACGCCAACGCCGTGCCTCCAGTCATGACCAATCAGGTCTGGCAGTTCGATCCGACGGCCGCAGTGGGCTCGAAATGGCTCGCCCGTGCAAACTATCCGCTGGCGCGCGGTTATGTGCCGGCGGCCACGATCGGCGGAAACATCTATACCGCCGGCGGCTCGGCCCTGGACCCGACTGGCGCGCTCATCGATAGCGTTGAGTCGTTCAAGTACGACGTGGCGGGCAATGCCTGGACGGCGATCGACCCCATCCCGAGAGGGACCGGCGAAACCCGCGCGGTTACCATGGGCAACAACATGTGGGTCCTGGGTGGCGGAAGAACCGCGCCCAACCCATCTAGTCAGGTAAATGTCTACAATCCGGCGGTGAGCGTGTGGAGCACGGCCCCCTCCATGATCGCGGCCCGGCGTAACTTCCCGGCCGACAGTAATGGGAATGGCCTTATCTTCGTCGCTGGCGGTTATGACTCGGCGGGGTTGCTGAACACGATGGAAAGATATGGCGATGGGCCGTGCGGGTCGCCGACCGCGACGCCGACGGACCCCGGAACGCCAACAGTTGCGCCAACTTCATCACCGGGTCCATCGGCGATAACGACTCCAACTCCATCTGCAACACCGACACCAGCTACGCCGACTCCTACGGTAACTCCCACGCCTACGGCAACTCCCACACCGACCGAAACCCCGACCCCGACACCGAGCACAACACCGGCGGCGCAGGCCATCAACCTCTCGACGCGAATGAACGTTCAGACTGGTGACAATGTTGGCATCGGCGGCTTCATCATCACGGGAAGCGGCGCCAAGGATGTGCTTATCCGGGGCATTGGGCCATCCCTGACCCAGCTCGGTGTCCCGAACGCGCTGGCTGATCCAGTACCGGAGTTGAACGGTCCGAGCGGATTCTCCACCGTCATCAACAACAACTGGAGAGACAACCAGGAAATGGGGATCATTGGAACTGGCATTGCGCCGACCAATAATTTCGAGGCGGCGATTCTGGCCACCCTGGATCCAGGTGCCTACACCGCGATTATCCGAGGTAATAATAATGGCACTGGGGTCGGCCTGATCGAAGTCTACGACTTGAGCCATGGAGTCCCGTCGAAGCTGGGCAATATCAGCACGCGAGCGCTGGTCGGCACCGGTGCCAACGTCGTGATCGCGGGCTTTATCCTGGGCGGCAATAATAGTGGCGATGACCACATTATCATCCGCGGAATCGGACCAAGCCTGACGCTTGTGACGAACCCGCTGGCCAATCCCGCTCTCGAGCTGCGCGACAGCAACGCGACCCTGCTCATCTCGAATAACGACTGGCAGGATAATCCTTCCCAAGCGGCAGAAATCACCGCGGCGGGTCTGGCGCTCAGCAATTCGGCGGAGTCCGGCATTTCCGCGACACTCCCGCCCGGCCTTTACACGGCGATTCTCGCTGGTCAGAACAACACGACCGGCGTTGGGTTGGTGGAAGTCTACGATCTCGGGAGTTCAGCCGGCGGACCTGGAGCGTCACCGTCACCAACACCACCAGGAGGCACACCGTCGCCAACCGTGACGCCGCCACCTGGGACGCCATCGCCTTCACCGAGCTCACCGCCAGTGTCGCCTACACCGCCACCGGCGTCGCCATCGCCCAGTCCGGCCGGCGAGTGCTTTGAGCCCTTTGATGCGGTGACTGCACCAGCTTTGCCAGCGGGATGGACCGCGACTTTGGTCACGGGAGATCCGCCGACGTGGGTGACCACAACGGCGGGCTCAGACACTGCCCCCAACAACGTTTTTGTGCCCGACCAGGATGGGATCAGCGACAAGACGTTGGATTCGCGCAACATCTCGATCTTTTCGCCGACGGCGCAGATAAGATTCCGCAACAGTTTCAACACGGAGCATGATCAGCCGCCGGCGGAAGTGTTCTGGGATGGGTTTGTGATCGAGGTAAGCACAAATGGGGGAGGGAGCTTTTCCGACCTCATTGACGCGGGAGGGAGTTTTGTCTCAGGCGGTTACACTGGAGAGATCGACGGGACGGCGGACAACCCACTGGCGGGACGGCAGGCGTGGAGTGGAGATTCCGGGGGCTACATCAACTCGGTGATCAACCTGCCGGCAAGCTTCAACGGACAGACGATCAAGATACGCTTCCGGATGGGGACGGACGAAGCGACCGGGGCACCCGGGGTGCACATCGACGGATTCCAGGTAATCGGCGGCTCCTGCGACTAATACCCGAAAGAGTCTGCAAATTCTCAGCGTTGCGTCTGCCTCTTTTTAGGAGAGGCAGACGTTCGACTGAGGCAGTGCACACCTTCGGTTCATTCATAAGCGGCGCTTCGCTGTTGCAGGGCGTTGGAGAGGCCGGCCTCGCGCTGTCGCGCTGCGTTACGGCTGTGACCCCGAAAGTATGCGGGGCCGACGCAGATGGTCGATAATGTGCGGACCAAACGCTGCCCCGCGGTAAACTCGCCTGAAGTCTACGACGGGGGGTTGCACAAATGTTTTGCCTTTGACTTTCGGCCCCACTCCGAGTGGAGTAACGCCCTTCAGCTTATGAGACACTTTCCTTTGGCGGCTTTCGTTATGGTTTGGGTAGCTGGGTTCGCGCCCCTGAAGGCCGCCCAGCCGGAGAATCCAGAATTCCCGGGTGTGGAAAAGGCCATGACGCCGGCAGATTATGAAGCAGCGGGACTGCAAAAACTGGATGCCGCGGAGCGTGCGAAGCTCGATGCTTTTATCCGCAGTTACGTGTCCGAGAGCAACGAACGTGTCGCGACTACCGCGGTCGACAAGGCCGTAAAAGAAAACAAAGTCTCGGCGCCGGAAGTGATTCAAAGCCGCATCGTCGGCCCCTTTACCGGTTACAACGGCCGGACGATTTTTACGCTGGAGAACGGTCAGCGCTGGGCGCAATCGCAACGCGACAGCGCCTATTTTCCCAAGATCGAATCACCTCCGGTGGTTATCGTGAAAGCCGGCTTCGGCTATCGGATGCATATCGCCGGTGGCGGCGCCATCCGCGTGAGCCTGATCCGGTAACGTCAGCGAACAACAATCGCTGACGTTCTGCATCCGGATGGGTGGAAGTTGCCGTCCATCCCGCGACCGCTTTGTTTCCCGCCTCACGCCACTTGTAGGATCATCGCGCTGCGTTGATCGCGAACGGCGCAGCGCACCCTGCCTACCCCACGCATCAACCGCGCGGCGGAACGCGAGGACGCTGTTGGACATCCAACTCGTGAGAACAGTCGATATGGACAGTCGCGCCTTACCCCTGCTTAACTCGAGACATGGCGATCAAGAGAATGGACCATGTCAGCGTCGTCGTCGACGACCTCCCAGCCGCCATTGCCTTCTTCACCACCCTCGGCATGGCGGTTGAAGGCCAGATGCCGGTCGAAGGCCCCTGGGTGGACCGCCTCTGCGGGCTCGAAGGCGTCCAAGTCGACATCGCCATGATGCGAACCCCGGACGGCCACGGGCGGGTCGAGCTGACGAAGTTCCGCAACCCGGAGCTGGTCGCGGCCGAGCCAGCGATTGCCCCGCCGAACACGCTGGGCCTCCGGCAGATCATGTTCGCGGTCGAAGACATCGACGACACCGTGGCCCGCCTGCGCGCCCACGGCGCCGAACTCATCGGCGAGATGGTCCAGTACGAGGACAAATACAGGCTCTGCTACCTGCGAGGCCCTGCGGGCATCATCGTCGCGCTGGCCGAGGAACTCTGCTGACGCAATCTGCCGCCTCGCCATGGTAGTGGCGCTTCACAGAAGCGCCGCTACAAATATCCGGACTCAAGCCGCTCTTTCGGGCCAGGTCTGTCTCCCTTTGAGGAGAGACAGACCCCGACTTCGAAAAGTCAATCGCCGCGCTTATGGCGTAGCGCCGAGATCGTAAACTTCAACCACGCCGATCCCAGGACCATTGTTCCGGCCCGACAGCAGCGCGGTGTAGAGGCCCGGAGCGAGCGGTCCAATTATCGCTGATTCGAGGGTGTTGGTCGGCGCCAGACCAGCCGCTTCGATTTCCGCGGCCTGTTCGGGATTCTCCTGCCAATTATTATTGGCGATCAGGAGGGCTCCGTTCCCATCGCGCAATTGCAGCGTTGGATCTGCCAGCACGGCCGACGCAGGGAACGACCCGGGAGCGAGGCTGGGACCAATACCGCGCACCACTATCCTGTCTTTGGCCACACCGTTGTCGCTGATGAGAAATCCGGCAATCACAATGTTGTCGGCTGTGTTCACGAATCCACGTGTGCTCAGGTTGGCTAGCTTGGAGTCAACGCCCTGGTTTAGGTCGTAGATTTCGATCAGGCCCACGCCGTTCGGGCTGGGAGAGTTGCCTCTCATGATCGCAGTATAGGCTCCTGGACCGAGCGTCACCACGATCGCCGCCTCGAGGTCATTGCTGGGCGGAATGCCAGTGTCGAGGATCTCCTGTTCCTGGTTGTCTCTCCAATTGTTATTAGCGATCGGCGCAAACGTTTCGGGACCACGGAGTTCGAGTGCAGGATCATAAAGCACATTGAAAACACCGAGATCTGACAAGGAAGGTCCAAGCCCCCGAATGATCACACGCTTTGGAGTGCTTCCCGTGATGATGAACCCGCCTATGCCGACGTTCTCGCCCGTCTGCACGAACAGGCGAGTGGAAAGGTTTATGGCCTTTGACGTCGGAGAAGGACTTGGCGTTGGCGTGGGGGTTGTCGATGGAGTGGGAGTCACTCCCGGTGTCGGTGATACTCCGGGCGTCGGCGTCACTCCTGGTGTCGGTGTCACTCCCGGTGTCGGTGATACTCCTGGCGTCGGCGTCACTCCTGGTGTCGGTGTCACTCCCGGTGTCGGTGTCACTCCTGGCGTTGGCGTCACTCCTGGGGTCGGTGTCACTCCTGGTGTCGGCGTCACTCCTGGTGTCGGTGTTACTCCTGGCGTCGGGTCACTCCGGGTGTCGGCGTCACTCCGGGTGTTGGGGTTGGACTAGGCCCTTGAATCGCAACCTGAATGTTGACGATATTGCTAAAGGGGCCGGTAATAGTCTCGGAGTTTATCGTGTAGGTGCTGCGGACTCGATAGCAGTAACTTCCATTGGGTTTGTGATCCAGGAACGACGTCGCGGCAGTGACCGCTCACATCCAACCAAAACTCATTGACGATTGCGATGTCGTCCACGTACCAGCCAAATGGTGTCGAACCGGCCCGATTTTCTGCCCCGAGGGAATAGTGCAAGCGCAGCCGAATGGTCTGGCCTCCATAGCTGGCAAGGTTGACGGACCGCGCGAATAGCGGCTCCGTGGCCAGGGAAACCGCCCCAGTCCCCAGCTCCGAGCGATTATGGGTATAGACTGGGTCCCACGTTCCTCCGTCGTCCACGGACACTTCCACGATAACGTTGTCGTCGCCTTCATTGTTGTCCCAATCCGAGGAAGTTCAGGAAGGTCTGGCCCGCTGTTGGAATCGTGATGGGGTTGTTATAAGTCAGGTACGAATCTGCGCTGGTGACGCCTTCGAACCCTCGCGCATAGTAGGTGTTTCCGGTGTGCTGCGGTTTCGTCGAAATTGTCCAGGGTTGTGCCCCCGTCCCCGATACCGTCGCGGTCCAGTTCGTCAGGCCATTCTCCGCAGTCTCGAAGATCAATGGAGCGCACGAGGTTTGCGATACTTGCAGGAGATCCGGGCCGCTCGCCCCGGCCGGCCGGGTCCAGTTTAACGTGTAGGCGCCATCGGTATCCGGATTTTCGTAATCAGATCCCGCGGAGAGCACGGGAGCCTCCAAAGTCGGGCACTGGAACACGCGGATGTTATCGATGTACCAACCGTTCACGCCATTGCACCCATCCTGACTCCAGGTAAAGCGAATCTTGATCGAATCGCCGGGCTGCGCGACGGTCGAGAGATTGGCGACAGTCGTTCCCCACGGACCCTGGAACCAGGCCACCCGAGATTCGTTCCGGTCCATGCGTCCTCGCCTGGATTAGGTCCGGTGTTGTTCCCGATCGGCGAAGCCTGGTTGTATACGCTGTTGGGCGGATTGTAGACGTATTGGCTTCGCGGCAACAGTGTATAGGCGCCGCCGTTCCGGCTGATCTCCACCTGCCCACCATCGACCCCTGCTTCCGTGGCGACGTAATGATCGAACGATAATTAGCGGCGATGTCGCTCCAGGTGGGATGACAATCGCAGGACTGTCGAGGGTGTGACTTCCGGAATAATCACCGCCAGGCTGACAGGTGCCACCGCCGGGCTGGCCCACGACCGGATTGATGGCAAAAGCAGCCGTCCCGCTGTGTCCCCCGGGCAGATTGGAATTGAGATGGAAGAATCTGGTGGCTGCCTTGCTCGCATCTTCCCAGTCAATTAAGCCAGTGAGGTATCCCTGGCTGGTCTTGGTCCACCCATCTTCGCCGCTCTCCCAGTCCTCTGAAAAAATAGTCGTCGAGCCCGGACAGATCCGGAGCCGGATCCGGATTGAGCAGAGGTCCGTAGGAGCACGGCGGGCGTCGCTCTCATCTCGACGGCAAGCATGGCCTTCGCCACCTGCTGGCAATCGCCAGCTGAAATGACCTCGGTGGAAATGGTGCCGGTGGCACTGCTCGTTGAGAGATCTTTCAACGGCGCGCCAATGAGGTCGCTGCACGAAGTCTGAATGCAGTGGCATGGGCCGGGAAATCGGTCGTGGGCGTTTGATAAACAGACTCCGCGCGGAAGTAAATCGCCGCGGCCTTGGTCAAGCCGATGCCGGTGATAGTCTGGCCATTGTAGGAGCCGCCGGGGGCAAACTGGGTTCCATCCACGATCAAAGCGTAGGCATGATTCGGTACGCCTGAGTTTGTGTGCACGCCTCCGCCGTCTTCCGTCCCGCAGGCATAGTTTGGGGAAGAAACCTTGCCGGGATCAGCGAGGCGATCGGGATCGTACATGTCGCGCAGCAGTAATTCCTGCACCTGCTGGCCGAGATCTTCTCCCACCAACCAGCGCTGCCCGTTGGGATACGGCTGGGTATTGTTATTCCCGCCGGAGCCATCGGCGCCGTTCAAAAGATCGACCGTCTCGCCAAAGATGTCGGAGTAGGATTCATTGAGCGCGCCGGACTGAAAGGCATAAATGAGTCCGTGCGTGTACTCGGTGTAGGCATGGCTCCATTCGTGGGAGACCACATCGTCCGCGTCGAAAATGGGACAGTAGTTGGTGGAGGTTCCGTTCCAGTAGGCGTTCGGGCATTGCTGATTGACCAGGTAAACACTGATCATGTGGTGGCCAAGGCCGTCATAAGAATCGCGTCCGAAGGCGGAGGCATAGAGGTTATAGGTCTGGCCGGCAAAATCGTAGAGGTTGTTGACGAACGGAGCGGACTGCGGCGGATCCCCTTCTCTGCGCTGCACGAAAAGATCCGGATTCTCCGGGATCGTATTGGGGCGAGTAGATGGTGCGATTGAGCGCGGTCTGGTGAAGCGGAATGCGCAATAGGACCGCAGCCGTTTGGGCGTCGATCCAAACCTGTTCCGCCGTCTTGTCGCCGGTCACCTCCACCGCGTAGGCCAGCCGGCTCGACCACCGAACGCCCTTCGAGCAAACCGGCGGGATAAACAGCTACGTTTTGCCGGCCTGCCGTTACATTATCGCCCGCGGCATCTTTGCGCACCAAAGCCAGCGCCGCGTTTATCGCCACTGGCTCCGTAACGTACGGAATCGTGCCGAGCGAAATCCGCGACACATAATCTCCGTTCACGGCCGTGATTCCTTCGCTGTTCATGTGGACCACCACTTGCGCGCCGAAAACCGGCAGTCCTCGATAAAACTGATTGAGTCTAACGTGCGTCATGCCGAGTGCGTCGGTCACGGTTTTCGCGACTTGCAAACTGCTGCTGGCGTTAGGACGGATTACTGGCGGCGATCGCGGCGCGCTCCGCGTCGTCCATTCCGACCAGACCGCCATGCTCAGCAAGAAAGGCCAGAGCCCGACGCTGCGGCGCGCTCGACTTATCGGCCACGGCCAGCACATCGCCGCCGGACATCCGCACGAATTTGCATAGTTTCCAGTTTCACGCGACACTTGCGTCTCGATCTGGGCCTGGCCCGATCGCCGCAGGTCGTTGAGTGCTTTCTGCGCGGCCGGATTCGCCGGCCGCGCCGCTGCGCTCTCGGCCGGAGCGGCATTGGGCTGGCCGATGGATGAGGAATTAACTGAGCTCGGCACAAAGGCCAACGCGATCAGGAGACAAGATAACATCGTTAGGCGGATAAGTTTTTGAAGTATCATTGGTGGTGTCCTTTTTAATTTCTCCCAGCGACACGAAACTGTCTCGCGCCGGCAAACCGGCGCAGCCGGGATGGAGTGGTGTTCGACTCCTTATTCGTTTGGTGCGGGCCGTCCGCTTGTATTTTTCTAATAAAAATGAACGACCCGCGCCAGCAATTGTTGTCCCGCGTTATGCGGGAGTAAGGGCCAGGTGTGAAACGATCCAAGCAGCGCCCGCAGGAGCCGGCGCCTTCCCGGAACGGTCTTGGTGGCGTCATCTTCGTGGTGCATGTGACCGCTGCGAAGAAACGGCACCTTGTCCAGCACGCGTTCCTGGAACGATTCGAGCGCGAGATAGACCACCGGTGTGACGTACAGCGTTATCAGCTGCGAGATGATGAGCCCACCTACAATCACGAGCCCCAGAGGCCGGCGCGACGAACCATCGGCGCCGTAACCGAGCGCGAGTGGCACAGCTCCCATCAACGCCGCCAGAGTCGTCATGATGATAGGCCGGAATCGTTCGATGCTGGCTTCATGAATGGCGGAGCGCCGGTCGTAACCTTCGTCCAGCCGGTGAAGGGCGAAGTCGACGATCATGATTCCGTTTTTCTTTACGATGCCCATGAGAAGAAACAGCCCAATCACGGAATAGAGCGAGAGGGTGGACCGGAAAAGCCAGAGCGTGAGCAACCCGCCGACGACGGCGGGGACGAGGGCCGAGAGAACGGTCACCGGATGAACATAACTCTCATACAGAATGCCGAGGATGACATACATGACAAAGAGCGCGGCCAGAACGAGAAAAGGCAGCGCCTGAAAGAGCTGCTGCAGAACGAGTCCTTCCCCTTGAAGCTCCCCTTTCACGGTGGGCGGAAGAGTTTCCGCTGCCGTCTTCTGAATGAACGCTGTGACATCACCTAGCGCCACGCCCGGTTTCGTATCGAAACCAAAGGTCACGCTGGTAAATTGATTCAGATGGTTGACGGATTGCAGCCCCAGCTTCGTCTCCGACTTCGTCACCGCGCGCACCGGAATAAGCGTGCTGCTATTGTCGGGCTTAACATAAATGCGTCCCAGATCTTCAGGGCTGGCTCGTTCGCGATCGTCAACTTCCAGAATGACCTGGTACTGATCGTCCGCCCGTTTGATCAGGTAGACGTAGTTCTGGGAGTAGGCCGAGCGGAGCAATGTCTGCAATTTGGTCGTCGAGACGCCGAATAGACTGGCCCGGTCGCGATCGATGTTGATGTCAACATTTGGCGTATTGCGAAACAGATCGGCCCGCGGCGGAGCGACAAAGCCATCATAGCTGCGCAGTTTCGCGCCGAAGGCATCCGCGGCGGCGTAAACTTCTTCCGGGTTGATGCCGCTCAAGACAAACGAGTAGCGGCCGAACTGGCTTCCGGTGGCGCCAATGTTGATTTGTAACACCGGCTGCGGATTTAAAGTTGGAAAGACCCCCGGTAGCTGGCTTACAGCCCTGCGGAGCTCGGCCGCCACTTCCTCGATGGCCGCTCGATCGCTTGCATCCTTCAGGAACAGCACGGTAAAAACTCCGGCGGTCTGTCCATTTCGGCCGGCAATGGTAAAATATTTGTCGACCGCTTTGTTCGCCTGCAAAACCGGATCGAGTTTGTCCTGGAGTTGCTTCTGCTGCTGAGGCGAGGCGCCTTCCTGGACGATAAAAAAGCCCCGGATAACGCCACTATCTCCCGTGGGTAGAAGCGTGAAGGGCAACGCCGTGAAAAAATACCAGACGCCCAGGAAGCAGGCGATCACCACCGGCGCCGCGAGCCAACCGTGGTCCAGGAACCAATCAAGCGAGCGACCGTAAAAACGAATCACGCGGTCAAAAAAGCGACCCACGAACCGCTCGGTCCACGTTTTGGCATGGCCCGGCCCGCGTTCAGCCAGCAAACGCGCGCACATCAAAGGCGTCAGGGTGAGAGAAACCAGGCCCGACGCAAAAATGGCCACAATGATCGTCACGGAAAATTCGCGAAAAATCCGGCCCAGAAGTCCCGGCATAAAAGCCAGAGGAATGAAGACCGACGCGAGAGAAAGCGTCATCGAAAGAATCGTGAACGAAATTTCTCCCGCACTGTTCAGCGTCGCCTTGTAAATGGACTCCCCGTGCTCGGCCCGGCGGACGACATTCTCGAGAAAGACAATCGCATCGTCGACCAGAAAGCCGATCGCGAGAGTCATGGCCATCAAGGTTAGATTGTTGACAGAGTAGTTCAGCGCCCACATCGCGATGAACGTGATCAGGAGCGAAAGCGGCAGGGCCACGACGGGAATCAGGGTGTCGGCCGCGCGGCCGAGAAACATAAAGATGACCATGATGACCAGGACGAACGCGATGAGGAGCGTCGTCTGCACGTCCGCGACCGAATGCACAATTGTCAGCGAACGATCGAAGGTCGGGATCAGGTTGATCGAACCGGGAAGTTCCGCGCGCAGCTGCGGCAGCAGATCCCGGACAGATTCCGCGACGGCCACCGCGTTAGCTCCCGCCTGACGCGAAACCGCCAGCACGATGGTGGACGCCGGCGGATTAAACCCACGCGCAAAGAAATGGCGCGAGAGCCGTTCGTCTTGAACGCCATCAACGACGTCGGCGACATCGCGCAAGTAAACGGGAGAATTATCCTTCGCCCGGGCGATGATGATATTTCGGTATCCTTCGGAGTCCGTGATCTGCCCGTTCGGGCGCAGCACAAACGACTGTGTCTTTCCGTCGAACTGCCCCGCACCTGAATACGAGGTGCTGGCTTTGACCGCAGTGGAGACGTCATCCAGCGTCAGGTTCCGCGACGCGAGCGCTCCCGGATTTGCCTTGATTCGAATCGCCCCTTTAACCCCAAAGACGTTCACCTGCGAAACGCCCGGCAGAATGTTGAGGCGCTGCTGGACCTGGGTGGTGGCATATTTGTAAAGGTCGCCGTCGGTCAGCGTGTCACTGGTTAGCGCGAGATAAGTAACTGGCTGGTCGTTGGGATTGGTCTTGATGAAAGTGGGCGGACTCGGCAAGTCGCTCGGCAGCTGGCCGGTGGCGCGTTGGATGGCCGATTGGACATCTGTCGCGGCCGCATCGATCCCCTTGGAGAGCTCGAACTGAAGGCTGATATTCGTGCTGCCCTGCGTGCTCGAGCTGGTCGAGAGGGTCAGTCCGGGAATCTGGGTGAACTGTTTCTCCAACGGCGTCGCGATGGTGTTCGCCATCGTTTCCGGATTGGCGCCGGGATAGGAGACGCTGACCGAAATCACCGGATAATCGACCGCCGGGAGATCGTTTACGGCGAGCTGCTGATAGGTCACGATGCCGAAGACGATGATCGAGACCGTCAACAGCGTCGTCATCACCGGGCGTCGGATGAACGGCTCGGAAAGGCCGGAAGAAAACTGGACGAGCTTTCCGGCGAGCGTCTTGCCTCCGGGGGAATGACTCTTCTCTCCGCGATTCTTCAACGCCTTCTCGCGGGCGCCAGTCGACTGAGATGGCTCGCCGTCATCGTGAGATGAATTGGCCATGATGACTAGTTGAAAGCTTTGTTGCTCGGCAGACTCGAGCCCTGCTCGATTTCACGGGCATTGATCTTGGTCCCCGGTGCGAGCTGCAATTGGCCGGAAACCACCACTGTTTCGCCCGCGTTGATGCCCTCCGTGATGACGGTGAGATCGCCCTGGCGCTGTCCCGCCTTTACCTGGCGAAGATCAAGCGTGGAATCCGGTTTCACCACAAAGATGTAGGGCCCGTTTTGGCCGATCTGCACCGCGCTACTGGGGACAAGCTTCGCGTCCTTCAAAATGTCCAGAATCAAACGGACATGCACGAACTGTGACGGCCAGAGCGCCCGATCTGGATTCGGGGTCACACCCCGAGCCTTAACTGTTCCGGACCCGGATTGGAGCGCGTTATCGACAAAGGAAAGCTTCCCTTCCCGCGACGGCATCGAGTCATCCTCCGCATCCGTCATTACTTTCACGTTGGGACCGCCGAGATATTTTCTCACCAAAGGAAGATCCGGTTCCGCGATGGTGAAATCGGTGTAAATCGGATCGATGCCCTGGATGGTAACGAGCACGGCCCCCGAGCCTCCGCTGCCACTGCTAACCATGTTCCCCACGTCCACCAAACGAAGCCCGGCCCGGCCGTCTATCGGCGAGCGCACATTGCAATTATCGACGTTCCATTGCGCAGAGGCGACCGCGCCCTCGGCGCTTTTCACCTTGGCTTCACTGTTGTTTACCGTTCCCTGCGCCAGGTCGAGGTCCTGCGGGGAGTTGACGCCTCTGGCTCGCAAATCCTGCTGGCGTTTGAGGGTAATTTGATCGAGCACCAACTGGGATTGAGTCTGCGCGAGCTGCCCCTGGGCCTGATCGAGCAGGGCCTGAAAGGGCTTTGGATCAATCGTGAAGAGAATGTCGCCTTTTTTCACATCCGCACCGTCCTGGAAATTCCGCGATGTGATCTGTCCGCTTACCTGGGCCTGGACCTGGACCGTTTCAAACGCGGTGCATGTTCCGATTTCATCGAGATAAAGCGGAGCATCCTTCTGGATCACCTTTGCTACATCCACCGTTCGCGGCGCCGGCGGTGGGGTCGCCTTGGGCCGGCCGACAAAGGCCCGGACCACCAGGAGCAGGACGAGGAGGACAACGATCCCTCCGATAATCTTGACGCGCTTGCGACCGAAACGGTGCTCGAGATTCCCGACCGCTTCGCGCGTCGCGACATTGACTCGGGTCATGGTGGTCATGGATTAGTTTCGCGAAGCTACGCTGCGGCGGCCGTTGGTGACGCGGGCGCTTTTAACAGCGGCGGCGGGCTCTTCCGCTCTCTGTCGGATTTGCGTGAGAACGCGAATACACGCTTCGAGATCGGTTGCCGGGACATCGTCAATTAGTTCGTGGCGCAGCCCGTGCGCGGTGTTGAAAATTTCGTCGAGGACAGCTTTCGAGCGCCGCTGCAGGTGGATGATCTTGCAGCGCCGGTCGTTGGGCGACTCCCGCCGCTTGATCCAGCCGTCCTCCTGAAGCCGGTCGAGCAGGCCGGCAAGCGTTGGTTCTTCAATGCCCATTCGCTCGGCAATTTCCTTTTGCGTGAGCTTGTTCCCACCCTGCGAAAGGTGAATGAGCGTCCGCCATTTGCCCTGGGTCAACCCGAGCGGACGGAGACGCTGATCGAGCTTCGTGCGCCAGGCACGCGCGGTCCCGAAGAGCAGAAGACCGAATTCGTTCGTGTTGGTTGGTGGCATGCCGGAAATTGGTTAGCGTGCTAACGAATGCCGGTTCAGCCGCATTGTCAAATGACAGCTCTGTGACAGAACGGTCTGTCATCCCGAGCCGCGCAGACGGCGAGGGACCCCACAGTCGCAGTTTCCCTTACCCAAGAAAATGGGCGCCTCGCCTGCCAATATCCGGCTGGCGTGTCGCGGAAGCGAACGAGCGCCCACGAGGTCCCTCGCCCTCTGCGCGGCTCGGGATTACAGCCATTTACGTCAGCTCTGCTGGGCTCTATGGATTCCCCTCGCCCACCCTCAGCAAAATCACCGTTCGTTTTCGGTAATCGGTGACCGTGAATATCGGTCGCGCGCGCAGCGGCGCCCATCGTTCACTCTCCACCACCTGCCGTTCTTTCTCCGGCTGAATCAGCAAATAGCGCGCACCCAGTGGCAGGTCATCGATTTTGCTCACGTAGACGAGGCGGGATCTTATATAGAACAGGAACGGCTGATAATCGGGATCGACGGCGTAGAGCGGCTCGGAGTCGGGCACCAAAGCATCGATCTGCGCTGCGATCGGTCTCACTTTCGATCTTCGTTGCAAATGGGGAACAACCGCGACCGCGTAAAGACAGAGCGCAAGAGCAGCGGCTATAGCTGTGACAATAACAAGCCGTAAACGTCTGGCCGGCAAGGCGGCCCCAAGCGTGCGCCACCAGCCGGGCGCGCGAATTTCGTTAGCCGAGAGCGTCATTGCGATCAGCCAGGAAGCGGGAACCAACACCGGCATCGAGTAACGAGGGAGCGCGCCTGGCAATAGGTTCACGACCAAGAACGGAACCGCGCAACCCCAGGCCAGTGCGTGCGAGAGGTTCTTTTCACGCGACGTTGGAAAGAGGGCGCCGGGAACCAACGGCAACAACAAAGTCCACGGCAGAAAATAGGCGAGACCGCGCGGAATATTAAGCAGCCAGGAGCCGAGCTTGAAGTCATCGCCGGTAAAACGGCCCGTGAGTTGCACAGACCACGTCGCGGCGACATTCGCTCCGCGCGTCGCCTGCCAGTACGGGACGGCCCAGGCGGCGAAGATTCCCAGCAGGATCGCGATCCCGGCGAGATGCGCCGGGTGCCGGAGTTTTCGCAACTCCCCCGTTCGATGGAGCACAGCCACTACGACCGCATAGAAGAAGAGCAGGTGGACCGGACCTTTGGCGAGCACCCCCAGTCCCAGGAAAATCCACGGCACCGTGCAGATCAGCCACTCCGATCGTCGCTGGTGCCACCAACTGAGCCAGCAAATCATGGCGAGGCCGAAGAGCGATACATACAGCGCTTCGATCTCGATCAGGCGGCCCTTTTCGATCATGCCAAAATTCACCATCCAGATGAGCGCGGCGATCAAGGACCCATTGGCGCCGAGACTGGCGCGCGCGACGGTGACGAACGCCAGAGCGACCGCGAGAACGCAAAGCACCGACGGCAGGCGCGCCGTCCACTCGTTGCGAATGCCGGTTAGTTTGAATGAAGCGGCCACCAGCCAGTTCACCAGCGGCGGCTTGCGGTAGTAAGGTTCGCTCCCCACCTGCGGAATCAGGTAATTGCCCGTGTCGAGCATGGTGACGGCGGGAAGAATCCGCCGACCTTCTTCGCCTTTGATCTCGAGCGAGCCGAGGCCCGGGAGATAGATCGCGGCCCAGCAAAGCACGACGATTGAGAAGGTAGCGACGCGCGACATGTTAACGCCCACCCTCCTTCGCAAGGCTATGGCGGGCAAGCCGTCCAACGTCGAAGATTCCATCGCCTCCAGGCCGGGGAAGAATGAGATCAATCGCGCGACCTCTCCGCGCCATTAGCAACTTGACGAAAGGCCCTTAGAAAATTAAGGTAAGCGCCTAGTCCGCGCTGATTGGAGTGGGAGCTGGTGTCCCACTCTTTTTAGTCTGCGGGCTGATGTTTTTTATGAACGCCGAGTTTATTGCCATGTTGGATTACCTGGAGCGGGAGCGCGGAATCAAACGCGATATCCTGCTCGAGGCCGTCTCGAACGCGCTCCTCTCGGCGTCGAAAAAGAGTGTAAGCGCTTCCCGCGATCTCCGCATCGACATTAACCCGAAGACCGGTGAGATCCGCGCCCTGGCCAAACTTCTGGTGGTGGAGGACGTGACCAACCCGGCGGACGAAATTTCGCTCTCGAAGGCGCGCAAGCTCAACGCGGACGCAGCGGTCGGCGGCGAAGTGGAAGTGGAAGTGACACCCAAGAATTTCGGACGCATCGCCGCGCAAACGGCGAAGCAGGCGATGATGCAGCGCATTCGCCAGGTCGAGAAGGAAATGATTTACGAGGAGTTCAAGGATCGCGCGGGTGAGATCGTCAGCGGCACCGTCCGCCGATTCGATCGCTCCGACGTGATTCTCGATCTCGGAAAGTTCGAGGCCATCATGCCGCAGCGGGAACGAGTCGTGGTCGAAGACTACAACGTGGGAGACCGGCTCCGCGCCTATGTCGTCGCGGTGGAAAATGGCATTCGCGGGCCCGAGATCATTGTTTCGCGGAGCCATCCAAATTTCGTCCGCCGTCTTTTCGAACTCGAAGTAAGCGAAATCAACGACGGCACTGTCGAGATTCGCGGCATCGCGCGCGAAGCTGGTTACCGGACCAAAATCGCGGTTACGAGCGCGAACGAAAAAGTCGACCCGGTCGGCGCTTGCGTCGGAATGCGCGGGTCACGGGTGAAGAACATCGTACGCGAGCTGAATAACGAGAAGGTCGACATCATCCGCTGGAGTTCCGATCCGAAGGAGTTTGTCCTCGAAGCGCTCAAGCCCGCAAAGGTGAAAAACCTCGTTTTCGATCCCGAGAAGAAGAGCGTCCAGATTTCCGTGGATGAAGATCAGCTTTCCCTCGCGATCGGGAAAAAGGGTCAGAACGCACGCTTAACGTCCCGGTTGACCGGATGGGAAATCAACATCGATCGCGACACCTCAGCAACGCATGCGGTAGAACAGAAAGTCGCGCAAGCGGCGCAGGCCCTGGGTGGCGCGCTGCCGATTACGGACGAACAGGCGTTGCTGCTGGTGAAAGCCGGCTTTACCAATCTCGAAGGATTGCGGGACGCGGCAGTGGAGGATCTGGTCGAGATCCTCTCCGTGGATGAAGCGAAAGCGACTGAAATCCATGCGGCCATTCATCAGGGGAGCCCGGGCGCGCCGTAAAGTGGTTTGCCGGTGATCGGCCAGCCATGAAGACTTTTAGAAACTCAGATGCCAACGAAATCGACCAAGACCGCCGCGCGCAAGACCGCGACCGCTCGCAAGCCGGTCAAGGCCGCCGTGCCCGTTAAGGCAGCGCCTGAGCCGAAGAATAAAGAGACCAAGAGCGTCACAGTTGAGACGCCGGCCAAGGCGCCGCGCACGGTTTCAGGCCTGATCCCCATCAAAGCGCGGACGCAACCGGCGGTTCCGGCAAAAGAGGCCGAAGCTCCCAAACCGAAAAAGCCGCCGATGGAAACCCTTTCGTTAATCGACGAAAAGAAGCCCCGGCCAAAACGGGTGGAGGGCGATCCCGCCACGAAGAAAACTTTCCTTCCGCCGATCTCACGAATCCGCGCTGAACCCCCGGCCGGACCGATCGTCAAACCGGTTACTCCATCACGGGCGACCCCGCCCGTAGCACCAGTGGCCGAGACAGCCCCGCCCGAGGCGGCCCCGGCTTCCGCTGAAGGGGAAGCCGAGCAGCAAAAAATCATTCACATCAAACCGCCGATTATCGTGAAGGAATTGGCGTTGCAACTTGGTCTCAAGCCACACCAGCTCATCGCTGAATTGATGGCATTGAACATCTTTGCGAACGCCAACCAAACGGTGGAGCCGGATATCGCGACCCAGATTTGCGCGAAGCACGGTTTTGTTTTCGAAATGGAACGTCGAGAGAAGGGCGCTGGCGTTCACAAAGTAGAGCAAGTCGTAGTCGCGCCGCCTCCGCCGGTAATCGAGAAGAAGGAAGAACTCAAGACGCGCGGCCCGATCATCACATTCATGGGTCACGTCGATCACGGCAAGACGTCGCTCATGGATGCGATTCGCAAGACGCGCGTCGCAGCGGGCGAAGCCGGCGGGATCACCCAGCACATTGGCGCTTACACCGTCGACTACAAAGGCACGCGTATCACATTTCTCGACACGCCCGGCCACGCCGCTTTCACCGCGATGCGGGCGCGCGGAGCGCATGTGACCGACATCGTGGTCCTCGTGGTCGCAGCGGATGACGGATTAATGCCGCAAACACTGGAAGCGATCAGCCACGCCAAAGCCGCGCCGCATGTGAAGATCATGGTCGCGATTAACAAAATCGATTTGCCCTCAGCCAACGTCGACCGGATCAAGAAGCAGCTGCAGGATCGCGAACTTTCTCCGGAAGATTGGGGTGGCGACACGATCGTGTGCGAAGTCTCCGCCACCAAAGGGACGGGAATCGACCATCTTCTCGAAATGATGGCACTCCAGGCCGAAGTGATGGAATTGAAAGCGTCCCCGACCGCCACGCCGCGCGGCACGGTGATCGAAGCCCAAGTCGAGCCCGGCCGCGGACCAACCGCAACCGTCATCGTGCAAATGGGCACGCTCAAGACGGGCGACCCGTTCATCTGCGGCGATTACGGCGGCAAGATCAAATCGTTGATGGACGACCGGGGCAAGCCGATCAAGGAAGCCGGACCTTCCACGCCGGTGAAGATTCTCGGATTCAGCGGCCTTCCACAGGCCGGCGACGAATTTCTCGTGATGGAGTCGGAGCGCTCCGCGAAAACCTTGAGCGAAGAGCGTCTCCTGGAACGCCGCGCGGATAAATTGAGTGCGCCCCAGCGCGCCACGCTCGAAAGCCTGCTTGAAGCGGCGGACGGCAAGAAGCATCTGCGCATCGTTTTGAAATGCGACGCCCAGGGTTCGCTTGAAGCGCTTTCCGGCGCGCTCGATCAAATCGAGAGCAAGAAAATCGACCTCGAGATCGTCCATGCCGGCGTCGGACCGATCTCCGAATCCGATATTCTGCTCGCGAGCGCTTCGAACGCCGTGGTGGTGGGTTTTAACATCAAGGTCGAGAGCATGGCGGTGAACGTCGCAAAGCGAGAAGGCGTTCAGGTAAAGCTTTACAGTATTATTTACGAGCTGATCGATCAGATGAAGGAAGCGATGGCCGGCCTGCTCGATCCGGAGCATCGCGAAACCGTCATCGGTCATGCCGAGGTAAAACAGATCTTCAAGTTGAGCCGCGGCATTGTCGCGGGCTGCCTCGTCACCGATGGCCGCATCGCCCGCACCGCGCGGGCCCGCGTCTTGCGGCGGCGCCAGCCGGTTTACGATGGCGGCTTATCCACGCTGCGCCGTTTTCAAGATGACGTGAAGGAAGTGCGCGTCGGTCTCGAGTGCGGCATCAAGCTCGGCGACTTCAACGAATATCAAGTGGGCGACATCATCGAGTGCTATCAACTCGAAGCGGTCGCGCAGAAGCTGTAGGAGAGTTGAGGGTCGTTAGTTGAGAGTTGAGAGACTCTCGATTGCCAATGTTTTTTCTCTCGACTACGCACTCTCAACTCTCAACTTTTTCATGAAACATCGATTACTCCGCGTAAACGAACTCCTGAAACGCGAGTTGAGCACGATCATTACGCGGGAATTGAACTTCGAAGGCGTGCTTGTGACGCTGAACCAGGTGGACGTGACCCCTGACCTGAAGCATGCACATGCCTACATCAGCGTTCTTGGGCCGAAGGAAGGTCAGGAGGCGGCGATGGCCAAGCTCGACGAGAATCGTGTTGTTCTTCAAACTGCGCTCGCAAAAAGCGTTGTCTTGAAATATACGCCACACCTCATTTTTCACCTCGACGATTCAATCGAACGGGGCGCGCGCGTTTTTGAAATTCTTCAACAAATCGAGCCGCCCGCGGCGGAAACGGAATGACCCAAAGTTCTTTCGCAGAAATAGGCGCAGTCCTTCGCGCGCATCAGCGGTTTGCGGTTCTGAGCCACGTGCGCCCGGACGGCGATGCGCTTGGCAGCCAACTCGGACTTGCCCTTTCTCTCGCCAAACTCGGCAAGACGGTGGTCGTTCGAAACGAAGACGGCTTGCTGGAGAAATACAGCTTTCTGCCGGGCGGCGAATTCCTCCAAACACCGCTCGGCGAGCCGCAGGATTTCGATGTGGCCATCGCCCTCGACACTGCTACGCAGAGCCGTCTTGGGACCGCAACCGAACTCGTTCGCAGCGCCAAGATCTGGATCAATATCGATCACCATCCGAGCAACCCCAGATACGGCGATCTGGTTTACATCGACTCCGCTGCGCCGGCGACTGGGCAGATTCTTTTTGAATTAATTCAGAGCCAGGGCTTGCCGATGGATGCCGCGATCGCCGAAAATCTCTTTGTCGCCATCTCGACCGATACCGGTTCCTTCCAATACCCCAACACGACCGCGCGAACTTTTGAGATCGGCGCTGAACTGGTACGGTGCGGCGTGGACGTGGGTCGCGTCAGCCAGCTTCTTTATGAAAGTTACCCGCGACGCCGGACCGAGTTGCTCCGGGAACTTCTCGGCACGATGCGATTCGAAGCGGCAGGAAAAATTGCGTGCTTCAGCCTGAGTCTGAAAGTCGCGGCGGATCTCAAGGTTCACCCCGAAGACAACGAAGGCCTGATCGACCATCTGCGCGCGATCCAGGGGGTGATCGTCGCGATCTTTTTCGAAGAGCTGATCGACGGCAAGGTGCGCGTGAGCATGCGATCCAAGAGCGACGAGGTAGACGTCTCCGCCATCTGCCAGAAATTCGGCGGTGGCGGGCACAAGCTGGCCGCGGGAGCTCGCGTGCGCGGAACGCTGACCGAAGTCGAAGACAAAGTCCTGAAAGCAATTTGCGATGTCATTGATTGCTCCGACCAAAGTCGGTCGGAAAGCTAAAGCGTTACATTGGGAACTTTTAACACTGCACCTTTCACTCTTGTAACTCTTTCACTTTTTAACCTCTTCAATTCTCATGTCATTGACTGCAACTCCTGACGGCGTCCTCCTGGTCGACAAAGCGGCTGGGATGACCTCGCACGACGTCGTCGCCATCGTGCGGCGGCGGCTGCAAATGAAAAAGGTTGGCCACTGCGGCACGCTCGACCCCATCGCGACGGGACTGCTCTTGCTCACGCTCGGACGCGGTACCAAGATTCAGGATCTCCTCATGAGCGAGGACAAGGAATACGCCGGGACGATGGTGCTCGGCATTTCGACCGACACGCAGGACCGGGCTGGGGTAACCCTGGAAGAACGTCCTGTTCCGCCGCTCGATGATACCTCCGTGCGTGCGGCGTTTGAAAAATATTCCGGCGATTTTTACCAGATGCCCCCGATGGTTTCGGCGATCAAACAGGGCGGTGTTCCGCTCTACAAACTTGCCCGCCAGGGAAAAACGGTCGAGCGCGAACCGCGCCTGGTGCACGTCTATCGCCATACGATCGGGCGAATCGAGTCGCCCGAAATCGATTTCAGCGTGGTTTGCAGCAAGGGGTTTTACGTTCGCACCTACGCCCACGACATCGGTGAAACGCTCGGATGCGGAGCGCATCTCAAGGATTTGCGCCGGACAAAATCGGGGCGCTTTAGCGTGGATGGCGCGATCACGGTGGAGGAACTGAAGACCACCGACGCGGTGGACATTCTCGGGCGAATTCTGACGCTGCCGGAAGTATCGCGAATGCGCGGGGCGTGATGAAATGACAAAGCACGAATGACGAATGCCGAAGGAATGACGAAGCTTGAATTTCGAATGAGAGCGACGTTTGGATCGGGTCATTCGTCATTCCGATTTTCTTCGGCATTCGTCATTCTTCATTCGTCATTTCCGGCGTCATTCGCATGAACGTCCTTCGTTCGATCAGCGATCTTTCCGCTCTTCCCGGTCCCCTCTTCCTCGCCATCGGCGTTTTCGATGGAGTCCATCTCGGTCACCAGGCGGTCATCTCCACGTCGGCGCGCCACGCCCGGAAGGCGGAGGGCACACCAGTTGTGGTCACGTTCGATCCTCATCCTGCCAAGGTTTTGCGTCCGGATGAGGCTCCTCACCTGCTCACCGCCACCCAACACAAAATCTCGCTCATCCGGGATCTCGGCGTCGCCCATCTTCTCGTCCTGCATTTCGATCGCGAGTTCGCCGCGACCGCGCCCGAGGAATTCGTGCGCCAATTGGTGACCAATTCCCGCCCGCTCCGCGAAATCTGTGTCGGCCACGAATGGTCGTTCGGTAAAGGCCGCGCGGGCAATCTGGCTCTGCTGAAACGGCTCGGCGCGACCTGCAATTTCGATGTGGTCGGCGTGCCGGCCGTGACGTTGAACGGGGAGGTCGTGAGCAGCACGGCGATTCGCCGCGCGGTCGAGGAGGGAAATCTGGTCAAGGCGACCCAGATGCTTGGACGCGAGTACACCATTCTGGGAACGGTGAAAACGGGAGAGCAACTTGGGCGCAAACTTGGATTTCCCACGGCGAATTTGAGCGCTCACAGCGAGCAGTTCCCTCCTAACGGAGTTTACGTCGCAGAGGCGCGGCTCGCGGATGCGCTATATCGCGGGGTCGCGAACCTCGGTTATCGGCCGACGGTGAACGCGGGGAAAACCGAGCGGTTGCTCGAGCTTCATCTGTTCGACTTGAACAAGGATATCTATGGCGACGAAGTCGAAGTTCGATTTCTGCGATATCTGAGACCCGAACAGAAGTTTGAGAACGTCGATGCCCTCGCCGCACAGATTGCGCGTGACGTGCAGTCGGCGCGCGAATCTTTAGTTTAGGTTATCATCCTGAGCGGATCGAAGCGGAGTCGAAGGACCCCGTTTATCTTCCTGATGACGTCGATCAAACCAATACGGGGTCCCTCGACTTCGCTCGGGGATGACAGCGTGTTCGCGGCCCAACAGTTTGGAGCTCGATTATCTCGAACGCCCGCTCGCCTTGGAGACGACGGCGGCAAGGCCGCCTGCCATGACCACGATCGTCGTGACCGCCGCACAAAGCCAGATAACGGGAAGCGGCAGCATCGATAGACGTGCCATCCCTTCGGCGATGCCCCACACTCCGCCGAAAAGCACATAAGCAACTGCCGATGCGACCAGGGCGACCCCGAGAAGAATCGCGGCACGAAGCCACCGACGCACCGGACGCGTCGGCAGTTTTTGGACAACCCCCGACGTAAAACCACCATCGTCAATGTAGACCGCTTCGTCGCGCAACCGCGCGTCGAGCAAGTCTTCCTGGTGATTTTCGTTCATGTTCAATTAGGTCCCCATCCGGCCAGCGACCGTTTCAGCTTCTCTCTACCTCTTAACACATTCGTCTTCACTGTGCCAAGCGGGATCTCCAGGACTCGTGCTGCCTCGTCGTGGGACAAGCCATTCTGGCAGCAGAGCACAACCGCGGTCCGCTCGTGTAAGGGGAGTAACTGGAGGGCGCGGGCCAGATCGTGGCGCAGAGCGGGATCCGTGGTTTGAGGGTCATGTTCTGCCTCCAGTTGAGCTTCATCAATGCCAACGAGTTCCTTTCTTTTGCGGGCCTCTTCGCGGAAGCAATTGTAAGCGATCCGGTAAAGCCAGGTCGAAAAACGTGCTTCTCCGCGAAAGCTGCGGAGATTCTTGTAGGCGCGCAGAAAGGTTTCCTGCGCCAGATCGTCCGCGAGCGTGACGTCGGTCCGGACGAGTTGGCGAAGCAGACCTCGCACGCTCGACTGATGATTCCGCACCAATTCCGCAAAGGCATGGTGGTCGTCATTGAGAAGAACGCGGGCGACGAGGTCTGCATCGGTTAACGCCACGCCGCCATGTTAGGGCAACGGCGGAACTTTGTCTCTACGGCCTTCCAGTTTCCAGACGAGCAAATAACCAAGGCCGATCACGAAGGGGATCACGCCCAGGCTCCAAACGCCGCCTTCCCAATCGTTCACCGCTCCCAAGAAGACCATCAGGCCAAGCCCGACCATGAGCAGAACAACACCGCGCCGCAGATCGGACCGAGCCTTCAGCACCGGGGGCGGCGCGAAGAGCGCGGCCGGAACTTCCTGACCTCGTTCCACCATGGCGCGGACGGTGCGATGCAGGGAGCGCGACTTGAGATAGCTGAAGAACATGATCGCAGCGACGACCAGGACCGGAGCCCCGAAGAGCGTCGAAAAGATGATGCCGATGATCGGGATGGCCATGAAGGCACCGAAATCGTCGTCATCGCTATCGTCGTTGTCGCGGTGATGGCGGCTGACATGGGTCGTTCCGTGGCTGCTGTCGATCGTAATTCCGAATTTCCGTTTTAGTTTTCGCGCGACCTCAGCCTCGATCGAATCGTCCCGGTCGTCGGGCGTCGCAGCGACCGTGGCCGGAACAGGGGCAATCGCCGGGCTCGCGGCGACTGAGGTTGCGGCCGATGTCGGTTGCGGCGCGGGCGGCGTTGGAATTTGGCCGAGCGCAGTCAAACCGAGCGCGATCGAAGAGAGACAGAGAAGAAACGTTGTTTTCATAGGTATCCTTTGCAGTGAGATGCAGCGGGAATCCCTTTTGGATTCAAAAAAGGAGGCCCTGCGCCTCCCGATTGAAGAGTGGAGCGGGTGACGAGGCTCGAACTCGCGACGTCCTCCTTGGCAAGGAGGTGCTCTACCACTGAGCTACACCCGCATCTTAAGCGGATTGGAATAATGTCCACTGTCCCCCTCGGTGCAAGGTTTTTGTCTTTGCATTCAGGAAGCGAAACAGGACCGCGGCGACCGACGCGTGGAATTGAGCAATGGCGGACCGCAAGAAACGAACACTCATTCGCAAGGCGCGGAGAGTGTCGCGCCTCGCCCTCGCGCAGGTTTGAGGCATGAAAACAACTCAACCCGCCAGAAAAAGCGGATTCGGCTCTCTCCGACTGTCGGTCGAGGCCCGCTCACTCTTAGCGCTTCCTTCTCCAGGACGGGGCCGGGTAACCAGGCCTTCGGCGAAATTCAAAGGTTACAACTGCGTTACCTTTGATCATTCGACCCCACTTGCATCGCAAGCTCTTGTCAGTCTCAGCAAACCAACCGGAACAAAAATTATGACAAACTCAAATCACGATCACACAGCCCCGTCCACGCGACGGGCAACACAACCACGCTGGATCCAATGGGTGGTTCTCACCCTCGGCGTTATGTTTCTCAGCGTCGGCGCAACCGCGACGCTGGCTCAGAGTCCGAGCCCAAGTCCATCACCGAGCGCCAGCCCATCGCCGGGCACCAGCCCTTCACCGAGCCCGAGTCCCTCGCCGGGCACCAGCCCATCGCCAAGCCCGAGCCCTTCTCCAGGCACCAGCCCGATCACCGAGCCCCAGTCCCGCAGCCAAGTTGCAGTCCAATTGGCACTGCCAACATGACAATCGCCGGCGGCGGCGGCTCGTTCAGCCCGACCTCGCTGACCATCAATCCGGCCACGCGAGTGACCTGGACCAATATCGGCAACGATCGGGCGCGCGTTCGCGATGTGGCCACATCTTCCTCGATAGCGGCGACCTTCAGCCCGGCCAATCGTATTCATTTACCTTCTGCGTGCCCGGCACCTACCAGATCGAGGATTCACCGCGGCAGTGCTCACGCCACTATCATCGTCACCGGCATCGGCCCATCGCCGAGTCCAAGCCCGAGTCGCTTCGCCGAGCCCCGGCACTTCGCCAAGCCCCTCACCGAGCCCAAGCGCTTCCCCGAGCCCCGGACTTCGCCAAGCCCAGAGACTTCCCCGAGCGCCTCGCCCAGCCCGGACTTCGCCGAGCCCAAGCCCTTCGCCGAGCCCGGGAACTTCGCCCAAGCCCAAGCGCCTCGCCTAGCCCCGGTACTTCGCCGAGCCCGAGCCCTTCACCGAGCCCGAGCCCCTCGCCAAGCCCAAGCCCGGCTGCGCAGGCAGTTAATATCTCCACCCGCGTCCGAGTGGAACTGGGTGAAGGCGTGATGGTCGGCGGTTTCATCATCACCGGCAGCGATTCCAAGCGTGTCATCATCCGCGGCATTGGCCCTTCCCTGAGCAGCGTCGGAGTCCCCGGCGTCGTCAGCGACCCGATCCTGCGCCTCTTCGGCCCGAACGGATCGACCATTGCGGTGAACGACAACTGGCAGGACACCCAGCAGCACTGAGATCGAAGCCACCGGCATCGCACCGCAGGATCTGCGTGAATCGGCCATCGTGGCCACACTGCCTCCGGCGGCTTACACCGCGACGGTCGCTGGCACGAACGGCGGCAGCGGCGTCGGCTTGGTCGAAGTTTACGACCTCGACTCCGCCACCAACTCCAGGCTGGCCAACATCAGCACGCGCGGCTCGGTTCAAACCGCCGACAACGTGATGATCGGCGGCTTCGCCCTGGGTGGCAGCAGTATCAACCCGGCGAGAGTCGTGGTGCGCGGCCTCGGGCCATCGCTCGCGGCGGCTGGAATCAACACTCCGCTGGCCAATCCCACGTTGCAGCTCTTCGACAGCAACGGCCAAAGCGTGGCGTTCAACGACAACTGGACGGACGATGCGAGCCAGGCCGCCCAATTGCAGGCGCTCAACCTGGCCCCAACCAACGCGGGTGAATCCGCCATCGTGATGATGTTGCCACCGGGCCTCTACACCACAGTGGTCGCGGGCCACAGCGGCGGCACCGGCATCGGCTTGATCGAAGTCTACGCCACCCAATAATCGAACAATAACCTTCACTTACCGACGCTCCGCGGAAGCATGACATGCTCCGCGGAGCGTTCGGTGTGGGGGGTCGCACAGGATTGAACTTACCGTCCATTCACCCCGATCGGCGGCCAACTCCCAGGTTTCGACCGGCTCGACGAACCAACCGATACGCGGCGTCGGCAAATCCGATGAAGGCACCGCGTGCGAAGAACTGAGATGGAAGGCGCTCTTAAATCCCCAAATGCTGTGGAAGTGACGAAGGCGAAGCCTGCAGCTCCCTCGCGTCCCGAAACTTCTGCGCTGGTCGGCCGCCGATAGCGAGACCGCGCTTCTGATTCTCGCCCTGAAAGGTCTGGTCCTGTACCTGGCGGTGTTGAGTATCGGGGTGCTCTTCGATCAATACGAAACCTGGCAGACGCTCTGGAATCGCTGGGACGCGACGCATTATTTGAGGCTGGCGGAGAATGGCTACTCCGCCGAGGGCGACGGGAAGTTTTCGATCGTCTTTTACCCGCTTTATCCGTGGCTGGTGCGCGCAGTCGCGTTTGTTTGCCAGAGTTATTTTTGGGCGGCGCTTTTGGTTTCCGGCGTGGCCTCGATCTGTGCGGGCCTCCTCTTGCGCCGGTTGGTGGAACTGGATCATCCGGCGAAAGTGGCGCGGCTGGCCGTCTGGTTCCTTTTCATTTTTCCAACGGCTTACTTTTTGCACATCGGCTACACGGAGAGCCTTTTCCTTGCCCTCGTCCTCGGATGCTTGCTGGCGGCGCGAATGCAGTTCTGGGCGGTTGCAGGGGCGCTGGGGGCTCTCGCCTGTTTCACCCGCGTGAATGGACTTCTGCTCGGACCAACTTTGCTCGTGGAAGCGTGGTTGCAATATCGGGTCACGCGCCGGATCAACTGGCGCTGGCTTTGGATCGCCGCCATCGGCCTCGGCTTTGCGGGCTATCTCTTCCTCAACTATCACGTCACGGGCGACCCCTTCGCGTTTTCGCCCATCATGGAGAAAAACTGGTATAAGAAGATCACTTTTCCCTGGGTCGGAATCCGTGATGTCTGGCTGCGCATTCCCGGCTTTAACCTGCAGGAAGGGTTGTTCGAATTTGTCTTCATCGCCTTTTCTTTTCTTTGCACGGTCTGGTGCTGGATCACACTGCGCCCCACCTACGCGATCTGGATGACGTTTAACTGGCTCCTGGTTAACAGCACCACCTATGTCGTCAGCGTGCCGCGTTATTGCCTCACGCTTTTCCCCATCTTCATCCTTCTCGCAGGCACCGCTGAAAAGCGCCCGATAATCGGTCGCATCCTGACCGTCGCTTCGCTTCTGCTACTCGGGCTTTTTGCGACGAAGTTCGCCCACGGCACCTGGGCATTCTAGGAACGGCGACGACGATCAGTGTTGCCGCGGTTTCAACCCTTCCTGGTAGGGACGTCGCGCTGCGGCGTCCGCGAGTGGCTGTTCCGGGCCGCCAACTGAGCGGATGGCGCAGCGCGCCGTCCCTACCAAACCGCGCCGTTTTCAGGAGCAGGAGTTCGTCGCCATTCTTTCGCTAAAGTTTTTCCAGCCACTCTCTCGCGGCCTCGATATCGCCCGAAACCAAAGCGTGTCCGGCTGATTCGAAACGCGACGTGACGTCCGCGCCGGCTTCCCGCAGCATCGCAGCGAGACGCTCTGCATTTTCCACTGGCACAATTGGATCCTGTTGACCGGAACTAATCAGAACGGGCGTGTTACCCAGTTTCGGCAAGACCGGCGGCACCAGCGGAACCATGGCGCGAAACAAAACCGCCGCGCCCAGCACTTCGGGCCGCAGGAGCAAAACGGCCGCAGCGATGTTGGCGCCGTTGGAATAGCCAACCGCGGTCACCTGTCGTGGATCGAATTCATACTGCAGCGCCGCCGCGCTCACAAAATCCGCGAGTTCGTGTGCGCGCCGGATCAGGTCTTCCTCGTCGAAAACGCCTTCCGCCAGGCGCCGGAAGAATCGCGGCATGCCGTTCTCGAGGACGTTGCCGCGCGGACTAAGCAAGGCCGCGGCGGGGTCGAGCTCGTGTCCAAGCGGGATCAGGTCATCTTCATTCCCGCCGGTTCCATGCAGGAGCAAAAGGATGTGCTTGCTCGACGCCGTTGGCGCTGGAACAAAACGATGAATGAAATCCATGGGCGTTAATTCGAAGCAAAAAGCGGCGGTCCGTCCTCGATAAGGTATACTGGAAGAATCTCGATGTATATCTGGCGAAAACGGCCCGGAGCACGTTGGCTGCGGGAACGAAACGAAGAGCTAACCCTGCGGTTCGGAAGTGCGCTCGTGATTGTCGAGCGTCCGGGAAGCAAACGCGTTTTACTGGAAATCTTCTGCGAGGAAAAAAAGCAAGCCCTGGAACTTCTCCTCGAGTTTGGCGGCAGCATGGAGAAACTGCGGACCGACTGGCTTCAACGCTCCATGAAGCAGAACCGGAGCAAACCGCTCCACATTGGGTCACGCCTCGTGATTACGACCTCCCCCGCGCCAAAGAGTGTTTCCAAACCCATCCTGGTCATACCGGCCGAAGCAGCGTTCGGAACGGGCGATCACGCCACGACGGCGATGTGTTTGCGTTTACTCGAATGCATCACTCGCGACCTCGCGCCCGGCTGGAGCATGCTCGACGCTGGCACGGGCAGCGGCATTCTCGCGATCGCCGGCAGTTATTTTGGAGCAAGACGGGTGCTCGCGATCGACAATGATCCCCTCGCCTGCGCGACGGCGAAACGGAATGCGGTCGTCAACGGCGCCTCCCACGTCGAGTTCTCGACCGGCGACATTTTGAAGCACAAGCGCACCGGAAAGTTCGACCTCATCACCGCAAATCTCTACTGCGATATCCTGATCGCGGCGCTGCCAATCTGGACGAGGAATCTCGCCTCCGGGGGTCACTTGATTCTTTCGGGAATCTTGCGCAGCCAGGAAACAACTGTTCTCCACGCTTTGCGGCAGCACGGCTTCACCGCCTCGGAAGCTCGGCGCCGCGGGAAATGGATCGCTGTTCATGCAGGCAGGAGCCGCGTCCCATGAAGCTTGCCGGCTTATTGATGTAGTTTGGAGCGGCCCAGCTTCAACTTACGGACATCCGCAGGCTTCAACGGGAGGATCATTCGGAGCGGCACTCGCAGATTCCGCGCGTCCCCTACAAAGGAATACACGATACCAGCCGCCCTCTTGCCAATCATCAGACCGCCTTCGACAAAGCCCGGGCCAAATCGCGCAACGGCCTGGTAATAGACCCATTCGGAATCTTCACTCGCGGCTACGAATCGGTTTGGGAGAACGTAATATTCCGGCTCTGTGAGCATGCCCGGGCCTGGTCTGTCTTCCTTCCCGACATGGATCGTGGTGGCCAGAACCAGCTGCTCGATCTCACGGCCAAGAATCCGCGGCGTTCCCTGCACTAACGTTCGAGGTTCCTCCGCGCTGGCCATGCCGGCTAGCAACATCAGCAGGAAGACGAGCCCGCAACGCGATAATTTCACCCAAAAATTTCACCGCGATTCGCCCAAATTTCAACTTCACCGCAGGTTTGGCGATCTGCCTCTTCTTGGAAAAAGAGTTGACGCCGGGAACGGGAAAAGCAACGTTCCTCGACCCTGAGCGGCTCCGATTTCCTGCATCCACGCGGTTGATCTTTCGAAGCCGCTGGGAAAACCGCATGCCGAACGAAGAGCTTTCCTACGTAATTGTCACCCCCTACTCGATGCGCAAATCGCGCACGGGTGGAATCATTGCCCGCCTCATTTCCCGCACCGGCCTCGATCTGGTCACCGCGCGAATGTTTGCCCCCGGTGAAGAACTGACCCGGCGCTACGCGGACACCATCGTGACCGAGACCGATCCAGAACATCGAGCCACCCAGGAATTGATCCGTGATTACGTCCTCAAGAATTTCACCGGCAAGGTGAATGGACAGAAGGCACGCGCTCTGATTCTCGTTTTTCGCGGCCCGGATGCCGTGGAAAAAGTCCATTACGCTATCGGACATATCGTGCACGAGCGGACCAGCGGCGAGACTATCCGCGACACATTCGGCGATTACATCACAGACGACGCCGGCAAGGTCGTCTACTTCGAGCCGGCCGCGCTGGCGGCGTTCGATCCCCAAGCGGTGGAACGCGATCTGAAGCTCTGGGCGGAATTCTCGGACAGCGACGGCGGAATCCTCGATCAAGTGATCGAATTTCCCAAGGAGGCGAAGATCGAGAAGTCACTCGTCCTGATCAAGCCGGACAATTTCAAGTTTCCCAACCAGCGGCCCGGAGGTGTGATCGAAGTGTTTTCCCGCACGGGCCTCTACATCGTCGGGTTCAAGGTGCATCGCATGAGCGTGGCCCAGGCGGAGGAGTTCTACGGACCCGTTCTGGCCGTCCTCGAGGACAAACTTGGCCAGGTCAAAGGCCGGGATGCCTGGGAAAGCATTGTCGAATTCATGGCGGGCATGAAGCCGAGCGAGTCGTCGCCGGAGAACCGCAACGAACCGGGAAGCGAAAAGTGCATTGCGATCGTCTACCAGGGCGATGACGCCGTGCGAAAGATCCGCGACGTCCTCGGGCCAACCGACCCGGCCAAGGCGCCGCCCGGCTCGATCCGCAAGGAATTCGGCCAGACCATTATGATCAACGCCGCCCACGCCTCCGATTCCGCGGAAAACGCGAAACGGGAGATGGCGATCGTGCAGGTGGACGAGAATAACTTCAAACCTTTGATTGAAAGTTTCTACGCGCGCTCATAGCTTGCGCACCTAATTTTGGACACACTCAACCTTATCCCGACAGCCATGGAAATCTCCGCGCGCGCCGCCCAACTGACCCCCTCTCTCACTCTCTCCATCGACAGCAAGGCGAAGGCGATGAAATCCGAAGGAATCGACGTCTGCGGTTTCGGCGCGGGAGAGCCCGATTTCGATACGCCGGATCACATCAAGGCGGCGGCCATCGCCGCGCTCGAGGCCGGATTTACCAAATATACGCCGAGCGGCGGACTGCCCGAATTGCGCCAGGCGATCGCGGAGAAATTGGAAGCCGATAACCAGCTCAAGTATCGGCCGAGCCAGATCGTCGTCAGCAGCGGCGCCAAGCATTCCTGCTACAACGCGATCCTGGCCACCTGCCAGGCGGGCGACGAAGTTCTCATCCCCTCCCCCTATTGGGTCAGCTATCCGGACATGGTTCGCCTGGCCGGCGCCGAACCGGTGATCGTTCCGACCACCGAGCGCAATGGCTGGAAAATGCGCGCTGCCGATTTCGAAAACGCGATGACTCCGCGCACGAAAATGTTGATCCTGAACAGCCCGGGTAATCCCACCGGTTCCGTTTATACCCGTGAGGAACTGGAAGGAATCGTCGAAGTCGCCGCCGAAGAGGACATCTACATCCTCTCCGATGAGATTTACGAAAAGCTGGTTTACGACGACGTGCAGCACGTCAGCATCGCCTCGCTTTCCCAAGAGGCCTACGACCTCACCATCACGGTCAACGGATTCAGCAAAGCCTACGCGATGACCGGCTGGCGTTTGGGATACATGGCGGCGCCCGAAGCCGTCGCAAAAGCGGCCGACAACATCCAAAGCCACAGCACTTCGCATCCCTGCTCATTCGCGCAGCGCGGCGCAGTGGCCGCGCTCAAGGGCGACCAGCAGCCGCTCGCCGACATGCGCGACGAGTTCAGCATGCGCCGCAATTACATGTACGACCGGATCACCAAGATACCGAATATCACGGCGGTCAGGCCGCAGGGCGCGTTTTACATTCTGGTGAACATCAGCCAGCTGGGACTCAGCTCGCAGAATTTTGCCGATCGATTGTTGAGCAAGGCCAACGTTGCGGTCGTCCCCGGCATCGCATTCGGCGACGATCGGACCGTACGCCTCAGTTACGCGACCAGCATCGACGTGATCAAAAAAGGTCTCGATCGGTTCCAGGATTTCTGCCGGACGCTGTAACGATTGCGGATCGCGGATTTCGGATTGCGGAAAGACCTAGCAATTCGATTCTAGGTTAGGTCGGTAACGGAATCTTTCCGCAATCCGCATTCCGAAATCCGCAATGTCATTCGGTTCTCTCGCGCTTATTCTTCACGCGCATCTGCCGTTCGTCCGGCACCCGGAACACGAAGAGTTTCTCGAGGAAGACTGGCTCTTCGAAGCCATTACGGAAACCTATCTGCCGCTGATCGGCATGATGTGGCGGCTGGTTCGCGACGAAGTGCCGTTCCAGCTCACAATGACGGTCACGCCGACTCTGTGCGCCATGTTGCAGGATCAATTGTTGCGGGATCGCTACGTCCGCTATCTCGATCGCTCGATCGATCTGGCGGCGCGCGAGATGGAGCGCAATCGCGACGATGAATCGCTCCGAAAGCTGTCCGAGTTTTATCACGCGAACTTCTCCGACTGTCGCTTCCAATTCCTGGAATGTGCCGGCGATCTCCTCGGCGAGTTTCGGAAATTGCGGGACGAGGGTTGCCTCGAAATCATCGCCACGGCGGCTACCCACGGTTTGCTCCCGCTGTTGCAACCGTCACCCGAAGCGGTGCGGGCCCAGGTCTTGATTGGATGCGATGTTTATCGGGCCGCGTTCGGCGCTGATCCTGCCGGATTCTGGCTGCCGGAGTGCGCCTACGCGCCTGGCCTGGAAATGATCATGCAGGAAGCAAACCTGCGCTGGTTTGTCCTCGATGCGCATGGCCTCATGTTCGGCGAGCCGCGACCGCGACGCGGAATTTACGCGCCCTGTTATTCCGCCGCCGGGCCCGCCGCTTTTGCGCGGGACCGCGATTCGAGCCGGCAGGTCTGGAGCGCGACCGAAGGTTATCCGGGCGATCCCGCTTACCGGGAATTTTATCGCGACATCGGCTTCGATCTCCCCCTCGAATACCTGCGACCAGGTTCCGGTAATACAGCTCGCCATTTTACCGGTCTTAAATACCACCGCATCACCGGTCGCGATGGCGAGAAGGAACTTTACGATCCGGCGGCAGCCGCAGAGCGTCGTGGAGGCGCACGCTTCTCATTTTCTCGAGGCGCGACGTCAACAGATGGACGAACTCCGGCGCTGGATTTCGATCCGATCGTGGTCGTGCCGTTCGATGCGGAATTGTTTGGCCATTGGTGGTTTGAGGGACCGCGATTTCTGGAATCGTTCATTCGCAAAGCCGCGCACGAGCATCAGGATCTTCGGCTCACGAGCAAGGAAGCCTATGGCCGCCGGGATTTTCAACTTACGACGCCAACGGCATTCCTGGCCGGCCATCTCACTCAACAAACCATCGCGCCCGCAGCCTCGAGCTGGGGAGAAAATGGATATTTGGGCGTGTGGCTGGACAGCAGTAACTCCTGGATCTATCCGCATCTCCATTCCGCCGCCCGCCGCATGACGGACCTCGCACGGACCCATTTTCTCGACCGACAATGCGTTGACGGACCGCGTCCTCAAACAACTGGCTCGTGAACTATTACTGGCGCAATCGAGCGACTGGGCGTTTCTGATGAAGACCGGGACCGCGGAACACTACGCGACGAAGCGGGTGACGGATCATCTGCTCCGCTTCAATCGCCTCCACGATCAATTCACGACTGGAGCGCTTGATGAAGGTTTCCTCTCGAACTGCGAATGGCGTGATAACCTTTTCCCGGACGTCAATTGGCGCTATTACATTTGATGAGCGTGTCCACCACTTGCCGCGATTCCTACTCTGCTCGAGTGACGCGGATTCGCCTGATTTGCTTTTTGTTTTTGGCGCTGTCGCTCAGCGCCCGTGGCCAGGACTCACCGACGCCGGCGGCTGTTTCGGCTCCGCCGAGGCGAAGCGTGCGCGTTACCTTCCTGCCGCCGCCTCTCGACGGAACGATCAGTCTCGGCATCTACGACGCAAAAGGGAAACTCGTCCGGGTGCTGAAACGCGAGGCTGACATCAATGAATTCACCATCGGCACCGACGCGCTCTCGACGATTTGGGACGGTAAAAACGACGAGGGAGACGATGCACCGCCCGGAAAATACAGCGCGCACGGATTCGTCGTAGCCGATCTCAAGATCGAAGGCGTGGGATTCTTCTTTAATGACTGGACAACGGAAAATTCGCCCCGGATTTCCCGGATCCGCTCCTTGAGGATGCGAGACGATAAGCTGCTGCTCGACGTCGAAGCGGCTGCGCTCGGAACCGGCCAAGTGGTCTACGACATCGCGCAGAAGACGTTAGAATTCGCCGACTACAGGGCTCCTGAATCTACGGCGCTTACTACACCTTCCGAGACCGGGGCGGACAATATCGATCCGGTCATAACAGTGTCAGGACGAAACAACACTCGTTGGGTGATCGATCGGACGGCCAAGGGCGCGTCAACCACGGAGGTAAAACAGTTTTCTTCGTCCGGCGAACTTTTGAGGAAGCTCAGCGTCCCCCAGGATCAACCGCAGCCGCTGGCAATAGCAGTCTCCCTGACGGAGGACAGAATCTATCTACTCGAGGAAAACAGCCATGCCCAACGTGTTCGCAGCCTCAGCCTGGTCGCCACCAAACCGGAAGGTGGTCAGTCGCCGACTTCAGATTGGAAAGTCGATTTCGAGAAATTGATTGTCGCGCATCAGGACTTCTCACTCGTGGATGGCAAGCCGGTCCCGTCGTCCAGCGAAGGGGCAAATGTGCCGGAGAAGCTAAAGATCAAATTGCAGCCCAATCCCCTCGTTAATGATGAGAGAGTGACCGTCGAGCTCGCCATCGGCTTTGATGAAGATGGGAGTTTCCTGAAGGCGAGCGATGGCTTGCCGCTCTTCAGCATTAGTGAAACACCCGAAACTCATTCGCGGTCTTCTCGCGGCCCAGAGTTCGAACACGGTCAATGTCTTTCAGGACGACGGCGCCGTGGTTGAGCAATTCCGAGTGTCTGGCGTGGACCAGATGATGAGTTTTGATTGTGGCGGTTTTGAATTGAAATGACGCCCTCACTTCGCTGAGATTTGCCGATGCCGCGCGACATTGTCTACTTCGACCTCGAAACCCAGCGGACCGCGAACGACGCGGGAGGCTGGCTGCGCAAGGGTGACATGCGCATGTCGATCGGCGTCATTTTCAGCACAGTCAGCGGACGTTACGAGGTCTTCGGAGAGGCGCAGGTGAACCAACTCATCGATCGATTGCGCCGGGCCGATCTCGTCATCGGGTTTAACGTGCTCAATTTCGATTACCAGGTCTTGATGGGCTACACGATCCTCGATCTTGTCGCGGAACTGCCCACGGCCGACCTGATGGCCGATATGGAAAAGCGGTTGGGTCATCGGCTCGGTCTCGACGCGATCGCACACGCCACGCTCGGCATCCAGAAAACCGCCGCCGGGCTGGACGCGATCCGCTGGTGGCGGGAAGGGCGCGTGCTCGAGATCGCCGAGTATTGCTGCTTCGATGTGAAAGTGACCCGGCTCGTGCATGAGCACGGTTGCCGGCATAAGGAGCTTTTCTTTCACGACCGGTTCGCCCAGCGGCGACGCGTCGAGATCGATTGGGCCCACCTCGATGACGAGACCAACGTGGTTGAGACGCGAGTCGAAGCGGCGTAGGCAACCGACAGGCCGTCCTGACGGCCCGACACAGTCTCACCCTACCAGGCTGCTTACGGAATATGGTAGACTTCGACCAGCCCGACGCCGGTGGTGCCGCCATTTCCGCGCACGATCGCGGTGTAAGCTCCGGGCGCCAGCGTCTCTACCAGCGCCGCTTCCTCGTCGTGGCCTGGCCCTAACCCCGCTGCTTCAATCGCTGAGCGTTGGATCGGATCGTCTTTCCAGTTGTTGTTCGATCGGATCGCTGTCCCGCTCGAATTCACCAGGTCCAACGTAGTATCGGCCAAGGTGCCGGGTACTCCAAGGTCGGCCAAGCTCGGCCCCAGCGCTCGCGCCAGGATCCTCGCGCTCGTCCCGTTGCCAGGTCCCACGATCACCCCCGCGATCATCACGTTGTTGTCCACGTCCACGAATCCTCGTGTGCTGATATTCGCTAGCTTCGAGGTCGCTGGGTGATCCAGATCGTACGCTTCCACTACCCCCACCCCGGTCGTCCCGTTTATCCCCCGCACGATCGCCGTGTACCCCTGACCCGGCGCCAACGACCAGATGATCGCCGACTCGAGCTCGTTGCCCGGCGCGAATCCACTCGCCGCGATTTCCGCTTGCTGACTGGAATTCTGCCAGTCGTCGTTGCTCATCAGCAGCGTGCTGCCCTGGAAAAGCTCAAGCGTTGGATTGGCCAGAGCCCCCGGCACTCCGAGACCCGTGAGCGACGGCCCGATCGCGCGCAGGATCACTCTCGTATTGCCTGTGCCGGTGGCAATCATCCCACCGATCAGGACGTTGTTGTCGGTTAGAACACGAAGGCGAGTCGAGATGTTTGCCAAAGTGCCAGGGGTCGCACTGGGCGTGGCGCTCGGGGTGGGTGTGGATGAAGGGGTCGCAGATGGCGTAGGTGTTGACGAGGGCGTGGGGGTTGGCGTGGGCGCGGAAAATTGATAGGTGACGCTTAACTGCGGCGGGTTGCTGCTGTTTTCCCCGCTGTTGAATCGCTGCGCCCTTCCTGTATCGATTTCATTGCCGCGAATGACCCACCCAAAGTTCCCCGTGGAGTTGGAGACCCATGTCTGCACGTCCGCGATTAGTCCGCTGCCGCTCCAGGTGTAGGTGGTGTTCACTGTGTCGACTGTCGTGGACGCACTGGCGGCGGGTGAAAAATCACCGCCGGGAGTAGTCCAAAAACCGAGATTGTAGAAGGTATGCAGCCAGGTCGCATCGCCTGCCGCGGCTTGGGCCCCGCCGCCACCCGGATCCCCGGCGTTCGAAGCCCCCTCACCCCAATCCTGCGACGCTTTGCTCAACGAAACCGATGCTGCCCCTCCGGAGGTCATCGATAAAAACATGGAAAGCGACACATCTGTGACCATCGCGCTGGCGGGGATTGAGGTAAGATCAAACGCGATCAGCCCGCGGCGCAAAAGATTAGACCCAGTCTTTCCGGCGAAGAAATGAATACCCTGGCCCGTTGCTGAGTTGGCCGGTCGGATCTTCATACAGGGTGTTGTCTCTTTGCGGTGAAAAAGAAATCGTGGAAGTGCCGGAAACGTCAACCCTCGCGGTCATCATGCTGTGGACCAGGCAGAAATACGGAAAACTGCCCGCCTGCGTAAAAGTGTGGGAAAAGGTGAAAGCCGGATCTTGTATTCCCGAATCAAAGCTGCTGTCGATTGCGGTCACACTGTGGGAAGGACTGTCCCAAACCCATTGAACGGTGTCGCCCACCGCGATTGAGACGGAACGCTGGGTGAGAAGGACATGCTGCCGCCCGGGCCCACCGTTACGGTCACGGTCGCAGCTTGCGCCGCCAGACGAAGAAACCAGGACCAGAAGGCACAACCCCCGCGCGGTACCAATCTAGTATTCAAAATTCGTTTTCTCATAAAGCGCGACCTGTTGGTGATTTTTGGTGGGATTAGTTTACGGAGTTCCGGGGAAAAGCCAAAAGTGAAAAGGCGGCCTTATTCCCGATTCGAGATCGAAAGCAACGCCGTTTGGGCGTACGAAGCACCTTATCCGGCGATCCGCGCTCGACCATACGGCCCCGTTCGAGCACCATGACTTCGTCGCACAACGCGATGAGTTCGCTGGCGTCGTGCGTCACGTAGACGAGAGGGATGCGAAACTCGTCACGAATGCGGTGCAGGAAGGGAATGAGCCGAGTCTTGAGCCGGAATCGAGACTGCTCATCGGTTCATCCAGCAGAAGAAGACGAGGAGCCGAAAGAATGGCGCGCGCGAATCCTACGCGCTGCTGTTCGCCGCCCGACAAGACTGGTGACATTGCGCTCGAGCAGCGCCTGAGATTTCCATTACTTCCGCGACGTGAGGGAGCGTAAAGCGTGTCGTCCGGCGACCTGACGACGATAGCCATAAAGAAGATTGGCTCGGACATTGAGATGCGGGAAAAGAGCCAGGTCCTGCGGGACGTATCCGATCCGGCGAAGGCGCGGCGGAAGATGCAAGCGGAACGCCCGCGTCGAAGAGGACCTCATCATCCATCATCACGCTTCCGCCGATCGGGCCGGCGCAGGCCGGCAATCAGATCAAGGAGAGATGTTTTCCCGGCGCCGGAAGGGCCGAAAACGCCGGTGATGGGACGATCCAACGTGGCATCGATCTCCAGGGTGAAGTCTTCCAGCGGAAGCCGAATTTGATGAAGTTGCAGGTTCATCGCTGGCGTTTGCGCGTGGAAATAATCTGTCCCCACCAGGACAGTCACGAAAACGATGGCCATCGATACGAGCAGGAGAGGCAACGCCGCCGCGTCCTGGCCCAGCTGGATGTGCTGATAAATCGACAGGGAAATCGTCATCGTCTTATGTGGAATCATTCCCGCCACCACAGCCGTGGCGCCGAACTCTCCCATGGCACGGGCGAAGGCGAGGACTGTTCCAGCCACGAGGCCGCGAGCCGCCAGCGGCAGACTGATGGTGCCAAAAACCCGCCATTCATTCGCGCCGAGAGTGCGTGCGATATCTTCGAAGCGCACGTTCACTTCCTGAAAGGCGGTCTGCGCCGTGCGCACGAGCAACGGAAAGGACATCACCGCACAAGCGATAACCACCGCGCGCCAGGTAAAGACGATCTCCATTCCGAGGCCGCTGAGCAGGCGAGCCGAGCGGACCCTTTCGCCCGAAGAGCATGAGCAGCAGAAGTCCCGTGGCGACCGGTGGCACGAACAGCGGCAACATCACCGCTGTCTCGACGACTGCTTTTCCCGGCCAATCGCGGCGCGCCAGCAGCCAGGCGATCGCTATTCCAAACGGCAGAATGAGAACCGTGCTCAGCGCTGAGATCTGGATCGTGAAATAATACGATCTGCCAGGCTTCGCCGGTCATGGCGATGCCTACTTCACGACGATGAAACCAAACTTCTCGAATACCTGCCGAGCCGCCGGCCCAGCGAGATACTCCGCAAACTTCTTCGCGCGCTCAGGTTCCTTCGAAGATTTTACTACGGCGAGCGGATACGAAATTTTCGGGGCCTCAGCGCCTGAGATTTCGACCGCGACTTTTACTTTCTTTGAAATCAACGCGTCGGTTTTGTAAACAATTCCCGCATCCACATTGCCCGACTCAACGGCAGCCAACGCCGCTCGGACGTTTTCCGTCGGGACGACTTTTTCGCTTACCACACTCCAGAGGCCGATCTTCTCGAGGTATTCGCGCGCGTAGATGCCGGCGGGCACCGACTTTGTTTCAGCCAGGGCGATCTTCTTGTATTCAGGCTTCGCCAGATCGGCGGCTGATTTCGGCAGCGCGGTGATGTCGGCGGCGACCACGATGACGAGTGAATTAGAAAGCAAACTGCGTCGCGTCCCAGAGAGTAACAGGCCCTTCTTCTCGAGCCCATCCATCTTCGCCTCGTCGGCCGACAGGAAAATATCGGCTGGTGCCCCTTCTTCGATTTGCCGCGCCAGCATGTTCGAGGCACCGAAATTAAACTGTAATTTGTCTCCGCTCTCCTTTTCGTAAGCAGCTCCGATTTGCTTCAGGGCATCGGAGAGGCTGGCAGCGCCATGGAGAGTGAGTTCTGCGGCCGGGAGGGCCAGCGCTGAGGAAAAGACTAAGAAGAAGGACGAGTGCTTTTGCTTTCATGATGAATAAAGAGGTGAGTGGGTTCGCGGTTCAATCACGCCGGCGCAGGGAGACGCTGGTCGCTTTGACCAGGACGTAGACCTCGTCACCGGTCTTTAGCTTCATTTCCTCGACTGAGCGCGTAGTGATAATCGAAGCGACTTCGCCACTGCTCGTCTCGACAATTACTTCACTCATCACCTTGTCGGAAACGATGCTCTTGATAGTGCCGGGAAGCTGGTTGCGGATGCTTTGTTCCATACCCTAGTAAATAACCTGCAAACGCAGGATGAATTCATCGAACTCGTCGCTGCCCGAGAGCGGGATTGCTTTCCCTGAAGTCGGACCAGGTATGGATGTAGTGGGCCATGATCTTGATGTCGTCTCCATGGAGGTAGTAGTTCAGGCCGCCAGTAATTGAGCTGAGGTTGTCGTTCGCGACCTGGCCGGGATTAAAACTCTCATATTTCGTGACCAGTTGGAGCTTCTTCGGAATGAGGTAGTAGCCAGCTTGGACGTAATAACCATCGGCGCGGAAATCGTTGAAGAGCGGGGGTAATCCATTCACGGGACGCGCATCAATCTTCGCTCAAGTACTCCGCCATGAGATCGAATGGTCCAAGGTGGAAGTAAGCATCGACCCATAGGCTGTTCGTTCCGCCGCCGAAGGAGCCATGAAAGCGGAGAGAGAGCCATCCGAGTTAACCCGAAGATTTCCCGTCGGCGAAAGAACCGTCCCGGCAGCGTCGCGACTCGACAACGCGTTGACGCCGAGCTTGAGGGTGGCGTCCTCGTTGAAGATCCTGGTCTTTAGTGGCTGCAATTCGAGGCGGCGACATACATGTAATCTTCGTTGTCATTGACCGTAATGTTCCGGCCGTCCCCGTTAAAGATGCCGGCGTAGTAGGTCAGCAAATCCTTTTGCTCGGGGAAAATGTTGGCAAACGGTTTTCCCCAAATCTGCACGCCGATCTGGCGCTCTGGCGTGAGCGCGCTTGTCACCTGGCTGCGTTCGGGAGTGAGGAGTCTTGGATCAGGGCTCAATTGTTCGAAACCGAAGGGCGCCTTCCATTGGCCCACCTTGACCTGGAATTCCGGGAATTGGTGCCAGTTCACCAACAAGTCGAGCCCTCCGAAACTCGTGCGAGTGGAATTTGAAGCGATGGTCGCACCCGTCGCGTTTCGTACGGTGATGGCGGTGTCGCTTTGGGCGAATTCCCCTTCGAGTTTGAACTCGAATTTCTCCGCAAAATCACCGCTGACATTGATGCGCATGCGGCGCAGACGGAATCGATCGTCGATCGCGGCGGAGCCGAAGCGTCCTTCAAACGCGGAGACATCACCGGCCTCGTACTGCGTTTGGAGAAGGCCTCCGAGTGCCAGTTTGAATTCCGCTCCTGCGGGCACGACGTAAACCGGCTTCTTCGACTCCGTTGTCTCGGTTTTCTCGACGTACGATTTCGAATCTGGAACGAACTTGGATCTCTTTTCGGGGCCGAGTGCTGTGGTGGAGGACTTCTGTTTCTTAAGACTGCTTACTTCCCGCTCCAGCTCGGCGTTGCGCTGTTGTAACCCCTCCACGGCTTTCTCCAACGCTCGCAGACGTTCTTCCGCGGAAAGGTCGGCCGCCTGCAACGGCAAGCGAAAGAGTGACAAAATGATAAACGGAAGCGCAAGTCGTCGAAACATGCCCGCTTTTAGCGGGAGCCGATATCTTCTGTCAAATATATCGCCAGACTCGCTATGATTATTGCAGAAGACGGGCGAGCGCGCGGCCATCGGGAGCGGCGGCGGCGGCGCTTCTGGCTTCCATGCTCTGGTAAAGAGCGAGCACCTTTTTTCCGAGTGTGGTCACCGCGGAGGTGCCGCCTGCCGTGCCGCCTCTCGACATCTGGACCATGGGGCGGACTGGATCGCAGTTAAGATCTTGCACGAGTTTCCAAGCCCGCATGTAGGACATCCCCATCTGTTTGGCCGATGCCGAAAGGGAGCCAGTCGCCTCAATATTGCGAGCAACTCCATCTTGCCGGGACCGAGCATGCGGTCGCCCACGTAGATGCGAATTCGCATCTTGCAGGCAACGGTCTTCTTTTTCGGCATAAGTCTCTGGCTCACGGAGTCTACTCATCTCCAGTTGGAACGGAAAGGAACGAGATCGCCCGCAGCGCGTCGCGGCCGAACCTCCGGTGGCTCGCCCTCATCCGTCCAGCGCCGTAGCCTTCGTAAGCGATCCGCCGGCCTTGCGCGTTACGGAATATGGTAGACTTCGACCAGCCCGACGCCGGTGGTGCCGCCATTTCCGCGCACGATCGCGGTGTAAGCTCCGGGCGCCAGCGTCTCTACCAGCGCCGCTTCCTCGTCGTGGCCGGCCCTAACCCCGCTGCTTCAATCGCTGAGCGTTGGATCGGATCGTCTTTCCAGTTGTTGTTCGATCGAATCGCTGTCCCGCTCGAATTCACCAGGTCCAACGTGGTATCGGCCAAGGTGCCGGGTACTCCAAGGTCGGCCAGACTCGGCCCCAGCGCTCGCGCCAGGATCCTCGCGCTCGTCCCGTTGCCAGGTCCGACGATCACCCCCGCGATCATCACGTTGTTGTCCACGTCCACGAATCCTCGTGTGCTGATATTCGCTAGCTTCGAGGTCGCTGGGTGATCCAGATCGTACGCTTCCACTACCCCCACCCCGGTCGTCCCGTTTATCCCCCGCACGATCGCCGTGTACCCTGACCGGCGCCAACGACCAGATGATTGCCGACTCGAGCGGTTGCCCGGCGCGAATCCACTCGCCGCGATTTCCGCTTGCTGACTGGAATTCTGCCAGTCGTCGTTGCTCATCAGCAGCGTGCTGCCCTGGAAAAGCTCAAGCGTTGGATTGGGCAGCGCGCCCGGTACTCCGAGACCCGTGAGCGACGGCCCGATCGCGCGCACGATGATTTTCTTATTGCCGTCCGGCCCGCAATAATCCCTCGATCAGCACGTTGTCGCCTGTGCACCGGAAGCGAGTCGCGATGTTCGCGACAGTCCAGGTGTCGCATGGGTGTGGCGTGGGGGTGGACGGGGTGTCGGCGAAGGCGTCGGAGTGAGGGTTGGGTGTGGCTGTCGCGCTGGATGTGGGCGTGGCCGTGGGGTCGCGTCGGTGTGGCGGTCGCAGTCGGGGTTGCTGTGGACGTCGCGCCGGAGTTGCGTTGGAGTCGGCGTCGGGGTCGGCGAAACCAACCACGGTGGAATCGCCGTTGTTGTTGGTGAAAGTCGCGGCGCCAGGCGTGATCGAATAATCCGCCGCGTTGTTCGTGCTAAGAGCGGTGACCGCGCCGTTGAAGTGCAGCGCCGAAGTCGAAGTCGAGGGCAACGCGCCCGCAAATGGGGGCGCGAAGTTGCCGTCCGCATCATTGTCCAGTCGTGCCGGTGTTCGGACCCGTATAGCCCGCGCCGCCCCAGCTGACCGACCAATACACCGGCGTATGCCGTTTTTGATAACGCGAGACGCCCGGCCGCCAGATAGCTCGCCGGGATCGCATTCGGTCATCATGAAATCGGACGCGATCGGAGTCGCCTCATAGTTCGCAAAACTTGCGGTCGTAATCAGGATCCGGCTCCGGCAGAGCCGACCGGAACACGGAAGCAAAGGTAATCAGGGTGATCGGGTTATTTCCGGCGGCGTCGTACCGCCAGATGGTTCCGCCGACCAGTCATAGGTCTTGTCCCGGCAAAACGCATGCGCAACTGGATCGCTTGCGCCGTGGTATCGCCGTTCACCCCGCCGATCACCTGCTCGATCTGCATGAGGTGAAAAGTGGCCTGAGCGGGAAGCGCAGGGCCAGGGAGGCCAACGCGGCGAGAGCCGCCATCCGAGAGTGCGCGAGATACAAGGGTCGAGTCTGTTCTCATAACGTAAACCTCCGTGAATTAGACTTTCGCCGACCGACCGCCAGGCGGCATCCGCATCTGCGAGTCTCTAAAAACCGCAGTTGACGCTCCGGAGCGAGCATGAAAATGTAACGGCACCGTTACACCTAGGCGCCTCCGCCGCAAACCCGGCCGCGTGAATGCTTCCTAGTCACCGCGCGTAATCTTTGTTAGTTAAGCCCCTTATGTCTTCCGAGCCTCAGCAAACTCTCGCCCGGAGCGCGAGCGTCAGCGGCACATCGTTGCACACCGGCGAAAAAGTCACGCTGAAATTGCAGCCGGCGCCCGGTCGATTTCGGCACTCAAGTTCAAGCGCAAAGATCTCGAGGACGAGCCGACGATCGACGCCACGATCGCGAACCTGAAAACCGTCGAACGCGCCACCACGATCGGGGAAGGATCGATGCGCGTGCACACCGTCGAGCACGTCCTCTCCGTCGCTCTCCGCCATGGGCGTCGATAACGCGATCGTCGAAATGGACGCGAACGAGCCGCCGATCGGCGACGGCAGCGCGCGGCCTTATGTCGAGTTGATCAAGAAAGCCGGGGATCGTCGCCCAGGAAGCGCCGCGCCGGGTTTTCGACGTCCGCGAGCCGATCCATGTGGAGACGAAAAATGGGTCCCTCCTGGTGCGTCCTGCCGGATCCGAAGTTCCGCATCTCCTGCACCCAAGCCGGTCCCGAACGGCCAGTTCACGCAATTTCTTTCCACGGAAATCACCCCCGCCATTTACGAACGCGAGATCGCGCCTGCCCGGACGTTTGTTTACTACGAAGACGTCCAGCCGCTCATGGACAAGAACCTCATCAAAGGCGGCAGCCTCGAGAACGCCATCGTCGTGCGCGGCGACGCGGTCCTGAGCAAGGAGCCGTTGCGATTTCCCGACGAATTCGTCCGGCACAAAATCGTCGATATCATCGGCGACCTCGCGCTTTTCGGGCAACGCATTCGCGGCCACGTCATCGCGGTCAAACCGGGCCACGGCGCCAACGCCGAACTGGTGCGGGCGCTGGCGCGGGAATTCGCGCGCACCACGCCTCCTCCTCGCAACCGCACGCTTTCCCGCCGGGTGAAGGCGGCCTCGATATCAACCAGGTGATGGAGCTCTTGCCGCATCGCTATCCGTTCCTCATGGTGGACCGCATCCTCCGGTTCGAGGGCGAAACGAAGTGCATTGGCGTGAAATCGGTCACCATCAACGAGCCGTTTTTCGCCGGCCACTTCCCGGGCCATCCGGTCATGCCGGGCGTCCTGCAAGTGGAAGCGATGGCGCAGGTCGCCAGCATCCTGATGTTGAAACTGACGAAGAGCGGCAGCGGACGGCTCGGTTATTTCGTGAGCGCCGATGAAGTAAAATTCCGCAAACCAGTCTTTCCGGGCGACACGCTTTTCATTTCCGCGGAGTTGACCAAGACGCGCGGGAAACAACTGGCGAGATTGAAGTGCAGTTGCGCGGTCAATGACGCGGTCGTCTCCGAATGCGAGCTGATGTTGAGGCTTCATGGATCAATGAGCGACGTGCAGATCCACCCGACCGCCATCGTCGATGCGCAGGCGGAAATCGGCGCCGGCACAATCGTCGGGCCTTATTGCATCGTCGCAGGCGGGAGTCGTTCTTGGGCCGGATTGCTGGCTCCAACATCATGTCACCCTTTGCCGGGCCGATGACGGCCGGCGCGCGGAACAAATTTTATGCCTACTGCTCGATCGGCCAGCAGACCCAGGATCTGAAATATCAGGGCGAGCCGACATATCTCGAGATCGGCGACGAAAATTCGTTCCGCGAATTTGTCACCGTGAACCGCAGCACGACCAGCACGGGCAAAACGCGCATCGGCAATTGCGGAAATTTTCTCGCCTACAGCCACATCGGCCACGATTGCACGGTCGGCGACGCGGTCGTTTTTTCCAACAACGGAACCCTGGCCGGGCACGTCCAGGTCGGCGACCACGCGGTCATGGGCGGCCTGACCGCGGTCCATCAATTTTGCCGGATCGGGCCGCTATGCGATCACGGGCGGCTGCTCGAAAATCGTGCAGGACATTCCGCCCTTCATGATCGCGGACGGCAATCCCGCCAAAGTGCGCGGCATCAATCTCGTCGGCTTGGAGCGGAGCGGCTTTGCGCCCGAAAGCGTGAAGTGGATCAAGGAAGCGTTTCGTTTGATTTACCGCTCCAAGTACAACACCCGCCAGGCCATCGAAGCGATCCGGCACGAGTTGCCTCCAAACGCCGGAGATCAATCAGATCGTCGAATTCATCGAACAGACCGAGCGCGGCATTATTCGCTAGCCCGTCACTTCTCGGCCCGATTCCCTCGTCCTCGTCCTCGTCCTCGTCCTCGTCCTCTGCTCGTCCTCGTCTCTCGTGCTCGTCTCGTGCTCACCTGCGTTCGATACGATCCCGAGCATGAGGAACAGGGAAGCGTGGCTTCTTGCTTGTCATCCCGAGCCGCCAGACGGCGAGGGGCCTCCCACGCGCTCAACCGCTTTCGCGAGCGAATCGGCGTCTACGTCGGATTGCGCTTAGTTGTCTTTGAGTAACGCAAACTGCGGGAGGGAGGTCCCTCGCCGTCTGCGCGGCTCGGGATGACAGCTCTGTCCGATTGCGCTGCTTCCTACAATCTCAACTTCAATCCGTCGTATGCGATCCCGACGCCGGACGGGAGATCCGCTTCGCTAGCCTGCGCCAAGTCGTGACCAATATGAGTGAACAACGTCCGCGCCGGCCGCACCTTCGCCGCCACCTCCAAGGCCTGGCTCACGCTCAGATGGGTCGGATGCGGTTTGTGGCGCAGCGCATCGATGATCAGAACCTTCACCTCCGCGATCTCTCGCACGATTTCGCCCGGCACGCGCGCTGCAATCGCTCAGGTAAGCGACCAGTTTTTCGCCCTCACGCGAAAACAGATAGCCGTTCACCATTGATTTGCCGTGCGGAACCGGCAGCGGCGTGAGCAACGTTCTCCCGAGCTGAAACGGCCCGTCGACGATGTGCGGCTCGGGCACCAGATATCCGGGAAATCGATTCAGGCCGTTGAAGGCGAATTCATAAACGCGCTCGAGATCGCGCATCGTTTCCGCGGAGGCGTAAACCGGGATCGATCCCAGGTCGTGCGAATACCGCCGGAGATCGTCGAACCCCATGATGTGGTCGGTGTGCGAGTGCGTGAAGACGACCGCATCGAGCCGGCGGATATTTTCGCGCAAAGCCTGGGTGCGAAAATCGGTGCCCGGTATCCACGACCCAGGCGCACTCCGGCGTTTCGACATAGATCGAGGAGCGCAGCCGTTGATCGCGCGGATCGGGTGAATGGCAAACCTCGCAATCGCAACCGATCATCGGCACGCCCTGCGAAGTGCCGGTGCCGAGGAAGGTGAGGCGAAAGTTGAGAGTTGAGAGTTGGCAGTTGAGAGTTCAAAACTTGAGGCGGTCAGCGCTCTTTCATCTCTCAACCCTCAACTCTCAACTCTCAACTTCTTCCCGATGCCCGCCGTTCTGACCTTGCTGCGAATCAAGAACCTCGCGCTGGTCGAGGACCTGGAATGGCAGCTCACGCCCGGGTTCACCGCCATCACCGGCGAAACCGGCGCGGGCAAATCGATCATCATCGGCGCGCTCCAACTTATTGCTCGGCGAACGCACGGATAAATCGCTGATCCGGACCGGCGCCGAGGTCTGCACGGTCGGAAGCGAGTTTTGAAGGCGACGATCTGGAAAGCTTGAATCACGCCGCTCGAGCGAGGCGGGAGTCGAACCGTGCGACGGCGACTCTGATCGTGAAACGCAGCTTCTCGAGCAGCGGAACAAATCGGCAGTTCATCAATGGTTCGCCCACCACGCTCGCGGTGCTGAAAAATCTGGGCGACGACCTGGTCGATCTGCACGGGCCGCACGATCATCAATCGCTTCTTTCGCCGGACCGGCAGCTTCGGATTGCTCGACGCCTTTGCGCACAGCCGGCAGAGGCGTAGTCGGGAATTCGACCACAGCATTACGAGCGCTGCAAGCCTTGCGAGCGGAAGCACGCCACGCCTGAACACGGCGGAAACCGCCCGCGAACAGGAAGTCGATCTGCTTCGGTCATCAGGTCGATGAAATCACCGCGCGCGAAACTTCGGTCCGACGGAAGAAGACGAAATCGCCGGCCGCTATCAACTCGCGAGCAACAGCAAACGCCTGATCGAGCTGGCCGGCGCTCTCGCCAGCCGGCTGTCCGAAGCGGACGACTCGTTCCTTCCGCAGCTGGCGGAAACGCAGCGTCTCCTGCGCGAGTTGGAAAAGATCGATCCGGCGGCCGCCGGCTGTTGGCCGAAGCGCACGCCGCCAGCGTCGTTGAACTTGGCGAAATCTCGCGATCGCTCAGCCAGTACGCCGAACAGCTCGATCTTGATCCAGCTCAGCTGGCCCGCTCGAGGAACGCGTCTCCCTTTTCGAAACTTTGAAGCGCAAATACGGCGGCACGATCGCGGAAGTGATTGCGTTCGGCGAGCGCGCGACCGAACGGATGCGACAAATCGAGGACGCGACGAGGAACTTGGAACGTCTCGCCAAAGAAATTGAAGGCGAAAGCGCCGAAGTGGAGCGGAGCGGGCCAGGCGCTGCACAAGTTGCGCAGCAAAGCGGCGCCGAAACTTTCGGAATTGATTCGCGCGAACCTGCGCGACCTCGGCTTCCGACAATCGGAATTCGACGCGAAGCTCACCCCGCTCGGAGCAAGCCGAACGCGACATGGCTTTGATGCAGTCGAGTTGCTCTTTTCTCCGAACCCCGGCGAGCCACTGAAGCCGCTGCGCCAGATCGCTTCCAGCGGCGAAATCTCGCGCCTGATGCTCGCGATCAAGTCGTCCCTTGCGGCGCAGGATGCGATTCCGCTGCTGGTTTTCGACGAGATCGACGCGAATGTCGGCGGCGAAATCGCCAATGCCGTCGGCGCGAAAATGAGAGCGCTGGCCGCCGATCATCAGGTGCTCTGCATCACGCATTTGCCCCAGGTGGCTGCGGCAGCGACCACCCATTTCGTCGTAACGAAAGAGGTAAATGGTGGGCGGACCCACTCGCGGCTCAAGCGAAGTCACGGGCAAAGCCCGGAACGAAGAGATCGCGCGGATGCTCGGCGGGAAAACCGAGTCCGCGCTGCGGCATGCGGCGACGCTTCTAAAACAGATGTAGAGGCGCTTTTGTCACGCGCCTAACCAAACAACAGGCGCTTGGCACAAGCGCCTCTACATTTTATAAAGCCCTGTGCTGAATTACATCTGGCTCGCGCTGGTGTTTCTCGCGGTCACGATCGGAGGCTGGAACAACCGGCTGAATGAGGTGACCGCCGGCGCTTTCGATGGCGCGAAGACCGCGGTGACGATTGCGCTCGGCTTGATTGGCGTCATGGCGCTCTGGCTGGGCGTGATGCGCCTGGCCGAGCGCGCGGGCCTGGTGCAACGCATCGCGCCCGGTTTACGTCCCGTGATGCGCCGCCTCTTTCCCGATGTGCCGCCCGAACATCCGGCCATGGGCTCGATGCTCATGAACATGGCGGCGAACATGCTTGGGCTCGGGAACGCTGCGACTCCGCTCGGATTGCGCGCGATGCGGGATCTCGAGACGCTTAATCCGCGGCCGGGCGTGGCGTCAAACGCGATGTGCACATTTCTCGCGATCAACACCGCGTCGGTCCAATTGATCCCGGCGACCGCCATTGCGCTTCTCGCGGCGGCGGGATCGACCCGGCCGACCGCGATCGTCGGGACGGCGCTACTCGCGACCCTGTGCGCCGCGACGGTGGCGATCACATCGGCAAAGCTCTTAGAGAAGCTGCCGTTCTTCCGTTTGCGCGAAACGCGCCTGCCACAGGGCGTGGTTCCCGACGAGCCGGCGCTTCACCCCGGCGGCTTGACCGGGACCTCGGCCTTCCCACAGGCCGCGGTCGCGGGGAATAATATCGCAAAGACGGACGAGTTGCCTCCGGAACCGACGCGGCGCGCCTGGGCATTCCCGGTTCTTCTCCTCCTGGGATTGTTTTTTATCACGCTTTTTGTGCGCATGGTGTTTCCCGGATGGTTTAACCTGCCAGTCGACCCTACGGCGGCGACGCAAAGCGTTTTCGTCCGGAGCGTAAACGCGCTCTCGATTCTCGCGATCCCCTTTCTCCTTAGCTTTTTCCCGGTTTATGCCGCCACCCGCGGAATCAAGATCTACGAGGAGTTCGTCGAGGGTGCGAAGGAAGGCTTCGGCGTCATCCTCAAAATAATTCCTTTCCTCGTCACTATGCTCGTGGCCATCGGTATGTTTAAGGGTGCCGGTGGGATCGATCTTCTCGCCCGGGTGCTGGCGCCCGTGCTGACGCCGCTCCAGTTCCCGACGGACCTGCTTCCGCTTGCCCTGATGCGGCCATTGAGCGGAAGCGCCACGCTCGCAATCCTGACCGACATCATCCATCGCCTCGGCCCCGATAATATTGTAAGTCGTATGGCCGCTACCATTTACGGAAGCACTGAGACGACTTTTTACGTGGCGGCGGTTTATTTCGGCTCGGTTGGGGTGAAACAGACCCGGCATGCCATTCCCGCCGGGCTCCTGGGCGATTTGGCCGGCGTTATCGCGTCAGTCATCATCTGTCGGGCCGTATTCTGATCTCCCTCCACCTCGTGCTCGTGCTCCCGCTCGTGATCGTAATCGACTCCCTGGGGCGCGATCGCCAGTAGGAGTATGAGCAAGATTACGAAATAGGGATATTTTTGCCTCGCCAGCAGCCCCGCGCATTCTCTATCGTCCGCCTTTCATATGATTCAACGCGACTATCTCGTCATCGGCAGCGGCATCGGAGGGGGAAGCGCGTGTGAAAGCATACGTAAATATGACAAGCGAGGCAGCGTCACTCTCGTGGGTGCGGAGACCTACCATCCTTATAAGCGCTGGATGCTTTCGAAGAGTTTCCTGCGAGACAAGACGCCACCGTTAAAGAAACTGCCCTGCCTGGATCCGAGCTGGTACGATACTCACAAGATTGACACGCGGTTCGCCACCATGGTCACGCAGGTGAATATCGACCGGCGGCTCGCCGTCCTCGGAAATGGCGAGACGATTGAATTTAACAAGGCCTGCCTGGCCATGGGGAGTCGTCCCGTGCGACCGCCTGTAGCGGGAGTCGGCCTGGGCAATGTCATTTATCTCAGAACGATTCGTGACGCGCTCGCGTTGCGAGAGATGGCGCACCTGGAGAAGACAATCGTGATCGTTGGCGGGGGATTACTGGCCTGCGAGGCGGCCGCGAGCCTGCGCCAGCTCAAGTTCAAGGTCAGCATGATGCATCGCAACGCTTACCTCCTGAACCGTTATCTCGATCCGGAAACGGGCGCTTGGATCACCGGCTACTTTGCCAAGCACGGCGTCACCTTGCTCCTGGGCGAAAGCTTGAACGGCTTCGAGGGCAAGACGATCTTGCGAAATATCCAGACGAAAAGCGGCAATCGCATTGCCGCCGGTGTGGCAGTCGTCGCCTGTGGCGCGGAGCCAAACCTCGAGCTGGTGCGGAACACGCCGCTCGCCGGACCCCACGGCTCCCCCGTCAGCGAATACCTCGAGACGGAAGAGAAAGGGATCTACGCGATCGGCGATCTGGCCTTCTATCCGGATCGAATCATGGGCGGAGTGCGCCGCCAGACGCATTGGGAAAATGCGCGCGAACAAGGACTCGTGGCCGGGGCGAACATGACCGGCAAAAAGCGGATTCGTTACGAGCAAGTCCCCTATTTTTGGACTGAGATGTTCGATCTGAAACTCGACTTCGTGGGTGACTTCAGCTTGCAACCGACCCGGGTGGTCCTGAAAGGTGCGTACGCGAAAAAGAAATTCGTGGTGCGTTATTATCAGGGGGACAAGTTGCGCGCCCTCTTGCTCTGCCACGCCGCCCCGCGCGAAGTGGATTCCGCGAAAACGGAACTGCGGAACGCGCTTGGGAAATAAGCCCGATTTACCTCGCACGGTGCAACGGCGCGATAGAAATTCGCGGCGGATTCGGGTTGACGCGCGCCCTTGCAGGGGGCATGAACCGTGCTGACCCTGACCCTATCTTTTTCTTCCCCGTATGCTGACCATTGGTTCCTTTGCAATCGCTATTTTTGCAGTTTTGGCAGCGGTGTTTTGGGCTTGTCTGAACGACCGCGATCGCACCTGAAAGCAGCAATAGTTTTATGCTCGATCATGATGACTTGAAGTGGATTGCGGCCACTTCCACTGAGCTCAACACGATGCTGCAACAGATCTCGCGTTACGCCGATCTGGCTCGCCAGCACAAGGGCGAATATAATTATATCGAGATGCTGGGCGAACGGGTCGAGGTCGCGTCGAAGACCGCCCAATCTCTCTTCGACCGGATCACCTCGCGAATTCTGGAGGGAACTGCGCCCAAGACCAAAGACGCTCCCAAGCCGTTGCGTCCGCCGGAATTCACCATCGTCCCACCGCCTTCCGATCAGCCGGCGGAGACAACAGCCAAAGCGGTTACGGAGAAGTCGCCTGCTCGCGCGAAATCCACTCGCGGCCGAATGCCCAGCCCACGTCGATCCCGGCGGACATCAAGGTTCTGAACGAGAGAGGCAACCGCGAGTTGATCCTGCTGGTGGACGACGAGGCCGAAATTGCAGAGCTCGCTTCCGAGATGCTCACCGACGAAGGCTACAAGGTCATCCTCGCCAAGGACGGATTCGAGGCGCTTAGGATCTACCAGCAAATCGGCAAGCAGATCGGCCTGGTCATTCTCGATTTCTTCCTCCCGGTCATGGACGGCGATGCGGTCTTCGACGAACTCCGAGCGCTGAACCCGGACGTCAATGTGGTCCTGAGCAGCGGATTCGCCGAGCAGAGCAAATTGGGCAAGATGCTTGCCCAAGGCTTGCGCGGATTTATTCCCAAGCCTTACACGCGCGAAAAATTGCTCGAGCAGGTTCGTTCGACGCTGGACGCGGCTCGCGATTCAGCCGCTAGACAGCGCGCTATCAGCGGCACCTCGGGCGGATAGAATCCGCGCGGCGGGTGGCACTGATTTAGCTTTAACGAGGGTCCGAACTCTCATGGCCCGGATCGACTCATTCTTCAAACTCATGTCCGAGCAAAAGGCCTCGGACCTTCATCTTTCCACCAACAATCCGCCGATGCTGCGCATCAACGGCGATCTGGTTCGCGTCGATTACCCGCCGCTGCAGAATGACGACCTGAAAGCGATGGTCTATGAGATCGCGCCGGAAGGGAAAATCAAACTCTTCGAGGAAACGTCCGACATCGATTTCGGTTATGAAGTGCCGGGCGTGGCGCGTTATCGCGCGAATTTCTTCCAGCAAAAATACGGCATCTCCGCCGTCTTTCGTCTGATTCCTTCGACGGTCCTGACCTGGACGATCTCGGATCTGCCGCCGGTCCTGAAAAAATTTCCGCTGCTGAAGAAAGGCCTCATCCTCGTCACCGGACCGACCGGCTCCGGAAAATCGACCACCCTGGCGGCGATGATGGATTACGCCAACCTGCAGCGCCACGATCATATCATCACGGTCGAAGACCCGATTGAATTTGTGCATCGCAGCCAAAACTGCCTTGTGCAGCACCGCGAAGTCGGCGTGCACACGCGCTCGTTCGCCGCCGCCCTGCGCGGCGCCCTGCGTGAAGATCCGGATATTCTTCTCGTCGGTGAAATGCGCGATCTCGAAACGATCGAACTGGCCCTGACCGCCGCCGCCACGGGTCACCTTGTTTTCGGAACGCTTCACACTTCGAGCGCCGCCAAAGCCGTCGATCGTATCATCGACGTCTTCCCGACCAGTCAGCAAAACCAGATCCGCGCCACGCTCGCCGAATCGCTCAAGGGCGTCATCGCGCAGAACCTCTTCAAGCGCATCGACAAGCCAGGACGCGTCGCCGCGCTGGAGATTCTCGTCGTCGACATGGCGATCGCGAACCTCGTTCGCGAAGGCAAGACCCACCAGATCCCCGGCATGATCCAGGTCGGCAAGAAGAAGGGCAATCAGCCGCTCGACGACGCGATCATGGATCATCTGCGCCACACCCGCATTTCGCCGGAAGAAGCCTACGACAAGGCGATCGACAGAAAGAAATTCCGGCCCTTCCTGAAAGAGCCGCCGCCGGACGGCACAGACGAATAACACCAGGCACGATGAGAATTCCCGATCTCGACCGAATTTTGTCGGCGATGCTGAAGACCTACGACGGCATCTCCGACCTGAATTTTTCCGTCGGCCATCCGCTGCAGGTGGAAGATTTCGGCGAACTGAAGCCGGTCTTCGTCGATCCGCCGATCGACGCGCTCACTCCCTATCAGACGGAGCAAATCGCGCTCACCCTGATGCAGGGAAACCGCCGCCTGATTTACGATTATCTCACCGGCGGCTCCTGCGATTGCAGCTATTCGCTCAACGACGAAGCGCGTTTCCGCGTAAATATTTTCCGGCAGCAGGGCCATTTCTCGATCGTGCTGCGAAAGCTGGAAGGCGAGATTCCCACGGTCGCAGAGCCTCGGGTTGCCCCCGATCTTCGAGGAGATCGCGAAGGAAAAAACCGGCCTGGTTCTGGTCACAGGCGCGACCGGCAGCGGCAAAACGACCACGCTGGCCGCGTTGCTCAACGAGATCAACGCCAATCAGGCCGTCCATATTGTCACGCTGGAAGATCCGATTGAATTCGTGCATCCGAAGCTCAAGGCGACGTTCAACCAGCGTGAACTGGGGCACGATTTCAACAACTATCCAAACGGCTTGCGCGCAGCGCTTCGGCAGGCGCCGAAAGTGATTCTGGTCGGCGAAATGCGCGATCGCGCGACGGTGGAAGTGGCGCTGATGGCCGCCGAAACAGGCCATCTCGTCCTGAGCACGCTGCACACAGTCGATGCCGGCCAGTCCATCAACCGTATCCTCGGCCTATTTTCGCTGGGCGAAGAGCAGCAGCTGCGCATCCGCCTGGCCGACAGCTTGCGCTACATCGTCAGCCAGCGACTCGCGCCGAAAGTGGGCGGCGGCCGGCAATTGCTGACGGAAATTCTCGGCAACAATCTGCGCACGCATGAAACGATCGCGATCGGCGAAGGCGAGCATCGCAGCTTCTACGAAATCATCGAGGCGAGTTCGCCCTTCGGCTGGATGACCTTCGACCAGTCGATTCTGAACGCCTACGAGAACGATCTGATCACCGAGGAAACGGCGCGGTTGTTCGCGTCGCGCAAGGGCAAGGTCACTCGCGGCATCGATGTCATTCAAAAAACCCGCGGGGTCGACAACGATCTCGATTCCGGCCTGCGTCTCGACGTTCCCGCCAACGCTTTCCGTTAAGGCCATGGACACACAAGACGCTTCGTTTTTCGATCTCGGCGATAACACGGCGCTCGTGTGCGTCGATCATCAGCAATATCAGAAAATGGTCGTGCCGCAGTTGATCGACATGACCTACAAGGTGCACCTCGGCTTGTTCGAGGAAGACGTGCTCCTGAAGCTCAAGACCTACAGCTACAATGTCGTGATCATTTACGAAAACTTCAAAGGCTCGAACCCGCAGAACAATCCGATCCTGCGCGAGATGATCAAACGTCCCGGAGCCGAGCGGCGCGACCACTTCGTCGTCCTCCTCAGTCATCGCTTCGCGACGAATGACGCGATGAGCGCATTTGTCCAGAGCGTCGATCAGATCATCAACATCGCGGATCTGGCGAATTTCAAACCGGTCCTGCGGCGCGGTGTCGCGCAGTATCGCGAGCTCTACACTTCGTTCAACGAAACGCTCAAATCCGTCCAGGCGATCTAGTTTCGCCCTCAGAATTTATCGGTTGCCGGAGAATGCCGGTTCTTCGAACGTCCAGTTGCAGCCCTCGCCCCGAACACGATACTGTTCGGTGGACCGTATGAACTGGAGCAACTGGATTCAATTTCGCTGGGACCTGACTCAGCTGCCGCAATTTGGTGTCGAATTGCCGGAGCATTACGAGATTGGACCCGCCACGGCCGAGGACCAGGTTGAGCTGCGGAAGGTTATCTCCACTTCTTTCGTCCTCGATCCCGCCTGGAACCCATCCACGCAGGAAGTCATGGAAACGATCGAACCCTGGCTGGAGCGCGCTTTTGGCACGCCGGCCACTACCTGCCTCGCCCTGAAGCATGGCCTTCGCATCATCGGTGCGGCGATCGTTTTGCAAGACGCCGAGACCGAGGTGCATCTCGCGCCCGGCCCCTGTGTCTCAATGGAATACCGAAACCGCGGTTTCGGCACGCGCCTGCTCGAGCAATCGCTGACAAAACTGCGCGATGGGGGACTGAAAGAGGCGGTCGGTATTGCGCACGAAAACGCACCGGCCACGAAGTTCCTTTACACGAAATTCAAGAGCACCTCCTCCCCCTACGATCCTGCGCCTGCCGTAGCCGCGTAAACTTCTCCTCTCGTGCCGGGCGAATATTTCGGGTGGATGCCGCCCCTGATTCGGAGGGCCGGGCCTCAGCACGTCCCACTCGACAGCTTGGCGCGTCCCGATAGAGGACAGGCGGAAGCTCGCCATCTCATGGCGTGGGTCATCGCCTTTCGATTTCTGAATCCAATTACCCAATCGCGGGCATCTCACTGGTAACCTCATATGATTCAGGATTTTAAATTCGCGGTCCGGCAGCTGATGAAGTCGCCGGGGTTCACCATCGCAGCTGTCATCGTTCTCGGCCTCGGGATTGGCACGAACACCGCCGTCTTCAGCCTCGTCCACACGATGTTGTTCGCGCCGCCCGGCTACGCCCGGCCCCACGAAGTCGTGCAGGTTTTTTCTCAGGACAAAAAGAACCCAAAAACGTATCGCGGATTTTCCTACCCGACCTATCGCGACATCCGCGAGCAGAACAGCGTCTTCACCGAGGTCATGACTTACAACCTGGCCATGGTCGGTCTCGGGCAAAAAGGCGACACGCGGCGCACGTTCGCCGCGATGGCCAGCTCCAATTATTTCTCCGTGCTCGGTGTGCCACTCGCACAAGGCCGCACCTTCCTGCCGGAGGAAGAGACCCCCGGCCAGGCGGCTCCCGTCGCAATCATCAGCTACTCCTACTGGGCGAAGCACTCCCTCGATCCGAAGTTGCTCGGCTCGCCCTTGCTCATTAACGGTCATCCTTTCACGATCGTCGGCATTGCACCGCGAGGATTCACCGGCCTGATGCAGATTATATCGCCCGAAGTGTGGCTGCCCCTCGGCGTCTACGATCAAGTGGCGAACGATTTCGCGGGTGAGAGGAATACGAAACTCGGCGATCGCGCGGGGCAACAGCTGCTCATCGTTGGCCGACTCAAGCCGGGCCTTACCGCTGCCACGGCCGAGCCTTCCCTGACTGGCCTGGCCGCGAATCTGGAGAAGGCGTATCCGGTCGAGCAAAAAGACCAGACGTTCCAAACGACGCCGATTTCGCGCTTTTCCACCAGCACGAGCCCGGCGGGTGAAGGCGGAATGTCGAAGCTCGCCCCGATGCTCCTGGGCATGTCGATCGTGGTTTTGCTCGTGGCGTGTCTCAATCTCGCGAACATGTTGCTGGCCCGGGGCACCGCCCGCCGCAAAGAAATCGCCATTCGTCTCGCGCTCGGCGGCAGCCGGAGCCGCATCGTCCGCCAGCTTCTCACCGAAGGCCTGGTGCTGGCGCTCCTCGGGGGCGCCGGCGGCCTCGTGCTGGGCCTCTGGTCGTCCGATCTTCTCGTCACGTCTTTGGGAAAAATGCTGCCGCTTGATATTGTTTGGCTGGGCGGACCGAACCCCGCAATTCTTGCCGCGACCTTCGGATTTTGTTTATTGGGAACAATCGGCTTTGCCCTGGGGCCGGCGCTCAAACTTTCACGCAGCGCGGTGGTGGCCGATTTGAAGGAACAAGCGGGAGAAGATGTGATCCGGCGGCGCTGGAAATTTCTGCCGCGCAATCCACTCGTCGTGATCCAAATTGCCTTTTCGCTCGCCCTCCTGACCGCGGCCGCTTTGTTCATCCGCGGCGCCAGCAAAGCCGCGTCGGTCAACACCGGCCTTCAACCCGGTGCAAGTTTTCTCATCGAAACCGATGCGAGCCTGGCCGGTTACGAGACAAAACGAGCGCAGGATCTTTACCGCAGTTTGAACGAAAGACTGGCCGCATTGCCCGGTGTCGAGCATACCAGCGTTTCCGCCACGATTCCGTTCGGGATGATCTCCCTTAACAAGAACGTGCAGCGAGCCGGTTTGCAGCCTGCGCCTGACGCGAAGCCGGCGACCGCCGCGGAGGGACTGGCCTTCAGCGCGGCCTGGAACAGCGTCGGCGCGGACTACTTCACGACGGTCGGCTTGCCAGTCTTGCGGGGCCGCGTGTTCAATGAAGCCGAAGCGACACAATCTGGCGGCGCGGCCGTTGCAATTATTGACGAAGTTCTGGCCAAAAAACTCTGGCCGGAGGGCGACGCGCTCGGGCAGCGAGTCCAGTTCGCGGGCGACAAAGCACCGCGCGCGAACGGCAGCGATTCCCGCGTGGGAATGAGCGAAGACCTCAGTGGCACGATCAAACCCGGCGAGACGATCGAGGTCGTTGGCATTGTCCCCGCGACGCGTAATGCACTTTTCGAAAACGACCCGAACGGCGTCATTTACGTTCCGTTTGGACGCGGCTTTCAAAGCAACATCAACTTTTTCGTCCGGTTTCGCAGCCTGGCGCCCGGCAGCGAGACCGCAACCGCGGATCTGTTGCGGCGAACCGTGCGCGAAGTCGATGCCGCGCTCCCGATCCTTTCCCTCAAGAGTTTCGCGCAACATCTCGAGAGCAATTTCCAACTTTGGATCGTGCGCGCGGGCGCGGCCATGTTCTCCGTCTTTGGCGGACTCGCGCTTGGTCTCGCGGTCGTCGGTCTTTACGGTGTGAAGGCCTACTCGGTCGCGCGCCGCACCCGCGAGATTGGTATTCGTATGGCGCTGGGCGCGCAACGGGGCGCGGTGCTGCGGATGTTTCTGCGCGAAGGTTCGGTCATGCTGGTCTGCGGTCTTGCCCTTGGTTTGGTGCTCGCGGTCGGAACGGGAAAAATTCTCAGTGGGATGCTTTACGAGGTTGGCGCGCTCGATCCGATTGCCTTCATCACTGCACCCACCCTGCTCGCCACCGCCGCGCTCATTGCGACGTGGCTCCCGGCCCGGCGTGCCACGCGCATCAGCCCGATGGCGGCGCTACGCACGGAGTAGCGTCCCCGCAACCGCGGCGCAGTGGCCAAGGCTACCAGATCTTCTCCCACCACCTGACCTTGTGGTCTCGTAGCTTCGTGACGAATTCATCGAACGCACCATCCTGGGAAGGGCCAAAGATAATGTAGTCAGAGAATGGCGTCTCCAGGGTTAGCTCCAAGTCTTTGTAGCGAATGTTCGCGTAGGCATCGTCGTTCATTGGATTGAACGAGGTATTCGTCACGACGGTGCCGGGAATCCTGCGCATGCGCCGAACTAGCGCCGAAAAGGATATTTCGTTGCACCTGATTTCGATGTTTCTCGTCCCGTCGCTTTCAGTTCCGAGATAATTAACATTCATTCTCCATTGTCCCCGGAATGCCGAAGCGGCGGCGGCGTTTGCCATCCTGGCACCCGCGGCCTGCAGTGATTATCGCCTGAATCTCCCACGCTGGCACCGTTCTCGCTATAGACAGAATATCTGTGCGCTACGGATATTCTATTCTCCTTTTTGTCCTCGGATTTGTGGCGGACTCCGCTCGGGCCCAGGCGGTTATCGAGGGCACCGTCCAGCTGCCGAAGCCCTCTTTCGATCGCGGCCTGAATCAGCGCTACGCGACCAGCAACGACGTTCCCATGGCCGCCACTAATCCGCCGTCAGCCGTTGTTTACTTAGAAGGCGATTTTCGATCTCAAGCGAACAACACCGCCAAAGCGGCGGCCCAGGTAGCGCAAAAAAATATCGCATTCGCGCCCGATCTCTTGCCGGTTCTCGTCGGAACAGCGGTCGATTTTCCGAATATGGACGACACCTACCACAACGTCTTTTCCTATTCGAAAACCAAACGATTCGACCTCGGCCGTTTTCGGAAAGACGAAAAGCCCACCACCGTCGTTTTCGATAAACCGGGAGCGGTCACCATCCATTGCGAAATCCACGAGCGAATGCGCGGCACGATTCTCGTCCTGGAGACGCCTTATTTTCATAAAACCGACACAGCGGGCCGATATCGTCTCGAGAACCTCCCGGCCGGCAAGTACAGTGCTGAAAGCCTGGGTGGCTGGCGACGATGTCCGAGAGCGTCCCGTGGAATTGAAACCCGGCATGACTTTGCATGTCGATTTTCCAGCCAGGTAACCCAGCCATTACCTTCCACTACAATTTCACGGCGGCGCTGAGCTTCCGGGCCAAGTTGCTCCTGGCCATGATGCTGGTCGTCCTCGCCGTGACGATCGCGGCGGTCTACCTCGCAGAGGAAAATCGGCGGTCAAACCAGCAGCAGGCGCTCGACGCGCAGTTCCAGAATCAGGTCCAGGCCTTCCTGAAGATTCAGGAGGCGCAGTCGGAAGCCATCAACGAAAAATGTCGCGCGCTTTCGCATGCTGTCCGCATCCGCGCAGCCCTGGAAGAGCGAGACGTCGATGATTTGTATCGCAACGCGCTGACCGAGTTCGAAGGCATTCTGGAGCAGCCGGGCGATTCGGCTGCGGACTCGCCCGAGATGGCACGGGCTTCATTTTTTCGTTTCCTCGATGCCGAAGGCGCTGTCCTGCCACCCGAGAGTCATCCTGTCGGACTGACCGATCAGCCGTCCCTGCATGAATCGCTCTCCACCATGGGCAAGATGCTTCGCGAGAACGACAACCAGGCCGTCGGCTACATCGCCCTGGCGCGCGGGAACCAGCCCGCGGCCCTGCGCCAAGTGGTTCTGACCAAGATTCTCGACCCGAATGGGAGAAACCTGGGCACTCTGGCTGTCGGCTTTCCGATCGGTCATCTCCAGGATTCGGAAGCCGATCGCGCCGGAGCCATCAAGAGCGGAATTTGGCTCAACCAGCGCCTCTACATCGAGAACCTGGGCGCCGCTGATCGGCGAACCGTCGGAGAACAAGTCGCCGCTGGCTCAGGACAACAACTCGCAGGTCATTTTCCGGCCGACCTGGAAAGCGGACGCCATCTTGTTTATTACAAGGCGCTCGATCCTGAAACAAAGTTTGCGCGGGCCTACCAGGTTTGTCTCTATCCGCTCGCCGTCTCGATCCGCGAAGAGGAAGCGCTTCGCTGGAAGATCATCGCCCTCGGGCTCGTTGTTCTCTCGTTTGGATTTGTCGCCAGTTTGTTTGTCGCTAAACGGCTCTCCAAACCGGTTGAGCAAATCGTAGCCGGATCGATGGAAAACCTGTGCCGCCGTCAACAAGCCGAGACGGATTTGCACGAGACCAACCGCGAGCTGGAGAAAGCGCTCGCGGAGCTGAAGGCCACGCAACAGCAGGTCATCCAGCAAGAGCGTCTCAGCGCCATCGGCCAGATGGCCAGCGGCATCGCGCACGATTTCAATAACACCCTCACTCCCATTCTCGGTTTCACGGAGTTGCTTCTCGAAAGCGACATGTTGCTGGATGACAAGGTCGAGGCCCGCCGCTGCCTGGAAATGTTGCGCACCTCGACCAAGGACGCGGCCAGCGTGGTGAGTCGTCTTCGCGAATTCTACCGGCCCGCCGATAGCGATGAGGAATTTCCCATTGTCGATCTGGCCAAGATCGTTCACCAGGCCGTTTCGCTCACCGAACCGAAGTGGCGGAGCCAGACTCAGGCCCGCGGAGTGACTGTCGAGGTCACGGTGGAGCTCAAGGCATCCCCATTTGTCGCGGGCGAAGAATCCGCCCTGCGTGAGGTGCTGACCAATCTGATTTTCAATGCCGTCGACGCCATGCCGGAAGGCGGCTGCATTGCGCTCGAGACCTCAATGGAGGCGGCGGACGCCGTGATTCGCGTGCGCGATACCGGGATGGGCATGAGCGACGTTGTTCGCCAGCGTTGCCTGGAACCGTTCTTCTCGACCAAGGGCGAAAGCGGCACCGGTCTTGGGCTTTCCATGGTCTACGGAATAGTCGAACGGCATCGAGGCAAGCTCGGTATCGAATCCGCCCCTGGTCAGGGGACTACCTTCATTATCCGGTTGCCGCTCGCAGACAACTCGACCGCTTCGGCGCCGATCGTGCGAGACCAGGAGCGGGCAACGTCATCTCTGGACATTCTTATTGTCGATGACGAACCCGGCATCCTTGAAGTGGTTTCCGCCTACCTGCGCTGTGACGGTCACATCGTGGCGACGGCCGCCAGTGGCCGCGAGGCCCTGGAAAAATTTCAGCGCAATCACTTCGATCTCGTCGTGCTCGACCGTGTCATGCCAGAAATGAACGGCGATCAGGTTGCGCGATCCATCAAGCAACTGAACCAGAACATTCCGGTGATCATGCTCACCGGTTTCGGCGCCTTGATCGAAGTCACCGGCTCGCAGCCCCAGGCCGTCGATGTTGTCCTCAGCAAGCCGGTCACGATGGAGGCGTTGCGCACGACCATCGGAAGGCTTCTCCATGCTGCGTAACTCATCCACCCTCTTTCGTCTCTTTCGTTGGCCGGCGCTCATCCTTTGCCTGGCCGTAACTTCCCGCAACGTCGCGCGCGCGGACTTTCTCGAAAAAACTCACGAAGCGCTTTCGTTACAGGATCCGGCTCACCGCTTTCACTTGCAGTTGAGCGGGCTCTTTGATCTCGAGGCTTACTCCTTCGATCAACCCCCTCCCGGACTCCTCTTTGCCGCTCACGACTCTTTTCTTAACCCGAGGCTGACCTTGTTCCTCGACGCTACGCTGGGCTCGCAGGTTTATCTCTTTGCCCAAACGCGCGTGGACCGGGGTTTCGATCCGAGCGACGAAGGGGTCGAAATTCGTCTGGATGAATACTTTCTCCGCTACGGCCCGTCGAGAAGCTTCAACGTTCAAATCGGGCAGTTCGCCACTGTGGTTGGCAACTGGGTCGCACGACACGATTCCTGGCAAAATCCATTCATCAACGCACCGCTCCCTTACGAGAACCTTACCGGAATCTGGGACAGCTGGGCGCCGGAAGATACGGATGAGCTTCTCGGGTGGGGACATGTCGGTGAATACGATAACGGCGATTACTCCGACAAAGTCTGGCGCAACCCGATCATCTGGGGACCGAGCTATGCCAGCGGCCTCGCCCTCTCCGGTTCTGTCGGACGATTCGATTACGCGGTAGAAATGAAGAACACGGTCCTGGCTTCGCGGCCGGAGTCATGGAGCGCGACGCATGTTGGTTTCGAACATCCCACCTTCAGTGGCCGCGCCGGGTTTCGCCCGAATGAAATGTGGAACGTTGGTGTGTCGGCCAGCGCTGGTCCCTATCTCCTTTCCGAGGCCGCGCCCTCTCTCCCAGTCGGTCGTGGCCTCGGCGATTATCGAGAGCTCGTCCTGGCGCAGGATCTCTCTTTCGCCTGGCATCATCTTCAATTATGGGCCGAGCTATACGAGACGCGTTTCGAGGTCCCGCGGATCGGCAACGCCGATACTTTCGCCTACTACCTCGAGGCGAAATATAAAATGACAGCGCAGCTCTTTGCGGCGCTCCGCTGGAACCAGCAGCTCTTCGGCACGATTCGCGACGAGGACCATCGCGCGAAGTGGGGCAACGATATCTGGCGCATCGACGCTGCGCTCGGCTATCGGTTCACGAATTATCTCCAGGGCAAAGTGCAATACAGCTTCAGCCAGGAGTCCTCTCAGACGAGCGGCCATCTCGTGGCCGCCCAGTTGACGTTAAAGTACTAGGCTCCGAGGTTATGGTGAAGCCGGCTGCGTAATGGCTTTTCGGATCGCAGCAAGCGGCGCGTCTCCGTTGAATTCGACTCTACCGCCCCGACGGCCGATGCCGAGTTCCTTCCAGAGCGTGGCCAGATCGACCGGAGCGGGTGCGCCTTTCATCCTGTCGTAGAGTTCGCGCAAGACTGGCACCCCAATTCCGCGATCGCCAATCTCCAGCGTTCGTGCCAGCGGCCAATCCGATTCAATTGTCCCGCCGGCCTTGAGAATGGCACGGAGCGCGTCTTCCAGACCTTTCCTGTTTCCGGTGCGTTTGCGAATTTCGATGTCGGCCAGCAAACAGAAGAGCGCCCCACCCCAATAGGTGCGGCCCCATGTTGGGGTGAAATCGAGCCCGCGGTCTCCCGCCTGCGGCAGACCTTTCGGCAGTCCGTCGACGAGATCGCCCCAAACTTTCTCTGGTGTCAGATCACCGGCGCGCGCTCGCGCCATCGGCTCCACGTAGGTCGCGGAGCCCTCCTCGATCCAGTGGTGTTCTTCGGAAACAGAGGGAAACGCCAGATGCACCATTTCGTGGGTAAGCACCCAGTCTTCGGTGAAATCGGAAGCGCTGCTCGCCTGCCCAACTCCAATCGTAACCGCCGGTCCATTCCAACCCGTCGTGTGCCCTCCCCGCACACCGTGCCCTTCAAAAAGGCGGACCCGAATCTGAAGATGCGAAACTGGAAATCGCTCGTAATAGACAGTTACCGCCCGGGCCGATGACGCCACCCATCCGAGAACAAGTGTGCGCAATGCCTCACTGGGAGCGGATGAAAAAGTAAGATCGATCTTGCCGCCGCCAATCTCCAGTTGCGCCTGGTCCTGCGCAGCAGCTCGGTCTGCGAACGACAACCAGGTCATCGCGCAGATGAGTAGAACGATGCGCCTCATTTCCTCTTTGCGATCACCGCGATCTTCGCCGGATCAAAAATCGGTGCGGAGCAGCGGCGATCCGCGCAGACGAATCCTGCTGCTTTTTCAAAGGTTGGATATTGCACATCGGGATTCGGCATTGGTCCCTCTCGCTCATCCCACCACTCGACCCGCTTGTAGTTCGCCGGCAGACCGACCATAGCCATGAAAAGCGCTCGCGCGGCGGCATCGTCTTTCTTGCCGACGACGGTCAGGTGCAATGGCGGCGCCGCCAGTTCGTTGTCGGCCAGCAGAATACCCGCGACCATGTAGCCGCGATTTTCGCCAATGGACGGAGCGGCCAGGTAACGCATCGCGTGACGCGCAGCTTTCTCGTACATCTCCTTTCCCGTGTAGTGATGAAGCAGGTTCAACCCACGGGCGACTGCGACATTTTCGTCCACTTGCGGTTTCGGCTTCAGCTTCCCGGCCAGAGGCTGCACAAAGGCGACGAAGCCGACGTTGCTCTTGAACTTTGCTTCGACAAATTGCGCCGCCTCTTCCGCACTTCGCAGCCATTTTCGATCACCCGTTACCGCATGCAATTTCAAGAACGCACGCATCATGGAAATGGAGTCGCCAAGATAGGGTCCGCCAGCATCCTGCCCGTCATGGCGAAATCCACCGCCTGCTAACGAACGATTCGCAATGATCCATTCGGCCGCCCGCGCCGCATCTGCCAGCGCGCTCTCATCGCCGGTTACGCCGTACCATCGTCGCCAGGGAGTTGATCGCCCAGCCGTTCTCGCGCGCGTAGATGTGTTGATCGACGCGGGGAATACCACGCTGGCGCCGCTCTGGATCGGAAAGCGCGAAGTAGTCGGCGGAATGCTCGCCTTGCACGAGATCGGCATCCTGGCTCGTGTAGAATGCGCCGTCAGGACTTGTCAGGAAATTGTGCAGGTAACCCAGGATCTTTTTCGCCGCTTCGAGATGCGCCGAATCCTTCCAGAGCGCGTAGGCCTGCGCATAGCTGCGCAGATCCTCCGCCTGCATCTGCATGATTTTCTCGAAGTGAGGATGTTTCCAATCGCCGTCGGTCGAGTATTGATAAACGCCGCCCCAGACCGGATCGATCAACTGGAGTTGGGCATCAAGCGTCTCACGCGCCATTCGCTCGAGCTCTCGATCGCCTCGGATCGTTTCACCCTGGCAAAATTCAATGACGTCCCAGTCGAGAAACTTTTGCACCGTGCCCCAGCCCCGATTCTTCGCATCGTAGGCGTCGCGCAAAATCTTGCGGAGTTTCTCCCGCTGCTGGGGCTCCAAGCCTGCGCCGCTGGCTTGCTCCAGTGGCGCCGCCTCCACAATCGAGGGTCCGGGTGATGGATCGTCGATAATTGCCTGGAGCATCGAGGCCATCGGCTTCGGCGGAATGTAACCCTGGCGTTTAACAATCTCGCTGCCGTCGAAGTTGAACACGACCGTCGCCGGCCATCCGTAATCCTCGTAGCGATTCGAAAGATCGGGCCGGGCATCCTGGTCCACCCGCACCGCGATGTAGCGCTGCCTGATCAGCGCGATCACCTTCGGGTCGCGATATGTGATGTCTTCCATCACGTGACACCAGTGACACCAGACCGCGCCAAGATCGAGCAAGACAAAGCGATGTTCCTTCTCCGCTCGCGCGAACACTTCATTGGACCAGGGCTGCCACGGGATTTGGGCGGACGGCGTTTCCTCTGCGAGCGACGCTCGCGGCAGCAACACTGCCAAACCGATCAAGACCAGGGTAAACCTCACCACCGGGACGCCATATCGCCTCAGATCATTGCCCTCTCGCGAGTTTGCTTCTGCAGAAACATTCCTAATCGGCATCTCAGGCATAACGAATTTCGCTAAAGCTACTTTGCCGTCGAAACATGAATGCCTTGCCAATCCATCGGAGGCGGCGCTTCCAGAAAGGCACGGCAACGATTGAGCAAAATGCCGCTGGGCGGATCGTTGTCGTTTTGCGAGAGGAGGGCGATCGCCTCTTCGAAATTTCGCGCCGAATAAGCCTCCAACGCAGCTTCATACGCTTTGACGGTTTCACGCATCGCGCTCCCCGCCCCCTTCTGCCCCAGCAATTCGTAAATCTTGATCGCGTCGGTTTTTCCTTTCACCGCCACCAGGTCCAAGAGTCGAAAATCGAAGTGGGCCCGCGCCTCTTCAACGATGCGATCGCTCGCAATGATGCTGGTGCCATATTGCTTGTTTAGACCCTCCAGGCGGGAAGCGAGATTCACGGCATCGCCCATCGTCGTGTAATTCATCCGATCATGCGCGCCAAAATGTCCGACCAGCGCCTTGCCCTGGTGCAGGCCAAAGCGCGTTTCAAACGGCGGCAAGCCCCGCCAATCGGATGATTGGGAAAGAGCGTGACCTGCCTCTCGACAACGCAGTGCGGCCAGACACGCCATTCGAGCATGCTCCGCCACGCGCTCCGGCGCGTTCCAAAACGTCATGATGGCGTCGCCGATGAATTTGTCGATAGTGCCGCCGGTCTCCTGCTGAATGATCCTCACCATCACGTCCAGATAACATCCCAGGGCCGCGGCCAATTCGTTAGGTGCAATCTGCTCGGCGGAAGTCGTGAAATCCTTGATGTCCGTGAACATGATGGAAATCTCCATCACTCACTCCCCAGGACCGGCTCCGTCTTGTTCCGGTAAAGGCGCCGAACCAGATCGACCGGCACGTACTTGCTCATCGCGCGCATGGCCGTTTTTGTTTTCTCGAGACTCTCCAGGACCTCGCTCACATCGCGGAAGGGCGAGACGGTCGGCGCCGGAGAGAACTCGAAAGCATTCATCGTGAGGCTTTCCCCGACGATCTGCGCCAGCCCGCGCCGGACGCGGCGCAGGATAAAGGTGCCACCCACAATAAGGAGCACCATGATTCCGAGCGAAACGGCGAGGAGTCGGTCCCGAATTGTGCTGAGGCGGCCCAGGTAATAAGCACGCGGGACCACGATCCCGACGATCCATTCCTGGGTCCCAGGAAGGGCGCGAAAGGTGGTAAGAAATTCCTTACCGTCAAAATGGAAGTGCCCCGAATTGCTCGGCCTCTCCTCGTCCACCGCACGAAGGGCTGGATCAGCCAGCGCGCTGGCGATCTCGGGGGGAAGGGTGGCAGGCGCAATGCGCAAGTCGCCGTCGAGATCCTCCAATGGGTCGGACGGGGAGAGTCGCGTAATCAAATGCCCCGCCGGGTCGCAAATAAAAATGCGATGCGGATCGGCCTGATCACCTGATGCCAGCTTGAGCTGGACCGCGCGGTCCAGTTGTTGCGCGAGCAGTCCCACGCGCAAGACACCCAGGAATTCTCCGTCCCTGTCGGTGACCACCTGCTGCACGCTGACTTCGACCCGGCGTTGCGTCTCCGGCAGGTCGGCGTCGAGTTGCGACCAATGCAGATCGCTCCACAAGAGTCGCCCTGAAAAATTCCTGCGTGCTGGGGTGGAAAAAGTTGCGTGCAAGGTCGGATCGGAAATCACCGCACCGGATTCGCGACGCGGTGGCACCGCGGAGAACCGTGACGTCGTCTCGCACTCACGCCGATCGGCTACGAATGCACCGTTCTCCTGGTAGATATGACGGCTCCAAAAGCGGTCTTCTTCTTTGTCGCTCGAGGCTCGCATCGCACACATCTGCCCGCGCGGCGTCGCCGCAAGCTGGAGCGCCCCCTCTTCATCGAAACCCATTTTCTTGCCGTAGGTGAGCGTTATCTCGGTGATGTCGCGGGTGGATAAAAGCAGCGCCAACAGCGCCGGTTCGATTGCCTGCAGATTACGCGCGTCCATCAGGCCCTGATCGATCTCCCGCTGGAATTGCTCTACAGCGTCCGGCGCCTTTGCCAAGAAGCTCGTAACACGCTCACCGATTTCGCGGCTCGCTCCGTCGCGAAGTCGCTCGGAGCTTTCGATAATCGTCTCGCGGGAGAGCAGGAAGACGAAGTAAAAAAGCAGAGCGAGGACCGCTGCCAATCCGAGCAAGCTCAGTCCAAAAACCTGTCCCAGGGTCGGCTTCACCATGTTGTTCCAGCCGGAAGCGGAATAAGCAGCGCCACCGAGGCAATCGTTTTCAACCGAGCTATGCGCCTTCCGAAGGGGGCGGAGCAACCCAGCGCTTGATCAGCCAGTCGACGGAGAACTTTCCTGGTCCGAAAGCGAAAACGAGCACGACGGCATACAAAAAGAGAAATGGGTCAGCGGTGAGAAACTTGTCCGGGTCGCTGAAAATCATTTTTACCTTGTCGAGATCGGCCGTGAGATACGCGACCGTCAGCAAGATCGTTAACGGGATGGAAATTAGTCGGGAGCAGAAACCGACGAGCAGAAGCAGGCCGCCGAAGCATTCGGTCGCGCCGGCCAGTATTGCTTGCGCATGTGGAAGCGGAATTCCAAGGCTTTGGAAAAAGCCCGTGATTTTCTCCAAATCCATCAACTTGCCCTTGCCCGTCAGAAAAAACTGCCAACCCCAGTAGAGCCGAACGACGAGAAGGAAAAGCGATTGCAAGAGGGTGGCTGGAGGAACAAGCCAGCGTAAATACCTAGCGATGATTCCAGAATTCGTTTTCATTTTTTGGAGTACCGGCAGAACCAGCCGAGCGACGCCCAGTTGTTGAAGTAATCCTTGATTTCCTCGCCCCAATCCACGCCGGTTCGTTTCGTGGATGATAGACCGCGCAAACAGGCTTCTTCGACGCTGGCCCCCGCACGCAGCGCCGTAAGGATGACGAAACCTTCGGGATCGAGTCGTTTGTAGTAAAGCTCGTTGTCGTGCCGATGAACCGCGAGATGAATGCGTTTGCGTTTCGGCAGGCGAATCGCCTTCCTGGTCTCCGACGAATGCGGCATGGCTTCGAACGTATTGCTCGCCTCACTGCGCAGGACGGCGGATTCGCTTTTCTTCACGGCGAGAAGGAACTCGTCCACTTCGTAATTCAATTCGAGCAACGAGAGATAGGGCTGCAGACCGAGTCGCAGCTTGTCGGGCCGCGCATCCAGGATGTCGTCGGGCGTGATCGCCGGCTTCGCCTCGTCGTCGAACGCTACCACCTGTGCCCATTCGAAGCGGACCATGTCGAGGGCCAATTCCGGGCGCGGCGCCACCCAGTGCGGCTCTTCGTTAAGAAATTGTTCGAGCCGGCTTCCCAGGTTACGCAAGGTAAAGGAGGCCGACGGATACTTCGCCAGGTAGGCGACGACTAGCTTCATGAACTTGCGTTCGCCGAGCACGGCGCGGAGCCCGGGGTAATCGTCGTAGAGGCAATCAAGGACCCGAAACCAATAGACGCGATTGTAAATCTCCAGCCGGTCGAATGAGGTCAGCCGGTCGTTCGGCTTGATGAAGCTCGCAGCCAGATCGCTCGTCTTGCGGCCATCGATCCAGCGCCGCTGCATTCCGTCCTGCGCGGTCAGCGGGCGGAAACGGCTGTCGCCATCAGGCTTTGAAGAGCCTTCAGTTCCGCCCGCGAACGCACGTCAAGCAGCGGCGTTTTCGAGCTTTTCGATGAACTGGTTGGCCTTGAGCGCTTCATGATGGACTTCATCGAAGCGACGGAATGCTGTCGTCCCATTCGAGCAAGGTGGCGGTGCGACCGACGCGATTCGACGGCGTGCGCGTAAAGCTTCCAGACCGGATCGAGCACCGGATGATCGTGCGTATCGAGAATGTACTTCTCAAACTTGGTGTGCCCCGCGATGTGGATCTGCGCCGACGCGATTCGTGCGGAACGTCGTCGAGGTAGTGCGTAAGGATCGAAACTGTGGTTCTGCGACGAGACGTAAATGTTGTTCACGTCGAGCAGAATGCCGCAATCGGCCCGCTCGACGACTTCGCTGAGAAATTCCCACTCCGTCATTTCCGAGACGTGGAATTCCGCGTAGCTGCTTACGTTTTCCACGCAGATCGGCACTTCCAGAAAGTCTCGCACTTCGCGAATGTTGTCGCGCCGTCGTCCTGGCCGCGGCGAACGTGTAGGGCATCGGCAGCAGGTCGTGCGTGTAGCGTCCATCGACGCTGCCCCAGCAAAGATGGTCGGAAAGCCACGGCGTCTTGGTGCGCTTCACGAGCCGCTTGAGCTTCTTCAGATGCTCGCGGTTCAACCGGTCGGCCGATCCGAAATACATCGATACGCCGTGCTGGACGACGCGGTATTGCTCCAGGATCTGGTCGAGCACTTCGAGCGGACGCCCGCCATCGACCATGAAATTCTCCGAGATGATCTCGAACCAGTCGACGACCGGCTTCTCAGCGAGAATGTGCCGGTAATGCGGGACCCGCAGACCGATGCCGATTCCGTATTCGGTGAAATTGTTGAAGGAATTTGCCGGCACGACGGAAGAGTCTTTCGATGACTGCGCGTTACGTCTAAGAGCCGGGGAATAGGACCCCGGCTCTTGATAAACGATTTCTTACTTGGAGGGTGATGCTGCTGCCTTGCTGCCGTCGGTCGCGCAGCCTCCTTTGCCCTTGCAGGAGTTCTTGCCCTTGCAGCTGTTGTCGCCACTGCTGCAGCCGCCCTTGCCCTTGCACGAGTTCATTCCTTTGCAGGAGTGCTTGTCCGCGGCGTCCTTGTCCTTGTCGCCCATCTTGAGCGAGACACCTGCCTTCGCGCTGGTTTGGACGGCGTGTGCGGTAACGGCAAACGAACCGCTCATTAGGCCGGCAATCGCCGCGCCGGCAATCATTGTTTTCTTTGTCATGTGACCTTTCTTTTCTTTGGTTGGTTCTTGCCTGACTTCCAAACGGCACCATACCGGTGGGCGCCAGGCAAAAGGGTTAAACTGACTAGAGTCTTCTGATTATCCGCCGCGCCGGAGAGATCGGATGCATAAATGGGGGAACCCTTGATATCCGTTTGCCACGGCGGTGTGAAGTCGAAAATGCACCCACCGGCGCCACGGAAGTGACGCCGCCACAATTACTCCCGAAGAGACAGGCTTCCGCTTCCCGTCCCCTAGCGATTGGTTTGACGCTACGCACGGAAAGAAATAGCCTCGGTCATGGCCAATCTTGCCGAGCCTCCATCACCCAAAACGACCGGCCACACGACGACCGCCGTCCAACCGCCCGTCAATCTCGATAGCTGGATCGAGGAAAACAGCCATCTCTTCAAGCCACCGGTTAGCAACCGTTACCTTTACGACGGCCGGGACTTTTTCGTCATGGTGATCAAGGGCCCGAACGCCCGGAACGATTTTCACCTGGTCGATTCGGAGGAATATTTCTATCAACTCAAAGGCGACATCAAAGTCCGCATCAAGGATGGCGATAAGATCGTGGATCACCTGGTTCGCGAGGGGGAGACGTTCTTCATCCCGCCGAACGTCCCGCACGCGCCCGTTCGTCCGCCGGATACGATCGGCATCGTCGTCGAACGCCGCCGTCCGTCAGGAGAACATGAGCATGTCATCTTCTACTGCGACAATTGCGGCGCGATCGTGGAGGACATCGATTTCGATTGCGGCGACATCGTCGAGCATTTCAGCCAGGCGATGGTCGACTTCTGGAACGACGACACACGGCGCACTTGCAAGAAATGCGGGCATAAGGTTCCGCAGCCCGGGCCAACGGAGCCGTTTGTGAAGAGTGAGCAGTGACCAGTAATCAGTTTAGGGCTCTGGCCGCTCTCCCCTTTCTGATCACTGGATACTGATCACTTCCTCATGAAGATCGACCTTCACACCCACATCCTCCCGCGCGAGTGGCCCGACCTCGATGCGAAATACGGCTATCCGGGATTCGTCAGGCTGGATCATTATCAACCTTGTTGCGCCCGGATGATGATCGGCGAGCGCGTCTTTCGCGAGATCACCGACAACGTGTGGGATCCGAAACGGCGCCTCGAAGATTGCGACCGCGCGGGAGTTTCGATGCAGGTGCTTTCCACCGTGCCAGTCATGTTCAGCTATTGGGCAAAACCGGCCGATGGCCTGGATCTTTCCCGCCGGCTTAACGATCATATCGCCGAGATCGTTCGCGCTGCCCCAACTCGGTTCGCGGGACTGGCAACGATTCCCATGCAGGACCCCGATCTCGCGGCGGGCGAACTAGAGCGATGCGTCCGTGAACTCGGGTTGCGCGGCGCACAGATCGGCACGCACGTGGACGCGAATCCGCACTCCGGCCGGATCGACAGCCTGAACCTGGACAACGCATCGCTCCAACCTGTCTGGAGCGCGGCCCAGGAGCTCGACGCCGGCATCTTCGTTCATCCCTGGGATATGGTCGGCAAGGAGCGCATGCCGAAGTACTGGCTGCCGTGGCTGGTCGGAATGCCGGCTGAAACGTCACTCGCGATTTGCTCCATGATCTTCGGCGGTGTCTTTGAACGGTTTCCAAAACTCCGTATCGCCTTCGCGCACGGCGGCGGCGCATTCCCGGGCACCGCCGGCCGGATCGAACACGCTTTTCATGTGCGCCCGGATTTATGCGCCACCGATACCAGTGCCAATCCAAAGAGTTATCTGGCCAATGGCGACAAACCGGCGCGTTTCTATGTCGATTCGCTCGTGCACGATCCTGATGCCCTCAGACTCCTGATCAAAATCTTCGGCGCACAGCGTGTCGCTCTCGGTTCAGACTATCCTTTCCCACTGGGCGAAGCGCATCCGGGAGAACTGATCGAATCAATGAGATTTTCGATGAGTGAGAAGGCGCAACTGCTCTCCGGCACCGCGCGCGAGTTTCTCGCTTTGTAGAGGCGCTTGTGTCAAGCGCCTAACAAACGGCAGACCCTCTCCGCACCTCCACAAGATCAACCCATCCGCCGCAGGTATTCGCGGTCCCAGGCCGCTGGAAGAGTCTCCCCCGGCGAGTAAGGTCCGGGTCGGTAGACGCGTGAGACAATTCCTTTCTGGCTCAACTCGCAAACGTGCCAGTCCTCCTTGTTGGTCATGTCCCAGAATTCGATGGCATCGATCGGGTTAAAGACAGGGACGCTGGCCTCGGCTGCCTCCGAATGGAAAAACCAATCGCACAGGATAAGCGTCCGCTCTGGCGACTGCGGCCAGACCTGATGCACCAGGACGTAATCGGGATGCATGCTCAAAAGCATGTTCGGAAAAATGGAATAGTAGAAAACGCGCGCGTGATCCTCGGATTTCATATCCCCTACAGGCAGCGCGCAGGCATTGCCGCTCATGGTAAGACTGTGACCTTTGGTGATCGGCATGAACCCGCCGAGAAATGGTCCTTCGCGAAGATCGTTCTCTGCCAGGTCGTACGGCGTGAGTCTCTGGAGCGCGGGATGCACTCCCGGACAATGATAACACTCGGAGTAATTCTCGAAGATCAACTTCCAGTTCGCGCGCACGTCATACTCGATGCGCCGGACCGATCGCAGGCGCGGCAGGTTCCAATGGGAAAACTTTCCGATCAGAGGCGCAAACAGTTCCTCGAGCGGCATCGGATTGTCCGCCAGATTGACGAAGATGAACCCTTCCCACTGCGCCAGGTTGACCGCGTGCAGGGAATAGTCGGCTTTCGCAAAGCCTTTCACTGCTTCCATGTGCGGCGCGCCGATCAATTTGCCGTCGAGCCCATAAGTCCAAGCGTGATAGGGACACTGAATCTTCGCCGAATGCCCGCTTTGGTGCTCGCATAGCCGCGTTCCGCGGTGACGGCAAACGTTGTAGAATCCACGTAACGTCCCTTCCTGGTCGCGAACCACGACCAAACTTTCGCCGGCGACTTCCTGAACGAAATAATCTCCCGGTTTGGCCACCTGACTTTGATGCCCGACCAACACCCATTGCGCGGAGAAGATCGCGGCCTGTTCTTCGGCGAAAATCTCCGGCGAAATGAAGTAACCCTTCGCCAGGCGATGCAATTCGGCGTTCCCGGGGCGAGCCAGCCGGCCGGGAGCGGCTTCGCCGCCATCACTTCTGGCGACTGGCGGTTGACTAACTTCAGTGGTCCCAGGCGCGTCCATGCAGTTTACTCAATAATCTAAAATAGACTTCGTTAGGACGCCGAGAAAATCTTTGACCGGGATCATAGTTTTTTCGACAAGATCGCGCGTTTGGCGATAAACGTAGTCAGCGCACGCCAACCCGGGACCTATCGATCGGCCCCCGATTGGCTTTGCGCCGTTGAGGCAATATCGATCATGAAGACCAACCCCGGTGCACCGGCTTCCCTGATGCGTCCCGGCAGGCTGTTGAGGATCCTGTTTTCTTACGTCAAACCGTACGGCGCACGGGCGAGCGTGCTGGTGGTGACGTTGGTGGTCGAAGGAGCGTTCAATATTCTGTTGGCGCTCAGTCTCAAGCTCATCATTGATCTTGCCATCGTGCCGCGAAAGGCCGCGGTCCTGGCGTGGATCATTGGAAGCCTTGTCGCCGGATTTCTGCTCACTGCCACTTCGCAGGTGATCCGCGATTACCTGTACGCCTGGTTCGGCGCGCGGATTCTCAACGATCTCCGGAAAGAGATGTTCCACCAGCTGCAACGCCTTTCGCTGGGCTTTTATGCTCGTATGCGAACTGGCGACATCGCCGCGCGTTTTTCTACTGACCTGGCGGCCGTCGAAAACGCAGTTGTGCTTGGCCTTCCGGGCGGGTCGCTCTGCCTCATCAATATCATTTTCAGCACCTGCGTCTTGTTTGCGCTCGATTGGAGGCTGGCCTTGGCCGCGGTCGCGGGACTTCCCTTGTGCGTCATCGGTCCCAGGCTCCTCGCTCCGCGCGCGCTTAAAGCCGGCTACCAGATGCGTACCGAGGAAGCACTCCTGACCAGCGGCATCCACGAAAACCTCGGAGCGCAGCCGATCATCAAGGCGTTCAGCCTCAAACAATCGGTCATTACAAATTTTGAGCGCGAGGCGGAAAGGGTGGCTCGCCTGGCTACTCGATTTAATTTCCTCAGCTATACGAGCGAGCGCAGCCCAAATATCGCGATGCTGCTCTTTAACGTCGCGCTCATCAGCATCGGTTCATACCTGGCTTTTAACGGCTCGCTCTCAATCGGATCTCTGGTCGCTTTCAACGCTCTCTTCATCACCGTCAGCACGGCGGTCATGGGATTGACGGCCGTAACGCCCTCGTTGTTACAAGCTACCAGTGGCATGCAGCGCATACGGGAATTGCTCGATGAGCAGCCCACCGTGGTCGAGACGCCCAACGCAAAACGGCTGCCAACTTTGCAGTCGGAAATCAGCTTTGAGAATGTGACTTTCGGATACACCCCGGAACAGAGCAACCTTCACGACGTCGGCATGACTCTTCCCGCCGGCGCCCGCATTGCGTTTGTCGGGCATAGCGGCTGCGGCAAGAGCACTAACTTGAATTTGATCATGCGCTTTTACGATCCGCAGGCGGGGCGGGTCACGTTTGACGGAACAGACCTGCGCGAAGTGCAGGTGGACTCGCTCCACGACCAGATCGGGATCGTCTTTCAGGAGAGTTTTCTCTTCAACACCAGCGTTCGTGAAAATATTCGTCTGGGCAAACCGGGCGCCACCGAAGCCGAGGTTGAGGCGGCGGCAGGGGCAGCCGAGCTCCATGGCATCGTCCTTCAGTTACGCGACGGCTACGACACGGTAGTCGGCGAGCGTGGAGGCCGTCTATCGGGTGGCCAGCGCCAACGGGTCGCTATCGCTCGCGCCCTGATTCGCAATCCTTCCGTACTCATTCTCGATGAAGCGACCTCCTCTTTGGATCCCGCGACCGAAGCAGCAATCAACGATACGATCGAGCGGGTCTCGGCGGGACGCACGGTGATCTCAGTTACTCACCGGCTTCAGTCCGTCGTGGACTATGATCACATCTTCGTCTTCAAAAATGGGCGCGTCATTGAAAACGGATCGCACAAAACGCTCCTCTCCCTGGGCGGAAACTATTCTGAAATGTGGCGTCGCCAACACGGGACGACCATCTCGACTGACGGCAATTTCCAGGTTACCGACACGAGCATCCTCCGCGATTTCCCGCTCTTCAGGAACCTCGATGAAGCGTATCTAAAAAACATCGCCGGAATGTTTAGCACCGAACATGTTCCGGCGGGGCGCGGGGTTATAACCGAGGGGGACAAGGGCAACCGCTTCTACATCATCGTCCGCGGCAAAGTGGCTATTAGCGCACACCGGGGCCAGGCTGAGGCTGTCCAAATTGTCACTCTCGAAGATGGCGACTATTTCGGTGAGATCGCTTTGCTCTCAAACATCCCGACCACCGCTACCGTCACGACCTTGACCCAAAGTATTTTCATAACCCTGCAGCGGGAACAGCTTGATAAACTCATTCAGCAAAATGATGCCCTCGGCGCGCAAATGCGGGCGGCACTCGAGCACCGCCTGGCCCAAACGCATGCGATGACCGCTTGAGCCACGCCTCTTAGCCGCGACGGTCGGCTTTCACCCGAACTCTCAGCAAACAACCACCTCTCGCGCAGTGGCTACGCCGCGACCGACGGCTCTTCCGGTTGTGCGACGACAATGCGTTGGGAAACCATCACCATGTCGGACGCGGCCTCTCCAATCCGGAATGTCTCTTCCAAGAGCGGCGCGTTGAAGGAAGCCTGCAACTCAAGGCGGAAGAGCGTTTCCGTCAAAACCTGACGCACCTCATAGAAGAGGCCGTCAAAGACCTGACTGAATTCAGAATCCAGACGATCATGAAATTCGTGGCGCGAATCGCCCAGCTTTTGCCGGAAATCGCGCAAAACACTCGACCGGCGCCAGAGCAGCCCGGCCGTGACCAGAAGAATGCCGGTCGCCAGAAACACTCCTCCCGTAACATCGAGCCAGAGAATTGGGGAGAGCGCCGCGATGATCACTCCCAGGCCAGCGAGCCCTGTTCCCGCCAGCGCAAGCGTCCGGACGTCCTTGGTTTCGGCGACTTTGCCCCGGAGGATCTTGTCGTCCACCCGGACAAACTCCAACCTCGCCTTCAATTGCTCAAGCATCGCTGAATGAGCCGTGGTTCGCGGCAAGAGCGCGTTCTCCCTCAGCCGCTCCTCTCTTCCCGCAATGCTCTGGGTTAGCTCGTCCATCATGGCTCGCATCTCATCGAACAGGTCCTTCGACACCGCAGCCGCCTCAGCCTGGATTTGTTTCCGGGCGTTGCGCTCGAAACGACCCTTCAAATCCTGGAGCCAGGTAGTGGTGTCCTTGTCCCGCCAAAACGGAATTGCTCTCCTGAATAATTTTCCAAAGCGGAGACCGCGGGCGAACTCTTCCTCCGACCGCTGGGCGAGACTGGCGTAGGTGGTCGAAAGCTTCTCCACAATGGCCAGCTTCAACGAATAGGCTGTCGCTGCATGCGCCTCCACCTTGCGGACCAGGCCTTCATAAAACGCGCGCTCCTCGTCGATAGCTTCCTTCTCGCGCCGAAGATGCGTAAGTAGCCTGGACATGACCGATCGCAGCGTTTGATACGATCCTTCCACTTTCATGCGCCAGACCTCGCCGCAGGCGATCGCGCTTGGAGGTAACTGCGGAATTCGGAGAACCCACTGTCGGCCATCCCTGACATCTCGCGATTGGCGGAAAGCGTGAAGACTGTCGGGTTCTCTACGTGCCGGTCGCGTGCATACTGTGTCGACATGGTCTCGATTGATGGTCAGCTCGTCGTCGCTGGCCCGGTCCGCCTGCTGGAGGACGAAAACCATCTTCCGGTGCCACTCTTTCCTGATCAACGTCAGGAGTTCCCAGGCCGATTTGGTGTGCGGGTTCGCTGCGGAAAATACGAAAACAATCAGATCGCTCTGGGGAATATAGTCTCTCGGTGATCGTCTGTGATTCTGGATGATCGAATTCGTCCCGGGCGTATCGACCATCGTGACTTCGCGCAAGACGTCCTTCGGCAGGATGGACCCGGTCACAGTATTGTCTCAGGGCCACGGTTTTGCGTTCCCCCCCGTAGACCAATTCCCTGATCCTGTGGTGCACGGCCCCGGCGCAACTTCGCAGACATCTTCGCGGATCGAGGGCGTTGATGAAACTGCTTTTGCCGGCCTTGACCTCCCCCACAATGACGATCAAGGCCGCCGCCTGGAGATTGGTTAACCGGGCGCGCAGAATTTGCGTCCCCTCCTCATCCGCGCATCGTTCCGCCAGCCACAAGGCGCGTTGAAGATGATCCGTAGGGTTTCGAACTGCCGCTTCAATTCCGGGCTCAGCATGTGGGGCGTGAGCCATCCGTTCGTGCCACTGGCTTCTGGTTGCCGTTGTTCCACTTGGTCATGGGATCGCCGATATTATCGCGCCGAATTCTTTCCTGCCTATTGGAAATTTGTGGGCTCGGCAGGAATCGTCCGCCATCCTCTTTTGTTTTGTCAAAAACCAGATCCGAGCGCCAAATTTTAATCGCCCAACGATCAAAAAATCTGCCAGTCCCGCGGGAAAATAGTGAGCTTTTCGCTCCGCTCATGGATGACAATGCTGATTTGTTTAGACCCGGGGTTTTGTCGTGAGTGGCGGATCTCCCAGTCGCTGCAGAACAACCCTAACTTCCAGGAACTCAGACCCCTAGAACCAACGGCGCCGCTTGAAATACCAGTACGGCACGATCGCGGACAAAATCATCAGGACGATCGCGAACGGATAGCCGAATCACCCACTTGAGTTCCGGCATGATGTTCGAAGTTCATCCCGTAGATCGTTCCAACCACGGTCGGCGGCAGGAACAGCACGGCAGCGACAGTGAAGATCTTGATGATCGCGTTCTGCTCGACGTTGATCAGCCCGAGCGTGGCATCCAAGAGGAAGTTCACTTTTTGCGAGAGAAACGACGCGTGATCGCCGAGCGGATGGAGGTCCTGCGCCGAGCGTCCGCAGATGGTCTGCCACTTCAGGCAGCAGGTTGATTTGCGCGGCGGTGAAAAAGGAAAGCATCCGGCGCAGCCCGGCCGAGGCTCTCGCGCAAGCGCGAAAGCAGATCGCTGCACCGGCCGAGCCGCAGGAGCGCCTCTTCCAGATCGGGCGGCTCCTCCGCGCGTCGGCTTGGGTGCGGCGCCGAGATCCTTCGTTGCGCCGCGCCCGTCGAAAAATGTCGTGCGAAATTCCGTCGAGCGCCGCGCCGGTATTTTCCAAGGCATCGGCGATGTGCTCGATCAAAGCCTCGACCAACCCTTCGATGATGCGCTGCCCGGAATCGTAGCGCGCGAGCTCCGCCTCTCGCTCCTGGCGAAACATTCTGAAGACCGACGGATCCGCGTAGCGCACCGTGATGAGCCGATTGTCCGACGAAAATGAATGTGACCGCGGTGCTCTCCGGCTCGTTCGTGTCGGACCTTGGTCAGGATGGTCGACGTCATGAAGAGCGCGTTGCCCTCCTTGTAGAGACGCCGGGAAACTTCGATGTCCTGCATCTCGCGGCGAGTCGGCAGGTCGATGCTGAAGGCCATGTCGAGAATGATTTCCTCCTGCTCGGTCGGCTCGAAGAGTCGATCCAGACCGCCTTTTTCATCAAGGCATGGCTGTGACCGAGGTCGTGGCACTCGACCCCTTTCTCGCCCGCGGGGTGGAAAATAATCATCGGCGCGAGCCAGCAGCATTGCAGGCCGGCGAAGCCGAGGCAACGTCGATTTCGAGCGGTCGTTCGCGACCTTGCCGGCCGCCAGCATCGCGATCGCCTCGTCGAAGTTGTCCGGGTCGGTAGGCGAAGGAGCCGCGCAGGCGGACCTCCTTCAGCATCACGTTGAGCTGGGAGATCGGCACCGGCTCGCCGAGCATGCCCATCAGCGCCACCATCCCCTCCGGCGCGACCAGCTCGATCGCCAGGCCCGGAGCGGAGACGTGGCCGGCGCACTCGAGCACGATCTCGGGCGGCGCGCCGAGCTCGGCGAGGACCGCCTCATGGACGCCCTCGAGGCCGAACGCCGCGCTCGCTCCGAGGCGCTCCGCGAGCCCCCGGCGGCCCTCGTTCGGCTCGACCACGACCACCTGCTCGAACCCGCGAGCCCGCAGGCCGACCAGCGTCATCGCGCCGATTGGGCCGCAGCCCAGGACCACGCAGCCCTGGCCAGGCTCCGCCCTGGCGACGTCGATGCCGTGCAGGCCGACGGCCAGCGGCTCGACCAGCGCGCCGTGGGCCAGCTCGATCTCCTCGGGGAGCCGCCAGAGCATCTCGGCCGGCACCGTGAGCTGCTCCGCGTAGCCGCCGTCGTTGGTCCCGAGGCCGATCCCGCTCCCCATCGCTACGGCGACGTCGAGGTGGTCGAGAGGGCGCGAACGGATAGACGCAGACGGCGTCGCCCTCGCTCCAGCCCTCGACGCCTGAGCCGGTCGCGGAGACACGGCCGGAGACCTCGTGGCCCATGACCGAGCCTTCCGCGAGCGCTCCGGAGGGAAGCATGTGGAGATCGGAGCCGCAGATGCCGCACGCCTCGACGGCGATCGCGACCTCACCCTCGCCGGGCTCCGGCGCCGGAACGTCGCGCACCTCGAGGTTCAGCTCTGGACCGACGCAACCGCCTTCATCTCGCTACCTCGCCTCCTCGGGAATCTGATCGGGCCATCCGATCTCGGCTTCGAGCTGGCACCGAGGGACAGCAGCAGGTCCTCTCGGTTGGGCGGCACGACGATCTGGAAGGCGCGAGGCATGCCTCCGGGCGTGGCGGGAGGGAGCGGGATCGACGCGGCCGGCTGGCCCGTGTAGTTCCACTGCAATGTGTACGGGTATTCGCGAGCGACCCCGATCAGGGTCCGCAGCGACGCCCTTGCCCGCGGATGACCGACCTCCGGCGTCGGGGCCCCGTCACCGGCGAGATCAGGCGTCGAAGTCGTCGAAGATCCGGTTGAGCCGCGCGCGTGCTTCGCCTCGTCGGCGCGCGACGCCGGATCGAGGCGCGGCAGCGCCCCGCCCATCTTCAGGATCCCGCGGGTGCGCGGCTCGAGCCGCTCGAGGCGGTCGACGTGCTTCCCGTGGTCGGCGATCCCCCCGAGGAATCGCGGCACGAGTCGTTGTCGATCCAGCCCCATTCGGGATCGCGCTCCTCGACCGCGTGGCCGAGCGAGCCGAGCACGGCACGCGCCCTCGCCACCGCTTCGCGGACCTCGTCGGCGACGATCGCCGGGGAACAGCGCCCGCGGGACGCTTGTCGTCATGCGACGCGGAGCTTCCCGGGCGATCGGCGGCGGCCTCGACGAAGGGGACGTCGGGCGGCGGCGGGGTGTCGGCGTCGCCCGGCTCCGGACCGGCGGTCAGAGTCGAGCCAGAGCGCGGTGTCGGCGACCCGGCGGGTGAGCAGCCGGTGACCGAGAGGCCGAGCCAGTGCTCGGGCTCCGGCGCGAGGCTGATCCTGCCGCGCTGCGGCTTCAGCCCGAAGAGCCCGTTGTAGGCGGCGGGGATGCGGATCGACCCGCCCCCGTCGGAGGCGGAGGCCGCGCCGACGAGGCCCGCCGCGACGGCCGCGCCGGAGCCGCCGCTCGACCCGCCGCAGGTCCGCGTGCGGTCCCAGGGGTTGCGGGTCTCTCCCCAGGGCCTCGGTCTCGGTGAACGGCCAGATCGCGAGCTCGGAGAGGGTCGTCTTGCCGATCAGGATCGCGCCGGCCTCCCGCAGCTTGCCGGTAGTGGGACGCGTCGGCGTGGCGGGACGGTCGAAGCCGGCGGTCCCATGGGTCGTCAGCTCGCCCTCGACGTCGACCTCGTCCTTGAGCGCGATCGGACGCCGAGCAACGGCGCACTCTCTCCCGCGGCGACGCGCCGATCGGCCTCGTCGGCCTCCTCGCGGGCCCGCTCGGCGAAGACGATGCGGAAGCGAGTTCATCAGGGGATCGAGGCGCTCGATCCGCTCGAGGTAGAGGTCGACGAGTTCGCGGGAGGAGATGTCCCCGGCGCGGATCAGCTCCGCCTGGCGGGCGATCCCGGCGAAAGCGAGCTCCGCTGCGTCCATGCGGGCGATCCTATGGCCGCGGGGCCCAGCGGGCGCCGGAGCCGACGCCGGCGGCGACGCGCGATCCAGCTGCCGCTGCCGCCGATCACCGCCGCCAGCCCGACCGTCCCGACGACCGCGATCCGCTGGCCGAGCTTCTCGAACTGCATCGTCCGCCAGCCTCGCTCGCGGGCGATCCGCGCGAGCTCGGCGTCGGGATTGACGGCCACCGGGTTGCCGACGAGCTCCAGCATCGGCAGGTCGCTGACCGAGTCGGAGTAGGCCCACGAGGCCTCGAGGTCGAGCTCGTGCTCGGCAGCGAACCGGCGCATCGGCGCGATCTTGAGCTCGCCGTAGTTGAGGCCGTCGACGAGCCGCCGGTGTACGCGCCGTCGGCGACCGACCTCGTAGATCGTGCCGATCCCGCCCTCCATGTCGAGGACGTTGGCGAGCAGCTCGACGACGCCATGACCGGCGGCGCTGACGATGAAGGTGGGGCGGCCCGCGTCCTGATGGGCGCGCACCTCCTCGAGCATCTGCGGGTAGATCCGCGGCAGGATCCCGGCGAGCAGGTCGGGGACCATCCGCTTCAGCGCCCGCTCGGGAACGCCGGCCAGCAGCTCGCTGATCTGCTCGACCAGATCGTCGGTGTCGCTGGTCGGTCGCGCCGCGCAGGCGGAAGCGCAGGTGGTCGATCCCCCACCGCGTCATCTGCCGGCGGCTGACCATCCCGCTGCGGAACGCCGCCCGCCCGAACTGGGCGCCGCTCGAGCCGGACATGAGCGTCCGGTCGAGGTCGAAGAAGGCGGCGCCGCGGGTGGGCATGGGTGGAGGCTAGTATGCGGGTAGTTTGCGGCGGCCATGAGGGACTCGAGCCGCGGCACTGGCTGATCTTCACGCTCGTCGGGCACCTCGACCCGCGTCGGGATGCGACGGCGTAGAGCAGCGAGATCGCCAGGACGATTGCGCTCGAGCAGGAGCGAAGTCTGCCCGGGGCCGCCGATCGGGCAGGTCGAGGTAGCGGTCTTCGTAGACGATGACGAGGTAATGAATCAGGTAGATGCCGTAGCCGAGCTCCGCGAGTCGGTGCGTGGCCCGATTGGCGAACGGCCTTTGCAGCGCCAGCGGGCCGAGCAGGATCGCTCCCATCAGAGCGGCCCGCGAAAGCGAGGATCCGAGCGTCGCCAGCGTGTCGAGGCGAGCCAGGCTGCCGGTGACGGGGCCGCTCAATCCCTGCCCCGTCTTCCCGTAGGCGTAGGCGAGGCCCGCGTAGGGACCACGATCAGCGGCAGCGCCTGCAGCATGCGGCGCGTCGCAGCTCGCGCGGCCCGCGCTCGAGCGCCACCCGGTAGCCCCAGGCGCCGGTCATCCCGAGCGCGAACGAGAAGGCCCACCCCGGCAGCTGATCGATGGCGATCAGGGTCACGACCCAGTCCGGAACGGAGCCGCCGGAACGGGGCCATCGCAGACGCCGGTGGATCGCGCGCCTCCTTCCTGGCGATCGTCACGGCGCCGCGAGCCCGGCCCGGTCGGCGGATGGCGGACGTAGGGTCGCGCGACCAGCATCAGGACGACGTATCACCGGCGATGCTCGTGATCGTCCAGTGCTCGGGCCGCTGGCGCCGAATGCCGACCGGCATGCGAAGGGTCGAAGCAGGCGCGCCGGCCTCTGCAGGGTCCCGACTGGCCGCGACCTCGCTGGCCGTCGGAGCGCCGATTCCGGACGGCGGGATGCGAGCACCGCCAGCAACGTGATCACAGGCAGGCCCATAGGCGGGCAGAAGCCGGGCGGCCCTGATCAGGGCCCAGCGACGGGTGCCGCCGAGGCCGCCTCCGCGCGAGGGCAGACGCAGATGAGCACTACGCCGCTGACGCTGCAGAACGCGTCGATCACGTTGCCGGGAGTCCCCGGTCGATTGCAGCGATGGGAAGGCCACCGTCGGCGCCGGCCAGCAGCGCGGCGGCCACAGCTGGCCGTGGGACGCCAGTGGCTTGGCCGAAGCCGCGGCTCGGTCCCGAGCAGACCGTGCGCGATGGCTGCGCGGAGTGCGCTGATCAAGGACCTGGAGGCGTGCGGCCTTTTGGCCGTGAGCCGACGAGGACCCCGAGCAGCGCCCGCGCCCGATCGACCTCGATACGATCGCGTCGCCCTGGCCGCCGCCCGAGCAGATCGCGGCGCAGCCGAGGCCGCCGCCGCGGCGGGCGCAGCTCGTGGACGAGGGCGCCGATGATGCGGCCGCCGGAGGCGCCGATCGGGTGGCCGAGGGCGATCGCGCCGCCGTTGACGTTGACGTTGTCCTCCTCGATGCCGAGCATCCGCAGCGAGTTGAGGGCGACGGAGGCGAAGGCCTCGTTGATCTCCCAGAGGTCGACGTCCTCGGCGGACTTGCCGATCTTCTCGAGCGCCGACCTGCGCGGCCTTCGCGGGCGTCCTCGCGAGGTACGCGTAGTCGTCGCCGATCGTGCCGTAGGCGAGGATCCGGGCGAGGACCTGCTTGCCGTTGGCCTCGGCCCACTCGTCGGAGGCGAGGACGACCGCGCCGGCGCCGTCGTTGACGCCCGGGGAGTTGCCGGCGGTGTGGGTGGCGTCGTCGCCGCCGATCCCCTTCAGCTTGGCGAGGGTCTCGATCGAGGTGTCGGGGCGGATCGCCTCGTCGGTCTCGACGGTCGTCTCCTCCTTGCGCGCTCTTGACGGTGACCGAGACGATCTCGTCGGCGAGCGGCCCTCGTCGGTCGCCTTGGCGGCGAGCTGGTGGGAGCGGACGGCGAAGCGGTCGAGGTCGGGGCGGGTGATCTCGAGCTCGTTGCCGACCTCGCTGGCCTCGTTGATCATCTGCTTGTCGGTGAAGGGGTTGGTGAGGCCGTCGTGGGTCATCGCGTCGATCGCGGTGACGTCGCCCATCCGGAAGCCGAAGCGGGCGCCCGGGAGCAGGTAGGGAGCGTTCGACATCGACTCCATGCCGCCGCCGACGCCGACGCTGAGGTCGCCGGCGCGGACCGCCTGGTCGAGCAGGCCGACCGAGCGCATGCCGGAGGCGCAGACCTTGTTGACCGTCTCCGAGGGGACCTCCTTCGGGATGCCGCCCTTGATCTGTGCCTGGCGCGAGGGGATCTGGCCCTGGCCGGCCTGCAGCACCTGGCCGTAGGAGACCGACTCGACCTGGTCGGGATCGACCTCGGAGCGCTCGAGCGCGGCGCTGATCGCCTGCCCGCCGAGCTCGGTCGCGTCGAGCGACGAGAGCGCTCCGCCCATCTTCGCGAAGGGGGTGCGGGCGGTCGAGAGGATCACGGTCTTGGGCATGTGCGGGTCTCCTGTAAGGTCGAGAAGTAGGGGCTGGGAATCGTAGACGCCGAGCCGCCCGCCCCGGCTATCGTGGCCCGACCGTGCAAGTCGAGCTCACCGACAACGCACCCGAGGAGACCGACGCCGATCTCGCTCTGCATCGGCCTGTTCGAAGGCGAGGACCTTCCCGAGGTACTTCGCCGACGCGCCCGGAGCCGAGGACGCCAAGGCCAGCTTCAAGAGCCTCACCGTCGTCCGCCCCGAGGCGCCCGCGCGGCTGCTCGTCGTCGGCCTCGGCAAGCGCGACGACTTCGACACCGAGCGCGCCCGCGTCGCCGCCGCGCTGGCCGTCCGCCAGGCCGGCCGCTTCGACGCCGACGCTCGATCGCCTGGGTCTGCCCGGCCGAGGGCAGCGCCGCCGCCGGTCTCGACCGTCCGGGACGATCCTCGCCTCCTACCGCTTCGACCGCTACAAGAGCAGCCGAGGACGGCGACGAGGACCCGAGCGCAGGTCGAGCGCCTCACGCTGCTCGGCGCCGAGGACGTTGCGCGCGATCGTCGAGACCGCCCGCGTCGCCGCCGACGCCGCCAACCGCGCCCGCGAGCTCCAGAACCTGCCGGCCAACGTCGCCGACCCCGCCTTCCTCGCCGACCGCGCCCGCGAGATCGCCGCCGCCAACGACTCGGTCGAGGTCGAGATCCTCGGCCGCGAGGAGCTCGAGGGCGAGGGCATGGGCGGGATCCTCGCCGTCTCCCAGGGCTCCGCGAAGGAGCCGCAGCTGATCGTCCTGCGCTACTCGGGCGGCGGCGCGCGGCTCCGACGCTCGGGCTGGTCGGCAAGGGCGTCACCTTCGACAGCGGCGGCATCTCGATCAAGCCCGTCCGCCGGCATGCAGCTGATGAAGAAGGACATGTCGGGAGGAGCCGCCGTGCTCGAGGCCACCGCCGCGATCGCCGAGCTCGGCCTCGCCGATCGACCTCGTCTCGGTCGATCCCCTCGATCGAGAACATGCCGAGCGGGACCGCGATGCGGCCCGGCGACATCATCACCCAGCACAACGGCAAGACGGTCGAGATCAACAACACCGACGCCGAGGGCCGGCTGATCCTCGCCGACGCGCTCACCTGGTGCGAGCGCCAGGGCGCCGAGCGGATCGTCGACCTCGCGACGCTGACCGGCGCCGTCGTCGTCGCGCTCGGCTCGACCTACGCGGGGCTGATCTCGAACGACGACGACTGGGCCGGCGAGCTGACGCGCCGCCGGCGACGATCACCGGCGAGCTGCTCTGGCGCCTCCCCCTCCACCCCGAGTACAAGCAGCTGACCAAGGGAACGGTCGCCGACCTCACCAACGCCGCCGCGAAGCGCAAGGCGGGCACGATCTACGCGGCCTCCTTCCTCGAGGAGTTCGTCGACGGCGCCACCTGGGCGCATCTCGACATCGCCGGCACCTCCTGGGACGTGGGCGCGAGTACGTCGGCAAGGGCGCGACCGGGTTCGGCGTGCGGCTGCTGGTCGAGCTGGCGAACCGCATGGCTACCGACGGCTGAAGGAGCGGTGCAGGCGGCGGCTGGCATGATGCCGCGACCGTGGATTTCGACCTGAACGACGAGCAGCGGCTGCTCCGGGACACCGTCCGGGGACCTTCCGCGCGCAACGAGGTCGGCGCGGGTCGCCGAGGAGCTGATCTGTCGAAGTCCTTCCCCACCAGCTGCCGCCTTGCGGAGATGGGCGAGCTCGGCCTGATGGGCATCCCCTTCCGGCAGAGCACGGCGGCGGCCGCGCGGACAACCTCCTCCCCCGTCGGACTTCCGCCGTCGAGGAGCTCGCCCGGATCGATTCGTCGGTCGCGATCACGATGGCCGCGCACACCTCGCTCGGGACGATGCCTATCTACCTCTGGGAGCCCGACGCGCAGAAGGACG
>CAVZAD010000002.1:0-215128 GCA_963773185.1 uncultured Verrucomicrobiae bacterium | reverse complement strand
GACGAACATCGCCGGATTTTGCCGACCAGGCACATCGGCGCAAGAGATAACGGCCGCCGGCTGATGACTTCGCTCTTGTTTTTCTCGCGCTGATTAGCCCTCGCCGCATCCAAAACGGTAACCGATTCCAGGCTCAGTCTTGATCAGCCGTGGCTTGGTGGAGTCGGGTTCGATTTTTTGGCGAAGATGAGTGACGTAAACGCGGAGGTACTGACGGTGCTCCTCGGATTTCGGACCCCAGATTTCGCGCAGGATGTAGCGATGCGTAAGGACGCGGCCGGCATGGCGAACGAATAAGCGCAGGAGCGCGTACTCGGTCGCGGTGAGTTTCATTTCGTGCCCGGCGCGAGTGACGACCCGCGCCGTCAGATCGACCACCAGATCACCGCCTTAAACACGGCGACTTCTTCCTCAGGCCGGGTCTTGCGTTGCGCGGCGCGGAGACGCGCGAGCAGCTCCGGGGTGCTGAACGGCTTGGTGACATAATCCTCCGCGCCGGCGTCGAGCGCTGCGACTTTGCCCGCTTCATCGTCGCGCACGGAAAGAACGAGGACGGGGGCTTCGCTCCATTCGCGCAAGCGTTTCAAGACTTCGAGGCCATCCATGTCCGGCAGCCCGAGGTCGAGCAGGATGATGGCGGGCCTGCGATTGGCGATTTCGATCAGGCCGGCCTGGCCGGTCTCGGCTTCGTGCACCTGATAATTCTCGCCTTCGAGCGCAACGCGCAGCAGCCGGCGAATTTGCACTTCGTCATCAATGATAATCGCGGCTGGTTTCATGCAGTCGCTTCAGATGGAAGCTGCATCGGTTCGCCGATGGGAAGCCGAATGGAAAAACGCGCACCGCCCGTTTCGCGATTCTGCGCGACGATCTGGCCGCCATGCGCCTCGACTAATTGGCGCGCGATGGAAAGACCGAGACCGAGGCCACCCGGGCGAGTGCCGGGACCACGATAGAATTTCTCGAAGACTTTGTTCTCCTCCCCGGGCGCGAGACCCGGGCCGTGATCGGCCACGGAAAAAACGAGCATGGAATCGTCACGGGCCACGCTGACTTCGATCGGCCTGATCGGATTTCGCATGCGCGGCGGCGTTGGAGAGCAGGGCGCCAAGCGCCTGTTGCATGAGAGGCGCGTCCACCCACACCGTCGGCAGGTCGCGCGCGATGCTGACCTTTACAGAATCCTCCTTCACTCGGGCGAGACTAATTGCTTCGCGCAACAATTCCCCTGGATCGCACCACTCACGCATTGGCTGAAGAAGTCCGGATTCCAGCCGCGTCGCATCGAGGAGATGATCGACGGAACGGGTGAGACGCCGAACGGCCTGTTGCAGCTCCGCGCAATCGGGATGCGGTTGTTCCAGCGCGGCGGTCATCGCGGCGAGCGGGGTCTTCAGTTCGTGCGAAACGGAATCGAAGAGGGTTTTCTGCAGTTTTTGCGATTGCTGGGCCAGATGCGCGGCGCGGCTCTCTTCCAACGCCCGCTCTTTGTTCACGAAGAGCGCGAGCTGCGCGGCAAAGGCGTCAAGCAATTCGCGTTGCTCGATCGTCGGCGAGCGTCGCGACGCGAACGGTGAGCACACCTTCCGCGCGGTCGCCGGTCACAAGCGGCAGGTGCAACGCATCGGCATCGGGCAGCGTGTCGGTCGACTTTCCGGCGGCCTGCTTTTTCTGAAAGGCCCAGTTCGCCACGCTCTCGTCTTTGCTCGAGGGCGCGAACATGCTGGCCGGATGTTGCGCAAGGCCGCTCTCATCGCGCAGCCAGACGGCAGCCTCGGCCTGGAAGAAGTTCTTGATCAGGGCGAGCGCCTTGGGCAGCGCTTCATCGAGATCGCGGCTGGCGGCGAGCGCCGCGGGTCAAGCGGTAGAGCGCGGTGGCGCGCTCTTCGCGGCGTCGTTCCGATTGTTCGCGTTCGCGCAGTTGCGTAGCGAGATGCCCGATGACGAGCGCGATCACGAAATACGCGCCGAACATCATGAAGTCGTGCAGATGCGTGATGTAAAAAGTGAAGCGCGGCGGAATGAACAGGAAATTCCAGAGCAACGCGCTGAGCAGCGGCGAGAAAGAGCGTCGGCCAGCGACGCAAGCGGGTGGCCGCGAGAACGACCGCGAGCAAATAGAAGAGCGCGACCGCCCAGTAGCCGGTGTAGTCGAAGATCGCCAGGCCGACCGCGGTCACGACCGCGGCGATCGCCAGGGCAATTCCGAATTCGCTCCAGGGCGCGCGGGCCAGGCGTTCCTCCAGCGTTTCTCGTTGGGGCTGGGCCGATTCATCCGACGGAATCATGTGAATGTCGATGTTGCCGCTGTGGCGCATGAGCCAGCGCAGCGGATCGCCGTTTCCAGAAACCCGTCCATCTCGGGCCAAGCGGTTTGCCGATGACGATTTGCGTGACGTTGTGCTGGCGCGCGATGCGAAGAAGCGTTTCGCCGACGTCGCGGCCGGGAGTCGAAACCACTTCCGCCCCGAGTTGGCGCGCGAGCGCCAGGTAACGCGTCAACCGAGCTCTGCTCCTCTTGCGAAAGGGGACGCGGCCTTTCGATATTGGCCACGATCCAGGACGCTTCCATCGAGGCGGCCAGCCGGCGGGTATAACGAATCAACCGCTCCGAATAAGGACTCGCGCTCACGGCCACCAGGAGCCGGTCGCCGCTTTTCCATGGGCCCGGCGATCTTCTGCTCGGACATGATATCGCGCAGATCGCGATCGACATGTTCGGCCACGAGACGCAGCGCCATTTCACGCAGGGCGGTGAGATTGCTCTCGCGGAAGAAATTCTGCGCCGCCCAGTCGGCGCGTTCGCCGAGATAAACTTTTCCTTCGGCCAGACGGGAACGCAGTTGCTCCGGCGTCAGATCGATCAGCACCATCTCATCGGCCAGATCGAGAACGGAATCGGGCACCGTCTCGCTAACGGTGACGCCGGTGATTTGCCGAACCGTATCACTCCGGCTGGCGACATGTTGAACGTTTAGAGTTGTGTAAACATCGATGCCGGCATCGAGCAATTCGAGCACGTCCTGATAACGCTTCGGATGCCGCGAGCCGGGCGCATTGGTGTGCGCGAGTTCATCCACCACCGCGAGACCGGGATGCCAGGTGAGAATGGCGTCGAGATCCATTTCCTCGAGCGTCGTGCCGCGATACTCGAGCTGCGCGCGCGGCATGATCGGCATCCCTTCCAGCAAGGCTTCCGTTTCCTTGCGCCCATGCGTTTCGACGATGCCGACAACCACCTCGCAGCCTTGCGCACCTTCTGCTGCGCCGCTTGCAGCATCGCGTAGGTCTTGCCCACGCCCGGACGACATCCCGAAGAAAATCTTGAGCTTGCCGCGCGCCGCCGCGGTCTCGTCGCGCTTCATGCGCGCAAGAATCTCATCCGGATCTGGCCGTTCGGCCTCGGTCATTCCGTAATTGTACGCTGCCGCCGTGTGAACTCCATCTCAGAAGCGGCAATGAGGGATAGCATAACGATAACGCTAAGGCCGGTTCAGCATCCCGTTATTCGCGTGGCGGTTGTTCAAAAGGGCCTTCAACGCGCTTTCGGTGGCGGCAAGGTTCTTCTGCAGCCGCACCAGGCTGACAAGCACGCACGGAACTAGCAGGGCTAGGACAAGATAAGGACCGCTAGCGGCAAAGAAGATGTCTGCCGTCATCCGATCAAAGGCGGTGAGCGCTGCTCCGATGCGCTCGGTGTCGGAGTTCCCCACCTCCTGTACCCGTCCGCTCAAGGGCAGCGCGCGCCTGACCGCGCGTTCTGCCGAGCAAATAAAGATGCGAGCCTTGGATCAGCGCCATCATCAGGCCGATGCTAACGATCCATCTCGTCATCTTAGTTCCGGGCCTCTCCATCGCGCTTTTCCAAAGCCACTGCCGCGTTATCCCTAGAACGTCAAAACGAAATCCACCGAGGCGGTGAACTGATCGCGATCGCTCGCATCGTTGAAGGGCCGCGTGTCGGTCAGCGCGCGGTCGTAGCGTAATTCCGGCCGAACGACCAAACCCGTCAACGGCTTCGGAACCGGAGGTCTGATGTTCACGCCCAGGGTGATCGCTCCGTAGGTTGTCTTCCCACCGCCCACTGTCCGCGGATCCAGGGTTACGTTGCCGCCGCGCAGGACATCCAGGACATTGTCATTTTCGGCAAACGAGGCGATGTAGAAGCCGTCCTCATCGCGCCAGACCTCGCCACGCAGGCCGACTGAGTAGACGTCGTTGATTGTGTAAAGAAGTTGCTGGGCGATGCCGTAGCCGTGCGCGTTGGCCGCCTCGTCGCAGGCATAATTCAGGTCGGTGATTGCCGTGAAATTCTTGGTGAGCTTGGCGGTGAACGTGAGGTCGTTCACGTAGCGAAGGTCGTCGTCGTTGTTGACCGTTTCCGGACCGATGTGGGTAGTGGCAAGCGCGGTGAATTTGCCGTCGAGCAGGTTCAACCCCACGCCGCCGTGGAAGGCGAGCGAATTATTGTTGTCGTCGATGCTCGTGTTTATGCCTCGAGTGACGCCGCCATACAGATCGACCTGGGACGTCGCGTGCCAGATGGCCATCGCACCCGTGTGAGTAAACGGTATCCCGAAATCGAAGAGATAGGTGTGCGAGTAGAAGAAGTTGGCCCGCGGATCGATCGTTTCGTTGCCTTCCAGCGTGACGAACTTCCCAAGTTTCAAATCGACGCCACCCGACGACAAGATGGGAAAATGCAATGTCAGGTAAGCCTCGACGATGTCTGGCTCGACCGTTTCATTCATGGTGTTGTCCAGAAGCCCGAGTCCGTGAATCGCACGCGCGTCCGAGCCCATCATGGCCTGGAACTTAAATCCCCAATCAAAGTCGGTCAGGCCGCTCGGAAGCGTACGCTCGAGAGTTATCACGGCCTGGTTCAGAAGAAACTCGTTGGAACGGTCGGTGAAGAGCCGTCCGAAGTTTTGCCGATCCTTCGGATCGTCGGGGTTGAAAGTGATACCGCTGTCGATCCATCCGTAGATCTTGAAGCGCGGTTCCGGCGCTTTGGTCTCTTCCTTAGCGGCGGTTTCGCCGGCAAAACTCGTCGTGGCGATTCCTATCGTTAAAAAAAGCGACAGATAAAGGCGAAATGGTGATGGAACAGGGTTTTTCATGATTGGCGTGCTGACAAAGAAAAATCGCATGCTGTTGGGAGGCTCAGATCAGCGGAGCCGATCGAGGGCGAGATTGAGTTGAAGAACATTCACTCCCAGATCACCAAGAATACCGAGGTCCCGGCCCTCGGTGTTTTGCTGAATCAATTCGCGCACCCGGTCTTCGCTTAGGCTCCGGGACCTTGGCGACGCGGGGAATCTGGAGTTCGGCGTTGCGCAGGCTGATGTGCGGATCGAGTCCGCTGCCGGAAGCGGTGACGGCATCGGCGGGAACGGTTCCTGATCTGCGCCTCAGGCCGTTCTCGCTCCGATAGGCCGCGATGCGGTCCTTGATCGCGTCCTTCAGCTTTTGCGAAGTCGGGCCGAGATTGCTGCCGCTGGAATTGGCGGCATCGTAGCCGGTGCCCGCGGCCGAAGGGCGCGGATGGAAATATTTCGCACCGGTGAATCTCTGGCCGAGCAATTTCGAGCCGCGGACGGTTCCGTCTTGTCGACGATCAGGCTGCCGTTGGCTTTGTCGCGGAAGAGCAGCCTGCGCAATGCCGAAGACGATGAGCGGATAAAGTCCGCAGCAGACGACGGCGAGGACGAGCGTGGAGATGAATGGCGCCGCGAATTTCGGAAAAAAGTGCTTTCATAGATTAGGCGAGGTGGAGGGCGGTGATGACGACATCGATGAGCTTGATGCCGATGAAGGGAACGATGATGCCGCCGAGGCCGTAGATGAGCAGATTGCGCTGCAGGATCGCGAGCGCGCCGATGGGCGGTATGCCACGCCGCGCAGGGCCAGCGGAATGAGCGCGATGATGATGAGCGCATTGAAAATGACGGCGCTCAGAATCGCGCTCGTCGGAGATGTGCAGGCGCATGATGTTCAGCGGCGCGATCGCCGGAAACGTCGCCATGAGCATCGCGGGAATGATCGCGAAGTATTTCGCCACGTCGTTGGCGATGCTGAACGTCGTGAGCGAGCCGCGCGTGATGAGCATCTGTTTTCCGATCTCGACGATCTCGATGAGCTTGGTCGGATTGCTGTCGAGATCCACCATGTTGCCGGCTTCGCGCGCGGCCTGGGTGCCGGTGTTCATGGCCACGCCGACGTCGGCCTGGGCGAGCGCGGGCGCGTCGTTCGTGCCGTCGCCGGTCATGGCGACGAGATGGCCGGCGGCCTGTTCGTCGCGGATGCGCTTGAGCTTCTGTCTCCGGCGTCGCCTGGGCCATGAAATCATCCACGCCCGCCTCCGCGGCGATGGCGGCGGCGGTCAGCGGATTGTCGCCGGTGATCATGACGGTGCGGATGCCCATCTTGCGCAGATGCGCGAAGCGCTCCTTGATGCCGCCTTTGACCACGTCCTTGAGTTCGATCGACGCCGAGCACGTCGCGTCCTTCGGCGACGACCAGCGGCGTGCCGCCCGCGACGCGAGATTTCATCGACGGTCTTCGCGACCGGCTGCGGGAAAACTGCCGCCCTGCTGATTCGACGTAACGCGCGCATCGCATCCGCCGCGCCTTTGCGGATGCTCGCGGCCGGTTGGCCATCCGCGTGGAAGATCCACGCCGCTCATGCGCGTCTGCGCGGTGAACGGAACGAACGTGGCGTGCAGCTCGCGCATCTCGCGGCCGCGCAAGTTGAATTTCTCCTTGGCCAGCACCACGATGCTGCGGCCTTCCGGGGTTTCGTCGGCCAGCGAAGCGAGTTGCGCGGCGTCGGCCAGGTCGCTCCGGCTTGACGCCGGGCGCGGGATGAAACGCAGAGGCCATGCGGTTGCCGAGGGTGATGGTGCCGGTCTTGTCGAGCAGCAGCACATCGACGTCGCCGGCCGCTTCCACGGCGCGTCCGCTCATCGCCAGACATTGCGCTGGATGAACGCGATCCATGCCGGCGATGCCGATGGCGCTGAGCAAGCCGCCGATGGTCGTCGGAATCAGACAGACCAGCAGCGCGATGAGCACCGGAACGGAGAACGCCGCGGCGGAATAAATGCCGAACGGTTTCAGCGTCACGCAGACGAGCAGGAAGATGAGCGTCAGCGCGGAGAGCAGAATGGTCAGCGCGATTTCGTTCGGCGTCTTCTGGCGCTTCGCGCCTTCGACCAGCGCGATCATGCGGTCGAGAAAGCCGTTGCCCTTCTCCGATGGTGATGCGGATGACGATGCGGTCGCTCAGGACGCGCGTGCCGCCGGTGACGGCGCTGCGGTCGCCGCCGCTCTCGCGAATGACGGGCGCGGATTCGCCGGTGATGGCGGCTTCGTCCACGCTGGCGATGCCTTCGATGACCTCGCCGTCGGCGGGAATGACGTCGCCCGTTTCGCAGACGACGAGGTCGCCCTTTTGCAATTCCGGCGCCGGAACTTTTTCCTCGCGCCCGTTGCGCAGCCGGCGCGCCATCGTGTCCTTGCGCGCCTTGCGCAGGCTGTCGGCCTGCGCCTTGCCGCGGCCTTCCGCCACGGCTTCCGCGAAATTGGCGAAGAGCACGGTGAACCAGAGCCAGATCGCGAGTTGCGCGATGAAGCCGCGCAGTCCGGCTCGGCGGTGAAGATGCCAACCGTGGTGAGCACCGCGCCGACCATCGTCACGAACATGACCGGGTTCTTGATCATCAGGCGCGGGTTCGAGTTTCTTGAACGCATCGCCGATCGCCGGGCCGACGATGGTCCAGTCAAAAAGAGAAGGAGCTTTGTGCGTCATAAGAATCATGCGCGAGTTAGAACAGGTTTCCTTTGAGCGTGAGGAAGTGCTCGACGATCGGGCCGAGCGCGAGCGCCGGCAGGAAGTTCAGCGCGCCGACCAGCAGCACGGTGCCGATCAGCAGGATGATGAACGTGCCGCCGGAAACCGGGAATGTGCCGGCGCTGGCGGCGACGACTTTCTTCTGCACGAGCGAACCGGCCAGCGCCATGATCGGCACGATCATCAGGAAGCGGCCGATCAGCATGGCGATGCCGAGCGTGGTGTTGTACCAGGGCGTGTTGGCGGTCAGGCCGGCGAAGGCGCTGCCGTTGTTGCCCGTGGCCGGAGCTGTAGGCGTAGAGGATTTCGCTGAAGCCGTGCGGGCCGGTGTTGTTCAAGCCCGGCCAGTCCCCACTTGCTGACCGCCGCCCAGGCGGTGAAGCCGAGGATGGACAGGCACAAGGACCAGCAGCGAGAGCATCGCCATCTTCACGTCGTAGGCCTCGATTTTCTTGCCGAGATATTCCGGCGTGCGGCCGACCATCAGGCCGGCGATGAACACCGCGAGGACGACGAAGACCAGCATGCCGTAAAGCCCCGCGCCCACGCCGCCGAAGACGACTTCGCCGAGTTGGATGTTGAACAGCGGCACGAGGCCGCCGAGGGCGGTGAAGGAATCGTGCATCGAATTGACCGCGCCGCAGGAAGCGTCGGTGGTGATGGTGGCGAAGAGCGCGGAGTTGAAGATGCCGAAGCGGACTTCCTTGCCTTCCATGTTGCCGTCCGCCGCGGCGACGCCGAGCTGCTGATGAATGGGATTGCCCGCGGCTTCCGCCCACCAGCAGATCAGCACGCCGCCGACGAAACAGAACCATCATCGCGGCCCACACGGCCCAGCCGTGCCTCTGGTTTTTCATCATGCGGCCGAGGTAATAAGTCAGCCCGCTGCCGATGGCGAAGATCGAGAGCATCTGGAGGAAATTGGAGAGCGGCGTCGGATTTTCGAAGGGATGCGCGGCGTTGGCGTTGACGTAACCGCCGCCGTTGGTGCCGAGCATCTTGATCGCGACCTGCGAGGCCATCGGGCCTTGCACGATGGTTTGCTCGTCGACGGTTTGTTCTTCCATCACCGGCTTGCCGTCGGCGTCCGTGATCGGTTTCGCCCTGGTCGTTCTTCTTCGCGACCGAGATCTTGTATCGGCTCGACCAGCTTCGCCGTGTGTAGGGCTTGAAGTTCTGGATCATGCCCTGCGACACGAGAAACACCGCGAAGACGAGGCAGATCGGCAGCAGCAGGTAGTAAGTGACGCGGACCAGATCGACCCAGAAATTGCCGAGCGTCTTCGCCGAGTGCCGCGCGATGCCGCGCACCAGCGCCGCGGCGATGGCGATGCCGACCGCGGCGGAAACGAAGTTGTGGATCGTCAGCGCGACCATCTGCGAGAAGTACGACATCGTGGTTTCGCCGCCGTAGCTCTGCCAGTTGGTGTTGGTGGTGAAGCTGACGGCGGTGTTGAACGCCAGATGCTCGCTCAAGCGGGCCAAGTCCTTGCGGATTGAGCGGCAGCAGATGCTGGCAGCCGCAGGATGGCATAGGTGAAAAGACAGCCCACCAGGCTGAAGAGCAGCATGGCGAGCGTGTATTGCTTCCAGTCCTGTTCCTTGTTGGGATCGACGCCCATCAGGCGATAGGTCAAGCGCTCCAGCGGACGCAGCACCGGATCGAGCCAGGTCCTGCCGTTCGCGTCGAGCACCCGCATCAGATAAAGCCCGAGCGGCTTGGTGATCAGCGCGAGCGCGACGATGAAGAGCGCGAGTTGAAGCCAGCCTGAAGTTTGCATGTTAGGTCCTTAGAATTTTTCCGGCCGAATCATGGCCACGAAGAGGTAGACGAAGAGCAGCAACGCGATGATCCAGACGACGATGTGTTTCCATGGCGTTCTCCTAAAGCCTGTCGCAAAAACGCACGTAAAGAGCGCTCACGATGAAAAACACGACGACGATGCCAATGAAGAGGAGGTCGCTCATTGTCCGACGTTCCTTCTCAAGCTTCTGAAGGCGGACGTTTCACAAGATCCTTCAGCGGGATGGCTGTTGAATAGAGTCATAAACTCCCTCAACCTTGAGCGGCTTCTGCCCCGAGCGTTAATTAAACGAATACCTCCAGATGTTAAAAAAACGTTAACCGGGCGCCCCCCTCGCCTCGGCCCCTGCACCGGAAAGGGTCAGAGGGGCGGCAACACCGCTCTCGCCGCCGAAGGAGCCGCCAGCTGACGATCTTCAGCGAGTCGCGACGAAACCGCGCTTGGCCAGTGCTTCGTTCAAGGCCCGCAGAGTATCCTCACATTGCGCGGTCAGTCGCCGCTTCTCCCCGAACGTCAAGGCAAAGGAGCGGACATTGGAGTTGCGGCGCGAGAGGGTCAAGTAACTCTCTGTTCAGGTTAAGAAAGCGATCCAGGCTGGCTCGCGCGGCACGCATCTGCGAATCGCCATCGGGAGACGAGAGCGGTATTAGAGCAGTGAGCGTGTTTCTCGCGACACTTTCTGCGGCCGACATCTTTCCCTCCAGCCGGGTCATCGCATCGTCGGCGGGCTCCGCGATGTGTCGCGCCTGCAGCGCCTGGATGTCGCGAACGGCTGCGACCGCTCTCCAAGCGAAAGCACGAATCTGCCAGGAGTCCGCTCCGGCGCCGTCGACAATGGACTCAAGTGAGTCTTGGAATGCGTCGGCTGCCTCTTGGGCGGGACCAAAGGAGAGCCGTTGTGCCTTCAGATTGGTGTTTTCGACCGATAGCTCGAGGATTGTGTGGTCGAGCTTTCGATACTCCGCAAATCGCTTGTCGAATTCGTCGAGCAATCTGCCTTCGTCCGAATACATGAGGCCAACAAGGAGGGGCCGCAGCGCAGCAGCCTCTTTCTCAACGGCCTACTTCTCTCCATCGCCTGGGCCGCGAATTCGTTCGAAGCCTCGTCTGTATTGGCCATGACCGCTAGGTTCGTGGCGTCGGCCGCGCGAGTGAACTCAAGCTGCAACTCGGCGGCTCGTTTCTGCGCCTCACTCATTCGCTGCAGAACCGACTCCGCTCCCCTGTAGCAGCCGGCCAAAAGGATAGCCGCAGTGACAACCAAAAGCGCTCGGCGGCTAACAAGCTGTCGGCCACCAGCGGTTGCGGCCCTGCGCATCGTACCCAAGTGACTGTTAAACTGGGTCGGTATGCTGCCTTCCCGGTCGCGGGTTCTCGATGAACCAAGTCCAGAATGGCGGTGTCGATCTATCATCATCCGGATTAGCCTCGGCTCCCGGAGCGCGGGTCTGGCGTGGGCTCAACTGTCGTTCGGAGGTCTCCGACTCGAAGGCTCGGAAGAAGCCAACCACGATCGCATTCATGCCAGAATCTGAGCCCGGCTCTGATGCGATCGTTAATTAAAATTCGCCCGTTAAGCGCTAAAAAATCGTTAAGACGGCAAAGGCTCGTAGGGATGGAGCGCTGCGTCCTCCGCGGACACCGCAGCGCGGCGTCCCTACCCAGATAACCGATAACCAATACCGACCTCGGTCTTGATCAGACTCGGGGCGCTGGCGCTGGTTTGCAGTTTCTTGCGCAGATGCGTCACGTAAACACGGAGGTACTGCGCCTGGGTTTCGGCTTTTTCTCCCCAAACCGTCCGCAGCAATTGCCGATGCGTCACCACTTTCCCAGCATTTTGAACGAGGACGCGCAGAAGCGAGTATTCCGTGGGGGTGAGTTTGATTTCCGTGCCGCCCAGTTTCACCTGCCGCGCGGAGAAATCTACGGAGAGCGACCCGGAAGAAAAAACTGGCTCGCCCGCTTCCGTGAGCGAACGGCGTTGCGCCGCGCGGACGCGCGCCAGGAGTTCCGCGGTGTCGAACGGCTTCGTCACATAATCGTCAGCCCCCGCGTCCAGCGCCGCGACTTTCTCCTCGGCGTCATCGCGCACAGAAAGAATCAGCACCGGCACGTCCGACCATTCGCGCAAGCGGCGCAGCACTTTTACGCCCTCCATGTCGGGCAGGCCGAGGTCGAGTAACACCACGTCCGGCCGGCGATGGACGATTTCGGAGAGACCGGCTTGTCCCGTTTCCGCCTCGTGAACCTGGAAATCCGCTCCCTCCAACGCCAGGCGAAGAAGCCGGCGAATCTGTTTCTCGTCGTCGATGATGAGGGCGGTGCGGGCCGATTTCATGAGGCCGATTCCAAGGCGTTCTCGCTGGTCACTCGAACCGGCAGACGGATGGTGAAGCGGGCGCCGCCGCCATCACGGTTCTCGGCCGTGAGTTTGCCGCCGTGTGCTTCGACGAAGCCGCGGGCAATGGAAAGTCCCAGCCCAAGGCCTCCAGTCTTGCGACCATCGCCGCGATAGAATTTTTCAAAGAGCTTCTCCGCTGATTCCATCGGAAAACCAGGGCCGCGATCGCTCACCGAGACGACCAATTGCTCCGCCCTGTATTCGGCATCGATCTCGATCGGCAACTTCGGCTGGGTATAGCTGGCCGCGTTTGCCAGCAGCTTTGCGACCGCCTGTTCGATCAAGGCCATGGTCGAGGAGCGCCAAAGGAATATTGTCCGGAACGTCCAATCGGATCTCCCGGCCATCAATTGATTCGCGCTCGATCTCGATGGCCGATTGCAGCAACTCGCGCACGTCACACCATTCGGAGTTTGGTTGGATCACGCCGCTCTCGAGCCGGTTCATATCGAGCAGATTGTTCACCACGCGATTGAGACGGTGAGAGCCGTGATGGATCTCACCCGCGAGTTGCTTGAGCATCTCGGCGTTCTGGGCGTTCGGCGTCAACCGCAGCAATTCCTGACTGGCGGCGCCGATCGCGGCCAAGGGGGTTTTCAGTTCGTGCGAAACGCAATCGAGCAGAGTCTTGCGCAGGCGTTCGGAGTTCTTCGCCAGCTGGACCTGAGCCGCGAGATGCTCCCGGGCCTTCAACTGCGCAGTCAAGCTGCCCACCGTCAGCGCGATAACGAAGAAAGTCGCGAAAGTCAGGGCGTCTTCCAACTTGGCGATATGGAGGGTGAAACGTGGCGGAATAAAGAGGAAGTTCCACGAAAGCGCGCTCAGCGTTGCCACGAGCAAGACCGGTCCGCGGCTTAGAACCATTCCGGCGAGCAGCACGCCGAGCAGATAGATGAGGGAAATGGCTGCGTAACCAGTCAGCGGTGTGAGGAGCCAGCAGGCGATGGTCAGAGCAACCACACCGGCCACCGCTGTAAGATACTGTTTCAGCGGTACAAAAGGAGGTGGTGCGGAAACTGGGTCATGGCCGTTCAACCTCTCCCCGGGGGATAGTTGCTCCACGCCACGCGAACTGGATGTGCCCAGCACGCGCTCAATGTAGCGCATCCCGTCGCGCGCGAAATGCAGTCTCCGGGATTTTAGTACCGTTTTAATTATTCCGGGCCCGCGCTCAGTCTAGAATCGAAGGGACCGGTGAACTCTGCACCTCCAACTCTGGCCGCGGCCATTCCCAAAGCTCTCCCGCGTCCGATTCTCGCCGAGCGATTCGAAGGAACGCAAAAGCCCGCTTCTTTTGCTCTGTCTCGCCAGTCTCGGCATCGTCTACGGCGATATCGGGACGAGCCCGCTCTATGCGTTGCGGGAATGTTTTTACGGCGAGCACGCACTCCCGCCCAGCCCGGCCAACGTCCTCGGCGTTCTCTCGCTCATCCTCTGGTCCCTCATCCTGATCATTTCGGTCAAATACCTCATCCTCATTCTTCGCGCCGATAATCGCGGCGAAGGGGGAATCCTCGCCCTCGCCACCCTGGTCAGCGACGTCATGGGCCGGCGCGGGAAATTTCTTCTGCTGCTCGGATTGTTCGGCGCCGCGCTCCTCTACGCCGATGGGATGATCACGCCGGCAATCTCGGTCCTGAGCGCGGTGGAGGGATTGCACGTCGCCACGCCGCTCTTCGATCCCTACGTCGTGCCGGTTGCGATCGGGATCCTGGTCGGCGCTCTTCATCTTTCAATCACGCGGCACGACCGGACTCGGCCGCGTCTTCGGACCGGTCACGATTCTCTGGTTCCTGGCGATCGCGGTTCTGGGGATCCATCAAATCGGCCGGGTTCCGGAAGTGCTGGGCGCAATCAATCCGCTTCAGGCGGTTCAATTCTTCAGCAGAAACGGCGGAACCGGTTTCGTGGTTCTTGGCGCGGTTTTCCTGGCAGTGACGGGCGGCGAAGCGCTCTACGCCGACATCGGCCACTTCGGCACCGCGCCGATTCGGATCACCTGGTTCGCGGTCGTGCTGCCGGCGTTAACTTTGAATTATTTCGGCCAGGGCGCTCTTCTTCTCAGACATCCCGATGCAGCCGTGAATCCCTTTTTCAGGATGGCGCCTGCCTGGGCGCTCTACCCGATGGTGGCTCTCGCGACCGCCGCCGCCATCATCGCGTCGCAGGCTATCATCAGCGGCGCCTTTTCGCTGACGATGCAGGCGATCCAGCTCGGCTACATGCCGCGGCTGCGCGTGAACTACACCTCCGAGCGAGTCATCGGCCAGATTTACGTCCCGGTGGTGAATTGGGCGCTCATGCTTTCGTCGCATCGGCCTCGTTCTCGGCTTTGGCACGTCGAGCCATCTCGCCGCGGCTTATGGCGTGGCGATTACCACGACCATGCTGATAACAACGATTTTGTTTTATGTCGTCGCCCGCCGGCGCTGGCATTGGCCGGCCGCTGCTGCCCTCCCCGTGGCCGCCTTCTTCATCAGCATCGACCTCGCATTTTTCGGCGCGAACATGATCAAGGTCGCGCACGGCGGCTGGTTCCCGCTGCTCGTCTCGACCTCGATTCTTTTCCTCATGCTGACCTGGCGAAAAGGCCGTCGCGTTTTACGCCAGCGCCTCGCCGACGTCTGCCTGCCGCTCGACGATTTTCTCCCCGGATCTGAAAGACCAAAGCATTCGTCGCGTGCCCGGCACCGCCGTTTACATGTCGGGCAACCGGACGGGCACGCCGCTCGCGCTGCTCCATAATCTCAAGCACAACAAAGTGCTGCATGAACAGGTCGTCCTGCTCACGGTGCGCACCGAGGAAGTGCCCTTTCTCATGGATGTCCGGGATCGCGTCTCGCTCGAGAAACTGGAGGAAGGTTTCTGGCGAGTGCAGGTCCATTTTGGTTTCATGGAAAAACCGGATGTCCCTTCCGCCCTGGAAAGCGTGAAGGAGCCCGGCCTGCGTTTCAATTCGATGCGCACGACCTATTTCATCGGCCGCGAAACCATTCTCGCGACCCGCAAACTCGGTATCTCCGCCTGGCGCGGCTCGATCTTCGCCTGGATGACTCGGAACGCCGGTGACGTGACCTCCTACTTTTGTCTGCCTCCAAACGGAGTGGTGGAGCTTGGCGCGCGAGTGGAAGTCTGATTTACCGCCGACGCAACTCCCTCAGCCTGATCTTGTTCCGGGCCTGGCTTGCCTGAATTCGGGTCTGCCTCCACGTTATCTGCTTGCACACGGCCAGTGCGACAGCGTGATTACAGCGTGGTTGAGGATTCCCTATACGATTGAACCAGTGATCCACGGGTAACGTGGAGCAACGTTCGCCTCGATTCCTGATGGCTACTCCGATCTTCGATCCCACTGCTGTTCATCGGCCGCGCAATGTCGATTGGAAACGCGCCGCAGCCCTGCTTTACGGCGATTGGGGGACGAGCAAGGCCTATGTGATCGGCCTGGCCTTCATCGCCGCCGGTTTTGCTTCTCTGCCGATCATCCTCGCGGTCTGCCTGCTGACTGCTGTGGTGGCCTACAACTACATCATCGTCTGCGCCCATTTTCCCGACGGCGGCGGCGTCTATTCCGCCGCGCGCCAGCAGAGCCGCTTTCTGGCTTCGACCGGCGCGCTCCTGCTCATTGCAAATTTTATCGTCACCGCGGCGTTGAGCGGCTGGGCGGCGGTCAGTTACCTCGGGGTATCGAGCGAATACGCCCCTGTCGCGACGATGGGACTGATCCTCGTCGTCGGCGCGATGAATTATTTCGGGCCAAAACATAGCGGCAGCGTTTCCATCTGGCTGGCGGTTCCAGCTGTCGTGATCGTGGGCCTGATCATTATCCTGAGCGCGCCGCACCTGAACGTTCAGTATTTGGAACCGCGTCATGAGAATCTCAGGCACACCTGGGTCGCATTTGTCGGCGTGATTCTGGCGCTGAGCGGCGTTGAGGCCATCGCGAACATCACCGGCGTGATGAAGACCGATTCGGACTCGACCCCGGAACATCCAAAAGTCACACGAACGGCGACGAAAGCGATCGTGCCGGTCGCAATCGAAGTGGTCGTTGGCACCGCGCTCCTCGGCTGGGCCATGCTCTCTTTGCCGAAGAATCTCCTGCCGGAATTATCGTCGCATAAGGAAGATATGCTGCGCTTCCTGGCGGAAGTGTACGGGGCGATGGCGGGCGGACCGGCTGTCGGTCAGGTGTTGAGCATCGTCGTCGCCATCGTCTTCGGCCTGCTCCTGATCAGCGCGGTCAATACGGCCATGGTGGCGCTAATCGGTGTGGCTTACATGATGGCGCAGGACGGCGAAATGCCGCGCCAACTGGCCAGACTCAATACCCACGGCGTGCCGCGTATCCCGCTCCTCGCCGCTGTCATATTGCCCATCGTGGTTCTGGCCGCGACCAAGGACTTCGAGGCGCTGGCCGGCCTTTACGCCATCGGCGTAGTCGGCGCGATCGCCGTGAACCTGGGCTCCTGCACTTTCAACAAACGCCTTGGGCTCCCGTGGTACCAGCGGCTCATCATGGGACTGACCTTTGTCGTTCTCGCCGCCGTGGAAATAACTATTGCCAAGACAAAGCCCGAGGCGCTCTTCTTCGCCATCTGCGTGCTGGCCGGTGGCTACGCTTTACGCGCCTACTCTCACAAGGTTTCCGGTCTCAGAACCATGACCGTGACGCGGCAGGTCGCCGATATGGTTTCGCCGGATCTCGAGGCGAAATTGGTGCCGCGATTGTCGGAAGGACAAAAAATCATGGTCGCGGCGCGCGGCGTCACACCGGCGCTCGCCTTTGCCCTGGAAGAAGCGCAACTGCGGAAAGCGACGCTCTGCGTGCTTTACGTCAAGGAGATCGCGGTCTATTTCACCGGCCGTCCCACCGAGGCCCGTCGGGCGAAATGGCAGGACGACCCGGAAGCCAACGCCATCATGTCGCTGACCATGAGGCTCGGCGCGGAGCGCGACATCTGTGTGCAGCCGGTCTATGCGGTCAGCGAAGACGCGGCGGGAACGATTCTCGATCTCTCGGCCACGCTCGGGGTCGACTATCTCATCATCGGCGCGTCGCAACGGACCGCGATGGCGAAGCTGCTTGGCGGGAGCGTCGTCACCAGCGTGGCGCAGCAGCTCCCTGACACGATACGGCTCGTGATCTTCGGTTAGACGGGGCGATGTTCGCGAACAACCGGCTAATTCCCGAGTCCTCCCTTGCCAACCGCGCGTCGGTTGAGACACTCTCACCGCGATGAATCCGCCGAAGCGCGACGACGAAATTGCGGATGAAGCGACGCGCGCCGAAATCAACACCCTGCTTCCAACAGTGGTGGACCGCGCGCCCGCCGAAGTGGCCAGAATATTGGATCACTATCCCGACGAGTTCGTGGCCCAAATGCTCGCGCTGCTCAATCCGGCCCTGGCCCAAAGCGTCCTCGAACGGTTCAAGAGCGAACGCCGCCAAAGAATAATTGCGGCCGCTCCTCCGGAGACGCGGTTGCAATGGGTCCGGAACGAGAGCTATCCCGAAAACGCCATCGGCCACATGATGGAGCCGGCGCTGGCTGTCTTCCGGCCGGCCACCACCGTCGCCGAAGCGACGACCGAGCTGCGGCATTTCGTCACCCGCGCCTTCATCACCTACGTCTTCGTGGTGGACGACGATGAGCGGCTGCGCGGCGTCGTGGCCATGAGGGAGATGTTGCTGGCGCGCCCGGAACAGCGGCTCGAAGAGATCATGATCGCCGATCCGTTTTATCTCACACCGGAGATGCCCCTGGTCCAGGCGATGAAAGCCACCATGGTGCGCCATTATCCGGTGTATCCGGTCTGCAACACCGACGGCAAACTACTCGGCTTGATTCGGGGGCAGATGCTGTTCGAAGCGGAGACCGTCGAGCTCAGTCTGCAAGCGGGAAGCATGGTCGGCGTCGAACGGGAAGAGCGTCTCACCACTCCCTGGCCCAAAAGCTTCCGGTTCCGGCATCCCTGGCTCCAGGCCAATCTCGTTCTCGGTTTTTTTGCGGCGGCAGTCGTGGTCTATTTTCAAGGCACCATCGACCGATTGGTGGCGCTGGCCGTTTTTCTACCGGTTGTCATCGGTCAGTCGTCGAATACAGGAGTGCAGACACTGGCGGTCGCTTTGCGCGGAATGACTCTGGGAGAATTGAAGGCCGGTGGAGGACTCGGTTTGATCATGAAGGAAACCCTTCTCGGTTTTCTCAACGGCGCCCTGACCGGCGTGAGTGCCGGGATCGGCATGTTTGTTTTTGCCACGATCCAGAAAAGTCCGGTCGCCCTGAAGCTGAGCCTGGTGGTTTTTTCCTCCATGGCCGCGAGCTGTCTGATCAGTGGAATCTTTGGCGCTTCGATTCCCCTGCTTCTCCGAAAACTCGGGACCGATCCCGCGAATTCGTCGAGCATCGTTCTCACCACCATCACGGACGTGACGACGCTCGCGGTGTTTCTCGGACTGGCGACCTGGCTGGTTTAAGTTTCGACCGCACCACTCTTGCGCATTGGTCCAGCCGAGGCACGCTTTGCCTGACGAGCGGCCAGGCCGGCCCGAATTCTAATGCACCACGCGACCTTCCTTTCAGACCTCGCCATCGTGATGATCGTCGCCGGACTGGTGACGGTGTTGTTTCACCGGCTCAAGCAGCCCGTGGTCCTGGGCTACATCATCGCGGGTGTGATCATCGGGCCCCACACGCCGCCGTTTCCGCTGATTCGCGAGGAAGAAACCATCCGCACGCTCTCGGAGCTGGGAATCATTTTCCTGATGTTCTCGCTCGGGCTGGAGTTCAGCCTGCGCAAATTGAAGGAAGTGGGCGCGACCGCTTTCCTCGCCGCGATCACGGCGATCCTCGTCATGCTGGCGGCCGGTTACTCGCTCGGCCAGGCCTTTGGGTGGAGCTCCATGGACAGCGTTTTTCTCGGCGCGATTCTTTCCATCTCCTCCACCACCATCGTCATCAAGGTCCTCGATGAGGTGGGGTTAAAGAAGGAACGCTTTGCCGAGCTCATCTTCGGCATTCTCATTGTCGAGGACATCCTCGCGATCGTCATGATTGCGCTCCTCTCCGGCTTTGCGACGACAGGTTCGTTCACGGCAGCGGCGGTCGGGTGGACCGTGCTCAAGCTTGGTTCGTTCCTTGGCATCCTGCTCGTGGCCGGACTGATCATCGTGCCGCGGCTTTTGAATTACGTCGCGCGATTCAAGAGCAACGAAATGCTGCTCATTGCCGTCCTGGGACTTTGCTTTGGCGTCTCCCTGCTGGCCGTGAAGCTCGAATACAGCGTCGCGTTGGGAGCGTTCCTGATCGGCGCCATCATCGCGGAGGCCCGACAGATTGCCCGAATCGAAGCCCTTCTGGAACCGGTCCGCGACATGTTTAGCGCGGTCTTTTTCGTCTCCATTGGTCTGCTGATCGATCCCGCGCTCCTCGCGCAATACGCGGGGCCGATTCTCATCATCACCGTCGTGGTCGTGGTCGGCCAGGTGGTTTCCTGCTCGTTCGGGACATTCCTCGCGGGGCACGAAAGGCAGACGGCTTTGCGAGTCGGGATGGGCCTGGCGCAAATCGGCGAGTTCTCTTTTATCATCGCGTCGCTCGGCCTGACCTTGAAAGTAACCAGCGAGTTCCTTTACCCAATCGCCGTGGCGGTCTCGGCGCTCACGACGCTCATCACGCCCTATCTGCTGCGAAGTTCCGATCACGTGGTCGCGTGGTTCGATCGAGCTGTTCCGGGGCCGGTCAGAGCGTGGCTCGACCTTTACACTCGCTGGGTGGCGGGGTTGAAGACCGAAAGCAGTTTCGCGATGGGGTTGGTCCGCAAGTGGGCCTGGCAAATCGCGCTCAACGTCCTGCTGGTCGTCGGCATTTTTGTGGGCGCGGCATCCTTGCGCCGCTACGGCTTGCAGTGGTGGCCCGGGATTCCGCGAGGCGAGGATGGAGTCAAAGCGGCTCTATGGCTTGGGGCGATGCTACTGAGCCTGCCGTTGCTGATTGCCTTGTTTCGAAAATTGCGCGCGCTTGGGATGTTGCTCTCCGAGATGAGTGTGACTCGCAGCGGCGGGAGCGAAAACGCCCCGGTGTTGCGGTCAATCGTGGCGAATACCATTCTCGCCGCCTCCTGCGTGATCGTGGCGCTCATTCTCGCGCTTCTCAGTTCCGCTATTCTTCCCTCCTGGAGATTGCTGCTCGCTCAAGCGCTCATCGTCATCGCCACGGCCGTCCTGCTTCGCCGCTCGTTTACCAGGCTCTACTCAAAGGCTCAGTTTGCGCTGCAAGAAACGCTCTCCCAACCGCCCGCCGCCCATCGGGAAGTTTCCGCTCATTCCCTGCCAGGCATCCTGCGCGAGGCCGAGTTGCGGACCGTTCGTGTTCCCGAAAAAGCCGGGGCAGCCGGGAAATTGATCGGCGAGCTCGCCTTGCGCACCCGCACCGGCGCCAGCATCGTCGGCATTCAGCGCGATGAAACCAGCCTCATCAATCCCGGGCCTGATGAAGAATTGCGGGCCGGCGACGACGTCTTGCTCCTCGGAAACCAGGGCCATCTTGATTCCGCCCAAAAACTTCTAAATGATGAGCCGCAGCCTTAGTGGCGCGATTGCCTTCCTTTGAGCACGAATACCAACATCAACGACTGCCTCGGCTTGATGGAAAAGCTGATCGGGTACCGCTACCAGAAAGCTTTGCACCACCAGCTAATGAAAGCCGCCGACCATTCGATGCTCGGGATCGATGTGCTCGTTCTGATCTACCATTTTGCCAAGGTCGCCTCAGGAGACATTCTTGAGATCGGTTCTTTTGTCGGCGGCTCGACTATCGCGGCGGCTCTGGGCGCGCGCGATTCGGGAAAACGACGGAAGTTCATCAGCATTGAACCCGGCGGCCCGCTCAAGGACCACCGGTTGGCCACGAAGGACATTTTTCGAGACCTCAAAAAAAATCTCGCGCGGGTGGATTTGCTCGACGCGGTTACGCTGATCAACGGTCTCTCGTTTGAGGAGAAGACGATCAGCGCGGTCCGAGACATAACGGCGCCGGGTGAGACCGGCCTCTTTATCTTCGATGCCGACTCAAATGTGCGCCGAGATATCGACTGCTACGGCGACCGGTTGGCGCACGGATGCTGGGTCGTGATCGATGATTACATCAGCGCGACCGAGAAAGGCGGCCCGATCCGAACTCAAGTCGACGATCTCGTCGCGGCGGGTCGCCTGGAGCCGCTAGGCTTTTACGGCTGGGGGACTTGGGTTGGGCGCTGGCTGACCAAGTAGAAAAGAATTTTGCATTTGTAAGTGTATTTCCTCCAGATTACTTACACAGTAATCTAGAAGTCACTTTTTTGACATTCGTTTGCGTGATGGAATGCTTGTGGGGCGTTAAGATTGACCCAGGCCAGCTTCGACCAAAGGCGCCAGTCACTCTTCCGCGATCAAAAGCCTATCGTTTAGTTTAAGACAGTTTCCCGGCCCGATCGCCGAGGACCAGAAGCTCTTCGAGGAGCTTCTTCGGTAAACCCAGCTGCCTGGCATGGCATCCATGCCGCAGCCAATGATTTTTCGCAGGGCTCGAACTCTGCCTCCCAATATATGAAACCTAACTCCCAAATATCACGACAGCACGAACGCTCGCAGGGCGACAAACTCTCCGTCACGAGCGCCGTTCCCATCATCCACGAATCGATTGCAGCTTCCACGCGCCGGCCAGCGAGGTGCGATCCGCGGGCAGCTCACGAAAGTTGTCCCGCCCCATTTTCGCTCCCGGCTTCCGCGACCTCAGCAACGAGTTCCTGAAGACGGAAGCGAAGCGGAATTACGTCGCCGAAGTCTTGTTCTTCGTTGTTATCGTGGCCGTTTCAGCCTGGCCCATCGTTTCAATGATGCATGCGCTGGCCCAGTTGCCGAAATAACAGCGACGTCCAGTCTGCCGAAAACGAACGCTTCACAATGTGGTGCGGGCAAATTACTTTGCGCCCATGCATCACCCACGGCTTTCGTTCATTAAGACGATCTCACTGCTTCTGATCTCCGGCGTCGCTCGCGCTGGCCGCGCCATCGCCGATCCAGGAGCGGGCCGACCGTTTTCTCGCGCTCGTTAACGCCGGTTATAAGGGGCTCTATCGCGTCAACAGCGAAGCGCAGTGGCTGGCCGTCACCGATGTGACGCCGGCCCACGATGCCGCCTCGGAGACCGCGGGCAAGGCGTCGGCCGCCTTCAATGGCAATCCCGCGATCATCAACGAAGCGAAGGAGCTGCTTAAACACCGCGGGGACTTGAACGAGTTGACCCTCCGTCAGCTCGATCAAATCCTGCTCAACGCGGCCGAAGCTCCGATGACAAATCCGGACTTGGTGGCCGCGCGCGTCGAAGCCGAGACCAAACAGGCGTCCACGCTGAACAGCTTCGAGTTTAAGCTCGAAGGCAAACCGATCACGGCGAACGACATCGACAACAAACTCGACCAGAGCACCGATCTGGCCGAGCGGCGCAAAGTCTGGGAAGCGTCGAAAGAATCCGGTCCAGCCTTGAAGCCGGGCTTGGTTAAGTTGCGCGATCTCCGAAACGGCGTGGCCAAGGAGCTGGGACACAAGGATTATTTCGCGCTCCAGGTGGCGGCTTACGGGATGACGACGGACGAACTCGTCAAGATGCACGATGACTTCCTCAAGGAACTGCGTCCGCTTTATCTCCAGCTCCACACCTGGACGAAGCACAAGCTGGCGGAAAAGTACAAGCAACCGGTGCCGAAACGCATCCCGGCCCATTGGATCAACAATCGCTGGAGCCAGAATTGGGATGGACTGGTGGAAGGCGCCGACATCGAGGACCGTTTCAAAGGGCGCACTGCCGAGTGGATCACCAAGACGGCCGAACAGTTTTACACGGGACTTGGCTTCAATCCTCTCCCGCCCAGCTTCTGGACAAAGTCGGATCTGTTTCCTCTGAAACCGGGCGACACGCGCAAGAAAAACACCCACGCCTCCTGCTGGCACGTCGATCTGGAAAACGACATTCGCTCGCTCATGAGCATCGAGCCGAACTCGCGCTGGTTTTACACCGCGCACCATGAGTTGGGGCACGGCTACTACTTCATGGCTTACACGCGGCCGGAGGTTCCGCCGCTCCTTCGCACCGGCGCGAATCCGGGTTACCACGAAGGGATGGGCGAACTGATCTCACTCGCCTCGAGCCAGGTGCCTTACCTTCAGGCGCAGGGTGTTTTACCGGCGGACTTCAAAGCCGACGCCGACCGCTTTTCTGCTCAACGACGCGCTGGCTAGCTCCCTCCCTTTCATGTTTTGGGCCTCCGGCACGATGACGCATTGGGAAGCCGACGTGTATGCGAAGAATCTTCCGCCCGACCAATGGAACGCGCGTTGGTGGCAGTACGTGCGCGACCTTCAGGGCGTCGAGCCGCCTGCCGCGCGCGGAGAAGAATTTTGCGATGCCGCAACCAAGACGCACATCAACGACACGCCGGCCTACTACCACAGCTACGCTTTCGCGACCGTCCTAAAGTTCCAGCTCCACGATCACATCGCGCGCAAAATCCTGAAACAACCGCCGCAGACCTGTAATTACGCCAACAACAAGGAAGTCGGCGCGTTCCTGAAGAAGATCATGGAGAAGGGCGGCACCGAAGACTGGCGCAAGGTTCTTGAAGGATGCGACCGGCGAAGACTTGTCCACCCGGGCCATGGTCGAGTACTTCAAGCCGCTCATGGCTGGCTCGAAAAGGAGAACAAAGGCCGCCAGATCGGCTGGGATTAAGATTTCTTGTAACGCCCCCAGTTTCGTCAAGATGCTCCCTTCATCGATCAAGGCCGTAGCGCGGCTTCCAAACCTTTGGGGCCAGCAGGCACCTTGCCTTTGGTTCACCGGCAGCGGGCGATGCCCACTGGCCCCACATCCAGATGGCTGTGCTACCAATAAACTAATGAGCCGTTATCTCATCACCTCCGCGCTCCCGTACATCAACGGGGTAAAGCACCTCGGCAATCTCGTCGGATCGATGCTTCCGGCCGATGCCTACGCCCGCTTCCAGCGGGCTCGCGGACGAGAGGTCCTGTTTATTTGCGCGACGGATGAGCACGGCACCCCGGCCGAACTCGCCGCCCATGAAGCCGGCCTCCCGGTGGCGGAGTACTGCGCGCAAATGCATCTCCTGCAGAAAGGAGCTTGGGCGAACGATTTGGACTTTCTTTCGATTCCTTCGGCCGATCTCACTCCCCGCAAAATCACGAAATCACCCAGCACTTCTACCATCAACTCGATCAGAACGGACTTCTCGAGGAACGAGTCGACCCGCCAGGTCTATTCTATCGACGATGGCCGTTTTCTGCCGGACCGTTACGTCGTCGGCACCTGCAAGTATTGCGGCTACGAGCGAGCACGCGGCGATCAATGCGAGAACTGCACGCGCGTGCTGGATCCGACCGACCTGATCAATCCGCGCTCCGCCATTTCCGGCTCGACCAACATCGAGACGCGCGACTCCAAGCATCTCTTTCTCAAGCAATCGCAAATGGTAGGTCGCTTGCGCGAATGGATCGACTCGAAGAAGGACTGGCCGCTGCTTGTTACGTCGATCGCCCGCAAGTGGCTGGACGAAGGACTGAACGACCGCAGCATTACGCGCGACCTGAGCTGGGGGATTCCCGTGGCCTACAAGGGAGAAGCGCGTCCCGGTTTTGAGGGCAAGGTTTTCTATGTCTGGTTCGATGCTCCTATTGAATATATCGGCGCGACCATGGAATGGGCCGATGCCACCAACAATGACTGGAAGCGCTGGTGGCGGGAAGACGAAGGCGCCGCCGATGTCCGCTACATCCAGGTCATGGGAAAGGACAATGTCCCTTTCCACACTGTAGGCTTTCCCGTGACTCTGTTTGGCTCCAAAGAGCCGTGGAAAGTCGTGGACTACATCAAGGGTCTTAACTGGATGAACTACTATGGAGGAAAGTTCTCCACCTCCGGGAACCGCGGCATCTTCATGGATCACCGCCCTGGAGCTACTTCCCGCCGATTACTGGCGCTGGTATCTCCTGGCCAACGCTCCCGAGTCGGACGACTCCAATTTCACCTGGGAACATTTCCAAGCCACGGTGAACCACGATCTTGCCGATGTGCTCGGCAACTTCGTCAACCGGATCGCGAAATTCTGTCAGGCACGTCTTGAAGGACGGGTTCCGGACAAGGGCGAGTATGGTGCTCTCGAAACCGAGACGACCGCTGCGCTCGAACAAAAGCTGACGAGCCTGACGGCTTACATGGAAGCCTTGGATTTCCGGAAATCCGCCATCGAACTGCGTTCGATGTGGGTGATCGGGAATGAATATCTTCAGAAGGCCCAGCCCTGGATGAAAATGAAGACGGACCCTGTCGCCGCTGGAGTATCGATTCGCTACGCGCTCAATCTCGCTCTCGTCTTTGCGGCGCTCGCTCAACCGTTCATACCTGAAACGTCGGCCAAGATCTCGCGCGCACTGAGCAACATCGATTCACCACTCGCCTGGCCCGAAACGCGTAGGGGAAACGTTATCCCAACTGATTCTCGGAGCGCCGATCGGTGTTCCTGACGTTCTCTTCGCCAAGATCGAGGACACTCAACTGGCAGAGTGGTCCGGACGCTTTGGCGGCGCGAGTAACAAGAGCAGCTGACGCGCGATTGGTGCTCCTCCTGGGTAACTCAACGCCCGGCACTACCCGCTCTTCGCCGCCTTCCGCCTTCCCTTATGCCGGCAGCAATGCCCGGGAGCCATATTCCCAATACGATGATCAAAGAAATAATACCGTGACCTTTTCTGATATCGAAAACGCTCTGCGCTTTATACGCTTCCAGGACTGAGCTGAATTCCGTCTGACTTGTCCTGGCGCCCTTTTGAAGAACCTCAGAGATGGCAACCAGAATCTCCTGCGACCTTGCTATGGCAGTAATATTTCCGATCGCGAACAAAACAAATCCGACGGAAAATGCCAACTTGATCTTCCAATTCTCCCGCAAATCCTTCTCCTTTAGGACAAATCCCAAGACACCTAATGAAACCGCGGCGAAAATATTCCAGAGGATATTCACTGTGCCTGTCTGAGCATTAAACAGGTCCATCAGTTTGGCGTAATTGAGACCAGAGTCGGTGTTCATATTTCTTTTTTAACAGTGAACTTTCTCGCAACCTTTGGCTGGAGGAGCGGCAGATGACATCGGAACGAAGGTTAGGAAATCAGCGCCGCCTTCGGAAGACGAAATGCTAGACCGTCGGCAGATATCTCAATCGGGCCTGGACCCAGGCGGCAGACCGCGCACGCTTCGGCGGCGTCGCCCGCAAGCCAGCGCATTCTCATCGGCGTGCGCCCGTCAGGTCAGTGGCCTATCATCCGAACTGAAGGGTCAGCAAGCAAAACCCCTCGCGTCGTCCGACGCCCGGTTGAATCGATTTCACGGCGGTCAATGATTCGGACCTGCGAGACCGTGGTCGTGCCGACCGGTCTTACTTTGATCCTTTGCGGGATTAGCGAACCTGTTACGAAGACCGCTTGCCTCTTTGGTTCCAAGGTTTGGTCGGCCGGCTTGTCAGCAAGCGCGCTAACGGCAAGTACGGCCGCCGCGATGAGCCCTGCCACGCATCGAAACATTGGCGTACTCATAAGCAACCTTACAAGCGCGGAATCGCTGCGCAAACCGGTGGAAACGTTGAATCCCGCTGGATCGATCCCTCTATTCCGTCGCCCCTTTTAGGTCTTGTACTTTGCAGAGTGGCATACCCGGAGTTCGCGGTGCTTCACTCCGGACTTTAAATCGCGTCGCACTTCCGGTGCTTTCAATCCCCCTATCAACCGGGAGGGTGGAATCCGAACTCCGCCTGTAATTCTCCCCAGAGCCACTCGACATACCAATCTTTCTCTATTGATCCCGCTTTCGCGTTGGCGAGGGTTTCCGCCTTTTCGACGCTCCCATTCAGACAGTAGAGATAGATGAGCAGAAAGAAGTCGTTGCTGTTCGAGAAACCGCGATCCTTTTCAGCCTCGAGCAATCGAATGGCGACCCCAAAATCCCGACGAGCCAGTGCCCCGCAACGAGGTCGTGCAATACATCCGATGGCAAAGAAGGCGAGTCACCAGCCAATCGCTCAGCGAGCGCAACGCGAAACTCATCGCTATTCTGGACCGCCAGAACCGGCGTGCGGAGCTGCGAATGGCGCAGGTAAAGATCGAGCTCCGCTAACCAGTTACTTCCAGACATCTCCGCACGGTATCGTGTTTCGCGGAACAGAAAGAGCTGGCTCGATCGATTCCTTCCGTTCGTTAGGCCAAATATCGCGGACAAAGAGGAAGCGAAAAAACGCCGCAAGGCGCCCGAGCTTTCGAGATAACTGTAACCCAGCCGGTAAGCAGCTTTCAGATCGGGCTGCGCGTCGGTCAGGCGTTTGGGATAAAAATCATCCAGCGGTTCGATGCCTTGAGTTATCCGATCGATTTCCTCAGCATCCATGACGAACAAAGCGGGCATTTGCTCGGGAATCTCGAGACCAATTCGGACCAAATCGGATCCCGAAGTGGGATCGATCCAAAATCTGCGCGCGAGCTCTTGGTCAGATTTTCGCAGAGGCGGTTTCATTCCGATCATGACCCACTCCAAATCGGAGGTCGCCCAAACAGAAGCGTTCGGGAAGACGTTATGGAAGGCGCGCAGGATTGCTTTGGTTTCGTCGACGGTCAGTTGGTAAAGCGGCAACCAGAAGCTGGCGATGCCTCCCTCCTTTAACCGGCCCTTCATCAGCGAAAAGAATTGCTGGTGTAGAGGTTGACCGTTCCCGCTGTCTTCAGTGGCGGTGGTTCGCCCGTTGATGATGTCGTAGCTTCCGGGACACGCTTGGAAAAAAAAGCGGCCATCCTGCACGAAAGTCGTGACCCGCGGATCGCGCAGTGGATTTGAGTAACCCGGGCCGGTATAGAAATCGGCCAGATCGAAGACCTCCTTTGAAATATCGACGATGTCGAGATGCTTGAGACGCGCTATCGCGCGTAAAGGCATCGGCGGTCACGCCAACGCCGTAGCCAATCAACAGGGCATTTTCGCTCTCGGGGCGCAGCGCGAGAGGCAAGTAGGCGAATAATCGCATATAACGCTGACTGCGCGGCAGCGTTCCCGACATGGAGTAAGAGTTGGTTATCAACCGATAGTAGTAAGGTTGCCCGTAAAGATCGCGGCGCAGCAGTTGGAAGGTATCCGCGGTGCCTTCGATCTTTTTGACCAAGGCGGACCCGTCGCACTTCGTATGGGCGGCGAGCGTTCGCGAAATGGATCTCGTCCCGATGGTAGGGAAAGATCGCCAGGATAAGAACAAAGCCGCGCCGAGCGAAACCTGGCGATTCCAGGAGGGCGCCGCACGGACCAGTTCTGTTTTTTACTCGTTACCAGAGCCAGCCCCACGTACCCAGCCGCGCAAAGGATCAAACTCGACTGGAATCCAAGCCCAGGCAGGAGAACAAAACCTGCCAGCAGTGGCCCGCATGGCGGCACCGATGGTATTGAACAAGATGGTGAGGCCGATGCTGTTCATCCGGCCGGTTACCTCGGATTGAACACAGGTCACGATCGCTGGGAGCAAAGCACCGGAAAGAAAAGCGACCGGAAACATCAAGGCCAATGAGAGCAACCCGACCTGTTGCAAGAACGCGCGATCGAACGCAGGAAGATTCGGTGCGAGCACTGGCGCCGGAAAACATAAGTAAGAGAGAAGTGTCGCGCTGGCAGCGAAGAGCAGGAGGAGAGGCAGGAGTTGCCGTCGCGGCAGCAGGCGGGATGGAATAAAACTGGAACCAATGCTGCCAAGACCAATTCCGGCCAACACGACCGCAAGCATGACGGAGAAGGCGGTGGACGTTGAGGCAACGTACAAACGCAGAAAGCGGAACCAGATTACTTCGAGGCCAAGAAGGATGGCCCCGGCCCCCGCGCTCACAAAGAGCAACCTCCAGGGCGGGTGTATTCCGAACGAGAGCTGCAATCGAAATCGCGGTAAAGCGGAGTCGACTGCCACTGGCTCTCTCCCCGCGACTACCCATGCAATTGCCGCCGCCGCGCTGCAGACGCAGGCAGCCGTAAATGCCGTTCCCAAAAGTCCGCACGCCTGGATCAGATAAGCTTCACCCAGCAACGCACCGGCCATTGCACCCAAGGTGTTGGCTCCATAAAGAAGGCTGATGCTCCGGCTGAACTCCTGGCGTTTCAGAAGCGGATCTTCCAACAAGACGGGAAGCGTTAATCCCATCGCGGTCGTCGGAATGAGCAGGATCAAAAACGAGACCGCGACGCGGAGGACATTCAGAAATTGCTGGTGATTCCAGAAGGCTTGAAAGACGGGACGCATCCATTCTCCAAGCACCGGAAGCACAAATACCAGGGTGCAACCGAAGACCGCGACCATGATTTCCAATCCGGCGTAGACCCGCAACGGCCGTAAGCGGGAGAGCATCGTCGAGGCGGCGATGGCGCTTCCCAGAGCCAGGCCCGCCATGAAGCTCGAAAGGATCAAAGCCGCGGACCAAACGGAATTTCCGAAAGCCAAACCGCTCAGCCGGAGCCAAAGCGTCTGGAAAAGAAGCGCGCTACATCCGGAAAGAAAGAGAATGGCGGAGACAATCGCGACACGCACCTGTCTAAGCCTTAGATGTTCGCGGCCGAGCCCTGCAAATAGAAAAGCGGACGGCAAGCCGCGAAACGGCCCGCCGCCCGCAAAACCAACTCAGCCCGCGCCTAGAATTTCTTCGTCAGGCGCACGTAATAGAAACGTCCCGTTGCGTCGTAGGTGAAGCCGGGATAACCGACTGAATTTCCCCCCTGGCCGGAGGCGAACGGCGGATCTTCGTCGAAGACGTTATTGCAGCCGATCGTAAAGGTTGTGCCATTCAACATATGGTCCCAGAAGCTCATCGGGCCTGAAGCCTCAGTCGAAACACTGGTCTTGCCGTCTTTGGAAGAGGTGGGGCCCGGCGTTTTAGAAACAAGGACGCTGAAATCGTAAGAGGCTTGAAGATCGAGCAGCCATCGCCTGTCCACGTTATGGATGTTCAGGTCGGCATCCTGCTCAATAAAGCCGCTGATCAGGCGAACCGTCCCGATGACGTCGAGGCCTTTCCAAGCCCAATCCAGACTGGTGTTACCCCTCCACCGGTAATAACCCTCCTGGGACTGACCTGGGTCGGTCGTGACGCCGGCCAGTTGTTCGGTCGGTCCGCCTGCGACGCGCTGGATTTCAAAAGAGTTGAGATAGGTCACCTGTGTCAGCGAGGTAAAAGTCCCAAATGATGTTGGCAACGGTACTGAAGGCCGAAATCGATCCCGTTCGCTTTCTGGGCCGCTTCGTTCCGATTGGAGACGATGATGCGGGTAATGGTGCCGTCGGGCAGGCGTTCAACAGCCTCACCCGGCAGCAACGTGCCCGCTTGTTCGCGCGCCAAAACGGCGTCGAGAAACGCAGACTGGACCACGCCGGTCCGGTCGATCTGCCAGATGTCGGTCGAGATGGTCAGGCCGGGCACAAACTTCGGTGTCCAAACAAATCCGCCGCTAAACGTCTCCGAATCTTCTGGCTGCAAATCCGGGCTGCTCAGGATGAGGGTGGTCGTTTCCGGCTCGAAGGCGCCGCCATTTTGGGGATCGTGCGACGGCTGGATGTCGGAGATGGGACCGGAGTATAATTCCTCCAGCGACGGTTCCCGGAACCCGAGGCCCCAGGTAAATCTGAGGGTGAGTGAGTCGTCGATGGGCTGCCAGCGAATCCCGACTTTGGGCACCGCTACATTGGTATCGTTGTTGCGGAACTCCTCGTAACGTCCGGCGGCGTTGATCTCCAGGGCGTGAAATCCAGGGACGGCATTTTTATCGCTGAAGATCGGGAGGTTCGCCTCCAGGAAGATGGCGTAGGATTTTCGTCCGCCGTGCGCTCTGGCAATCGCAGAATTACCGGCGATATCGCCGCTGAGATTGAGCTGATCGGGATCTTCGCTCAGCGTTTCCCGGCGGAATTGCCCGCCAAAGGCAAAGCCCACTCCGCCTGCCGGCAAGTCGAAAAGGTCGGTCGTATAAATGGTCGCATCGAGCGTGGCCAGTTTCGACATATCGGTGTCTACCGGATGGACGCGGGCAAACTCGACCGAAGCGTCGTTGGAAGGAATGGGAACGCGAAAATCGCCGAAAGGATTAAAGGCGATCGGTGTGCCGATGTACTCCGACGAGTTCGGATCGAATATCGGGTCGGCCTGATTCATGATCCGGTTGAAACGCGAGATGGAGACCTGGGTTCCGGTGGTCGTGTTCTTGATCTGGCTGTAGCGGAAGCCCGCGTCATAACCCCACGTTCCGTTGAATAACTTGTCGCCACGAAATCCGAGGGTGACGAGGTATGCGTCGCTTTCGTTGTCGAAAAGACGGTTGCCAAATTCTGCCAGGCGCGCCCGCGTCCCGCCGGAAATGATTTGGTTAAAGGGGTTAAAGGGATTGAACGCTCCGGGAGTCAACCCGGTTTCGGCATACGTGGGCCCTCCGAACGGAGTCGTTCCCGCAGGATTGGCCACCCGTGGCGGAATGGCGAGCGTGATAAACCCGGGGGTCTGGAAGTTCCCGGTCGCCGGCGCGGCCAGCTCGTTGTGCGTCTTCACGTTTTGATACAGCCCGTCGGCGTAAACGACGAGTTGGTCGCCGAAGATTTTGTGATCCATGGCTATGTAACCGCCGTAACGCTCGGAGTCGGGCAACGAGGAAGAGAATTCGTTGAAATTAAAGCCATTGTCCCCCGACCTGGGACGGCCGTCCCCGTAGAGGTAAGAGCCAGCTGGAGCCAACCCGTTCGTAAGGTTGGGCGGGCTGGCGAACTGGTTCCCATTGGGACTGGGGAACACGACCCCGCCCGCTTCTGCTACGGCGGCGTTCGTTACCTGGAGATTATAAGGGCTCGCGTTACTGCTCAGGAACGGCGGCACCGCGGAATAATCGCGGTCATGATTGAAGATCGAATTGCGATGATAGTAGTTGAGCGTTCCGGAGATATTCGTCTTTCCGTCCCCTACCCCAAAGAGGAGCGAGGTGTTGAATGTCCCTGAGTCCCGGTCGGTCGTGTTGCCGTACTCGACCTTCGCCTCGGCTCCTTTGTAATCGTGAAAACGCTTGATGTTCACCACGCCCGCCACCGCATCGGCGCCGTAGGTGGTGGACGCGCCATCCTTCAGGATTTCAATGCTTGAAATCGAAGACTCTGGAATCGTATTCAAGTCGACGAAAACGACCCGCCTATTGCCCGTTGGATAAGGCGCGACGCGGCGGCCATCGAGCAGGATGAGTGTGGCCCGGGCGTCGAAGCCGCGCAACGCGATCGTGGCCGCGCCCACCGCCGTATTCGAGCCGTTCTCGTTGTTGGAAACTGGCACGCCGTTCGCGTTGGCGATGGGAAGATTGCGCAGCACTTCTTCCGTGGTGCGGTCGCCGGTCTTGTTGATCAGATCGCGCGTGACATTAATGACCGGGTTTGGTCCCACTTCTGCGGCCGTCGGAATGGCCGATCCGGTCACGAAGACGCGTTCGGTGGTGGCTTCCTCGGTCCCGTTTTCATTGAAGGTGCGGACGGCGGGTGACGTATCGGGCGCTGGTTCCTGGGCCAGCACAGTGGTCGCGAGGACGAGGGGCAAACTGACTGCAAGGGGTATTCGGAACAATCCGAGCGGGGTCAATCCAAGTTTGATCATAATGTTTCTCCTTCGGTTCCCGAAGGATTAGCAAGATGGCCATCGGGCATTCAAGACAAATATTTGGACAATCCTGGGACCCGCGCGTGACTCCTTCCACGAGGAGCTAACGAAGCATTCCGATAAGGTGCCGGAGTCGGCGATCCTCCTGCCCTCTCGTAATCGTGCTCGTGATCGATTCCTGTTTTCGATCGTTAGGTTCCGTGACTCCGCACGGAAGATTTACTGGTCGATAGTTACGCGCACCGTCTCGACCAGCGCGCCATCGACATAGAATTCGACGCGGTACTTTCCTTCGGCCCAACCGTCCGGCGGTCGTCCCAGCGTAAAGCGCGCACTGGTATTGGGTGAAGGGGCGACACTCTCTGTTTCGTCGATGACGAAATCGGGTTCCACCAGATCGCCCACGTCTTCCGCCACCCACGCCACCCGAACTCTTGCGCCTTCGGGCAGGTCGTGGCCGTGCCAGCGAACGTAAATGTTCGCCACATCGGATTTGAAGGTCGTCTTTAGTCCGCCGCCCGGATCGCTGGAAACTTCCGCCGTGAGCTTCTTCGACGGCGCGACCGGCTGCTCCACCGGACTGGCCGCCTGCTCAGACGGAGTCGGCGCGGCCGCGACGGCGGGCGCGGACGGCTTCGGAGACGCGCCCTTTTCCTGCACGACCGGTTTTGGCGCCACTGTCATTCTGGTCAATTCCAGCGTTACGCTTTGCAGCATTCCGGGGGCTCTCACCACGGTCGCCTCCTTCACAAAACCGGTCCCGGGAACGAACCACCGATCGAGCTTGATCGAGACGAGCGAGGAATCCTCGCACTTGAGATGAAAGGCCTGGAAGGTGCCGGCCGGCACGGTCACGCTTTCCTCGGCTACGATAGTGAACCGCTGATGCATCTTGTTCTTAGCCGCCTCGCCCTCCAGCTCCCAGACAGCGCCGACTTCCAAGGGCGAAGCGATGATCGGTTCCGGCGGGTTCAGCTTCACGATTTTCCCATCCTGCCCACTACGGGCCAGGCACGCGATGCCGTTTGCATCCACGCTTATCAGCTCGGTTTTTGAAACCGTCCCGCCCGAAAGAGTCTCCAGTTTCACAACTTCTTTGCCGTCGAGTATTTCTTTGCCGGCGCGGATCGTAACACTGGAAGTAGCCGGTGCACTGCCAGTGAGAGTTTCCGTGGAACGATATTCCCAGTTGGTTCCTTCAACCGTCGGAAGCAGCGGATCGGCGCGAACGGCAATCGCCACAAAAAGGAGCGCGATTGCTGAGAATAATTTTCGCATGGGGTCTCAACTGTTATCTACTCGGTTCCGCTTGGCCAGCGGTGAGATGGTGGCGCCTGGAAATTCGTGCTCGTACTCGTGCTCGTTAATGGAAGCGGAAAGGCAGAGGGGACGAGCACGAGCACGAGCACGAGCACGAGCACGAGGATGAGGCATGAGGATGAGGCATGAGGATGAGGATGAGGATGAGGATGAGGATGAGGATGAATCAACTCGGTAGCCGGCGAAACGAGGCCGAGATCCCGGGCTGATTTACAAATGATTCAAGTGGCCTTAACGGTCCTGTCAGCGATGACGGATATCACGCAGGTCTTACCTCCCCGGAATTCATGAGGCATCAAAGCTTTTGGATGTCCAAAGCGCATCGCCTCGCCCTGCGTTGCAACGTCGCCTCGTGGCTCGATTATTTTCTCCCGCTGGCGGGCATCATCACCGTGGTTGCGGCAATCACGTTGCTGGTGCTGCGCATTCTTCGATTACCGCTGGAAATGCTTTGGATTGCCCTTGCCGCCGCACTGGTTATCGCGGCCGGATTGGCCTGGTATTTCTTAAGACCTCACCTTTTTACCTCGAGCGACGCGCTCACGCGATTTGATGCGATCGGACGGTTGCACAATCGCCTGACCGCCGCGCGCGCGGGAGTGGGCGAGTGGGCGGCACCGGATAAGATCGGAGACGGCTTGCGCTGGAACTGGCGTCGACTATTCGGAACGATCGGGCCGGCCATAATACTCCTGGTCGGCACGGCCTGGGTGAACGTTCCTAATCGCAGCAAGCACGAGCGGCCCACGGAACCGCCGGTCGCCTGGGAACAGATCGAATCGTGGCTTCAGACGCTGGGACAATCCGATGTAGTCCAGGCGGAAGCGTTGGAAAAGTTGCGCGCGCAAATGGACGGCCTCCGGCGGCAACCGGTCGAGAACTGGTACAACCAGGCCAGCCTTGAGGCATCCGATACGCTTCGAGAACAAACCGAGCAGGCGCTTAAGAACATGCTGGGCGATATGCAAACCAGCGACGAGGCCGTAACGGCAATGGCGAAACTGGATGAGACCTCGACCTCGGCAGAATCGAAAGCTCTCAACGAATCGCTCCAAAAATCGCTGCGTGGATTGGAGATGGGCAACCTGCCCCTGAACAAGGAACTGCTCAAAGAATTGAAGAAGATCGACAGCAGCAAACTAAAACAGATTAGCGCGGAACAGCTCGCGGCAATGCGTGAAAAACTAAAGGCGGGCATGCGAACCGCTGAGAAGTGCGTCGGCCCAAGCGTTCGCGCGAGCAAGAACGACGGGACAACGCCATCCGGGGGCAAAGGTGGCGGGGGAAACACGGCGCCGCTGACCCTCAAGACGGAACCGACCAATTTGCACACCAAACAAACTGAGACGGTAACAAGTGACGATGTTTCTCATCCTTCCATGGGAGACCTGATCGACGTGGATAGCGGCAAACACGACATCAAGAAAAACCTGAAGTCCCCCGTGGAAGGCGGTTCGCTGCAATCCAATGGCAAGGGAGGCGAAGCTGTCTGGCACGAGGCGCTCACGCCGGAGGACCTCGAAGTTCTACGCCGATTTTTCAAATGACCGACAATTACGCAAGCGAAGAGGAAATTGCCGACGCCGGCGCAAAATTAAACAAGTTACGCGAGGCACTCAACACCGTGCTTTTTGGTCAGGAGAGTCTGATCGACAATGTCATCACGGGATTGCTCGCCCGCGGCCATTTATTGCTCGAAGGCCTGCCTGGGCTGGGCAAGACAGAACTGGTCAAGGGTCTGGCGCAGGCGCTCCAGCTTGACGCGAAACGGATTCAGTTCACCCCGGATTTGCTGCCGGGCGATATCACGGGCAATCCGATTTTGCAGGAAGTCGATGGACACCGTCAGTTTGTTTTTCAACCGGGACCCCTGTTTGGCAACCTCGTCCTGGCCGATGAAATCAATCGCGCCTCCCCCAAGACACAATCTGCCTTGCTCGAAGCGATGCAGGAGCAGCGCGTCACGGTGATGGGGGAAACGCATCTCCTGCCAGATCCATTCTTTGTCCTCGCGACCCAGAATCCCATCGAACTCGAAGGCACCTATCCGCTGCCCGAAGCACAACTCGATCGATTCTTGTTCAAGCTGGAAGTTCACCGCAACGCCGTCGGCGTTCTCGAACGGATTGTGAAAAACCGGGAAATGGGGGAAACCACTGCGGTCGCCCCCGTTCTCACGCGCGAGGCCCTGCTTGCGATGGCCGCGCTGGCCCGTCGTATCTTCCTGCCCGACGTCGTTGCAAATTATATTGCCCGGCTGGTCGATGCGACACACTCCGGATCTTCGGAAGCGGCCACGGCCGTGAAGTACGGGGCCAGTCCCCGCGCCGCGCTTGGCCTGGCGGCTGGCGCGCGCGCGCGCGCTTTGCTGGATGGTCGAATGAACGCGAGTTTTGAAGACGTCCAGGCCATCGCGGTGCCAGTCTTGCAGCATCGAATCGTTCTCGATTACTCGGCCCGGTTGGATGGGCGCAAACCCGCCGACATGGTGGAGGCGTTGTTGAAGGAGGTCCCCGCTCAAGATCGGGTTCTGCCCAAGACGCTCCGCGCGGCCAAGGTATGAGGAGGCTGATCTGTGGCTACCTCTTATGGTTGATCATGCCGGCGGCATTGGCCGGCACCGACCTCTCCATTCCGCTCGAGGGCAACGCCGAAGCGAAAATCAGCGTTAACAGTCGTTTTCGCACTCTGCCTGGTTCCGGATACGCGCCAGTCGCCATCAATATCAACAACGATTCCGCCCGCGCACAAAGCTGGACCTTTCAATTCACCAGCTCGAGTTATTCTTTTGTCGCCGGCAATTCCATGGCATTCGCCGTCAGTCTTTCGGTCCCGAGTAAATCGACTCGCGCTTTCAGCATCCTGGTTCCCCTCGCCTTCCATGGAATTGACCCGGCCGGCCCCCTGGGTGTGGCCGTTTCCGGTCCGTGGACGAGCGGCAAATCGATCCAGTATTTTCCGCCCGGCAATCGATCCGGAAAACCGCTTTCCGCTTTCGTCGCGATGAGCGATACCCTGGCCGCACCTGCCTGGAGCCAGCTCGAAAAAGCGTTCGAAGACGAGAAAAAGCAACTCTCTGGAACGCGTTTCGAGCCTAACGACCTGCCTGAGGACTGGCGGGGCCTGGCCGGAATTGCGGGCCTGTGGCTTACTGTTGACGAGCTTAATTTCCTCTGGCCAACGCAACGCGCCGCGCTCCGGGAGTGGATCTATCGCGGCGGCTCACTCTTCGTGCACGGCGTCGGCGAATTGGACCCGCAATTTCGGTCAACCGGTTTCGGCCAGATATCGATAATCCCAGAATCAGGTCTCGATATTGCACGAACCGCCGCTGCGATCGAAGCCCTCAAACTGGAGACCCTGGAAACTCAGGTCAGCCAACAATACAGCGGAATCTGGAAAGCGGTCGCAGCGCTCGGCCCAATCAAATTGAACGCCTCCCTCCTGATTGGCTTCATGGCGCTCTTTGCGATTGTCGCCGGGCCCGTCAACTTGTTTGTGTTCGCCCGACGTAACTATCGCCACAGGTTATTTTGGACAACGCCCCTCATCTCGGTCGCGACGACGGTGGCTCTTCTCGCTCTGATCATCTGGCAGGATGGCCTGGGAGGGTCGGGCTCGAGAGTGGCGTTAGTCTACGTCTCGGCGACGGAGAAACAGGACGTGTTATTGCAGGAACAGATTGCGCGCACGGGCGTGCTCCTTTCGTCCTCCTTCACCACCAAGGATCCGTGCCTCCTCGCGCCAATCGCATTGGACTCCCTTACCTCATCTGCTCCCAGGCGTGCTTATGAAAGTTCCGGGACCAGCTTCGGAGGCGAATGGTTCGTCAGCCGGGCGGTGCAGGCTCAATGGCTCGAATCGATCGCACCGACACGAGCCGGTATCGTCTTTGCTAACGCGGCCACGACAGGCGAGGCCGCCGTCCCGCCAGTCATTGTTTCGAACATCAGCGGTCTGCTGGAGACGGTTTATTTCCGGGACGAAAACGGCCGGACCTGGCGCGCCAGTAACGTCCAGACCGGCCAGAGAGTGACGATGGAGAGCGACGAGCGACCACTACTACCTTTCTTGTTACCGGCAGAAGCAGGCCCAAGGCTAATAACGATGTGGAGCCGGGTCAGGGATCGAAAGGGCTATTTCTACGCCATCAGCCGGGACAGCAGTTCCCTCATCGGAACCTTGCCTTCGATCCGGTGGAAGAACGACTGCGTCATATACCTGGGTCCTCTCTCTAACCCAGGACCCAAATCGTGATGGCCGCTCCCATAATCTCGGTGCGTGACCTGCACCGCTCCTTCAAAGATGTGCAGGCCGTCCAAGGCGTATCGTTTGAAATTTTTCCCGGCCAGGTGGTCGGCTTTATCGGTGCGAATGGTGCGGGAAAGACTACCACCATGCGAGTCATGGCCACTCTTGATGTGCCCACGTCAGGCACGGCCGAGATCTGTGGATACGATATCATTAGTTTTCCGAGGCAAGTTCGTGCTCGGATCGGATGGATGCCGGACTCCTATGGCACCTATCAACATATGACGGTGTTCGAGTGATCTGGATTTCTACGGTCGCGCGTATGGGCTCAAGGGTACCGAACGGCTCAACCGCCTCTCGGAGGTGATGGATTTCACCGAATTGACCAGCCTGAGCGAGCGGCAGATCGACAAATTATCAAAAGGCATGGGACAACGCCTCTGCCTTGGACGCACTCTGTTGCATAATCCCGACGTATTGATCATGGACGAGCCCGCCGCAGGTCTCGACCCGAAGGCCCGGATCGAATTCAAGCGTTTGGTCCGATTATTGGCTGAGAGCGGCAAGACTATTTTTATCAGCTCTCACATCCTGTCGGAGCTGGGAGAAATGTGCGACTCGCTCCTGTTCATTGACGCCGGTCGCATAGTTCATCACGGCTCGGCCGAGAGTCTCCAGCAAATGGAATCCACGGTTCTCGCCGTGGTGGACATACAAGTTGCCGCGAACCCGGAGGCGTTGCGACAGTGGGTCGAACTTTATCCGGGTGTGAAAATCATCGAGATGCGCAAGCGCGGCGCCCGCGTCAGCGTGGAAGAAGACAAACCGGAAGTCCTGGCCGCACTGCTGAAAAGAATGATCACGGATGGAATGCCCGTGACGGAATTTCACCGCGAAGAGCGCAAGCTGGAGGACGCATTTGTGGAAATGTTGAAGAAGATCGAGCCAGCCCGCGCCACGCCCCCACCTTTGCCCACATCGTGAACTCCAACGCCGATTTCGCCGACGGGCTCAGCCCGATGCTGGTAAAAGAGTTACGGCAGGGCATGCGCTCTCGCCTGTTCGTCATTTCGTTTCTGCTGGTGCAGGCGGCAATGATTCTTGTGGCGATCATCGGTCTCTCCACTTCGACCAGCCAGGGGGAAACAGGCGTAATAACGGGGTTCTTTTGGACAATCCTCGTCGCACCTCTTCTCGTCGTCATGCCGATGAGCGGCCTGGGCGCGATAGGGAATGAGCGCAAGGCGAACACCCTCGAACTGATTTTTCTCACCCGCCTGACTGCTCGCCGCATCCTCACGGGAAAGTGGCTCGCCCTTGTGGCGCAAACCGTTCTTTTGGTGTGCGCTGTTCTGCCCTACGCAGTGCTGCGCTACTTTCTGGGCGGCGTTGATCTGGGCGCCGAGCTAATTGCCATAGCCCTGCTCGTCCTTGGATCCGCGTTGTTGTCAGGCGTGGCCGTCGGTTTTTCGCCGCAATCGTCACGCCTGACGCGCGCTCTCATCGCCGTAGGCGTTGTCATCGGCCTGCAGTTCCTTTCCGGTATTCTTCTTCCGCTTTCGGTTCCTGGGTCCGGTCAGCTCGCGAGCGAGCATGGATTGGCTGACCTATCTCTCTCTGGGTTGGATCGCCCTTCTCTTCCTGTTGCTCATGCTCGAATTTGGGGCGTCGAAAATCGCGCCCGCCGCGGAAAATCACGCTACTTCCCGGCGCTTGATCGGCCTCCTGGTGCTTTGCGGCGTGGCCATATTTTGGGGCAGGGATCTTTTCACCTCTCCCTTATGGATATCTTCAATTCTGCTGCTCGGGCCGATTTGCATCGGCGCACTCTGTGAACCCCTTGCCTTCGTGCCAAGCATCTACCATCCGTTTCGCAAATTCGGCGTTTGGGGAAGACTTGCCGGACGGCTCCTTTATCCCGGTTGGCCGAGCGGTGTTCTGTTTACGTTGGTGATTCTGGCGGGGATGTTCGCCGTTGCCTACTTTCACTCCCGCGCGGCGGTCGAGACGAAATGGATTCTCTGGGCCGGAGTAGCCGCAGCTGGCGCCCTATACTTCCCGGCGGCATTGATCCGCGTTTTCCTGCCCCGGGTGCAACGCCCCTTTGTCGTCTACGTCGGCATTCAAGCTGCCCTCGGTCTCCTGGTGGCCCTTGGCGCCATTCTCGAAACATCCAATGGCGTCGATTTTCGTTTCGCCATTGCCATGATTCCAACGTGCGGATTGCTCCTCCTCGGGAGCCACGTTCTCGAGGATGGAAACATCCTAAGAATTCTGATCGGCACTGGTTTGATCACAGCTGCCAGCCTTTGTTTCCTTCTGTTCAAAATGTGGGAGCCGTGGCGGAAAATTCGCACTCTGGAAAAGGCGGCGGTGGCTTTACCCTCTGCCTCAACGACTGATGGTGCCGAGCGCGCAACAGAGAAGTGACATTCACCACCGCATGCAGGGAACGGTGGCCCATGTCCGCCTCCCCTTTCGCAGCCGCGCGTGGCGAGGGCAAGCCGGCAACTGGTTAGGCGCCGGGCTCGGCAGCTCGATCGATTTTCAAGATCACCGGCCCTACCTGCCGGGGGACGACCCGCGTTACATCGACTGGCAGGCCTACGCGAGAACCGGTCATTACACCATGAAACTTTATCGGGAAGAGGTCAGCCCGCTGGTCGATCTCGTGCTCGATGTCAGTGCCTCCATGTTCGTCGACGAAAGCAAGGCGAACCGCACTTTGGAGTTGTTCTATTTCTGCATCGAAAGCGCCCGTCATTCGACAGCGTCGTTGCATTGCTTTGCCGCGGATGGCGGGCGGCTCCGGGCTCTCACGGTCGAGCAGGCGCTGACCACTGACGATTTTCTGACGGCGACTGAAAACGGGCCGCCCGATATCACACGCGTCCCGTGGCGCCTCGGTTCGCTTCGTGTCTTGCTCTCCGATCTGCTCTTTCCCGGTTCGCCCCGGGCCACCATTGGCAGTCTCTCTTCAGGAAAAGGACGGGGCCTCGTTTTCGCTCCTTTTTGTGCGGAGGAGTCGAGCCCGAATTGGTCTGGGAACATTGCGTTGACGGACTGCGAGACCCGGCGCCAGCGAGTCCAGCGCGTTACGACCGATCTCCTCGAGCGCTACACCCAGACCTATAAGCGCCATTTTGCATCGTGGCGAGAAAGTGCACGGAAACACGCGGTCCTGATCGCCCAGGTGGGAAGCGAGAGCGGATTTCGCGAAGCCATGCACGCTGAGGCAGGACCCACCGGCGCGGTGGAATTCTACTAATGCCCACGCTCGGTAACGTGGCCGGATTTGTGGGCGCTCCTCGCGGTCCCGGCGATTCTGGCGATCCATTTCTTGCAACGAGAATCACGGCACGTCGTGACCAGGGCCGCTTTTCCTCCTCGAGCAACTCAGGCCCGAAAGCGCGCAAGGCCGCCGTCTCGAGCGCCTGCGAAACTCGGTGCCCTTGTGGCTCCAAATAGTCGCCGTGCTCCTGGCGACCTGGTTGCTCGTACAACCGCGCTGGCTCCGCACCGATTCGACCCAACACGTCGTCATGGTGCTCGACAGCTCCGTCTCGATGTCGGCCTTTCGTGACGATCTGATCCGGAATGTCAACAGCACGACTGAGCGACTGGCTCGAGGCGCAGCGAAGACCGAATGGCAGTTACTCGATTCGGATACTTCCCACGCCGCGCTTTACTCGGGAACCGATCGGACCGCGCTGCTGGCCGCGCTCCAGAAGTGGACCCCGCATCTCGGCACCCAGGATGTCTTGCCCGCCTTGCGAGGTCGGCCAAACCCTGTTGCACGGGAATGGCATTCTCGTCTTTATTTCTGACCGCGTTTGCGACCTGCCCGAGGGGCGTGCGGCTTCTGGCCGTAGGTCATTCGTTGGATAACGGCGGTTTCTGTGGCGCCACCGTTAAAGGAAGAGAATGGCGTGCGCTGGTGAAAAACTATGGAACGACGGTCCAAAAGCGGACCTGGTGGATGGAGGCACGCGGAGAACGTTTCGCCACGCAAGAGCTAACCCTGGCCCCCGGACAAAGCATTGGCCTGACAGGCCAAATCCCTGTCAGTGCGAATTCGTGTGAGCTTTTCCTGGACGCGGATGGTTTCACTCTGGACGATCGGCTGCCGATTCGTTTTGCCCGAACCAAAACATTTGCGGATCGGGAGTTCAGGCGCAACACGCCATTCGCCGATTTTTTTAATCAATTTGCCGGCAGCATCGAGGCAGCCGAGGTCGGCGCCGAAAACGTCGACGTGCAATTTCGCACTTACGATCCTTTTGCCGTCCAACTGCCTGACGCAACTGCTGTCGTTTTTGTGGCCGATCCGGAGCCACTCAATGAATTTCTGCCCGGCAACGTTGCGGCCGAAAATCATCCGGCTGACGGAGCGGCTTGAATTGGTCGGGCCTCCTTTGCCGTCACTCATTTCGCGTAGCGGCGAAACCCGGGTGACGAAGTTCTGCTCTGGCAGGGCGACCGCCCTTTGATCTTCTTGCGGGCGAACGGCGCCGCCTCTTTGCTGGTTGTTAACTTCGACACGCGCGCCTCAAATGCGGCCCAACTGCCTGCCTTTATCATATTGCTCCATCGTTTTATCGACCAGGTCCGCGCCGCCAAGGTGGCGCCGGAAACCCGAAACCTCGACACCAACCAGGCCATCACCGTCGCCGCGGATCCGGCGCTGCCTCCACCCAGGATCGGCCGGGAAACAAGCCGGGCGCTGACTGCACCGGCCGAGCCCTGTTTCTTCGACGTAAAGCAAGGCGAAAAAATCCTGCTGCACGGCGCCGCTCAATTCGCCGATGCTCGGGAAGCGGATTTTCGTCAGGCAACTTTTGTCGACCAGGTCGAGGGGGCGGTCGCGCCAGCCGTTACGCGCAACAGCGACAATGATCCTTTTGCCTCCGTCTGGACTCTCGCCCTGGGAGTAGTGATGGCCGCCAGCTGGCTTTGGAGAAAATCGTGATCCACTTCGCCGCGTTTTCCTGGATTGTCTTTCTTCCGGCAGTATTCGCTCTGCTCTGGTTTAAGCGCTTGCGCACGCCATTGAGAATCCTGTGTCTCGGGCTCCTGGCTCTTGTTCTGATGGAGCCACAAATCCGGCGGTTGGGTCATGGGCTCGATCTGTGGGTCCTGGTCGATCGCTCGGCCTCGGCAGCTGACGCTCTCACCCCGCGCTTTCCCGAGATGAAGGGACTGCTGGAACGCTCAAAGTCGGCGGACGATCGGATTTTTTATGTCGATTATGCCGAACTCGCACAAATGCAGGGGGAAGCGGATCCGATTCCCCCTCATAAGCAGCAACAGACGCGAACGGCGCTGGCCGTTCAGCTGGCTCTAGGGCGAATGGCAACCGACCGCGCGGCGCGTTTGTTCGTAATCACTGACGGTTACAGCACGGAACCGCTGACCCATCTCAGCGAGCGTCTCGCACGTCAGGCGGTTGCGCTTGATTACCGGATTGTGGCACCGACTGGAGCGGCCGACTACCGCGTCAGCCGGCTCGGCCTAACGACCCGCGCTCAAAGCGGTGAACCATTCTTGATCGAGGTCGAGGTGGCGGGCGAACCGGACGGCCCTGTCTCCATCGAAATTGCGCGTGACGGCGTCAACATCGGTCGCACGCCGCTTTATGTGAAAAAAGGCACAGCTTTCGCGCGATTCACCGATCGATCTGACGACGCCCGGAGCTCATCGTTACACCGCCCAGGTCTCGGCGGCCAACGATGCCCGACCTGGCAACAATCGTGTGGAGAAATGGATCGAAATCTCCGGTGGTCCCCGCGCGCTCCTGCTCACGAACTACGTCGATGATCCACTGGCCCGCGTTCTCACCGCGCAAGGATTCCAGGTCGAAACCGTCACCAACTTGTCCAGCGCCCATGTCGGACAGCTCTCGAACGCCAAAGCCGTAATTCTTAACAACGTGGCCGCTTATCAACTCCCGGCTGACTTTCTCGCAGCGCTCGACTTTTATGTCCGGGCGCAAGGCGGCGGGCTCCTCATGGCCGGTGGAAAACAGTCCTTCGGTTCCGGCGGTTATTTCGAGTCGCCGGTCGATCCGCTCCTGCCAGTCTCGATGGAATTGCGCACCGAGCACCGCAAGCTGGCGGTAGCCATGGCGATCGTGCTCGACCGCTCCGGCAGCATGAGCGCGCAGGTGGCTGGGAATGTCCAGAAGATGGATTTGGCGAATGAAGGGGCCGCGCGCGCGATCGAACTTCTGGGTTCGATGGACGCGGTTACCGTGCTGGCGGTTGATACGAAGGCACACGAAATCGTGCCGCTCACCAGCCTGAGTTCAAATCGCAATGAGTTGATGCGAATCGTGCGCCAGATCGCCAGCGGCGGCGGCGGCATTTGTGTGCCCACGGGTCTGCGCGCAGCCCAGGCGCAGTTGCAAAAATCGAAGGCCGGCCAGCGCCATATCCTCCTTTTCGCCGATGCCAACGATGCCACGCAGGAACTGGGTGATTACGCCGCACTCGTTCGGGGCCTGGCCAAGGAAAACATCACGATAAGCGTGATCGGTCTCGGTGCCGACACTGATTCCGGCGCAAAATTCCTGCGGGACGTCGCTGATCTGGGCAAAGGCCGCATCTTTTTCAACGCCAACCCTTCCGATTTGCCTGGTCTGTTCGCCCAGGAAACCGTGGCGGTGGCGCGTTCGGCCTTCCTGGAGGAGCCGGTCAAAATCCTGCCCACGGCCAGCTGGCTTCAGATGGCGGCGAAGCCAATTTCCTGGCCCGAGAGCGTCGATGGTTACAATCTGAGTTACCTAAAGCCGGATGCGATGGCCGCCGCTTTCTCAGGCGACGAGTATAAGGCTCCGCTCGTCGCCTTTTGGCAACGCGGCGCCGGCCGCGTCGCCACCGTTTCGTTTCCGTTGGGCGGAGATTTCTCGGAGAAAATTCGCGCCTGGGATAAGTACGGCGATTTCGCGCAAACTCTGTCGCGATGGATTTCGGGTAACGAACTTCCGCCGGGGATCGGCCTCCGGTCGCAACTCGACGGCACCGAGTTGCGGCTCGATTTGTATTACGATGCAACCTGGGAGCAAAAACTCACGGCGACGGCGCCTCGCATTTTTCTGGCTGACGGAGTTTCTCGCGAAACCCACGAATTAACGTGGGAACGAATAGCGCCCGGACATTTCTCTACCAGCGTTCACCTGGAACCCGAGCGTTGGGTCCGTGGAGCAATCCAGGTAGAAAACTTCACGCTTCCATTTGGACCGATCATGGCCGGCAGCAACGCGGAGTGGTCATTCGATCGCACGCGCCTTGCCGAACTGGAACATCTTGCGCGATCGAGCGGAGGGACTGAACGCATTGATCTGGAGGACATCTGGCGTGCGCCTCGTCAGCCCGCTTTCCGAGATCTCCGCCCCTGGCTGCTCGTCTTTCTCCTCGCCCTGTTTGTCATCGATGCGTTGCTCACGCGACTCGGATGGAAATGGCCGCAAAGGCCAGCTTTCCTGCGCACCGCCGCCGCCAGCGCAGAAAGCCCCTAACTGTCGCTGATGGGGCGACGAAGTGAAAACGATGGCAGGTTGAAGACCGAGGATCGAGCAGCAGGAAGAGAGTGCCCGGGAAATCTGCGGAGCAGCTAAGGAGCAGGCGCGCCCAGTTGGTACACTTCTACCAGTCCGATGCCCGTGCCGTTGTTGACTCCGGAAAGCAGAGCCGTGTACGGGCCCGGCATCAATATCGCCGCGATCGCTGATTCGAGATTGTTTGTCGGAGCCAGTCCGGCGGCCTGAATAATTGCCGCCTGGCTCGGCTCGTCCATCCAGTTGTCATTCGAAGCGACCAGCGCACCCTGCGAATTTCGCAGCTCAAGCTTGGGGTCCGGTCACCCCACTAATCTGCGCGTAACTCAAACTTGGTCCGATGCCACGCAAGATGATTGAGTCCTCACCGCCAGCCCCACCAAGGATGAATCCGGCAATCATTATGTCGCCGCCAGTGCCCACCTTCCCTCGAGTGCTGATATTGGCCAGTTTCGAATCCTGATTCGTCGATAAGTCGTAGATCTCAACCAACCCAACGCCTGTCGCATTGCCTCTCAAGAGTACCGTATAGGCTCCTGGAGTGATGTCTGCCACGATGGCTGACTCGAGATCGTTGCCCGGCGCACGTCCCGTCGCGATGATCTCGGCCTCCTGCCTGTCTCTCCAGTTATCGTTGACCAGGCTTTGGGGTAAGCAATTGATGACTACGTTGTACAATATCAACGAGGGATCAGGGAGCGAGTTGCCAAGGACGCCACCTAACGACGGCCCAATGCCTCGGAGTAAGAGGTGCCGCGGTCCGTTGCCGGTAATAATGAAACCGCCTATGCCCTCGCCGCCGGTGCCAACCAACAACCGGGTTGAGAGATTCGTTGCGCGAGTTACCGGCGTTGGCGTTGGCGTCGGTGTCGGCGTCGACACTGGTCCGTCGAGCGTAAACGTAAAATTGGCATCAGTGCCGGTCGATGCCGGATGAACCTCGCTAAAAATTTCAGAATATACATCGACCGACAGGGTGTAATTGCCAGGAGGAAGTGTGCCGCTTTCGGAAAGAGTAGTCCCAAATCTTTCAAATATCGTTCCAGTTTCGCCGGTAAGTTTGGCCGTAGCCCTCGAGCAAGCGGACGAGCAGGTCGCTCCAGTCAGCTGTCCGGTAATCGTATACGGATACGGGGCCGCCGTTATGGTGAAGTTTAGAACAATTAGTTTCGCACTGGCACGGACACTCCCCCCAAAACTCCCGACGGAGGCACTTGCCGTTCCATCGCCGAGGATTCGCAGGCCTTCCATCTGGTCGTTGATGAGGATCGAGGAATTGCTCGTCGCACGTGCGGTGACATTGTTTCCCATGGCATGAAACCCATAGTCCGAGTTACACAGATTGGCCGGCAAGAATCCCGTTTGTGATTGCGTTGGCGGCGCGTAGAAAGCGCGGGCCTCTGCATCCGACAGGCGGCTATGCAGAATAATATCACCAAACAGATGCGGCGTAATCGCCAGGAGGCAGGTTGCAATCAAGAAAACGCGAATGCGGTTCATCGCGTTTGGACCGGCCAGCGGCGTTTTCATTGGGGAATACCGACGCTTCACTTTTACGCGATTTTGGGAGTTAAGGTCAAGCCGAGAAAACGCCCGATATTGGCTGACTTTGATTTGTCTTCTGAGATAGCCCAGCGTTTTAACGCTGGGAAAATCGGTTAATCAAGAGGTTGAGTCCCGTTAGGAACGACAGGAGCGCCAGGGAAGAGAACCGGTTCTGCCGTCCCTGAGGGACTTCGACTTTGTTACCAGGAAGCCCAGGGTTAAACCCTGGCTATTTTCAGAAGGCGAAATCAAAATGAGCCTAAAGCTAAACAGAGAAAGGCCCACCAACGTCGCAGGAGAGGAAAAGGGAGGACCGGAGTCTACGGGGCTCGAACCCGCAACCTCCGCCGTGACAGGGCGGCGCTCTAACCAATTGAGCTAAGACTCCTCGCGAGGGACGACTGTAGAGGCGGGTGTTGGCTCCCGCAACTGCCGGGGGAAAAATTCTGAGCGTCGAAATGAAAGGCCGAGCTCTCTGACGCCTCCGTTCCCGGGCTTCCAGCTCATGATCCTGATCGGGCTCCTGATCCCAGCCTGCCGCGACACCTTCCCAAAAGGAGCATGATCAGGATCAAAATCATGAGCAAGAAAACGGGTCTCGCAGAAGCTCGACCCTCCATGGATTTGCGGGGAAATCGGGGTGCTCGTATATTCGCAAGCCAATGAACGACGAGCGCGGCAACGAATTCGAAAACCCCGAGGCTCACGCGGGCAAGCGCCAGCTCAGTTTGCTGGAGGCGTTCGATCTCGTGCTCGCTTCCATCCCGCCGGACGATCCAAACCGCCGCGGAACTGTTTATGGTCCGGGCCGAAATTGCCGCACAGGAGGAGACGATCGGCGAAGCGCAACAGGTGATCGAGAAGCTCGAGGAGGTCATCAAGAAAGTTACCTCACCGGCCAACCGCATCGGCACCTACCTCGGAAACCCAGCGCGGGAGACGGCCCATATCGTTGTTGGCGGCGCGGACTATTATTGCAATGTCGATCCGCGGATCAATCTCGCGAAGCTCAAGAAAGGGACCCGCGTTCTGGTCAACGAGGCTTATGTGATTGTGGGCGACCTCGGTTTCGAAACCGCCGGACCAGTCACCAAAATCGTGGAGGTGCTCGGCCCGGATCGGCTGCGCGTCGGCGCGGAGCATGGGATGCAATCCTTGATTCTCCAACGCTCCGCCGAGCTGATGAAGAGCAAGCTTAAATCCGGCGATGAAGTGCGAGTCGACCCGAATTACCGGGTGGCGCTGGAGGTTCTCGCGCATCCCCAAGCGCGCGAACATTACCTCGACGACGTGCCCGAATTGCCCTGGGAAAAAGTCGGCGGACAGGATGAGGCGCTCCAGGCCATCCGGGACGCGATCGAGCTCCCGCTTCTCCACGGCGAACTTTTTCAAAAATTTCAGCACGCGACGCCGAAAGGCTTTTTGCTTTACGGCCCGCCCGGCTGCGGCAAGACGCTCATCGGCAAAGCCACGGCTTATAACCTGACGAAACAGCTTCGGGAAAAAACGGGCGACGAGATGAAAGAGTATTTCATGCACGTCAAAGGCCCCGAAATCCTGAATATGTGGGTCGGCGAATCCGAACGGATCGTGCGCGAAATTTTCTCGACCGCGCGCGAGAAGCGCCGGGAAGGTTTTCTCCCGTTTCTCTTTATCGACGAAGCGGAAAGCATCCTCGGCACCCGCCGGGCCTCCCGTTATTCGAACATCCTTTCCACCCTCGTGCCGATGTTCTGCTCGGAAATGGATGGAATCGATTCCCTCCACGACGTGGTCATCATCCTCGCGTCCAACCGCGCGGACCTGATCGATCCGGCGATTCTTCGCCCCGGGCGGATCGATCGCAAGATCAAGGTGCACCGGCCAGACAAGGTGGGCGCGCGGGAGATCTACCGGATTTATCTGACGAACGACCTGCCGTATGACGGCGCGTTGGCCAAAGAAGCCGGGAATATCGGCGCTGCGATCGACCGCCTGGTCGAGCGCATCCTGGAGGCGCAATTCGCTCGGCGGGAGGAAAACAAATTCCTGGAGATCACGCTGCGGAGCGGCCGCAAGGAAATCCTTTATCGGAGCGATCTCCTGAGCGGAGCGATCATCGCTTCGATCGTCGAGCGTGCGAAGGGGCTGGCGATCAAGCGAGCCATTGCCGACCGAGCGCAGCGACGATTCGAGCCATCGCTCACCGGGATCAGCGAAAGCGACTTGCAGCTTTCATTCATCGCCGAGTTCACGGAGAACGATATTTTCCCGCCGACCGATATGATCGAGGATTGGTTCAAGCTGATCGATTACGACCCAGAAAACGTGGTGAAAATTTCGCCCGGTGCGGCGGGATGGCCAGGCGCGGCTGCCGGCTCGTGGAGGAGTAGTGTAAAGGCGCTTGCGCTAGGCGCTGGCCAATTCCACAGGCGCCTGGCACAAGCGCCTCTACATCTTCGGAATCGAAATAAAACGGCGGTTTGTAAACCGCCACTCCTTGATTAGCATCGACGCCATGAGACGCTTTGCGCTGGTTTTGCTAATGTCAGGAATGGCCGCGACGTCGTTCGCCCAACCGACGCCGGAACCCAAAACCGACGTCTCGAACAAAGCGTTGATCACGAAAGCGGCACCGACCAGACACCCGCACCGGCACGGGAGACATCGCCACGCTGCGCAAAATGGCGGATGAATATTACGCGTGGCGGAATGAAAACTATCCGGTCGGCAGCAGCGATTCCGGACTGCATACCTGGGATGACCGCCTGACCGATTATTCGGCGGCAAAGGTCGCGGAACAGCGCGCAGCACGTGCGCAAATTACTCGAGCAGGTCCGCGCCCTGCCCGCCGCCAAATGGCCGAAGGACGATCGGATCGATTGGATGCTCTTCCGCTCCCAACTGGAAGGCGTGGACTTCAATAATCGCGTGCTCCAATCCGAGAAGACCGACCCGCAGGTCTATGTCGGCGAATGCGCGAGCGCGATTTTTTCCTTGCTGAAGAAGGAATACGACACGCCGCGCAAACGCGCGCTCGCCGCAACAACGCGTCTCCGGCAAATGCCGGCGATGCTCACCGAGGGCGAGCGCAACTTGCAGAAACCGGTCAAACTTTTCACGGAGCTTGCGATTGCCTCCGCTCGCGCGATCGATCCCCTCTTCCAGGAGAGCCTGATGACGCTGGCGCGCGATCTGCCGCCTAACGAGCGCGAAGACCTGGTGAAAGCCCGCGAAGCGGCCCTGACCGCCATTCACGGGTTCGCCGATCGCCTGGAAAAGCGCCTGCCCTCGATGGTGGCCTTCGCACCGATGGGAACGGCGAATTACAATTACTATCTCAGGCACGTGCTCCTCCTGCCGATGGATGCTACGCAGGTGGAAATGCTGGGTCGCGCGGAGCTGGCGCGTTATCGCGCGCTCGAGTCGCTCCTGCCCGATCCTTCGCTAGCCGATCCGAATCCGGCGCGCAGCAAGAACATTCCGCCGGACCAGGCATCGTTCCTGACCGCTTACGAAAGCCGCCAGCAGGAGATGATTTCTTTCATGAAGGAACGCCAACTGGTGACGATTCCCGATTATCTCGGCCGCTTCGAAATCCGGCAGCTGCCGGAAGCGTTCAAGCCGACCAGTCCCGGCGGCTTCATGAATCCACCGGGCGTTTACGACAAGGATCCGTCCGGATTTTATTTCATCCCGACCTACGACCCGCAGTCGAAGAATTTCTATATCCGCGCCGCGATCGAAGACCCGCGGCCGATCCTCGGGCATGAAGGCATTCCGGGCCATTTCATGCAGCTCTCGATCGCAAACCATTTGACCGACGAAATCCGGCGCCAGCACGGAGACGGCGTGTTCGTCGAAGGCTGGGCTCTCTACGGCGAGGAGATGCTCATGCGCACCGGGCTGTATCCGGAAAACTCCGCGGCGCAGGGACAGATCCTGCGACTCTCGCGTTATCGCTCCGCGCGCATTGGGGCCGATGTGAACCTGCACACCGGAAAATGGACCTTCGAGCAGGCAGTGAACTACTTCATGGAGGCGGGCGGGCTCGATCGGGAATCGGCCACCGGCGAAGCAGCCGGCGCGGCCTCGAGTCCCACGCAAAAGATCAGCTACATCGTCGGGAAGTGGCAGATCATGAATCTGCTCGGTCGTTATCGCGACAAGGCTGGCGCCAATTTCCGCCTCGGACAATTCCACGACGACCTGATCAAGAGCGGAAGCCTTCCGCTTTCGATCGTCGAGTGGATTCTGCTGGATGATCCGGCGTCGGTCGACCAGGTGATGCGGTAGCCAACCTGGTAGGGCGACGCTCTGCGGAACCGCCATCGCCAGCCCAAGCGCGGCTCGACAGAGTCTCGCCCTACCAGGACGACGCTCATTGTTCAGAGCGTGTCGTCCTGAGGCTGGCGAGCGCGCCGAAGGACCTCTCAACTGCAATTCGCGGGCGCTTCGGCAGAACGCGCAACTGGCATTGGCGAGGTCCCTCGCTGTCTGCGCGGCTCGGGATGACACGTCAGCCGCACCCAAGACACCAAGCGGTGTGGCTACCATCGCGTAATGACCGACGCTACAGTCTCCCATGCCCGCTGAAGCGATCTCCCTCCTCGTCATCGGCGGCGGACCCGCTGGATTGCGCGCCGCGGAGATCGCCCGCGCCGCCGGTGCTCGGGTCATCGTCTGCGATGGGCAACGTTCCGTCGGCCGGAAATTTCTCGTCGCCGGCCGGGGCGGACTGAATCTTACGCACAGCGAGCCGGTGGAAAACTTTCCCAGCCGTTACGTGGACGAACCGGATCGCTGGCGTGATCTACTCCGCGAATTCAGTCCCGACGATCTGCGCGCCTGGGCGGCGGAACTGGGCGTCCAAACATATGTCGGCACGAGCGGTCGCGTCTTCCCGCTCGGACAAAAGGCCGCGGGCCTCCTGCGCGCCTGGGTCAGACGCCTGCGCGCCAGCGGCGTGGAATTTCGTACCGATTCACGCCTGGCCACTCTCGAACGGACAACGGACGGCTGGTGCGCCGAATTACAAACCAGCGAAGGCAAGTTCTCGCTCACCTCTAATGCAGTCGTTCTTGCTCTCGGCGGCGCCTCCTGGCCAGACACCGGATCCGAGGGGACCTGGCCCGCGATTCTGTCTGCTCACGGAGTCGAGATCGCACCGTGGACTCCCGCGAATTGCGGATGGGAAGTTGATTGGCCTCCGGCCCTGCTCGCCCGCGCGGAGGGGCTCCCGTTGAAGAATCTCACCGTGCGCGTTGCCCAGGAATCGGTCTCCGGCGAATTGCTCATTACCCGTTACGGACTTGAAGGAGGTGCCCTTTACCATCTGGGCCGGGCCCTGCGCGCCATGAAGCAGCCCAGTTTGGAGATCGATCTAAAACCGCAGCTCTCCGTCGAGGCAATGCTCAAACGCACCACCGCCGGGAACGACGCCCGCGCCTGGTTCGGCCTTTGCAAACTAAGCACGGCGGCCATGGCCTTAGTCGAAATCATTTATCCGGAGGATTGCGACAATCGCGAACGGCTGATCGCACGGTTAAAGAATTTTACGCTGCGGCTAAAGGGCCCGCGTCCGATCGCTGAGGCCATCTCCTCCGCCGGCGGGGTGCGCTGGAGCGAACTCGACGACAATCTGATGCTGCGAAAACTCCCCGGCGTTTTTGTGGCCGGCGAGATGATCGACTGGGAAGCACCTACGGGGGGCTATCTGCTCCAAGGCTGCTTTTCCACTGCGACGCGGGCGGGAAGAGCCGCCGCGTTAGTGTAACCCGGCAAAACCAACGAGACCCGAGACATTTCCCGCCTGCTCCGTGAGTTCTCAGCGGCTGCCCCCCGGGGACCCGTGGCAAAGCCAGCGGGTCACCTCCGGGAGGCGATCCAAGGGGTTAGCCGCCGTGAAAACTCCTCATCCAAAGATCCGCTCCGGCCACCGTCGCGAACTGAATCCGTCCACCAGACGACACGACAAACAGCGCTGGCTGAGCCGGTTCTGAATTTAGGACGAAGTCACGTTCGCGGAGAGTTTGGTTGAGCGAAGCGTCTAAGGACATGGTCTTATAAGTGATTACGAGGTTCGCGAATCGAAGTTGGAATATTTCTTCAAAACGCCTGTTTCAGTATCCGGACGGCCTGCCATCCGGCTTCGACTAGCGGGCGACGGCGCGGTATGTTGAATGGCGATGACGAGGGTTTTTGGGATCGAGACGGAGTATGGGATTACGATTCAGGGCGCCGAATCCGTGGATGTAGTCGCGGAATCGATCGAGCTGGTGCGGTCGTACACCGAGCATGGCGCCCACATGAAATGGGACTACCGCCTCGAAGACCCGCATCGCGATGCACGCGGGTTTCGGGCGGCGGCGCTGCTTCAGGACACGGACGAATCGGCCTTCTACCAGGTTGACCAGAACCGGCCCCTGAGTTTTGAGGAGATTAAGAGCGATCTCGTCCTCTCAAACGGCGCGCGTTTTTACAACGATCACGCCCACCCGGAATACTCGACGCCGGAATGCACGACGCTGCGGCAGCTGGTGGCGCACGAAAAAGCCGGGGAACGTATTTTGGCGGAGTGCGCACGTCGGAGGAACCTCAACCTCCCGCCAAACCACGAGGTGCGGTTGTACAAGAACAACACCGATTTCAGCGGACACAGTTACGGCTGCCACGACAATTATCTGATGCGGCGCGAGGTGCCGTGGGATCGCCTCGTCGCGGGCGTGCTGCCGTTCCTCGTCACGCGGCAAATCTTTGCCGGGGCCGGCAAGATGGGAATTGAGGCGGAGAGCGCCACGGGAACGTCCGGTCTGTTTCAGATTTCGCAGCGAGCCGACTTCTTCAGCACGCTCGTGAGCATCGACACAATGAACAAGCGACCACTCGTCAATACCCGCGATGAGCCGCACGCGGATGCCAGCCTCTACCGGCGGTTCCACATCATCATCGGCGACTCGAACATGAGCGAGTGGGCCACGGCGTTGAAAGTGGGGACGACGGCGCTCGTGCTCGACCTCATTGAACGGGGAGAAGCTCCGCGGATTGAAATTGCCCAACCGGTTGACGCGACAAAATCCATCAGTCGCGACCAGTGTTACGATTGGATCATCGAATTAAGGGACGGGCACAAGATCTCCGCCATCGATGTCCAGCGGCTCTACCTGGAGGCAGCTCGGAAAATGGCGACGGACAATCCGGAAACTAGCTGGCTGTTGGGGGAATGGGAGATGGTGCTGGACGATCTCGAGCGCGACGTGGCGCTCACCCGCAACCGGGTGGATTGGGTGGCGAAGAAGTATCTGCTCGACGCATTTCGCGAAAAGGAAGATCTCGCCTGGACAGATCCCTGGCTCCAGGCGCTCGACCTCGAATACCACAATATCCTCCCGGACCAGGGGCTATTTTATGACCTCGCTCAACAGGGTGCAATGAGGAGCATCGTGACCGAAGAGGAAATCCAGGACGCGATCTTCGCGCCGCCAGAAACGACCCGCGCCTATTTTCGCGGCCGGTCGGTTGCAAGATTCAATGACGCCATCACATCGATTCAGTGGGATGAAATCGTTTTTGCGCATGGCGCGCGTTCCACTCTGGTCACGTTGCCGGAGCCTGCGGGCGGCGAACGGCTCGAGGCGTTGAATCGCCTTGTCAGCGAAGAGAGGGAGTTCGATGCATTCTTCCGCGCCGTATCGGACCAATAAGAATTAGCGATTAATTTCCCCATTCGCTAAATCACTCAATCATTAAGTCGCTAAGTGTTCTCTCCCTACGGCGCCCCGCGGTCGTACACTTCGACCAGGCCGACACCGACGCCGTTGTTTTGCCCTGAGAGCAACGCGGTATAACGGCCCGCCGGGAGCATCGTCGCGATGGCAGACTCCAAGTGGTTTGTCGGCGCCAGACCCGCGGCCGTTAGTTCGGCCGCTTGCGCCGAGTTATCCTGCCAGTCGTTATTCGAGGCGAGGAGCGCTCCATTGGCATCGCGCAATTCCAGGGTCGGATCGGCCAACGCAGTCGGCACTCCTGCCGCGGTGAGGCTGGGGCCGATACCGCGCAGCACAATCCGGTCGTTATCCTGGTGGCTGCCGAGGATCAAGCCCGCAATGACGATGTTGTTACCTGTGCCGACAGTTGCTCGCGTGCTGATATTCCCAAGCTTCGCGGCCACTCCGGGATTGAGGTCGTACACTTCCACCAAGCCGACTCCGGCGTTGTCATTGGTACTCTTGACGATGGCAGTGTAGGCGCCCGGATTCAAAAGCGCATCGATCGCGGCTTCGAGATTATTGGCCGGTGGGATGCCCGTGGCCAGGATCGCGGCCTCTTGCACGGGATCGTCTCTCCAGTTGTCGTTCGTGATGGTGGCGAAGGCGCCCGGACCGTGGAGTTCCATCACCGGATCCGGCAATGCATTGGTAATCCCGGATTGGACCAGGGTGGGTCCAATGGCTCGGAGAAGCACATGTTTTGGAACGGTGCCCGTGATAATGAACCCGCCGATGGCCACATTATCTCCAGTGAGGGCTCGCATCCGCGTGGAGAGGTTAATGGCTTGCGCCGTTCCCGGAGGAAACGGAGTCGAGGTCGGTGTTGGTGAAGCCACGCACGGAGTCGGGCCCTGAATCTGCACGAGCACGGGTGATCCGGTCTTGAAGAAACCGATCGTCGCATTGGTGGCCTGCGGCGGCTGGTTGGAATCGAAACGGAAGTTATACGAGGTCCCCCAGCGAATGGCGTTCGCGTTCTGGTTCTGGGTGAAGGTTTGCGAGCCCCAGCTCAGCGCATCGGCGGTCTGCGTTGAACTCCAGGCCTCGTTGCTGAATCCCGCGTCTCCCGCGGTGCCGTCGTTGGGAAATCCGGGATGATTCGGTGGGGCGTGAAACCCAAGGTTGCTCACCGTCACTCCGCAGCCCAGAGGCACACTGAAGGACTGGATCGCGCGATCCAGGTTCATGTTATAGAGCGCATACTCGTAGTGCCAAACTCCAGGGGATGGATTGGTTACTTTGTAGGCAATGAACCCGCGGCCATCGACTCCCGGCTCCGGTTCGATCGGATTGATGGTCGCGCCTGTCCAGGCATTGATGGCCGGAGTCATTCGCACCGTTTCACCCGCCGGGGTAAAAGTGAAATTGGTCGTGCCAGCAACATTGAACTGCCGGTAGGAGACATTGTTATACATATTGCATTCTGCGGGATGGGTCTGGCACCAGGCGTACTCGTGTGGGCCCAGGTATTGCACTTCGGCGTAATAGGTCGCACCCGCATTCAGCGCGGTATTCAGGTCGTTGCTCTCGACCAGAAGCAGGTGCGATGTGCCGGTGTGAACGTGGCCGGTATGATCCCTGGAATTCGGCGAGAAGACGCCGGTAAAAGGATTCACCCACGCGCGGGAACTCAAGTCATCTTGCGGCGCAAATTGGCTCGCGTCGTATACATCGGAGCATGCCACAGCAAGATGAGTTGTATCGAGAGGCGGGCATCCCGAGCACGGTGACGTCAGAATGCAGCCAAAGCCGCAACTGTCGCCCTCGCCCGCCGCGAACATATGCTTCACCCAGGAATGACCTAGTTGCTCAAAGCGATCCTTGTTGCTCGCTCCTCCGCTCATTCGATAAAGATTCTGCGGTATGATGGGGTGGTTGGTATTTGGCATTGCAAAAACATCCACTCGCATGCTTCCGGCATTGCAGATGTCCGTGCCCATGCCCAGGCCGACCTGCGTCCCGCTGCTTCCAAATTGGGCAAGGCCTGATCCATGTGCAGGACCCACCTCTCCCGTGATGATATCGGGCCCCTGGGAAATGCGTTCCGGAACTGCCGGCTCCGCTCGCGGCGCGGAATCTCCGGAGCTGTTACCCAAAATCAAAAGCAGCAGCGGTGCGAAACAACCCAGCGTTCTCCTAACCATTGCCTTATTCCTCCGTTTCAGCGCGCGCGCTCAGAAGGTAATGGAGTCCTCCACTCAAGACGTCGGTCCCCACGTGACGCGGGCTGTAGGTCAAACTTTTACCTGTATTGCGCAGGAAAGTGGAGTCTTTTCTGGAGGGGGCTGGGCCTAACGAAGCCTCTCATCCCGAGTCGCGCAGACGGGACCGCGACCATGGGAGGAGCGCCGACCTCACGGGCCCTCCTCCGCATCCGCGTTACGTTTTGCGTATCCGTCAGACTGCGCGCCGCCTATCTTGCGTGGCGCGTTTTTCAGGTGCGAGGTCCCTCGCCGTCTGCGCGGCTCGGGATGACAGCTTCAGCGCTGCTTCAACTCCAGGTAATCAAACGCAGCTCGTGCGTTTGCATGAGGTGTGGATGGATCGGCACGACCCGCACGCTGAAGCCGTAGGTTCCGCTGTCGGAAGCGGGGACAGAGCCCTGGTAGAGATAGTTCCCCTCGCCTTCCGCGGGCGAACTTCCGTTCAGAATCGTGACCGCCGGATTCTTGATTCCGCCGTTCTCGGCCTCGCCGTGATAGGCCTCGACGCGAACATGATCCGGACCGACGGCGCCGAGATGAACTTTCGCGGAAACCTCCAAAGCCTCGCCCACCTGGATATTCTGGCGATCGGGATTACCGACCTGGACATCGAGGATGCACACCTGCGGCCAATCCTTGCGCATCTGCGCCTTCCATCTGCTGAGATTCGTCGCCGCCGCACAATTATCGCGCGCAAACTCCCGGTGAGCCCCGCCCGCTGGAAGGTAGAGACGTTCGGTATATTCCTTCACCATTCGATGGGTGTTGAAAACCGGCGTGACGCTCCGGATCGATTCCCGCATTAACTGGAGCCAGGCGAGCGGCAATTTTCCGTCCGGCTTCGCGTAATAGAGCGGAATGATCTGGTTTTCCAGGAGCTGATAAAGGCTGCCGGCGTCGACGTCGCTTTGGAAATCGACTGTTCCACCGTTGATCTCGCCGCCGATGGCCCAGCCGTTATTTCCGTTGTAGCTCTCGCACCACCAACCATCCAGCACGCTCAAATTCAATCCCCCGTTTGGCGGCAATTTCATCCCGCTCGTGCCGCTCGCTTCCAGCGGTCGGAGCGGATTGTTCAACCAAAGATCGACGCCTTGCACGAGCCGGCGGGCAATATAGGTGTCGTAATCTTCCACGAAGACCATGCGATTTTCGAACCCCCGTTCGCGGCTGAACTTGTAAACTTGCTGAATGAGCGCCTTGCCCCCTTCGTCCTTCGGATGGGATTTGCCAGCAAAGACGAATTGCACCGGGCGCGTCTCGTCGTTCAGAATCCGCTTCAAACGTTCCTGATCGCTGAATAACAGTGCGCCGCGTTTGTAGGTAGCGAAGCGGCGCGCAAATCCAATCGTCAGGATTTCCGGATCGAGAATGCGGTTGACGCTGCGGATCGATTCGGGCGATTCGCCGGCCCGCTCCCGCGCCTTTCGCACGCGCTCCCGCACAAACTCAACCAGGCGCAATTTCAACTTCTGGTGCGTCTCCCAGAGTTGCGCGTCAGGAATATCGGTCACCCGCCGCCAGAACTCGGGGTCGGTCAGATGTTCTTCCCAATCCCCCAGGTATTTTTGATAGAGCGCTGAGAATTCGGGCGCCATCCAGGTCTTGGTGTGCACGCCGTTCGTGATGCTGGTGATCGGGACTTCGTGTCCCGGCACTCCCGCCCAGACATCTTTCCAAAGCGACCGGCTCACTTCGCCGTGCAGCTTGCTGACCCCGTTCGAGTGCCGGCTGATTCGCAGAGCGAGAACCGTCATGCTGAACGCGTCCTGTGGATTCACGCTGGTTTGACCGAGGCGGAAAAATTCGTCGAACGGAATCTGCAACTGCGGGACGAATTCGCCGAAGTACCGTTTCATCATCTCGCGCGGGAACGCGTCGTTACCCGCAGGTACCGGCGTGTGGGTGGTGAAGACATTGGCCGAGGCGGTCACCTGCAGGGCCGAATAAAAATCGAGCTTCTTTTCCGCCACGTTCAGACGGATGCGCTCCAGGGCGAGGAAGGCCGAGTGGCCTTCGTTCATGTGATAAACCTCCGCTTCGATGCCGAGGGCGGCGAGCGCTTTTACGCCGCCGATGCCAAGAACGATCTCCTGGCGAATCCGCATCTCGAGATCTCCGCCGTAGAGTTCCGCGGTAATCAGGCGGTCCTCCGCCTTGTTCTCGGCGATATCGGTATCCAGCAGATAGATGCTGATCCGTCCCACGCGCAGCTCCCAAATTTTCGCAAAGACTTCCCGGCCCAGAAGTGTGACGGAGATGAGCAGGTTGCTGTCGCCGCGACGCACCTCCCTGATCGGCAGGTGGTGGAAGTTCTGGTTCAGGCTGAGGGCGTGCTGGACGCCTTCCTTGTCGATCTCCTGTTTGAAATAGCCATGGCGGTAGAGCAACCCGATCGCCACGAAATTCAAATCGAGATCGCTGGCCGACTTGCAATGGTCTCCGGCCAGAATCCCGAGGCCGCCCGAGTAATTCGGAATCGATTCGTGGAAGCCGAATTCGGCGGAGAAATAGGCCACCGGCTTTTCGATCGCGCTGCCTGGGCCGGTTTTCCCGTAAGTGTCTTTCCGTGCCAGATAATGGCGAAAAGCGTCGTGCACTTCCTTGAGTTCACGGAGAAAATTTTTGTCCTGCGCCACCTCCACCAGCCGCGCCTGCCGCGAAAGCTGGAGCATTCGGACCGGATTATGGTTGGTGCGATTCCAGAGCTCGTGATCAAGATGACGGAAAAGACGGCGGGCCGAGGGTTCCCAGGTCCACCACAAATTAAACACCATCTCACGCAACGGCTCGAGCGCCGCCGGCAGCGTGGGGATTACATTATAGGTGTGATAGGTCGGCATGGGACAGGCGACGCCTGAATCGAAGCGGTGAATCTGGCAGGAAAAAGTTTAGCATCAAGCATTCCATCCTGTAGGGCGCTTCTCGTAGGGGCGCTTCTGTGAAGCGCCTGGATTCGCCCGCGACCGCCATCGTCGGGCGCTTGACAGAAGCGCCCCTACAACGCTCTCACGTGCGAAGCGTTCGCGGGGCGAGGATCAATCCGAGTAGCACGCCCGTCACCAACCCGCTCAGATGCGCGGCCATGCTGATTTGAGGCGTGGAAAGATCAAACGCCGTCTGGGCCACGACGATGAAGAGAATGTTTTTCAAACGACGCGTGGCCATGGGACCGTCGCGTTGACGCAGGAGCAGACCTGCCCAAACACCAACCAAGCCCATAACGCAGCCCGATGCACCGACCAGCTGTTCGGCCTTGTTCCAGCCCAACTGCCGCAGGCAGAGAACACCGACGCCCGAGCCAAGCCCGGAAAGCAGATAGCAAATCCCAAAACGAATCGAACCAATCGAGCGCTCCAGGCCCGAGCCGATAATGAAGAGCGCATACAGATTGAAGAGGAGATGAAGCGGGCCGTAATGCAGGAAGAGCGAAGTGAGAAGACGCCAATATTCTCCTTCGAACCGAACGGCGAAGAACTCGAGCGCGCCTAACCTATGTAACGTAAGCGAGCTCGTCGATCCGCCGAGCACATACTCCGCCGAGAACATCAAAATATTCAGTGCGATGAGGATCAAGACGACTCTGGTGGGCTGCACCCAGCCAGAGGCAAAGACACGCGCCGATGGCCGATCATTTTGCTCGATGCGCCGCAGCAACGCCGCGCTGGCCGGCGAAAGCGGCGCCGGCGCGATCGCGTTTGCGTGCTCGAGGCGAGACGCGGTTTCGGCCCGGATCAAGGCATCGCCGGTGGTGGCGCGAAGATTTTCCAATCGGCTGCGCCCCGCCGTTGCTTCGCCCGCCGCCAGTTCGCCGGTCCCAATCCAAAACTCTTTCGTGTCGCGCGAAACCTTGGCCAACTTCGTTTCGAGGAGACTTGAGAGCGCTCGAAGGCGCCCGGCAAAGGCCAGAACCGGCAGCAAACCGAGGTCGTAAAGCCCGACCTCCTCTGCTTCAGGGCTCAGGCTTCTCGCGTTCGCTGCGAAGTCGCGGAAAAGTTCGTCTCGCGACCCGGTTTCGCCGAGCGCGCGCAGGTAAAGCGGCTGCAAGGCAAAATCGATTTGCAGGATGCCGGGGGGCAATTCGGCGCGCAACCAGGCGAGGAGGCCATTCCAATCGCCTCGCATTCGAAATGTTTGGGCAATGGCCTGACGGCCCACGTTCGTCTGGCCGTTCCGCAGTGGCTCAAGGCGGGCGAGCGCGGAAGTGAAATCTCCACGTTGCGCGAGATCGAGGGCCCGGAGCAGATGAGAACGCTCGAGTAATCCGTCGGCGGGATGTAAGAAACGAAGGGCGCGAGCCAGGCGCCAGGCGGCCGCATAACGCTGTTGCGCTACCAGTTCGGCTACCTTTCGCAGTCCAACCAACGGGACGAGCAGCAGCGCAAACCAGACGCCCCCGCCGATGAATCCGGCGGTCTCCGGCTTCAGTATCCAGGCCGCACCAGTTACCAGGAGCACCGCCAGGGCCACCAGGCGCCAGCCACGATTCATTCCGCCGCGCCGCCAGGTTTGGCCGAGCAGGACCAGCGGCGAGACGCACGCCAGAAAGAGCAGGATGTGGTTGAGATCGAGCACGGAGGTGAATCGGCGTTGAAGCTTAGCTTAGCGCGATCTGATGCGGAGTGTGAATAGTGATCAGTAAATCGTGAACGGGATCGCCATTCACTTATCACCAGTCACTATTCGCTTTTTCGCACCTCCTCCTCTCGTAATCGTGCTCCTGCTCGTGCTCGTGATCGATCCTGTTTTCCCTTTCGATCAGGAGCACGATTACGAGAGGAGCGACAGATTAGCCTTGCCCCGAGGGAATGTTGCCTACATCTTCCAGTCGACTTGCGAAAAAGCGCAAGTCCGTCGCCGCGATACCGCAGCGCGGCGAGGCAGGAGTGTCCGTTTGTCAGCAATGGCGCGGGAAAGTGCGGTAAAACAAATTACGGCGGGGCGGTTCACTTCCCGTTTCGCCCGCCAGGAGCTTTGATTTAATCTGCAAGCACAAATTCGTGTAAATGGTCGGATTCGCGCCCGGGAGGTCCGGGTCATTCTCGCATCCAACAGCGAACAACTCGGCGTCATGAAGCTTTCCGACGCCTTGCGCAAAGCCACGTCCCTCGGTCTCGATTTGGTGGAAGTAGCGCCCACCGCCAATCCACCGGTCTGCAAAATCGTCGACTTCGGAAAGTTCCGTTACGACATTTCCAAGCAGGAAAAAGACAAAAAGACGACCGGGACGAAGCTGAAAGAGATTAAGTTCCGGGTAAATATCGACGACCACGATTACCTGACGAAGATCCGGCACGGCGAAGGGTTTCTCGACAAAGGGAACAAGGTGCGCGTGCAACTGCAATTCCGCGGCCGCGAAATGGCCCACCAGGAATTCGGGATGCAACTGATGATAAAAGTGCGGGACGATCTTGCGGGGATGTCGCAAGTGGAAATGGAGCCGAAGATCGCCGGGCGCAATGTCACCATGACGCTGTCGCCGCTTCCGGCCGCACGCCGCAAGCGACGGTTTTCCGTAGCGGCGGATGACGCCGAAGAGGGCGATGCGGAGAAGAGCGCTGCCGACGTAGAGAAGTAGGTCGGACCTACGCCCCTCTTTCATTTCGGAGGGACGTGCTTCTGCACGTCCCATTTACATCGCCTTGGCAAAGGAAAGGACGTGCGGAAGCACGTCCCTCCGAGTGGGGAAAAGCTGCTATGCTGGCTGGTTAGTGGCCGCCGGCGGCTCGGGCGGCAGTTCCGGAGCCAGCTCGTTCACGCGCGCGATGTGAACCGCGCGGCCTGTCGTCTCGTCTATCGAAACTACCGCGCCGCATAAGCGGACATCCCCGCGCGCGACCGGAAAGAGCGCAGGCAGATTCGAGATGAAGCGAGTCACGATCGGATCGATCGCGCGGCCGAGGATTGAATTCGCCGGGCCGCACATTCCCGCATCGCAGAGGAAGGCGGTGCCTCCCGGAAAAATCTGTTCGTCCGCCGTCTGCACGTGCGTGTGCGTACCGACCACCGCTGAAACTTTTCCATCCAGAAAGCGTCCGATGGCGATTTTCTCACTCGTCGTCTCAGCATGGGCATCCACAAAAATCACCGGCGTCTGTTGACGCATCTCCTCGACCGCCCGTTCGACGGCACGAAAAGGGTTTTCGAGAATGGGCTGCATGAAGGTTCTGCCCTGCACGTTGATCACGCCCACTTTGCCCTTGGCAGTTTCGAGCACGATGGAACCGGAACCGGGAGCACCCTCGGGATAATTCACCGGGCGTAACAAACGCGGTTCGGTGTCGATGAAGGCGACGATTTCCTTTTGGTCCCAGACGTGGTCGCCGGTCGTTATGACCGAGGCGCCGGCCCGCAGGAGATCGATGGTGATTCTTGGCGTGATGCCGCGGCCGCCGGCGGCATTCTCGCCGTTGACGATGACAAAGTCCGCCCCATGCAATTCCTTCAGGCGGGGCAAATGCGCGATCAGGGCGCAGCGCCCCGGCTCGCCCACCACATCGCCGAGAAAAAGAATCGTCAGCATCCGCCGAGCATCGTATTGAACAGGCGGAAATCCAAACCGTGATCTCTCTTCATTTTCGTTTTCGGATCTTCCTCCGGTTCTTCCTCTTCCTCTCTCTTTTCGACGCACCCTCCCCTGCCAGCGCGGCGGACCGCCTCAGCAACCCCCTGGCCGATCCGCCGAAGTGGCAACTGCTGGAGAAATATCAACGGACCATCACCCGCGCCGAGTTCGAGCAGCTGCTGCGCGAAGTTTATGCACCTCATGGAATCGGCGAGGAATTGATTCGCATCGATCGTGATTTCGCCTGCATCCTGATGGACCACGACGCGCAAACGTGGTTCACCCTTCGCTTTGCCAAAGATGAGCGCAGGCGTCGATCGGTCGCCCGCACGTGGCGGACCGCCCGAACCCTGCCGCCTAAGAAACAGAAGAAGAAGATTCTCGCCGGCCTGAAGATCGCACTCGATCCCGGCCACATCGGCGGCGACTGGGCGAAGATGGAGGAGCGCTGGTTCAAACTGGGGGATGCCTCGCCGGTGGAGGAAGGCGAGATGACGTTGCTGGTGGCGAAACTGCTGGCGCCGAAACTTCGCGCATTGGGCGCGCGCGTTTCGTTCGTTCGCGACAAGCCGGAGCCGGTAACGCCGTTTCGTCCACCCGATTTCACGGCAGCCGCGCGCGCTGTTTTACGGACGGGCGGGACCGAAAGCCCGCGCGAAACTTTCGATGGCCCGGACGATCCGCTCAAAGAGCAGACTGTTCGTTGGCAGAGCGAGATCCTGTTCTACCGAAGCAGCGAGATACGACAGCGGGCGCGCCGCGTGAATTCCCAGCTCCATCCCGACCTCGTTCTTTGCCTGCATTTCAACGCTGAAGCCTGGGGTGATGAGCACAATCCCGCCTTCATCGACCGGAATCATCTGCATCTTCTCGTCAATGGATCCTACCTCGGATCCGAGCTCGCGTTTGATGACGAGCGTTTCGAGATGGTGCGACGCCTCCTGAGCCGCGCCTATGACGAAGAGCTCAAGCTCGCGGACACGGCCGCCACAGCCATGGCCAGGAAAACGATGCTGCCTCCGTATCAGTACACGACCGACAACGTCGCCAGGGTTGGCCTAAGCGGTTACGTCTACGCGCGCAACCTGGTGGCCACGCGGCTTTACCACTGTCCGGTGGTCTATTTCGAACCGTACGTGATGAATAATGCCGAGGTTTTCGCGCGGGTTCAGGCTGGAGATTACGAAGGAACGCGCCTCATTAACGGCGTGGAACGTCCGAGCATTTATCGCGAGTACGTCGACGGCGTGGTGGAAGGGTTGGTGGAATATTATCGGCCTGCGCGAAGGTGATTTAATGTGGGAGGGGCCTTTGTGCCCCGACTCAGTGCGGGATGGGACTGTCGTTGTCGGGGCGCACAGGCCCCTCCCACGTTACAATTGAGCGATCGACGCGGCGATATCTTCCATCGTCACGTCCATGGCCACGCGGGCAGAACCGAGAGCAGGCGCAACGACAAAGCGCACTTCGCTTCCCTGAAATTTCTTATCAAATCGAATTGCTTCGAGAACCTTTTCCCGTGAGAAATCCGCCGGCAAAGACGTCGGCAAGTCAAAGGCTCGAAGAGTAGCCAGAACGCGCTCGCGCTCCGCTTCAGACAAACCCGCTTTACGCACCGAGATTTCGCACGCCGCCGCGATTCCCAAGCTGACCGCCTCGCCGTGAAGGAAAACGCGATACTCCCCGGCCTTTTCGATCGCGTGCCCCACTGTGTGGCCGAAATTCAGCAACGCCCTTTCGCCGGTGGTCTCGCGTTCGTCGGCCGCTACGATCGCTGCTTTGATGGCGACATTTCGCTGGACCAGCATCGCGAGATCCTTTCGATCGAAACCTTGAAGCAGATCAAACATCTCCGCGTCGCGAATGACCGCGTGCTTGATGATTTCTGCGAAGCCCTGCTTCCATTGCCTCCGCGGCAGGGTGGCGAGCGTATCCGTATCGGAGATCACGAGGGCAGGCTGGTGCCACGCGCCAATCATATTTTTCCCGACGCCGGTGTTGACCGCCGTTTTCCCGCCGATGGAGCTGTCCACTTGCGCGAGCAGGGTCGTGGGCACCTGGACATGGGCAATGCCCCGGTGATAAACCGCCGCGGCAAATCCCGCGAGATCGCCCACCATGCCTCCGCCCAGGGCCACCAGAAACGACGAGCGATCCAATCCGGCCTCGCTCATCTGGCGACAAATAGACTCGACCTGGCCTAACGACTTTGATTCTTCGCCGGCTGGAATTGTGATGAGAGTCGGCCTGAAACCGGCATTCGTCAGGCTTCGGACGAGCGCCGGAGCGAAGTGTGCGGCGACGTTTTCGTCCGAAACGATCGCGCAGGACCGGCCGGCCAGTTTCGGAGAGAGCAACTCTCCTGCTCTCTCGATCAACTGGGTGCCAATCAACACTTCATAACTTTTCTCGCCGGCGTGAATCGTAATGGGCGTCATGAGTCAGTTGCATTCCGGAAACCCGGGCCACCAACCGTATTAGTTGCCCGCCCAGGCCGAAAGCGAAAAGGCGTCTCGGAGTTGCCTTGACAACGGGCCTCAGCGTTCCTCTTAATATTGTTATGCCAGATCCGGTCGATCCCACGCCGCCACCCCCGAGTCCATCTCCGATGCCGAGCGACACACCGACCACCACCGGTTTGCCCTCCAACGTCGCCGCCGCCCTTGCCTGTATTCCTCTGGTGGGGGGCCTGATCTTTTACATCCTGGAAAAGCGCGATCAGTTCGTCCGGTTCTACGCGATGCAATCGATCATTTTCGGCGGCGCCTGGTTCCTGTTCAATATCGTCTCCTGGGTAATCCAACATATCTTTTGGGCCCTTCCGGTTATTGGCGGGTTCTTCGGTGCCCTTTGGGTTTTCGTCTCCGCCATCATCCACCTCGGTCTCCTCGTCATCATGATTATCGCCATGGTGAAAGCGTTTACCGGGGTGCGCTGGGACATTCCCTTCGTGGGGCCGATCGCTCGCAAGCAAATGGGCGAAGCTCCTATGGTCTAACCGGAGGGACGAGCTTCCGCTCGTCCCTGGATTGGTAGGGCGAGACTCTGTCGAGCCGCGTTTTGTAGTGACGCTTCGGTGAAGCGCCAGAGTTTGCCCGCCGATCTCAGAAAGGCGCTTCACAGAAGCGCCGCTACAACTACTCGCGCGCGAGCAGTTTCACCACGATCTCGGTCAGGACCAATTCGTGATCGAGTTGGCTTGTGACCAGGCGCACATTCGCCTCGAGGCAGGCCTCCAGGCCGGCAATCAGTTGCGCTGTCTGGAACCGATGCGCCTGCTGCGCCGCGAGGCCGAGTGCATAGCCATTGATCGAGCCATCCTTTTTCCGCGGCAAGTGGCCGGTCGCGTCACCGGGCAAACGGTTCAATGCGGAAATGAAACCGAAGGGAGCGTTCGGGCGTGGAATCCGGTTCCGCTCCATCAGATCCTTCGCGAGGAGCAAATTCCGAATGGTCGGCAGGATTGCGACCAGCAAAATGCCGATCGCCGTTTCGCCCTGATCGAGCAGCCCCTTGACCAGCTTGAGCGCGCGTTCGAGATCGCAGGCCGCGAGCGCATTGCCCAGCTCGAAGATTACTCCGGCACGAGAAAGTGGCACCAACTCGCGGACCTGCTTGCTCTCCACGCGCCGATCGCTGCCCAGATAAAGATCTATCTTTTCCAATTCGTTCTCGATTTGCCGGCTATCGCCGCCGGTCAGCAGCACGAAGAGATCGAGCGCCTCCTCTTCAAACTGCAATTTTCTCGCTTTCGCACGCCGCCGCACAACCTCCGTCGCTTCCTCTTCCCAGCCCGCACGCGAAGAATCAAGACGATCGATCACCTGCACTTCCGCGCGTTTGGCGAGCGCCTTGTAGAACGTGCGGCGCTTGTCGGTATCGGTCGCGCTGATCAAAAAAGTCACGTCGGCTCCCAAGCCCGCCTCCATGACCTCGGCCAGATCTTCCAGCGCGCCCTGCACCGCGGCCGAACGGCCAATAACGCTGTCGCCAAGACAGTTTGCGTTTTTCAGCCAGACCAATTTTCCACCGCCAAAAAATGGCAGCGTTTGCAAAGCCTCGATCCCTGATCGGATCCGGGAAACGGCCTGGTCTACATTGTCGGCGCAAGCATCGATGACCTCGATGCCGAATTCGCCGGCATCGGGCGGAGCCAATTTCGCCGCCAATTCCGCGGCGACGCGTTTCACCTCGCTCTCGTCCGACCCGACGACAGCGTGAATATTCGATTCAGCCTCGGCTGTTTTAGCTTTTGTTTTCGGCACCGGTGACGGCAACTCTAACCGCCCCTCGTTTCCTGCAAAGAAGTTCATCGTAGAAACTTTGCTCACGGTCGGGCGAAAGGGCGCTCTTTCTCGCCCAACACGCATGAAGAGTAGAAATCGCTCCTTTACCTGCACTTCATGCCCTGATAGGAATCGCACCCCCAAGCCCCACTCCCTCCCTATCCTCCCCGCCCTTCCAACCGTTTCATCCCCGATGCGAGTGTTTCGCACTAACCCATGAAGAATCCATGTAGAGCAGTTACCGCGTTCACCCTCGGCTTGGTCGTGACAGCCTTGTTCACCCACTCCGCTCACGCCGCTTCCCTGGTGCTCGACCAGGACTTCCGCACGCCATTATTTACTGAGGCCCACCCCGCATTGCGCACGCTCCTCTTGCCGGATGGCAAGTTCGTCGTCTTCTACAACACCGATACTTTAACGGACCAGCGCACTGGAGCACTCACTCGCTACCTTCCAAACGGGTCACTGGATTCCAGCTTCAACTTCAGCCGCGATTACCAGTTCATCGCTGCCGCCGCGTCTGTCGCCAACGGCAAGATGGTTGTCGCCGCCACCCGATATACCTACGGCAATTCCACCGAACAGATTCTCCGCCTGGCCCCCGACGGATCCATCGATGCCAGTTTCAACACTGCCCTGGTCGGCTCCGATCCATTTTCGAACGTCCTGGCCATCGTCGAGCAGCCGGATGGGAAAATCCTGGTTTCCGGGTATTTCAATACCTTCGCCGGACAGGCACGGCAAAAAATCGCCCGTTTACTGGCCGACGGCACACTCGATTCCACCTTCAGTCCACCAGACTTTGGCGGCGGTTTCTATGCGATCCATGCGAAGCCGGTGGCCCTGACCAGTGGGAAAATTCTGGTGGCAGGAGATTTTAGAACGGTGAACGGCACGACGATTCCAGGCGTTGCGCAACTGAATACCGACGGTTCGGTCGACCCGAGTTTTCAGGCGACAGGTTTTCTTCGCCTTGGCTTGAGCACACCGATCCGCGGGATGGCGGTGCAAAGCGACGGAAAGATCCTTTTGGCTGGTCGCTTTCTCGTCGGCTCGGGGGGCGTCGGGCCCCAGCCAGCGGTTATGCGGCTCAACGCCAATGGTGGTGTGGACAGCAGCTACACCTACGCTTTCGTCGGCGGCGCGGTCGCGCGGGATCTCGTCCTTCAGCCGGACGGCAAACCCATCGCCGCCGTCAGCAGTTCCTCGGCTAATACTGTCTATCGCTTTAGCGCGAACGGCGGGTTGGACAGCACCTTCGCGCAGCCTGTGTTGTTGGATAACACCTACGATCCGCTGGGTCAGGCAGCGACTCCGATCACGTTGAATTTGCAGGCCGACGGCCGAATCATTTTAGGGGGCACTTTTACCGACGTAAATTCGCCCGGAACGCCGGATGCCTCACACTATGGCGTGGTCAGACTGAATTCTGACGGAACGGTGGATCCAACTCTGGTCACGAATCACAAGACGGGACGCCAGGACTTCCCGAGCAGTTTCGCGCGATTACCGGACGGTTCCGCCCTGATCGCTTTTGGAATCCCATCGGTCAAGAACGCTCCCGCGATGAATTTTAATCTGGGGCGCCTCCTCCCAAATGGCTCGCTCGATTCGAGTTTCACTCTTTCATCCTCCGATCCGGGCGGCATCCTCTCCCCTGAGTTCATCGCCCAGGATTTCGCCCAATTAGCGGATGGGAAGTTCTTCGTTTTTGGGTGGAACGGCGGGGGGAAATTTCTTCCAAACGGTGTCCAGGACCTGACATTCGACTCCAGCACCTTAGCCCTTCAGAAGGCCGTAGCGGCCCCCGACGGCAGGGTGTTCCTCTTCGCCGGCACCGATGCTCAGTCGACCGCCTATACTGCTGTCGCGCGTCTCCGCAGGAACGGCACCATTGACTACGGCTTCGGGTTACCCGCATCGGTTGGGTCGGGTCAGGTCATCCGGGATTTCGGGGAGATCTATCAAATGTATGTGGGCAGCCATGTTCTGGCTGTGGAACCGAATGGGAAGGTTCTCTTCGTGTATTTTTCGTCGGACGCGCTATTTCATTTCGTTCGCCTCAACTCGGATGGCTCCTTCGACCCCGGCTTCAGTGGCGCGACTCTGGCTCCGATCAACTTAACCACAAGTTTTCCAGTTATATTTGATCCATTTAAGGGTGGCACGGCTCAGCCGGAGGTGTTGACTGCCACGGCCCCGCTCCAGGATGCGCACATCCTGGCGGACGGACGGATTCTCCTTTGTGGCCAGTTCACTTCCTATAATGGCGTGTCGGCCAGAGGACTGGTCCGGTTGCAATCGAATGGCGACATCGACCCCACCTTTACCATAGGCGGTGGCCCGCAATGGACGCAGACAGTTGAGACCGCATCGTTTTTCCCATCCGTCGAGAGCATCGAAGAGCAGGTGGATGGCAAGCTGCTCATCGCCGGGACGTTTGAAGCCTTTGACGGAACGGCGCTCCCCGGCATCGCCAGCCTCAATCCTGACGGATCGGTAGACCCTTCGTTTACACCTCCCGCAAAGCGGCAAAAGTTCGCCCGCGGCACCACGCGTCTGGCTCGCCAGGGGGATGGCTCCTTCTTACTGAGCGGCTCCTATAGTTTTCCGAACGAAACCGAACCCGGCTTCATTCACATTAACAGCGTCGGCGGCGTCCCCGTCGTCGGAAGTCCGGGGATAACTACCGCGATCATTGGCCAGTCCTTTAGCTATCAGATCACGGCCAGTGGCCAGCCGACCAGCTATAGTGCCTCAGGTTTACCGCCCGGATTCACCATCGATAGCGAAACCGGCCTGATCACGGGCACGCCGGGCAGCGCCAACATCGGGGTCTATTCGATCATGATCACTGCGACAAATGACGAAGGAACCAGCGCCATCTTCTACCTTACCCTCTCCGTCATTCCGTCTCAGACCGGTGCGCCCCCGAGCCTGCAAAACATTTCCACGCGACTGCGGGTGCTGACCGGTGATAACGCGCTCATCGGCGGTTTTATCATTACCGGTTTCCCGCCTAAGAGAGTGATCGTCCGCGCCATTGGCCCATCGTTAACGAATTTGGGAATCTCGGGCGCACTCGACGATACCGTCCTGGAATTGCATGGCCCAGACGCGTTTTTTACCACGATCACCAACGACAACTGGCGCGATACCCAGCAAAGCGAAATCGAAGCCACCGGCATTCCACCCGGCAACAACCTGGAGTCAGCCATCGTGGCTACTCTGCCCGCCGGCGCCTATACAGCCATCGTGCGGGGAAAGAACGACGGGATCGGTGTGGGCCTGGTGGAAGCGTACGATCTGGATCCGGCGCCGACTTCGCAACTGGCCAACATCAGCACGCGCGGTTTCGTGGACACCGATAGTAACGTGATGATCGGAGGGCTTATTGCCGGGCCAATGAATGCCGGGAGCGGCAGCGTGATCGTCCGTGCGATCGGTCCGTCGTTGACTGGCTTGGGAATACCAAATGCGCTTCAGAATCCCACGCTCGAACTGCACGATGGCAACGGTGCGGTGATCGCGTCCAACAACGATTGGCGAGACACTCAAGGCCCAGCCATTGAAGCGACGGGAATCGCCCCGAGTGACGACCGGGAGGCGGCAATCCTGTGGGTTCTCTCGCCGGGCCTTTACACAGCGGTCGTGCGCGGAGAGGAGACGGGGGTCGGCGTTGGGCTGGTAGAGGTTTATAACCTACAATAGGCTCGCCGAGCTTTGGTCCGCTCTCGTTCAACCCGCGATGGTCGGGATCTTCGATCTAGCTTCAGCCTGTTTCGCTTCTGTTTTCGGCACCGGTGACGGCACGGTTAACCGCCACCCGTATCTGGCAAAGAAGTTCGGGAATCTTTCGTGGCATAGTCGCGGAATTGTTCCTCGAAAGCCTGGAGAGTCGCAAATTTTCCGGGGTAAGTGCGAAGGAGCGCGGCATCAAACGGCTGATGCCGGGCGAGCGCATCAAGCAGCAGAAGGAAGTTCCGTTTGTCCGTGGAGGCAAGAAAACGGACCAGGCGCTCGGATTGATCATAGAAGGTCTCAACGCGATCCGAAGGCGGTTGAGTCATGGCGACCAGGGTGGCCAGCGGAATGACATCCTGCCTTGCGATCGCCTGCGAGCGCGGCCTGGCGTCGTAACCGCGAGCACGCCGATAACTGGCCTGCGCGCCTTTGGAAACATACTGCGCGAACCCCTCATTCAACCAACTGGGAATTCCCTCCCCATAAAACCGGTGGAGAACAAGGTGCGCAATTTCGTGCCCGAGAGTGTTGTTGCTGAATTTGTAGGCAGGATCGCGCAGAATAAAAAGGCTCCCCTGCGACTGAATCCCGCCAGTCCACTTTTCCAGACGGCCGACCGTTTGAAACTGTTGCCAATCTTCCGGGCGCTGGAAAACGTAAATATGCGCCTTCGTATCTCCGGGCGGCTGATCGCGCTCGAGCTCCATCGCGACGACCCGATAATGAAACTCGGCCTCAACCGAGATCGGCGTAACGACGTAGCCGTCAAAAAAATGATAGATGAAATGCGCCGTCTCGCCGTGTTTCCACTGTTCAGGATGGAGAGCGAGCGCCTTCTCGCTGAGCGGATTTGAATCGCGTTGGCTTAAGGAAGAAAATTCCACTTCCGGCAGAAGACCGGTGAGTCCCGCGGGTTCCGGCATCTGGTTGGCGCTTGCCGGCAAGACTACGATCGTGGCCCACAAAGAGGCGAGAAGGATCTTCGCAGGGGCGCGCATAACGCACAACGAAGCTAGTCGCATGCGAGAAGCGCCTCCGTTGCATCTCCTGGCCGCGCTGTATCCCGAGGCGCGCAGACGCCGAGGGACCTCCCAAGCGCTTTCACGCTTCCGCGTTATTTCACTCGTCTACGTTAATCTTCGCGTTACTTGCATGTGGGTGACGCAACTTTCAGGTGGAGGTTCCTCCCCGTCTCCGCGCGTCGGGATGACAGTTACAGCCGATGACAACTCACACCCGTGACCGTCGACCTTGCGCACCGCCGCGCGAGTACTTCACCGGCTTGCGTTTCGGCTCGATCTTGGTCAGGCCGGTGCCGCTCTTCACTTCCATGATCTGATCGCGCAAGAGCGCGGCGCGCTCGAACTCAAGATTCGCGGAGGCGCTTTGCATTTCGTCTTCCAGTTCGCGCAGCAGTTCGGTGAGATCGAAATCGCCGCCCGCTTCCTGGATGACCGACGCGGCGATTTCGCGTCCGCGCAAGATCGTGTGCAGACTCTCCTGAATCGCACGCCTCACGGTCGTGGGAGTGATTCCGTGCTTCTCGTTATACTCCATCTGCTTGGTCCGCCGATAATCGGAGATCGAGATGAGCGCCTGCATGCTTTGGGTGACCGTGTCGGCAAAGAGAACCACTTCGCCATTAACGTGCCGCGCGGCGCGCCCCGCGGTCTGGATGAGCGAAGTCTGGCTGCGCAGGAATCCTTCCTTGTCGGCATCGAGGATGCAGACCAGCGACACTTCGGGAAGATCGAGCCCTTCGCGCAGAAGATTGATGCCGACGAGAATATCGAAATCGGCCGCGCGCAATCCGCGCAGGATCTCCACCCGCTCGATCGTGTCGATATCGCTGTGCAAATAACGCACCTTCAATCCGACATCGCGCAAATAATCCGACAAATCCTCCGCCGTGCGTTTCGTCAGCGTGGTGACCAGTACGCGCTCCTGCTTTTCGACGCGCTGCCGGCAAAGCTCGATCGTCTCGTCGATCTGGTTCTTGAGCGGCTTCAACGTGATCCTCGGGTCGAGCAAGCCAGTCGGCCGGATGATCTGCTCGACCACGAGCGGCGCCCCCGGCGTATGCACATCGAATTCTTCCACCGGCTGGTCCGTCCGGCTGACGATCGCCTTGCCTCCGCCCCCATTGGACGTTGAACCTGGGACGTTGGACGTTGGACGTTTCCCATCTGCTCCCTCGCCCGCCACCACGAACGGCACCAGCTCCTGCTCCCCGATCCGCTCTCGCTTGTGCGGAAAGTATCCCTTGTTCCCGACCACGCTGTTCTTGATCTCGAACTCCGCCGGGGTCGCGCTCACATAAGCGACCTGGTTCACCGTTCCCATGAACTCCTTGAAATTCAGCGGCCGATTATCGAGCGCGCTCGGCAGCCGGAAACCATATTCCACCAGCACGGTCTTGCGCGACCGGTCGCCTTCATACATCCCGCCGATCTGCGGGATGGTGGCGTGCGATTCATCGACCACGAGCAGGAAATCCTTCGGAAAAAAATCGAGCAGAGTGAACGGCTTCGAGCCGGGCTCCGGCCGGAAAGATGCCGTGAATAATTCTCGATCCCGTTGCAGAACCCCATCTCCTGCAACATCTCGAGATCGTACTCCGTCCGCATCTTAAGCCGCTGCGCTTCGAGCAGTTTGCTGACCGACTCCAGCTCCACGATGCGATGGTCGAGTTCGTTCCGAATCGAGGAGAGCGCGCGATTCAATTTATCCGCCGGCGTGACGAATTGTTTGGCCGGATAAAACGTGATGAGGCTGAGCGTTTCGCGCGCGTGTCCGGTGAGCGGATCGAAGCGCGTGATCGCGTCGATCTCATCGCCGAAAAATTCGAGCCGGATCGCTTCTTCATCCGCCGTGGCAGGATAAACTTCCACGACGTCGCCGCGCACTCGGAACTTGCCGCGCGAGAAATTCATGTCGTTGCGCTCGTAGAGCATGTCGACCAGCCGGCCGAGGACCGCTTCGCGGCTAATCTGCTGGCCGCGCTTCACCGTGAGCAGCATCCGCAGGTAATCCTCGGGCGAGGTGACGCCATAAATGCAGGAGACGCTTGCGACCACGACCGTGTCCCGCCGCGAGAGCAGCGCGCTGGTCGCGGAAAGCCGGAGCCGCTCGATCTCCTCGTTGATCGACGAATCCTTCTCGATGTAGGTGTCGGAACGCGGGATGTAGGCTTCCGGCTGATAGTAATCGAAATAGCTGACGAAATATTCGACGGCGTTACGCGGGAAGAACTGCTTGAACTCCGAATAGAGCTGCGCGGCGAGCGTCTTGTTGTGGGAAATGACGAGCGTAGGCCGATCGAGCTCGCGAATGACATTCGCCATGGTGAAGGTCTTGCCCGAACCGGTCACGCCGAGGAGCGTTTGGTGGCGATTGCCGGCCTCGATCGACTTCAGCATTTTCGCGATCGCCTGGCTTTGGTCGCCCCGCGGCTTGTAATTGGACTCGAGCTCGAACGCCATCGGGCAAGTTAGCATTCGACGCGCGGGTGTCATGCGTTGCACTTCAGGTAGGGACGCCGCGCTGCGGCGTCCGGGAGAGAAAAAGCACTACTGCCTTGCCGCAGTGCAGTAAGCCAGGTCCAAATGTCTCCGCTCAGACGGCGCAGCGCGCCCTCCCTGCCAAGCTTTTCCCTCGCCACGACTGGAAAGCGCTATACTAATTCGGGCAAAAGCGAATGAACCCCCGAAACTTTTTTGCCGAGCTGAAGCGACGCCACGTCTATCGAGTCGCGATCGCCTACGCCGTCGTGGGCTGGCTTCTCATCCAGATCGCTACGACAACATTTCCCATTTTTGAAATCCCACCCTGGTGCGTCCGATTGGTCGTCGCGCTCGTTCTGATTGGATTTCCCATCGCGGCGATTCTCGCCTGGGCCTTCGAGCTTACGCCGGAAGGAATCAAGCGCGCGGAAGATGTGACGCCGGAGGAATCGCTTAAGCACACCACCGGCCGAAAGCTCAATGTCTTGATCATCGGGGTCTTGCTCTGCGCCATCGCCTTTCTTGTCTTCCAACGATTCCGAAGCGGCGGCGGACCCGCCCTCTGGGATGCACCGGTGAAAAGTATTGCGGTGCTGCCGTTCGACAATTTCAGCGACAAAAAGGAGAACGCGTTTTTTGCCGATGGAATCCAGGATGACATTCTGACCAGTCTTGCAAAAATTCACGAACTCAAGGTCATCAGCCGCACCTCTGTCATGCCCTATCGCGGGACGGCCAGGAACAGTCTGCGCCAGATCGCCCAAGCCCTTGGCGTAGTCCATATCCTCGAGGGAAGTGTGCGCACAGCCGAAAACCGCGTCGTGGTCAGCGTCCAGCTGATCGATGCGCGCAACGATCGCCATATCTGGGCCAACCGTTACGACCGGCCGCTGGCCGATTCCCTCGGTCTCCAGGGCGAACTGGCCGCCGAGATTGCCTCGGAATTGCGGGCAACCCTCAGCCCCGAAGAAAAAGCGCGGGTCGAAACAAAGCCGACGGAGAATCCTGACGCCTATGTTCTCTATTTGAAGGCGCGTCCGTACGAAACCAATCCCGATCGTTTGTTCGAAGATTTCAGCGTGGCCGAGCGGCTTTACGGCGAAGCGATTCAGCACGATCCCTCGTTTGCGCTGGCCCACGCGCGGCTTTCCGCGACGATCGCGCGAATTTATCACTGGTTTGACTCGACGGACGATCGCAAGACGCGAATGAAAGCCGAGGCGGAGAAATCCCTTCAGCTTAATCCCGATCTCGGGGAGGGACACCTGGCCCTCGGTCTCTACTATTATTGGGCGGAGGCGAATTATGAAAAGGCGCTGGAGGAGTTTGCCATCGCCGCCCGGGCGCTGCCTAACGACAGTGAAATTGGCTACTTCACCGCGGCGATTCGGCGGCGCCAGGGACGGTGGAATGAGAACATCGAGCTCCTCACCAAGGCCCAGGCGATCGACCCGGGAAATGCCAGTGTCGCTGCGGAGCTGGCTTACAGTTACAGCTTCCTCCACGACTGGCCGGAAGCCGTGCGGCGGCAAGACCGCTGGGTCGCGCTGGCCCCAGACTCGGTCAACCCGAAGATCATCCGCGCCTACCTCGACTTTTGGTCCCAGGCGAACACGACGACGCTGAAAGATGTGCTGGCCCAGGTTCCGGCCGGCGTCGATCCCTCCGGGCTTGTGACACGAGCGCGCTGGGACCTGGCGATGATTCAACGCGACTATGACACGGCAGATCAGGTCCTGACCTCTTGTCCGCTGGAAGTCTTCCAATCGGGCGGCCAGCCCACTCCGAAGAGTTATTATCGGGGATGTGTCGCTCTAGCGCGGGGCGATCAGGCTGCCGCGCAGACGCATTTTGAAGCGACGCTAACGCTTTTCGAAGCGGCGGCCCGGGAAGCGCCGGAAAACGCGCTGCGTCACGCGAACCTCGGCCTGGTCTACTCCTTCCTGGGCCGCAGCGAGGAGGCGATTCGCGAAGGATATCGCGCCACCGAACTCATGCCGGATTCGAAGGACGCCGTGGTGGGACCCTGGTTAACCGGATACCTGGCCATGATCTATGCCCGGGTCGGAGAGGCGGATTCAGCCCTTCCCCTGTTGGAGCGTCTGCTGGCAACTCCAGGCCCGGTGGATTACACAAACTGTTGCATCACCCAGAACGATCTTCGTTACCGATGGGAATGGGACGCGTTGCGCAACAATCCCCGTTTTCAAAAGCTGATCACCGCGCCCCTGCCGCGAACCGTTTACCAATAACCGACTCCTGGCGCTCGCCCTACCGATCTGGTAGGGACGCCGCGCTGCGGCGTCCGCAACTCAACATCCGCGGTGTCACGCCAAATCCCGCGAAGGCGCAGTCCGGCAGCGGCTTGATCCCAATCATCCGCCCAGGCACGTCCGCTTTAGAATTGGCAACGCGAACGCATTACCATTGAATCATGCAATCGCCAGCCTGCCCCCCAGGCGGCAAGCAGCCGTGAACCCGCGAAATTTTTTTGATGAACTCAAGCGGCGCAATGTCTATCGCGCGGCCGCGGCTTACGGAGTCGTCGCCTGGCTCCTGATCCAGGTCGCGACCTCTGTTTTTCCCTACTTCAACATTCCGGGCGGGACCATTCGACTGGTGGTTATCGTCCTTCTGTTTGGCTTTCCCGTGGCCATGATTATCGCGTGGATCTTTGAGTGGACCCCGCAAGGCCTCAAGCGCACGGATGATGTACCTGCCTCGCAATCCATCGGACGCGCTCCCGGCCGGAAACTGGATTTCGTCATCATCGCTGCGCTGCTCATCGTGATCGGGGTCCTGGCCTGGCAACGCTTTAGCCCGGCCCGGGAAAAGAGCATCGCCGTCCTTCCGTTCGAAAATCTTAGCGCCGAGAAGGAAAACGCCCTGCTGGCCGATGGCATCCAGGATGATTTGCTGACAAATCTGGCCCGGATCAAGGCCCTCAAAGTCATCAGCCGCACCAGCGTAATGAAGTATCGCAACGCCGAGTCGCGGAATATCCAGGAGATCGGCAAGTCGTTAGGCGCGGCCCACATTCTCGAAGGAAGCGTGCGGCGCATCGCGGACCGGATCGCCGTCAATGTGCAGCTGATCGACTCGAGCACCGACCGCCACATCTGGGCGGAGCGTTACGACCGCAACATTGCCGATGCTGTGGGAATCGAAGGTGAGCTGGCCACGGAGATCGCCGAAGCCTTGCGCGCCACCCTGACCCCGGAGGAAAAAATCCGGGTCGAACAAAAACCGACCCAAAACGCGGATGCCTACGTTCTTTATCTGCGCGCCCTGCCGTATGAGCAGGGAGCCGACACCCTGCTCCAGGACTACAAGCGCGCCGTCCAACTTTACACTCAGGCGATTGCTCTCGACCCGGACTTCGCACTCGCCCGAGCCCACCTGGCTTCCACCTGTGCGGAGATTTTCCATTTCCACGAACCGCTCGACTCGTGGAAGACAAAGGCGCGAAGCGAAGCGGAGGCGGCCTTGCGCTTGCAACCCAACCTGGCGGAAGGCCACTTCGCGCTCGGCCAATGCATCTACTGGATGGACGAAGATTACGAAGGCGCGCTGGCCCAGTTTGGAATCGCGCAGCAATTATCGCCCAGTAACGCGAATATCGGGCTGCTGACCGCGGCGATCCACCGGCGCCAGGGCCGCTGGGAAGAGTGCCTGGCGGCATTCGAACGCATCCAGCGGCTCGACCCGGAGAACCCGAACATTGTTCGCAATATCGTCTTCACCAACAGCGCGCTGCGCCGCTGGCCGGAAGCGACGCGTGCCATCAGGCGCTGGCGCGCCATGGCTCCCGATTCACTCGTGGCCAGAATTCAAGCGGGCTACATCGAGTTCCAATGGAAAGGCGACGTCTCGGTCCTGAGCTCCGAGCTGGCCCAAGTCCCCGCCGGTGAAGATCCCGACGGCATAGTGACCGCCTGCAAGTGGGAAGCCGCGATGCTGCAACACGATTTTGCCAAGGCCGAACAGATTCTCGCGGCGTCACCATTGCTCGAGGTTTCCTATCTAAACGGGGGCGCCACTCCAAAGAGTTTTCTAGCCGGCTGCACCGCTGTCGCGCGGGGCGACCAGGCTCTCGCCGACAAAAGTTTTGAGGAGGCCCGCAAGGTCTTCGAAAGCGCCGTCACGGAAGCTCCGGCCAGTGCCGATCGGCATGCCAACGTAGGTTTGTGCTACGCCTTCCAAGGCCGAAAAGACGATGCCATCCGCGAAGGCCGGCGGGCGGTCGAGCTAAAACCGGAATCGAAAGACGCCTACGACGGCGCCATCATGAATTCTTTTCTGGCCCTCATCTATGCGCGCGTCGGCGAAAACGATCTGGCCATTCCCTTGATCGAACGATTGCTCCGCACCCCCGGCGCAGTCGACACCGTGAATTACAGCATGACGGTGAACGACCTTAAGTTTCGCTCGGAATGGGATCCGTTACGCAAGGATCCCCGCTTTCAAAAACTTCTCGCTCCAAATTGATCTTCTGGAGTCGCTGCCGTTCCAATACTTACCCCTGATCCCTGTCCTCGCCCGCCAGCATCGAGCTGTAGCCGTATCGCGACGGCCACTGTTTCGCTGGGCCGCCCAGTTCCATTGCACAAGCTCTCAACTCTTGCTCAAAGAAACGTGCGAGATGTGATCGCACATGATCCGCCAAAGGCAGTCTCCTGGTGTTTTCGTTCACCTTTTGATTTGCCTTCGACGGTCCGTTGGCCCGGGCCGGATCGGCGCCTAGAAAGCTAATAATCGAGCGGCTCATTTCCACTGGATCGCTCTGCAGATCATCGAAAAAATAAAGACCGAATTGATCCTCCGGAACATGGCGACGCCATCGCGCCACGACCGTCGTTGGAAACGATCGCATGACGATATCAGGATGAAGCAGATTCCTCGTGACTTCGTCTGTGTTGTTCGGGTCGAATGAAAGTCCTCCCTCCTTCACCGCCATCGCCAAATCCGACCAGGCCCGCTCGACCGGATCGCGCGCGATGAAGATGACTTTGAGTTGAGGAAAACGCTCTACGATTCGAGCGATAATTTCCTCCGGCACGATGGAGTAGCCCGGCGAGATATCCCCGGAAAGAGACGATCCTTTGGGCGCAAAAAGTTGCGCGTAACGCTCAAGATCAAGACACGGTTGCTGGCACAAAGACTCCATCGCGTCCAAAAACAGGCGATCACGCTGGTCACGCAGGCGAAGCTCGCTGCGATCCGCTCGGCTCGGATGCCGCAACCTGGCTCATGCTGTCGAAATAATTGATCTCCTTGAGCGGCGGCATCCAGAAATCCGGATGCGCGCCAAGTTGGTGAAAGAGCCAGCTGGTTCCCCCTTTCGGTGCGCCGACACAAAGAAAATCCGGGCCCGCCGCCGAGTCGGATGCGGCGCTTCGGCCATTTTCCCGGGCGACATTTGCCCGAGTTCGGAAGGGCCAGGTCCAGCTCATGGCGCGAAGTGTGATTCACCGAATTCCAAACAGCAAGAAGATCGGGGTCCGGCTCCGCCTTGACCGGCAAAAGATCAGAAGCTGCTGGTATACGCCCGGTTGGAAAGGCGCTATTTGCGCCTGGCATCAGGTCGGCAAACGGAAAGCACGAGACAGATGATGGCGATGCCGTAAATCAAGAGCTTGAAGAACACGACCGCTGCGTTTGGAAGCTCGGAGATATCATTCTGGGCGGGATTATGAAGCTGTCCGAAAACGCTGCACCAAAGGCCTCCGCAGAGAATCCCCCACGCTGCCGCGAGTAAAGTGCGGCCGTATTGGCGCTCGTGGCTCGCAGACCGCGCGGCGACCAACAATAGTGCCCCGACGATGAAATCGTCAATGTAGCCGGGAATGTCAGAAAAGTCCGCTCGACGGCGGCACACTTCGAGGACGGGCAGCGCAATTCCCATGCAATAGGCAGCCACGACTTCAAAGCGATATCGAGGGCGATCCATGCGCTATTGCCTAACGAGAAAGAGCGTCATTTTTCTCTCGGCGTTCGCGCCTGGTAGCGGCAATGCCAAGGCCAATAATGATAACACCACCAGCCAAACACAATGCGGACGCAACGTATGCTTGAGTAGGCGACATCCACGTAGCGAAGCGATAGCTCGGCACGACTTGATGCGACCCTTCCGCGATTCGCGCCCTGTGAAAAGTGTCGAGGCCGAGTATGATCATGATAACGCCGCAAATGAATTGTGCTGTGCGGCCCTGTCCAAGTGGCGGTCTCATTACATCTAACAAGACGGAGCTCAGGCGCGGCAAGCGAGAGCGCGCATGGCTGCGGATTGAACTATTCTAATCATTTCAAAATGGGGCAACACGACGGCTCGCTGTCGACTGCAGCGACCGGTTAGGCGGTTGGCGTGGCAACAGAAAGGACGTCGGGAAGAGCTACTCATGACGGTCGATCATCAGGTGGTCGCTGTGCGCGGATAGCGCATACACGACTCTGCCAAGAACCCGATCGAAGAGCAAGCCAGCTTCCGGGGAGTGCACGACGACTTCCGGGTGCCTCCCCCTCCACCTCCACGAAGCGCACCGTAACAATCTCTCCGGTGTCTGGGCTCTTAAGGTCAGCCGAATACCCAGCGCCAGCGACAAACTCTGACCAAGCGCCGAGCTCCGCAGCCAAAGTCGGTTGGCAGCGAGAAGTATAATCCGATGCCAATTCGACGCGTCATGTCTTACCGCCTAACGAGAATTAGACGAAAAAAGTTTCCTCTGACTCCATAATGGGTGGGGCTTGAGGGTGCACGTTCTCGAAGACGAAGCCGGCTAGAGCGTCGAACCGATCTCCAAATCTGCAAAGGCGCGGCCGAGATTATCCAAAACGTCGCTGGGCAGGAGCGTTTGTTCGGTCGAATCGCCCTGGAAAATGGCAATCTCGGCAGCGCGGCCACAAAGCCAGGCCCCGACGCGCGCGGCATCGTAAAGGGACATCCCCTGCCCGATCAGGCCGGCGCAAACACCGGTCAACACGTCACCCATCCCGCCTTTGGCCATCCCGGGGTTTCCGCTGCTGTTGAAGCTGAGCGGTTGACCGCGTTGCGCGACGATCGTGCGGCTGCCTTTAAGCAGGAGGGTAACGGGAAAGTGGTCGCAAAAACTCCTGGCGAGACCGGCCCGGGTCATCTTTCCGGGAGCGACCAGCCGCTGCATCTCGCCGGGGTGCGGGGTGAGAAGCCGCGGGCCGCGGCAACGGGTCAGCACATCGATCTCTTCCGCCAGAATATTCAGCCCGTCCGCATCCACCACCATCGGCTTCTCGACGCGCGCAATGAGGTCGCGGATCCGCGCACCGTGCGCGTTTCCCAGGCCGGGCCCCACTGCCCAGACGTCGATCTTCGCGTCCGCCAAATCTTTGTAACCACGTGTCGCCTTCACCATCACTTCCGGCGGCGCCGCGGCAGCCGCGATCTCGTAGATATCCTCGGGCACGAAAAGCTCGACCAGGCCCCCGCCGGAGCGCAGCACGCCGGTGGCGGTCATGATGGCGGCACCGACAAATCCCTTCGAACCGGCCACCACGCCGATGCGTCCGAACTGATTCTTGTACGCGCCAAACTTCCGGCGCGGAACGAGTCGAGCCAGGGCCGGGGCCGTGGCCATGACTTCGTTGCGGGCGCCGCCTGCCTCGAGATCGGGCAGCGGCAGCACCACGAGACGGCCAACAAAGTCGATCGCCTGATCGGCCAGAAGCCCGTGCTTGGCGAAACCGATCGCCACAGTGAAATCGGCCACGACAGAATCGGGATCGATATCGCCGGTGTCGCTGTTAAAGCCGGTGGGAAGATCGACCGCGAAAACAACGGCATTGCGCTCGAGGCGAACGCTATTCAATTCACGCGCGGTAGCACGGACCGGCTCGCGCAGGAGCGACTTGGTGCCGACGCCCAGAAGTCCGTCGAGGATGATAGTGCGGGAGGGACGTGTAGAGGCGCGCGTGTCGCGCGCTCCCGCTGCAGCCGACACGGCTGCCCCTACACTTTCAGTGTCCCGGAGAGCGGCCAGCTTCTTGCGGGTCAATTCGCTGCAATCGTCTTCAGGAAACGGGAGGCGGACATCGATTTTCCATCCGTCGCGCTGCAAATGCTCGGCCGCCACGAGCGCATCGCCACCGTTGTGGCCCTTGCCGGCGTAAACGATGCAGGTTCCGGCTCGGGGGAAGAAGTGCTGGACCGCGCGTGCCACTCCCGCACCGGCTTCGTCCATCAGAGCTTCGACCTGGATCCCGCGCGCAAAGGCCGCTTCTTCCGCCGCGCGCATTTCCGCTGCGCTTACGACCGGCGAATCCAATCAATCCTCCGACTTCTTTTTCCGGCTCTTTTTCTTCCGGGGCCTATCGTCGTCGTCGCTGCTTCGTTTCTTTTTCCGGCTCGACGTGTGGTGCGTCACTTTCGATTTCCGGTTCTTCGAGTATTTCGAACGCCGGCTCGAACGTTCCGCCACCGCTGAAGGATGCACGAAATCGCCGCCTGGACCCATGCCAGCCGTGGCCAGGGAAGAGGTCAGCGGACGACTGAACGGCGCGGGCTGGCGCCGGATTCCGCGCGCAATTTGCTCAGCCAGCTTTTGCCGGTAGCTGTCGGTTTGGGCCAGCCTGCCTTCCGTCGGGTTGGTCAGGAAACCGCACTCGACCAGCACGGAGGGAATCGCTGTCCGGCGCAGAACGAAAAAGCCGCGGCGGCGAATCCCACGGTTCTCGGTCGGCGCGCCGGCGATGACATTACGATGAATGCTGGCGGCGAGACTGGCACTGTCGCTGCGGTAGTAATAGGTCTCGATCCCGTTGGCGCCGGCGCGAGTCGAACAGTTAAAATGAATCGAGACAAAGCTGGCGCCGCGGTACGAATTCGCGATCGCGGTGCGCGTCCCGAGGGGGATGAAGACGTCCCGATCTCGCGTCATGACGACCCGATAACCGTCAGCTTGGAGAATCCGCCTCAGGCGCAGGGACACGTCGAGTGTCTTGTCTTTCTCGGAAATGCGTTGGCCGGGGACACCCCCGCGGTCAAAGCCGCCGTGCCCGGCATCGATGATAATGGTTCCACGGCCCTGGCCGCTGGCGAACGAGGCGAGCGCCATGAAACCGGCGGCGGCGGCGACTGGAATAAAACGGAGAGAATTCATTGAGGCGGTGGGCAGCGGGTCTTAATCGTCTGCCGGCAGGCCGGAAGGCCGGGCCGGCAATTTGGAGGCGGGGCTTGGCCCGGAGGGTCTGGCAGGCAACTCGATCCTCCCGCCGCTGACCGCGACAGTCCCATCTGCCGTATGCCGCAAACGCGGACGCGTTTTTGTTTCCATGAAAATTGAGTGCGCCAGAAGTTCCCCGTTCAAGCCAATGTGGGAATAAGCCCAATTTCGGGGCGCTGCGCAATGAAGAACATGCAATTGATTTGCCCGGTCGAGTTCCGCCTGCGGTTCGTCGTAGGCCAGGGCGCGGCCTAACGAGTAAGTTGTGTAAACGACGCCGCGGCTCTTGTCCTCCACCCGCACGTAGAGCGAGGTGTGGTCCGGGAAGCGATTTGAGAGGAGAGAATAGGTGCGACCCTCACCCGCACCGGGAAATCCATCCGGGATGCCAACCGTCCGTTGCCAGATCGGCCGGGCGTCGGCCACCTGGAAAACCTTCGTCTGCGAATAGAAAAATTTGTTCAGGTCGGCGAAAAAAACATTCGCGCGCACGTGATACGCGCCGAGGTCGTGCACGGGAAAAGCCGGAGTCAGATTGAATTTTCGCGTGACGGTCTTGCCCGCTTCCACGCGTAGAGCCGGTTCCGGAGTGGGCGGGCTGAGCGGCGCAAGGAGCCGGCCTTCGCCGGCATTCACTTCGAAACCGATCCAGCGCCGGCCGCTTTCATCGTGGAGGTCAATGTCGCGTCCGGCCAGATTGGTGATCTTGACCGTGGCCATGACCGGTTCGTGGGCAACGTACTGCAGTCGCGGGAATCTCAATTCCACCTGGATTTGCGCCTGCGCCGCCGCCGCCCAACCAAAAAACAGGACCAACTGGAGGGAGAACTTCATCGGCGCCGAGAATAACGTATCTCGCCCGGAGTGGAAAGGATCGCGTGGAGCAGTTGTGGCCAATTGATTCCGTTACCGTGCCCGCTCCGGTTCGAGTAGTGCGCGCTTTGGAAACTTTGGCGGACCTCAAAAAATTCGGAGGTTTTAGGAAAGTTCGCCCAGGTTAACCCACGAGCCTGGAGGGCGATGCTCCGTCATCGCCTCGGCGACGCGCGAGCTACCCAGGCGGGGGCATCCGCGTCGGAGCGCTTCGAAGAATCCGCGTTTTCTCTTGAGGCCGCAATTCTGTCACTGCGCCCCGACCTCCGCGTCGCGGACGACCGTTGCGTTACTGCACCGGTGCAGTGAACGGCGGCGGAAAGAGATTGAGCAGCTTGGTGGGATCGGCCCGGACGGCTTGCAACTGGTCGTTGTAATAAATGCGGACGATGTAACCGAGATACTTTCGATGACCGCCCTCGCCCGGCAGATCGGCCGCGGGCTCCTTCTTCGGTGGAGTCTTCTTCTTGCCGCCGGGCGGCGTGACGTTCGCCGCCGCCACGGACAACGCCGCGTCGGACGACATCGGTTTGTTCTTCGCCCGCAAATACGTCACCGCCAGAATTTCCGGATTCGTATCCTTCCAATCGTGGTGCGGTGTGAGCCACTCATAACTGACGTCCGCGTCGGTCAGGACCACTTCCTTGTTGTCCACCGTGTCGTAGAAGAAGACCTGAATTTTGACCTTCGTGTGATCGATCACGGTGCTCGGCCGCACTTTGACCGCGATCTTCAATTTCATGTTCGTCTCCGCGTCCGCGTCGGGAGAATCGGTCGACGTTACTTCCGTGATGCCAAATGTGGAGCCGTCCGGGATGCCTTCCGCATCATTGCGCGTGGTGCCGGCATCGAGCGGTGAAGCCCCCGCCAGGCCAGGACCGGTAGTAGTATTGGCAGGGGCCGGGGCCACTGCGCCGGTCTTCAATTTCATGTCTGCCAGCTCGTAAAGCGCTCCGGCCGAAGGACCGATCTCCTGGATCTTGCGCCATGTCTCATTCGATCGTTCAAAGAGCTGGATCGATTCGTAAATCATCGCCATCTCTGCCAGCACGTTCGCGTTTTTCGGGTCGCGCTGTGCCGCATCCTGCAGGCGAGCCAGAGCGTTGGTCGTGTCGCCTTGATCACGCAGCAAGGTCGCTTCCTTCAAAAGGCGTTCCGCCACCGAAAGGACCGCCGAGCTGGGCGACGATTGGGAGACGGCGGGCGCGGGGGCGGTCGTTGTTGTCGTGCTTTGCTCGACCGGAGCGACGGTGGCTTTAGGAGCCTCGATCGGCGCGGCCGAGGCTTGGGGATGGGCCGCGACATAGTCGGCCCGGGTCTTGTTGATATAGTAAACGGCGACGCCGGCGATCTCCGCCGCGCCGAAAATCGCCACCACGCCCAGCGCGATCGCGAGAATTTTATCCGGCGGGGGGGTCGGAGTGAGGTTGGCCGCTTCCATGTTCGACAATTATGCCCCTGTAAACCCCAGCCCGCAACGCTGTCAAATCGGGCCCCGTTACTTCCTGCTCCTGATCTTGATCATGATTCGTCCTCGTGATCGATTCGGCGATTCCCTGAGCGAGCACGAGCAGGAGCACGAGGACGAAAGAGCCTATCGGGAAATATCGGCCTGGCTGAGCAGCTTGAATCCTTCGCCCAGGAGCACGGAAGTGGCGCAATCTGTGTCATCGACATGGAGGGCCAGGGCCGCGAACCCGCGCGGATGGGTCAACAATGGATAGCTGAAATGAACGTTCACTTCCGCCATCAGGAGGGCCGCCAGGAGTTTGGCCAGCTCGGTCGCCACCTCCCGCATTTCCACCACAACCATGCTGCAAACGCCGAACGGAACGTCGTGCCGGCGGAAAAGCTCCTCCACCTGTTCCGGATCGCTCACGACGATCCGCGCGATGGCGGAATCCGTCGATTCCGAGATACTGAGCGCGACGACATGCGTGCTGTGCATATGCAACAGCTTCACCACGTCGAGCATCGCGCCGACCTTGTTCGGCAGAAAAATGGAGAATTGTTTGACGAGAGGTCCGTCAATTTTCGAGGCAGTTTGCGGCAAATCGGCAGTCATGGACGAGGTCGCGCGATCCCGGGCTGGTTTGGGATGAGGCGAGCGGCAGTATCTCATCACGCTCGTTTTTTTTGCAAACGAATTAGTGGATGAAGTCACACCGGACACAATGAAGGGTCCGCTGCCCTGTGCGTAATCACTCTTCCGTTGTGATCCTTCGTGACCTTTGTGCGAAAACCCTTAGAGTCGCACCCCGGAGATGGACGACGAAAACAGCCTCATAGCGCAACGGCGCGAAAAACTGGACGCGCTCCGGGCGAGCGGCGCGAACCCGTTCGGCCGCGCCTACGAAACTTCCGGCGCCATCGCGGAGCTTCGTGAGAAATTCTCCGAAGGCGTCACGCTCCGCGCCGCCGGCCGCATCACTGCGCACCGCGACATGGGCAAGAGCCATTTCGTCGACCTGCGCGATTCCACCGGCCGGATTCAGGTCTACATCCACGCCAAAGAGGTGGGCGCCGATGTGATCGAGATGTTCAAGCTGGTCGATCTCGGTGATTTCATCGGCGTGGAGGGAACCTGTTTTCTCACCAAGACCGGCGAGCCGACGCTGAAAGTGAGCAAGCTCGAGATGCTGGGGAAATCGCTGCGGCCGCTGCCGGAGAAATGGCATGGGCTCCAGGACGTCGAGACCCGTTATCGCCAGCGTTATCTTGATCTTCTGACGAATGAGCAATCCCGCGCCGTCTTTGAAAAGCGGATCACGATTATGCGCGAGATCCGAAATTTCATGGAAGCGCGAGGCTTTCTCGAAGTGGAAACGCCCATGCTGCAAGCGGTGGCGGGCGGGGCTGCGGCGGAACCGTTTCGGACCCATCACAAGGCGCTCGGCCTGGAACTCTATCTCCGGATCGCGCCCGAGCTGTATCTCAAGCGGCTGCTGGTGGCCGGCTTCAATAAGGTGTTCGAGTTGAACCGGAATTTCCGCAACGAAGGAATTTCGCGAAAGCACAACCCCGAGTTCACCATGCTCGAGGGCTATTGGGCCTACGCCGACTTCGAGAAGATCGCGGAACTGGTGGAGGAAATGATTTGTCACCTGGCGGTGAAGATTTCGGAAACTCGCGGCGCTTCTTCTCCGGAGGGACGTGCTTCCGCACGTCCAGGCGAGGCGCCCATTGACTCTGACCCGGGCTCAGAAGCAGTTTCGCCCGCTCAGGAAAATGGCACGAGCGGAAGCTCGTCCCTCCGACTCGAGCACAAAGACGCAGACGGGAATGTCACGCGTACGATCAATCTCACCCGACCCTGGCGACGGGCGCGATACCGCGACCTTATCCGCGAAATCGACCCCGAATGGTTCAACTACACCACCGAAAAACGCCGCGAGCGTTGCGCCGAGCTCGGCGTCGAGATCAATCCGCGGATGGCGGATTACGAAGTGACCCAACAGATCTTCGAGAAACTCATCGAAGAAAAAACGTTCGATCCCCTCTTCGTGACGCATTGCCCCAAGGAATTGGTCCCGTTGGCGAAGCAGAACGCCGAAGACGACTCGCTGGTGGACGTCTACGAATTGATCATCAACGGCCAGGAAATTTCTCCGGGGTATTCCGAGCTGAACGATCCGACCACCCAACGGCAGCGCTTGCTCGAACAAGCCGGCGAAGAGACGCAGAAAATCGACGAGGAATTTCTGCTCGCCCTGGAACACGGGATGCCGTCGGCCGGAGGCTTCGGCCTGGGGATCGATCGCCTCACGATGCTGCTGACCGGCGCCGAATCGATCCGTGACGTGATCCTCTTTCCGTTGTTGAAACCGAAGAATCGCTAGGCTTGGTGCGCATCTTCCCTTCAGTACCAGCGGCCATCGTGTGCGGGGCCGTCGGCATGCCACTGCTCGCATACGGTATCCGCTACCTGGAGCGAATTTCCGCGAGTGAATGGCTGCTCTTGGCTCTTGTGATCGTCACCTTTCTTATGCCGTTCCTCGTCTCGACCACGGACCTGAAATACGTGAAAAGCAAATGGCGTACGCCGGGTTTCTATTCGATGAAACGGGAAGACCTCAGGCTATTCTACATTCCGGCTTGGTTACGGATGCTGGTATGGTGGGGATCGGCCTCGCTCTCTTTGTTATTGCTGAGAACCTTGGGCCCGAAACTTTGAGCGTCGCGCTGGGCTATGAACGAATTTTCCGCCGAGCCGTTGTTCTTTGCCACACCAAAGGCCCTTCGGGAATGGCTCAAGGCAAATCACTCGAGTAGTTCGGAGCAGTGGGTCGGCTTCCACCGGAAGGCTTCCGGACGGCCCAGCATCACGTGGCCCGAATCGGTGGATGAAGCGCTTTGCGTGGGATGGATCGACGGCATCCGGAAGACGATCGACGCCGAGAGCTACAAGATCCGGTTCACGCCGCGGAAGAAAACGAGCAACTGGAGCGCGGTGAATATCGGGCGGGTGAAGGAGCTGACAAAGCTCGGCCGGATGCGGCCCGCGGGACTAAAAGCGTTTGAGCTGCGCAAGGAAGAGAAATCCGGGATTTACGCCTACGAGAACCGGAAATCGGCCGTGCTGGGCGCGGACGATGAGAAGCGGTTCCGGACACGGCGCAAAGCCTGGGATTTTTTCCAGAAACTGCCGGCGGCGTACCGTCAAACCCTCATCTGGTGGATCGTCACTGCCAGGAAAGAGGAAACCCGCCAGCAGCGGCTGGAGAAGCTGATCGCGGCATCAGAAGCCGGGCGGAGATTGTAGGCCGTGGTTGTAGCGGCCTTCGCCGCGGCAAGCGCCTGTGTTTGGATCAGGCACTTCGCAAAAGCGCCTCTGCAATTTTAACGGAAAAGTGAATTGGGCACCGGAACCGATGGCTCACGATGCCCAATCCTTGTTCCCCCCAGAACAAGCCCAACGTTTAGCAGTCACGCAATCGGAGGGCAAGGATTAAAACGCCAGGGGACGGAACGGTATGGCGCTTTGCTCCATCGGACGTTCACGATCGAGTCACAAATCGTCCATCCGCATTGATCCGCCGTTACGAAATGAGTGTGCACCCGATAGCGGGAACAGGTTCGCAAAGAAACATCAACCATGGCGACGCAAGGGAAAGAACGGGACAGCGTGACGAGCGAGGAGGAGGCGCGAGCTGCGCTGATCGCTCGTCTTTCACAGATTCATCAGCATCCGGCCCGGTTAAAGCCGAACCCTTCGTTGCAACCCACCCCGGAAGCCGCCAAGAGCCGCATCACCAGGCTCCGCCGGAAACAGCGGATGCTCATTAAGAAATCGAAGCGCGCTTCGAGCGGATAATCGACGGGCGACCTCGCAAGTCATCCCGAGCGCAGCGAAGCGAAGTCGAGGGACCCCGAAGAGTCACTAGACGTTCGACGAGGTCCCTCGACTTCGCTCGGGATGACAGTTTTGTTCGCGCCCCTCTGCGCCGTCACACCAGGTCGCAGGCGTCCGCTGGCATCCAGTGGGCGTCGCGGCCCTCCCATTTTACGTTGCAACCGATGGGATTGGTAACAGGGACCGTCACCGTTTGGGCGGCGAGATGTTCCTCGAGAGCGCGGTCAAGATCGTGGGTCTTCGCCTTCTCGGACTGCCGCGGGTTATCGAGCGCACGGCCGGTGTAAATGAGACGCCGCTCGCGGTCGAAGAGATAGAAATGCGGCGTCCGCAACGCGCCGTAGGCCCGCGCCACCTCCTGCGATTCATCATGCAAATAAATCCAGGGAAATTGATGTTTACCCATCCGCTCCACCATGTGCGAAAAGTCGTCTTCGGCGTACGTGTTGCGGCTATTCGAATTGATCGCGACAAAGCGCACACCCTTGCTCGAAAACTTCTCCGCCAAACGGCGTGTCGCTTCGTCGGACCCCGTGACGTACGGGCAATGATTGCAGGTAAAAAAGATCACGAGAACCGGATCGCCCGCGAAATCCGAGAGCGCGTAAGTTTTTCCATCGGTTGCTGGCAGTCGAAATTCCGGCGCGGTCGCACCGATTGGCAAAGTGAAGCTCATGGGTATTCGTCCACCGGCTCAGGCGGTTGCGCAAACTCGGCAGAGAATGGATTTTGCCTCGCCGCCATGCTACCTTGCCTCACATGGAAACGCCCAAGATCACTGCCTATCTGAAAACCACCTGCGGCTGGAGCGCCGGCGTCCGCGCCGTGCTCGCCAAATACAATCTCCCGTACACCGAGAAAGACATCATCCAGAATCCGGCATTCCGCTGGGAAATGGAGACCAAGAGCGGCCAACCGCTCTCACCCTGCGTCGAGATCAACGACAAAATGCTCGCGGATATTAGCGGCGAGGAAGTCGAGGAATACCTCGTCCAGAACCAGCTGGTCCAGGCGAGCGGGGCCGACGCCGGCGTGCCGATCAACGCGCCCTGCCCCACCGAACAGCATGACAGCGCGGTGCGGATGCGCCTTTGAATTGAAGAGTTACAAGGTTACGCGTTACAATAGTTACAATGGTTGAACCGCTGCCGACGGTTGCGTTAACCGCAGGCCGCTTCGCCGGTAACGTTGTAACATTGGAACAGTTGTAACTTTTTCACCTCTCCGCGATGAAGCTCCTTGCTCGCGCCGCGCCGAAAAAAAAGGGCGGACGCAGGTTTTTTCGCATCGGCTGGAAGCTGGCGGTCATCACGCTTCCCATCGCCGCCCTCTTCAGCATCCTGATGTTTTACGCCGCGTGGGCGCAAACGTTCGACCTCAAGGGTGTCGATCAAATGCCGGAACGAAACACGGTTTTCGACGTCGATGGGAAGGTTTACAGCCGCCTGGCCGGCGCGAACCGGCTCAAGGTGGCGTTGAACGAGGTCTCGCCGTTTTTTATCGATGCGTTGCTGACGCGCGAGGACACGCGGTTTTTCGAGCATGGCGGGATTGACTGGCGCGGAATCGCTCGCGCCCTGGTGAAGGACATCATGAGCCGGTCGGCCAAGGAAGGGGCGAGCAGTATCACACAACAGCTCGCCCGCAATAGCCTTCCGCTCGGCGGGCGCACTCTCAGCCGCAAGCTCCTGGAAGCGATGGTGGCGTTGCGCATCGAACACGATTTCACCAAGCAACAGATCCTGGAGTCATACATTAACCGGATTTACTTCGGCTCCGGTTGCTATGGAGTGGAAACGGCGTCGCTCGCCTATTTCGGCAAAAACGCTTCGAAGCTGACTCTTTCCGAGGCGGCTGTGCTGGCCGGCCTGATTCGCAGCCCGAACCGCTTTTCTCCGCTCAAGAATCCGGAGGGCGCGGCTTTGCAACGAAACGCCGTCCTCGACCGAATGCTCGAGCTGAAAAAGATTAGCGCCGCGCAGGCCCAGGAGGCGAGGCTGACCAAAGTCACTTCGCACCCGAAGCGCCTGCCGCAAATCCAGGAAAACTACGCGATGGATGCGGTGCAGCGTGACTTGAATCTGCTTCTCACACCGGATCAGATTGATAATGGCGGACTCCATATTTACACGACGCTCGATCCCGCGATTCAGGTTTCGGCCACGCAGGCGCTCGAGACGCAGCTGGCCAAGATCGAGCGCCAATCAAACTTCCGTCATCCGACGAAAGCCAGCTATCGGCCGCCAGAGGATGGCGAAGATTCCTCGATGCCCTATCTCGAGGGGGCGCTGGTCGCGATCGACAACGGGAGCGGCGGAATCCGCGCATTGGTCGGTGGACGCGATTACGCGCAGAGCAAGTTCAATCGCGCCCTGTCGCCGGCCAACCGGCAGATCGGCTCCTCGTTCAAGCCGTTTGTCTACGCGGTCGCCTTCGACCACGGCCTCCTGCCCGGGGCCGCCGTCAGCGATGGGCCCATCATGCCGGGAGAAATTCAGGGCGCGGGCGATTGGACGCCGGGAAATTCCGACGGCACGTATGGCGGCGTTCAACCGGTCTCGTACGGGCTGATCCATTCGCGGAACACGATGAGCGTGCGGGTGGGCGAAATCGCGGGCATCGATGATGTGCAGAAGATCAGCGACCACCCTCGGCCTCGGAGAAAATATTCCCCGCGGGCCGGCAATTTTTATCGGCTCCTTCGAAACGAATCTGAAAGATCTTACCGCGGCCTACAGCGTTTTTCCTAATGCCGGGGTCCGAAAACAGGCGTACATCATCGAGCGAATCGACGATCAGGACCACAATCCGATCTACCGCGCGGCGCACGTCACCATTCCCGCGCTCGATCCCGGTTCGGCCTGGATGACCTCCGAACTGATGGAGCAAGTGCTGACCACCGGCACGGCAGCCACTGCAAAGTCGTTAGGCTTCAAGCTCCCGGCTGCGGGGAAAACCGGAACGACGAACGATTACAAAGACGCGTGGTTCGTTGGCTACACCAGCGCGCTGACCTGCGGCGTCTGGGTCGGGTTCGACCAGCCGACCACCATCGTTGCAAAGGGATACGGTGCCGCGCTGGCATTGCCGGTCTGGACCCAAGTGATGACGAAAGCCGCGCAGCGCTATCCCGCACGCCCGCTGGAATCGACGCTCCCGATGTCTCGCGCCACGGTTTGCTCCATCTCAAACCATCTCGCCACCACCGGATGCAATGCGGCTGGAACGGCCTATGAGATAACGCTTCCCGAGGGTCATCTCCCCGACAAGGTTTGTGAAGTTCACGGCGGCGCCCAGACGCAGTTTGCGCAAAAGTTGCAGGAGACGGGACAAAAAGCCGCCACGATCCCGAATCGGCTTTTCCAATCGTTCCGAAAATTCTTCGGCGGCAAATGAGGTAACGAAATGGCTCTCACGTTGTTTCGAATCGCCGCCGCCCTTTGCCTGCTCGCCGTTGGCCTCGGCGCCTTCGGCGCCCATGCGCTAAAGGCCAACCTGGAAAGTCACGGCATGCTCGACGTCTGGAACAAAGCGGTGCTGTATCATTTTCTACACGCCGTGGCTCTCGTCGCTCTCGCGCTTCACGGCGCCGGGAATCGCATCGCCTGTTTCCTTATCCTCGCCGGCATTCTCTTCTTCAGCGGCAGTCTGTATGCGCTGGCGCTGACGCAGGTCCGATGGCTCGGCGCCATCACGCCGATCGGTGGCCTTTGCTTTCTTGCGGGCTGGGCCTGGCTGATTATTTCCCCGCCGCGGATGTAGAGATCCTGTAGCCGCCTCGCTGCGCGAGGCGTTTGTTCGGCGCCCAACCCTCACTGACGCCGCCCACAGGGCGGCGGCTACAGGGATACAGCAGCGAGGACGCTTGTCCCAACCGCAACTCGGCTGATACTCTGCCGAAGCGGATGTTCACCCATTTCATTGAGACGCAGAAGCCGATCGTCACGATCCTGATTTTTATCGGGACGTTCCTGGTCACGCTCACGATTGGCCGATTGCTGAAGCGTCGCGCTGGCGTGCGCCTCGGCGTTCTTTACTGGCTGCTTTGTCTGACGCTCGCGTTCTACTCCGCCATCGCGTTTTACGGGTTGCATGTCGGATGGCGGAATCATGTCGATGCCGCCGCGATCTGGTTAAGCACCTTTTTCATTGTCGCCCTGCTCGATCGCTACTTGTGGGACGCCTACTTCGAAAAGAAACGCCAGACGCCGATCCCCCATTTCCTCCGCCAGGTCATCGCCATTTTTCTCTTCATGGCCGCGTCGTTCATCGTCCTGCGCGGCGTTTATCACGCCGAAGGGCAACTGGCGACCCTGCTGGCGGGTTCGGGGATCATAGCGATCATCATCGGATTGGCGACGCAGGATCTCCTGGGAGGGATCATTGCCGGGTTGGCGCTGCAAATCAGCAAACCGTACAAGGTTGGGGACTGGCTCAAAGTCCAGGACCAGTTCGCCGAGGTGATGGAGATCAACTGGCGCTCGACCCGGTTGCGAACGAACGACGCGATCTACCTCGACGTTCCCAACTACTCCATCACCCGCGGAACGATCATCAATCTCCATTACCCGACGCAGATCCATGCCATGCGTCTTCGCGTGGGGGTCGACTACGACGTGCCGCCCAATCAGGTGAAAGACGCGCTCTTTCGCGCGGCCACGGGCGCGCAAGGGGTGGTGCCCAACCCGCCCGTGCGTGTTTTCCTGGTCGATTTTGCGGACTCGGCCGCGCTTTACGAGATCAAGTTTTCGATGGGCAACCACCAGGCTTACAATGAGATTTGCGACGCGATCCGGACCAATATCTGGTACGAATTCAAACGCCAGCGCATCACGATTCCCTACCCGACCCGGACGCTCCATCTGCAGCGCCCGCGCCGTCAAAGCGTTCCCGAAGGCCACGCCGAAGCCCAGGCCATCATGCGGGGCGAGGCGCTCTTCGATTGCCTGAACGATGCCCAGCTCGACCACGTCCTGCACTGCGGGCGCTTCAATCGCTATGGGCGGGGGGAGGCCCTGATCCAGGAAGGGGCCGAGGGCGATTCGATGTTCGTCATGCTCAAAGGCACCGCGCACGTGTCGGTTTTGCGAAACGGCTCCGCGGTCCGGCTGGGGGTCTTGCGGGCGGGCGATTGTTTCGGCGAAATGTCGCTGCTCACGGGCGAACCGCGCTCGGCCACTATTCGCGCGGAGGACGATTGCGAGGCGTTGGAGATCAGCAAGGCGGCCATGGCCGAGGTCCTGCAGGAATCCCCCCAATGCCTGACGCAGCTGAGCGAACTCCTGGCCAAGCGCAAACTGGAGAGCGAGGGAATTCTCAAGGACGCCACGCAGACGCCCGACCAGATAACCAAAGAACGCGAGTACCGCGCCTCGTTCCTGCAGCGTTTGCGCGCGGTTTTCGAGCTTTAGGCCGGTTACTGCGCGAAGCGATCGCTCTTGTAGCCACCCCGTCCAGTCGGGGCGATTGGTTGCGGTCACACGGCGACTGAGCGCCGTGACTACAGAGAGAACAGCACCGCAGCCATTTACCCATTGCCAGAGAGGCAAAACTTACTAAAGTCCCCCACTTTCAACGGAGCCACCATGACCTTCCTCGCCTTTAACATTCTTCAGTCCGGTGTCTTACTTTCGATGATCTGCGCTATCGTCGGCCTGCTCTTCGCGTTTTTCCTGATCAAAGCGGTTATTCGGCTCTCCCCGGGAAACGAGCGGATGCGCCAGATCGCCGGGGCCATCGAGGAAGGCGCCAAGGCCTATCTCAAGCGGCAGGTCAGGACGATCAGCGTGATCGCGGTCGTGATTTTCATTCTCCTCTTCATTTTCCGGATAAAGCCACTGCAATCGGATTTTTGATTGGCGCCTTTTGTTCTCTCGCGGCCGGATACATCGGGATGCGGATCGCGGTCCTGGCGAACACCCGAACCACCCAGGCCGCCACGCAATCCCGCTCTGCGGCCATGCGGGTCGCGTTCAACGGCGGCGCCGTCACCGGTCTTCTGGTCATCGGCCTCGCGCTGCTCTCCGTGGGAATCTTCTACACTCTGGCCAACCAGTGGATCGGGCACGACGCTCGCGGTGAAGAGCCTGGTGGGCCTGGCTTTGGGTTCGAGCCTGATCAGTGTTTTCGCGCGGCTCGGGGGCGGCATTTACACCAAGGCGGCCGACGTGGGCGCCGATCTGGTGGGCAAGATCGAAAGCAATCTCGAGGAAGATGACCCGAGAAATCCGGCCACGATCGCGGACAACGTGGGCGATAACGTGGGCGATTGCGCCGGCATGGCCGCAGACGTTTTCGAGACGTATGCCGTCAGCCTGGTCGGCGCCATCCTGCTGGGCGCACTGACCCTCGCCGCGTATCCCGCAGCCATCATTTATCCCTTTGTCCTTGGCGGCATCTCCGTCCTGGGCGCGATCATCGGCATTCTCTTCGTCAATCTCAGCGGCGGAAAACCCGCCACCGTCCTGATGGGAGCCGTCGGCGCGAGCGCGCTCGTTTCCGCCATTCTGTTTTGGCCGGCGACGCACATGCTTTTCCCCGGCGACGTCATGGTTAACGGCGTCGCCCGGTCCGCCAACGATCTCTACTTCGCCTCGCTCGTCGGGCTGTTCATGACGGGCATCGTTGTCGTAATCACCAATTACTATACCTCGACGGCCTACGCCCCGGTCCGAAAAATTGCGAAGGCTTCCGAAACCGGACATGCCACCAATATCATTGCCGGCCTCGCCATCGGTCAGCACGCCACCGCGCTACCGGTTGTTTTTATCGGCATCGCGATTCTGCTCAGTTTCCATTTCGCCGGCCTCTACGGAATCGCGATCGCCGTCATGAGCATGCTCTCCATGGCGGGAATCATCATCTCGCTCGACGCCTTCGGTCCGATCACCGACAACGCGGGCGGCATCGCGGTCATGAGCAATTTGCCGAAGGAAGTCCGCGGCATCACCGACGAGCTCGATGCTGTCGGCAACACCATGAAAGCGGTAACAAAAGGCTACGCGATTGCGTCGGCCGGCCTGGCGGCGCTGGTGCTCTTTGGTTCGTATGTTGAGGAACTTAAGGCGCATATTGGGGCGAGCTACTCCTTCGATTTTTCGCTGAACGATCCGAAGGTGATTATTGGCCTATTCATCGGCGGATTGCTGCCGTTCATCTTCACCGCGTTTAGCATGGACGCAGTCGGCAAAGCGGCCGGCGCGGTGGTGCGGGAAGTGCGGCGCCAGATCACGGCCAAACCGGGCATTTTGCGCGGAGAAGACGTGCCGGAATATGGCACCTGCGTCGATATCGTGACCAAAGCGGCGTTGCGCGAAATGATCGTTCCGGCGTTGCTGCCGGTGGTGTTTGTCCTCGCCGTGGCGATGATCAAACCGCTCGGGCCCGTGGTCCTCGGCGGAATGCTGGTGGGCACGATCGTCACCGGGCTCTTCGTCGCGATCGCGATGACCTCCAGCGGCGGCGCGTGGGACAACGCGAAAAAGTATATCGAAGAAGGCAATCTCGGCGGCAAAGGCTCCTTCGCCCACGCCGCTTCCGTTACGGGCGATACAGTGGGCGATCCTTACAAGGACACGGCCGGTCCGGCGATCAATCCGATGATCAAGGTCGTGAACATCGTCGCGATCCTGATCATCCCGATCTTCTTTTAATGTGCGAGCCGCCTTTGTGCGGCAATCAGTCGGGGCACAAAGGCCTCCCACATTCCCAGCGGCTCGACAGAGTCTCGCCCTACCAAAGAAGCTCTGCGGCTATTCTTTGTCCTTCTTTATCCTGATTTGCGAATAGATCGCCTGCCATTTTCCGTCCTTCTTTTCGAAGACATCGATATAGAGCGAAACGTTCATCGACGCGATTCTGGTTTGACAGGAAAGGCGAGTCAATCGACTAGAGATCCCCACCCTTTCGCTTTTCTGAAGCGAGAATTTGCGGGAAACGAAATGGAAGAGCCGCGCGATTTTCAGCTTGTCTCAGCGGACCCAACGCCGCTGAAAAAGGAGCTCGCCAAACCGGATGCGGGCGCAACCCCCTTCAAAGTCGTCGTCGATCCGGAGATGCGTTTGAAGCTGCGACGCGCATTGATTGAATTGATTGACTACCACGATGAGGCCCTGGCCGAGCATTTCTCCGAGGGAAAACTCGCGCTCGAATCCTACAAGGAATACATCGAGCTCTTCGCGCGCAGCCTGAAGGAAACGATGGAGAGCCGTGAGGGCGTCGCGTATTTGCTCCGCTCGGTCGGGTTTGAAGTGCGGCCCTGATGAGATCAATCTCAATCCGGAGCTGCGCTGGAAGCGCGGCAAGCCGGGGGCCTTCGGTTCCAGCCTGCTGTAGAACCCGCCAAAAACTCTTGGTTTCGGGGAAACGGCCTGACAGAATGCCGCCCTTGCCCCATGCCCACGGCCCTGCTCATTGAAGACGATGCGGAAAGCCGCAAACGTCTAGCGCGCCTTTTCGCACGCCATGGGTGGGAGATCATCGAAGCGCAGGACGGCGCGGCCGGGATCGACCTCGCTTTGACCAGGAAGCCGGAGGTGATTATTTGCGATCTTCTGCTCCCCCGGATCAGCGGCCTTCAGGTGTGCCGCGCCATCCGCGAGGAACTTGATTCGGCCCGGATCATCATTGTCGCCGGTCGCGTCTATAACATCGATCGGGCTGCTGTTTTGGAAGCAGGCGGGGACGACTATTTCGTCAAACCGTTAAAGTGGGAAAAGCTGGCCGCAGTCATAAAGCGCCCTCGCCGGCCGAAGCGGAAACTCACGCCACGCCAGTCGCGCGCCCTCAAGTTTCATCCACCCTCCACCAGGATAAAATTCTGGGGAGTCCGCGGATCGATTCCCGTTCCCGGCCACACGACCATCGGCTACGGAGGAAACACCACTTGCGTCGAGGTTCGCACTAATGGCGACATTATCATCCTCGACGCGGGTTCCGGAATACGCGAGCTGGGCCTCGCCCTCGAGCGGGAGTTCGGCTCCGCGCCGATTAACCTGACGCTGCTGCTCACCCACACCCACTGGGATCACATTCAGGGACTGCCCTTCTTTTTGCCCGCCTACAAAGCCAAGAACACGATTCGCGTTCTCGGATACGAAGGGGCGCGCGCCGGGCTCGCGACCATTCTGGCCGCCCAAATGGAAGTCCCCTTTTTCCCCGTGAGCTGGAAAGACCTGCCGGGCACGATCAAGATCCAGGAACTCAAAAAAATGAAGTTCTCGATCGGTAAAGTGCGGGTTCATTCGAGATTTCTGAATCACCCCGGCATTTGCGCCGGCTACCGGCTTTTCACCAAGGAAGGCTCCATTGCATTTCTGCCCGATAATGAGCCTTTCGAGCCGTTGAAGATAAAACTGGCCGCGCGGGATGGGATACATCCTCATCGAGCCCGCGCCCAGGCGGTGGTGCAGCGATCAAAGCTCGTCGAGTTCTTGAAAGACACCGATGTCCTGATTCTCGACGCCAATACACGGATGAGAAATATCAGGAGCATATCGGCTGGGGACATGGCGCCCTGAGCCGCGTGGTTTCCCTCGCGCTGGAGGCCCGGGCCAAGAAACTGATCCTGTTTCACCACGACCCGTCGCACGACGATGCCAAGATCGATGAAATGCTCGAGCGGGCGCGCTTGCTGGTAATAGAGAGCGGGCGCCAATTGGAAGTGGAAGCTGCGCGCGAAGGCGCGGAGATTTGGTTGAGTGGGCCGCCGTCCAGTCGGTAGCTTATCGGTCACCCGCCACTTGCGGCACGGCGCAAGACGGTCTTAGCTTTGGCCCCCACACCCGCTTGCCTCGTAGTGTAACGGTAGCACCAGAGATTCTGGATCTCTTTGTCAAGGTTCGAATCCTTGCGAGGCAGCCACGTAAAAGACCTGCGGTCTCACGTGGCTTCGCCACATAATTCGGAGCAAACCGTGTGAGCGAAGCTTTACGCGGTTCTTGCTTGCGCGGCTCCCTACGGTAGGTTTAGCGCCCGCCGCACGGGCACCGTCAGTCTTCCCGTGACCCGCTGGACGTGATTCTTCTGGACCCGGGCAATCGCGTCACTGACCTCCTCGGACATGATTCCGTCGATCGGCCCGCAATAATAACCACGGTTGCGCATGACGACCTGCAATGCCGCCGACATAGGCGGGGTCCTGGAGCAGTTCGCTTCCCGACTTGAAATAATAATACATGCGATGGCCATGCTTCAGGAGAAGTAATCTGTCGTGATACAAAGTGGGCGTCTGGTGCAGGACCCCCCATTCATCTCTGGGAGCCAGCGGATCGGTGGAGTGGAAAAGCGGTTGATCCCGGCCCGCACGCAGATCGCGGACAACACAAGGAACGAGAGAACGAGAAGGCAACGGAATGGATTTGAAGACATATTCAGTTTGATGAAATGATGACTGCGGAAATAAATCACGTTCTCTTTCCCGGAGCGAGCGCAAAAAGGAAGAAATGGATCACTCAGGGCTTTTGGCCTCTTCGCCCAGATTCGCGTCGCAGACCGCCAAGGTCCGATGGATCGTCGAAATCACCCGTCGAGATTATCCCGACGTCGCGCTTGGAAGAACGTTTGGAGAAGGCCGGCGCATTCGTCCCGAAGACGCCCGATGTGATTTCACATCGGTGATTGAACGACGGCAATTGCAGCAGGTTCATGAGCCCGCCAGCCGCGCCGCTTCGCTCATCCGCACAACCGAAAATCACCCGCCGCATCCGCACGTGCACCAGCGCGCCGGCGCACATGGCGCACGGCTCTTTCGTGACGTAGAGATCGCAATCGTTCAACCGCCAGTCCCCAACGGCCGCTTCCGCCTGCGTAATCGCGAGCATCTCGGCGTGGGCCGTGGCGTCCTTGAGCAACTCCACTTGATTGTAGGCGCGGCCGATGATCTTCCCCTCCCGCACGACGACGGCGCCGACCGGCACCTCCTCTTTCTCAAAGGCTTTCGTGGCCAGACGCAACGCTTCGTTCATGAAATACGCGTCGCTCGGCAGATCGATGAGATTTCCATGGCAATTGCCTAACGACCGTTCGGACGGAGCCGAATACGTCCATGCCGCTTGAATGGGCGAACTAATCATATCCATGAAAACATTCTGCGTTCTTCTCATTGCCTGCACCCTTTCGCTCGCGACGGCCGGCGCGGCGACCGAACAGGAGATAGTTAATCAATCCGCCTCCATTCTGCGAGACTTTCGGAGAATGCCGGAAAAAGGAATCCCGCGGCGTGTGTTGCGCAACGCCAAGGGGCTCGCCATTCTCACGCGTGGTCAAAGTGGGTCTTGGCATAAGCGGCAAAGGCGGACAGGGTGTTGTGGTGGCCCGGACGGGCGACGGCACTGGTCGGGTCCGTCGTTTGTTGGGACCGGCGGGGCCGGCTGGGGTCCGCAAATCGGCGCGCAAATCACTGACTTTGTCTTTGTCCTCAACACCAACAGGGCCGTGCGCGCCTTCTCTCGGGATGGCAATGTTACGCTGGGCGCCGACGCCAGCGCAGCGGCGGGACCGGTGGGACGTGATGCCCACGCGGGCGGTGACACCGACGGCCGCGATCTACACCTACAGCCGGAGCAAAGGTCTTTTCGCGGGCGCGTCGCTCGAAGGAGCGGTGATCGCGACGCAGAAAACGGCCAATGCCCGCTATTATGGCCGGCCGGTCACGGCGGCTGATATCTTGAGCGGACACGTTGCCCGCGCCGGCCAGGGCGAAGGTTCTTCGCGCAGCTCTCGGCCGCTGATCGGAGGACGGCGAGCGGATCGGACGACAATTTGCTTTACAACGCGGCGCTCACTTCGGCACGTTCAGCGACGTGCGGATGATCGTTGTTTTCCATGGCGCTGCTCGCCGGTGTCTCGGCGAGTTTCCGCCCAGGAACAAGAGGGCAAACTCGTCGATCGCATCCTGAAACCGAATATGTCACTGGTAAACTCCGCGCAGAACAAACAGTTTGAGCGCCACTGGAACTCTCCGTCGACAAACGCGTTCCCGCCAGGAACTTTCGCACGTCCGGAGAGATCGCCCGCGAAATCGTTTGCCGCCGAGCGCGCTTTCTCCGCCGGGCGAATTCGCGACCCGGCGATTCGTCGCGCCAGGAGAAAGCGGCGAATATTTCAACGAGGTCGCAGCCTGACGAAAACCGACATGGTCTATCTTGCGTCCGCTGCTGCACGGCAGCTCGCGTCGCCCCGGAAAGCGGCCGCAACGTGGCCGTGCGCCATTCCTTCGCCGGTAATCGTCCATTTCTCGGCCAAGGCAAGAGCCAGAAGGCGTTGAGCGCCCGGGACACGCCGCTCACGATCGAGCAGGTGCGAGAACTGTTGAACAAAAACAAATAGCGTTCCGGTCTCTGCATCTTTCCACATGCAACCGGACGAAGCTCTTTCCCTCCTCAAGCAAGGCAGCGCGCAGATCATCAGCGAAGCCGAGCTCCGGCCAAAAGCTCGCGCTCGGCCGGCCGTTGCGCGTCAAACTGGGGGTCGACCCCACCAGCCCGGATCTTCATCTCGGTCATGCCTTGATCCTCCGGAAGCTGCGGCAATTTCAAGATCTCGGTCATCAGGCGATTTTGATCATCGGCGATTTCACTTCCATGATTGGCGACCCGAGCGGCCGCTCCGCGACTCGTCCCCAGCTCAGCCGCGAAGAGGTCCTGGCCAACGCCGAGACCTATCGCGAACAGGCGTTCAAGGTGCTCGATCCCGCCCGCACGCGCCTCGTCTCGAACGGCGAATGGTTCGAGCCCATGCAGTTCGAACAAGTCATCCGCCTCAACAGCATGGTGACGCTGCAGCAGATGCTTCAGCGCGAAGATTTCCGGAACCGGATCGACCGGCAACAGCCGATCCACGCGCACGAGATTCAATATCCGATCATGCAAGGCTGGGACTCCGTCATGGTGCAAGCCGACGTGGAACTGGGCGGCACGGATCAGCTTTTCAATATTCTCGTCGGCCGCGATCTCCAAAAACAGGAGGGCCAGCCGCAGCAGGTTGTCTTCGTCCTGCCCATCCTCGAAGGGCTCGATGGCGCCAAGAAGATGAGCAAGAGCCTCGGGAATTATGTCGGGCTGAATGAGCCGCCTCCGAAATCTTCGGCAAACTGATGAGCATTTCCGATGAACTAATGGCGCGCTACTATCCGCTTCTGCTCGGCAAGCCGCTGGATCCTAACGCGCATCCGCTGGAAGCGAAAAAGCATCTCGCGCTCGACGATCGTCGAAACGTATCACTCGCGCGAAGCCGGCCGGCAAACCCTGGAAGAATGGAACGCGCGCTTCAGCGAAAAGAGATTGAGCGACGCCGATCTGCCGACATTCTTCCTGGAAGCGACGATATCGCTTCCATTGTCGTTTCCGCCTACGCGAACGCTTTTGGGCTCAACAAGTCGCGCGGCGATGTGCGGCGCCTCATCGAACAAGGCAGTGTTCAATTGGATGGCGAGAAGCTCCGCGACCCGAAAGCGGTCCTCCAGTTGCGATCCGGTCAGGTTCTCCGGCTCGACAAGACCCACGCCGTCCGAATCGGCTAATGAGCTGCGGCTCTGCGTGGCTGCGTTGTAGCTGCGCCAAGTAGGCGCTCGGAACTGAGTCCACTATCGAACGTCCCGCAGGCCGCGGTACAGCAAAAGAGCACGAAGCCCCGACTTCGTGCTCTTTCTTGGAAACAGCGGTCCCTTTATGCCGTCGCCGTCTCGTACATCGACAGCATCGGCGCACGTTCGACGACCGGCGCGGCGATTCCTTCGAAATGGGCGCGAATGCTCCGAAGCTCGGAAGTGACAAACGCGTCCACGAAATGAAACCGGCGATCCAGCCAGGCGAACAACTTGTTCTTGATCTCGTAATGCAACGCGAGCGTGACTTCCGTGCAGTTCGGCCGGATTTCGGTGAACTCCGCCAATCCCATCACGTCCAGGTTTCCACCCGTGGATTCAAACGCCATCTGATCGGGCGACTCGCTTTCAACCGATAACAAGACCGTCCGAGCTTCAAAGCCCAGCGGTCCGCGAAAACTAAAATCAACCGTTTTCGACGATGTGACGGTGGCTTTGGTCACCATAACGAACTGCCGCCGATACGATTGAATGCTCGCCAGACGTGTTTTGCACTCTTCGAGCGATTGATTCATGTGCAGGGTTTTTTGTAGCAACATAGGATTAGGGTTAGTGCCCAATAATCGAGCAACGGATATGCCACCAACTTCCTCCTAGGGAACGGCTTCCATTCGGCCAAAATAGTGTAAATATTCGTTACACTAGTGTCTAAATGACGATGTTTTAGCGCTCAACCGAAACGGGCCAACAAACGGTTGTTCGCGCCAAAGACGGCGATTTGAATCGCCCTTTTGATCAATGAGGCGGCTTGGCCGCTTGCCTTATTGTTCGGCGATCACAAATCGCCGCTCCTTGAAGCTTTCGTGACCGCGAAATACCTACGCCGCCCGAGCCGCTTTGATCGTTTCCATCATCGATTGAAAAATTTTGACGCCGTCGGCGCTGCCCAGACGCTGCTCACAGGCACGATCAGGGTGCGGCATGAGCCCGAAAACATTGCCCTCGCGGTTGCAAATCCCGGCGATATTTTCAATCGAACCATTTGGGTTCGCCGCGGGGTCCAACCGGCCATCCGCCGTGGCGTAGCGAAGAATGACTTGCCGGCGCTCGTTTAATTCCCGCAGCGTAGCTTCATCCGCGAAAGAAGCAACCTTCGCCGTGAGCCACCGGCAGACGCAAGAGCGTTCCCTGCGGGCAACCGTGGGTAAAGCGCGAATCAGCGACCTCGACCCGCGTCGTCACCATTTGCGCAAACGAAATGAAGAGAACGATTTCGAACCAGCGCTCCGGGAAGCAAACCGATCTCGCAAAGGATTTGAAACCCGTTGCAAATACCGATGACCAATTTCCCGTTTCGCGCCTGCTCCACCACGCTCGGCATGATCGGAGAAAAACGGGCGATCGCGCCGCAACGAAGGTAATCGCCATAGGAAAACCCGCCCGGAAGCACAATCGCATCAAACCCATCCACTGAGGTCTCCTTGTGCCAGACGTATTCGGCCTGCAACCCCGGCATGCCATTTAGAGCCGCGAGGCAATCCTGGTCGCAGTTCGATCCGGGAAACTGGATGACGGCGAACTTCAATTTTCTTCTCCCCTCTAAACTCAGTCCTTCTTCACTTCGTAATCTTCGATCACCGGATTCGAAAGCAAATCACGGCAAAGAGCATGCAAGCCGCGATTCCATGTCCGGCGCCTTTTCGTCGATCTCGATCTCAAGATATTTCCCGATCCGCACGCTCCGCACTTCGGGCATCCCAAGGTGTTGCATCGCGTCGCGCACCGCCGCCCCCTGGGGATCAAGCACTGCGGCCTTTGGGGTCACCACGACATTTACTTTCATGCCGAAATATCCGGAGTCGGAGCGCGATGGACAAGCGCAATGTTCATTCGCGAGGGCGACGATACGCCCCTGGGATCTCTTAGCCTCGAAACAGCGATCAGGGAATCGCCGCGAAAACGGCTTCGATGAAAATGTTTAGCACGCCGTTGGTAAAGGTATCGACGGCCACCTTGGCCAGGCCCGCCTGCTTCAAGGCACGCATCTTGGCCAGGTCTTGCTTCCCGCGGACCAGGTCCTCAAAGTCGTCCGGATCGATTCTGCCTTGAGCCAGGAGACTCGCGGCCTGTTCGAGGCTGACGCGTGCTTTCTCCAGGAAATCACGCGTGTCGGTCTCGGCCTGCGCGGCAAACTGGCGAAAGAGAGTCTTGCCGAGGTCTTTGCTCTGCCCCAGCACCTGTTCGAAAATTGCGTCGAAGTCCATCTGCTAGTTTGCCTTCTCCCGGCGTTTCCCGATTTCCAGACCAATGATTTGATCGAAAGCCTCGGCGATATCGGGCTTCTTTAGCGCGACCGCATCGGGCTTGAACGATCCTTTTTGTTTCCAACGACGCAGAAAACCTCCGAAGAGATTACCCTCCGGCTTCTTCAGGATTTCCCACATTTTGATCGTTTCCGCGTTTTGATTGCGACCGAGATCGTCCTGGTATGCTTTTTCAATGGTGAGGCGACCTCTTCCGCCTCACTGCGGTGCGAGTTGTAGGGCTCAGTCGCCTTGTCCATCAGCGCAAGAGCTTCGGCCTTCGCGGCGGTCGCCTTTTCGTAGGCAGCTTGATCGTATTTTGCGATCGTCGAGCAGCCGGGAAGCGTCGCCAAAGCAATGACGGCAAGCGCCGCCGCGAGCGACAAGCCTGGCCGCCAATTCGCCAAGCCAGGAGGCGGGCCAGAGGGAGGACGCCGGAGGTATTCATACGACAACTACTGCGTTCTCGATGATTACTCGGTCGGTTCATACAAGTCAATGCCTCCTTCGAACGCCCTTTGCTGTTGGCAGCGAATCGATCAAACCGCTCTATCTTCGCTAGGCTTGGCGGCCCACTTCGCGGGCTTCTTTGTCCTCGCGCAATCCGAGAAAAACCGGCTGGCGCAGTTTTCCGTCCCGCGTCCATTCGGCGAATTTCACCTGGCAAACAAACACCGGATTGATCCACTCGCATCTGCCGCATCATCGCCGGCGTGATTCCCTGGACCCATTGCCCGCCCTGTTTCGACGGGCAAATCCGCAAACGGACAATCATCCCGCCTCTCGGCCTTGAAACGCTTGTGCAGCGACGCGAGCATCTTGGTGTCGAACCCGGTCCCAACTTTGCCGGCAAAGAGCAGCCGCTTCTTCTCGTAATAGCCGACGAGCAACGCGCCGAAATGTTTTCGCGCGCCCTGCGGCGGCGTGAAGCCGCCGATGACAAACTCCTGCTCATTCACGCACTTGAGTTTGATCCACGCCCCGCTGCGACGATCCGCTTCGTAAACAGAGCCGCGCTGTTTGCCGATGACCCCTTCCAGCCCGAGTCGCTTCACTTCCCGCAGGAGCAGCGTCCGGGTCGCCTCCGATCTCTCCCGAAAACCGAATCGGATCCGCCGGCCTCCTGACAAAGCGTCGCGAGCAACTCCTTCCTGCGCTCGACCGGCAGGCCAGTCAGGCTCTTTCCCGCCGCCTGGAGCAGATCGAAGACGTAATAGTAAATCGGCGCCTCGCCGGCCCTCCATTTCATGCGCCTGCAAGAAGTTGAAAAGACGATCCGCCCTTTTCGTCCAACGCCACCACTTCGCCATCGATCACACAATCTTCGAATCGGCAGCGTCTGCGATCGCTCGAGCAACCTCCGGAAATCTGCGCCGCCAAGCTCGTTTTGTTCCGCGAGATCAAATTGACCTTGTCGCCGTTCTTGACCGCGATCAGGCGAATACCATCGAACTTCAGTTCGTAGATCCAATCCCCGGCCGTCGGGCGGCGTTTCGAGCAACTTTGGCTTCATCGGCGCGATGAAGCGCGGCTTGCCCGGCGGGCAATTTCGCTAATTCTTTCTTCGGAGGGATCCGGCAGCTGCCGGACTGCGCCGGCCGCGCGTTTCTTTCGCTTTACTTTTTTCCTGGCGATCGTCTTTTTTTTTAGGCGGCGCTTTTATCACGCTTCGATTCCGATCTTGTCGTCCCGATTCGATTGCCATTCCGCATCGCGCTCGCGCCGCGATCTGCGCCATCGTCCGCCCCGTCTTGACCGATTGATCGTCGCGCTTTTTCGAGATCGGCCGAATACTCGTTCCGCTCTTCAAGAGCAGCCACTGCGTCTTCCCGCCGTCCATTCGAGTCCGGATCAAAGCCCATTCCCCTTTCGCCTTTTCGCCGTCGAGGACCAGATGCAGTCTGCCTCCCGCAGAGCCTTCAGCGGCTCCTCGCCATAGACGTGGTAATTGCCGCGGTCCCATACCATCACGGTGCCGCCGCCATACTGCCCCTGCGGAATGATCCCTTCGAAGGTCGGCGTATTCGACCGGATGATCCTCGACTTCGACCGCCAGATGCTTTTCTCCTTTTTCCCACGGCAAGCCCCTTCGGCACCGCCCAGGATTTCAGCACCCCATCCATCTCCAGCCGGAAATCGTAGTGCAATCGGCTCGCGTCGTGTTTTTGAATGACGAAACGAGAGGCGCCCTTGACCAGCTTCGGCAACGGCTTGCCGCCCTTCGGCTCGGCCGTCACGCCGAAATTCCGCTTCTTCTTGTATTCGGTTAGTCCCATGGCTGTTACAAGGAACGCATATCACTAAAAACGAAATCGCCACCGCAGTCACGCGGACTGTGGTGGCGATCAATATTTGCCGTGACGACTTGCCGATTAACGGCGGCTGCGTGATTTCGCTTCGCCTTGCGCTTCGACTCTCCGTTCTCCTCGGCCTCGCTCGCGTCCACGTTGATGATCGCTTCCGCCAGCGCCGTCAGCTTCTTGTCGGTTTCGCCCTCTTCATTGAGCGTCCGCTGCAAGAGGTCGACCGCGCTGTTTTCGCCGAGCAAGTGACGCGAAGGTCCGGACCACGCCGTAGCCGGCGATTTCGTAATGCTCCACCCGCTGGGCCGCGCCGATCAGGGCGGCGTCCAGGACGGAGTCGTCGCCCTCTTCCTCGATGATCTCCTTGCCTTCCTCCACCAGGCCTTTCATCGCCTTGCAGGTCTTGCCGGTCGGCTTTTCGCCCAGACCCTTGAAAATCTTTTCGAGCCGCTCGACGTGCCCTTTGGTTTGCTCCAGATGATCCTGAAACGCCTGCTTCAGCTCCGGCGCCGAGGCCTTCTTCGCCATCTTCGGCAACGCCTTCACCAGTTGGTTCTCGGCGTTATAGAGGTCTTTCAGTTCGTCGATGTACAAGTCTTTTAATGAATCCATGCTCATAATAATTTCTCCTTCGTTAATGTTTGAAGGGCCGGGAAAATCCTCAGCACCCCGCGCGGTTTCGAATGGAAACCGGCACAAATAATGAAACGCGAATGCGACGCGCGCTTGCGCGTTATCTTTCTGCGAAAAACGGAAAGAAAATTCGCCTAAGCCGGCGGCTTCCGTCTTCGCAGCGGCGGCGCGCAGCTTCGGCCTCCAGCGGCTCGCCCACCATGATATCGCGTAAAACGACGGATCACGATGTTTTCGCCCAGCTCGGCAATCTTCGTCGCGACCAGTTCTTTCACCGTCTGGTCCGGATTTTTGATGAACCCCTGCTCCATCAAGCAAACCGTGCTGTAAAACTTGTCCAGTTTTCCGTCGACGATCTTCGCGATCGACGTTCGCCGGCTTGCCCTTCACCTGCGCTTCGTAGATCGCGCGCTCGGATTCGACCAGCTTCGCCGGCACTTCCTCGCGACTGACGTAAAGCGGATGCGCCGCCGCGATATGCAGAGTGATGTCCTTCACGAACTCGCGGAAATTTTCGTTCTTGGCCACGAAATCGGTTTCGCAATTTACTTCCACCAGCACGCCCACTTTGCCCTGCAGGTGGATGTAGGAGGCGACGATGCCTTCCTTGGTCGCGCGCGAGCTTTCTTCCCCGCGCTGGCGATGCCCTTGGTGCGCAGGATCGCCTCGGCCTTTTCCAAATCGCCGCCCGCTTCGGTGAGCGCGCGTTTGCAATCCATCATGCCGGCGTTGGTTTTTTCCCGGAGTTGCTTAACAAGTTGGGATCGATTTCCATAGAAAGTTGAGAGTTAATAGTTGAGAGTTGAGAGAAAGTTACGATGGCGCTAGTCGACGAGTCTCTCAACTCTCAACGTAACGCCTCTCAACTGTTCGCCGCTAGGCGGAAACGCCCGCCATCTCCACTTGCTCGCGGACGCGGGCTTCGCCGCTGGCCGAGACGATGGCGTCCACCAGCTTTTGCAGCATCGACCCGGATCGCGCGGATGGCGTCGTCGTTTCCGGCAATCGGATAATCGATCATTTCCGGATCGGCGTTCGTGTCGACGATCGCGACCGCCGGAATTCCGAGCCGGCGAGCTTCCAGCACCGCGTTCTCTTCGCGCGTGGTATCGATGATGACCATCGCGTCCGGCAACTGCGACATTTCGAGAATGCCGTCGAGGTTGCGGCGGAGCTTGGCCGCTTCGCGATTGAGCGCCGCCAGTTCCTGTTTGCCCATCTTCTTGTATTCGGGCGACTGCTCGATCTGCTCGATGTACTTGAGCCGGCCGATGCTTTTCCGGATCGTGGCAAGGTTGGTCAACGTGCCGCCCAGCCAGCGCTGGTTGACGTAAAATTGCCCGCAGGCCGTCGCCGCTTCCTTGATCGCTTCCTGCGCCTGCTTTTTGCAGCCGACGAAAAGAATCTTGCCGCCGCGGCGGGTGACTTCCTGCAGAAAATCGGTGGCGCGATGGAGCTGCCGCGCCGTCTCATCCAGGTTGATGATGTAAATCTGGTTTCGCTTTTCGAAAATGTAAGGCTTCATCTTCGGGTTCCAGCGCTTGGTCTGGTGACCAAAATGGACCCCCGCTTCGAGAAGCTCGGGCACTAATTCTGTCGGTTTCGCCATAGGTAAATCGGGCCGTTCGGGAGCTGCCGAACGGCGGATGGGGAAGATGCTCTAGCGGCCGGCAAAGGCAAACGGAATATTACCGTTTTTCCCCGGTGGATTCGGCCTCATCATGAAGGTGCTCGGCGTAGCGGGCCAGCAGCCAGCAAAGGTCCGAAAGCCGGTTCAAATAACGCAGAATCTCGGCATTGAATTTCGCGTCGCGACGCCATCAACGCCGCAACCCGGCGCTCCGCCCGTCGGCAAACCGTTCGGGCCAGGTCGAGGGCCGCGGAACCAGGGTCTTCCCCGGGACCGCCCATCCTTTGAATTTCCCCAGCTTGTTCTTTTCCAAGTCGTCGACCACCGCCGTCAGCCGGTCGACCATCGCCGGATGACGTCAGCTGAAATCCATCCTTCACGTAGCGGTCCAGGTCTTCCGGCGCCGTCGCGAGCTCGCCCATGACGATGATCAAGTCCTTTTGCGCCGCGAGGATCTGCTCGGTCAGAAATGGATCCTGGCGCGGTGACGCGCGCCAGCCCAAGCGCCGCGTTCAACTCGTCCACGCATCCATAGGCATCCACCCGCGCGTCCGTCTTCGGAACACGCCGGCCGTACATCAAGCGATGTCTCGCCCGCGTCGCCCGTCTTGGTCGCGATGGACATCTGGACGTTCCCTAAAGCGCGAATGACGAATCGAGCTCTCGCTAATTCGCCATTCGACATTCGCACTCCTTATTCGCCTTACCCCAGCGCCGGCTGCAGTTCCGGTTCGTCCACCAGCGACGTCGCCGATCTGCTCGCCCTTCTCCACGAGTTTGATCTCGCGAACCGCCGGGAACCCTGTGCCCGCCGGAATGAGGTGACCCATGATGACGTTTTCCTTGAAGCCGCGCAGCCGATCCACCTTGCCCAGCGTCGCCGCTTCCGTCAGCACGCGCGTCGTGTCCTGGAAGGACGCCGCCGAGATGAAGCTGTCGGTTTCGAGCGAAGCCTTGGTGATGCCGAGCAGCACCGGCGTCGCTTCGGCGGGCTTGCCGCCCTGTTCCACCACCTTGGTGTTCTCCGCTTCGAAATCGAGCCGGTCGACCTGTCGCCCCAGAGGAACGACGTGTCGCCCGGATCGGTGATCTTCACCTTGCGCAACATCTGGCGCACGATGATCTCGATGTGCTTGTCGTTAATTTCCACGCCTTGGAGGCGGTAAACTTCCTGCACTTCGTTCACGAGATGCTCCTGCAAATCCTGCGGTCCGCAGACTTCGAGAATTTCGTGCGGCACAACCGGACCTTCGGTCAGCTGCTGGCCCTTCTTCACGAAGTCGCCCTTGAAGACGATGATGTGTTTGGTCAGCGGGATCAGATGCTCTTCTTCGGCGCCCGTTTCCGGATCCTTCAGGATGAGCTTCCGCTTGCCGCGGACCGTTCCGCCCATCTCGACGATGCCGTCGATCTTCGCGATTTCCGCCGCGTCTTTCGGACGGCGCGCTTCGAACAACTCGGCCACGCGCGGCAGACCGCCCGTGATGTCCTTCGTCTTCGCGATCTTGCGCGGCGTCTTCGCCAGCAACGCGCCGGCGCCGGATCTTCTGGCCTTCTTCCACGATGACGTGCGCGCCCGCCGGAATCGAGTAGCTCGCCAGGACTTCCTTCTTGTCGCCGACGACGACGATCTGCGGATGCAGATCTTCCTTGTGCTCGATGATGACCGTGCCCATCAGGCCGGTCGCTTCGTCGACTTCCCGCTTGATCGTCACGCCCGCGATCATGTCGCGGAACTCGATCTTGCCGGCCTTGTCGGTCAGAATCGGCACGTTGTACGGATCCCATTGCACGAACGTTTCGCCCTTCTTGACCTGGGCGCCGTCGGCCTTCGAGATGACCGAGCCGATGACGACATTGTAGCGATCCAGCTCGCGACCCTCAGCGTTGTGCACGCTGATCGAGCCGTTCTTGTTCAGGACGATCCAGCTGCCGTCGAGCGCCTGCACCGTGCGCAGATCGTTGAATTGCAACGCGCCGTCGTTCTTCGCCTTGATGATCGGCTGCTTGAACGTCTGGCTCGCCGTGCCGCCGATGTGGAACGTCCGCATCGTCAACTGCGTGCCAGGCTCGCCGATGGATTGCGCGGCAATGATGCCGACCGCTTCGCCCAGCTTCACGAACTGCCCGGTCGCCAGGTTGCGTCCATAGCATTGCGCGCAGACGCCGCGACCGCATTCGCAGGTCAGCACGGAACGAATCTTCAGACTCTCCACGCCGACCTTCTCGATGGCCGCGGCGATCGGCTCGTCGATGAGCTGGTTCGCCTTGACGACCTTCTTCTTCGTCACCGGATCCGACGACCGTTCGCAGCTGACGCGGCCGACGATGCGGGTGGCCAGATCGACCACTTCTTCGTCGCCTTCGTAAATCGACTGCACCGTGATGCCGTTGACCGTGCCGCAATCCATTTCGTTGATGATCACGTCCTGCGACGCATCCACCAGTTTGCGGGTCAGATAACCGGAATCCGCCGTCTTCAGCGCGGTATCGGCCAGACCTTTGCGGGCGCCGTGAGTCGAGATGAAATACTCGAGAACGCTCAACCCTTCGCGGAAATTCGACGTAATCGGCCGCTCGATGATTTCGCCTGACGGCTTGGCCATCAAGCCGCGCATGCCGGCGAGCTGTCGCACCTGCTGCCGATTGCCTCGCGCGCCTGAATCCACCATCAGGAAGACCGGGTTCAATTCCTTGCGACCCTCGTTGTGCTCGAGCGTGCGGAACATGACGTTCGAGATTTCGTCGCCGGCGTGCGTCCAGATGTCGATGATCTTGTTGTAGCGCTCGCCGTCCGTGATGATGCCCTTGCGATATTGCTGCTCGACGTCCTTGATCGACTTGTAGGCGTTCTGCAGTTCGGTCTCTTTTTCCTTCGGAATGATCATGTCGTCAATTCCGATGGAGATTCCGGCCTTGGTCGCTTCCGCAAAGCCGAGTTCCTTCAGCCGATCGAGCGTCTCGACCGTCCCTGCTGGCCGGAGACCTGGTAGCAACGCCAGATAATGTCGCTCGAGCTGTTTCTTGCCGGCGGCCTTGTTGAAAAACCCGAGCTTCGTCGGCCAGATCTCGTTGAAAATCACGCGACCCACGGTCGTTTCGATAACGCTGTCGACCGGGCTGCCGTAGATGGTTTCCTGGCCGAAGTCGGGGTTCTTGAATCGAATCCGGTCGTGCGTCTTCACTTCGCCGTCGGCCATGGCGAACTCCACTTCGGTCGCGTCCGCAAAGAGCGGCAGCCGTGTTTCCGCCGCCGTGCCAGTCGCGCGGCGCGGATTTTGCAGTCAGATAATAGCAGCCGAGCGTGATGTCCTGCGTCGGCGTCGTGATCGGCTTGCCGCTCGAAGGCGAGAAGATGTTGTTCGGCGCCATCATCAGCAGGCGCGCTTCCATTTGCGCTTCGACCGACAGCGGAACGTGCACGGCCATCTGGTCGCCGTCGAAGTCCGCGTTGTAGGCGGTGCAAACCAGCGGATGAATGCGAATCGCTTCGCCTTCGATCAGCATCGGCTCGAACGCCTGGATCGAAAGACGGTGCAAGGTCGGCGCGCGGTTGAGCAACACCGGATGTCCTCGCGTGACCTCTTCGAGAATGTCCCAGACTTCCGGCGTCTGCCGTTCGATCATCTTCTTGGCGCAGCGGACCGTGTGGACGTAGCCCAGTTCCTTCAGCCGGCGAATGATGAACGGCTCGAACAGAACGAGCGCCATTTTCTTCGGCAAACCGCATTGATGCAGTTTCAGTTCCGGCCCGATGACGATGACCGAACGGCCCGAGTAATCGACGCGCTTGCCGAGCAGGTTCTGGCGGAAACGCCCGCCCTTGCCCTTGAGCATGTCGCTGAGCGATTTCAGCGGGCGATTGCCGGCGCCGGTGACGGCGCGGCCATGACGGCCGTTGTCGAACAACGCATCGACCGCTTCCTGCAGCATGCGCTTTTCGTTGCGGATGATGACGTCCGGCGTCTTGAGCTGAAGCAGGTTTTTCAACCGGTTGTTCCGGTTGATGACGCGGCGATAAAGATCGTTCAGATCGGAGGTCGCGAACCGGCCGCCTTCCAGCGGAACCAGCGGGCGCAAATCCGGCGGAATCACCGGCAGCACGTCGAGCACCATCCATTCGGGACGGGTCGTGCGACGAGGCAAAGCCCTGCACGCAGCTTCATACGCTTCGCCAGTTTCTTGCGGATCTGTTTGCTCTTCGTGTTTCCCATCGCCTCTTCCAGCTCTTTGTTGAGCTTGTTGAGGTTCATCTTGGAGAGAGCTTCGTGACCGCTTCCGCGCCCATCTTGGCGACAAAATCCTCGCCGTACTTTTCCTGCGCTTCGCGATATTCCACTTCATTCAGCAGCTGCGTTTTCGTGAGCGGCGTCTTGCCCGGATCGATGACGATGTAATCCTCGTAATAGATGACGCGCTCGAGCTGGCGCGCGGTCATGTCGAGCATCAGGCCGATGCGGGACGGCATGCACTTGAAGAACCAGATGTGCGAGACCGGCACGGCCAGTTCGATGTGGCCCATGCGCTCGCGGCGCACGCGGGCCAGCGTCACCTCGACGCCGCAACGGTCGCAGATCACGCCCTTGTGCTTGATGCGCTTGTACTTTCCGCAGGAGCACTCCCAATCCCGGGTCGGACCGAAAATGCGCTCGCAAAACAAGCCGCCCTTTTCCGGCTTGAAAGTCCGGTAATTGATCGTTTCCGGATTCTTGACTTCGCCCTTGCTCCACGACCGCATCGTGTCCGAGGAGGCAACGCTGATGCCGACTTGATCGAAGCCTAGGTGCGTTCTTCACCGACTAGTTCCCGCCAGGAATGTTCGTTCATTGTATTTTAAAAAACTGTTTGGTGGAAAATTAAGCGACGTTTTCGCAGGAAGGCCGCAGGCGCCTGGCCGCCGACTTTCACGTCGAGGCCGAACGACTGCATTTCCTTGATCAACACGTTGAAAGATTCCGGAATGCCGGCCTCGAGCGAGTTGTCGCCCTTGACGATGCGACTCGTAGATGCGCGTGCGTCCCTGCACGTCGTCCGATTTGACCGTGAGCAATTCCTGCAAGGTGTAAGCCGCGCCGTAGGCTTCCAGCGCCCAGACTTCCATTTCGCCGAAACGCTGGCCGCCGTATTGCGCCTTGCCGCCGAGCGGCTGCTGCGTGACGAGCGAGTAAGGACCCACCGCGCGGGCGTGAATCTTGTCCGCGACCAAGTGGCCCAGCTTCATCATGTAGATGTAACCAACGACCACTTCCTGGTCGAAAGTGTCCCCGGTGCGGCCGTCGTAGAGACGCGCCTTGCCGTTTCCTGCACCCAGGTAAAGCCCGGCTTCTTCTTAGCGTCGTTTAGATACTCGCGGATCTTCTCCTCTGAAATTCCGTCGAAGACCGGCGTCGCGACCTTGAAGCCGAGCACCTTCGCCGCCAAGCCCAAGTGCGTTTCGAGCACCTGACCGACGTTCATACGGGAAGGCACGCCGAGCGGATTCAGCACGATTTCCACCGGCGTTCCGTCCGCCAGGAACGGCATGTCCTCTTCCGGCACGATGCGGGCCACGACACCCTTGTTACCGTGACGTCCCGCCATCTTGTCGCCGACGCTCAAGTTTGCGTTTGCTGGCGATGTAAACTTTGACCTGCTTGATGATGCCGGGATCGATGTCGTCGCCGCTTTCGACGCGATCCATCGAGCGTTCGCGCTCGCATCTCGAGTTCCTCGAACTTCTGTTCGTACGGAAGCGATGATCTCGTTGATCTTGTTCCGGATCGGGCTCGGATCGATTTCGATGTGATCGTAAACGGTCGCGAGTTTGCGCAGCAGCGTCTTGGTGATCTTGCGGTTCGCCGGGAATGATGATTTCGCCGGTTTCGCGTTCACCACGTCGAGCGGAATCTTTTCGCCGAGCAGGATGTTGAGAGCGCCTCCGTCAGTTGCTCGCGTCAGCTCGTCTTTCTTTTTCCGGTTGTCTTCCGTGATCGTCTTGAGCTGCCGCTTCGTTTCGGAAGGAGTCAGTTTTTCGCGCGAAATCCTTCTTGCGCGATGAAACCTTCACGTCCATCACGATGCCGTAGGTGCCGGACGGAACGTTCAGCGACGTGTCTTTCACGTCCGCGGCTTTTTCACCGAAAATGGCGCGGAGCAACCGCTCTTCCGGCGCCAGTTCCGTTTCGCTCTTCGGCGTGATCTTGCCGACGAGAATGTCGCCCGGCTTCACTTCCGCGCCGACGCGGACGACGCCGTCAGGTCCGAGATTCTTCAACGCTTCTTCGCCGACGTTCGGAATGTCGCGCGTGATTTCTTCCGGGCCGAGCTTGGTGTCGCGCGCCGCCGACTTCGAATTCATCGATGTGAATCGAGGTGAAAATATCTTCCTTCACGACCTTCTCGCTGATCAGGATGGCGTCCTCGAAGTTGTAACCGTTCCACGGCATGAACGCGACGAGCACGTTGCGGCCGAGCGCCAGTTCGCCTTGTCGGTGTTCGGGCCGTCGGCAATGACCTGGCCCTTCTTCACATGCTGGCCTCTCTTCACGATCGGCTTCTGGTTGATGCAAGTCCCCGCATTCGAGCGCATGAACTTCCGCAGCTCGTAAACGTGAACGCCCGCTTCCAGCATCGGTCTTCAATTTCTTGCGGCCTTCCGGCATTTGGCCGTCTTTCGGTGACGACGATCTGGTCCGCCGTCACGGAAGCGACTTTGCCGGCTTCCGTGGCGACCAGGACCGCGCGAGAATCCCGCGCGACCTTGCCTTCCAGCCCGGTCGCCACGAGCGGCGCTTCGGTGACGAGCAACGGAACGGCCTGGCGTTGCATGTTCGAACCCATCAACGCGCGATTCGCGTCGTCATGTTCCAGGAACGGAATCAGACCAGCCGCGACCGAAACGAGCTGCTTCGGCGACACGTCCATGTAATCGACTTTCGACGGTTCGACTTCCATAAAGTCGCCGCGATAACGGACAGAGACCGTTCTCCTGGGTAAGATGTCCCTTCTCGTCCATGGTCGCATTCGCCTGCGCGACGAGGAAGCTTTCCTCGCGATCGCCGGTCAGATAATCGACCTGATCGGTCACCCGTCCTTTTTCGACCTTGCGATAAGGCGTTTCGATAAAACCGAAATCGTTGATCCGCGCAAAGGTGCTCATCGAGCTGATCAAACCGATGTTCGGACCTTCCGGCGTTTCGATCGGGCAAATGCGGCCGTAGTGCGACGGATGCACGTCGCGCACTTCGAAGCCCGCGCGATCGCGGCTCAACCCGCCGGGCCCGAGGGCCGAGAGACGGCGTTTGTGCGTCAATTCCGCGAGCGGATTCGTCTGATCCATGAACTGCGACAGCTGCGAGCGACCGAAGAAATCGCGAATCACGGCGCTGAGCGCCTTCGGATTGATCAGCTTCTGCGGCGTCATGCCGTCGATGTTGATGTCGAACAAAGTCATGCGCTCTTTCACCAGGCGCTCCGTGCGGGCGAGACCGACGCGGCACTGGTTGGCGAGCAATTCGCCCACCGTCCGCACGCGGCGGCTGCCCAGATGATCGATGTCGTCCAGCGTGCCTTCGCCGCGTCGCAGGCTGATCAAATACTTGATCGCGCCGATGAAATCCTTGTCGGTCACGATGCGCTCGCCCAGATCTACGTTGATCCCGAGCTTCTGGTTGATCTTGTAACGGCCAACGCGGCCAAGATCGTACTTTTTCGGGTCGAAAAAGAGACGCTTCAAGAGCGCCTTGGCGTTCGCAACCGTCGGCGGATCGCCAGGACGCAGCCTGCGGTAAATGTCTTTCAGCGCCTCTTCCTGGTTGTGCGCGGGATCTTTTTTCAACGCCTTCACGACGGTGTCGTCGTTTGAGATGTCGATCACTTTTACTTCGGAATGCCCGAGCGCCATGATCTGTCGCGACGGTCGCTTCGGTGAGCGGCTCGAAAGCGCGGGCGACGGTCGCCTCGCCATCCAGGACGTCAGCGATCAAGACCTTCGTCGCGAGCTCTTCTTCACCGAGCTTTTCGCTCAGTTTGAGCGTCTCGATCGTGTAAAACAGTTTGATCACTTCCTCGTCCGAGCCATAGCCGAGCGCGCGGAGGAAAGTGGTCGCGAGAAATTTCCGGCGGCGTTTGCGGCGATCGAGATAGATGTAAAGCAGGTCGCTCGTGTCGAACTGCACTTCGATCCAGGAACCGCGATCCGGAATGATGCGGAAACTGTAAAGCACCTTGCCGTTGAGATGGATGCTCGATTCGAACGCGATGCCCGGCGAACGATGCAACTGGCTGACGATGACGCGCTCCGCGCCGTTGATGACGAACGTGCCCTGCGGCGTCATGAGCGGGATTTCGCCCATGTAAACTTTTTCTTCCTTCGTCCCCTTTTCCTCGCGGAGCTGGAAAGTGACGTGCAACGGCGCGCTGTAGGTCTGGCTTTCCCGCAGGGACTCGAGCGCAGTCAGTTTCGGTTCGCCGATCTCGTAATGGCTGAAATCGAGGGTCGGCCTTTTCATCGTAACTTTCGATCGGAAATACTTCCTTGAAGACCGCCTGGAGGCCGGAAATCTTCCGTTTCGAAAACGGCACATCCTTCTGGAGGAAATCCAGGTAGGAATTGAGTTGAACCTCGATGAGGTTTGGAGGCTCGATGCCTTCCTTAATGGTTCCGAAGTAGATACGTTCCGACATAAGTTACTAGACCAATCTCCGAAGTTGAACGACGCGGCCCCAATGGGCGGAGGCCGGGTTAGATAGAGCTCACGCTTCTGGCCGTGAGACAGGAGCGTAAAAATTACAGCAAAACAACAGCCTGTCAAATTGACGGCTACCGTTTTGTTGCCGGGCTAAAATTTGTCCGTCGAGTCCTGTTTTGAAAATAAATCGACTGCTGCTAACGAAAATATTTCTGACATACCGGCAGCCGGCGCGCAAGCTTTTTTGCGCGCCTGGCTGCTGGAATGGGAAATTACTTGATTTCGACTTTGGCGCCGGCCGCTTCGACCTTTTTCTTGATCTCTTCGGCTTCCGCCTTGGTCACGCCTTCCTTGATCGTCTTGGGAGCGCCTTCGACGAGGGCCTTCGCTTCCGCCAGGCCGAGGCCAGGCACCGCGCTGCGAACTTCCTTGATCACGCCGATCTTGTTCGAGCCCATCTCTTTCAAGATGACTTCAAAAGCTGTCTTTTCCTCGGCCGGAGCTGCTGCCGCGCCGCCCGCAACTGGAGCCGCCGCTGCCGCGACTGGAGCCGCTGCACTGACACCCCACTTTTCTTCGAGTTCCTTCACCAGACCAGCAATCTCGAGAACGGTCAGGCCGCTGAGTTGCTCCACGATTTTAGTTGTATCTGCCATATGATTTCCTCTTATTCGCCGCCCCCGGAAGCTTCCGGAGAATTAAAGCCGATAGCCATCGGCTCGGACAATTTTCCTTCTGTTACTCGCCTCGCCATCCGCGGCGCGGCGAAATTGTTGTTAAGCCGGCGCGTCCGTCGCTGGCCTCTCCGGCACTTGATTCTGCGGCAGGGGTTTCCGCGGAGGCCTGCTCTGCTGCGGGCGGTTCTTCTTTCGTTTCAGCCACCGGCGCCTCCGGAGCACCGCTGCCGGCGCCTCTTCGGCGCTGGCGGCTGGAGCCGGCGCTTCAGGCGCTGGCGTCTCCGTTGCACTCGCAGCAGGAGCTGGAGTCTCCTCGGCTGGAGTGTCGGTAACGCTCGCAGCAGGAGCTGCGGCTTCCGCCGCCGCGGCGGACGAAGCAGCTTCTCCCTGGTCCCCTTTCGCCTTCAAAAGTCGTGCAAACGCCGAGGCCGGTTCATTCAAGACGCGAACCAAACTCGTCGCTGGCGCCAGAAGCAATCCAAGAAGCCGGGAAAGCAAAACTCTCCCGCGAAGGCAGCTCGGCCAACGCTTCCACGTCCGAAGTCGATAAAACCTCTTTGTTGACGACGCCGATCTTAAGCGCCGCGATTTTGAACTCCGCGGCGAACATCTTCAAGATTTTCGCGACCGGCGCGACATCGTTTTCACCCACCACGATCGCAGTCTGGCCGGTCAGCTTGTCGGCGAGGTCCGGCATTCCGGAATCCGCCATGGCCCGTTTCAGAAAACTGTTTTTCACCACGCGCACTTCTGCACCCGCCGGAGCGAGCCGGTTCCGCAGTTCACCGAACTGATCCACCTTCATCCGCTGGTAGTCTGCTACGAGCAGGAACGGCGACCGACTGAGTTTCTCGGAAAGGTCCGAAACGATATTGGCTTTTTCTGGTCTCATGCGAAATGGCTCCCGTTACACGCTCAAATAGGGCGACGGATCGACATGCAATCCGGGCGACATCGTCGCACTCAACGTCATCCCTTCCACGAAGCGGCCCTTCGCCGTCGGCGGCCGTGAACGCACAACGGCTTCGATCACCGCGGTCCCGTTCTCGACCAATTGATTCTCCGCGAATGAAAATTTTCCGACCGGAACCGCGACGTTGCCATTCTTATCGAGCTTGAATTCGACCCGGCCGGCTTTCACTTCGCCGACCGCTTTCGCAGTATCTTCCGTCACCGTACCGGTTTTTGGATTCGGCATCAGACCGCGCGGGCCGAGCACTTTGCCTAGCTTGCGCACCTCGCTCATGGCGGCGGGCGTCGCGATTGCGACATCAAAATCTTGGAAGCCTTCCTGGCACTTTTGGATCATGTCCTTGAAGCCGACGTGTTCGGCGCCTGCTTCCTTCGCGGCTTTGGCGGCCTGGCCCTCCGCGAAGACCAAAACGCGCACCTGCTTTCCGCTCCCATGCGGCAGTGGACAGGTTCCGCGGACCATCTGGTCCGATTGTTTCGGATCGACGCCCAACCGGAACGAAACAGTCACGGTTTGGTCGAACTTCGTCGGCGGCAGTTTCTTCAAAGTCGAAACCGCCTCGTTCAGGTTGTAGGTTTTTGTGCGATCGACCTGCTCGGCCGCCGCGCGATAACGTTTGCTACGATTTTTTTGCATGATCTTTTGCAGTGCCAGCGAGCCCAATGCTCTCCTGCGATTGCCCCTGCCTTCCTCGGCGTGGGGTGTGGAGAATAACGATGATTTAGACGTTGTCAAAAGCGAAAGCGCCCTGCTAAACCTCCGGCATGACAACCAACCCTACAAAAAACCTAATGTTTACAGTTTTCCTTGTTTTGGCTGCTGCCGTGGCGGTTACGGCAGCACCCATTAATTTCAACGAGGTATCGCTTTGGGTCCGCGCGCGAGAAACCGACCAATCGATCGTGCGCGAGGTCACCCAACGCAAGCTGTCTCACGCCCTGACCCCACAGCAGGAAGCCGTTCTCAAATCGCAGGGCGCCAGCGACTCTCTCGTGCAAAAATTGCGAGGCCCAAACATGATCGCCTCCGCGGCGGACATCGCGGCCAGCGAAGCAAAACCCCAACCGCCGAGGATGGCGCAGACCGAGGAAATGGCCCCCGATTCTCCGGCCGACCATCTGCAGATTTTTGAGGTGCCTTCAGGCCGCCCCCTCAATCTCAGCCAATGGGGAGGCCCAGACTGCGAGTTCGCGTTTAACATCTGCCGATTCGCGGGAGAAAACATCGTTGAGCCCGTCATCATCGACAGCGTCCGGACCTACACCGACGTTTCGACCTACATCTGGCCGTTGGGAGTTGGCCCTCGATGGACAAATCCAGGGTTTCGAAGCAACCGCTTCACCCCGTACATCGAAAACCCGGTGCGGTATGATTCCGACTGGCACGGCGACTACACTTCGACCGCCTCCCGTTGGGTTTCGCGCGGGATGACCATCGACCACAGCAACCCCGTCTTGATTAAAGGCGTTCCCTACACGCTCTATCCCGTTTACGGCGTTCGCGGTGTTTCATTGTATTACATCACCAGTTCCAGCAATTCGGTGAAGCTCGCCGTCACGACACATTAGAGACAGAACGCGTTCACCAATTCGAAGTCGCGCGACGGACCGAGAGGCAACGGCTCGTCCGTTCCGTCGCGCGACGGTGGAGCGTGAGAGACCGCTCGCTTCCTGCCGGTCAAAGCGAATGTCCGGGTTTACTGCAACTGATAGGCTTCGACTACGGCTACCCCCGTCAAATTCTGATAGCCGCGCACGATCGCGGTATACGCCGAGTTGTTTGCCGGCAACGTTGTCAGGAGGGCCGACTCCAGGGTATTCGACGGCGCAATGCCGGTGGCTACGATTTCAGCCTCCTGGCTGCTGCCGTCGGGTCTAAATCTCCAATCATCGTTGGATGCGATCAGGGTTCCACTACTGTCGCGAAGCTCAATGGTCGGATCCGGCAGCACACTCGGCACTCCCACATTTGCCAGACTCGGGCCGATCGCACGCAAGAGCACATTGGCTGGGTTGGTTCCGGTGATAATCGTGCCGGCGATCATCACATTGTCGCCAGTGCTAACGAAGCCACGTGTCGATATGTTTGACAGCCTCGAATCAACCGTTCGATTCAGATCGAACGCCTCCACTACTCCTATTCCTGTCGCGTCCTGGTACCCTCGAACGATCGCCGTATAGGCGGAGTTGTTTGCGGGGAGCGTCACGACAAGGGCCGATTCCAAGCCGTCTGCTGGAGGAATGCCGGTGGCAACGATTTCGGCCTGCTGGCTGCTGCCATCAGGCCTGAATCTCCAGTCGTCGTTCGATGCAATCAGATCCCCCGAGGAGTTGCGCAGTTCGAGGACGGGATCGGAGAGCCTCCCCGGGAACGTGAGTGAGGGACCGATCGCGCGGAGGATGATCCTCTTCGCCTGCGTACCCGTGACAATAAAGCCGCCGATAAGCACGTTATCTCCCGTCTCCACCCGGAGACGGGTCGAGATATTTCCCAGAGTCGTGCCTGGGGGCGTAATCTGCGGATCTATAAAGGGTTGCATCAGCGGGTATGAGTCGCTGAATTTGCTGTACAGCGCTGATCTGCTCGTACAGCTAAAATCCGCATTCACGCAACTTAAGACCCCGATAAGCCCTTCTGTAGTCCACAAGCCAGAACCACTCGATCCCGGCTCAATCAGCCCCATCGTCCAATTGATCTGATAACCGTTTAGCAATCCGGTTGCATCACAAGGAATGTTCGCATTAGAAATCGGCCCCTCCGCCCTTCTAAGATACGAATCCATATCTGGTGGGGTGTAGGGCCCCGGATGATGAAGTCCATAGACAGTTGTGTTTACTGGAATGATCGCCGGTTCCCAACCGGCAAAGGTGACGCCCCCCGGCGGCGTATCGATGAGCCTAAGCAATGCGAAATCCTTGGCAGCCTCGGTTACCAAAAGGTCCGCGCCCTGGGTTTGATGAACGTCGTTTTGCAACATCCCGCTGTTGCATGAGGTCGTCTGATAAAACCAATAGGTTTCAACCGTTTGGGCGATGGCTTGCGTGGCCACGCAATGGTTGGCCGTTAGGAAATAAGGGGTGAAATCAACCGCCCTGTCGTTCAGCAACGTTCCGGTGCACACCCGCGCGGCGCCACCTCTTATGAATTCAATTCTGGCCACGGCGTTCTTGCGAATGTCACTGTAACAGGACGCATCCAGCTCACATTCCAACACGTCCGGCGCGGAGGCGGCGGTCTGTCTTCTCTGCGCGTCGGAGTAAATATGGCATATCTCAGGGATACGAAACTCTCCCTCCTTGGCGCGGAGGTGATATTCGATAATGACCGTGTCGCCCTGAATGCTGCTGGACCAAAAGTCTCTATCGCCCCAAGGCCCTTTGTCCCGGTAAGGGCCGGCTACTTTGCTGTTTTCAGATGGGGCGTGCAGATAGACTTCATCGCCCGCAGGCAGACGAAAGTTTTCGAAATGGACCCGCAGACGCTTGGCCCCGGGAGACTTGATCGCCAGGACAATCAGGTGGGTTCCATCGGAGGTAGTGAGTCTTTTGCCGATGCTCTGCGACGAAAGCTCAAGGGGTCGATTCACACCTACCTGATCTGGAGCCCTCGTCTCGATACTCGTCTGGTCCAGCGCTGGCAAAGTGCGCATCACTTTTCCGATATCGAATGACAAATGGTAGCGTGCACTGGGTGATTGCAGCTTAGTTTCCGGTTCATTCGACGGCTGTCCGGGAAAGATGACACTAGGCACGCCGTTAGCAGCTTTTCCCGGCTGAGCCAGTGCCTGCCCGGTGGGAAAGGCTCCAATTCCCAGAAGGAGACCAACTGAGAGAAGGACAAAGCTGACTAAGACGCGTGGAGTGAAGAAGCCGGGCTGAGAAGCAGACGTTTTTTTCATGGAATGGAGGGATTGTTATGTTTCAACGTTTTCCTACGGAACTTGTGGGAGGGAGCTCTCGAAAAAATTCCGAGTGATTCTTTTACAGCTGGACTTGGTTCATTATCATCGGGACCGACTAGCCTTCGGTTACCGGCCTGGCTGGCATCGATGCCAACCGGCGAGACGCGAGCTGAGGCGGCGTGCGACGCAGGGAGTTTCACGAAGAGCTGGGTGGAACGCGCATCAAATCCGCTTAACCTTTAACAGGCAAGAACAAATCCGCGGAGGTCGCAATCCGAAAGCGCGCGTCAGAACGAGAAGCACAGATCCTGCGGCTCTGCCGCGTGATGGCGACGTCTGAGCATGACCCGGTGCCTTAGGGAATATGGTAAGCCTCAACCAGCCCGACGCCGGTGGTGCGGTTACTACCTCGCACGATCGCCGTGTACGCTCCGGGCGCCACTATCTCCAGTAAGGCTGCTTCCTCGTCATGAATCGGCGCTAAACCAGCTGCTTCAATCGCCGCGCGTTGTTGCGGATCGTCCTTCCAGTTGTTGTTCGACCGAATCACGGTCCCGCTCGAGTTCACCAGGTCGAGCATCGGATCGTCCAGCACACCGGACACCCCCAGGTGGCCTAACGCCGGTCCCAGTGCTCGCACCACAATCTTCGCGCTCGTCCCATTGCCCGGTCCCACGATCAACCCGGCGATCATCACGTTGTCGTCCACATCCACAAATCCGCGCGTGCTGATGTTCGCCAGATTCGAGGCCGAAGGATGATCCAGATCGTATGCTTCCACCACCCCCACCCCTGTTGTTCCATCTTTCCCACGCACGATCGCCGTATATCCCTGCCCCGGCGTCAACGTCCAAATAATCGCGGCCTCGGCACTGTTGACCGGGGCGAGCCCACTCGCCGCGATCTCCGCTCCCTGCGTGCTGGGCCAGTTATCGTTGCTTGCAACTGTTCCGAGCGAATCATGTAATTCCAGCATCGGATCGGCTAGCGTACCTGCTAGAGGCAGCGAGGGTCCAATTGCCCGGATGAGCACCCTGGCCGGCTGCGTGCCAGCGACAATAAATCCGCCGATTATCCCATCATCGCCGGTCCCGACTCGCAGGCGCGTAGAGATATTGCTGAATCGGCCTGGCCCGCCGCCGACGCCGCTTCCAGAAGCAAGGGCGGTGTTCGCGCCGCTACTTGCGGACGAGTTCACCGTCACCAACCCGCCGTAGCTCGTGGCAGACAGGGGTGAGAATGTCACCGTCACCGCTTGCGAGTTTCCTACCGGAATCGTACCGCTCGACCAATTGCCGCTAAACCCGCTGGGGTAGCTAATGCCGCTTACCGTGAGCGGCAAGTCTCCCTGGTTGACGATGGTCATGTTGCGCTGCGCCGACTCTCCAACCGAAACGGAACCAAATGTCAGGTCGGCCAGGAGCGCAATTGCGGACGGCGGGACTCCCGTGCCGGAGGCAGTGGTCGTATTTGTGCCACTGGTGGCGTTTGAGTCCACTGTCACCAAGCCTCCGTAGTTCGTCTGAGACACTGGCGAAAATGTCACCGAGAACGTTTTTGAATTTCCGCCCGGAATCGTGCCACCCGACCAATCGCCGCTAAATCCGGCCGGGTAGCTGATGCTGCTGACCGTGAGTGGCGAATTGCCCGAGTTGGAGATGTTGAGGTTCCGGTGCTGCGTTTGCCCCACCGCTACGTTGCCAAACTCCAAGTTGGTATAAAGGCTGATGATCCGCGTCGGATTTTGCGTGGTTCCGGTGCCAGAAATGAGGAGGGTATCGCCGCCGCTGGTCTTGTCGGAAAAGACTCTGAGTGTGCCTGAATAATGCATCACAAACTGCGGGCTGAAAGTCACAATTACCTCTTGCGAGCTCTGCGCGGGGATCGTACCGCTCCTCCAACTGAGGGTGAAACCTAATAGGGCAGAGATACTACTGACCGTCATGATGGAATTGCCGGTATTAGTGATTGTCACGGTCCGTTGCGGCGGAGGCCCTTCTATTAAGACATCGCCAAAATTCAGGTCGCCCGAAACGTTGATGATTCGCGTCGCGATCGCCCCGGTCCCGCTGGCCGTGATGGTGTTCACGCCCGCGGTGTAATCACAATTGACCGTCACCGCACCGCCGTAACTGGTCACGGCCGTCGGCGAGAACTTCACGGTGACACTTCGTGAAACCCCGGCCGGGATAATGCCGCTCGACCAGTTGCCACTGAAACCGACCGGGTAATCGATGCCAAAAACGGTCAGGGGTGCGTTGCCGGTGTTCGTAATGATCATGGTCCGCTCCGGCGGAAGCGTTCCCACCCCCACCTCGCCAAAGGCTAGATCGCCGGAAACGCCGACGATGCGCGTGGCGTCTGGCGATTCGCCCACGATGGTCGCTCCTAGAAACCCCAGCACTTCATCGATAGGATTGGCGACGGCGGTCGTGCTGCTGCCCGCGAAAAGTAGACCGATCGCGCGCGGCCGCGTCGCGACGTCTTCCACGACCAGGGAGCCTGAGTCACCGTGGTCCTCGAATGCACTGTTGCCGTTGGCGACGATGATCTGTCCGGTGAACGTCTTGCTAAAGACAACCCATCCATGACATTCGCTGTCGTACTCGACGGTAATGGTGGCATTCAGGCCATCGATGTAGCTGTGAGTGAGTCCGGTGGTACAGACCGCTCTTTTTGACCGTCTGGTTTAGCGCCGGCGGGAGCGTAAAAGAGGAAAGCGTTCCAATTTCCAGGATCGAGCCATCGCTCCGCACCATACCGGGCACGACCTGGCCGATCGAGCAATCGACGTTGTTGTCAGGTAGCGCGCTTTTCTCGCCAAGGTTGCCACGGTTTGCGTGGCGTCGTCCTCGCACTTCACGTCAGGAAGGCCTGGCTGGACAATCGGGTCTCCCGTCTGCGCTATCGCCCCGTTGCCACCAGGAGTGATGTCCGCTTCGAAAACGTGGTAATTGCTCAAAATGTATTGAGTTCCGATGATTGAGACAAGCGCCCCGAGGGTGCCGCCGCAGCAGTAGCCATTATTGACGTCCTTCCGCCAGCCACCTGATGTGCCAAGTTCAATTGGGGGAGTTTGGCGAACGGTGTGATTGTTCGGATCACCGTCGGGACCACTGCCATCGTGGGCGCGAAACTTATCCGTGAGCCGGATCTGTATGTTCGTGCCTCGAATGGTTGGCGGAAGATCGCGCGCCACCTCACTCGCTCTCGGCGCGTCCCGGTCGACGTAGACAACCAACGCCGGCGAACCGGTCTCGTCGAGACCGATGGCCGTGCCGATGACTTCTGGTTGGCGCATCCAATCTGCCGTGACTTCATTCTGAACCGCCATGACTGCTTGAACACGAGCATCGGTTCGATCCAACGTTCCTGGCAGCGTAGCTGCCAGCGCGCCGACCGAGAAAAACAACAGAGTCGCGCTGACGGAAAATTTCGACCAAGCGAGAATCAATCTGGATCTCTTGAACATCTTCAAAGGCTGCTGCTGAGGAATTCGGCTTCGGTTCCGGAATAAACCGGTACCGGGTTGCTCGACACGGTAAGAGCGAGCAAACGCATGGGCGCGCAGGGAGTATTCATCTCGGAGGGGCTGGGGAGGCGCATAGGAAAGCACTGACTGATTACGCCGTCAAAGGAAGATCTATCCTCGGATCGAAAACATGGGCTCTTCCTTGTTAGCGCGCCTCGATGGCGTGCAATCGCCCGCCGAAAAGTTCCGCCCAAATTTACGTCTAGCGCGCGCTTTTCACGATCTTGCCTTCCTTCATCACGAAAGAAACGCGTTCGGTGGCGGTAATGTCGGTCGTGGGATCGCCGGGGATGGCAACGATGTCGGCCAGTTTGCCTTTCTCGAGTGTGCCGACTTTGGGGGCGATGCCGAACAGTTCGGCGTCGCCGGCGGTGGCGGTGCGAAGCGCTTCGAGCGGCGGCATGCCGAGATCTACCATGAGTTTGAACTCCTTCGCGTTCTGGCCATGCGGATAGACGGCCGAGTCGGTCCCGAACCCGATCTTCACGCCCAACTTCACAGCGTTGCGGAACATTTCGGTCCGCGCCGCTCCCGCCGCCCTGGCTTTTGCCTGCAACACCGGCGGGTAAGCGTCGATCTTGCCCATGATCCATTCGGTCGCCATCAGTGTCGCCACGAGATACGTCCCTTTTGTTTTCATGAGCTGAAGCGTTTCCGGTTTCAGAAATGAGCCGTGCTCAATCGAATCGACTCCGGCCTCGACGGCTTCCCGTGCGGCCTGATCGCCATGGCAATGGACCGCGATCTTTTTGCGGAGACGATGCGTTTCATCGACCAGCGCCGCCATTTCCGCGGAGGTAAACTGCGGAGTGTCCACTTCATCCGTCATCGAAAGCACGCCGCCGGAGACCGCCGCCTTGATTACATCGGCGCCGTTCTTGACCTGGAAGCGCACCGCTTTGCGAATCGCATCCGGGCCATCGGCAATGCCGTCCGAATAATCCGGCTCGCGGCCGAAAAGAAAATCACGGAAGCCCGCGGAGTCGTCGAAGTGGCCGCCGGTCGCGCCGATCCCATACGTTGCCACGAGCATGCGTGGCCCCACGATTATTCCCTTCGCGATCGCATTGCGAAGCGAGACATCGACGAAATCATGACTGCCTCCATAGCGGCTGCCCAGATCGCGCACTGTCGTGAAACCCGCCTCGACCGTGGCCCGCGCGTTCGGGATCGCCATGAAAGCGAGCTCGGAGACATTCAGCTCCATCAGCTTCAAGCGGCGCTCATTGAAATTACCGGTGAAATCGAAGGTGACGTGCGTGTGCGCGTCCATGAATCCCGGCGAAAGCGTTGCGTCACCAAGATCGATCACCTGCGCTCCGCTCGGAATCGGCAGGTTGCTGCCGGCATCGGTAATGGTGGTTCCCTGGACGATGACGACGCCGTTCGTGAGCAGCGCCTTCGACTTGCCGTCGAACAGGCGAGCGGCCTTGAGCGCGATGACGCTGTTAGCGGGCTCAGCCGCACCTGCTGCACAAGTCAGAGCAACTACCGCAGAGAACGCCGAGAGAAATCGAAAGAGTTTCGTCATGCCTGCGGATATGAAATCCGCAGGCACAAAGCAAGATCGCAACAGAGGCGGCTTAAAGAATCGTTCCGATGACACCAGAGCCCACTCCGGCATGCACCTTATTGTCTGGATATCACAACCGCCTTGGCCAGTTGCTGGCCGGCATCAATCAAAAGGAACTGATAGTTTTTCCCTCGCTCCACCGTCAGACGGCGCGTCCCTTTCGCCTGGTCGGCCACCATCACTTCCTCCCTCTGACTGCCCATCGGGAATGGTAATGCTGGTGGGATTGGCCGAGATCGTAGGAGAAGCCGTCGAGGACTGCGTCTGCGGCGAAGCGCCGCTGTGCCTGATAGGCTTGGGTGTGGGGGTAGTCTTCGCTTTGCCGCTGTGCCTGATAGGCGGGGGGCCAGCTGGTGTGGGGTTGGTCGGTTCAACAGCGGTCGTGTCCGCACACACCATGCGCGTTTCGCTGTACCAATTTACCTTTTTCGAAGGCGACGCCTGGTTGTAACCCTTGCCCTCGATCCTGCCGGAGGGCCCGATCGGCGGCTACAACCTCATCACGGTCCGCGATCGGACACTTCGACCAAGCCGATGCAGGTTTCGCTATTCGGGCCGGCCAGAAGCGCGGTGTAAACCCCGGCGTCAGCGTTGCCGCTATTGCGGGCTCGAGACCGTGGCACCGGAGCTCACTCACTGGGAACTTATTGTCTGGTTAATACAACCACCCTGGCCAGCTGCTGGCCCGCATCAGTCAAAATAAACTGATAGTTCTTGCCGCGCTCCACCGTCACAGTGCGCGTCCCTTTCCCCTGCTCGACCAGGAACTTTTCGTCCTGGTCGCCCGCCCTGACCCAGACTTCTGCATACGGATGGTCCGGGCCGCCGTCCCAGGTCAGCGTAACCGTACCCTGAGATTGCCCACCGGGAATGGTGACAACCGTCGGACTCGCACTGATTTTGGGAGTGGCTTTGGAGGGGGGCGCGGGCTTGACCGGGGTTTGCGGTGGAGGCGCGGGGTTGGCACGGGTCTCAGTGCATTTCATCACCCGGCTACTGGCGAAGACCAACTTCTTATTAGGGTTGCTCGCATCGTGCATTACCCCGTGAATTTTCCCATCCCCAGCGATTTCACCCCGGAACTCCAGCCCTTTCGAGGTTAGTTGCAGATAGAATGCAGAGCCTATGACGTTTCCAGTCACCTTCGCGCTTTGCGGGCCCCGTGTGGCCGAGCCGGTAATAACGAGACCCTTCTGGGTAAGATGAAACGCCCAATCGTCCCCGCCCTGAGGGAACCAATTCCCCCCGACGTCCCATTGCCCGCAATCGGCTTGCGCCGGATAAGTCGATAACGCGAGCGCGAAGGCGACGACCAGCGTGCAACCCCTTCCGGCCAGCGAAACAATTTCAGGCCAATAATTATTTGTTTTCATATGACCCTACCCGCATCCGGAAAGCTTTAGTCGTAACACCGGTCATAACCGCTTTGGGTCTGGCGGTGGTTGGGAGCGACAGATCATTGGCCTGTCACTAGACCAGCCAACCTTCGTCGAAGGGCTCCCTCGTTCGTAACTCGTCCCCGTGAGCCTCCCTCCTTCCCCGATCTTTCCGTCATAAATGCCAGTCAGTCCGTTATCCCAGGAAATCTCCAGATGGAGGTTATTCCCGGACACGCGGGCTATCACGTAGCCTTCGATCTTTCCACGACCGCTGGCGTACGACGCGCGACCTCTAATCCTTTGGTACACGACTCCGCCTTCCGTAGTCCACCCTCCTCGCAGAGCCAAAGAGTTGAGGGCCGCTTGATTACTCTGTTTAAGTCCCCAATTGCCCGTGACATCCCATCCATGGGGACATTGGGCTTCACTTGAAGAAGGCGATAATGCACAGATGGCGGCGAACAAACACCCGCCCATCGCCAGGGCCCACCACTTGCGACGGATCCAATCGTTTTGCGCACGGTTGCCACTCCTGGCATCTGCCGTTGATAGAGTTGAATGGTCTTTTGTTTTCATATGGTTATTTCTTTGAGGGCCGCCGCTGCTGGCAAACTCGAGGTATGGCCTCCGACGCAAGCATCGGACTTATTGTCTGGTTAATACAACCGCCTTGGCCAGCTCCTGGCCCGCATCCTTCAAAATAAAATGATAGTATTTGCCTAGTTCCACCGTGACACTGCGCGTCCCTTTCCCCTGCTGGACTACGAGCACTTCCTTGTCTCCCCCAACGGATTCTTTCATCCAGACTTCTGCATCCGGATGGTCCGGCCCGCAGTCCCAGGTCAGTGTGGTCCTACCGTGAGATTGTCCCGCAGGAATGGTCACGGCTACGGGGTTGGCCTTGATGTTAGGAACAGCCGTCGAAGTCTTCGGTCTGCCGGTGGACTTAACGGGTCTGACGACAGGAGCCGGTGTCGGCACTGTTCCGCTCGTTTGCGGTGCGGGGGCGGTCGGTTGAACTGCGGTCGAATCCGCGCACCCCATGCGCGTTTCGCTGTACCACCTCGCCTTCGTCCTGGGGCTCCGTATTTCCCAACCCTTGCCCTCAATCTTACCTGAAGGTCCGATCGTGCCCTCGTAGACGCCAGTGGTGCCGTTATTCCATTCAATTTTCACCGCGAACTGATCGCCCTCTACGGTGCCGTCGACCGTGCCGCTAACTTTCCAGAGGACATAAACATGTCCGTCGGCCGGATAGGTATCCTGTAAGTTCGCCGTCCCGGTGAGCACCGTCCCCTCCTGCTGGAGGTTCATGTCCACAGTGGTTGTTACCGTCTTTTCGTTAACCACCTTTGAGCCTTGTCTAAACCGCCACTTGTGGCCGACATTCCATTGCTGGCACTCGGCTTTCACGGAAAGAGCTGAGAGCGCGAAAACGAATGCAAACAAGAATCCACCAAGCGTCAGAGCAGGCCACTGGCAACGGCTCGCATTATTTTGGCTGTGATCGCCGCTCTGGGCTTCTGTGGCGGATAGAGGTGAATTATTTTTTGTTTTCATAGGTGCGTTTGTTTTCAGTGGCGGCTTGCGTTTAGGAGATGCGCCACGGCATGAAAGTGCCAGCCCTCAATACCAGTTAGAGCTGGCTCGGGTCGGGCGGCGGCTGGATGCGCACCCATCCCTGGGGACACTGGGCCTCGCTTGAAGAAGGCGACAACGCACAAACGGTGGCGAACATCCAGGCACCCACCGTAACGGCAGAGAACCTCGAATTGCTTTTTCTCTGGTAGCCGCTCGGGACCAACCGCGTTGTTAAAATCGGCTGACGTTTTGCTTCCATATTCGCTACGAGCCTTTTGGTTTGTTTGCACCGGTGGCCGGACGACTAGTCCACAGCCATGACCGTAACCGAGTCGAGTTGTTGGCCGGAATCTTTCAGGATGTAGAGATAAACCTTGTTCGGCTTCATCTGAACCCGGCGCGATCCCTTGCCCTGCTTCACCACAAGTTTTTCGCTCTCTTCGTCAACTTTGAGCCACACCTCAGCGTTGGGGTGATCTCGTCCGCCGTCCCAAGTCAATGTGCTGGTCCCTTCTGCCTGACCGGCGGGAACGGTGGGATAGATCGGATTCGCCCAGATTTTCCCCGCAGCCGCCACGCTCGACGCCTGCCGCATCGCCGCGGCGGATTCTGGAGCTGCCTCGGCGCATTTCATGGCGCTGGTGCTATACCAGACGGTCGGTTCCGATGCGCCGGAGAGCGAACTGACGCCGGCGATTCTGGCAGGTCCGATTGAGCCGTGAAAGAGGTGTTTCGCGTCTGCGATTTGGATCTCCACCCCAAATTCGTCGCCAACCACGGTGCCTTTAACCTTTCCGTCGGCACCGTTGTATTTCGCCGTTCCGGTGACCTCCGTTCCATTTTGTTGGAGGTCCAGTTCGACATGGGCCGTCGGATTCTCCTGCTCAATGTTCCACCTACCGCTGACATCCCACCGCGGGCAGACCGCCATTACAAACGAGGGCCGAGAGCGAAAACACGGCCGCAAACAAGAATCCACCGAGCGCCAGGGCAGACCACTTGCGACGGATCGAATTGTTCCGCGTTGGATCGCCCGCTTTGGCATCGGCCGCTGAAAGAGTTGAATGGTCTTTTATTTCCATATGGTTACTTCTTTGAGGGGCCGCCGCTGCTGGCAAACTCGAGGTATGGCCTCCGACGCAGGCACCGGACTTATTGTCTGGTTAATACAACCGCCTTGGCCAGCTCCTGGCCCGCATCCTTCAAAATAAAATGATAGTATTTGCCTAGTTCCACCGTGACACTGCGCGTCCCTTTCCCCTGCTGGACTACGAGCACTTCCTTGTCTCCCCCAACGGATTCTTTCATCCAGACTTCTGCATCCGGATGGTCCGGCCCGCCGTCCCAGGTCAGTGTGGTCCTACCGTGAGATTGTCCCGCAGGAATGGTCACGGCTACGGGGTTGGCCTTGATGTTAGGGACTGCCTCTTTCGGTCTGCCGGTGGACTTAGGCGGTTTCGGGGCGGGTGTCGGAATTGTTCCGCTCGTTTGCGGTGGGGGCGCGGGCGGTTGAACTGCGGTCGATTCCGCGCACACCATGCGCGTTTCGCTGTACCACCTTACCTTCGTCCTGGGGCTCCGTATTTCCCATCCCTTGCCCTCGATCTTGCCCGAAGGCCCGATCGTGCCCTCATAAACGCCAGTGGTATTGTTACTCCATTCGATTTTCACGGCGAACTGATCTCCCTCTACGGTGCCGTCGACCGTGCCGCTGACGTTCACCCCATATTTGTGGGGTATAAGACCGAAATTGTAGGTCTCGGTCTTGGGTACGTTATGCGTCGCCGTTCCCGTGACCACAGTTCCGTTCTGCTGCAGGTTCATTTCCACAGGGGTTGGGCCTTGTTTAAACCGCCACGCGTGGCCGACGCTCCATTGCTTACACTGAGCTTTCACGGGCGGAGCCGAGAGCGCGAAAATGGAGGTGAACAAGAATCCACCGAGCGCCAGAGCAAACCACTTGGAACGAATCGAATCGCTTTGATGTTGGTCGCAGCTCTTGGCATCCGCGGCGAACAGAATTGAATCGTGTTTTGTTTTCATATGTTTGTTTTTCCCAGGTGTCATCTTTACTGCGAAAGATTCGATAGTTGGCGTTCGCGGCAGGCGTGAGACTTATTGTCTGGTTAGTACTGCCGTCCTGGCCAGCACCTGGCCCGCATCCTTCAAAGCAAACGCGTAGTTTATGCCTCCCTGAAGCGACATACTGCGCGTCCCTTTCCCCTGCTGGACCACGAGCGTTTCCTCCCCACCCTGCGTCTGCGCTTTCATCCAGACTTCGGCATTCGGATGGTCCGGCCCGCCGTCCCAAGTCAGTGTGATCGTACCGTGAGATTGCCCCGCAGGAATAGTAAGAACGATGGGGTTTGCCTTGATATTAGGGACTGCCTCTTTCGGCCTGCCGGTGGACTTGACGGGTCTGACGACCGGGGTCGGCGTCGGCAGATGGCCAGTTTTCTTGACCGGTTTTGGTATGGGGTTGGTCGGAGTAATCGGCGGCGGCCGCGTCAGGTGCGCATATCATCGATCTGTTGCTATACCAAGTCGCACGCGCACCACTTGCCTTGTCGCGCGTAGTTCCTTTCATGCCGCCCCCGGCGTCAACCGTGCCTCGATACACACCGACGTTTCCGCCTTTCCAATAGACCGTCACATTAAACTTATTACCTACCATGGTGCCGGTGACGGGGATTCTCGGAGCATCCTGAACATCGCGCGCATACCCGGTGACTGCGGTGCCATTCACGCTCAGGACCATCTGCACCCGGCTTCCGTTACTCTGGACGATCTCCCAGTCTCCGCTGACGTCCCATTGTTCGCACTGCGCCTGGACAGGAAAAGGCAATAACGCGGTCAGCGACACAAGGAGCAAGGCCCCGAGCCCTGCCCGGAACCACCTGCGATGGATTTTATTCGGGTGACGTTTTGTTTTCATATGGTTGTTTCGTTAGGTCTGGGCTTTGCGTTTTAATCTCATTCCTTCGTTAGCTCCCCCATCTGCACGACTTCAAAGTCGCTGCCTTTTACGCGCTTGAGGGCGCCCAGGGCCTCGTCGTCCCAGCGATCGTCGGGAGCGCCGGAGAGGAACCAGTCGCTGCCGTTGTCGGCCAGGATCATCCCGTAGGTTTTCAGGCAACGCAGAATCACCTGCGCGGCCTCGGGAAATTCGGAGATGTCGTAATTGGCCTTCAATCGCACCCGCAAACCCATCGGCGGCATCGATGGGTCTTTGCTCTCGCTCGCCCAGTGCGAGGCGGGTGGCACGTAAGCTTGCTGGGTTTTCTCCACCGTAAAACGCAGCGCGTGACGAATCTCTTTCCGCTCCATGACTTCGTCGTAGCGCACCAGACCGGGGAAAATCGGCAGACCTGCGGCATCCGCGCTGGTCCAACCGGCCGGCCGCGACTTATTGGTTCTCAAATCGAAAACCGCGCCGCCCACGGCGCGCCATCCCTTACCGTCGGGAAAAGCGGAAAAAATCTCGTAGAGCTTTAGGTTGTCACGATCGAGCACCAGGACATGGCGGTCGCCGTCGCATCGGCCTGCGGACCGCCTTCGATCGGTGCATCAGCCGGAATCGGGTAAGGGCCGGGATCACTTTCGTCGACGTATTCGAAAGTCAGCGGGACTTTCGGCTGCGTGCCCTCGACCACGACATAAGGAATGCCGAGCGGCGCGCCCTCATAGGCCGTCCCGAAATCCGGGTGCAGCGGCTTGTCGGCGCCGATGCTCTTGATGAAAGTTTGCGACTTGGCGTCGACCGGCAATTTGTCAACCGGCGTGTTCCACGGACTGTCGTCGGGAAACGGGCGGTAGCCGCGCAAACTCGCGTTGGGACCGAGATCGGGCTTGGCTTGTTCTTTTTCGCCCCCGCGCACATCATCGGCGCAGACCGAGGCCAACAACAATCCACCCAGGCCCAAGGCAAACCAACGGCCACGGATCGAGGCGGGTGAGGTTTGACGTTCGACCTCTATTCTTGGCGTCTGCCGCCGACAGAGTTGGATTCGGTTTTGTTTTCATCGCTTTTTTGTGTTCGTGAACTGGGCCTACCTGTGAACGCGCAGGGGGATGCCAAATCGCGCCACTTTTTTTGCTTTTCCCTCGGGACGTGTGGCATGCCGAGCGAGCATCTGGGTGATTCCAATTTCCGAGCCTTTGGGCTCGGCCCTAAGGTCCGCGGTCGTAGATTTCGATTAGACCGATGCCGGTGCCGTTGTTCAATCCCGCCAGAAGCGCGGTGTAAACTCCCGGTGGCAGCGTCGCCGCTATCGCGGCCTCGAGATTGTTGGTTGGCGCCAGGCCAGCCGCGGTGATGGTCGCGGCTTGGGCCGCGTTATCCTGCCAATCGTTATTCGATGCCTGGAGCACTCCATCGGCATCGCGCAGCTCCAGCGTCGGATTGGCCAGCACCGCGCTCGCCGGGAAGGCTCCCGGAGCCAGGCTCGGCCCAATCCCGCGCACCACGATCCGATCGCTGACATTGCCGTTACTCAGCATGAAGCCCGCGATTGCGATGTCGCTTCCGGTGCTGATAAAGGCGCGCGTGCTCAGGTTGGCCAGTTTCGAGGTGGCTCCCGGATTGAGATCGTAGATTTCGATTAACCCGACGCCCGAGGTGTTGTTCTTGCCCTTCACGATCGCCGTGTAGGACCCCGGATTTAGCGTCGCCAGGATGGCCGATTCCAAATTGTCAGTCGGAGGAATACTGGTGGCCTGGATCCCGATCTCCTGGGTGTCCCTCCAGTTGTCGTTTGTGACCGTGACAAATCCGGCCGGACCATGCAGCTCCATCACTGGATCGACCAGCACGTTGGGCACACCGAAGTGGGTGAGCGAAGGTCCAATGGCCCTCAGGAGCACTTGTTTGGGAGCGCTTCCCGTGATGATGAACCCGCCGATGCCCACTCTTATCGCCGGTCTGCACCAGCATCCGGGTCGAGAGGTTGACGGCCTTCGGCGTCGTCGTTGGGGAAGCAGAAGGCGCTGGGCTTGGTGTGGTAGACGGCGCGGCCGACGGCGTTGCGGTCGGTGTTCCGATAGGCGTCGCCGTCGGTGTGGGCGTAGCTGTCGATGTTGAGTGTGGCGTTGTAGGCGTTGCAGTCGCGGTTGCCGTCGGCGTTGGGTTAGGCGGCGTTGCCGTTGGGGTTGCTGTCGGTGTTGCGCGTTGGCGTTACAGTCGGTGTTGCCGTTGGCGTCGGTGTTCCGCGAAGGAATGCCATTGGTCGACGCCCCAATAGCCACTGGCCAGGGAATAGGCGCCGCCGCTCGAAGCTCCCGCGTCATGCTGGCCAATGGTGCCGCCGAGCTGGTAAGCGCCGCCGTTGGCAAAAGTGATCCCGCCTCCATCGTTCGTGTGCCAGGTCAGATCGTAGGCTCCGCCACTCTGCGAATTGGCCTGCGGCGCCGCTGCGAGCACGCAGGATTCCCAACAAAAGGAAACAAAGGTAGCGAAGGTGTGCCGATGACATCGGGAATGCCTATTTAGTTTCCTTCGTGATCTTCTGTTCCGTCTGGCGGCGTCGTGGGTCGAGACGGAGCGCCGAGACGCTTCTCTTCACCCGCGCCGAATCCAGCGGGATATAAATACATACCCTGCTCCTCTGCCGGCTTGGCTTCCTCGACCACGATCGGATGCTCTCGCGCATACGCATCCTGGCGAATGCCCGTGACCTGCCACGAAACTTCGACGCCGGGCTTGTCGGTCCGAATCTCGAAGCTGTTCCCGGCGATCTTCCTGGAAACAATCGCCTGCGCGAACTGGCCCAGGACGGTGAGTTGATAACGAAAGTCGCGGTTGAGGGTCTCGAAGTAGTCCGGCAGGGTGACGATGGCGCTGCCGGTCGCGTCGGTGGTGACGTTGCCATCGTAGATGTTCTTCATGTCCGGTGACTCGACGAACGAATGGGAGAGGAACTTGTTCGCGGGATCCAGCGGATGATCGATCTGAAAAGAGCCAGCAGGCTTTCGTCAGAGCGCCCTGGACGTGCACAGGACCGACGAACCGGCCCGCGAAGCCTGTGCCGGTGTTCTCCCCGTAGACTGCGTCGCCGCTCCCGGTGCCAGAGTCCCGAGATGGCCCTCCCGTCGATTCCTGCCGGACACGCTTTCGCTGTTTGCCCCGTCCGCCACGCCGTACACGCCTATGCCATTGATCCGTGGTCGAAGTGCCACGCACGCCCTCCTCCCCCACTCCTGCGATCGCTGCTCGAGTGAACACCCCGGTGATGGCGGTTTCCGCTCTGACAGGGCCGACGAATCGTCCAGCGAAGCCGCCGCCGGAGTCGTTCTGCCCGTAAATTGCATTGCCCGATTGACTTTGCCCCCAGACACCGGTGCTGCCGGTGCCCACGATGCCGATGCCGGCAGGGTTAGTTACATTCAGCCCGCTGATTAGGTTGCCTTCGCCGAGGATCGACGCCCCCGGCCGCAGGCTCAGCGCATACGGTGCGGCGGTGAGGGGCTGACGCGGATCGAGCTGAGTGAAACCGCCATCTCCGCTGCACTGCACGCTCGTCCCCAACCAGCGAGCCCCACCGTCAAACGCGTCCTCAAAGTCGAGCGTCACGGTAAACAAGCCATTCACCACGTTGACGCTATTGATCGATTGCGTGCTGCCCTGTTGCGCCCCGGCGCTGGCCGCATCCCAGAGAATGAACTGGAAATTACAGGTGCCGTTATACGCCGCGCCGCTGCGCCGCAACTGTCCCTGGTAGGTCCAGGAGGTGTTCACAGGGACGCCGAACGCCGCGAAGGCCGTGGCGATGGAAAGGAGAATGAAAATAGCGGAAATGCTGCGTCTCATCTCCGGTTGCTCCCCGGTGTTCTGGATTCCTCCGATACGAACCGCGGCGACTGGGAGTGGCGGGATTGGGATATGAGCTCGGCGACGGGATTGTGTTTCATCAGTTTTGTTCTCCTACCGATGAACGCGCAGCCGGGCGCCAGATCGCGCCATTTTTTTCGTTACTTTTTTCCTCGAGACGTCTGTCATGGGCGGGCACCGGTTTTTCGATTGGTTGCGAGGTTTGCATCTGCTACTTGCTCGTCGCCTGATCGCTTTGCCCTGCGCCCGACGGCACTTGAGCCGCCGGCCCGGGCATGGGTCGAGACGGCGCACCGAGACGTTTGTCTTCACCCGCGCCAAATCCAGCGGGATATAAATACATACCCTGCTCCTCTGCCCGCTTGGCTTCCTCGACCACGATCGGATGCTCTTTCGCATACGCATCCTGGCGAATGCCCGTGACCTGCCACGAAACTTTGACGCCAGGCTTGTCGGTGTGGATTTCGAAGCTGTTCTCGCGCGATCTCCCGGGAAACAATCGCCTGCGCGAACTGGCCCAGGACGGTGAGTTGATAACGAAAGTCGCGGTTGAGGGTCTCGAAGTAGTCCGGCAGGGTGACGATGGCGCTGCCGGTCGCGTCGGTTGTGACGTTCCCATCGTAGATGTTCTTCATGTCCGGTGACTCGACGAACGAATGCGACAGGAACTTGTTCGCGGGATCCAGCGGGTGATCGATCTTAAAAGAGCCAGAGGCTTTCGTCAGAGTGCCCTGGACGTGCACAGGACCCTCGAACCTTCCCGCGAAGCCGCTGCCGAAGTGTTCTACCCCGTAGACTGCCGTCGCCGCTTCCGGTACTGTGTTCCCGAGATAGCCTTCCCAGTCGCTATTCAAGCCAGCCACGCCTCGCTGTTTGCCCCCTGCGCCACGCCAGACACGCCTCTGCCAGAAGGACTGTTCGAAATGCCGCGCACACCTTGCTCCCCGTTCCCTCGATCGCTGGTGGAGCCGAGTCCCCGGTGATGGCGGTTTCCGCACTGACAGGGCCGACGAATCGTCCAGCGAAGCCGTTGCCGGAGTCGTTCTGCCCGTAAATTGCATTGCCCGATTGACTTTGTCCCCAGACACCGGTGGAATGCCGGTGCCCACGATGCCGATGCCTGCAGGGTTAGCTACAGTCAGCCGCGCTGATTCAGGTTGCCTTCGCCGAGGATCGATGCCCCCGGCCGCAGGCTCAGCGCGTACGGTGCGGCGGTGAGGGGCTGACGCGGATCGAGCGGAGTGAAACCGCCATCTCCGCTGCACTGCACGCTCGTCCCCAGCCAGCGCGCTCCACCGTCGAAGGCGTCCCCAAAGTCGAGCGCCACGGTAAACAAGCCATTCACCACGTTGACGCTGTTGATCGCTTGCGTGCTGCCCTGTTGCGTTCCAGCGCTCACCGCATCCCAGAGACTGAACTGGAAATTACAGGTGCCGTTATACGCCCCGCCGCTGCGCTGCAACTGTCCCTGGTAGGTCCAGGAGGTGTTCACAGGCACGCCGAACGCCGCGAAGGCAGTGACGATGGAAAGGGCGACGAAAATGGCTGAAAGGGAGCGTCGCATGGTGGCCATTCCCCGGTGTGCTGGATTCCTCTGATGCGATTCGCCGCGGCAGGGAATGGCGGGTTGGGATATGAGGTCGGTGCGCGAATTGCGTTTCATTATTTTTGTTCTCCTACCGATGAACGCGCAGGCGGGCGCCAGATCGCGCCATTTTTTTCGTTACTTTTTTTCTCGGGACGTCTGTCATGGGCGGGCGAGCGCGAAATCAAACCGGTGAAATCTTCCAATCGAGATTCTGAGGCGTCCGAAGAGGAGGCCACGGTGGCAGACAAAGGAGAGGTCACCCGATGGCTGATCGCGGGGAGCGCGGGCGATGCTCACGCGCTCGAGTCTTTGCTTCCGCTGGTCTACGAGGAACTGCATCGGCAGGCCGTCCGCTTCTTCCGCCGGGAACGCGCGGGACACACGCTGCAACCCACGGCCTTGGTAACGAGGTGTACCTCCGACTCATCAATCAGCAGGAGGTGAGCTGGCAGAATCGGGCCCAATTCTTCGGGATCGCCGCGCAAATGATGCGGCGCATCCTGGTGAGTCACGCCCGCGGCCGGGAGGCGCAAAAGCGGGGCGGCGCCGCCCAGCATATTACCCTGGAGGAGGAAGTGGCGGCCGCGCCCGAACGCGACCTGAATCTGCTCGCCCTCGACGATGCACTAACGAGGTTGGAGAACGGTCGATCCGGACAAAAGCCGAATGGTGGAGCTCCGTTTTTTTACCGGCTTATCGGTGGAGGAGACGGCAGAAGTGATGGGCGTGTCGCCGCGGACGGTCGACCGGCAATGGCAGACGGCGAAGGCGTGGTTGCACCGGGAGATTAGCGCGGGAAAGGCGGCGTGACCTCCGAGCGGTGGCAGCGAATAGAGGCGCTCTTCGAGCAGACTCTCGAGGCTCCCGAAGCCGAGCGACCGCAGTTTCTCCGTGCGATCGGCGACGCTGAACTTCGCCGCGAGGTGGAGTCGCTGCTGCACGCACACGAGCAGGCCGGCACTTTTCTCGAAGAACCGGATCATTTCTTTTCCAGCAAGAGCTTCGAGGCGGATACTCTTTCGCCCGGCCAGATCATTGACCGCTACCGCGATCATCCGTGAGATCGGGCGCGGCGGGATGGGCGCGGTTTTTTTAGCCGAGCGCGCCGATGATGAATATCGAAAGCAGGTTGCGCTCAAGCTGATCAAGCGCGGCATGGACACGGAGTCGGTGCTCCGTCATTTCCGCAACGAGCGGCAAATTCTCGCCGGCTTCGACCACCCCAACATTGCGCGGCTCCTTGACGGCGGTACGACCGAGGGCGGGCTGCCCTATTTCGTGATGGAGTACGTCGAGGGACTTCCCATCGACGAGTACTGCAACGCGCACGCGCTCTCCGTCGTTGAACGGTTGAAGCTATTTCGCGAAGTCTGCGCCGCAGTTTCCTATGCGCACCGGCACCTTGTCATTCATCGTGACATCAAACGCTCGAACATTGTGGTCACGGCGGAAGGCGTGCCGAAGCTGCTCGATTTCGGAATCGCAAAAATCCTTCAGCACGGTGACGAGCCGCTGGCCACGATGACGGGGATGCGGATGATGACCCCGGAGTACGCCAGCCCGGAGCAAATCCGCGGTCAGCCGGTGACGACAGCGAGTGATGTCTATTCGCTGGGCCTGGTCCTGTATGAATTACTCTGCGGCTGTTCGCCTTACCAATTCCCCAGCCAGTCGCCATCGCGAAATGGCGCGCGTGATCACCGAGACCGAGCCGAAGAGGCCGAGCACTGCGCTCGCGCAAGACTGGCAATCCGCAATTCGCAATCCGCAATCCGCGATTTCTGAAGGGCGATCTCGACAACATCGTGCTCATGGCCCTGCGCAAAGAGCCGGAGCGGCGTTACCAATCGGTCGAGCAATTCTCGGAAGATATCCGGCGGCACCTGGAAGAGCGGCCCGTGCTCGCGCGAAAAGATACCCTGGGCTATCGGGCGGCGAAGTTCGCGCGACGCAACAAGACTGCGCTGGCTGCTGCGACCATCGTGCTCCTCATCCTGGTCGGCGGCATCATCGCGACAAACCGGCAGGCTCACATCGCCATGAGGGAGAAGGCCCGCGCCGAGCGGCGTTTCAACGACGTGCGCAAGCTGGCGAATAGCGTCCTGTTCGATTACCACGACGCGATCAAGGATTTGCCCGGCGCGACGAAAGTGCGGGAGCGATTGGTCAAAGATGCTCTGAATTACCTCGACAGCCTGGCGGGCGAAGCGCACGGCGACCCTGCCCTGCAGCGCGAGCTGGCGGCCGCCTACGAAAGAGTGGGCGACGTGCGCGGAGGAGACTCGAGCGGAAGCCTGGGCGACATAGCCGGAGCGGTGGAGAGTTATACGAAGGCGTTCAAGATCCGCGAAGCGCTAGTCACTGCGGAACCCCGATGACGCGCAGGCTCGGCGCGACTCTCGCCAGCAGCCACCAAAAAATTGGCTTCCTGCTGCTGGGAACGGGCGAAGCGAGCAGTGGCGTGGAGCACCTTCGGAAAGCCCTGGCGCTCTACCTCGACCTTGACGCGGGAACAGCCAGGCAATGACGACCTCCAGCTCGAGCTCGCCGATTCCCGCAATAAGTTGGGAAAGGCGATCGAGCGAGCTGGGCGATTTGGCCGGCGCGCTTGAACAACATCGCGCAGCGTTGGCGATCTGCGAAAAGCTTGCCGCCAGTCATCCGCGAGATGCAAAAATATCGTCGCGCACTCTGGACCAGCCATGAGCAGCATAGCGTTTGTGCTGTGGTTACAAAACGACGCGGCCGGCGCCATTGAAGCCAACAGCAAGGCACTCGCGCTGGGAGAAGCGTTGATCGCGGACGACCCCATAAATGCCGACTACCGCCGCGGCTTGGTGCTGAACTATCAGCACGGTGGCGACTTTCGCAACGGAACGACACGCGGGGCGCGCTGGAGTATTTCCGCAGGGCAGCAACGCTCGACGAGGAGTTGCTCGCGGCGGATCCCGCCAATGCGTTAACCCGTAAGGATCTCGCCTATACGCACAAGAACATTGCCCGCGTCCTGGCGCGTCTGGAGGATCGACTCTCAAGCACTCTTGCACTTCCGCAAAGCGCTGGAGATTTACGAAAAGCTGGCGTCAGACGCCCCCGCCGACTTAATTCCGCGGTTCAGAGTCGCCACTTGTCGCGCTGGCATGGCCGGGATGCAGGCGCGGCTGGGCGAGATTGATCCCGCGCTCGAGGAATGCCGCAAAGCGATTGCCCTCCTCCAAGAAATTACTGAAGACGCCACGAACATGAAGCAAACCTTCAACAGAGCCGAGGTGTACGAGTATCTTGGCTATGCCTACCGCAGCCTCGCCATATCCCCGAAAGTATCGGCTACCGAGAGCAGGCAGCACATGAGCGTCGCTCGCGACATGTTTCGACAAACCCTCAATATCCTCGACGATTCGCGCAGTCGCGGGGCGACTTGGGCCGTGGACGAGGAGTGGGCCAAGGATATCGCCGACGAGATCGCCAAATGCGACACGGCTTTAGGAAAATAGGCGGACCGTAGGAAGTGCGGATGTCGAAGCACGAAGCCCTACGACGGAAATTCGAAATCCGAATGTCGAAATCCGAAACAAGCTCGAATCGTCGAATGACCGAATGATCAAATGGGAAGAGTTTGATTTTCCCCCTTTATTGAAAGGTTGGTTATTGTTTCGAGCTTCGCGTTACGACAGCCGAGCGCCGTCGTGCCGGATCTCGAGTTTCCGAGCCTTGGGCTGGGCCGTGTGAAGTCGGTCTTGCTCTAGCCTTGGAACTTATTGTTTGGTTAATACAGCCGCCCTGGCCAACTGTTCGCCCGCATCCTTCAGAATAACCTGATAGTTTTTGCCTGCCTCCACCGTCACACTGCGGGTCCCTGTCCCCTGCCGGACCACAAGCCTTTCCTCCCCCTTCGTATCCTTCAGCCAGACTTCTGCATCCGGATGGTCCGGCCCGCCGTCCCAAGTCAGGGTGGTCCTACCATGAGATTGCCCCGCAGGAATGGTCACGACTACGGGGTTGGCCTTGATGGTAGGAGCGGCCGCTGAAGTTTTCACTTTGCCGGTGGACTTATATTCGTGAACCGGGACCGGCGGGGGGGTCGGCTTTTTTCCCGTGGACTTGAATTCGTGAACCGGGGCTGGTGGAGGATTGGTCGGTTGAACGACCTCCTCGTCGGCGCATTTCATGACCTTGCTGCTCTGCCAGGTTGCGGTGCTTGACGGCTTTTTCTTGTCATAGGTCATCCCACGGATCACGCCGTTTTTGCCAATGGTGCCGCGATAGACACCCGCCCCCCCACCAGCCCAATTAATCTGCACCTCTAACTTGTCGCCTTCGACGGTGCCGTTGACCGTACCAGCCAAGTTTTCTTCGACGCCAAACCCCTCAACCCCCAACGGGCCCGACGACTCTTGGATGAGCGCGCCCTTGTGAGCGGCAGTCCCACTGACTGTCTTGCCATTCTGGCTGAGAATGACGGGCAACGTGAACGAGCCTTGCCGGATTTTCCACTTACCGCTCACATCCCATTGCTGGCACTGAGCTTCCACGGTACGAACCGATGGTGCGACAATGGATGTGAACAAGAGTCCGCCAAGCGCCAGAGCATTCCAGTTGCGACGGATCGATTTGTTTTGCGTTTGCTCGCCGCCTTCGGCGCCCGCTGTTAATAGAGTTGAGTGGTATTTTGTTTTCATATTGTTGTTTTCATTGGACGCCCGCTCTGCGTTTAATTTCGTTCCTTGGTTAATTCCCCCATCTGTACGACCTCAAAGTCGCTGCCTTTCACGCGCTTGAGGGCGCCCAGGGCCTCGTCGTCCCAACGCTCGTCGGGAGCGCCGGAGAGGAACCAATCACTGCCGTTGTCGGCCAGGATCATCCCGTAGGTTTTCAGGCAACGCAGAATCACCTGCGCGGCTTCGGGAAATTTCGAAATGTCGTAGTCCGCTTTTAATCGCACCCGCAAGCCCATCGGCGGCAATGACGGGTCTTTGCTCTCGCTGGCCCAGTGCGAGGCGGGCGGAACGTAGGCCTGCTGCGTCTTCTGCACCGTGAAGCGCAGCGCATGACGAATCTCTTTCTGGTCCATGACTTCGTCGTAGCGCACCAGACCGGGAAAAATCGGCAGACCCGCCGCGTCGGCACTGGTCCAGCCGGCCGGCCGCGACTTATTGCTTTTCAAATCGAAAACCGCGCCGCCCACGGCGCGCCACCCCTTCCCGTCGGGAAAAGCGGAAAAGATCTCGTAAAGTTTTAGGTTGTCGCGGTCGATCACCAGGACATGGCGGTCGGCGTCGGCGTCGGCTTTCGGACCGCCTTCAATTGGCGCGTCAGCCGGAATCGGGTAGGGGCCGGGATCACTTTCGTCGACGTATTCAAAAGTGAGCTGGACTTTCGGCTGTGTGCCCTCGACCACGACATAAGGAATACCGAGCGGCGCCCCCTCATAAGGCCCCCCGAAATCCGGGTGCAGCGGCTTGTTGGTGCCGATGCTCTTGATGAAGATTTGCGACTTGGCGTCGACGGGCAACTTATCAACCGGCGTGTTCCACGGGCTGTCATCGGGAAACGGGCGGTAGCCGCGCAAACTCACGTTGGGGCCGAGATCGGGCTTGCCTTGTACTTTTTCGCCGGCGCGCACATCAACGACACCGATCGAGGCCAGCAACAATCCAACAAGGCCCACTACAAGCCACCGACGCCGGATCGGGTAGGTGAGGTTGGGCCCTAGTTCGCCCCTGGTGGCGCCCGTCGCCGACAGAACTCGATGAGTTTCGGGATTGGGTATCAGCTCGGCGACGGAATTGTGTTTCATCAGTTTTGTTCTCCTACCGATGAAAGCGACAAACCCGGCAAAAAGTGATCATCCGATTTTTCCGGGACGCGCACACGCCTCGCGCGCGGGTTTCGGTGCCCTCGCCAGCGCGCTAGGTGCGTGCGCCCCACCCCTTCGTTATCTTCTGTTAAAGCATTATCCGGCTGCGGTAATCTCTTGTTGCATGGTCGCCGGCTCGCTTTCACCGCAACAAATCAGCGATCTGTTGGCGACTTCCGGTTATTGGCAGAACTTCCAGCCCGATGAACTCGCGCTGCTGGTTTATGACGAGCTGCGTCAGCTCGCCCATCGATGTATGCGGGGCGAACGGCCCGATTACACGCTGCAACCTACCGCGCTGGTCGACGAGGCGTATCTCCATCGCGCGGACCAAACGGATCCGCACTGGCAAAACCGTACCCACTTCTTCGCCGCGGCCGCGCGCATGATGCGGCACATCCTGGTCGATCATGCTCGTAGGCGGAACAGGGCGAAACGCGGGGCGGGTGCGGTAAAGATCGAGTTGAGCGACGACGCCATCGTGACCGAGACGCCGGCCGGGCAGTTGGTCGATTTGAAGGACGCTCGAGCGCCTCGCAGAACTGGATCCGCCGCGCCAGTCAGGTGGTAGAGCTGAAATATTTCGGCGGGATGAACTCGGCGTCGCTGGAAAGATTAAAAGAGATCTTTCACTCCGCGCGTGAGCTTCCGCCAGGCGAACGCGATGCCTTCCTCGCCGATGCTTGCGGCACCGATGAGCAGCTCCGCCAAGAAGTCGAGGCCCTGCTTAAATCGGATCGCGCGGCCGATGATTTCATCGCTGACCCACCGGCGAGATTGGTAGCAGACGCCTTCGGTGGTTCCCCCGATCCGTCAGAGGCGGGCCGCACCATCGGCCAATACAAACTGCTCACGCGCATCGGAACGGGCGGGATGGGCGCGGTTTACCTGGCCGAGCGCGCTGATCAGCAATTCCAGATGCAAGTCGCCATCAAGCTGATCAAGCGCGGGATGGATACCGACTCAGTCCTCCGCCGGTTCCAGCACGAACGGCAGATTCTTGCTTCGCTCGAACACCCGAACATTGCCCGTCTGCTCGACGGCGGAACCACCGAGGAGGGGGTGCCTTACTTCGTCATGGAGTACATCGAAGGCCATCGGATGGACCGCTACGCCGAGGAGCATCAGCTTTCAATCAGCGACCGGCTCGAGCTCTTCCGGCAGGTTTGTAGCGCCGTTTCCTACGCCCACCAGCGCCTCGTCGTGCACCGCGACCTGAAGCCTTCGAATATCCTGGTCACGCCCGCCGGTGTCCCGAAACTCCTCGATTTCGGCATTGCCACAATCATCCAGCCTAACGACAGCGCGGGCACGCTCCCGACCATCACCGCCGTCTCAATCATGACCCCGGAATACGCGAGCCCGGAGCAAATCGAAGGCGCGCCGGCTACGACCCTGAGCGATGTTTACAGCCTCGGCGCGGTGCTCTACGAGTTGCTGGCCGGCCGGCCGCCTTACCGCCCGCGGAACCGATCGTCGCAGGAAATCATGCAGGCGATCAGCACCGCGCAAATCGAGAAACCGAGTGCGGCGGTGAGCCGCCCCGAAGATGCGCGCCGGCTCCGGGGCGATCTCGATAACATCGTGCGCATGGCGATGCGAAGAGAGACAGCGCGCCGTTACCTATCGGTCGAACAGTTCTCGGAAGACATCCGTCGTCACCTGGCGGGCCGGCCAGTCGTAGCCCAGCCTGACACGTTGTCGTATCGCTCCGGAAAATTTCTGCGACGCAACCGGCTGGGCGTTTCCGCCGCGGCCCTGCTGTTCCTCACGCTCGTCGGCGGCATTGCGGCCACTACCTGGCAGGCGCGCAGGGCGACAATACAGAAACACAGAGCCCGCACGGAACAAGCGCGGGCCGAACGGCGCTTCAACGAGGTGCGCAAGCTCGCCAACAGCGTTCTCTTCGATTACCACGACGCAATCAAGAACCTGCCCGGCGCGACGAAGGTGCGGGAACGATTGGTCAAGGACGCCCTGAATTACCTCGACAGCCTGGCAGGCGAAGCGCAGGGCGACCCTGAACTGCAGCGCGAGCTCGCGGCTGCCTACGAGAGAGTGGGCGACGTGCGGGGAGGCGATTCCAGCGGCAGCCTGGGCGATTTATCCGGCGCAATCGAGAGTTACACGACGGCGCTCCGGATTCGCGAAGCGCTTGTCGCTCTAAACGCCGATAGCGTTCAAGCTCGGCGCGACCTCGCCAGCAGCCACCAGAAAACTGGCTGGCTGCTGCTGGAGACGGGCGAAACGAGCAATGGCGTGGACCACCTTCGAAAAGCCCTTACGCTCTACCTCGACCTGACGCGGGAACAGCCGACCAACGCCGACCTCCAGTTCGATCTCGCCGATACCTGCAACAAACTCGGATATGCAGTGAGACAGCGCGGCGATCTCGTTGGCGCGCTGGAACAGCATCGCGCCGCCCTGGCCGTCTGCGAAAAGCTTGCCGCCAGCCAGCCGCGAAACCAAAGGTATCGTCGCACACTCTGGACCAGTCATGAGCGCATTGCGGCGGTTTTTTGGTTACAAAAAGACGTTGCCGGCGCAATCGAGGCCAACAGCAACGCGCTGGCACTGGGAGAAGCGTTGATCGTAGAAGATCCAATTAACGCCGATTACCGCCGCCTTCTTGTCCTGACTTACCAGCATGGTGGCGACTATCGCGAACGCAGTGATAAACTCGGCGCGCTAGAACACTTCCGCAGGGCAGCAGCGCTCGAAGATGAGTTGCTCGCGGCGGATCCAGCCAATGCGTTAATTCGCAAGGATCTCGCCTATGCGCACCAGAAGATAGCCGGTTTTCTGGCTGATCTGGAGGACAACTCTCAAGCGCTCCTCTACTTCAGCAAAGCTCTGGAGAGTTATGAACAAGTGTTTACCGAAGCGCCCACGGATATACTCTCGCGTTTTAGAGCTGCCATTTGTCGCGCTGGCGTCGCCGGTATGCAGGCGCGGTTAGGCGAGAGCGATTCAGCGGTCGCAGAATGTCACAAAGCGATTGCCCTCCTCCAGGGAATTACTGAAGACGCGACGAACGTGCAACTCCGAAGCAACAGAGCTCAGGGATACGAATATCTTGGCTATGTTTACCTCGCCCTCGCCGCCTCCCCGACCGCCTCGGCCAGCGAAATCGGGCAGCGCATGAGTGCTTCTCGCGACATGTTTCAGCAAAGCCTGAATGTCCTTGTAGACCTGCGGAATCGGGGCATGTTGGCCGCCGCCAATGAGGTTTGGGCCAAGAATATCGCCGGTGAGATCGCCAAATGCGACACGGCTTTGGGAAAATAAGCGCACCGCCAAAAATCCGAATGCCGAATTTCGAAATCCGAAACAAATTCGAATGACCGAAAAGGGAAATGACCAAAACGGGACAACTTGTTTCGAACATTTCCCCGTGTCTTGAGCCTTTGGTCCTTGTTTCGGATTTCGATATTCGGATTTCGAAATTCCGAGCCTTGGGCTCGGCCCTACGGTCCGCGATCGTAGACTTCGACCAGGCCGATGCCGGTGCCGTTGTTCAATCCCGCCAGGAGCGCGGTGTAAATCCCGGGCGGCAACGTCGCCGCTATCCCGGCCTCGAGATTATGGGTCGGCGCCAGGCCAGCCGCGGTAATGATCGCAGCCTCCGCCGGGTTATCCTGCCAATCGTTATTCGAAGCCTGTAGCACTCCATCGGCATCGCGCAGCTCCAGGGTCGGATTGGCCAGCACCGCGCTCGCCGGGAAGACTCCCGGAGCCAGGCTTGGTCCGATTCCGCGCACCACGATCCGATCGCCGATATTGCCATTGCTTAGGACGAAGCCCGCGATGGCGATGTCGCTTCCGGTGCTGATAAAGGCGCGGGTGCTCAGGTTGGCCAGTTTCGAAGTCGCTTCCGGGTTCAGATCGTAGATTTCGATCAAACCGACGCCCGAGGTGTTGTTCTTGCCCCTCACGATCGCCGTATAAGATCCGGGATTCAGCGTCGCCAGGATGGCCGATTCCATGTTGTCGGTCGGTGGAATGCTCGTGGCCTGGATCCCGACCTCCTGGGTGTCCCTCCAGTTGTCGTTAGTGACTGTGACAAAGCCGGCCGGACCATGCAGTTCCATCACCGGGTCTGGCAGCAGGCCGGGCACACCGAAGTGGGCGAGCGAAGGTCCAATTGCCCTCAGGAGCACTTGTTTTGGACCGCTTCCCGTGAGGATGAACCCGCCGACGCCCACTCTATCGCCGGTCTGCACCAGCATTCGGGTCGAGAGATTGACGGCTTTCGTCGTCGAAGTTGGGGAAGCAGAAGGCGCTGGGCTTGGTGTGGCGGAAGCTGTTGCCGACGGCGTTGCGGTGGGCGGCGCAGTCGGTGTGTTGGAAGGCGTGACCGACGGCGTTGAGATTGGTGTGCCTGTAGGCGTCGCAGAAGGTGTTGCTGGCGGTGTAGCACTGGGCGTCGCCGTCGCTGTGGACGCAGGTGTAGCAGTGGGTGTTGCCGGCGGTGTAGTGGCAGGCGTTACCGTTGGTGAAACAGTAGGTGTTGCGATGGGTGTTCCCGTAGGCGTCGCAGAAGGTGTCGCCGTCGGGGTTGCGGTCGTACCAATCGTCGGTGTCGGCGTTGCTGTCGGTGCTGGGGTTGGCGTCGGTGTTGCTGAAGGGATGCCATTGGCGACGCCCCAAAAACCACTGGTCAGGGAATAGGCACCGCCGCTCGAAGCTCCCGCGTCATGCTGGCCAATGGCGCCGCCGAGCTGGTAAGCGCCGCCGTTGGTGAAAGTGATCCCGCCTCCATCGTTCGTGTGCCAGGTCAAATCGTAGACTCCGCCGCTCTGCGAAATGGCCTGTGGGACCACCGTGAGCACGAGCAGCGCGATCACCCACAGAAGGCGCCAGGCAGCGCAGGGAGCGACGCCTTTCAGGCAATCGTGGCCAGAAGAGCGGGACGGCATTCTGGAGATGGCCGCTCTCGGTTGGCTGGGTGTGGTTTGCATCTGCTACTTACCCCTTGCTTGATCGCCTGATCCCGCGGCTGCCGGATCTTGCGCGCCCGGTGCGGACGCAGGTCCCTGGGAACGGCCAATTTGCTTTTCTTCACCCGCGCCAAATCCGGCCGGATATAGATACTTACCGTCCTCCTCGGCGGACTTTGGCTGCTCGACCACGATCGGTTTCTCTCTCGCGTAGACATCCTGCCGAATGCCGGTGACCTGCCACGAGACTTTGACACCGGGCTTGTCGGTGCGAATCGCGAAGGTGTTATCCGCGATTATTTCCCTGGAGACAATCGCCTGCGCAAACTGGCCTACGACGGTGAGTTGATAACGGTAGTCTCGGTTGAGGGCCGCAAAGTAGGCCGGCAAGGTGACGGTCGCGGTGCCAGTCGCGTCGGTGGTGACGGTGCCGTCGTAGATGTTCTTCATGTCTGGCGACTCGACGAAGGAATGCGACAGGAATTTGTGCTCCGGATCGAGAGGGTGATCGATCCGGAAGGAGCCGGATTGTTTGACCACGTTGCCATAGACGAACAGGTCACCGGCAATGGAGACAAAACCATTGAAAGTTCCCGCCGGGCCCCCGCCGGTATTCTCGCCAAAAATCGCCGAGCCTCCCCCCGTGGTGAGTCCCCAGATAGCTCGCCCTTCCCTGTTCGAGCCGAATACGCCTGCGCTGCCTGTCCCATCCGCCTTCCCCCACACACCACTGCCATTAGAGTTGCTCGTCTCGCCATACAAACCAGTGGGCCCCTTGCCTGACACACCGATGGTGTTAGGGCCAGTGTTGGTCGCGCTTAGGGCTGTCGTGGTTATTGAAGTCGCGCTGAGGGATGTCGAAGTTAGCGCACCATTCACGTCGACCGGCCCGACGAACCGGCCCGCAAACCCGGTGCCGGTGTTCTCGCCGAAAATCGCGGAACCCGTCCCGGTGCTGAGTCCCCAGATGGCCGCCGAGTTCGTGTTGATTCCAAATACGCCAGCGCTGTTAGCACCTGCGCCGCCCTGGCCATACACCCCGCGTCCGTCCGCAAGAGTAGTGGATCCATACAACCCGATTTTGCCACTGCCGATGATTCCGAAACCGGTATTAGAGTTGTTCGCCACCAGCATGGCTTCGGAAGCGCTATCTCCATTGATCTGCGCTCCCGGCCGCAGGCTGAGCGCATAAGGTGCGGCGGTGAGGGGCTGACGCGGATCAAGCGGCGTGAACCCGCCATCTCCGCTGCACTGCACGCTCGTCGCCAGCCATGGGGCGTCGCCCTTAAATAAGTCCCCAAAGTCGAGCACCACGGTGAACAAGCCATTCGCCACGTTGACGCTATTGAGGGATAAAGTGTTGCCCTGTTGCGTTCCCGCCGCGCGCTCGCATTCCAGAGACTGAACTGGAAATTGCAGGTGCCCGTGTAGGCCGCGCCGCTGCGCCGCAACTGTCCCTGATAGGTCCACGAGGTGTCGACCGAAACGCCGAACGCCGTAAAAGCAGTGACGAGGGAAAGAATGATTGAAATAGCTGCAAAAGCTCGCCGTATCGGCGGGATCGATCTCAGGTGGCAATGGAATTGTGTTTCATTAGTTTTGTTCTCCTACCGATGAAAGCGACAAAACCGGCAAAAAGTGATCATCCGAAACGAACAAAAGAATCGGGGAGGGTTTTGGAACCGCGAATGAACACGAATCGGCGAATCAGATTCCAAGGGAGGAGAACGAATCCGCCGCTCAATTGGCGTTCATTCGCGGGCATTCGCGGTATGTCTTCGTTTCCTTCGTTATCTTCTGTTAAGCCTCATCCGGCTGGCGGTATCCTTCGTTTGCATGGTCGCCGGCTCGCTTTCACCGCAACAAATTCAGCGATCTGCTGGCGACCTCCGGTTATTGGCAGAACGCCCAGCCCGATGAACTCGCGCCGCTGGTCTATGAAGAGCTGCGCCAGCTCGCTCATCGCTATATGCGGAGCGAACGGCCCGACCACACCCTGCAAACCACCGCGCTGGTCAATGAGGCGTATCTGCGTCTCGCGGACCAAACGAATCCGCACTGGCAGAACCGCACCCATTTTTTCGCCGTGGCCGCGCGCATGATGCGGCACATCCTGGTCGATTACGCGCGCGGCCGGCAGCGGGCGAAACGCGGGGCTGGGGCGGTGAAGGTTGAGTTGAACGACGAAGCCATTGTGACCGAGACCCAGGCCGAGCAGGTGGTCGATTTGAATGACGCGCTGGAGCGGCTGGCCGAGCTGGATCGCCGCGCCAGTCAGGTCGTGGAGCTGAAATATTTCGGCGGCATGAACTACGATGAGATCGCCGAAGTGCTCAGTGTCTCGGCGATCACCGTGCGCCGGGATTGGGAGTTTGCCAAAGCCTGGCTGCACAAGGAACTGACGACATCCTGAGGTGCGATGAACTCGGCGCCGTTGGAGAGACTCAAGGAAATCTTTCACTCCGCGCGCGAGCTTCCGCCCGGCGAGCGCGAAGCTTTCCTCACCGGCGCGTGCGGCAGCGATGAGCAGCTCCGGCATGAAATCGAAGCGCTGCTCGAATCGGATCGCGCGGCCGATGATTTCATCGCTGATCCACCGGCGAGATTAGTCGCGGACGCCTTCGGCGGTTGCACCCGATCCATCAGACGCGGGGCGCATGATCGGTCAGTACAAACTGCTCGAGTGCATCGGATCGGGCGGGATGGGCGCGGTTTACCTGGCCGAGCGCGCGGATCAGCAATTCCAGATGCAAGTCGCCATCAAGCTGATCAAGCGCGGGATGGATACGGACTCAGTCCTCCGCCGCTTCCAGCATGAACGGCAGATTCTCGCTTCGCTCGAACACCCGAACATCGCCCGCCTGCTCGACGGCGGAACCACCGAGGACGGGGTGCCCTACTTCGTCATGGAGTACATCGAAGGCGATCGGATCGATCGTTACGCCGAGGAGCATCGGCTTTCGATCAGCGAACGGCTCGAACTCTTCCGGCAGGTTTGCGGCGCCGTTTCCTACGCCCATCAGCGCCTGGTCGTGCACCGCGACCTGAAGCCTTCAAACATCCTGGTCACGCCCGGCGGTGTCCCGAAGCTGCTCGACTTCGGCATTGCCAAGATCATCCAGCCCAACGACAGCGCGGAGACGCTCCCGACCATCACTGCGGTCCCGATCATGACCCCGGAATACGCCAGCCCGGAGCAAATCGAGGGCGCGCCGGCCACGACCCTGAGCGATGTTTACAGCCTCGGCGCGGTGCTCTACGAACTTCTGGCCGGCCGCCCGCCCTACCGCCTAAAGAACCGATCGCCCCAGGAAATCGGGAAGGCGATAAGCACCGCGCAAATCGACAAACCGAGTGCGGTGGTGAGCCGCCCCGAAGATGCACGCCGGCTGCGCGGCGATCTCGACAACATCGTGCGCATGGCCATGCGAAAAGAGACAGCGCGCCGCTACCGATCGGTCGAACAGTTCTCGGAAGACATCCGCCGTCACCTCGCCGGCCGGCCGGTCGTCGCCCAGCCTGACACGTTTTCCTATCGCTCCGGCAAATTTCTGCGGCGCAACCGCCTCGCCGTTTCCGCCGCGGCCTTGCTGTTCCTCACGCTGGTCGGCGGCGTTGTCGCCACGGCGTGGCAGGCTCGCAGAGCGACAATACAAGAACACAGAGCACGGGCGGAGCAGGCCCGGGCCGAGCGGCGTTTCAATGACGTGCGCAAGCTGGCCAATAGCGTCCTCTTCGATTACCACGACGCCATCAAGGATCTGCCCGGCGCGACGAAAGTGCGGGAGCGATTGGTCAAGGACGCTCTGAATTACCTCGACAGTCTGGCGGCCGAAGCGCATGGCGACCCTGCCCTCCAACGCGAGCTCGCGGCCGCTTACGAGAGAGTGGGCGACGTGCGCGGAGGAGTATCGGGCGGGAACCTCGGCGATTTGGCCGGAGCGTTGGAGAGTTATACGAAGGCGCTCCGGATTCGCGAAACGCTGCGTCGCCCTGAACCCCGCTGACATGCAGGCTCGACGTGACCTCGCCGGCAGCCACCAAAAAATTGGCGAACGTTTGGTGGACACCGGTGAGACGAGCAACGGTCTGGAACATCTTCGGAAAGCCCTCACGCTCTACCTCGATTTGATACGGGAACAGCCTGCCGATGACGACCTTCAGCTTGAGCTCGCCGACACCTGCAACAAGCTCGGAAGCGCATTGAAAAGCCGTGGCGACCTTGATGGCGCGGTTGAACAATTTCGCGCAGCCCTGGCCATCTGCGAAAGGCTTGCCGTCAACAATCCGCGAGAGCAAAGGTATCGTCGCGCACTCTGGAGCTGTCACCAGGGCATGGCGGATGTGCTTATTTGTGCAGAACAAGGTTCCGGAAGCGATCGAGGTCAATGGCAAGGCGCTCGAGTCTGGGAGAAGCGTTGATCGCGGAGGACCCAATCAATGCCGACTACCGCCGCCAACTTGTGATGAACTACAAGAATGGCGGCGACTATCGCAAGTTCACCGACAAGGACGGAGCGCTGGAGTATTTCCGCCGGGCGGTAACACTCAGGAGGAGTTACTCGCGGCGGATCCAGCCAATGCGGTGACCCGGAAGGATCTCGGATACATCCACAAGCGGATCGCTGACTTCCTGGCGAATTTGAACGACAACACTCAAGCGCTCTCGCACTTCAGTAAAGCGCGCGACAATTTCGAAAAGCTCGCAGCAGACGCGCCCGGCGACTTACCCTTGCGGTTCAGAGCCGCCGCTTGTGGCGCTGGCGTGGCCGGTATGCAGGCGAAGCTTGGGCGAAGTTGACTCCGCGCTGCAAGAATGTCGCAAAGCGATTGCCATCCTCGGAGAAATTACCGAAGACGCGACAAACGCCGATCACCGGTTCCTCAGAGCTGAGGCGTATCAATATCTTGGTTACGCGTACATGGCGCTAGCCGCCGCCCCCCACCAACCAACGGGCGAGACCAGGAAACACTGGAGCGCTGCTCGCGACATGCTTCAACAAACCCTGGATGTCCTCGAAGGTTTGCGTAGTCGTGGCGCCTTGAACCCGGCCAACGAGAAGTGGGCCAAGGGTATCGCGGGCGAAATCGTCAACTGCGATACGGCTCTAGGCAAATAAGCGCGGGCGAGCGATTTCAAGGTTCGCGTCCCGCGGCGTATCCAGTTTAGCGCCAAAGGCGCGTTCTCATGTCAGCCTGGGGCACCGCCCCAGGATTCGGATCGCGTCATGAACAAGCGCTGAAAGCGCGATTCAACACCTGGGTGGCGTTGATCGACATAGACTGGCGCCGGAATGAATCGCGCTTTCAGCGCTAACGGTCTGATGTTGTGCTAATCCCTGGGGCGATGCTCCAGGCTGAAATGAAAACGCGCCGTTGGCGCGAACAAATACCCCGCAGCGTTTCCCGAACAGATTCTCCCGACCTTAATCGACGATTTCGAGGCCCATCTGGCGGGCGGTGCCGGCGATGATGCGGAAGCCGGCTTCGTCGCTGCGCGAATTCAGGTCTTTGCCCTTCGTCTTCACGATCTCCATGATCTGTTTGCGCGTCACTTTGCCGACCTTGGTCTTATTCGGCTCTTTCGAACCGGCGGCAATGTTCGCCGCCTTCTTCAACAGGATCGCTGCTGGAGGACTCTTCGTGATGAAAGTGAATGACTTGTCTTTGAAAACGGTGATCACGACCGGGAGAATGTCCCCGGCCTGCTTTTGGGTGGCGGCGTTAAATTCCTTGCAGAACGCCATGATGTTGACGCCGCGCGGTCCGAGCGCCGTGCCGACGGGCGGCGCGGGATTCGCCTGACCTGCGGGGATCTGCAATTTGATGTGAGCTACGATTTCTTTGGCCATTGCGAGAAAGTTGAGAGTTGAGAGTTAACAGTTGAGAGAAATTAGCCGCGTTCGACCTGCCAATATTCCAATTCGACCGGCGTGGCGCGGCCGAAGATCGTGACGGAGACACGTAATTTGCCGCGATCGGGATCGATCTCTTCGACGATGCCGTTTTGATTTTGGAAAGGTCCGTCGGCCACCTTCACGGTCTCGCCGACTTCGAAGCTGACCTTCGGCTTCACCTTCTCTTCGCGCTCCTGCATCTGCGCCAGCATGTTATCGACTTCCGATTGCCGCATCGGGATCGGCTTGTCCTTCGTTCCAGCAAAACCGATCACGCCTGTCGTTTCGCGAATGAAATACCAGGTGCGTCCCACCAGTTGGTTGTTCTCGTCGAGCAAATGCATGTTGACGATGAGATACCCAGGGAAAAATTTGCGCGTCGTCTCGCTCTTCTTGCCGCGCTTGATTTCCGAGACGCGCTCCGTCGGCACGAGCACTTTGAAAACCACGTCGCCCATTTCCTCGGTCTTGACGCGCTTTTCGATATTGTCACGGACTTTGTTTTCCTGGCCGGAAAGCACGTGCACGACGAACCACTGATCTTTTGGGGCGAGAACGGAGGCCATATCAGTGGAGGCGGGTGAAGTAGTGAATGAAATTGATCAGGACGAAATCGAAGAGCGCGACGTATCCGCCGAGCAGAAGCATCGCGATGATGACCACGAGGGTCGAATCAGTCAGCTCCTTGTAGCGCCGGATCCCCTTCTCCTTCGATTCCCAGGGCCAGGAAGCTTTCTGCAGCTCGGCCCTGACTTCGGCGAAGAAGTTTTTCGATTTCGTGAACATGGGGCGCGGAAGTTACAATTGTTACAAGGTTAAAACGGAAGGCTGTGGCGATGAGTGATCTGATTTTAACGATGTAACACTTTTAACATTTCACTCGCGCCCCAAAAACCAGGTCAGGAGGGACTCGAACCCCCAACCGACGGTTTTGGAGACCGCTACTCTACCAATTGAGCTACTGACCTTTCGGAATTTTCGATTTTCGATTGCCGATTTTCGATTGGAAGAAAGTCGACACCTCCAACTTCATTCGGCATTCGCCCTTCGGCAATCTGCAATTCTTCGTCAGTCCAGAATCTCGGCCACACGACCGGCGCCGACGGTTTTGCCGCCTTCGCGAATCGCGAACCGGATGGTTTTCTCCATCGCGATCGGCGTGATCAATTCGACTTCCACCGAGACGTTGTCCCCCGGCATGACCATCTCGACGCCTTCGGCGAGCTTGACGGTTCCGGTCACGTCGGTCGTGCGGAAATAAAATTGCGGACGGTAGTTGGTGAAGAACGGCGTGTGACGGCCCCCTTCCTCCTTGCTCAACACGTAAATCTCCGCCTTGAATTTGCGGTGCGGCTTAATGCTGCCGGGCTTGGCAATGACCTGGCCGCGCTCGACATCTTCCTTCTTCACACCGCGGAGCAGCACTCCGACGTTGTCGCCGGCGCGCGCTTCGTCGAGAAGCTTGCGGAACATTTCGATGTCGGTGGCGGTCGTCTTCATCGTGTCCTTGAGGCCGACGATTTCTACTTCCTCCATCTTCTTGAGGATGCCACGCTCGACACGACCGGTCGCGACGGTGCCGCGGCCTTCAATGTTGAACACGTCTTCCACCGGCATGAGGAACGGCAGATCGACCGGGCGCTCCGGTACGGGGATGTAATCATCGACCGCCGCCACCAGCGCCATGATTTGCGCTTCCTGTTCGGCATCGCCGTTCAGCGCCTTGAGCGCGCTGCCCTTGACGATTGGAATCTTGTCTCCGGGAAATTCATATTGCGTGAGGAGATCGCGCACTTCCATCTCAACGAGGTCGAGCAGTTCCGGATCGTCGACCATGTCGACCTTGTTCAGGAACACGACGACGGCGGGCACGCCGACCTGGCGCGCCAGCAGAATGTGCTCACGGGTTTGCGGCATCGGACCGTCCGCCGCCGAGACGACGAGAATGGCGCCATCCATTTGCGCGGCGCCTGTGATCATGTTTTTCACATAATCGGCGTGGCCCGGGCAATCGACGTGCGCGTAGTGGCGCTTGTCGCTCTGATATTCCACGTGCGCGGTGTTGATCGTAATGCCGCGCTCTTTTTCTTCCGGCGCATTATCGATCGAATCGTAGGCGCGGGCCTCAGCGAAGCCTTTCTTGGCCAACACGCTGGTGATTGCCGCAGTGAGGGTGGTTTTGCCGTGGTCGACGTGACCAATCGTGCCGACGTTAACGTGCGGCTTATCGCGTTTAAATGCTTCCTTAGCCATCTCGATTTTCCTTGGGTTAAACTAACTCTTTCTTTTGTTATTGCTGCCGGCCGCGAGCTCTGGAGCCCATGACCGGGATTGAACCGGTGACCTCGTCCTTACCAAGGACGTGCTCTACCAACTGAGCTACATGGGCCGCTGTTTATCATTAAATTTTTCGTCCCGCCGATGCGGAACAAACCGGTTTCTCTCTCGTTTAGAAGTAAAAGTCCCAGTGTCGTCAAACTTCCGTTTTGAACGACCATGGGACCTCGTCTCGTTCTCCGAAAAAGCGTCGGCAAGCTAGCAGCGCGACCCCGGGTGTCAAAGAAATTTCTTCCCGCCTCCCGCGTCCCTGCCGTGAAATTTGGGCTAATACCCCCGGCTCTTTTTCCGGGCCAGGATAATCGCGATGATAATAATCAGGATCAACGCCACGACGCCGATACCGATCTTCATTTGCACGCTCATCGGCTCGGGTGGAGCCGGAGTAGGCGGAACCGTCGCAACCGGCGAGGCCACCGGCCGTGGCGACGCCATTTTTGCGTTCACGTAGAGCATTTTCTGGGTCGTGTCGAAATCGTCGGGCTTCAGTTTCAAGGCCGCTTGAAGATCCGGGTAGGCCTGCGCGAATTGACCCAGCGCGACATAGGCGTCCGCCCGCCGGTTCAAAATGACCGGATCGTCCGGCTTCTTTTGGAGGCTGGTGGTGTAGTCTTTAACGGCCTCGTCGTATTTTCGCAGATTATAATAAGCGTAACCGCGCCGGTCGTAGCAGGCTGGATTGTTGGCGTTGAGCTTGACCGCCATCTCGTAATCCACCAGAGCCTCATCGTATTTATTCTGCACCATGAGGGTCTGGCCGCGCTCGAGATATCCGGTCTCGCTCTTCGGGCTCAAGGCGATCACTTTCGCAAAATCAGCCATGGCCTCGGTGGGCTTGGCGGCGGCGCGATAAACCCGGCCACGGTCAGTGTAAAGCCGTGCGTCGCTCGGGCTCAGCTTGATCGCTGTCGTGTACTCGACAATCGCTTCGTCATACTTGAGGGCCCGCGCGAGCTCGTTGCCTTTGTTCCCGTGAACAGCCGCATCGGCCTTGTTATCCGCGTAGGTGAAACTCGGTGTGGCCAGAAGCAGACCGGCCGCCAATGCCATCAAACTATTCTTCGTCATGTTCATACTGATCCTTCGGCTGAGATGCTGTTGCGGGGGGTGAATTCTTAGGGCATGCCCGCGTGCACGGAAAGCATAATCGAGCGATCCCACGGTACGGTGGGTTCGAATCGCCACGGTGAACACACTTTTCGCTGCGGACCCTTAATGCGGCGAGGCGCCGGTCGCGGGCGTCGCGCCAGCCGGAGCTGGTGAAGCGGCGCGGGTCTCCAACGCCTTCAACTGGGTCTGCGCCTCCGCGTCATCCGACTTGATCTTAAGCAACGCCTTGAAATCGGCGATGGCGCTCTTGGTGTCGCCCGCCAGCATATGGGTGTTCGCCCGGCGCCGGTATCCCTCTGGATCTTTCGATTCGAGCGCAATCGCCTTGGTGTAATCCGCGATCGCTTCCTTGTATTTTTTCAGACTCCGGTAGGCGAAGGCGCGCCGCTCGTAGGCGGCGTCGTCCGCCGGAACCTTTTGGATCACCGCGCCGTAGTCCTCGATCGCTTTCTGCCATTCACCTTTCGAGACGAAGGCAAAACCGCGAAAGCGCCGGGCGTTGACATCATTGGGCGCGATCTCGAGCGCCTTGCTAAAATCCGCCACCGCCGGATCCAGTTGTTTCTGCACCAACAGCACCTCCCCGCGTCCGATGTAAGCCGCGGTATTCTTCGGATCGATCTCGATCGCTTTCGAGAAATCCGCCAGCGCTTCGGGCAACTTGTTGGCTCCCCGATGAGCCGTCCCGCGATTGAAATAGTTTTTCGCATCTGCCGGCTCCGCCTCGATCGCCTTGGTGAACTCTTCGATGGCTTTTGCGTAGTCGTGATTTTTCGCGGCTTCGAAACCCTTGGCCGAATGTCCGCCCGGATCCTGGGGGTTCGACGCCGCCGCCGCTGTGTTCCCAGACGATTGGGGGGCGCTCCGTCGAGGCTTTTTCGCATACAACGATCCTCCCGGATACGCCGCGAAGGCGATCGCCAGACCAACAACGAGTCCGATTTTGTAATTGTTCATGTGAATCCGCTTATTAGATGAAGACGTTTATCGATTGCAAGCCAGCGCTGCTTTCTTTGGAATCGTCCCCGGGGTTCCCACCAGACGTCAGAAAATGAAGATCGAGGGACGCGATACATTCCTAAAAGGCTACGCCGCCATTTTCGCGACCGTGCTCATCTGGTCGACGCCCTCCCTCTTCCAATTCTATCTCAACCGTTATTACGATCCGTGGGCGCAGAACTTTTATCGCTATTCCGTCGCGTTCCTCGCCGTCCTCCCCTTCATGTTCTTTCGCTTTCGCCACGGCGGACCGCGGCTCGATCGCAGCATGTTCGTGGCGTGCCTCATTCCCGCGCTCCCAAACGTCGTCCACCAAATCACCCAAACCGTCGCACTTTCGCACATGGGCCCGGGAGTTTTCGCCATCTTCATTCGGTCCTCCGTCATCATCACCACGCTCCTCGCGCTGATCTTTTTTCCAGAAGAGCGGTGGATCATTCGCCAATGGCGATTTCAGGCCGGGACTTTTTTCGGCCTGGTTGGCGCTGTCGGTGTTCTTTGGTTTCAACCGGGACGGGAAGGCGGATCCATCGCGTTGAGCGGAATCGCCATCGCTTTCGCCGCGAGTTTCAGCTGGGCGCTCTACAGCGTGTTGGTGAAGCGGCCCTCCGCCCGACTCGGCCCGATCCGCAGCTTCGGATTGATCAGCTTCATCACTTCAGCGGTGCTCCTGCCCCTCACGCTGGTCTTCGGAAAAATCGGGACCCCGCTGGAGACCGGAATACGCGTGAATCTCATTCTGATCGTCTCGGCCGTAACCTGTATCAGCCTGGCCCACGTCCTGTATTACGTCGCCATCCGCAAGGTGGGGGTCGCGCTTTCCCAGACTTTGCAGCTTCTTTGTCCAGCTGGCGCGCTCGGCCTCTCCGCTCTCTTTTTTGGCGAGCGGCTCACGACCGCGCAAGTCTGGAGCGCCGCTATTCTGCTCTTCGGCGCTTTCCTGGCCATGCAGGTGAAGTCGCAGGCCGAGCCCGCCGCGCTTGAGGAAGTCTGACTTGGTGTCATTTCCGCGCGAAGTGAAGCGAAGCGGAACGCAGTCGAGGAACCCCGTCGAACGTCGTACGATGCCGCGGGCGTCGATACGATTACCACGGGTTCCCTCGACTCCGCTAGCACTTCGCCCGGGATGACCGGTTTCTGGTCGCTTCCGGCAAACAAAATATTCTCCGCGCTAAATCGGAGCCGAGCTGCTCAGCGCCATACCATCTCTCCAAGCAACGTTTGTCGAGGAGGTCGGCATTCTTTGCTTTAAACTCCCCCCAACCGCCGTCGGCAACGGCTGCGCGCCGCTCACCGATCGCCGCGAGAAAAGCCACAGTGATTGTCTCATGATAAACCTCCGGCCGTCCGGCTTTGGCCGTGAGCAGCCGGAGGCCGCGCGAGAATCGCATTACCGCTTCGCCGAACGAATAACGCCTCAGCATTTCGTACCCGAGCCGGAGATGTTCGGAATGAGGAAACTGGGCGGGATCGAGCGCCCCAATTTCCAGGGCGAACAGTTCGTCCTCTACCGCCGCCTCGCTGCATGAAGCGCGGGTTGTCGCTGCTGCTGCCTCAACGCCTGCCACTCGGGGCCTCCACCAGCTGATGACTGTCCGCGGCGGTCAAGTCGAGGCCGTAAATCTTCTTTAGGCGCTCGATTTGCGCCAGCGTCTCGTTTGAGAACGGCGCCTTCCCTTCCAACGCGTGCAGGATCACTCCCTCCAGCAGATCGCCGAGCGAAAGGTCCAGGTATTCCGCGAGGCCCTTGAGCACCTTCACGATCGTTTTCTCCATCCGGGCGCCGACTTGAATGCGTTCCACCCGCTTGGGCTCTGCCGCTTTTGCTTTCTTCATGTTATATTGTTATCAAGATAACAATATAACGCAAATATGTTTTCCTGGTAGGGACGGCGCGTTGCGCCGTCCGCCCATCCGTCGCACATCGGTCGGACGCCGCAGCGCGGCGTCTCTACCAGTCTCAACCTTCCCGCTGTTTCAACGCCTGCGTCTTGCGCGCCAGCTCAATAAACCCCGCGCGATAACCCGCCGTGTCGCGACCCTTCCCTTCCTGCGCCCATTCGATCACCGCCCCGATCGTCCCCCTGCCCTTGTATTGCGAGTCGCGCAGGATCATCCCGAATTCCGCCACTGCCGCAGCGAATTTCAGATCGGGCGCCGCGTTCTCGAACTTCGCACCATTATCGACAAACGAACGCTCTGTCAGCTCGCTCCTGTCGCCCTCCGGCTTCTTGTAACGCAACTTCACCGTCACCATTTCCTGCGACGCTTTCGCATCTGCTGGCGCCGCCGCCACCGAAGCAGAACTCGACGCCTGATATTTCAGCCGATCGACTGGCGGAATGCTCGCGGAGGGATCGTCCGCACCCGCTCCAGCCGGCACGATTTCATATAACGCGGTGACTGTATGCCCGGCCCCGATCTCGCCGGCATCCACCTTGTCGTTATTGAAATCTTCCTTCCGCAGTATCCGCTTCTCGTAGCCGATCAGCCGATACGACGCGACGCGGGCCGGGTTAAACTCCACCTGGATCTTCACATCCTTCGCGATCGTCATGAGCGTCCCGTTCACCTGCTGCACGAGCACCTTGCGCGCTTCGTCGAGCGAATCGAGATAGGCGTAGTTCCCGTTTCCTTTGTCGGCGAGCTTCTGCATCGTCGAATCCTTCAAGTTGTCCGTGCCGACGCCGAGGACGCTGAGGAAAACGCCGCCCTTCGCTTTCTGCTCGATCAACCGGATCAGGTCGCCCTGGTTGGTCACGCCGATATTGAAATCGCCGTCCGTCGCAAGGATGACGCGGTTCACTCCCCCCTTGATGAAATTATCCGCAGCCACCTTGTAGGCGAGCTCGATCCCTTCCGCGCCGTTGGTCGAGCCACCGGCTTTCAAATCCTCCAGCGCACGCAGGATCGTTTCCTTGCGATCGCCGGTGGTGGATGAGAGCGCCAAACCAGAACCTCCGGCGTAGATAACAATCGCCACGCGGTCCTTCTCCGTCAGCTTTTCCACCAGCAACCGCATCGCCTGCTTTACCAGCGGGAGCCGCTCGGCCGGCGTCATCGAGCCCGAGACGTCGAGAAGGAAAACCAGATTGCTGGCGGGCCGGTTCTCGTTCGCCACCTCGCGCCCCTTCAAGCCGATCCGAAGCAGGCGATGACTTCCATCCCAGGGACACGCCGTGGCATCGAGATCGATCGAGAACGGCTTGTCGCCTTCCGGTTCACGGTAGTCGTAGGTGAAATAATTGATCATTTCTTCCACCCGCACCGCGTCCTTGGGCGGGAGCGATGCCGGAGTCGATGAAGCGCCGGACGTTCGAATACGAAGCCGTGTCCACGTCGATCGAGAAGGTCGAGAGCGGATTGGTCGTCGCCGGAAGAAACGGATTCTCCGAAACATGATCGTAGGCCGCCGTATCGAAATCCTGGCGATGTCTCGAGGGCAGCATTCGTCGTCCTCCGACAGCGCGGCCTGAGTCTCGCCGGGCATGGTGCATAACCAAGCCCGTATGGCCCCCGACCTGTAAATCGCCGCCGGCGTCTGAGCTGGTTTTTTCCAACCCGCGGGAGTCTCGGATCCTCAACTCTCTGGTTCCGTGTCCGCTTTCAGCCTTTCCTCGCTAAATTCCGGCATCTCGGAGCAGCGGCGGTGCCGGGGTTCCTGCATCGCCAGCAAATTCTGTTGCGCTGGAGTCGTCGCCGGCTGGGTCTCAGTCGGGACTTCCGGGATCGTTTCGAAAATCGTAGAATAATCCTGTTGAGCGAAGGCTCGCTCGTTCTTTGCGTCCTCCGGACTTTTCGCGAGTGATATGCTGGACCGCTGAATGGTCGAAAACGCGACCACCCCGATCACGGCAAAAATCGCCAGGGCCGCGGCGAGCGAGCCCCACTGGGTCGAGGACCAGAGGCGCCGCTGTTCCTCCATCCGGATAATATTGGGCGAACGTTCCGGCGTCGGATGCTGTTCGGCCTCGTACTCCGAGTGCAGCAGCCGCGAGAGCTGTTGCGTTTCGGCCACGAATTCCCGGGCTTCAGCCGAGGAAGCGACCGCCTGCTCCATGGCGTCCCGCTCCGCGCCGGAAAGTTCGCCGAGGGCAAAAGCAGTCAGGTTGGGATCGTCGAGATTTATTTTCATGAGATGATTCGAGGAGTGAAGGGCAGGAAATCACGGGACGCCCGCCCGTAGCGCTCCCGCAGAGTTTTCAGGGCGTTGTGGATCATCACCCCAACGTTGCTTACGGATAATTCGGTGATCTCGCTGATCTCCTGGTAGCTGAGATCGTTTTGAAATTTCAGTTGTAGCACCTCCTGCTGGCGAGGCGGCAGCGTGCTCGAGGATCTTCAGGAGGAAACCGCGCGCTTCTTTCGCCTCGAGGTTCTCGCCCGGGGCCGGCTGTTCGCTCTCGCGCGTTTCAAGCAACTCCTGGTCGAGATACGTCAGCCGTTTCTCCTTTCGGCAAATATTGAGCGCGCCGTTGCGGCAAACGGTGAAGAGCCATTTCGCCGGCGCGTGGTCGAGTTCGGTTCGATTTTCCTGTTGGAGTTTCACAAAAGTTTCCTGCACGACATCGCGAGCCCGGTCGCTATCGCCCAATATTCGAGTCGCATATTGCAAGAGCGGCCGTTCGAAGCGCTGAAGGAGCGCATCCATTTCTACGCCGTCGACTTTCACCGCCTTGGCCTGGACGCTTTGCATTTGGTTCTCACTAACCTAACGCGCGAGCCGGCGAAAAATTACAGGATATTTGCAGTTGCCCGCGATGTAGGGGCGCTTGGGTCAAGCGCCAACCAGACGACAGGCGCTTGGCACAAGCGCTTCTACATTATTCTTCGAGCGGCGCGCGAGCGTCGTCGGTCAGAAGCCGGCCCCACAGACTGCTGTAGGGATGGACCACGGTCACCGGTTTATCTCCACTCACCAACGCCCGATGCTCGTTGGCCCATTGGAAGATCGAACCTTCGAGGGTCTGAACGTGCGTGAACCCCGCCTCGTGCAATTTCATTGCCAGCGCCCCGGACCGATACCCGATCGCGCAATAGGTCACGATCGGCGCTTCCTTCGTCAGGCCTGCGGTAGCCTCTTCGGGCGTGGCATCCGGATCCACCCGCCGCGCGCCTACAATGTGGCTTACGTTCCATTCGGCCTCCGTTCGCACGTCGAGCAACACCGGCGGCGGCTGCTGTTTGCCCTCGAGCCAGGCGGCCAGTTGCTCGGTGGAAATCCATTCCAACTTCGGAAATTGCCCGTGCACCGATTGTTTCAAAAGAAACCACTCAATGCCGCGGATGCCGAGGAACGCGAAAGCGGCCAGGATCAATCCGGTCATGAGCAGCCCCACCCGCGCGTTCGGCACGCGCGAGCTTCGAGGCGGAAGGGGACTGACGATTTCCATTTGAGAAGGCGTTGATTTTCCGATCTAGCTTTGCACGAATGTTAATCGCATTCTAACGGCTCGTGAAAGTAAGCGGTCAACATTACCGGACAATCTGGCCTAACGAATCGGACAATCGCGTCATTCAATTGATCGATCAGCGTTTTCTTCCTCACCGTTTTATCATCGAAGAAACGCGCACGCTCGACGAGATGGCGCGGGCCATTCGGGAAATGCACGTGCGCGGAGCCGGGTTGATCGGAGCGGCGGCGGGCTACGGAATGTACCTGGCCACGCTCGAAGCGGCTGGCAATTCCATCGACGATCACCTGGCCGCCGCCGCGGAACGACTGAAAGCGACGAGGCCGACGGCGGTGAATCTGGCGTGGGCCGTCGAGCGGCAATTGAAAAGCATCGGTGAAGCCAAAGGTCTGGAAGCGAAACGGCAAGTGGCGTTCGACACGGCCCGGAAAATTGCGGATGAGGACGCCGAATATTGTCGGAGGATTGGCGAACACGGTTTGCCATTGATCCGGCAGCTCAGCGAGAAAAAAGGCGGCGCGCCCGTGAATGTGCTGACGCATTGCAACGCGGGCTGGCTCGCGTTCGTGGATCATGGCTCGGCCACGTCGCCCGTCTACGCGGCGCATGATGCCGGCATCGCCGTTCACGTCTGGGTAGACGAGACGCGGCCGCGAAGTCAGGGATCGAAGCTCACGGCCTGGGAGTTGGGTGAACACGGCGTTCCGCACACCGTCATCGCCGATAATGCGGGCGGGCATTTGATGCAGCACGGAAAGGTGGACGCCGTGATGGTCGGGACCGACCGGACCACCTACACCGGCGACGTCGCGAACAAAATCGGCACTTACCTCAAGGCGCTGGCGGCAAAGGATAATGCGGTCCCGTTTTACGTCGCGCTCCCCTCCTCTTCCTTCGATTGGAAGATTCGCGACGGATTAACGGAGATCCCGATCGAGGAACGCGGCTCCGAAGAAGTGAGCTACGCCGATGGCTGGCACGACGGGCGGCAGGTGGAAGTGCGCCTGACCCCGCAGAGCAGCGCCGCCGCCAATTTCGGTTTCGATGTGACGCCGCGGCAGTTAGTGACCGGGCTGATTACCGAGCGTGGAATATGCCAGGCGAACGAGGAGAGCATTCTTGGTCTCTTCCCCGAGCACCGCGGTCTTCTGTAGCCGTCGCCCTGCGGGCGACGCCTGGGCCGCCCCATCCCCCCAGCGCTTCGCACAGCGAAGCGGCTACAGAAGGCAGTTGAAAAAGCGAAGGTCTATCGTAGCGTGGGCGCTCAATTTCGGAAACAGAAGCAGGAGCATTTATGTCGCAACATCGCAGTCTAAAGGGAGCCAGCACGATCACCGCGAAGCGGAATGTCCTGAAGCGTTTCGAACGGGTAGATCTTCTGAAGAAGCGCGGACAGTTCAAGGAAGGCACGAAAGTCATCGGCCTTCCGAAAACCAAGCCGGACGCGTAAGGGAAGTTGAGAGTTATTGGTTGAGAGTTGAGAGCTCCGAGCCAGATCTTTGGCTCTTAACTCTCAATTAACGACTCTTAACTTTTCACCAAGCCCCAAAATGCGCCTGAATCGTTTCCTTGCCGCTGCCGGTGTCGGTTCCCGGCGGCACTGCGATCAATTGATTGCCGAGGGCCGCGTCACGATCAACGGTCGCGTCGTCACCGACTTCAGCACCCAACCGGCCGAGGGCGATCACGTCAAAGTCGGGAGCAAGCTGGTGCGCAGTGAGCACAAGCTCTACATCATCCTCCACAAGCCAGCCGGCTTCGTTTCCACCCATGCCGATCCCAACGTCCGCGACACGATTTTCGATCTTCTGCCGGCCAAGTTCCCGCGCCTTTTCAATATCGGCCGGCTCGATGCGCAAACCGAAGGCCTGCTCATCCTGACCAACGACGGCGATCTCGCGCAGCGTCTGACCCATCCTCGCTACAAGGTTGAAAAAGAATATGAAGTGACCCTCGATCGTCCGTGGGAACCGGCGCTCGCGCCAAAGCTGCTGGCGGGCATCATGCTCGACGGCGAACGCGCGCGGATGGAGAAAGTGCAAACGATCCGGATGACCCGCGTGCGGGTGGTCTTGCGTCAGGGCATCAACCGGCAGATTCGGCGCATGTTTTACGAATTGGGATTCGAGGTGAAGAAGCTCGTTCGCGTCCGGGTCGGGCATTTGCGCCTGGGCGACTTGCCGCGCGGACATTGGCGACCGCTCAGCAAGAGTGAGCTGAAGTCGCTGGCGCCAGCGCCAAGAAGTTAAAAGGTTACAAAGGGACGCCCCTCGAAGCGCTCTTTTCCTGTACCCTCGTCACTTTTAACTTTGTAACGTCCCAAATCACTCAGCTTCCGCCCGCAAAATCTCCAACGGCGGCCGGCTCGCCACGCCGCGGCTCGCAATCAAACCGATCGCCACCGTAAGCCCGCTGACCGACACCGCCGTGACCAACAGCGGCAGAAGCGACGGCGCGTAATTCAATTCGAAAACGAATCTAGCCAGCGCCCAGCTCGAAATCACTGCCAAAACGATCCCCGTCGCGCTGGCAAAAACGCCGAGCAGGAAATACTCGGCGCAAAGAATCTTCCAGATTTGCGCGCGCGATGCGCCGAGCGTCCGAAGCAAGATGCTTTCCTGCAACCGCTGATACCGCCCGCTCCAGATCGTGCTCGCCAGAACGATGATCCCGGCGCCCACCGTGAAAAGCGACATCACGCGGATGACCAGCGCGGCCCGGCTCAAAATCGAGTCAACGGTCTGGATTACGGAGGTCAGATCAATGGCAGAGACGTTCGGATACTTCGCAACCACGGCATTTTGCAATCGCGCCGAATCGGCCGGCGTCTCCACGCGACTCACCAGCACATGGAACGTCGGCGCGTTCTCCAGAACTCCCGCCGGAAAAAGAACGAAAAAGTTCGTCTGGAACCGTTTCCAATCGACGGTCCGCAGGCTGGCGATAGTCGTCTTAATCGGCACCCCCTGCACATCAAAGATCAGCTCGTCGCCGATCTTCGCTTCGAAGTCCTTCGCGATTTCGCCATCGAGGGAAATCGGAACGGAATCGCCCGGATGATACTCGACCCGCCCAATCCACCGGCCCTCAGTGATCTTCTCCGTTTCCGACAATTGTTCCCGATACGTGCACCGGTACTCACGCTGGAGTTCCCACTCCGGGATTTTTCGCTGCGGGTCCGCCAGGATATCCACGGTCTTTCGCCCTTTAATCTCCGCGAGCCGCATCGTCACGATCGGCGCTTCCTGAATGATCGGCATACCGGCCGCCCGCACGATTTCGGCGACGCCGGCCTGCTGGTCGGTCTGAATATCGAAGAGAAAGATGTTCGCCTGGCTGGTGGTGCCGACGGATTGAAATTGCGCGAGCAGGACCTCGCGGCTGAGATAAAGATTAAGTAACAGAAACGTGCCCAGGCCCAGCGACAGCGTCAGGAGAAGAGTCCGATTGTTGGGCCGGTAGAGATTCGCCAGGCCCTGCCGCAAGACGAAGCTCCAGCGGTGCGGGAAGAATTTCTTCACGCCGACGATCAACAGCTTCGCCACGCCCGCAAAGATGCCAATCGCGACTCCGAGGGCGCCGGTAAAAACCAAACCCTTGGTCACTGTATCCGTCTGTAAAATGGCGAAGCCGGTCACGCCGGCGACGATCAAACCGTAAACCAGCCAGAGCATTGGATCGCGTTTCATCGATTTCGGCTCGACATCGACATCCGCCCGGAAAACGCGCAAAGGCGACAGGCGCCGGAACCGCAGGAGCGGCGGCAGCGCAAACAGGATGCAGATGGCAAAGCCCACCAGGAAGCCATTCACGATCGGCTCCCAGGCAATCGTGGTCGGGATCGCGAGCGGTAGAAACGTCTTCAATATGCGCGGAAAGAGGCGCTGCAGCGCGACCCCAAGCGCCGCGCCGGTGGTCGCCCCGACGAGGGCCATGGCGCTGGTTTGGAGCAGGTAAACGAGCACGGTCCCGCGCGACGACATCCCGAGACAACGCAGGATCGCGCCCGTCCTGGTTTTTTGCTGAAGGTGCGCCTGAATCGCACTGGCGACGCCTACCGCACCGAGCAGGAGAGAGACAAAGCCGACCAGATTCAGAAAGCGATAGAGATTTTCCAGCGCGGTCCCCAGGTCCCGCTTGCGCTTGGCCACGGTGTCGTATTCGAGACCGAGGCGCTGGATTTGCGGTTTGCAGGATCTCGATCCGCCGCTCGACGTCAGTGCCCTCCGGAAACTTCACGTAATCGCGGTAGCGCGCCACGTGACCCGGCTTCAGAAGATTTGTCTCCGGGAGTTTTTGCAGCGGAATGTAAACGCGCGGCGCAAACGAGCCGGCGGCCGACGCTTCGCCCGGCATCTTCCTCAGCGCACCCGCGATAGTGAATTCCAAATCGCCGATCTTTATCGGATCGCCGACCTGGGCATGAAACTGGAGAAGGAGGCTCTCGTCGACGAGAGCGCCGGCGCCCAGGCGAAAGTCACGGGCGGCAGGCTCGGGAACCGTTTCCATTGCGCCGTAAAATGGGAAATCGCCCCCGAGCGCGCGGACGTGCACGAGGCGCGTCGAATCGCTTCGCGGAAAGACGGCCATGCTCGAGAAGCGAACTTCCCGCGCCTGCGGTTCACCTAACGAGTGCAACAACGTTTCCGCTTCGGGTAGAAACGGACGCGTCGATTCCACCACGAGATCGGCGCCGATCAAACTCCGCGCCTGATCGTCGATCGCCTGCGCCAGGCTATGGCGAAACGACCCGATCCCGACGAGGGCCGCAATTCCCAGCGTGATCGAGATGGAAAAGAGGAGCAATCGCCGCCGGCTCGATCGGCTGTCCCGCCACGCCATCTTCCAGACGAATGACGAGCTCATAAGATCGCTGCCCCAGTTTTGGTAGGGCGAGACTCTGTCGAGCCGTCGGTTGGTGTAATAGCGCGTTCGGCTCGACAGAGTCTCGCCCTACCAAGAGTCCTTCGATCAATTCGGTCACCCATGCTAGACCGATTCCCCGTTGCGCAGACGGATCGTCCGCTCCGTCAGACCCGCCACATCGGTATCATGCGTGACCAGCACAAGCGCAGTCCCCGCGCTGCGATTCAGCTCGAGCATGATCTCGACGACCCCTGCGCTCGTCTCCGCGTCGAGGTTCCCCGTCGGCTCGTCGGCGAAAAGAATCTTCGGCCGGTTGATGAAAGCACGGGCGAGCGCGACCCGCTGTTGTTCGCCGCCGGAAAGTTGCGCCGGATAATGATCGACCCGCTCCGCGAGTCCGACGCGCTGGAGCAAATCCAGGCCGAGATCGCGCGCGCGTGCGATCGCCTCGCAACTCCATTGGAACCGTCACATTCTCCAGCGCCGTCAGCGTCGGAATGAGCTGGAAATTCTGGAAAACAAATCCGACATGCTCGTTCCGAATGCGGGCCCGTTCGTCCTCGCCCGCCTCGCCCAGCGTGATTCCGTTGAGCAGGATCGACCCAGAAGTGGGCCGATCCAACCCGGCGCAGAGCCCGAGCAGCGTCGTCTTCCCGCTGCCCGATGGCCCGAGGATCGAGCAGGTCGCGCCTTGCGGCAGATCGAAGGAAATGTCCTTCAGCACGGTCAATTGGCCGGCGCTCGTCGCGTAGGTCTTGGTCAGGTGCTGAACGTGGAGGATCGAGAATGCTGTCATTGACGGTAGGTGCGGGTTCGACTTGCTTACGCGAACATGATTCGCCGCGCATGAGGAAAACGATGCCAGCAATTTACCGAATTGCGCTCGCCCTCTGCCTTTTTTCAGCGACAACTTTCGGCCAGGCCGCGGAGCCGGCGGCCGCGTCCGCAAAGAAAACCGTCCTCTTTCTCGGCGACAGCCTGACCGCGGGGCTGGGCGTGCAACCAGGCGAGGCCTTTCCAGCGTTGATCGGAGAGAAAATCCGCGCGGCGGGTTTGCCGTTCGAGATCCAGAACGCGGGGTTGAGCGGGGACACCAGTGCCGGCGCGCTTCGGCGGACTGACTGGTTGCTGCAACGTCCCATCGACGTCCTTGTGATCGCGCTGGGCGGAAATGACGGTTTGCGCGGCCTGCCGGTGAAATCGTTGAAGGCGAATCTTCAGGAGATCATCGACAAAGCGAAGGCGAAGAATCCCGTGGTAAAATTGTGATCGCCGGAATGCAGATGCCGCCAAACCTGGGCGCGGCTTACGCGGCCGATTTCGTGAAGGTCTATGCCGAACTCGCGAGAGAGAATAACGCCGTCTTGATCCCATTCCTTCTCGAAGGCGTGGGCGGTCAGCGCGATCTCAATCAACCGGACCTGATCCACCCGACTGCCGCCGGGCATCGGGTTATTGCCGATCTGGTCTGGCGAACGCTCGAGCCGGTCCTGCGGAAAGGATGAGCAAGTTCCAGATCGAAGGTTCGACCGCGTTGATCACCGGCGCGTCTGCCGGCCTAGGCCAGGAATTCGCGCGTCAACTTGCGGGCCGCGCGGGCTCGCTCATCCTGGTCGCGCGACGAGAGGATCGGCTCAAGGAACTCCGCGACGAGCTGACCAAGCGCGACCCAAATCTGAAGGTTCATATTCGAGCCACCGATTTGTCCGACGAACGCGCGGTCATCGATTTAGGGAACTGGCTCGAACACGAAGATATCGCGATCGATTTCCTGATCAACAATGCCGGACTCGGCGATGTCGGACCGTTTGCGAACGGCGAATTTCCTCGCGTCAAAGAAATGCTGGCCGTGAATGTCACGGCGTTAACGCTGCTGACGCGATTGCTCCTTCCCGGAATGATCGCGCAACGGCGCGGGGCGATTCTTAACGTCAGTTCAACGGCCGGCTTCCTCCCCATTGCGGGCTTTGCCGTATATGCAGCGACGAAAGCATACGTCACCAGTTTCTCGGAAGCGATTCGGGGTGAACTGCACGGCACTGGCGTGACGGTAACCTCGCTTTGCCCGGGTCCTGTGCCGACGGAATTCACCCAAGTCGCGGCGCGCCCCGGCGCAAGACCCGACCGAAGCCCGGAGTTCGTTCGTGTCTCCGCTGAAGAATGCGTGTGCGCCGGACTCGCGGCAATCGAACGCAACCGTCCATTAATCATTCCCGGTTTCATTATGAAACTCGGAATGACGCTCGTCCGCCTGATGCCGCTATCGCTCTTGCGCCTGGTATCGCGCCTCTCGGCAAAGCAAACCTGACCTCCAGCGCAGTCATAAATTAGCGCCCTCCGGCCGGCGCTTGAGTCCCAATATTAGGCTTGTCTTTCGTGCTTCCTTGGCCAAAGTCGTGCCGCCAACCTCGTCCGCTCGGACTCCTAAAATGTACCCCAAGACGCTTCTGAATTACGCTACCATTCTGTGCCTGGCTATTGGCGCAAGCTCGCGCGCAAACGCCGCGGATCCTGCTGACCCGACCATTGGTGAATGGAAGACTTTCGGGAATGGCCCGAGCCACACCGGATTCTACCCTACCAGTGTTGGAAGCGCCCCCATTGTCGCCGGTTGGAGCAAAACATTGGGTGTAGCCATTAATCAGGTGGCGGTCTCGGGGAGCAGGATTTACCTGACGACAAGTTATTCTGCCACCAATCACTACGCAGCCGCTCTCAGGACGGAGGACGGCACCGAGCTATGGCGTTACCCGTTCCCGCAGGCCTACTCGGTCAACCCACCGACCTATGATTCGGGACGCGTGTTATTCCAACGGTGCAACTCCGGAGACACCTACCTTTACGCATTAGATAGCGCCACCGGCAGTCTTTCCTGGGCCACACAGCACGCGGCGCAATGGGAGCGTTATCAAGCACCGACGGTCTTTGGCGACGGCATCTGGATCAACGGCGGAATCTACGGGGGCATGTACGGATTTGATCTGGCAACAGGATCGCAGCGCTTTTTCGTTTCGCTTCCCCAGGAAGACCAATGGACCCCCAGCTACTATGGAGGAGTAATCTACAGCTGCGTAGGCGGAATTCTCAAAGCGAACGATCCACGGACGGGGTCGGATTTGTGGACACGTGATATCCGGGTCGCCGGTTCCAGTTGGTACAGCGCCGCGGTCCTCGCAATCATGAATAATCGCGCGTTCATTATTGGCGAGGACGGCCTCGTAGCGATCGATCTGATCAACCGAACGGTGATTTGGCGCGTGCCGGGTGGCTTTGCCGGCACACCTGCCACAGACGGGGAGGTGGTTTATGCGCTCCTCGGGAGTGCGGTAAAGGCCTTCTCTGGAGCGACGGGCAATCTGCTAGGCACCTATACCGGCACTGGCGCGCTCTTCGTCCAGCCACTCGTCTTAAACGACGTAATCATGGCGGCGAACGCGACGAGCACGTTTGTGTTCGACAAGGCGTCGTTTGCGTTGCGGACGACCCTTCCGTCCGGCGGAGCCCTCTCTTACACAAAAGGGGTAATTTACACTGCCGATACGACCGGCAAGCTCGCGACTCATAATGTGCTCCTCCCGGATCCGGAGCCGACACCATCACCCACCCCAACAGCGACGCCCACCCCGTCTCCCACGCCCACTCCGCCCTCGACGCCGACAGCAGCGCCGAGTCCAACCCCGACTCACCCTCCTGGCGCGAGTCCTACACCCACGCCATCGCCGAACCCCGGACAACCGTTGTGGGTGGACGCCAAATCGGCCAACGATGTCGCTTACTTCATTTTCCAGGGTGCAACGCCACACTTGGAACGGTTCGACATGCAGGCGAATGCATGGCTGCCTGCGATTTCACTCTCCGGGAACCCGACTGCTTTCGCGGTGGATGAGACCGGGATTTACGTGAGTTTCGGCCGCAGGACGGCGCGTCTTGCGCTGGATGGCTCAGACGAGACACACCTGGTCAACACGGTTGCAGACGTGAACGCCCTGGTGATTGGAGGCGAGTATCTTTACCTGGTTTACGGTGGCCTCTCTTCAGGCGACCAGATCACCAGCATCGTCAAGGCAACTGGCGTCATGCGCGACGCGGACAATTTCTTCTATGGGATGACCGGGCTCTCCGTCGCGCCGACGAAGAACAAGATCTTTGGGCGCTCGGCCGGGATTAGTCCCAGCGATATTATCCAGGTCGCCACCAACGTGGATGGAACTCTGGGCACGCAAACGGACAGCCCCTATCACGGCGATTATCCCAGCGCGACGCGAACCTATGTTTTCCCTAACGAGTCGAAGGTGGCCGATAACGCCGGAATCATCTACAACACAACCGACCTCACCTATGTGAGCAGTTTCGCCGGAGCCTTGACTGATCTCGCTTTCTCCGATGATCGCTCGGTGGTTCTCCGAACCAACACCTTGATCGGTTACTCGAACACGTTTCTGGAAACAGGCCGCTACACTCTTGCCGGGAATCCGCTGCGCATTTTTGTTGCTGGCAAGTTCGTCCACTCATTTTACCAGGGAGGCACGCGCGGAGTGTTTGAAGTGAAGACTTCCTTGTCCTCGTTACTTCCCGGCAATCCCGGCGACCCCATCGACCCGAGCAATCTTGTCTACACCCCGGAGAAGATCATCCTGGGGGATGATGGTGTCGTCTATCTGCTCAGTCGGAGCCACTTCAGCATCTTCCGCTGGTCGGTGCCGGAACGCAGGTATCTGCCGACAATTCCGCTGGTCGACGCTCCTACTTTCATTGCCTACTCCTCGGTCAACCATGCGCTTTACCTGGCCTATCCCGGTGGCAGGATTAACCGAATCGTGCCCGGGTTATCTCTCGCCGAGGCGCCGTTTGCGAACCTTCCGCAGACGCCCCTGGGTCTGGCCACGGCCGGTGAGTTTATCTTCGCGTCCGATGGCAGCGGCGCCTGGAACACCCACTATACTTTCCGTCCTGACGGCACTCTGCAAAGCAGCAAGGACTGGAACTACTTTTCGCAAGAATACATTTGGAATGAGGTAAATCGGAAGATGTTACTTCTTCCGCGACGACACTTCGCCTAACGACCTTCTTTGGGAGAACGTCGATCTGGAAGGCGTCCTCGGAACCATCCAGGACTCGCCGTATCACGACGGTCCCGGCTTCGTTCATCCAATTCGTGTCGCGCCGGACGGAAGTGTTGTCGTTCTCGGATCCGGCCGCGTCTTCAACGCCCTCACGCTTGCTTTGACCAATGCCCTTTCCAACGACATCTCGGATGCGGATTGGCTGAACGGGAGCCTTTTCAGCGTGCGTACCTTCAGCCGATAAGCACGCAATTGCAGGCCTGGAACGGCAGCTATGGCCAGTCAGGAGCTATCCAGATCAACGGCAACCCGCTGCGCCTGCTGACAGTCGGATCGAAGCTGCTGGCGATCACTCAAATTGGCGGTCGTCCCGCGTTCACCGAACTCGATTCCAATCTGAACATTCTGTTCCAGTACATTCCGACCCCGACGCCACACTCCGAGCTGAAGAATATCTCGACCCGCGGGCTGGTGCAGGTTGCCGACAATGTGATGATCGCCGGATTTATCGTCACCGGCTCACAGCCGAAGACTGTCTTGATCCGCGCGATGGGTCCCTCCCTCACCGGCTTCGGGGTCTCGGGCGCGCTGCAAGATCCAATGTTGGAACTTCACCAACCTATTGGACCTTATATTTACAATGATGACTGGAAGCAGGATCAACGGGCGGAAATCGAACTGACGCAGTTGGCGCCCACGTTTGACTCCGAAGCAGCCATCCTGGCGACGCTGTCACCCGGCGCATACACCGCGATTGTTCGAGGAAAAGACGGCACCTCCGGAGCGGGGCTCGTCGAAGTCTACGATCTCGCGCCCGATGTGACTTCCAATCTGGTGAACGTCTCCACCCGCATCCGGGTTGAGACGGGCGATAACGTGATGATCGGCGGCTTTATCGTCGGTGGAGGGGCTAACGCCGTGCCTTTCCTCGTTCGCGCCATTGGGCCATCCCTCACCGGGCTCGGTGTCTCGGACGCGCTTCAGGACACGACGCTCTCATTGCATGACGGCAATGGCAGCGCTACCACCAACGACAATTGGCAGGACACGCAGGCAGCAGAGATTAGCGCGACCGGGCTGGCGCCGGCCGATCCCCGCGAAGCCGCGATTTTCGCCACGCTGCCTCCCGGCGCTTACACCGCAGTTGTGAGCGGCCAGGGAGGCACCTCGGGCGTCGCGCTGATTGAAGCATATCGGCTTCAGTAGTTGTGTCGCGAGAGAACGGTGTCCGGGCCTAAAGGGGCGCGCGCCGGACTCGCTTCATCAAACGCGACCATCCACCTGCCATCCCGGGTTTCATCATAAAACTCGGATTGACGCTCGTCCGTGCGACACCGATGCCGATTCCGTCTGGTGTTCCGTTTTACAACAACCGAGGCTGACGCTCCACTGAGCGGCCGGATCAGGCCTTCTCAATCTCGACGTGCTCTGCGCTCGCCCGGCTTCTCCTTTCAGCAAAACAAATCACCGATTAACTTCACGATGTGACAAGGGGGCCGCTAGATTATTTGTTACTTCACCGAGCAGCCGTAGGGCTTGGTCGTCGCAGTGCTGACCGGCTTGCCTGCCAGCGATTCGTCGAGCGCGACTTTGACGTAGTTGGTCGAGCCCGCGATGTCGGCGGGATTCGGTGTGGCTTTGCTGTCGATCGCACCGGCGTAAATCACTTTGCCCTCGGGATTGATGATAAACATGTGGGGCGTGTTCTTCGCGCCGTAGGTTTGACCGGCCTTGCCGTCCGGATCGAGGAGGAGCGCGCTCGATTTCATTTTCCATTCGGTGATCTGCTTCTCCGCCTGCTCGGCCGTCAGGTTGCCTTCCTTGCCAGGAGCGGAGGAATCGATCGTGAGCCAGACCACACCTTTGCCGGTAAATTCTTCCTGCAATTTCTGCATGTTGCCGCTGCCGTAATGTTTCTCCACGAACGGGCATTCCGGGTTGAACCACTCCAGCACAACAGTCTTGCCTTTGTATCTGGGACACCGACTGGGTCTTGCCCTTCGAATCGGTGACGGAAAAATCGGGCGCCGCACTTCCGGCGAGCCGGTGAATCGGCGGCGAAGAGAGAGGTGGACGCGAGGCAGGTAATGGCGGTTAGGAGCAGTTTGGTTTTCATATTTTATTCAGCGGCAACTTTGGGCGAGATGGTTTCGAATTTTTCCAGGATCATGCTTTGGGTGAGCAACTCGGGAAAAACAACGGGAGCCTTGCCCGCCGGGTAGAGCACATACAATGGGACACCCGGCCGGCCAAATTGTTTCAAAATTTTCGTGATCGCGGGATCGGCGTTTGTCCAATCGGCCTTGATCTTGACGATCCCGTGGCGGTGAAACGCTTCGCGCACGGCGGCGCTCTCGAGCACTGTCGCTTCGTTGAATTTGCAGGTCAGACACCAGGCCGCGGTGAAATCGACGAAGACCGTGTGGCCCTGATCCATTTCGCTTCTGAGACGCTCGGGAGTGAACGGCTGCCAGTCGCCGCGCCGCGGGGGCAGCGCCGCCGATGGAGGCGAGTTTGGTGGTCGCGAATTTTGAGCCGAAGTAATAGCCGCTGCCGAGGAAGAGCAGGAGCACGAGGACGAGTGACGACGAAACGAGTGGTGCGGGAGGCGGTTGGGATGAGGAAGGCGCCTTTCATCCAACAGGCCATGCTCAACGCGAGCAGGAGAGAGCAGGCCCAGATGATGGCTTCGACGCCGCGCTGCGCCCCAATAACCCAGAGCAAGAAAGAGCAGCGTCGCGAGGAGCAAGAAACCCATAAGCTGTTTCACCCGCACCATCCAGGCACCGGGCTTCGGGAGGAGGCGCAGCCAGGCGGGTTGAGCAGAAAGCAAAAGATAGGGCGAAGCTCATCCCGGAGGCGATGGCCACGAACATGATGAAGATCGTCCAGCCCGATTGGGTGAAAGCGAATCCCAGAGCGCGCGCCCAGGAAGGGCGCCGTGCACGGAGTCGCCAGCACAGTGGCGAAGACGCCCTGGAAAAACGAGCCGGCATCGCCTTCGCGCGCGGTCGATGCCGAGCAAGCCGCGGTTCGCGCTTTGCGGCAGCGAGATTTCGAAGACGCCGAAAAGATTGAGCGCAAAGACGAGCACGACCGCGCTCATGGCGAAAACGAACTAGGGATTTGTGAATTGAAAGGCCCAGGTGATTTCACGGCCGGCTGATTTCAACGCGATCAAGAGAAGCGCGAGCCCGATGAACCAGGCGAAAATTCCGGCGACGAAGGCAAGCCCGCTGCGAAAAATCCGTTGTCGGCTCTGGCCGGCCTGCTGAACGAATCCGAAAATCTTGAGCGAGATGACCGGCAAAACGCACGGCATCAGGTTGAGAATGAAACCGCCAAGAAAACCGAAGAGAAGATTTAGCAGCAGGCCTGAAGCCTCGGGTGGCGCAGAAACGGTTGTGGCGGCCGTGACAACATTGCGGTCGAGCGACCAGGCGTTGCGGCCCGCTCCGGTTGCATCCTGGCCGAAGACGATAATGCCGTCGAGCGACGACAACTTGGTGTCCTGGGTCTCAATCGGCACGCGAAAGGTGATCTTGCCGTCCGAGCCACGCTCTGTTTGGGGATGGCCCACGACCACGTTCTCACCCGGCAACGGGAAAAATTCGGCCACCGGAGAATTCGCGAGCGCGCCGCTTTCGACCGCGAGCCGCAGCTCCGGACCGTTGCGCGTCCAACTGGCCTTGGCGACTGCGGTCCCGGGCCATTTCTGCGGAAGCATGCGCCGATACCGTGAGAAAATCTCTTCATTGGCCGGCGCATTCTTGCTGGCAACCGGCAGCTGGAGCTCAAGTTTCGCGCCGCCTGGAATACAAAGCCTTTCGCAAACGAGCCAGTTCGCTTCGGCGGACAACGTGGCGGCGGGACCAGAGAGCGAGGCCGGGGGCGTGATCTCCTGCAGGAGGAGCACTTCGTTTTCGTAGCCGTACGTTTCAATGTCGCCCGGATCGATCAGCCGGAGGGGAATCGGCCATTGAATCTCGCCGGCCTTCCAGCCAGGCGGCAACGTCCATTTAATCTCGGTCGGCAATCCGGCGTCGCCGGAAAATTTCCAATAGGTATGCCAGTGCGGCGCCATGTGCACCAGAATGCCGGCCGTGAATGGCTGGCCCGGGAGGATTGCATCCGTGTCGGCAATCAACTGCGCCTTGACCAGCTCGCGACCTTCGTAGGTCTGCGCGAAGGCAGCTTGCGCCACAGCGATAACCAGAAGGGAGAGCAACACTCCCGCAAAACAACGCCGCGCGACGCTCAATCCGTGGCAGCCTTTCGGAGGGACATGCTTCCGCATGTCCGGACGTGCGGAAGCACGTCCCTCCGTTATATGCGCGCTACGCCGATTTGTGTCTTCGCGATTCATGAAACGACCCACAGGGCCGTCGCTACAGCTACCATCAGCGTGTCCGCACGGCAACGAGCCGGTCTCTGGCTCGCACTCTGCTGTGATTTAGAGCATGCGAACCTTTGTCGTTGTCCTCATCGCCATCGTTCTCGGCGGCCTTTTCCTCGTGCAGAAACGTCATCAGCCGGCAGCCCCACCCGCCGCCTCAGTCACCGCCCAAAAGGCCACAACGCCGCGGCCAGTCAGCGAACATAATTGGGCCAAACATGCGCTCGATACGACCGCAAAGGTGACCAAGCAGGTGGCGAAAGAGCGCAAGGAAAACGAAGTTCCGAAATAAGAAGCGAGTTCGGATCGCGAGTGGACCGGCGAAGAGAACGCGGGCGGTTTGCACACCGCCTTTCTTGTCAGCTTACTTGCCCGCCAGTTTCTGGCGGATGGCTGACTTGAAGTCGGCCGATGAGATCGCTGGACCAGCAACGGCGGCGGTTTCGTCCCGGCCGAGTTTCGTCACATCGGCAACAGAGGCGCCGTTGTCCTTTGCGATAACTTCAACTCCTCTTGCATCCGTTTGCACGTGAAACCGGCCATGCATGATCCCAACCAGTGGGATGAATTGCGTGCCGTTGTGCTCCACGAAAAGAATGTCACGATCGCCCGTCTTGAACCGGGGAGCGTCGGCTACTTCCCTGGTTTCGCCGTCGATGGTTCCGCCCAGCATTCGGATGGTGTAGCTCGAGCCGGGAGCGCCTTTGATTGCGTCTCCGATGTTAAACGTCACATACGTCACCATCTCGCGATCGGCACCCTGGCCGATCCATTCCGAGCGAGTTTCGGTGACGGTGCCTTCGAAGATCAATTCAGCGTCGCCGACGAGTTGGTCGAATGTGGGCGCAATAACTGTGGTGGCTTGAGCACTGGACGCAGCCAGCGCACCCGAGAGCAGCAAAAGAAAAACGCGAAATGGTTTCATAAGGATCGAGATCACGGATCGAGGTCGTAAGCTTCCACCAGCCCCACGCCGGTTGTTTGATTCACGCCGCGGACAATTGCCGTGTAATTTCCCGCTGCCAGCGTCGCGACGACGGCGGACTCGCGGTTATTGGTGGGCGGGATGGTGGTGGCGATGATCTCGCCAGCTTGTGAGCTGGTGTTCCAGTCGTCGTTGGAAACGAGCAATCCGCCATTGCCGTCCCGCAACTCCAGAGTCGGGTCGGCCAAAACATTCGCGATCGGATTCGGCCCGGTACCGAGCGAAGGGCCGATGGCGCGGATGATTACTCGCTTTCCTGCGGCGCCTTGAACCATCAGACCGCCAATCATCGCCTCGTCGCCAGTTCCCACCCGGCCACGCGTCGAAATATTGATCAGCCTCGTCGTATTAGCATCGAATTCGTAGGCCTCGATTAGGCCGACCCCTTGATCGCCGTTATATCCGCTGACAATCGCCGTATAATTCCCAGGCGAAAGAGTGACGATCAACGCCGATTCGTACGGATTGGATGGGCCCATCCCGCTGCTCTGGATGTCGCTCACCTGCGTGCCGGTTGTCCAGTCGTCGTTTGAGGCAATCTCGCCACCTGAACCGAACAATTGCAGGACCGGATCGCTGATCGCATTCGCGACGCCGAGGCCGCCGAGCGAAGGGCCGATCGCCCGCAGGATCAATTTCTTCGGCTGTGTCCCGTTAATAATAAAGCCGCCGATGAGAACGTTCTCCGCGACGCCGATTTTCATGCGCGTGGAAATGTTGGCCAGGTGACTCGCTGATCCCACCGGAGGAGTTGGATTCGGCGTCGCTGTCGGTGTCGGTGAGGCGGAAGGGGTGCCGTAGAGGAAATGCGCGCCGGCGAGGTCGTCCGCCGAAAGGACTTCCTGGTTGCTCATGATCGAATTCATCACCGCCACCACGCTCTGACCGCCGCTGTCCGGATGATTGAGTCCGAGTCCATGTCCCAGTTCGTGAAGAAAGACGCGACGGATATCGATGATCGCCGGTCCGGGGCCGGGGAACTGGAGCGAACCGCGATAAGAATTAAAGGGTCTCGCTTGGTTAAAGAGGATATCGGCCTCCATCATGGTCGATCCCGAGTAGCGGTAATAAGTGACGGCCAGAGTGCTTCCGCCGAAGGGCTGGCCAAAAACGCTACTCGAGAACACAACTGAATTCACATGATCGCCCGACGAAGCGGAGCCGCTCGCGCTATTGGTCGTGATCTGAACGCGTTGAACATTCGAACTCCACATGTTGGCAGCCGGTGTGACGGCGTCGTTGTAGGACACGGAGCCGTCCTGAAGTGGCGAGCCCGGATTACCCAGGGCTAATTGCAAAACCACCGTGCTACCGGCGGGCCAGCTCTGGCCTTCCAAGACATAGCCATACGCAGTCCCCGCAACCGCAACTACGAACAACCCGAGCGCGAATTTCAAGCCGTGCGCGCTTGGAGAAAAACGAAACCGGAACATATAATCTCTAGAGAGCAGAAACCGTACGCACGCTGCCGGAGCGTCGCAATTTTTTTCACCTCGGTACGTAAAAAATATTTAGCTCTGCGTCTCGTTCCACTCAACTTCTCATCCAAGCAGACAGCTCACGGAACGAGAAATACTTTGCCGGAATAGGGATCCTTCACCTTGCTTCCGGAAGCGTACCCATTCACATCCACGTAACCGCCGCCCGGATCGTACGGACTGAAGACGTAGCCAGGTTTTCCGGGCACAGCTTTCGCGGTCGGGTATGAGACGGGCGGGCTGGTCACGTTTCGCGGCGCCGGATTGGGCGATGGCTTCGGCTTTTCCGTGGTGGTGTTCTGCGAGATCTGCGGAGTCGCACTCGGACGCGGATGTGGCGGGGCTGTCGTTTGCCGGCGTTGCGAATCGCTAGTTGTGGGCGCGACATGCCGGCCTGGAGTTACCGAATCCGAAGCAACGGTGGTGGTCGTCGTGGTGGTGGTTTGGTTTGGCTTGTCAATCTGTCGGCGGACGTAGTTCGCCGGCGCATCAAGCACGCGGAATGAAGTCACCGCCACATCGTGCGCCGTTGAGCAGCCCCCAAAAACGAGGGCTCCCAGAAAAAGAATTCGTCTCACGATTTTCACCAGCGTATCTCTTATCTGGCATCGGCAGCTCTGCCAGAGAATTTCTCGCGCGCTGCCCGGCGTTCATCAGCTAGCCGGCGAGAGCAACGCACTCGCGATCTTCACCTCTTGAACGAAGTCGTCGATATCTTTTTCCGTGACCGACCACGAGCACATCAAGCGGTAAACATCGGGTTCAATGAATTTATAGAAATGCCAGCCACGGCCCTGCAGATGCCTAACGAGCTGTTCCGGCAGACGCAAAAAGAGAGCGCTCGCTTCGCGGGGGAATACCGGCTTCAAACCGAGAGTTGCCGTCAACTTTTCCGCCAGTTCCTTCGCCCTCTGGTTGGCGCGCCGCGCATTTTCGAGCCAGACACCGTTATCCAACAGCCCCGCCCACGGCGCCGCCAGGAAACGCATTTTCGAGGCAAGCTGGCCCGCCTGTTTCGCCCGGTATTCGAATTCCCGCGCCAGCTCCTTCTGGAAAAAAATGACCAACTCGCCGGCAGCCAGGCCGTTCTTGGTCCCTCCGAAACAGAGTGAGGCAACGCCAGCTTTCCATGTGATCGCTTTGGGCGCGCAATCGAGCGCGGCCACGGCGTTGGCGAAACGTGCGCCGTCCATGTGCACCAGGAGCGATCGCTCCCGCGCAAACTCTGCAATTCTTTCCATCTCTTCCGGTCGGTAGACGGTCCCGAGCTCTGTTGACTGCGTGAGGCTGATCACGCGCGGCTTTGGCGAATGGACTCCCTGCTGCCGGAGAAGCGTCGCTTCCGCCTGCACCAGATCGAGTTTCCCATTGGCGCCGGAGGTCGGCAGGAGCTTCGAGCCACCGGAAAAAAATTCAGGAGCGCCGCATTCATCTGTCTGGATATGCGAATTCTCGTGGCAAAGGACGCTGTGGAACGATCGGCAAAGATGCGCGAGCGCCAGCGAATTTGCCGCAGTGCCGTTAAAGACCAGAAAAACCTCGCAGTCCGTCTCGAAGATCTCGCGGACGAGCTGGGATACGCGTTCCGTCCATTTATCGGCGCCGTAGGAGGCGGCCGACTCCGAGTTCGCCTCGGCGAGAGCCGCCCAGGCTTCCGGGCAAATCGCCGCGGTATTGTCGCTCTCGAATTCGTATCGGTCCGTTGCAGGCGCCATTGGGTAGTGTCCTAATTGGAAATTAACTGGAACGCTTTCAGTGCGAGGAAGGTCGTTCCCGACAGGATCAAAGCCCATCCGATCAGGCCCATAGGCTTCTTGCGAATTCGAATCGCAGTCTCCGGCGCAATTTTTCCCTGGCGGTCCAGTTCCTCGACGCTCCTTCTCAGATAAAGCTGGTAGCAGCCCAAACCAATGAGCGCCGATGCCCCCAACAGGTCTCCGATGAATTCAAGAGGACTCACGATTTCGCGCTTTAGCATCACCCCATCGCGAGTTCCTACGCGAATTCAACTGGCGGAGCAAACCCGATTGCGCGGCTGAGATCGCCGTACAAAAAGATCGCCTGGCCAGATAATTCCACCTTCCCTGTGGAACTCCGCCAGGCTGATCCCCTTCCCTCCGGGTCCTAACTCCTATGTGCAACCCCGGAGAAGAAAAAACAAAAACAGAATCGGAATCGGTATCCCGAGGAGCCACAGCAAAATATACCCTGCTGCCCCTATTTGCTCGATTCGCTCTTTGAGTTTCATATCGATTTGGTCCTTTCTCTGTCAGTACCTCATTTCGCAGGAGGTCTCGCCGCTGAGCGTGTGAATGACTGAATTTCTTCTTCCACTCGTGCTCCTGCTCGTGACCAGGGTCGTCCCTCACCAGAATCGAGCAGGAGCACGATTACGAAGGTGAACGGATCGGCTTTGCCGAATCAGGGGGGCGGCGTTAGTATCGCGCCATGAGTTCTCTGCAAGGCGAGATCGAGCAGCGGGGCGAGCGGATTTTCGAGCTGGTGGACCGCCACCCGGAATCGATCTTCACCAAAGCCGGTTTTTATCAACGGATGATGGCGTTCTCGATGCGGGACGAGCATTTCAAGGTGCAAATGTTTCGCTTCGTCGACGTGCTGGCGTCGCTCCGCCGCCCGCGGGACATCGTGCAGCATCTCGAAGAATATTTCGCAGATATGCCAAACGGCTCCATTCCGTTCCTGCAAACCGGCCTCCGCGCCGCGCGAGTTCTTCCCTGGCTCACCGCCCCGGTTCTGCGCTGGAACGTTTCCGGGATGGCGCGACAATTCATCGCCGGGCGTAATCCAAACGACGTCATGACGATGCTGCGCAAACGGCGCAAGGAACGAATCGGGTTCACCGTGGATCTCCTGGGCGAGGCAGTCGTGAGCGAACAGGAAACGAACGAGTATGCCGAGCGCTGTTACCACCTGCTCGATGGACTCGCAGCACAAACCCGCGGGTGGGCCGATCCGCTTGGACAAAATACCGACCTGTTTCCAGTCGTAAACGTGTCCGTAAAAATCTCGGCGCTCTATTCGCAGATGAATCCGGCCGACCCGGAAGACGCGATTGCCCACCTCGCGCCGAAGCTGCGCCCAATCCTGAAGCGCGCTCGTGAAGTCGGCGCGTTTATTAATTTCGACATGGAGAGCTACGCGCATAAAAATACCACGCTCGAACTTTTCCGGACGCTTTTCGTCGAGCCCGAATTCCGCGATTGGCCGCACGCCGGCATCGTCATCCAAGCCTACCTGCACGATGCCGAGGGCGATTTACGCGAGCTGATCGACTGGGGCCGGGCGCGCGGAACGCGCTTCACCGTCCGCCTTGTGAAAGGCGCCTACTGGGATTACGAGAAGATCAAGGCGGCGCAGAACGGCTGGCGTTGCCCCGTCTTCCTGCAGAAGCCGGAAAGCGATGCCTGTTTCGAAAAATGCACGCGTATCCTGCTCGACAACGAATCAATCGTCACGGCGGCTTTCGGTTCGCATAACGTCCGCAGCATCGCGCACGCGCAGGCCTATGCGGCGCAGCTCGGAATCGATAAGAGCCGCTTCGAGTTCCAACTCCTCTTCGGAATGGCCGGCCCGATCAAACGCGCCCTCGTCGAGATGGGTTATCGCGTGCGGGAGTATTGCCCGGTCGGCGAATTGCTGCCCGGCATGTCGTATCTTGTCAGGCGATTGCTCGAGAACACTTCGAATGAAGGCTTTCTGAAAGCGAAGTTTTCCGACAAGGCTTCCGCCAAGCAATTGCTCCGCGATCCAAAATCACTGATAGGGCGCGCAGTTCAGGCGGCAGGCGTCGATGGCGCTTTGCCGAAACGCCCTACGGCCCCTCAGTCCCACAACGGCGCCACCCCCTGCGCTTCGCCGTCGGACACCTTCGAAAATTCGCCGCTGGTCAACTTTGTCCACCGCGGAAACCAGGAAAAAATGCGGACCGCGCTACGCGAAGTGCGCGGGCGTTTGGGGCAGAAATATCCCATCGTTGTCGACGGCCAGAAAATCTGGACCGGGAGCGTCATTGATTCGATCAACCCGAGCTCGCCGGAACAAGTCGTCGGCGCGGTGGCCGAAGCTGGAATTCCGGAAGCGGAAGCTGCCGTCGCCGCCGCTCGCAAAGCTTTCGTTCATTGGTGCCGGGTCAGCGTCGAGCATCGCGCGCAATTGCTGGAACGCGTCGCCTCCATCATGGATCGCCGGCGTTTTGAACTTTCCGCCCTGGAGGTTTTCGAGGTGGGAAAACCATGGGCCGAAGCGGATGGCGATATCCGCGAGGCAATCGATTTCCTGCTCTTCTATGCCCAACAGATGCGGTTGCGCGGCCTGCCGCGGCTCACCCAGCACGTGCCAGGCGAAGAGAGTTATCAACATTACTGGCCGCGCGGCGTCGCTCTCGTCATCGCGCCATGGAATTTTCCGATGGCGATTCTGACTGGCATGGTTTCCGCCGCCCTGGTCACGGGCAACACGGTCATCATGAAGCCGGCCGAGCAGTCGGCCGTTTGCGGCGCGATGGTGATGGAAATGTTCGAGGAAGCAGGCGTGCCTCCCGGTGTTCTCAATTTCCTTCCAGGCAAGGGCCGGGTCATTGGCCAGCATCTCGTCGACCACAAAGATGTGCACATGATCGCGTTCACCGGTTCCCGCGAAGTGGGCTTGAGGATCTGGGAAAGCGCGGGCAAGACCCTGCCGGGGCAACTCGAGCTGAAACGCGTCGTCTGCGAAATGGGCGGCAAGAATGCCGTCATTATCGATTCGGATGCCGATCTCGACGAAGCGATCGTCGATTCGATTTATTCCGCCTTCGGATATCAGGGCCAGAAATGTTCCGCGCTTTCGCGGCTGATCGTTCTCGAGGAAAACTACGAGCGGGTGATCAAACGTTTGGTGGAAGCGGCCGCGAGCCTGCGCGTCGGCAATCCCGAAACGCCGGGCATACTGGTCGGCCCCGTCATCGACGAAACCGCTTATCGGCGCATGTTGGACACAATCGAAGCCGGCAAGAAAGAGGCGACTCTCGCCTTTCAAGGGAATGTGCCGCCCGAAGGCTTCTTCGTCCCGCCGACAATTTTTACCAACGTGAAACCGGCGATGCGTCTCTCGTGCGAGGAAATTTTCGGACCGGTCCTGAGCGTGATTCGCGTGCGCGACCTCGATGAAGCCATCCGCGTTGCGAACGACACCGACTACGCGCTGACCGCGGGATTCTTCTCCCGCAGCCCGGCGAACATCGAGCGGGTCAAAGCCGAATTGGTCGCAGGCAACGTTTACATCAATCGCTCCTGCACCGGCGCCGTCGTTGGCCGTCATCCCTTCGGCGGGTTCAAGATGTCGGGCGGCGGAACAAAAGCCGGCGGTGGCGACTACCTGCTCCAATTTTTGGTCCCCCGCGTGGTCACCGAAAATATCATGCGCCACGGCTTCGCCCCGGACACCACGCCCGAATACCGCCCGCCGTTTAGTGCTGGCGTCGAATAGCTACCGCGAAGAGTGACCCAAAGCGCGAAAGGCGACAGCCTCTCAGATCCGCCACCATTCTTCCTGCTCGCTCCCGGGGCCGGCGCGCCCTCAACTCATCCCTGGATGCAACGCTGGAAGGAGCGGCTTTCGACGATGGGAGAAGTGGAAGCGTTCGACTACGACTATATGCGAGAGGGAAGGAGACGGCCGGACCCTTTGCCGCAGTTGATCGCAGCCCACCGCGCGGCTTTAATCGAAAAGAGGCGAGACCGACCTGCCATCCTGATCGGCAAAAGCATGGGCGGGCGCATCGGCTGTCATGTTTCGCTCGAAGAAAAGGTGGAGGCTGTCGTTTGTTTCGGATACCCGCTTTGCGGTGGCGGCGATCGATCGAAGCTGCGGGACAAAGTTCTGCGAGCGATGACGACGCCAATCCTCTTTGTCCAAGGCACGCGCGATACACTTTGTCCGTTGGATCTTCTGCAGGGCGTTCGCGCGGAAATGAAGGCGCCCAACTTTCTCCACCTCGTGGAAGGCGGCGATCATTCATTAATGGTTCTGAAGCGACAACTGACAGCCACGGCCGAAACGCAGGAGCAGGTTGATCAGCGGATCCTTGAATCGATCGCGCAGTTCGTAACCGTTACTGTCGAACAAGACTCGAAACAGGCGCAATTGTAAGCCCTTCGCCACGTCCATCTTTCGATGGTGGTGGATTTACTGCTTGGCCTTTCGCTCATTTTCCGATAACCGAATGGAAAGCATTTGGTTATGCGCCTCTCCCTCGGCCATTTCCTCGCTTTAGGCGGGGTGCAGGTCATCGCGCTTCTTTGCGCGGCGATGACCGATGTCGTAACCGTCAGCGCAGCCACGGTCACCATTACCAACACGGTGCATCTATCCCCATCGCTGGCTGCACCGATCGCATCGTGGAGCGACCCCCGACCGAAAACGAATTCCCCGCTGCAGGGCAATCTCGCTTGGTCACTAATTTCGCAATAGTCACATGAGAAAGGATCTAATTATGCACCTTTCCCTCCGCCTGTTCTGACCGGCGAAAATGTTGGCATCGGCGGCTTCATCATCACTGGAACTGTTCCGAAGCAAGTAATGCTCCGTGCTGTTGGACCGACGCTGGCACAATTCGGTATTCCCAATCCGCTGGCTGACCCGGTAATGGAGCTGCACGGGCCTCCCGGATTTGTCACGATCTTCAACGATAACTGCGGCGATGGCTTCCCTATTGGGATACCTGAGGGATCGCCCTTCTGCCAGCCGGGAAGCCTTGACGCCGGGATTGTCGCAACGCTCGATCCGGGAGCCTATACCGCGATCGTGAAAGGCAAGAATAACACTGCCGGTGTGGCTTTGGTGGAAGTTTACGACCTTAATCCGGGAGTTGAATCGAAACTGGCCAACCTAAGCACTCGGGCCTTTGTCGGCACTGCGGCTGACATCGTGATCGCCGGTTTCATCCTGGGCGGTAACACTGGACAGGACAGCGTCATCCTGCGCGGAATCGGACCGAGCCTGACGAGCCTGGGTGTGCCTAACGCGCTGGCCAACCCCACGCTGGAATTGCGCGACGAGAACGGATGGCTCCTCATCGCGAATGACAACTGGCAGGATAACCCAGATCAGGCCACGGAACTGGAAGCGGCGGGTCTGGCGCCGGGAAATCCATTGGAATCGGCCATAGCGGCGACGCTGCCCCCGGGTCTCTACACCGGCCTCCTCGCCGGGCTTAACAACGGCACAGGCGTCGGTCTGGTGGAAGTCTACGATCGCGGTGGGTCGCCCTAGGCTTGACCCTCCAAGACTCCACGGGCCTTTTGCGGGCGAAAACTCGAAGCCCGAAATATCAAATGCTCGAGGAGGGAAGTTTCGAAACCACCAACGCGCATCGCGGTTGAGAGCACTCCCCGTCTGCTAATTCGAAATTTGTTTCGAATTTCGATGATCGCGTTTCGAGAATCAGCCGTCAGCTGAGCGGGAGCCAATTGCCGGGCTGCGGCAAAGGTTTGGCGTCGTTGAGCGAAAGATAAGTGTACTCCTGCAGAAGACGCTCGTAATCCGAGAGGAGTTTCATTCCATCGTTCGGCTTGAGGCGGTCGCTCTTGATGGCACCGTCGACTTGCGTCTTGAGCAGGCGCATCAACTCAACCTTGTCCCACTGGGTCATGGCCAGCACTTCGCCGATGGTGCTGCCTTCGATCACTTCCTCGATATACCAGCCCGATTCTTCGTCAGGATCGAGAAAGATGTGCGCTTCGGTGACGCGCCCAAAGAGATTGTGCAAGTCTCCCATGATGTCCTGGTAGGCACCGACCATGAAGACGCCAAGGTAATACATCTCGCCGGGAATGATCCGATGCAGGGGCAAGGTGTCCTTCACGTCCTGGAGATCGATGAACTTGGAAACCTTGCCGTCGGAATCGCAGGTGATGTCGACGAGCATGCCGTTGCGGTCGGGCACGGTGTTCAGGCGATGGATCGGCATGATCGGGAATAATTGTCCGAGCGCCCAATGATCGAGGAGCGACTGGAAGACCGAGAAATTGCAGATGTATTGGTCGCCGAGCGACGTCTCGAGCTCTTTCACTTCCTCCGGCACGAAGCGCAGACCTTTGTGCATGGTCACGATTTGCTGGGCCAGCTGCCAGTAGACCGTGTCGATCTTTGCCTTTGATTCGAGATCGAGCAGGCCGAGATCGAACGTCTGTTGCGATTCTTCCTTGATCTGTTTGATGTCGTGCAGGCTTTCGAGGCGATTCCCGCGTTTGAGGCGCTGTTTTACATCGAGAATATCGCGAACCAGTTTGTGATCCTTCTCGGTCATCTCGACCTTGAGTTTCGGTGCCGTCTTCTCGATCGAGCTGAATGCTTCCACCACGAGAACGGAATGATGCGCGACGATCGCGCGCCCGCCCTCGTTTACGATGGATGGATGCGGGACGCTCTCGGAATCGCAGACGTCCATGATGTTCCAGACCACGTCGTTGGCGTATTCCTGAAGCGAATAATTCGCCGAGCTGTCGAAATCGCTGCGCGAGCCGTCGTAGTCGACCCCCAACCCGCCGCCGACATCGAGGTAACCGAGCTCATGCCCGAGCTTACACAGCTTTGCGTAATAGCGCGCCGCCTCGCGCACCGCGCGTTTGATCGTGGAGATGTCCGGCACCTGCGAGCCAACGTGGAAATGAACCAGCTTGAAACAGTGGGCCAGACCCGCCGCTTTCAGCATCTCGCTCGCCGCGACAAGGCTCGTGGTGTCGAGACCAAACTTGGCGTTTTCTCCACCGCTGGGTGACCATTTGCCGGAGCCTTTGCTATAAAGGCGCACGCGAATCCCGATGTGCGGCTCGACACCGACCTCTTTCGACGCTCGAATCGTTGCCTCGAGCTCCTCGAGTTTCTCGACCACGATGACGACCGACTTGCCCAGCTTGCGGCCCAACAGGGCGATGCGGATGAAAGCGCGGTCCTTGTAGCCGTTGCAAATAATGAGGCTCTCCGGGTCCTTGTGCATCGCGAGCGCCGCGACCAATTCCGGTTTGCTCCCGGCTTCGAGTCCGAAATGAAATTCCTGGCCGGCCTCGACGATCTCCTCAACCACCTCTCGCAACTGGTTGACCTTGATCGGGAAAACTCCGCGGTATTGACCCTTGTAGCCGAACTCGGTCATCGCATTCTGAAATGCGCAGTTGACCGCCTGGACCCGGTGACGCAGCAGATCCTGGAACCGGATGACGAGCGGGAAACCGAGACCGCGACTTCGCGCTTCGTTTACGACTTCGAGAATATCGATCGCGCCGCCTTTTTCCTGAAGGGGGCGCACTTCGACATTGCCGGCGGCGTTGACCGTAAAATAGCCGGTGCCCCAGCCATCGACGTTGTAAGTGGAAATGGCAGCGTCAACGTCCCACTCGGTCTTCATTTTTTAGCGCGGCGGCGGCCGCAGAGCGCATAATCAATCACTGCTGCGGACATGCAAGCCCACATCGCGAAAATTTAGCGGGGATCCTCCACTCCTGCTCATGATCCTGATCTTACTCCGGATCCTGTGAGCAACCTTCCCTTCACAAAAGATCAGGAGCAGGATGATTCATGCACGACGCACCTCGCTTGTTTTTCGCAATCGGGCTGATACGGTTTGCGCGGATGAACAAAACGGTCATCGAGGTGCAAGTGCGCGCGGTCTTGCCGACCAGCGGGGGCTGCGCGGTTTTCCTCGGAAATAACGACAAAGTCTTCATCATCTACGTCGATCAAACGGTGGGGAGCGCGATCACGATGTTCATGCGCGACGTTACGAAAGAACGGCCTCTCACCCATGATCTGATGGGGCATCTCATGACTGCGGTCGGGGCGCGGGTCGAGCGGGTGATCATTAACGACCTGAAGAACGCCACTTATTACGCGCGAATGATTATCCACGCCGAAAACGAACTGCAGCAAAAGAAGATTATCGAACTGGACGGGCGGCCAAGTGATTGCATCGCGATGGCGACCCAGCAAAAAGCTCCATTGTACGTGAGTCAGGAAGTCTGGGACGAAGTTGACGACATGAGCGACGTCCTCCGCAAAATGGAGGAGGAGGGCATCAAGCCCGATATCGAATCAGAGTCGGGGCCTGAGTCGACTGAGGAAGACTAGGGAGCGCGGCATTCCGTTCTGTCATCCCGAGCCGCGCAGACGGCGAGGGACCGCACCCACGAAGGTTGCTCCACGCTAGTGACATGGCGCCTGCTTTGACGACCACGCATCGCATATCGCGGAAGCGGTTGAGCGCTTGCGAGGTCCCTCGCCGTCTGTGCGACTCGGGATGACAAGCGGCTTCGACGCGTCAGGGTCACCCCAGCAAATCGGCATAATGCCGCTGCGCCATTTCTGTGCAGCGCGCCAGAATCGCAGACGACGTATCGAGTTCCAAAAGTTCGGTCACAAGCTGCTGGCATTCGCCGTGCGCCAGGCTTTGCACGGCGCGCTTCACCCGCGGAACAAGCGACGCCCCCACACTGAGCTCATCCATTCCCAAACCGAGAAGCAAGGGAACGAGCGCAAGGTCGCCCGCCATTTCGCCACACACACCCACCCAGATATCGTTCGCGTGCGCAGCGTCCGCCACCATCTTGAGCAGGCGCAGGACGGCCGGATGCGTCGGCGCATAAAGATGGGCGATCCGTTCGTTAACCCGGTCCACCGCGATCGCATACTGAATGAGATCGTTCGTGCCGATGCTGAAAAAATCGACTTCGCGCGCGAGCCTTTCGGCCGAAATGGCGGCGCTCGGAATCTCGATCATGGCGCCCACTTCGGTCTCGTGATTGAACGCCTGGCCTTCGCGCTCCAGCTCCGCCTTGCATTCCTCCAGGCACGCCAGGGCCCGGCGTAATTCCTCCAACCCCGAGATCATCGGGAACATGATCTTCACATTCCCCACGGCGCTGGCGCGAATGATCGCGCGTAATTGCGCTTTGAACATCTCGGGATTCTCCAGACAAAACCGGATGGCCCGCTCGCCCATGAAGGGGTTCAACTCATCACCCGAATCCATCGAGCCCGCCACCTTGTCGCCCCCCAGATCGAAGGTCCGGATAATGAGCGGGTGCGGCTGCACCTGCTCCGCAACTTTTCGATAAGTAGCATATTGCTCCTCTTCACTCGGGAGGGTCGTGCGATTCAGGTAAAGGAATTCCGTGCGGTAGAGGCCGATGCCTTCCGCGCCATTACGCGGAGCCGCTTCCACATCGTCCGGCAATTCAATATTGGCCGAGAGCACGATGTGACGGCCGTCGCGGGTCGTCGATTTGGTCTCGCGCAAACCGGTCAATTGTTGGGCGACCTGTACCTTGCGGTGTTCCAATTCCCCGTAATGCCTGAGGGTGTCGGCAGTCGGATCGAGAATGAGGAGCCCGCTGTAACCATCTAGGAGGACGTGCTGACCGCTCTGGAGTTTTTCGGTGGCATCGTGCAAACCGACTACCGCCGGAAGCCCGAGCGATCGGGCCATGATCGCAGTGTGTGACGTGCGGCTGCCCAAATCAGTCGCCAGGCCGAGCACGAATTCGCGGTTCATCGTGGCGGTGTCGGACGGCGTGATGTTGTGCGCCACAAGGATGTGCGGTTCGGTCAAGGCCAGGAACGACTTGGGCGCCTTCCCCAAAAGATTTCGAATAACGCGACGCGTGACGTCCTGGATGTCGAGCGCTCGTTCGCGCAAGTACGGATCGTCAATCTTGCTCAGGGTATCGGCATAATGGGTCGCCACTTCCTGAAAAACGAATTCCACGTTGCAAAGATCTGCCTCGAGCTTGCGCAGGACTTCGTCAATCAATGTCCGGTCCTCCACGACGAGGAGGTGCGCGTCGAAAATGCCGGCGTCTTTCGCCCCGATTGATTCGGCGATTCGCTCCTGCATTTCAAGAATCTGGGCGCGCGTCAGGATGAGCGCGGTCTCGAATCGCCCAATCTCATTCGGGATATCCGCTGCTCGAATGCGATGCCGCGCGACCTCATCGCCATCGTCGCGCATGACATGGATCGCTCCCAAGGCGATGCCGGGGGAAACTCCCACACCTTGGAACCGCGTCTCCGGCATGGCGTTATCGCTACTCATGTCCACCGAGAGTAGCGGATGACAAGCCTGTTTAAAGTGCGAAAACTCAGGACGGCAATGTTCTTCTTCTGGTAGGGCGAGACTCTGTCGAGCCGCTGAGCGATAATCTCCTGTAGCGTCGGCTCGACAGAGTCTCGCCCTACCAGAAGAACCCGCCTCAATCTTCGTTGAAGCGCCGGTTGATCAGATCCTCGAGTTCCTCCATCGCCTTGTCCGCGTCCGGCCCTTCGCAGCGCACCAGGAGCTTTGAGCCTTGGCCCGCCGCCAGCATCATCAAACCCATGATGCTCTTGCCGTTGATTTGCTCGCCTTCCTTTTCGACCCAGATCTCACAACGATAGCGGGCGGCGATGCGCACGAACATGGCCGCGGGCCGCGCATGCAGGCCAAGACGATTGATGATCGTAATCTCCTTCTCGATTTTTTGCCCGCGCGCCGCTCCGGCCGATCTCCGATTCAAAAGGCCCATTACGTTTCCTTCTTCTCCATTAAATTGAGCAACTTGTCATTAAACTCCACCGCACTGTTTCGTCCCAGACCTTTCAGCTTTTGGTCCATCGCCGCAACTTCGATCAATCGCGCGATGTCGCGACCCGGCCGGACTGGGATGGTAATGTGCGGCACCTGTAATTTCAGAATTTCATAATATCCCTGGTCGAGCCCGATCCGATCGACCTCCTCGATCTCCTGCCAATCCTGCAAGGTCACGACGAGATCCATTCGTTTTTCGATGCGAATGCTGCCGATCCCAAAAATCGACGCTACATTGATAATGCCGATTCCGCGCACCTCCATGTGGTAGCGAGTCAGCTCGGGTGCGGTCGCCATCAACTCGCGGCCCTCGAGAGACGTGACCCGGGTTACATCGTCCGCCACCAGACTGTAGCCCCGTTCGATAAGACCGAGCACGCATTCGCTCTTCCCGATGCCGCTCTGGCCGCGAATCAAGACGCCCACCCCGAGAATGTCGACCATGCTACCGAATTCGGTCACGGTGGGCGAAAAATCGACCTCCATCGCAATCGTGGCCGCGTTGATAAATCGCATCGTCACCATCGGCGTCCGGAAGACCGCAACCTGCATCTCTTCCGCCACCTTCAGCAAGTCCGGCTCGAGATGGGCGCCTCGCGAAGTAACCAGGCACGGAATTTTTTGCTCGCACAAACCTCGAAAACGTTGGAGCCGCGTTTTGGGCCGCAGGTTTTTCAAATACGATTGCTCGGCTGCTCCGAGGACCTGCACCCGCTTCTCGGCGAAATAATTGTAGAAACCCGAGAGCGCCAGACCGGGGCGATTTATGGTCGGTTCGCGAATTTTTCGATGAAATCCGACGCGCTTTCCTTCCAGCTTCAATTGCAGCTTTTCCGCATGGGCGCGGTAAAAACTCTCGACCGTAACGACGGGGATGCTTTTGCGCTGATCGCTGCCCGAAGAAATCGCCTGCGTTATCGGTTTGTCGCTCATCGGCGCATTTCATTTATCGCGGGACGAGGCGGATTTCCACTGTTGATCCCATTTTCGCGACCAGGGACGCTTCTAAACTGAGCGCCGAGGCCGAATACGCCTCCTCCATTCGGGGGAGAGAAAAACCAATACCTTGCTGTTTTGTCACCAGCCAGGCTCTCGATTTGAGTTGATCCATGAAAGACTCACACAAATCCGTTTTGCCAGCGCATCTTATCGCGTGGCTCCTCGCCCTCGCACTCAATGCAATGGCGATCCCTAACGGCGCAGCCGAACCGGCACCGCCCGAGCGCGCCTGGCAGCTAAAGGTCGCCGGTCAACCGAGCGGTTCCTTCACCGAATCGACCGTCACTGGCGCCGACGGAAAAGTCCGGACGACAGAGATCATGTCTTTGGAAATGAACCGCCTCGGCAGCAAAGTGTCGATGAAGACCGAGAGCGAGTCTGTGGAAAGCAATGACGGCGCGCTCGATTCTCTCAACGGCTCGATCAGCAGTTCTCAAGCGGCTACTCGCGTGCGGGCGACACGGGTGAATGCCGCTCTCGAAGTCGAGACCGAGGCGGGCGGAAAATCCTACCAGAAAAAAATCCCGCTTTCCGGATTAGTCCTTGGCCCGAAGGGCGTCGAGAAACTGAGTCGTGAGAACCTAAAATCGGAAGGCGCGACCACTTCCTTCCAAATGTTCTCCCTGGAAGTTGGCGGCATTATCTCGATCACGAGGAAAGTGATTGGAAACGCGGAGCACGGAGGCCGCAAGTTGGTAAAAATCGAAGAAAAGATCGAAGGGATGCCCGGACAGCAATTGATCACCTTAGATGAGGATGGCCGCTGGGTGACGAGACAGCAATCGCTGCCGTTCGGTGATCTGGTGATGGAACCATCCACGCGGCCAACGGAACAGGAGGCAGCACCCACGGCGAAGCCCGAGGCCACGATGCCGAGCGAGTCCTATGACAAGACAATGGCGCGCTCGAATATTTCGCTTCCTGATCCGCGCACGCTCACAGCCGTCACCTTGAAGCTTCATCATCAAAGACCAGATCTCGGCTGGCCGGGTTTGGAATCGCCCAATCAGCGTATCCTGGAAAAATCGGACTCTCTTCGGCTCGTCGAAGTTCGCGGTTCCAAAGCGCCGGTGCGCGTAAGGGGGAAGTCTGAAACGCCTGACGCATCATACTCGCGGCCGAATGCGCTGATCCAGAGCGATGACTCTGAAGTGATTCGAATTGCCCGCGACGCCACGGGTGGGGTCAAAGGCGATTTTGAGAAGGCCCGCCGTTTGCAGGATTGGGTGAGTAAGAACCTTGTTTTGGATCTTGGGATCGCGCTGGCGCCGGCATCCGAAGTGGTGCGAAATCGCCGCGGAACATGCATCGCTTACGCGGTCCTCCTGGCATCGTTGGAACGTGCCGTTGGCCTGCCGTCTCGCGTAGCCATGGGCTATGCCTACGCGAACGGCATCTGGGGTGGACACGCCTGGTCCGAAGTTTTCATCGACGGGCAGTGGGTCGCCCTGGACGCGGCGCTCTATGGACCCGGCACCGCGGATGCCGCCAGGCTGTGGTTCGGAGCTTCCTCGGGAGATGGTCAGTTCATAAAACTGATCGCTGCCGGCTCGCAGATGTACGGCTACGTGGATTTCCAGGTCGTCTCGTTTGAACGCAACGGATCTACGATAACGGTGCCGGAAAACGCCGCGCGCCATACCGTCGAAGGAAATCGCTATTCGAATCCGTGGCTCGGGTTTTCGCTCGAAGCACCGCCGGATTCTCACTTTACCAAGATGGATGCAGTCTTTCCCGATCCGACAATCGTGGAACTGGCAGCTCCAGCCGGCGCAAGAATTTCCGTGAAAGTGAGCAACGTTGGAGCAGACCTCGCACTCTCAAAAAAGAAGCTCGTCTCCTCAATCGGGGAAGGCAAAATCAGTAGCCGCACTATGGGCAAATTGAGCGGAGAAACAACGTCGACACCGAAGGCGGCCTGCTTCCTTTTTAAGCAGGGTAACTCACTTTGGTCGATTACCGTGGAAGGCGAATCCGCCCAACTGCTTTTGGAGCAGATCGCAACCAGCTGGCGATGGATTTTCTAATGTCAGGGGGACGTTTGCGCCGCATTGCGGCTCAATTCCGTAAACCCGATCCCGACCGGTTGGCGTGGGAACAGCCGGTGCGCGCCGGGCTCTTGCGGCGGCTGCTGCTGCTCTCAATCCTCGCCGAGATTCTGTTCCTAGTCTTAGGCTTCGCCGGCTTAGTTCGGAGCAGGCTCTTTCCATGGATGGCCCTTGAATCGCTCGCGCTTCTGCTGGTTTGCAGCGGGTTCCAGAAGCGGGGCAACATCGCCGTGGCGGCAGCCCTGCTGATCGTTTCTCTCTCGCATGTTGCCGGCTTTATCATCGCGGAGTATGGCCCCGGCAGCGCCACGCCCGTCTTGCTTCTACCCACGATCATCATCAGCGGCCTCGTTATCGGCGGATATTTCCTGGGAGGATGGACGGCTACCTGCATTCTCCTCTTGATCTGTATTTCAACGCCAATTTCAAACGGCGACTGGCCCATGATCCTGTTTTGGTCTTTCACATATGGAGCGACCGGTTACCTGACCTGGCTTTTCTCTTCCCATCTCGAAAACCTCCTCACTGCCTCGCACCGCGCCGAGGAAGACCGACGCGAGGCCGTGGTGGAAGAACGGACACGACTGGCTCGGGAGGTACACGATACCCTCGCGCAGGGATTTACCGGCATCGTTATGCAGATAAATGCAGCCGAGCAAATCCCCGCAGACCGGGACCTCGAAGTCTGGCGCCATCTCGAGCGGGCGCGCGCCCTGGCGCGGCAGAGTCTCGAAGAAGCGCGGCGCTCGATCCTGGCGCTTCGCTCGATCGAGCACCAGCGGCCGGACCTGTTGGCTGCAATCGAGCTCACCGCGCGTCAGCTTCTGGTCGATAACTCTGTCCAGCTCGAGGCCGTTCGCGAGGGCGAACAGTACGATTTGCCTGCTGAAATTGAAACGGAACTAATTCGGGTTGGACAGGAAGCGGTTAGCAACGCGATCCGACACTCCGGAGCGAGCAAGATCCGAATTCTGCTGGAGTATCTGCCGCATACGATGACCCTGCGCGTCGCGGATAATGGCAACGGGCTCGCGGCAGACTCTCGCGGACACGGCATCCAGGGGATGAAAGAACGGATGCGACGGATAGGGGCGAAGTTTGAGATTGTTGCCCAGGAGGGAGAGGGAACCACCGTGACCGCAGCCGTGGCCGGATAGCTTTTGCTTTATTGATGGAAAAAATCCGCGTTCTCGTCGCTGAAGATCACAACGTGGTCCGGGAAGGTTTGGTTTCGATTCTGAATCGCGCCGGCGATATGAAAGTCGTCGCCGAGGCCCAGGACGGAATTGAAGCGGTTACGCAATTCGAACAGGTCCGGCCCGATGTCTCTGTCCTAGATTTGGAAATGCCACGACTCAACGGCTTGGACGCGATCCGCCAGATTCGCCAGAAAGACAACCAGGCGCGCATCGTCGTCTTAACCACCTACGCGGGCGATGAACGAATTCATCGCGCGCTCGAAGCAGGAGCGAGCGCTTACGTACTCAAGGATGCCACCACCGATGTTGTGCTGAATGCCATCCGGAAAGTGCACCGCGGCGGCGCCTTCATCGATCCTGCGGTGGCCGTTGAACTGGCCAGGCACTCCATGTCGGGGGGCGCGCTCTCGGAACGCGAGATCGAAGTGCTGCGGCTGATCAGTCGAGGGCGAAGCAACAAAGAAATTGCGGCTGACCTTTTCATTGCGGAAAGCACCGTGAAGACGCACGTCTCAACCATCTACGAAAAACTGAAAGTGACCGATCGTACGGAAGCAGTGGTGAAAGCCATCCAGCGCGGCATCATCCAAATCTGACGTCTCGCGTAGCAAATTCTCGCTGCGCGACCGCGCCGCGATTAATTCGCCGTCGGTTCAATTAAACCAAAATCGCCGCTCTTTCGGCGGTAAAGGACATTCACGCGGGTGCTCCGCGCGTTGAAGAAGACAAGGAATTGCCGGTGCGACATTTCGAGTTGTAACACGGCCTCGTCCACAAACATCGGCTTGACCGGAAAACGTTCGGTTCGCACGACGGCATGCTCATGATGCTCGTCTTCCTCCTCCGGCTCGGGATGCAAGACATGCTCGTCGAGATGTTGCACGATGTCTTTCCTCGGCCGGTGTTTCCGCATCAAACGCGTCTTATATTTTCGCATCTGACGCGCGACCTTGTCCGTCACCGCATCGATCGCGGCGTACATGTCGTCGGTCTCTTCGCAGGCCTCGATCGTGATATGATTCGAGCAGACGAGCACGACCTCCGCGGAGTGCCGGTATTTCGCAACTTCCAGGATCACGTGCGCCTCGATGATCTTGGGATAATCCAGGTGAAGGCCCTCGATCTTGCGCGTCACATAATCGCTGATCGCATCAGTTATCTGGAGGTGACGTCCGGTGACTTTGACATTGGGATGGGCGTTGGCTGTTATCACGTGTTTTCCTTTCGCTTACATTTGAAACCGTTCACCCAGGTATAACTGGCGGCTGATGGGATCGTTGATCAGAAAGTCCTTCGTGCCTTCGCTCTCGACCCGGCCTTCGAAAATCAGGTAGGCCCGGTCGACGATGGAAAGGGTTTCCCGCACGTTGTGATCGGTGATGAGAATGGCGAGACCGGATTTACGCAAATTCATCACGATCTGCTGGACATCGTAAACCGCAATCGGATCGACCCCGCTGAACGGCTCGTCGAGCATGAGGAGGCTGGGCGAGGTCACGAGCGAGCGCGCGATGGTGAGCCGTCGCTTTTCTCCGCCGCTCAAGGTTATTGCAGTATTTTTCGCGATTCGTTCGATGCCGAACTGGTTTAGCAGTTGATCGCAGCGATTGCGTCTTTCGGACTTGCTAAGGGGAAGCGTCTCTAGAATCGCCAGGATGTTTTGTTCCACCGTCATCTTGCGAAAGATCGATTCCTCCTGCGGCAGGTAACCCATCCCGAGCCGGGCACGCCTGTGCATCGGATAATTCGTCACATCGGTCCCTGAAAAAATTACGCGACCGCTGTTGGGCCTGACGAGCCCCACGATCATGTAAAAACTCGTCGTCTTGCCGGCGCCGTTCGGCCCGAGAAGCCCGACGATTTCGCCCGCGCGCACCTTGATGTCGATACCGTTCACGACCGCGCGCCCGCCATACATTTTCACGAGCTGCTCCGTGGCCAGCACGTGCTCCTGAGCGACTGGCCCGGTAGAACGGGCGGCGGGCGATGAATTGAGTGCTGGTTCGCTGATCACGGCTTGGGCGTTGGCGATGCAGTGTTTGGATCCTGGCGAATCTCCGTTCGGCTCGGGCCCTGTGTCTCCAGCTGACCCTTTTCGTTCAAAATCATGACGGTCTCGGGACTAGTGGCGACGTGAATATTGAGCCCCCGTTGAACACGCGGGTTGCCCGTGAGCTCAAACCGCCCGTCTTTGGCGGTGTAAACCGCTTTGTCGGACCGGCCCACCATTCGATCAGGCGGGCCGCCGGGGGTATCGCTGGGTCGATCGCGCACCACTCCCACGTTACCTTCGACGATCGCTTTCTCGAAGCCCTCGTTCTGCTTCTTGCTGATGAAGATCGTCAATTTGTCGCCCTGGATATTGAAGCGCGGATCGGTGACCACGACGTGTCCGGTGAAAATCCCGATCGATTGTCCTGAATCAAAGACAGTCTGGTCGGCATAAATTTCGGTGATAATCGGTTCCGTCGCAGCGGCTGCAGTCTTCGCGTCCTTCGACTTTTCACTGGGCCCCTTTTCAGCTGGAGAAACTTCCGCAGGCGCCCTGGACGTCGAAGCCTTTTCGGAGGGCGGAGTTGGAGTTCGCGACGAAAGGCTCGTGGGCGCGGAACCCTGGCCCCGGGCGATTCCCGTGATCACGACGAAGCAAAGAATTGCCGCTCCCAACCCGAAATTTCTCATTCGCCTTCATTTCCCGGGCCGCGGGATTTGCCCCGAACCACCATCTTCACATTCCCAGCCAGCTTGCCTTTCCGGGTGAGCATTTCGAACTCCATCGTGTCCCCCGTAATCTCAAAATCCGTCCGTTTGACGGTGGTACGCTCCGAAGAATTGAGCACCTGCGTCTTCAAATTGAACACCGATTTGCTCATGCTGATTTGAAGGTCCGGCTTCTCGGTTTCGGGGACGAACGTAGTGAACTTTACGCTCCTGAACTCGATGTTTTCGTCATCGAGACGTTTCGTCAATCCGGCCTCGAGTTTTCCCCGCAAGCGCCCCTGACGATCGAAATCCGGAAGCACAAGACCTCTCGCATCATGGCCCGCGGCGATTGGAACATTCCTTACGCCTTCCTCGGGCTTGGGCCGCGTCTTCGGTATGATCGCGGGCTTTGTCTCAGGCGTGGGACTTTTCCCGCCCGCCAGAGCGACGCAACTCAGGAGAGCGAAGAGGAAAAAGGCGGAGGACGCACCACGAAAAACGGCGCGACCGTTACGAAACGGCAGCATGAATAGCCTTTAACATGCGGAGGTGCTTCGGCAACTGCTTTAGCGGAATCTGGTTAGGACCGTCCGACAAAGCGCGCGCCGGATTCTCATGGACCTCCATGAAAATGCCGTCACAGCCGGCCGCGATCGCGGCGCGAGCCAGGACCGGAGCGAGCGCTGCGTCGCCCGAGGTGGAGTCCCCTGCTCCGCCGGGTCGCTGAACCGAATGAGTGGCGTCGAAAATCACGCGGTAGCCGGCGTCGCGCATCCAGTAAAGCGAGCGGAAATCGGCCACGAGATTGTTGTAACCGAAACTGGTACCGCGCTCGGTAAAGAGAAATTTGTTATTTCCGAAGCTGGAGAGCTTTTCCGCGATGTTCTTCACGTCCCACGGCGCGAGGAATTGGCCTTTCTTAACGTTCACCACGCGACCGGTTTCGGCCGCGGCCCGGAGCAGATCGGTTTGCCGGCAAAGGAAGGCGGGGATTTGGAGAACATCAATGGCCTGACCGGCGATCTCCGCTTCCGCCGGCGAATGGACATCGGTCGTAACGGGAATCTTCAACTCGGCTCCGATGGCCGCGAGAATCTCGCATCCCTCCCGGACGCCGATGCCACGATACGAACGGACCGAGGTTCGATTCGCTTTGTCGTACGAGGCCTTAAAAATGAACGGTGCCGATTCCGCCTGGCAGATCTCCGCGATCCGGCGCGCCATCCGCCAAACAAACTTCTCCGACTCGATCACACATGGACCGAGGATGAATGCCGGCTCGCTGCCACCGATGGTGACGGAACGAATCTTGAGTGGTTTTGTTTTCATTGGAGGCGGCGAACAACCTTGTCACGCGTCGAGTTTCTTTCGCGTCACAAGATCATAGACTGCAAACGGCACGTAGAGCAGGCAAAAGAAAAGAAACGCGAGCGCATGCATTTGCAGCAGGTAAAGCGGCCGGGAATCGGAAAGAAAACTCAGCAGTGACGCGGCCTCAGGTTTGTGCAGGAGGAATCCGTAGTTCTCGCCCGTGAGTAAATCGACCGAGAACGCGACGACGAAGTACACCTCCGTCCAGGCAAACGTCGCGCACGATGGCGTTGGATCGCGGCCGAAACCGGTAGATCAGCATCAGGAAAACGATGCCGATGATTATTCCCGAATGCGCAACGAAGAAGCTGATGAAGCGCAGATCTGGAAATCCGAACGGAAGATTCGGCGTAATGATCGCCTGCAACGTTCCGCCAATCCCCCAGAAATAAGCGACCTCGAGCCAGCGGCGGTTGCCCGTCCAAAGAGCAACGATGATGACGAACATGGCCCAGTCGCACAATTGCAGCGGAAGCGATTTCGTCCAGGCCGTATCACCCAGGTGCCGAGCCACGATGAGATAGGCAACGTAGTTGATCAGGAGCAAAGCGGAGATCGAACAAGGCAATCGAGCGCTCCAGGCAACGCGACTTTGTCCGCATGCACCGCCAGAGCCAGCCCAAACGGCAGCACGATCGTCAGGGAAATGACGACAAGATGGGCCACGCCAAACGGCTGAAAGGCACGCGCAGGATCCATCCGCGCGATAAAATCAACGGGGCGAAGGATCGACAAGCACTATCGAATCACCCAGAGATTGCACGGGATGACATCCGTCACCCAGGCGATGTGGGCCGGAAGGCCGTCCCCGGAAGTCGCCGGATCGACCGGCACGATCAGCAAGGCCGCCTCGACCGATTGGACGAAATCCAGGGCCGCATATCCCGTGTTGCCGCGGATGCACCTGGCTTCAATGGGAACGTCGGTCTCTCCCGCCGAATCGATAAAATCCTCCAGCGCGGTCTCCTCCTCTTCCAGGGTCCGCGTGGCCTCAGTCTCATCCGTGGAGGACTGTTTCGCCGCCTTCGCTCGCGCTTCATCGAAGGTCGTGTAAACGCGGACGACAAAGAGCTTTTCACACTGCTCCAGCGCCGCCAATCGTAACGCCTTGTGCAGCGCCGCTTTGCCGTGCTCGGAATATTCGGCCATCAAAACGATGCGGCAGAGCGGCTTCGGCTCGCGCTCCGGCTTGGTGAAGAGCATGACCGAACAGGTCGCTTCGCGCACCAGCCGGCGCGCGACGTTGCCCAGGAATTGACGGAGCACCGCTTCCTTCTCCAACGCGCCGGCTACGATGAGATCGACGCCGTTCGCTCTTGCGGCTTCGAGGATCGCCGCCGCCGGGTCGCCCTCGTGGTAATAAACGGTCGAATCCGCGGGCAGGTCCAGCTGGCGCAGGGCGGAGCCGAACTTCCGCGTCGTTTCCTCATCCCGTTTGCCGACGTAGATGAGATGCAATTTCGACGCAAGACGATCGCGAATGCGTTTTCCTTCCGCCAGCACCTGCAAAAAGCGAGGCGAAAATGTGCTGGCCACGGCAACGGTCCGATAAGGTGGATCGATCATTTTCGGGCGAGCCTATTGTCCCGACTTGACGCGTTTGGGCAACTCATTGAGGGAAGGAACTCCAGGCAGGCAGAGGATTTCTGCAAATGGCACCTTGGCCGCGCGCCATTCGACATTCGTCATTGGTCATTCGACATTCCACGGTCATGACTCGACGCGCGATTTATCCCGGCAGCTTCGATCCAGTGACCAACGGCCATCTGGATGTGATCGATCGCGCCCGCAAACTCTTCGACGAAGTGATCGTCGCCGTGGCGCACAACGATCAAAAACAGCCCCTTTTCACCCTAGAAGAACGGCTCGACCTTCTTCGGGCGACCATCGGCGACCTCGATCGGGTGGAGATCGCGCCGTCTCGATGGCTTGCTGGTCGACTTCGCCGTCGCGCGCGAGGCCACGGCGGTCATCCGCGGGTTGCGGGCCGTCTCCGATTTCGAATTCGAATTCCAGATGGCGCTGATGAATCGCAAGCTCGAAGCAACCGTCGAAACCATCTTCCTGATGCCGAAAGAGGAATACACCTATCTCAGCTCCCGAATCGTGAAAGAGATCGCACGGCTCGGCGGCGACGTGGGGGAATTTCTTCCCGCCCCGGTCGCCGAGGCGTTGCGAGCCAGGCTCGGCAAATGATTTCCCGATGAAAATTCATCTCCGACAAATCCATGCCGACGGCCTGCATCTCGAGGGCGAGGAGGAGTGCCTAATTCCCGAGCTCACGAACGAGGATGTGCGATGCACCGGCCCGTTGCGATATGCGCTCGACTTGGGAATTTCCGAAGGCGCGTTCTGGGCGACGGGCTCGCTCACTCAACCGGTCGAACTTCGCTGTGTTCGCTGTCTCGAGCCTTTTCCGTTCGAAATTGAAGCCAAGCCTTTTCGATCCATCACGACCTGGCCGGGCCGGAGCTAATCGATCTGACGCCCTATTTGCGCGAAGACATCCTGCTGAACCTGCCACCTCATCCGCACTGCGATCGAGAAGGAGGACGTGTCTGCCCGGCCGCAACCCGCTCGGACATCGGGGCTCCGGGACCCGAGGGGACTGAGAAACGTCAACCCGATTGGAGCGTGCTGGATAAACTGAAACTCCAGTAGGTTTTCCCGTTCAGGAGGGAAAGAGCCACAAATGCGGCCCTGAAACCTGAAATCTGAACCCTGCTCCCTTGTCTTTCCTCAATTTCCTGCTTTCCTATTGCCGCTCGTATGGGAGTTCCAAAACGCAAAACCTCGAAGATGCGCCTGCGCACGCGCAAAGCGTCTCACCGCTGGGTGCCGCCGCAGCTTGAATAAATGCACCCAGTGCGGAAGCACCGTCGCCTCGCATACCGCCTGCCCTCCTGCGGCTATTACAAAGGCCGGCAGGTCCTGACGGTCGAAGCGGTAGCGAGTTCGGCCTCGTCCCGAGCGCAGTCGAGCATCCCGGCGCATCCTTCAGGGAATTCGGCTGAGTCTCGACTGCGCGCCCGCCGGGATGATAGACATTTTTTTGGTTTTGCATTCACGCCCTGAACTCCGCAAACTCCCGCACCGATGAAAATCGCTCTCGATGCCATGGGCGGCGATTTCGGCCCGCCGAATCTCGTGGCGGGCGCGGTCATGGCCCTGCGGGAGTACCCGCACATCGACAAGCTCTTCCTCGTCGGCGACACGCCGCGGATCGAGGCGGAGCTGAAGAAGCACGGCTGCAACGACCGCCGCATCGAGATCGTTCATGCCACTCAGGTCGTGGAGATGTCGCGATAAAGCGGTCGAGTGCCGTGCGGCGGAAGAAAGATTCCTCGGTCAGCCGCGCGGTCGATTTGGTCAAGACAGGGGAGCGCCGACGCCATCGTCAGCGCCGGACACACCGGCGCGGCGGTGGCTGCGACCACGATCAAGCTGCGCACCTTGCCCGGCGTGGAGCGGCCCGGCATCGCCGCGATCATCCCAACGGAAACGAACATTTTTGTCCTGATCGATGCCGGGCGCGAACGTCGACGCGCGGCCGATGCACCTGTTGCAATACGGCATCATGGGCTCGGTCTATTCCCGGCACGTGCTCGGTTACGAGAATCCGAGCGTCGGCTTGATGTCGATCGGCGATGAAGACGTGAAAGGGACCGATTTGACCAAGGAAGTTTTCAAGATGCTGAAGCAAAGCGGGCTGAACTTTCGCGGCAACGTCGAGGGACACGATCTCTTTGCGCACCCGGTCGAGGTCGTGGTTTGCGACGGCTTTGTCGGCAACGTGATTCTGAAAACCTGCGAAGCGATCGGCGACGCCATCTTCAGTTGGCTGAAGCACGAGCTGACGAAAAACGCAAACGCGCATGGCCGGCGCCTACCTGGCGCAAAACGCCTTCCGCGCGATCAAGAAAAAGGTGAACTACGAGGAGTACGGCGGCTCGCCGTTGCTCGGCGTGAACGGCATCTGCATCATCGCGCACGGCGCCAGCACGCCGCTCGCGATCAAGAACGCCCTCCGCGTCGCGGCCGAATCCATTGAACACCAGGTGAACCCGCATATCGTCGAGGAAGTTCGCCGTTACAATGAAACGACAGCCCCGCTCGAGCCCGCGCTCCGGTAAACCGCGCGCGCACTGTCTCGATCATCGGCACCGGCAGTTACGTGCCGGAGCGAGTTCTGACCAACGCCGACCTCTCGAAAATGGTCGACACGACCGACGAGTGGATCACCACCCGCACCGGCATCAAGGAGCGCCGCATCGCGGCCGAGGACGAACACACCAGCGACATGGCGGCGAAGGCCGCGCTAGCCGCGATGGAGCAGGCGAAGTCTCGCGCGCGAGGAAATCGATCTGATCCTGCTCGCCACGGCCACGCCGGACATGTTTTTTCCCGCCACCGCCTGTTTCGTGCAGACGAAAATCGGCGCGAACAACGCCGCCTGCCTCGATGTTTCCGCGGCCTGCGCCGGATTCCTCTTCGCGCTCGAAATCGCGCAGCAGTTCATCACCTCGCACACCTACGACACCGTGCTCGTCATCGGCGCGGAAAAACTGAGCTCGATCACGAATTGGACCGACCGCAACACCTGCGTGCTCTTCGGCGACGGCGCCGGCGCGGCCATCCTGCGGCATCGCGGCGGAGGCGCACGGCGTCATCAGCACCCACATGGGCAGCGACGGCCAATATCGCCGACATCCTTTGCATGCCGGGCGGCGGCTGCCGCACTCCGATCACCGCGGAGAACGCGGACCAGCATCTCCAGACCATCCACATGTCCGGCAAGGATGTTTACAAACAGGCCGTCACCTCGATGCTCGACGCATCGAAAAAGGCGCTCGATCAGGCCGGCCTCAAGATCGAAGACATCGCCTGCATCATTCCGCATCAGGCAAATATCCGCATCATCGAAGCGATCGCCGATCGGCTGAAGATCCCGCTCGATAGGTTTTTCATGAATCTCGATCGCTACGGAAACACCTCCGCCGCGGCGGTCGCCATCGCGCTCGACGAAGCGAATCGCACCGGACGGATCAAGGAGGGCGATTACATCCTGATGGTCGTCTTCGGCGGCGGGCTGACCTGGGCGAGCACGGTGATCGAATGGTGATGCGATAGTTCGAGAGTTTTCGGATGCAGAGTTGAGAGACCAAGTCAGGGATCCGCTATCCTGAATCTCTCCGATATCTCAACTTCTGCAACTCTCAAATGCTGATCGAAACCCACGCGCATCTCGATTACCCGGATTTCGCGCCGGACTTCGATGACGTCCTGCACCGCGCGACCGAAGCCGGCGTCACTCGCATCATCACGATCGGCACCTCGATCGAGAGCAGCCGGCGCGCGGTCGAGCTGGCGGAGAAACATCCGACAACATCTACGCGGTCATCGGCGTTCATCCCACCGTCACGTCGATGAAGCCGGCGACGATGTGATTACGCCGTTGCGCGAGCTGGCGCAAAGTCCGCGCGTAGTGGCGATCGGCGAGACCGGACTCGATTATCATCGCCTGCCAGCGCCGAGAGCCGCCAAGGACAAGCGCGGTCGCAGGTTTTCGCCGCGAAGCCCTGCAATATTCGAACCGAAGAAGAAATCGAGGCCGGGATTCACGACGGCGCCTACAAATCGAAACAAGCCAGTCTTGTTCGAGCAACAACTCGATCTCGCGGTCGAACTGGGGCTGAACGTCGTCATCCATCAACGCGATGCCTGGGACGACACGCTGGAAATTATGCGCCTTACGCGGGCAAACTGCGCGGCGTCTTTCATTGTTTCGGCGGCTCGCATGGAGCAGGCGGACGAAGTGCTGGCGCTGGACCATCTGGTTTCGTTCACCGGCATCGTGACCTTCAAGAATGGCGCGGACGTGCGCGAGGTCGCCGCGCAGTTCCCGCTCTGGAAGTTCATGGTCGAAACGGATTGCCCGTATCTCGCGCCGGTCCCGTTTCGAGGAAAACGCTGCGAGCCCGCGCACACCCGCCTGGTCGCGGAATCGATCGCCAGCCGCGCGCGGGATCTACCTCGAGGAAATCGCCGACGGCCACGACCGCAACCGCCGAGAAATTTTTTCAAGTTCAACCGCATGAAATTCAATTTCCGCGCTCGCCTTCGCTGCGCTCTCGCACTCGCGCTCTGTCTTCGTTACTTCCTGCGCGACGCCGGATACGCGTCATCACGTTGTCATCAGCGTGCCGCGAGCAACGCCTGGCCCTGCTGGATCAAGGCGCGCTCATGGCGACCTATCCCGTTTCGACTTCGAAATTCGCGCTGGGCGATTCGCCTGGAAGCCGCGGCACGCCGCTGGGAGAGCTGGAAATCGCGGAGAAGATCGGCGGCTCAGCTCCGGCCGGCGCAGTTTTTAAGAGCCGTCGTCGCACCGGCGAAATTCTCGCCGCCGGATGCGCCCGGTCGCGATCCGATCGTCACCCGCATCCTGTGGCTGCGCGGCCGCGAAGCGGCAAAACGCCAACGCCTTTGGCCGGCACATCTATATTCACGGCACGCCGGAAGAACGGAACATCGGCCGGCCCGCGAGCTACGGCTGCGTCCGGATGCGCTCGCGCGATGTGATCCAACTTTACGATGTCGTCGGTTGCGGCGCGCAGGTCAGCATTGTAAATGCGCCGCTGGCAGCGGTTGTCCCGGCGATGTCATCGAGCACGCAGGTCGCGGCCGCCTCGAGGGCCGGCATCCGGTCGACGCGGACTGCCGCGGTAATGGCTCCGTCGTAGCCGCGCCTACGGCAATTTGCCGAGTCGCTCTTGCGCGGCGCGTGCCGTCGAGCGCCTTCAGATCCGCGTCGACCATGATCTGGACGAGCTCGCTGGAATCGCACCTTTGGTTCCCAATCCAGAACGCGCTTCGCCTTCGCCGGATCGCCGATCAGCAAGTCCACCTCCGCCGGGCGCTCGTAGCGGGCGTCGTGCTTGACGTACTCCTTCCAATCCAGATCCGCGTGCGCGAAGGCCACCTCGCACGAATTCCTGCACGGTGTGCGTCTCGTTGGTCGCGAGCACGTAATCGTCGCCTTCGTCCTGCTGCAGCATGCGCCACATGCCTTCGACGTATTCCGGCGCGTAACCCCAGTCGCGCTTCGCGTCGAGGTTGCCGAGGAAGAGCTCCTTCTGCAGCCCGTTCTTGATCGCGGCCACCGCGCGCGTGATCTTGCGGGTGACGAAGGTCTCGCCGCGCCGCGGGCTTTCGTGGTTGAAGAGAATGCCGTTGCTGGCGTGCATAGCCGTAGCTCTCGCGGTAATTCACCGTCGCCCAATAGGCATAGACCTTCGCCACGCCATACGGGCTGCGCGGCCAGAAGGGCGTCGTCTCCGTCTGCGGCACCGCCTGCACCTTGCCAAACATCTCGCTGACTCGACGCCTGGTAAAAGCGCGGCTTGCATCCCCGTCTCGCGGATCGCTTCGAGGATGCGGATCGTGCCGACGCCGGTGACGTCGCCAGGTGTATTCCGGAATGTCGAAGCTCACGCGCACATGGCTCTGCGCGCCGAGATGGTAGATTTCGTCCGGCTTCAATTCGATAGAGCAGCTTCACCAGATTCAGCGAGTCGGTCAGATCGCCGTAGTGCAGGAAGAGGCGGACGCCGTTGACGTGCGGATCCGCGTAAAGATGATCGATGCGCGACGTGTTGAAGGTGCTCGCGCGGCGGATGATGCCGTGGACTTCGTAGCCTTTCTCGAGCAGCAGATCGGCGAGGTAAGAGCCGTCCTGGCCGGTGATGCCGGTGATGAGCGCTTTTTTCACGTGAGGTCTCGCTTACCGCAGGCGGAGGCAACTGGTCTAGCCGGCAAGCGTCGATAGCCGCGCGCTGCGCGTCGATCAACTCCGCGATGCCCTTGCGGCCGAGCGCCAGCATCTCGGCGAGTTGCTCCTGCGAAAAAGTCGCCTCTTCGCCGGAGCCCTGCAGTTCGACGAACTCGCCGTCTTCCGTCACCACCATATTGAAATCCACGGTGACCGCCTTGTCTTCTACGTAATTCAGATCGAGCACCGGCATCTCCGTCGACCACGCCGACGCTGACCGCGGCGACCAGTTTCCGGATCGGCGATGTCTCGTCAGCTTTTTCTCGTCGACCAATTTCCGGCACGCCATCGCGACCGCCAGGCTCGCGCCGGTGATCGCCGCCGTGCGCGTTCCGCCATCGGCCTGCAGCACGTCGCAATCGACCCACATCGTGCGCGGCCCGAGCTTTTCGAGATCGACCACCGCGCGCAGCGAGCGGCCGATCAGCCGCTGAATCTCGCTGCTGCGCCCATCCAGTCTTGCCCTTGCGATGTCGCGCGGCTTTCGGGTGTTGGTCGAGTACGGCAGCATCGAATACTCCGCCGTCAGCCAGCCGCCGGCGACGCCTTGTTCCTTCATCCAGCGCGGCACGCCCTCCTCGATCATCACGCCGCAGATCACGCGCGTGTTGCCCATCGCCACGAGGACGGAGCCGGTCGCGTTCGGCGCGATCCCGAGCTCAAAACTGACCGGGCGGATTTGATCAAAAGCGCGACCGTCAATGCGTTGCATCCGACATGGATACTGTCATTCCGGGCGAAGTCGAGAAACCCGTGGAGTGACTTGGGGGGTGTGGCGGGACCCTTCGACACTCCACGCCTCGCTCAGGATGACCCGGGGTGAGGGCGCGAACCTGTAGTCGCCGGCCACGCGCCCTAATGAAACGATTCGATTCTCGAGCATTTTTGCAGTCTGTCCCCTTCACGGCGCGCCGCTCGCCCGCAAGAAATCTTCGCTTTTTCGAAAAAAATCGCTTTTG
>CAVZAD010000001.1:0-246688 GCA_963773185.1 uncultured Verrucomicrobiae bacterium | reverse complement strand
AGTAGTGCACCGTTGCGTCTTTGGTATTGTTCGTGATTATCATCGGTTGCTCCTGGTGCCGTTGGAATTGAAAGAGGCGCTGCTATTCCTGATACAGACCAATCGTCACAACCATGCCGGTCCCGGATTGCGGGATCGTGATCGAAAACGGCGCGGTCTCACCTGGGGGCGCCTGTCCGGCGGCGTAAAATGACACCTTTACATTTTTTTGGTTGTCCAACCCGGGCATATCAGTTGTCGCGTTCGAAGAAATGGTGCCGCACTCCGCGTCATTCGCGTAGCTGATGTCGTAATTGGCGTCGTTTGGCGTGTTGTTGAATAGCTTCATAGCATTTACTCGATTGATTGGGTCCCGCCGCTCCGTTAATCCCCTGCTTCCGCCACCAGGGCCATTTCGACCTGCTCGTCCTGTCCGGTCTCGGGGCATAAAATCGAAAATGATTCCTGGCCTCCGGTCGTGTTGAAACCGACGTAGACGTCGGTCTGGTTATCGTAATCAGGGTGATCAACAAAACCATCCACGGGGATCTCACCACAGTTTGCTCCGCCTTGGACGGATTGGATCCAGTAAGCCACCGGTTGCCCGGTCTCATTGACGAGTCTCATGCTTTTTTCTCCTAGGGTAGTTGGGGTATCTTGGGGTGCAGGGGAATGGGGGGCACGTTTTCGGAAGTTTTTGCCGGAATCATTCGGAGCTGGCAAGAAAAAATTTGCCGCCCTCCAATGAGGTAATTCCCGCTTGTCGAGTATGTTGTGGCCCCTCCGTCATGGCCGAACCCTTGTAAGAAAACGGGTAGCCCGATCCGCCGCGGATAGCTACTATCTGAGCCGACCTTACCTTTTCATGAAATACCGACTCTCTTTCGCTCTCCTCTGTTCTGTTCTCGCTTCTCCCTTCCTCGCCGCGCAATCCCCTTCCCCCACCTTCACTCCGCCTCCGGCACTCACTCTCATCAAGGCGGCGCATCTGGTCGATCCCGTCGCGGGCGTCGTGCGGGAAAATCAAGCCATCCTCATCGAAGGCGACAAGGTGAAACAGGTAGGCGCCGCAGCCGATGTCGCGAAAGCCGCTCCGCTGGAAGTACGCGTAATCGATCTCGGCAACGCCACGATTCTGCCGGGCCTGATCGATTGCCACACCCACGTCACCGGACAGCCCGAGAATTATTACGACGATATCTTTCGGAAGTCGCCCATCGACGTCGCGACCACGTCGCACGTCTATGCGCGGCGCACGTTGCTCGCCGGCTTCACCACCATCCGCAACGTCGGCGCTGACGAATACACCGACATCGCGCTGCGCCGCGCTATCGATGCCGGGAAGGTTGTCGGTCCGCGCATCCTTTGCTCCGCCGTCGCCCTCGGCTCGACCGGCGGCCATGCCGACCTGAACGGCTTCTCGCCTTATCTGGAATTCAAGATCATCGCTCCCGGCATCGCGAATGGTCCCGAGCAAATTCGCGAAACCGTACGACGCAACGTCAAATACGGCGCCGATTGGATCAAAATCCTGGCCAGCGCCGGTGTTCTCTCCGAAGAAGAGGCGGTCGGTGCGCCGCAATATTCCCAGGAAGAAATGAAGGCCGCGGTCGACGAAGCGGCGCTCTGGGGCCGGAAGGTCGCGGCCCACGCCCATGGCACGGAAGCAATCAAGATGGCGGTCCGCGCCGGCGTCGCCTCGATCGAGCACGGCAGCCTGATCGACGACGAAGGCATTCGCTTGATGAAAGAACGCGGCACCTGGCTGGTATCCGACATTTATAACGACGACTACATTCTGGCGGAGTATTCACGCCTCGGTTACCCGCAAAAGATCATCGACAAGGAACGACTCGTCGGCCGGTTGCAGCGCGAGAATTTCCGCAAAGCATTTCAGGCTGGGGTAAAGTGCGCCTTCGGCACCGACTCGGGCGTTTATCCGCACGGCTGGAACGCGAAACAATTCGCCAAGATGGTCGAATGGGGCATGACCCCGATGCAGGCGATCCAGTCCGCCACCACCAGCGCAGCCGATCTAATCGGCTGGAAAACCAAAGCCGGCCAGCTTGCTCCCGGCTACTTCGCCGACCTGGTCGCCGTCAAAGGCGACCCAATCAAAGACATCACTGTTTTGGAAAAGCTGGACTTCGTCATGAAAGGCGGCGCTATCTACAAGAACGCCCTAACGACCGATCCGGTGAAGGTGCTGGAATGACGCGCTCGAAATCCGCGCCTCGTGGATCGTCGTCAGTTCGAAATGCCGTTCCCCAATGAGCGAATCCCGCAACTTCTTCGCCGAACTGAAGCGGCGTAACGTTTACAAGGTTGCGGTCGCTTACACGGCGGTTGGCTGGCTGGTGATTCAAGTTACCACCCAGGTTTTCCCCTTCCTGGAGATTCCAACCTGGGTCGTGCGGATGGTAATTGCCCTGGTCGGTCTGGGATTTCCGATAACGCTGGTGATCGCCTGGGCCTTCGAAATGACGCCGGAAGGAATCAAACGCACGGGAGATGTCGCGCCTCCGGCTTCAAGTGGCTCGAAACATCGTGCGTGGATTTATGTCGCCGCCATCGGCGCGGTATTCTCCATCGGATTGTTTTTTGTCGGACGCCACTCCGCGCGTAACGAGAACGTCGCGCCTACCAGTGAAATGCCGGCCAAATCGATCGCGGTTCTGCCTTTCGCCAACCTGAGCAACGATCCGGATAATGCGTTCTTCGCCGAAGGCGTGCAGGACGAAATTCTCACGCGGCTGGCCAAAGTAGCTGATTTGAAAGTGATCGCGCGCACCTCAACACAGAAGTTCAAGACCGCCCCGGAGAATCTGCCCGAGATCGCGAAACAGTTGGGCGTGATGAACATCCTCGAAGGCAGTGTTCAGAGGGCGAACGACCAGGTGCGCGTGAATGTGCAGTTGATCAATGGTCTGACGAACTCTCACCTCTGGGCGGAGATTTACGATCGCAAGCTCACCGACATCTTTGTCGTCGAAAGCGACATCGCTAAGACGATAGCGGATCAATTACAGGCCAAGCTTACCGGCTCGGAAAAAGATGCCATTTCGAAAAAGCCTACGGCTAACCCGGCAGCGTATGAGCTTTATCTCAGGGGCCGGTTTTTCTGGAACAAGCGAGCGGCGAGCGATTTGCCGAAGTCGGTTGAATATTACCATCAAGCCATCGGGAAAGACCCGAATTATGCGCTCCCTTATTCCGGTCTGGCCGACGCCTATATCCTCTATCCCGATTACGGCGTCGGCGCGCCCGACGAGTTTTATCCGAAGGCCAAGGAAATGGCGATGAAAGCGCTCAGCCTCGAGCCCTCCTTAAGTGCTCCGCACGCCGCGCTCGGTGCCGTTTATACAGTTTTCGATCGCGATTTTGCCAGGGCGATCATGGAATATGATCGCGCCATCGAGCTGGACCCGAACTACGCGACAGCCCATCAATGGAAAACCGCGGCACTCGGCGCGCTCGGTCAGTTCGACCGTGCGATCGCCAGCTCGAAGCAGGCGATCGCTCTCGATCCCCTGTCGCTAATCGCCAATACCGACCTGGCGTTCAATTACCTGAATGCGCACCGCTTTGACGAAGCGATTGCGCAGAGTCGAAAAACGCTGGAGATCGATCCGAACTTTCATGTGGTTCGCGAATGCCTGGGTCAGGGATTGCAATTCCAAGGCAAACTCACCGAAGCCCTCTCGGAATATCGCACAGCCGCGGCTTCAACCGATGAGCCGTACGCGCTGGCGATCCTGGCGCAGGCTTGTGCGCGCACGGGCTTGCGCGATGAGGCGCAACACATTTTGACGGATCTCGAAGAACGAGGCAGGACAAAGTTCGTGAGCGGATGGAGCATTGCCGTGGTTCGGCTTTCGTTAGGCGACAAGAGTGGCGCAGTGGCGGCGTTGCAAAGTGCATTCGATCAACGCGCGCCCGAAATTCTCACACTAAAGTACGACCCGCTGTTGGCGGACCTCCACGGCGATCCTCGCTTCGAAACGCTTGCGCAAAAAATCGTCGCACCGAAAAAGGAATCGCACCAGTAAGGTCGACAATTTTTTCGACGAGCCAGCGGCAGCCCGCTCCCCCATCTTCACTTCATCCTGAGTGAAGAGCCTGCCTTGAGCGAAGCGCTCCATCCTCTATTCTCGCTTCGAAGAGGCCAGCTCCTCAACCTTCTTCCAATCCTCCGGCGTGAGCTCGATCTTCGCCGACGCCACGTTCTCTTCCAGATGCGCGATCGACGACGTTCCCGGGATCGGCAACATCACCGGCGACCTGTGCAGCAACCACGCGATCGCAAGCTGTACGACGCTCGCGTTGTGACGTTTCGCTTCCACTTCAAGAGAACCACCTGCCTTGGTCAACGAACTCTTTCCGCTGCCACCGATCGGCGCCCAGGGCAGGAACGCCATCTTTTCTCTTTCGCAATAATTGAGCGCCTCTTCAGAACTGCGGTCCTCGATGTTGTACCGGTTCTGAATGCTCACGATCGGCAGAATTTTTTTCGCCTGCTCGATTTCTTTAACCGACACCTCCGACAATCCGACGTGCCGAATCTTTCCCGCCTCCTGCGCTTTCTTGAGCGCGCCTAACGATTCCTCGACCGGCACGTTCTTATCGATGCGATGCAATTGATACAGGTCGATCCGCTCCAGTTTCAATCGCTTCAAACTGTTGTCGATGCATTGGGCCAGGTACTCCGGGCGGCCATTCGGCACCCATTGGCCTGGTCCCGGCCGGGTGTGCCCGCCCTTCGTCGCAATCACCAATCCTTTCGGATAAGGATGCAACGCTTCGGCGATCAGCAATTCGCTCACCTCCGGGCCGTAGGCGTCGGCGGTATCGATGAGATTCACGCCCAGCTCGACCACGCGCCGCAAAAGTTTCTTCGCGTTCTCGCGGTCTGATGGCCACCCCCAAATCCCCTCGCCCGTGATTCGCATCGCGCCAAACCCAAGCCGGTTCACGGTCAGATCTCCGCCCAATTGAAAAATCGATGTGCCGCTTGTTGTCGTGGTTGCTGCCATCACGAGTCTCGGTAACTGTCCCGCCCACACCGTAGCGCCCCCCGCCACCGTCGCTCCCAGAAATTTCCGTCGCGTCATGGCCGAAGTTATGTCCGCGTCGACCAAGTCTCAACTCCATCACTCGATCCTCGGCGCTGCTCCTTTTTTTTCATTCTGGAGAAACTGGACTTCGTCATGAAAGGCGGCGCCAAATACAAACAGGCCCTAACGAGCGATCCACTTAAGGTGATCGAATAACCAGGGATTCCGCTTTACGACGGTGATTCCCCCGTGACACAATCTGCCGAACTGTCACTCCCTTGACCACGCGACACCCCAGACGCGGCCGCATGCCCGCTGCGCCATCGGCGTCCTGAAACGGAACTCATCGATATGGAAACAAACGACAAGCATCCCAAGACCGATAACCCAGAGCAGGCACCTTCGCGGCGGGAGTTCTTGATCAAGAGTGGCATCGCACTCGGTTCGATGGCTCTTCCCGCCGGGGTCGCAGCCGCTTCAAGTGCCCCGCACGCCAAACACGCCCTCGTGGCTTTAGAGGACGCCAACGCGCAGCCGTTCAAGTTCGGGAGCGAGCCAAAGCGCCAACGAAAAAGTTTCTTCGATCTCACGGATGACGAGGTGAAGAATCTTTGCCGCGCAGTCGGGTACATGCGCAATGGGTCCAAAGCCAAACCGCTGAACGTGGACGATCCGCTGCAATGGGATCGTTACGTCGCATCACATGCCCGACACTGCACCGAACAAGGGTTCGATCAGGTCCACTGGAGCTGGTTTTTCCTGCCCTGGCATCGCGCCTACCTGTTCTTCCTCGAGAGAATCCTCGCGGATATTCTTACAAAAGTCTTCAGCCTTGATGGTTCCAAGTTTGCCCTTCCCTACTGGGATTGGATTTCTCACAAGGAAATCCCGAACACGGCCGAACGAACGCAGAAAGGCTTGGCCAGCCCGCTCTTTGGTTACGATCTGACCCAGGAAGACATGGTATCGGCCGACAACCTCGGCTTCGATAATCTGGCGCTCTGGGATGGATACCGCGGACCAACCATCCTTAAGCCTCAAATGGATCCCGCTAACGAAGTGAGTCAGGAATCGAAAGAGCATATTGAGGAAACGATCAAGTTCATGGAGCCCGGTTACGTAGCGAACATGCTGAAGCTCTCCTTCGAGGATTTTGCCGGAAAACCTACGACCAGCCAGGCGGACGGCATGGGAGTGCTGGAACATAATCCGCACAACAATGGCCATGATTGGGTTGGTTCCCGGTTTGGATCAAATCGAGATATGGGAACTCTGCGCTACGCCGCCCTGGACCCGGTGTTTTCCATGCACCACGCCAATATCGATCGAATCTGGAAGCTTGTACCGCAAACCCCAACCGGACCCGAAAACTTCTCCGTGGGGTAAGCAGAATTACACTTTCCTGGATATCACGGGCCAGCCTGTTTCAGTCACCGTCCGCGATGTGATCGAGTCGATGAATACTGTCCAATATCTGCCGCCCGCAGCGCTGGTGCCCCAGACCAAAATCTTTCTGGCGGCCGTTCCAGCAATCTCCTCCGCGGCCGCTCAGGAGGAAAAAGAGATTATTGTCCAAAAAGCTCAAACCCTCACGGCGAAACCGTTGACGATCCAAACAGAGTCAAAGCCTTCGATGAAGCTGCTACTCGATAAGGGTGTCGCGCCGGGCGAATCATCGGTTTCGATTTTGGAAATCACGACGGGGCCGATTCCAGTCACGGAAAAGTTCACTATCAGGATTTTCGTAAACAAGGCCGACGCAGACGCGCGAACGTCGATCAAAGACCCTGCTTATGTAGGCAGGATTCGCGCGCTAGCTTCCGAAGCGCGCGGCGGTGAGTCTGGCACGCTTTCGCATTCGTTCCTTATCATTCTCGGAGGAAGCGATAGTCCCTTTTACAAACTAGTTCGTCCGGGCGCGCCGTTTACCATCACCCTCGTCCCCGTCGGATCGGAACAGACTTTGAAGGGATTTTCAGTTCCGATCAAAGAGATCAAACTGAAAGTCGTGAAATAAATCAGGCGATCATCACTTCTGACTTCCCTCGCTACGGCTCGAACAACCACGCTCCGATATCGCTGACCTTCGTGCAGCCACAGAGGAGCATCGCTTCGTCCAGTTCGCGCCTCAGAATCTCAAGAACTTGCAAGGCACCCCCTTCCCCGTCTACGCATAAACCCCACAGAATCGGCCGGCCGATCAGCACCGCCCGCGCCCCGAGCGCAATCGCCTTCAGCACATCGCTACCGCGCCGAATCCCGCCGTCGACATAGATCTCGCAGAGATCTCCCGCCACCTCGACCACGTGGGGCAACACTTCACAAGTCGGCGGCGCGGTATCGAGTTGACGCCCACCATGATTGGAAACCACCACCGCTTTCGCGCCATGCTCAGCCGCCCGCCGCGCATCGTCGCCGCGGCACACGCCTTTCACCACCACCGGCAACCGGGTGCAACCGCATAACCAATCGAGATCATCGAATCCCAGATCGGCTTTGAAATTCTCTCGGACGTACGCGGCCAGCCCCGAGCCCGCTACCTCCGGCATTTGCCCCTTGCCCAACGGCGCGAGATTTTCGACGGCCAAACCGTCCGGCAATCGAAAGCGATTCCGCGCATCACGTTCCCGCGTCCCAAGTCCCGGCGCGTCCACCGTCAGCACAATCGCCTCTGCTCCCGCTGCCTCCGCTCGTTGCACCAAGTCCCGCGTGATCGCCCGATCCTTATAGATGTAGAGCTGAAACCAGCGCGGACTCGCCGCCTGGGCAAAAACCGCTTCCATCGCCGTATTCGAGAGCGAACTGAGAATGAACAACGTCCCGGCCGCTTTGGCTGCTCGAGCCGCTGCGCTCTCTCCCGCTTCGCAGGCCAGCTTATGGAATGCCGTCGGCGCCACCACGATTGGCATCGAGATCGGCTGACCAAGGACGGTCGTGGCCAGGTCGCGTTCCCCCACGCCAGCGAGAACCCGGTAGTAAAGCTTCAGCCGCTCCCAGCCGGCCACGTTCTCGCGCAATGAGACCTCATCCAGCGCACCGCCCTCGAAGTAATCGCGAACATCAGTCGAAAGCTTGCCGCGCGCGGCCTGCGCATAATCGGCAACGTTCAGGAGCGGCTCTGAGTTCACCGTTTGGATGCTCCCCTCTGATCACCGATCACTGGTCACCGATCACTTCAACGCCGCTCCGCATCGCCAACGAACCAGATTGGATTGAGATGCGCCAAGGGCCCTCTCAGCTTCTCGAGCTCCGCCGCCGGACCGTGCACTTCCACGCGGGTCAGGTCGGCGATCTTGAGCGCTTCCGCGAGCATCGCACCCACGCTATCCAGGTGCGCGAGGAGCGCTTCGGCATCAGCATAGCCCTCGCGGCAGAAAATCTCGTCGCCGTTGATGGTGAATCCGTAGAACAGATTCTTCTCTTCGCCCGCCGTCTTCTCAATGAACGCCGGGAAGGCGGCTTTGATCGCGTCGAGTTTCCCGGGATGGGCTTTGAAGTACGGGTGAAGGCTGACGAAGTTCGAGAGCGGATTCATCTCCGGATTTTGCACTGCGTCACGAAACACGTCGAGCAATAGTCGGGATTCATCCCATCACACGACAGCCGCAAAGGTCACCACGTCTGCGACCTCCTCCAGATCCTCCTTCTCAAATTACACCCGGGAACACACCACTCTTGGCAGTTTAACTGCCTCGGCGGCGAAGCACAGCTTCGCAAAACAGGGCATTCCCAAGTGCAACTTGGGAACGAGATCATCGGGCCTTCAACTTTCAACTCCGCCAAGGAGGTGGCTCCCACGGAGCTTTACGCTCTCAACGTTTCACGCAAAGATACCACCGGGCCAATGCACATCACCGACATCATGCAGGGAGATTCGCCGACGTTCTCGTTCGAGTTCTTCCCGCCGAAAACGCCGGAGGCCGCGGAAAGCCTGTACCAGACGATTCGCGAGCTGGAAGATTATATGCCGCACTTCGTCAGCGTGACTTACGGCGCAGGCGGCTCCACCCGTGATCTCACCCACGACCTCGTCGAGCGCATCAAGACAACGACGAAGCTGAACCCGATCCCGCACCTGACCTGCGTCTGCCACAAACACGATGAGATCCAAGCGATCCTGACCCGATACGCGAAGAACGGCATTGGCAACATTCTCGCGCTGGGCGGCGATCCTCCGCGCGGCTGCGTCTACGACAAATCGGCGGATGTATTTCAACACGCCATCGACCTGGTGAAATTCATCAAGCGTTACAACCAAACCGGCGACCATCCCGACCAGCGCGGCTTCGGCATTGGCGTGGCCGGTTTCCCGGAAGGCCACCCTGCGACGCCGAATCGCCTCGTGGAAATGGACCACCTGAAAGCGAAAGTGGACGCCGGTGCGGACTACATTGTCACGCAGCTCTTCTTCGATAACCGCGATTTCTATGATTTTCGTGAGCGATGCGACCTGGCCGGGATTCGCATCCCGATCATCGCCGGAATCATGCCGATCACTTCCATGAGCGGCTGCAATCGAATCGCGGAGCTGGCGGGTGGCGCGCGTTTTCCCGCGAAGCTATTGCGTGCGCTCCAGCGTTGTGAGGCCGACAAAAAAATGGTCGAGCGTGTCGGCGTTCACTTCGCGCTCGAACAATGCCACGACTTGCTCGACAACCACGTCGCCGGAATCCATTTCTACACCCTCAACAAATCCGGCGCGACGCGCACCATTTTCGACAGCCTCGGCATTCCGCGTCAGCGCAATCAGGAGGCGCCGATCGCGTAGCCGGATAACGAGAATTCATCACGGGAATAGTTGAGCCAGGCGCCGCGCCTCTTGGCGAAACTGCGGGAAGTTTCTCGGCTTGATGCGTTTCCCGGCGCTGAAAACGAGCACATATCCCCCTTGGCCTTCCAACGTGATTCCCGGGTGCCGTTCCAACTCTTCAATTACCGTCGGAGTGAACATGGCACGCACAGCCGATTCGTCATCTTCTGCAGGTTTAACCTTCGATAGAACTTTTCTTCGGCGAGCCGCAAACTCCGCCAAATTAGAGGGCAACGAGGATCTAGAGGCTCAGATGGGCGAAGTTTTGCAAAAATTGTGCAAAATCGCGTTTGACGGAGGAGCGCGACGCAATATGTTGTCGTCCCGCTGAAATGCGGATTCCGGCAGTGTTGCCGGATGTTCTTCTCTTCGGGCTCATGGGCGAGCCGGTTTTTTCAGTTCGCTGATCGGATCGGATTTTGTCGTGTACCGGAGTGAAAGAACGTTGATCTTTGACAGTCTGATTTTGGATTTCGCATCACGACGGAATTTCCGCGGGATCCAAAAGGTGAAGTAAGTCAGCGAAAATTGAATTGTGCGTTATACGTCAGAGCCCCGAAGCAATTCGGGGTTGCCTGTTCCTTAAGCTAATTTGGGAATGGGTAATTTCTTTGATTAAAACATTTTTCCAAACGTCCTTCACGGGGCCGAGGAAATCTTAATTTATAAGATCGGACGAACCTGGATCCGGCTCTCACGAGTCGGTTTCAGGCAAGAATGGTCAGAATTTCGGGCACTTTAGCGAGTGTCTCGACAAACTTTGTCCGGTGGCAGCAATGACACCGGCTCCAAATTTTTACGGAGAGTTTGATTCTGGCTCAGAACGAACGCTGGCGGCGTGGATAAGACATGCAAGTCGAACGGGATTATTTTTGTAGCAATACAGAAATAATTCAGTGGCGAACGGGTGCGTAACACGTGGGCAATCTGCCGAAAAGTGGGGGATAGCTCGCCGAAAGGCGAATTAATACCGCATGTGGTGAGGGACGACATCTTCCTGAATCCAAAGCCGGGGTAACCTGGCGCTTTTTGAGGAGCCCGCGGCCTATCAGCTAGTTGGTGAGGTAACGGCCCACCAAGGCTATGACGGGTAGCTGGTCTGAGAGGACGACCAGTCACACTGGAACTGAGACACGGTCCAGACACCTACGGGTGGCAGCAGTCGAGAATTTTTCTCAATGGGGGAAACCCTGAAGGAGCGACGCCGCGTGGAGGATGAAGGCTTTCGGGTTGTAAACTCCTGTCATTTGAGAACAAGGTGCGAGTATTAACTGTGCTCGTATTGATAGTATCAGAAGAGGAAGGGACGGCTAACTCTGTGCCAGCAGCCGCGGTAATACAGAGGTCCCAAGCGTTGTTCGGATTCATTGGGCGTAAAGGGTGCGTAGGTGGCGCCGTAAGTCGGGTGTGAAATTTCGGAGCTTAACTCCGAAACTGCATTCGATACTGCGGTGCTTGAGGACTGGAGAGGAGACTGGAATTCATGGTGTAGCAGTGAAATGCGTAGAGATCATGAGGAAGACCAGTGGCGAAGGCGGGTCTCTGGACAGTTCCTGACACTGAGGCACGAAGGCCAGGGGAGCAAACGGGATTAGATACCCCGGTAGTCCTGGCAGTAAACGGTGCACGTTTGGTGTGGGGGGATTCGACCCCTTCCGCGCCGGAGCTAACGCGTTAAACGTGCCGCCTGGGGAGTACGGTCGCAAGATTAAAACTCAAAGAAATTGACGGGGGCCCGCACAAGCGGTGGAGTATGTGGCTTAATTCGATGCAACGCGAAGAACCTTACCAGGCCTTGACATGCATTTCTAAGTTGGTGAAAGCCAGCGAGTCTCGAAAGAGACAACTTGCACAGGTGCTGCATGGCTGTCGTCAGCTCGTGTCGTGAGATGTTGGGTTAAGTCCCGCAACGAGCGCAACCCCTGTGAACTGTTGCCACCGGCGCAAGCCGAGCACTCTGTTCAGACTGCCCTGTGAAACGGGGAGGAAGGTGGGGACGACGTCAAGTCAGTATGGCCCTTACGGCCTGGGCTGCACACGTACTACAATGCCCAGTACAGAACGATCCGAGACCGCGAGGTGGAGGAAATCTATCAAAACTGGGCCCAGTTCGGATTGGAGTCTGCAACTCGACTCCATGAAGCCGGAATCGCTAGTAATGCCGTATCAGCTACGACGGCGTGAATACGTTCCCGGGCCTTGTACACACCGCCCGTCACATCATGGAAGTCACTTGTAGCCGAAGTGCGGCGCGCCAACCAGCAATGGAAGCAGCGCCCACGCTATGAGCGGTAACTGGGATGAAGTCGTAACAAGGTAGCCGTAGGGGAACCTGCGGCTGGATCACCTCCTTTCTAAGGAGAATTCGTCACCCTGAGAGCTTGCTCTGTAGCAGTGATTGAATAGGTCGACGGCTAAGATCGACCTGAAGTAATTCGGAATTTCGGTGATGCCGTTAAGCCCTCGGAATCGAAAGAAACCGAGGCTTGAAGAACTCTGAAACGGTAACGCACAATTCAGTCTTTGCTGCAAACATGAGACATGCCGGATGGCCTAAACGCCGTCCGGCATTTTCGTTTTCTGGTAGCCGTCGCGGTGTCGGGCGACGCGAGCGGCGGGTCTGTGCCAGAGCGTTGGCAGTGGCGTCGCGCTTCGCACAGCGAAGCCGCTACAGGGCGCAGATCTCGCCGGCAGTGTTCGCCTCTTGCATTCGTCATTCGGCATTCGACATTCGGAATTCCTCCGGGGGCATAGCTCAGTTGGTAGAGCGCCAGCTTTGCAAGCTGGATGTCAGGGGTTCGAATCCCCTTGCCTCCAAATCCTTCCAAGGGCAGCGGTTTGCAACCGCCGCTCGAGCTTAGGTCGGCGGTTGCAAACCGCTCCTTGATGCGTCCCCTCGCCTTTAACTTTCCGGTCTTCCGGAATCCGGTTTCGCTACTTCGCCTTCGTCAGATCGGCGCGGTTCAAATCGAGCTCGGCTTGCGGGATCACCTTCACCTCCGGGATAATCTTTCTTCAACGCGTCCAGGAAATCCGGCGCTTTGCCGACGATGATCAGGCTCGGCGGCGTCTCGAAATATTTCGCGGCGAACGCGCTGACATCCGCGGCCGTGATGGCGTTGATCGCAGGGATAAATTTGTTCACGGTGTCGAGCGGCCGATCGTAGGTCGCGAGCGAGGCGATCTGCGCGACCAAACCCCGATTCGTTTCCAAATTGCGCGCGTAGCCGCCCGTCAACACCGCCTGCCGGGACTTCAGTTCCTCACCCTGGACCGGTTCGGTGCCCAGCCGTTTCAGCTCCGATTGCAACAAACCCGCCACTTCAGCCGCGGATTCGTTCTTGGTCTGCGCCGACGCGATGAACGCTCCGCCGCCCCGCCGCGAATCGAGCGCGCTTCGAGCACCGTAACTCAAGCCGCGCTTGATCCGGATCTCGCGATTCAATCGCGAAACGAAGCCGGTCCCGAGCGCCGCGTTCGCGACCAATCCCGTGTAATAATCCGGCGAGCTTCGCTTGATCGCCGGCTTGGCCACGGTGACCGAGGCCTGGCCGGCTTCCGGCATATCGACGACGATGTTCTCGGGTTTCCAATCGGCCGCGGCCGGTCGAGCGGGCTCTTTGCCGGCGGATGGCTCCGCCTTCCAATCGCCGAAGAATTGTTGCGCGTATTTCTTTCCCTGCTCAAGCGTGACATCCCCCGCCAGAATCAGCGTGGCGTTCTCCGGCATGTAATAGGTTTTGTAAAGTTTCACGAGATCGTCGCGCTGTGATTGCCTGGACTGTTTCCATCGTGCCGCTGGCGGCATGTCCGTACTCGCTCGATCCGTAGACGACCCGATCGGTCACATATCGCGCCAGCGCGCCGGGCTGCTGCAACACCACGCGCAAACTATCGAGGGTTTGATTCTTCAGCCGGTCGATCTCCTCCTGCTTGAAAGCCGGATGCAGGACCACATCCGCAAGAATGCCCAGGGCCGGCCCGGCATTGTCTGGACATCACGACAACGACGGCGCTCGAGGCATCCCAACGCGCGCCCGATTCGATCGTCGCCGCCCAGCGATTCGATCGCGCTCGCGATCTGCGGCGCGGACATTCTCTCGGTGCCCTTGGTCAGAAGCGATCCGGTCATGCTCGCCGCGCCAGCCCGTCCCTCGGGGTCGACTTCCGCGCCGGTGCGCACGAGCACCTCCGCCGCGAGGATCGGCAACCCGGGCCGCTCGGCCACAATCACGCGCAACCCGTTCTCGAGCCTGGCTTCCTTGGGCTGCACAAAAGTAATCTCATGCGGGGCCGACGCCGGAGGCGGCCGTATCGATGCCGCCAATCGCCGACGACGAGTTGAATTGCCGCGAAGAACACGAGGCCGACGCTGAAAATGGAGCGGGTTTTCATCAGGATTTTTTCTCGCTCTTCTTCACGTTCTTTTCCTTGCTGGCGGCCTTCATCGATTCCGGCAGGTATTCGATCACCACCTTCTTCTTGCCGGTGATATATTTGTTCAGCACCTCTTTGATTTGCGCCGTTGTCACCGCCTGCACCATCGCCAGATCGGTATTCACGCGAGTGGCATCACCATAAACCACCGACGGCCTCTCCGAGCGCGCTCGCCTTGCCATTGGCGGTCTCGCGTTCCAGCAGTTTCGAGGTGAGAAAGCGGTTCTTCGCTTTGTCGAGCTCCGCCTCCGTCACGCCCTTCTTGAGCACGTTCTCGATCTGGTCGGTGAGCGATTTCTTTGCGATCTCGACCGGTTTTCCGCTCGCCAGGATCGCGCGGAAAACAAGCAGGCCCAGATCTTCATGCAAATCGGCGCTGCACGAGACGCTCTGTGCGACTTGTTGTTCGTAGACCATGGCCTGGTAGAGCCGCGACGATTCGCCCCCGGCCATAATTTCCTCAGCCAGGGAGAGGGCCGGGGCGTCCTTGCTGCGCACCGAAGGCGCGAGATAAGTGATGGCGATCGCGGGCAGCGGAGCCTTCGCACTGTATGTTGTCTCCAGCTTGTCCTCCTTCCGCGGCGGCTCTTTGACCGTGACCCGCGGAATCTTCTCCGACGGTTTAATGACGGCGCCGAAATATTTCTTTACCCAATCGTCGAGCTCCTCCTGTTTGAAATCGCCCACGACAATGAGCGTCGCGTTGTCGGGCCGATAAAAGGTGGATGAAAGCCCGCACTTCGGGAAGCTTCGACGCGTCGAGCTCCGCGATGTTGCCGATGCCCGGCCGCTTGTAGGGATGAACGGCAAACGATTTCCGGTCGATATCGAGAAAAAATTCACCATATGGATTCGCGAGGATTCTCTGCCGGTATTCCTCCTTCACCACGTCCCGCTCCGAGGCAAAATTCTGGTCGTTGAGAGCGAGCGCCGACATTCGCTCCGCCTCCGCCCACAAGATCGGTTCGAGATAATTCGACGGAACGACCTCGTGATAAACGGTGACGTCGTCCGCGGTGTAAGCGTTGTTTTCGCCGCCGATGTTCTCGGTCAGATCCTCAAAGCGTCTCGCCGTCAAATGCTCGTTCCCCTTGAACATCATGTGTTCGAAGAGGTGAGCAAAACCGCTGCGGCCGTTGGGATCGTCCTTCGAGCCGACGTGATACCAAACCTGGACGGCCACGGTCGGGCTCTTGTGATCTTCGACCGTGTAAACCTGAAGCCCGTTCGGCAAGGTCATGTGCTTGAAGTTCAGCGGCGGAACGGAGATAGCCTGGCTCGGAGGAGGGCCTTCCGCACCGAGGAGCGCCGAAGCGAGAGCGAGGCAGAGCAGAACGAGGCCGAAGAAGATTTTCACGAAAGTCCGATACCGTAGCGAAGTTCGGCGTCAGCGCGAACGAAAACGATGTGCTGAGGATCAGCTTCCAGGCCCTTTGCGGCACTCCCAGTTCTTCCCGGCCTCTAACTTTCCATTGAGCGCGGCGATGAGGTTGCTAGCCTCTTGATGACATGGCCGAAAACATCGAGTCGCACCTGATCGAGAAACGCGTCTTTAAACCGGCGAAGGCTTTCGCGAAGAAGCGCGCGCATCAGCAGCCTCGACCAATACCGCCGGATGTATCGCGAGTCGATCAAGCGCCCGGACAAATTCTGGGCGCGCGAAGCGAGCGAGCTCGTCTGGCACGCGCCGATGGAAGAAGGTGCTGGAATGGAAAGCGCCGTTCGCGAAATGGTTCGTCGGCGGCAAGCTCAATGTTTCCGAGAATTGCCTCGATCGGCACCTCACCGGACCGAACCGCAACAAGGCCGCCATTCTCTGGGAAGGCGAACCGGGCGACAAGCGGACGCTGACCTATCAGCAACTGCATCGCGAAGTTTGCCGGTTCGCCAACGTTCTGAAGCGAAACGGAATCAGCAAAGGCGATCGCGTCATCATTTATATGCCGATGATTCCGGAAGCGGCGATCGCGATGCTGGCCTGCGCGCGGATCGGCGCGGTGCACTCCGTCGTTTTCGGCGGCTTCAGCGCCGACAGCATTCGCGACCGCATCGCCGACTGCGGCGCGGTCGCGGTGATCACGGCGGATGGCGGTTATCGCCGCGGCGCCATCGTCCCGCTGAAGAAAAATGTCGATGACGCGTTAAGCGGCGAAACTTCGATCAAGCGCGTGATCGTTTTTCGCCGGGCCGGCAACGAAGTCCACATGGAAGAGGGCCGCGATGTCTGGTGGCACCGGGAGCTGGAATATGTGGACGCGAATTGCCCGCCCGTGCCGCTCGATAGCGAGCATCCGCTCTACATTCTCTACACCAGCGGCTCGACCGGGAAACCGAAAGGCATTCTGCATACGACCGGCGGTTATCTGGTCGGCATCTATTCCACGAGCAAATACGTCTTCGATCTTCGCGACGAGGACATTTATTGGTGCACGGCCGATGTCGGCTGGGTCACCGGACACAGCTATGTCGTCTACGGCCCGCTGCCAATGGCGCGACGACGCTCATGTATGAAGGCGCGCCGAACTGGCCCGAGCCGGATCGCTTCTGGCGGATCATCGAAGAATACGGCGTCAACATTCTCTACACCGCGCCGACTGCCATCCGCGCCTTCATCCGCTGGGGCGACGAGTGGCTCAAGAAGCACGATCTTTCGTCGCTGCGCTTGCTCGGATCGGTCGGCGAACCGATCAATCCGGAAGCCTGGATGTGGTATCAACGAAAAGATCGGCGGCGGGCGCTGCCCGATCGTCGACACTTGGTGGCAAACCGAAACCGGCGCGATCATGATCACGCCTTTGCCCGGCGCGACGCCGACGAAACCCGGGCAGCGCCACGCTGCCATTTTTCGGCATCGACGCCGCGATCGTCGATGAAGCGGGAAAAGAAGTCGGGCCGAACGTCGGCGGAAAATTGATCATTCGCCGGCCGTGGCCCTCGATGTTGCGCACCATTTATGGCGACAAGGAGCGCTACAAGAAACAGTACTGGAGCGAATTCAAAGGCAATTATCTCACCGGCGACGGCGCACGGCGGGACAAGGATGGATATTTTTGGATCGTCGGCCGAATCGACGACGTTCTGAACGTTGCCGGCCATCGGCTCGGCACGTCCGAAATCGAAAGCGCGCTGGTCAGTCATCCGAACGTGGCGGAAGCCGCCGTCGTCGGGCGGCCCGACGAAATCAAAGGCCAGGGCGTGGTCGCGTTCGTCACCTTGAAGGGCGGGGTCACGCCAAGCGCCTCGCTAAAGACAGGAACTGCGCGATCACGTGGCCTCCACATCGGTGCGATCGCCAAGCCGGACGAGGTCCGCTTTGCCGAAGCGCTGCCGAAAACGCGCAGCGGCAAAATCATGCGGCGCTTTCTGAAGGAAATCGCCAGCGGCAAAACCGTTACCGGCGACACGACCACGCTCGAGGATTTGAGCGTGCTGGCGACGCTGGCCGGGACGGAAGAATGAGACGCCATTTCCTCACCAGGGAAGGGCGGTTGTCAACCGCTAGACCCTTCCTGACGACGACTGGCAGCCGCCGCTCCTTGGTAGAGCGGCTTGGCACAAGCCCCGCTACGCGTAGCCTTATCCCGTGAGCTTCATCCGAACAGGCCTGCGCGAGATCGGGCTGAAAGTCCGCCGGCAAAAAACGCGCATGGCTTTGCGCCATGAAAAGCGCGTCCTGCAAAAAAGCGAGATCAATCTCGGCCGCGAAGGTTGTTCGCAGGCGGTCAATTTTCCGGAGCTGCGCAACGAAATCGTCGCGCTGAAGAAGCTCGAGCAGGAGCAAAAGGAAGTCGCGATCCGCATTGCGCAAATCGAGGAGGGCATCAAGAAGATCGAGCGCAGCGAGCACAAAACGCGAAAGAACAAAACGAAGCGCTGGCCAAGCTCGAGGCGGAAAAGAAACCGATCCTGCAGCAGCGGAACGACGCCAAAGCCTCGGCCGATCTCTGCGACCGCGAGCTCGGCGGCGTCGAGCGCCGGCTCCAGGAGAACGACGCCGCCGATCGCGATCTGTTGAAGAAGCTCGCCGAGTTGCAGGCGCAGGTTCCCCCTCCGGACGATCTGGAGGCGCAGACGGCTGCGATCAGCGCCCGCCGGGTCCGTCTCCCGGAAGAGCGGGCCGAAGTCATGCGCGCCCGCATGGGCAGCGCGGAGGCTTGCCGCACGGCCCGAGAGAAACTCGCACCAGTGCGACGCGGAACTCGCAGTGGTGGATAAAAATATCGCGCAGGTCCGCGGGAATTTGAAGCGCGCGATCGCGTCTTGAACGAAAACAGCCGCGCCCAGCAGGACGCGCTCAAGGATGCGCGCGCGCATCATCAAACAGTCGAGGAGAAGAAAAACCCTGCCTATCTCAACATCGGCCGCCATCTGGCGTCGCAGGGAATCGCCCCGCCCAATGCCCCCCATTTGCTGCGAGAAGTGCAAAGCATCGCGCCGCGGTGGACCGGCATTCACAGACACAACGCCGAGCTGGCGGTCCTCTCCAGCCAGATCGACAAGCAGGAACTGCGGAAGTTCTACTTCAGCATCATCTTCGCTGCTGGTCTTGCTCGCGATCATTCTCCCGCTCGTCTTTCAAATCCCCGCAAAACGAGAATGGCTGCCGCAGGAAACCGAAGCGATTCTCTCCGTCAACACGGAACAAATCGAACGCGACGAGTTGCCGAAACGCTGGCGAAAGGAACAGGCGACCGAATGGCAAAACATCTGGTCGGGCCTCAACGGCAGCGCGGAGAAAACCCCGGTCCTGAATTTGCCGAGCGATGCCGTCCGGGTGACTCGGGCCATGACAACCGACGCGGGAGCGACGCGTGAGTTTGTCCTGGTCGAATCCCGGAACGACGTCTCGCCAGTCATCCGCGCCATCGAAAAGGATAGGACCTTCGAGAGACGCCGATCAGCGGCTTGCCGATCTGGGTGGGCCGGATTTCGCACTCGCCCGCGTCGGCCCAAGAACTCTGGCGGTCGGTTCCGCCGACCGGAAGTGGAAGAATTGGTTCGCGTGCGATTGGGGATCAAACCCGACCTGAAAACCACGGGCCAGCTCTTCGATCGCTTCCAGGCCCTCAATCAAGGCAACGCCCTGCGTCTCATTTCGCGGGACCCGCCGAAGCTGGCGCAAATGTTTCATCCGATTTTCACGCGCGAACTGCTCGACGCATCGCAGCTGCTCGGCCTCTCGCTCACCTTGCAGAACCCGGTGAAAGCGCGCCTGGTTCTGCAGTGCAAGTCCGCCTCAGAACGCCGCTGAGCTGGCCCGCCAAATCAAGAGCGAGCCGCAGCGTTGGCTTCGAATGCAGGAGTCCGATCTCCCGCTCTACGCGCAGCCGCCCGGAGGTGGAGATAGACGGCACCGATCTCCAGATGCGGTTCGATGTTCCGGAGAAAAGTGCTCGACTTCTCCTGCAACGTATCGCAAAGACAGACGTTCCGCCGGCCCTGGCAGCGAACTGATTCCGCGCTCCTCCAACTGTGCTCCACGCTCTGCCTTGAATATCCGGACGTTTTTTTGTCATATCCTGCCCGGGACCCTGCTCCTCTCCTTTTCCGTCCCCCGCGTGAGCCCCGCTCAAAGTCCGCCGCCGGTGGCCGACAGCGAGTTCGTGGAGATTAGACGCGTTGATCCAACCATCCTGATCGATTTGCGTTACGCAGGCCCAAACAATTTTACCCGCAAACCTCTCTACCCACCCGGAATGCCTGCGCTGGTTCGGGCTAGCGTCGCGCAGCGTTTGGTTGTCGCTCAGAAATATCTGAAGGCCCACGGCCTTGGTCTGAAGATTTGGGACGCCTACCGGCCGAAAACCGCGCAGGAGCAACTTTGGGAAGCGACACGGAACAATTCCTACGTCGCGGATCCCAAGGATGGTATTGGATCCATGCACACGCGTGGCGCTGCGGTCGACGTCACTCTGGTCGACCTCAAGGGAAAGGAAGTCCCGATGCCGACCGAGTTCGATAATTTTACGCCAGCCGCGATGCTCCAGTACCAGGGGCCAAATCTGGTCATTCGATTTAATCTGAACCTGCTGCAAAAGGCGATGGCGCGGGCCGGTTTCTACGGACTACGCACCGAGTGGTGGCACTTCTGCGCGGGCGATTGGATGAGTTACCCGCCGGTGCCCGAGATTCAGGTTCTGGCGCAAGTGCCGCCCCCGAACCGATGATAGACGCGATCCTGCGCGATCTGCGGCAGCCAGAGTATCTTCATGTTCTGCTCAATCCCCTGCCCGTCTACGGATTGGCCGTGGCCTTTTTCGGACTGATCGCCGCGACGTATTTGGGGACGCGAGGTGGCCAGGTGACCGCGCTCGTCCTTATTTTCGCGTGTGCCGCCTCAGCCTGGCCGGTCGCCCATTACGGCGAAGCGGCGGAAAGCAGTGTCGTGGCGATGGCGGACGACGATGGCCAGGCGTGGTTGAAGGCGCATGCCCACCGCGCCGATAACTGGATCTACGTTTTCTATGCCCTCGCCCTTCTTGCCGCCGCGGCGATTTTCGCGCCGAAAAAGTGGCCGAAAACCACCCGCCCTTTGGTGATGGCAACGTTGCTCCTCACGATGACTGCGCTGGGCGCGGGATTTTACATCGCGTACGCAGGCGGAAAGATTCGGCACCGCGAGTTTCGCAATGTGCCGCCACCGAAAACTGAGGCGGAATCCGGGTAGGGTCGGCGCGCTGCGCCGACCGCGGACACCGCAGCGCGGCGTCCCTACCCTGGCAAACAGCTCGCGCTAACCCACTGCAAATATTCCGGCAACCCATCGGCGATACGCAGGCGGACTATTTCCGGCACGTCGTAGGGGTGAAGCGTCTTGAGTCTGTCTTGGAACGTGGCGTAGCGGGCAGCGGTCGTCTTGAAAAACGCGAGGGCTTCCTGCGCGTTTTCGATCTTGCCCTGCCACCGGTATATCGATTCGACGGCCGGAATGATGTTCGCACACGCGGCCAGGTTTTCGGAGACTAGTTGTTGGGCGATACGACGCGCCGTCTCCAAGTCGGGGAAGGTGCTGCAGACCAGGAAGAGGTCCTCGTCCATTCGTCAGGCGGGTTGGAGAGCCACCGCCCGGCAAATCCAGCCGCCGCCGACCACGATATCGCCGTCGTAAAAAACAGCGGCTTGCCCGGGCGTGACGGCTTTCTGCGGTTCGTGCAATTGGATGCGAGCGCGCCCTCCCTCCAGCGGCGTAAGCGTCGCGCGGGTTCCGGGATGGCTGTAGCGAATCTTGACGGTGACCTCGATCGCCTCACTCGGTTCCGTGCGACTGCTCCAATTCACCTGGTCGATTTCAAAATCGTCTGAGATCAGATCCTCCGCGGCGCCGACGATTACGCGGTTTGTCGCCGGATCGAGATCGACGACGTAGCGCGGCTGAGCCGAACCGCCCGGCAGGCCCTTGCGCTGTCCGATCGTGAAAAGCTCGATGCCACCATGTTCGCCGAGGAAATTTCCCTCCAGATCATAGATGCCTCCCGCATGAAACTCTCCCTCGCCGAGGTGCGACCGCAGAAAAGCTTTGTAATCGTTCCCGGGCACGAAGCAGATTTCCTGGCTGTCGACTTTGTCCGCGACCTTCAGGCCTAACGAGCGTGCGATCTCCCGGATGGCCGGTTTCGACATCCCGCCGAGCGGAGTCAGCGCGCGCTGGAGTTGCGGCTGGCGGAGGCTGAACATGAAGTAGGACTGGTCTTTTCGCGGATCGACCCCCTTGCGCAAGACGGCGCGATCCGCATGATGCTCGATGATCGCGTAATGACCGGTGGCGATGTAAGCGCAGCCCAGCGCTTCGGCCTTTTTCCAGAGGTTGCCGAACTTGAGCTTCTCGTTGCACATCACGCAGGGATTCGGCGTCCGCCCGGCCTGGTATTCGCTGGAAAAATAATCGATCACCAGCCGCTCGAATTGGTCGGCTTCGTCCACCACGTAATGCGGAAAGCCCAGGGAATGGGCCACGCTGCGTGCGTCGGCCACGGCCTGGGGTCCGCAGCATTTGTCCTCGGCGCGCGAGATGCAATCCTGCGGCCAGACCTTCATCGTCACACCAACGACGTCGTAGCCTTGTTCGCGCAGGAGATAACCCGCCACGCTGGAATCGACGCCCCCGCTCATGCCGAGAAGGACGCGCTGTTTGCTTGCGATCATTGAGCCTTCAAAGTCCGTGCTCTCCGTCTGCCGGTCAATGGCTTCCCCGTACCGGGAAGACGCACGGGGACGCTGACGAAAGGGCTGCCCGCGAGGGTAAATCGCCAGGGGAATTCCCGGGCCCGGCTGATTCCGATGCGCGGATCGGCCACGACGTCGCCGGCCATGTCACATTTCCGCATGAATCCGTGCCGCGGGTCCGCACAAAGATCCATTTCGTGATGCCGTTTCGTGATGTCGAGCGCCTGCGCCAGCTTGCCCGGCCCGGAGCAAAGCCGATAGAGGTCATCGACGCCGCGGCGGGCTTTCATGAGGGCAAGGCCGCGACGCGGCTCCAGCGCACGAATCAGGATCAATCCGCTTCTGGCGCCGCCTTTCACCAGCACGTTGAGCATCCAGTGCACCCCGTAATTCATGTAAATGTAAACCGTCCCCGCCGTGTTCCGCTCCACGAAGGCACGGGTGCTCGGCCGGGTAAAAGTGTGGGAAGCTTCATCATTCAAGGTGAGATACGCCTCTGTCTCGACCACGATGCCGGAGCATTTCCCCCAAACCAGTTCCCGGCCCACCAGCTCGCGCGCACAAAGGAGCGGATCCCGTTGGAAAAAGGACGAAGGCAGAATGGGGCTATTTGGTTCCGCCACTGAACGAATCCGAAACGATCCTTACGGTTCGTAGTAGACCGGGAGGGTGATGGCGCACGCGACCGGTTTCCCGTCGCGGAACGCAGGAATGAACCTCGCCACCCGGAAATCCTCCGAGGCCGCACGCCGAAATCCGACCAGCGGCGGCTCCTCTGAAACCACGAGCAACTCCTTCAGATTTCCGTCCGCATCGATCTTCATGCCCAGTTCGACCAGACCTGGGACCGAAGCCTCCAGCACGTCGTTTGGAAAGTGCAGTCCTTCAAACCTCGATTCCCGCCCGACAAACGGTTGAGGGCCTACAAAGTCGCTTTCCTTTTTCAGCTCCTCTTTTTCCTGGTTGGCAAAAATTCGGAGGCGCGGCTTACCGTTCACGATCGCGAAGGTGACCGTTCCGTAGAACAGGACGTGCACCGGCACCTTGTTGAAAATTCCAGGGACGAACACGGCCTGGTCCAGCCGCTTGACCAATTCCTGTTCGAGCATGGTGGATTCGGGTGTCCCGCGGTAGGTCCAGGTGTTGGAGATTTCTCCGGTTTTTGTGACGGAACAGCAAAACATGATGCTGCCGTCTTTCTGCCCTTTCCTGATCAATTCCTGGGTGTCGATCCGGTTAATCACGGAGTTCGGACCGGCCCCGAGCATCGCCGGGCGGTATTGCGGCAACTCGGTTGAAGGGGACGCCTGTGGTCCCGGCGATCCTTGTGCTTTGGGAGAGGCTTGTGGGCCGGGAGACGCCTTCGGCGTAGTCGCCGCTTGTGGAAGGGTCTTGGGCGTTTGGCCCTTTTGCGGCGTGGGCGAAGGGGACTTTCCCACATCGACCTCAGCCGCGATCAGACTCGCGCAGCTGAGCAAAAACGCCGCGAATGACAATACGGTTCTACGCATGAGTGCTTACGCAACGCCGCGCCTGCGTTTTCGCAAGATCAATCTCGCGAATGTCCAGATTTTTACAGGAGAAAACAGAGGAAATGCGGGTGTAAAAATCCTCTCTGTTACCTCTGTTTGCTCCTGTAGAATCCCCTTGAATGTTTGAATTGGAAGGGCTCGATCACGTGGCGCTGGGCGTGCGGGATGTCGAGCGCTCGGCCGACTGGTACGTCGAGGTGCTCGGATTTGAGCGTCGCTATCAGGGAATGTGGAACGGCGTCCCGGTTTTCGTCGTCCGGGACAAGACGGCGATTGCGCTGTTTCCCGCCGGAACCGGCGAGACAGGTGCAGCGCGGTCCCGGCCGCGGGAAGGCATGCTTCATCTGGCGATGCGCGCAAACCGGAAGAATTTCGTCGAAGCGCAGAGCGATCTAACCAGTCGCGGGATTGCTTTCCATTTTACGGATCACGAAATATCGCACTCAATCTACTTTCGGGATCCGGATGGGATCGAGCTCGAGATTACCACTTACGAACTCGAATAGACGATTGCCGCTTCGGTAGTTCTCGCTACGTCGCTATTTGGTTTTCCACCGCGGCGGTGTCCGCAGCAAGATACTTCATTCCGAAGAGCCAAATGACTCCGGAAACCAGCATGGCCACAGGATATGACGAGAAATGCCACGGTCATATCGTAATGGCCGGCTACCGCGCCAAGCAACGGTGGCGAAATCGCATCTCCCAGCGCATGAATAATTAGAATGTTGAGGGCGAATGCCGTCGCACGAATCTTCGGTTCCTGCGACGTTGGCCAGGGCGGCATTAGAGGGCCCCGTGTTTAGAAAGACAAAAAAGACCGCGCCGAAGAGGAGAACCCAGGCCATCGGAAACGGCGTGTAAAGCATGGCGACGAACAACGGGAACGCGAGCAGCATGCCGGCACCGGAAACCAGAAAATAGGAGCCGCTAAAACGTTTTCGTAGCCGGTCCGCCAGGAACCCTCCCGTGAGCGTTGAGAGAAGCCCGGCAACGACGGTGATTCCGCCGAAAATCGGGGTGCCCAGTTCGGGCGCCTGCCGGCGGAAAATCAAATAAGCCGACATCCAATAGGCGAGACCGCCGAGGGCAAAAGTCATCGCGGTTTGCGCCAGGCAGTTGAAAACGAAGGAGCGATTGCGGAGCAGCGCAAGGTAGTCCTCTTTGCGTGCTCGCTTGCGTTCTGCGCGGACGCCGCCACGCGCGCGCGGATCTATCTGAAAGAAACAGATCAGACCCAGGATGATGCCGGGGATCGCCACGAGGTAAAACGCCCAGCGCCAGCCTAACTGGTGATTGATTATCCCTCCCAGAACATAGCCCAGGGCGCTTCCAACCGGAATCGCGGCACAAAAAATGGCCATGATCCGCCCGCGCGTTTGCACGGCGAAGTAATCGGCCAAGATGGTGGGCGCGGCCGGTCCGTAGCCGCCTTCACCGATTCCAACAAAGATCCGAGTGATAAAAAGAGCGGCGAACGTAGCCGCCAAACCCGAGGCGGCCGTGGCAAAACTCCAAAGAATCACGCACACGCCCACGATGATCCATCGCGAGAAGCGATCGGCCAGAAAACCCAGAACCGGCGCCGAAAGCATATAGGTGACGAGAAACGCCGTAGCGAGAAAACCCGTCATCGCCATCGCGTTCGGATCGTCCGCCGCGAAAAAAGCCGCGCGGATATTTGGCTCGACCGCGGCGAGAACAAAGCGGTCGATGTAGTTAAACAGGTTGATGCCGAGGAGCAGGGCGAGCGCGGTCCGCGCGCCGGGATTGGCCTTTGATTCGCTGGAGGTCATTGAATTGCCGATTGCACGGAACAACCGGCTCCTTGTAAATCTATATTCCATGGCGAAATCCTCGGCGGCCGAACGCGCCCTTCGTTTTGTTGGCCTGGGCCTGGCCCGCCTGATTTATCGCGTCACCGCCACCGGCCTGGAACATCTTCCAGAGGGCGGCTTTCTCCTGCTACCCAATCACATCACCTGGGTGGACGCCATCGTGCTCTCGCTCGCCTCTCCGCGGCCGGTTCGTTTCATCGTCGATGACGCGCGTTTATCGAAATCGGTTTCTGCACCCGGTCCTGCGGGCGGTCGGCTGCATCCCGATCACTGTCGCGCAAAGCGAAAGATGCGATGCGCGAGGCAGCGGCCAAAATTCGCGCGGGGGAAATCGTTTGCCTCTTCCCGGAAGGAGAGCTTTCCCGCAGCGGGTCTCTGCTGCGTTTGCGGCGCGGTTACGAAATCATCGCGCGGCAGGCGGAAGCGCCGGTCGTGCCCGTGTGGCTCGACCGGCTCTGGGGCTCGATTTTCTCCTTCCAGGGCGGACGGTTTTTTACGAAATGGCCGCAGTCCATCCCGTATCGGGTGATGGTCGCATTCGGCAAGCCGCTGCCGGCGGAAGCGGCCGATATCGCAACGGTGCGCGAAGAGCTGCTCAAGATCGGAGAATTCTGTTACAGCCAGCGGCCCGATCTTGCGCGGTCATCTCGCGCGAGCCTGTCTGCGCGGTCTGAAACGAAATCCGTTTCGAATCGCCATTACGGACGGACTCGACCAGACGAGCTTATCTCGCGGAAAGCTTCTCGGCGTCGCGGTTGCGCTCAGCCGTCATCTGCAGAGAACGTGTCCTGAGCGGCGAATCGGGATCGTTCTGCCGCCGGGCAAAGGTGGCGTAGTCGCGAATTTGGCGGTCGTTCTCGCGGGCAAAATTCCGGTCAACTTTGAATTTCACCAGCGCCCGCGACTCAATCGAGTCCGCCAAGGAGCAAGCGGGCCTCAGCACCATCATCACGGCGCGAAGCGCTCGCGAAGCGGTTGGAAGATTTTCCCTGGACGCCGCAGGTGATTCACCTCGACGAAATCCTGCCGAAAATGAAACGCGTCGATCGTTGGCTGGTGGCTTCTTGGGCTCATCACGCCGGCAGGCGTGCTGGCGCGTTTCCTGAAACTTCCGCGCGTCGGGGACCGGGAGGAAGCCATCCTGCTTTTCACGAGCGGAAGTTCGGGCAAACCCAAAGGCGTGGCGCTGACTCATCGGAACATTCTCGGCAACGTCTCGCAATTCGCGGTCATGCTCGACGCGAAAAAAGACGACGTGGTGCTCGCGTCGCTTCCATTTTTCCACAGCTTCGGCTGCACGGTGACGCTCTGGTATCCGCTGATCGAAGGGGTCCGCACCGCGAGCTATCCGAATCCGCTCGAAGCCGGAAAGATTGCCGCCTTGGTCGAACGCCAGGCCGTGACCATCATGCTGGCAACGCCGACGTTCCTGCGCGCTTACCTGCGAAAGCAGAGCCGCCCCAACTGCGCAGTTTGCGGCTGCTGATCACGGGAGCGGAGAAATTGCCCGATGAGCTGGCCAAAGCCTTCGAGGCGCGGTTTGGAAAAGAGGTCCTGCAAGGTTATGGGCTCACCGAAACCTCGCCGGTCGCGAGCGTCAACCTGCCGGAACCGATAGGCAACCAAGCCGGGGCAATCGGTTCAGCCCTGTAACCGGCTTGGCTCCGCCGGAAAACTCTTGCCCGGGAATGGCCGCTGAAATTCGCGAGGCCGAGACCGATCGCAAAGGCTCGCTCCACGACACCGGAATGCTCTGGCTGCGCGGACCGAACATTTTCGAAGGCTACCTCGATGCGCCGGAACAAACCGCCGAAGTTCTGCGGGATGGCTGGTTCAAGACGGGCGATATCGGCCGATTCGACGAAGATGGCTTTCTTTACATCGAAGGCCGGCTTTCGCGCTTCTCGAAAATTGGCGGCGAAATGGTGCCGCATGAAACGATCGAACAGAAGATTCTCGTCGGTTCTGCCGGCAGGGGAACATTCTGAACGCGTCATCGCCATCGTGGGCGTAGCGGATGAGGCCAAAGGCGAGGCGCTCGTCCTCTTGAGCAGCATCGAGCTCGATCTGCCGGGCATCCGGGCGGCGCTCTCTGAAATTGGTGTTCCGAATCTCTGGATTCCGAAGACGTGCGGCGCGTGGATGCCATTCCGGTTCTCGCCTCAGGCAAACTCGATCTCGCCGGATGCAAGAGCCCTGGCGATGGAAGCCAGGTAGGGACGGCGCGCTGCGCCGTCCGCAGGCGGGCCAGCGGTTAATGTCGATTCGCGGACGCCGCAGCGCGGCGTCCCTACCCAAGGTCAATCAGAAGCGCCGCCGGCTTACGGCGCGACCAGAACCGAAGCGAGAAAGCTCTGCACAACTTCACCATCCTGGTTGGTCGTCACATTGCGGATGCGGATGATGCCGCGATCTGGCTTCGATCGTGACGGGCGCACCTCGACGATTTCGGTCTGAAGTCGAAGGGTGTCGCCCGGCCGGACCGGTCGCGGCCACTGCAATTCATCCACGCCCAAACCGATCGAACCGCCCGCCAGCTGGAGATCGCCCGTGACAAATAACTTCATCGACATCGCGGCGGTGTGCCAGCCGCTCGCGGCCAGACCTCGAAAAACGCTTCGCTTCGCCGCGTCCAAATCGAGATGGAACGGCTGCGGATCGAACTCCTCCGCGAAATCGACGATCCCCTGCTCCGTTACCTCATAGGTGCCGGATCCAAACCGATCGCCGACGTGCAAATCTTCCAGGTATTGCTCGGTCATATGGTTCACCTCTTCTGTAGCAACGGCCTTGTGAGCCGTTTCATCGTCGCGCTAGCGGCTAGTCCTGGCACAAACGCCGCCACAGGCGCGGCTACGCCGTCGCTCACGATTCATCCGTCGCTGCCGAAAGATGGAAGTGCCAGAGGGGAGAATCGAACTCCCGACCAAGGGCTTATGAGTCCCCTGCTCTACCGCTGAGCTACCCTGGCGACGCGCGACAAATTGAATGCTGCCGGCTTCCATGTGTCAACGATGAGCTCCGCGCGCCTTGGCCGCTTCGGCCTTCAACGCCGGGCCTGCAATGCCGTCATTGCTTTCGCTTTTCCAGATAGGGCGCGAGATCTTTTTCGCGGCCACGAATCGCCGCCATAAAGCAAACCCCGTTCCGCTGCTGGACCGCGCCGGTCCAACCCTCCAATTCGACAAAACGCCAATCGGAGAAATCGGTCACGCTGCCGTCTTTGGGATTCTTCTCGGCCGGAAAAAGGAAGAACTGCATTCGCTTTTCCACCGACCCAAATCTGCGCGACGCCGTGCACTTCGTCATCGTCAAAAACTCGGCTGCCCAGGGTCTGAAAGTCGGCGAACTCCGGCGGGATATCGTAATGCTCGAGCCGATGCTTCATGAAAAACAGATCGCTCAACGCGCCGGCATCCGTCTTGAGCGGATCGAGCATGACCGAGCGGGTCGAGCCGCGACCGACAGGAGCCGCCTGGCCTTGTCCGCGCCGGGAAAATCGTGCAGGTGCTGGTGAACGCGGTAGGCGAAAACGCCGCCAATGACTGCGAAGGCGAGCGCAATCGCGAGCACGACCGGATTGAGCAGGATTTTTTTCCACCGCCGTTTGACCAGCGGAATCAGGCTCTCATTCGCGAACCATTCCGCGACCTGCGCATCCACCGGAATGGCACGAACCAGTCTCGCGATCGCGGCATCGAACGCTTGTTGTTGGGCAAACGGCAGCCGCCTTTCTTCTCCCGACGCGCGTGCTGGATGGCGACGCGCATCGCTCGATCGGTCCCGGGCTTTTCCGTGATCGGCGCGCATCGAGCCAGCGAGCTGTAGTTGGGGCGGATTTGGAAAAGGCTCATTCTCTCTTGGTGCGGGGTGATGGCATCCAGCCACGCCTGAAATTGGCGGCGGCCGCTCGAGATCAGATCCGACAGCTCGCCCGCCTTCACCTCCAGAAGCGCCAGCATTTCGTCGCAAACTGAACTCATCCAGATAGAAGAGCGCAAGCGCGCTGCGCTGAGGCTCGGGCGCCGCCGAAATCCAGACGGCGAGCTGATCGGGTTCCAATTGCTCGATCTGCACGGGGCCACGGGCGAAATCTCGGCTTCCTCCATCATGCCCGGTTCGGCCTGGATCCCCTCCTCGGTCACACCGATACAGCGCCACCTGGCATCGCGAAAAAACCAAAGACGGTCCGGAGGCGGCTCGTCCCGTGCGGACGCACCGCCGCTTCTCGCACCGTATCCTGAAAGGCTTCCTGTGCCTTGGCGCATCGCCTGTCATCAGGAAACAGAATCGATAAAGCTGCGGGAGATTTTGGGTGGTATCCGACACGGTATTTATTCCTTACCCGCAAAATTTACGGGCGTCGACTGCAAGGACAAGGGCGCTTCCAATGGCTGCCTCTTCTGTAGCCGCCGCCCTGGGAGCGGCGAGGGACCGACTCCAAATGGCCAGGCCGGCCCAACGCTTCGCATGGCGAAGCGACTACAGCGTTTGCAGACGCCGCGCCACTTCTTCGGCGTTTTCGCGGCTGTTGAAGGCCGAGATGCGGAAGAACCCTTCACCGCACGATCCGAAACCGCTCCCGGGCGTGATCACGACGTTCAGTCCGTCCAGCATTCGATCGAACATCTGCCAGCTCGTCAGGCCTGGCAGCGTCTTCACCCAAATGTAAGGAGCGTTCACCCCGCCGTAGACTTCCAGCCCGGCGCGCGCGGCCGCTTCGCGCAGGATGCGCGCATTTCCCATGTAATGCTCGATCAACGTCCGCACCTGGCCGCGCCCTTCCGGCGTGTAAATCGCTTCGGCGCCGCGCTGCACCGGGTAACTCACGCCGTTGGCCTTTGTGCTCCAGCGCCGATGCCAAAGGGGATGCAGAGGAAGCTTGCGACCATCGGCGGTGCGCGCCTGCAAATTTTTCGGCATGACGGTGAACCCGCAACGCACGCCGGTGAAACCGCCATTCTTCGAAAAGCTGCGAAACTCGATTGCGCATTCGCGCGCGCCCGGAATCTCGAAGATCGAATGCGGGATCTCCGGATCGCTGATGTAAGCCTCGTAGGCCGCATCGAAAAGGATGATGGCCTCATGCTCGCGCGCATATTCGACCCAGCGCGTCAGCTGCGCTCGCGAGGCCACCCCGCCGGTCGGATTATTCGGAAAACAGAGATAAACAATATCGACCGGCTCTTTCGGCGGCTCCGGGACAAAGCCGTTTTCGGGTCCGCACGGAAGATACGTGATCCCTTCGTAACGGCCGCCTCTCCCGCGGCACCCGGTGTGTCCCGCCATCACGTTGGTATCGACGTAGACCGGGTAAACCGGATCGGTGATCGCGATCTTGTTTTGGTGGCCCAGGATATCGAGGATGAACCCGCAGTCCGGTTTTGATCCGTCGGAGAGGAAAATCTCATCGGCGGCGACTTCGCATCCGCGGTCGCGATAATCCTGCTGCGCGATCTTCTCGCGCAGCGATTCCAAGCCCTGCTCGTGCCCGTAGCCGCGAAATGTCTCGCGGACGCTGAGTTCATCCACGGCCTGATGCATCGCAGCGACGATCGCCGGGGGCAGCGGCTCGGTCACGTCACCGATCCCGCAGCGAATCAGCCGTCGGGCCGCCTCCGGATTCGCTTCGCAAAACTCGCGCACGCGCCGCGCGATCTCGGGAAAGAGATAGCCGGCCTGAAGCTTGAGATAATTTCGTTGAGGTATGCCATTTAGAACCTTTCTGTGGCAGGCAAATGGTAGGGACAGCGCGCTGCGCTGTCCGCGGATCCCGCCATTACGGGACGGCGTCCCTATCTTCGACTCAGGATTAGTAACTCTTCGCGACTTCGTCCCAGTTCACCACGTTCCACCAGGCTTTGATGTAATCGGGGCGCCGGTTTTGGTAATTGAGATAATAGGCGTGTTCCCAAACGTCCACGCCCGAGGAGCGGCGTATTGCCGTCCATGAGCGGGCTGTCCTGGTTCGGAGTGGAAATCACTTCCAGCTTTCCGCTCTTGTTCTTGATCAGCCAGGCCCAGCCGCTGCCGAACCGGCCGGCCCCGGCCGCCGCGAATTTCTCCTTGAATGCATCGAAGCTTCCGAAGGTGGACTTGATGTCGTCGCCCAGTTTGCCGGAAGGCTCGCCGCCGGCATTCGGGCCCATGATTTTCCAGAAGAAGGAATGGTTCGCGTGTCCGCCGCCGTTGTTCCTGACGACGGTGCGAATGTCTTCCGGAACGGCGCTGAGATCTTTGATCAAATCCTCGACCGATTTCGAGGCGAGCTCGGGCTTGTCCTTGAGCGCGTTGTTGACGTTGGTGATGTAAGTCTGGTGATGCTTCGTGTGATGGATCTCCATCGTGCGCGCGTCGATATGCGGCTCGAGCGCATCGTAGGCATAAGGGAGTTTGGGTAGTTCGTAAGCCATAATTGGTAATGTCTCGCCGGGAAGGGGGCGCGTCAATTTTGATTGGGACATCCCACTTCGCTCAAGCGTACATGGCGCTAATTGCTCTCTTCCTCCTAATCGTGCTCGTGCTCCTGCTCATGATCGATCCAATCCTGTCGATGACGATCACGAGCACGAGGGCGAAGACTCCGTTGTCCAAATTCTCGAGCGGACAGTTTCCGCTCAAACGAGATGCCGCTGTTCGCCCACCCGATACGCTTCGGCGAACCAAGCTCCACCTCAGCGTCTATCTCATCGACGCTCTCAAACCGGAAAGCATGCAGATGATTTCTGGGCGAGAACGTTTCGATGCGACGGAAACGGGGATTTCAAACGACGCGCGAGCACGACGTGGCCATCAACCCAACTCCGCCGAATGACGAACGCGGCAAAACTCATGCGCACTTGAAACGCGATCCTGGTCTTCTCCGGCAGCACGGTGATCGGCCCGTTTTTTCTGGCGACGCGCTTGCAGCTTGTCGAAAATTTGGCGAACTTCGCCGGTTTTCGCTCCCGTAGCACGAGGCATCTTGCCTGTGGCGGCCGGCAGGCATGCTTGACTGTCGATTCGCGAATCGACATCGCAATCTCGACCGCACCAGACGGAAGCCGCGTCCTCCACACAGGCAAGATGCCTGTGCTACGTGCAGCGATAAAAACTCGGATAATGCCCGAGTCCGCTCCGATAATTGACATAGGTCGCCAGCGCGAGCAGTGGGAAATTTTGCCGATACATGTCGTACTTCAGATAGAAAACGCGCGGGAAACCTGTGCCGGTGATTTGCGGCTCGTCCCAGGAGCCGTCGCGCCGTTGCGTCGACAACAAATAGCGCAGCCCGCGCTGCACGCTCGGCCGGTCCAGGTCGCCGCAGGCGCAAATTCCCATCAACGCCCAGGCCGTTTGCGAAGCCGTGCTGTCGCCTTTGCCTTTGAGCACGGGATTCTCGTAGGAGGCGCAGGTCTCGCCCCAGCCGCCGTCCTCGTTCTGGCAGCTCTCCAGCCAATCGCGCCCGCGCAAGATCCAATCCTGGGTCATGTCCTCGCCGATCGCGCGCAACCCGCGCAACACCTGCCAGGTGCCGTAAATGTAGTTCACGCCCCAGCGGCCATACCAGGAGCCGTCGTCCTCCTGCGTGTCGATGCAGATATTGCACGGCTTGCGCGCACCGAGGCTGTTTCGCATCGAAACCGATGTAACCAAGCAGTTCCAGCGTGCGCGCGGTCAGGTCGCTGCAGGTCGGATCGAGAATCGCGTTGTGATCCGCGAACGGCATGTCCTCCAGCCAATGCTGCGTGACTTCCTTGTCGAACGCCGCCCAGCCGCCGTCGCGGCATTGGAAACTCAGCTGCCAGTCCAGAGCGCGCCGGAATAACTCGTCGAACGCCTTCGGCTCGTCCGGGCGCACCAGACGCAAGCGCCATCAGCACCATGGCGGTATCGTCCGTGTCCGGATAGTAAACGTTGTTGTATTCGAACGCCCAGCCGCTCGGTTCGGGATGCGGATTGTTCACGGCCCAATCGCCGCGAATCCGCACCTCCTTATCCACCAGCCAGTCGGCCGCCTTTTTGAGCGCGGGATGCTCCGCCGGCAGACCCGGATTCCGCCAGCGCAATGATGTTGATCGCCGTGTCCCAGACCGGCGAAAGGCAGGGTTGAATGCGGAAATCCTCCGGATCGTCGACAAAGAGCCCGGCAAAATCTTTCGCGGCCTTCACGTAGATCGGATGTTGCGGCGAATAACCGAGAGCCCGCAGCGCGATCATGGAATTGAGCATCGCGGGAAACACCGCGGCCAGCCCGTCGCTCCCCTCCCCGATCCGCTCCAGCATCCAGCGCTCCGCTTCTTCCAGCGCGCGCCGGCGCATCGGCCGCCAGCTCGCAGCTTCGAGATAATTTGAGAACGTGATCCGCCCGCAGGAAAAAATTCCGCCAGGCGAAGAACCGCGGATCGCGCGGCAGGGTGAAATCCTTGTGCTCGGTGCCGAGGGGATAAAGCTCGTGCAGTTGCTTTCAGTCCCGGCAACTCCCGCGTCGGCTTGAAATGATTGATGATCGCGAGCGGAACGAGCATCGCCCGGCTCCAGGACGACATTTTGTAGATGTTAAACGGCGACCAGTTCGGCAGCAGCATCATCTCCACCGGAATCGTGGGCAGATATTGCCAGGGAAATTGCCCGAGCAGCGCCAGATAGAGCTTGCTGAAGGTGTTCATCCGCGGAATGCCGCCGAGCCGCAGAATGTTGGCGCGCGCCTCCTGCATGAACGGGCAGATCGGCGGAATGACCGGCCAGCTTGAGCGCGAAATAGGCCTTCACCGAGGCGTTCACTTCGCTCGGCCCGCCGTAGTAAATGTTCCATCCGCCATCCGGAAGCTGCCGCTTCAGAATGTGGCGAACGCAGCGCTGCTGGAGCGCGTCGTCCACTTCGCCCAGCCAATGCATGAAGAGGACGAAATCGGAGCAAAGCGTGCTATCGACCAGCAGCTCGCCGCACCAATGGCCGTCCGGCTGCTGTTGCCGCAGCAGATTCTCCTGCGCGCGCGCAATCGCGCTCGCGATCTGCGCATCGTCTGCCGGATATCCAGCTGCGCGGCATCGGGCGAGCGCTCGGCAGCGCGATGAGGTTCGCGGGTGACGGAGGCATTGGCGTCTAGGATGCTTGCGCCGCGACTTCGGCGCGTTTGCCCGTGAGATGACCGTTGCCGGAAGTCACGCCGTTGTAGGCCGCGATCTCGTTGCCCCGGCCGGTTGGCTTCGGCTTCGCAGCCGAAATTGAACTTGACGTTTTTCCAGGTGTCGCCGCGCTGCGCGTTCAGACCCAGGCTCGCAGTCGGTTCGTAGCCGCAATGGACCATGCAATTCTCGCAACGGCGGATCGCGCGCGACGCCGTCGACGACGCCGTATTTGTCCCACTCCACTTTCTCCAGCAGCTCCGCGTAACTCGAATGCGTAGTGCGCCGTCGGTCATGAAATAGCAGGGGCCTTTCCAGCCGCGCATGTTGCGGGTCGGAATCGCCCAGGCCGAGCAGGTCAGGTCGCGTTTGCCGGCGAGAAATTCGAAATAGACCGGCGTGCCGAAGAGCGTGTACTTGCCCATCCATTCCTCGATCTTCTCGAACTTCTCGACCGTCATCTTGCGGGTGAGGAAGAAATTCTCCGGCTGCAAATTCAACCGCTTGACCATGTCCTTCTTGGCGGCGTCGTATTCGTAGCCGGGCGAGATGGTGTGGCCGTCCACGCCGAGGTCGGAAAGGAAATCGAACATCTGCTCGATCTCCTCCATGTCGGTTTCCTTGTAGATCGTGGTGTTGGTGGCGACCTGGTAACCGAGGAGCTTCGCCATCTTGATCGCCAGGATGCATTCCTTGAAAACGCCTTCGCGCTCGACGATCAGATCGTGCGTCCGCTCCAGGCCGTCGAGGTGCACGTTCCAATACATCCAGCGGCTCGGGCCGATCGTCGGCTTCGCTGGATCTTTCGGACCTTTGCGGATCTCGTCGGCGTCTTTCTCGGTGATCAATCCTTGCTCGACGAGCAGGTTCAGTTTCGATTCGAGCTCTTTCCGCTTTCCGCTTCCGGTTTCCGCAATTCCGCCGCGAGCCATTCGCGCATCTTTTTGCGCATGAACATCGCGTTGGTGCAGATGTAAACGATCCGCTTCTGCTCGAGCAGGCCCTTGATCAGCGCTTCGATCTGCGGATAAATCAGCGGTTCGCCGCCGCAGATCGAGATCATCGGCGCGTTGCATTCCTCGGCCGCGCCCAGGCAATCCTCCAGGGTCATCATGTCCTTGAGCGAGGTGGAATATTCGCGGATCCGGCCGCAACCGGTGCAGGTCAGGTTGCAGGTGTGCAGCGGCTCGAGCTGCAGGACGGTGGCGAACTTCTCCGTCCGGCGCAGCTTATGACCGATGATGTACGCGGCGATCTTGGTCGTCAGCGCCAGAGGAAATCTCATAAGAGCGAGGATAGTAACAAGGGGGCATCCCGTGTCAATAGGGGCAGGGCCGACGCACTCGCGGCCGGGGACCGAAAACTGTCATCCCGAGGCTGGCGCAGCGCGCCGAGGGACCTCACCTGCAATGACCGCCCCTTGAACGAGTGCGGCAATTGCAATTGCGAGTACCTCCCGTCTCGCATCTCGGGATGACAGGCTCGATCTTCTCAGCATTGACAACTGCTCAGCCGACGCGTCCGATTGCAGACATGAACCAACTCGCTCGCCGAAACCGTCGCCATCCTCGGCGCTTCGCCGAAGCCGGACCGCTACGCCTACAGGGCGTTGGAAATGCTGCGACGAATATGGCCATCGACCCGTCCCGATCAATCCCGCCTTCGAGGAGATCCTGGGCGAGAAATGTTATCCGACGATCGCCGACGCGCCCGGCCCAATCGACACCGTAACGCTGTATCTCGGCGAAGCAGCGTTCAGATCCGCTCATCGACGAAATCTCGACGCGAAACCGCGCCGCATCATCATGAATCCCGGCGCGGAGAACAGCGCACTCGCGACGAAGGCCGAGGAAGCCGGTATCGAGGTGGTCGAAGGCTGCACGCTTGTGATGCTGCGGACGGGTCAGTTCTGAGATGCAGAGGCACTTCTGCGAAGCGCCGAGGCAACCAAAGTAGAGCGTGCGCTGGCACCTCGGCAAGCGAAGGCGTTCGCAGAAGCGCCTCTACATTAATGACCATACACAATTCACGGCGCCTGCCATCCACGCCGGATCAAACTCACGGCGATCGCCGCCAGCAACAGCGAAATCAGTTTCGATACCCCCCTCAGTCCCTGTTGCCCCATCCATCGGGTAAAATGGCCGGCATAGCGAAACGCGAATCCGACCAGGAGCAGATTCACCAGCAACGCCAGGACCGTGAAGAGGATCCCGACCGTATCGACCAGAATGAGCAGTGCGGTCAGCAGCGCCGGGCCGGCGATCAGCGGCATGCCGAGCGGCACGACGCCAAATCTTCGCCAGCGTAACGGTCGCGCCCGCCCAAATCCAACAGCTCGCGCACGGCGATACCGAGCAGGATCAAACCGCCCGCCACTTGAAAATCGGAGACGGTGATCCCGAGCGCGCGAAAAATTACTTTCCCGAGGAAAATGAAACCGATCGAAACGGCGAGACCGGTGATCAACGCGAGCGTGCCTTCCTGCGTGCCGGCGCTCGGGCATCCGCTGGCCGCCCAGCCCGAGAAAAATCGCGACGAGCCCGATCGGATCGATCGCCACAAAAAGCGGGATAAACGCGAGCAGGAATTTTTCGAGGTAGGGCTGCATCGGGTTGCGATCTCAATCGCACGTCACTCGCTCCTTCGCAAAGCTGGAGCCGTCGCCCTGTAAGCAGCGCCAAAGGGCATGCCACGCAAGGCAAATGCTCGCACAGCGAAGCGGCTACAGCACCCGATTCCGCTTTACCCGTCTCGTCTTCTCCAACATGTTCATGTCTCGCTTTTCCTTATTATGAAACCACTCGTTGTCTCCCTGTTGATCTGGGGCCTCGCCATGACCGCCCGCGCGGAAGAGCTCTCAAGACCGTCGAAGCCTTTCGCGACGCCGCCGCGAAAGCCAACTCCTTTCTGACGCTTCCAGATTGGGAACAAACGCCCGAAGCCGTCGATGCTTCGATGAAAGACGCGATCGCGAAAGCAAACGCGGCGCTCGACCAGATCGGCAAACAGGATCTGGCGAAAGTCACTTTTAAGAGCACGATCGTCGCGCTCGACGATCTCGGTTACCAGGCCAGGCTCGCCGCGAACCAGGCGACCGTCATCAAGGAAACCAATACTTCCGCCGCCATGCGCACAGCCGCCGAGAATGCGGTCAAACTTTTCCAGGATTGGGCGGTCGGCGTCGACTATCGCGAGGATGTTTACAAGGCGATCAAGGCTTTCGAAAAAACCAAGCCGAAGCTGAGCGGCGAAGACGCAAAGCTGCTGAAGGAAACGTTGCGGGATTATCGCCGGGCCGGTCTCGATCTTTCGCCGGAGAAGCGCAAGGAAGTCGAGCAGCTGCGCAAGGATCTTTCCAATCTCGGCACCGATTTTCGAGTCAAACATCGTCGAAGTGCAGGCGCCGGTCGTTTTCACCAAGGCGGAGCTCGAAGGCGTGCCCGACAGCTTTCTCGCATCGCCGGGAATCAAGACGGGCGACGACGCCTACACCGTGAAGGCGAACGTCACCTGGCAAGTCATCGCCGTGATGGAGAACGCGAAAAGCGAGGAGATGCGCAAGCGTCTCTATGTGATTCACGACAGCCTGGCCAAGGAGAAGAATGTCGCGGTCCTGAACCAGATGCTCGCCCTGCGGAACAAGATCGCGCTCCGGCTCGGCTACAAGTCGTGGGCCGATTTTCAGACCGAAGTCAAGATGGCGAAGTCCGGCGCGGGCGCCGAGAAATACATCAACGATCTCGTCGCCGGCACCCAGCCGAAGTTCGACGCGGAGGTCGCGGAGCTGCGCAAACTGAAAGTAGCCGAATCAAAAGATCCGAACGCCAAATCCAGGTTTGGGATTTTCGCTATTACCAGAACCAGCTCAAGAAACAGAAATACGCCGTCGATACCGAGGCGCTTGCGCGCTTATTTCCCCTTCCAAAAGACGCTCGAAGGGATGTTCAGCATCTATCAGAGCATCTTCGGACTGAAATTCGAAAAGATCGCCGCGCCGCAAAAATGGATCGACGATCTCCAGCTCTACGCCGTTACCGATGCCGCCAGCGGCGAGCCGCTCGGATTGTTCTATCTCGATATGTTTCCGCGCGAAGGAAAATTCAATCACTTCGCCCGTTCTGAAATCATCGGCGGCAAAGCTTCTGCCCGATCGGGAAATATCAGCGGCCGACCGTCGCGCTGCTCTGCAATTTTCCGCCGCCGAGCGAAGGCAAACCTTCGCTCCTCACCCACAGCGACGTTGAGACGCTCTTTCATGAATTCGGCCACGCCCTGCATTCGATCGTGACCCGCGCGAAATATTCGCGTTTTGCCGGGACGAATGTGCCCGGCGATTTCGTCGAAGCGCCATCGCAGATGCTGCAAAGCTGGGTTTGGGACAAGAAAGTCCTCGACACTTTCGCGGCCGATTACCGCGATCCGGCGAAGAAGATTCCTGCGGAGACCATTGAGAAAATGAAGGAAGCGAAACTGGCCACAGTGGGCGTTTATTACCGGCGCCAGTTTGCCTTCGCGTCGCTCGATCTGGCCCTGCACGCCGCGCATCCGGAAGATCAACCGTACGATTGCGGTCGCGATCTCGAACCCGATCCTGGAAAAGGTGTTCCTGCCGATCGCGCCCGAGACGACGTTTCGTCACCTACTTCGGACATCTGAATGGCTACGACGCCGGCTATTATGGCTATGCCTGGGCGGACGCCATCGCGGCCGACATGGCGACGGTGTTCGAATCCGGGAAAGAGGGCTACCTGGACAAGCAGGCGGGGATGCGTTTGCGACACGACATTTATGAGCCGGGCGATTCGCGCGACATCACGCAGTCGATCGAGAAATTCCTCGGCCGAAAACAATCCGTGCAGCCATTCCTGAAGAAGATCGGGATCGGGGACGCGAAAGCCGACACCAACCCATCGCCAAAGAAAAAATAGTGTAGAGGCGCTCGCTGCGGCGAGCGACCGCCTCGGTCCGCGGCTAGGCGCTTGGCACAAGCGCCTCTACATTGAGGTCACCTTATGAAGTCCGTCTCCTACATAGCCTTGTCTGTTCTTGCGGCGATTGGGTCGCTGACCGCTGCCGAACCTCCCACGCTTCCACCGAAGGTGGCCAGCGATGCGATCAACGCGGCCGATCTGCTCAAACACATCAAGGTTCTCGCGTCGGACAAATTCGAAGGGCGCGCGCCCGGTTCCAAGGGCGAAGAGCTCGCGGTCAACTACATCAGCGAACAGTTCAAGGCCCTGGGGCTGAAGCCCGGCAACCCGAATGGCACCTACACGCAGGAAGTTCCACTCGCCGGAATCACCAGTGCGCCCACCGCCTCGTTTTCCGTCGGCGGAAAAACCACCACCCTGAAATTCCCGGAAGAGTACGTTGCTTCATCGGCGCGGCTGCAGCCTGAGCTGAAAGCAGAAAGCACCGATATCGTCTTTGTCGGCTACGGCGTGGTCGCGCCGGAATATGGCTGGGACGATTACAAAGATGTCGATGTCCGCGGTAAGACCATCCTGATGTTGATCAACGACCCGGCCATTCCCGATCCCGCGGATCCCACCCGACTCGATGCAAACATGTTCAAGGGCCGCGCCATGACCTATTACGGGCGCTGGAGTTACAAGTACGAGATTGCCGCACAAAAGAAGGCTGCGGCCGCGATTATCATTCACGAAACGGAGCCCGCCGCTTACCCGTATTCTGTCGTCATGACCAGTTGGGCGAAGGAGAATTTCGAGATCGACGCGCCCAACAAAAACATGGACGCGGTGCCGGTGCGGTCCTGGATCACTCTCGATGTCGCGAAAAAATTGCTCGCTGACAGCGGCCAGGATTTCGACGCCTTGAAAAAGACGGCGCTCAGTAAGGAATTTCGTCCGGTCTCGCTCGAAGCGAAGGCGACCTTCGATGTGAAGCAGACCGTGCGCTCATTCAAGTCCCGGAACGTCGTGGCAAAGATCGATGGCAGCGATCCGAAGTTGAAGGACGAATGGATCGTCTACACCGCGCACTGGGACCACCTGGGACGTCACGAGGAACTGAAAGGCGACCAGATTTTTAACGGTGCGCTCGATAATGCCTCAGGCGTCGCCTCGATTCTCGAGATCGCCCAGGCGTATAGGAAATTGCCGTCGGCCACCAAACGTTCCGTCCTGTTCATGGCCACCACCGCGGAAGAAGCGGGTCTGCTTGGCGCAAAATATTACGCCAGCAAACCGCTCTATCCTCTCGAAAAGACCCTGGCCGACATCAATATCGACGGCGTCAACGCCTGGGGAAAAACCGCCGACATCGAAGATGTGAGCGATGGGAATTCGACGCTCGATGAAATGCTCGCAAACGCCGCCGCGCGGCACGCCCGTTTGATGAAGCCAAACAGCCAGCCGGAAAAAGGAAGCTTCTACCGGGCGGATCATTTCGAATTTTCGAAGCTTGGGGTTCCGTCGCTCTATCCGGGAAGCGGCAAGGAAGTAATCGGAAAACCAGCGGGGTTTGGGATCGAGAAGCGCAACGAATATATCGCGAAACATTACCACCAGCCTTCCGACGAAGTGAATCCGGCCTGGGATCTCTCCGGCGCGGCAGACGACGCCGTGCTCTTGTTCGAAGTCGGCTATCAGGTCGCCAACGGCGACAGATATCCCGAGTGGACCCTGGGCACGGAGTTCAAGGCGAAGCGGGATGAGATGATGAAGGGGAAATAATGGGAGCGCGCATGTTGTTGTCATCCCGAGCCGCGTAAACGGCGAGGGACCCCGCAAATGCAAGTTGCGCGACGCTCATTCCAAGGAATCGGTTATTGCAGTTGCGAGGTCCCTCGGCGCGCTGCGCCAGCCTCGGGATGACATGACATTTTTGCGCGCAACATGAAGACTCGATGACCCTGCCGGAAAATCTCTCCGTTCCGATAATTGGCGTGATCGTCGGCGTAGCGATCCTGCTCTTCGGCCGCAAACTTTTCTGGCTCTTCGTAGCGGCGCTTGGGTTTGCGGTGGGTATTGAGATCGCGACCTATTTCATGCACGAGCCGCCTGTGTGGATGACGTTGGTGATCGCGCTCGGGCTCGGGATTCTCGGCGCTCTGCTCGCGATCCTCTTGCAGAAACTAGCGATCGGCGTCGCCGGCTTTATCGCGGGCGGACGGCTCGCATCAGCGCTGGTGGCGGCATTCTTCGTCGATTATTCGCAGTATCGCGGGATCACTTTCGTCATCGGCGGAATCCTGGGCGCGCTACTACTGCTAGCTCTGTTCGATTGGGTCCTGATTCTTCTGTCGTCCGCGGAAGGCGCGCACCTCATCAGCAACGGAATTGTGCTCCCGCAAACCGGCGCAACGATCCTGTTCTGCACTCTCTTAATCATCGGTGTGGTCGTCCAAGGATCGATGCTGCGCGGATCACGAAAACCCGCCGATTAGTTTCCGTCAGCCCTCCGAGCTTGGGAGATCGGCGTCGCGGAGCTTCGCCCTCCATGAGGCGCGGCAATACATCCGTAGCCGCTGCCGGTACTGAGATTATGTGGCCCGCCCGCCTGTCGGTGGCTTGCGCCCCGGCTAAACTTCTGGCAGCCCTCCGGGTCGGGCCGAATGTCTCTTTCTGGCAGGCCAATTGTGCTCGTTGCGTCACTCGTGAACTCAATGCCGGAAATGACGGATGCCGGTGAAGATCATCGCCATGTCGCGCTCGTTGGCCGCGGCGATGACTTCCTGGTCGCGGACCGATCCGCCTGGCTGAATGGCGCAGGTGGCGCCGGCCTCGGCCGCGGCGATCAGTCCATCGGGAAACGGGAAAAAGGCATCGCTCGCGACCGCGCAGCCATAGAGCGGCAACCCGGCTTCCGTCGCTTTCCAGATGGCAATGCGAGACGCATCAACCCGGGACATCTGGCCGGCCCCGATCCCAAGCGTCCGATCCGGCCCGGCATAAACGATCGCGTTCGACTTCACGTGCTTAACGACGCGCCAGCCGAAAATCATGGCGGCCATTTCCTTCTGCGTCGGCTCGCGCCCGGTCACCACCTTTGTGGCCAGATCGCCCAGCTCGCCCGAATCCTTGTCCTGCACGAGCAGGCCGCCCGCCACGGAACGGATGTCCTGCGCCGGTTTCTCGGATGCCGGTGGAGTCAGGGCGCGAATCAGCCGGAGATTTTTCTTCTTCTGGAACAGGGCGCGCGCCTCCGCCTCAAACTCCGGCGCGATGATCACCTCGCTAAAAATTTCGCTGATGGCTTTCGCGAGGGATTCGTTGATCGGGCGATTGCAAATGATGACGCCGCCAAAAGGGGCCTGCTTGTCGGTCGCGAATGCTTTTTCCCACGCCTCGCGCAGATCGGGATCGCTGCCCACGCCGCACGGGTTGGTATGCTTCAGGATCGCGACGGTCGGCTCGGAAAATTCGGCGATCAGGTTGGCCGCGGCGCTGATATCCAGAATGTTGTTAAACGAGAGTTCCTTGCCGTGCAGCTTCTTGAAGTGCCGGTCGAAATCGCCGTAGAGCGCGGCGGCTTGATGCGGATTCTCGCCGTAACGCAGGCGCGTCACCAGCGGGAGCGAAAGCGAAAACGACGCATCGGTCGTCTGTTCCTGATTCAGGAACGTTCCGATCGCACGGTCGTAGTCCGAGGTCTTGATAAACGCCTTGATGGCGAGGCGTTCCCGCAGTTTCAGAGTCGTCTCGCCGTCGTGGTCGCGCATGTTTCGAGGATCGTGTCGTAATCGCTCGGATCGACCACCACCGTGACCGACTCGTAATTCTTCGCCGCGCTCCGAATCATGGAAGGCCCACCGATATCGATCTGCTCGATCGCTTCCGCCAGAGTGACGTTAGGTTTCGCCATGGTCTCTTCGAACGGATAAAGGTTCACCACGACCAGATCGATCGGCTGGAAGCCGCACTCTTTCGCCTGCTCTTCATGCAAGGGATTGCCTCGCTTGTAGAGCAAACCGCCGTGGACCCGCGGATGAAGCGTTTTTACACGGCCCTCCAGCACTTCCGGAAAATCGGTGAAACTCGAAATTTCGCGCACCGGCATCCTTCCTTTCGCAGCAAGTCCGCCGTGCCGCCGGTGGAAATGATATCGACGCCTTGTCTCTCCAGAGCGCGCGCGAAAGCAGCGATGCCTTTCTTGTCCGAAACGGAGATGAGAGCGCGGGCGATCTTCATGCTGAAGGAAGAATTTAAAGGATTACAAAAGTTACGAAGTTACATCGGAAAGCGACGGAAGAAGAAAGCATCTCCGTTGTAACATGTAACCGCTGTAACTTTCCACTTCTTCCCGCGATCGCTCAGCGATCGAGGATCACGTTCTTCGCCATCGGATAGAGGACCGGACAGCAGCCGATCGTTTCGCAAAACGCTTTGCTGAAATGGCTCAGACTCGAGTAACCGACTTCAGTCGCGGCTTCGGTCACATTGTAGCGGCCGCTTCGCAGCAGCTCAGCCGCCCGTTCCATGCGCAAATTTGCGCAAATACTGCGGAATCGTTAGGCCGACTTCGCGCGAAAAACTCCGGCTCAGATGAAATGGGCTGCAACCGACCTCCTGGCCCAGCATTTCGAGAGTCGGCGGATTCGCCAGATCGCGCGCGAGCATTTCCTTGGTGCGCTCCACCCGATCGCGAGCCACGCGTTTCTGGCGCATGCAGAAAAACTCCGGATCCTTCGGCACGAAGAGAAAATGCGCCATCAATTCCAGCGCCTTGCTCTGGTACCACACACTTTGGGCGGCTTTCGCGACCGGCGGCTGGAGCAGGGTCGCGACCACGTCTGCTGCTCGGCCGACATCGGGCGGGCGTGGAAACAACGAGCGCTCTTTCCCGGGAAAAACCGCGGCACGAATTTGCGGCTCGAGATCCGCTTCGCATCTGCCAACTGTTTTTGCAAATGCTCGCGCGAAAATTCGAGCGTCACAAATTGATGATGATCGCGGGCCCGGCGTGATGCCTGCAATGGCTCGTCGGTCAGCGCATAATAACCCGCGCTGCCCGGCACATAATCGACCTGGGCCCGGTCCCCGACCGCACCGCGACCTTCCAGATTCAGACAAAACTCCACGCTGCGCGGATGAAAGCTCAGTCCCCAGTCGAGCGAGCGCTCGGTCCGGAAATCATGCCACTCCACGGCGACGCCATGCCGATCGACGTCACCATATAATCGGCCGCCATCCTCTCGGCACTTCGCGCCAAGCGTCCTGCTCGGCCGCCGCGGCTTCATTCAATTTAATCATCGCGCGAACTTCCGGTGTTGCCGCGCGAATGCAAGTCAGGTTTCTTCCGCCAACGCCTCCCGGTCCCATTTCGCGAGAGTCGAGGCCGCGTCGTAGGTGCTTTGGGCAAATTCCAGCAGCGCGTCATCCGGCGAAGCGGCCTGGCGCACTTTTTCGTATGGAAGCACAAATTCCTTCAGCTGCGGATTGTAGATTGCAGCCGCCGGTTGGACTTTCGCGGCGGCAAATCCGGCCGGCTCAGGATAAGCGTAGGAATAAAAAATCGGCTCCGGCATCTGCTCGTTTCCCGGCCAGAAGCCGACGCTGCTAACCTCCTGCGAATAGGCTTCGCGGGTGACGGCATCCGGCAAGTGCGGAACACCGCCGGGATGCGGGGGCGCTCGCCGACCGGAAAATCGGGTCACGGCGAGATCGAAACTGCCCCAGAAAAAATGAACCGGGCTGCATTTCCCGCAAAACTCGTGCTCGAAATTCCTTGAACACGCGATCGGTTTGAAGAGCACGCGCCAGAAACGGTTGGCCTGGTCGGGTTGTAGGCGGGATGCTTCTCGTCTGTTCGAACGGGATCGCTGGATCGACCTCGTTAGGGGTAGTGTTGATTTCGACCGGGATGTATTCCTTCAGCGCCTTCATGACTTGCTATAGAACATCGGCGACAGTTCGCGGCGCCAGGCGGATTTTTTTCGAGGCCGTCATCGGTTGACATTCGCAAATGATGATCGATGAAATCGAACTGAATTTGGAAAACTCGCGGACCGGACGGAATTGGAGAAGTAGTTAGGCCCCGGGCGGTCAGATAAAGCGTGACGTGCCAGGAATGGTTAGTCCAGGGCGACAGGGCCAGCCGGATCTTGCCGACTACCTGCGTCCACATGTGCAGAGTCGCGCAGGTTTCCTTCCATTCGTCGAATGGAAACGTCGGCCAAGGCTTGTTTTCCATTTGCTTATCTCGGCAGCTAATCTTCGTTGGGATCGATGAAATCGACAAACGATCGGCGAACTCGCCGGAACATCCGGTCGCTTCCTCTTGGTCTTGCGAAACTCGCCTGATGCTGCGCTTTACTGTTGTCCTCGGTTTCATCCGCTGCGTCGCCCTCGCGAATTCATCAGCCGCCATCTCCTCGATCTGCTCCATGTCGGCCCTGGAACATTCCTTCCGTCCGCGTGACACGCCCGCGATTCGCCCTGATGTGAATGGTGCCGACGGGCCGCCGCGAACGGTTGTGCAGAGTTACGATCCAAACCGGTTCGCCGCGCTCATCCGTGCGCAACGTATAATTGACGGGGGTAAAAGGCGCGTGCGACTTTTCCGCGGTGTAACTCGCCACCGTGTACGCACCGCTCGAGTCTAGATTCAGTCGTGCCGTATTGATCGTCGCACCTTCGGTTGATCCGACCACGTTACCGTACGGCCTGCGATCAGCCGCTACGCGGTTGTCACTTCCACCTGATTTCGCGCACACCGCCGGACGCTCCGGTTTTCGAGGAGAATCTCCAGGTCCCCGGTTGCGGATCGCCGTCCACTCCCGTACAGAAATGATTCGGCCGATCATCTCACGATTAACTGGTCCCGACCACCTTAACGCATCATAGGCGGTTGGGTTGTCCTGCGCTAGACCGGCGGTGGCGACCAGGAGCGATGCGAGCAATGGTTTCCACATGCGCGAGAGAACAACTGCTTCCCCGAACTGTCCATGGTTTTTCCGTGGCGCGGTTGAGTCACCGGCATTTGTTCACAGCCTTCCGCGTTTGATGAAAAAGAAGAAAGTCGAGTTTTCGCAGCCATACGGGCAATCTGGCGCTGATGCGCAAATTCGTGCGCGGATGTTCTCGATGGCTATCCGTTGTCCGAAAAAGAGCGGACTGCTCATGGTGCTGGGGGTGGACGAAGCCTGCACTAACATCATTCGTCACGCCTATGATTTGCGCGACGATCAGCTGATCGCGCTTTCGATGGAGGGCCTGCGGAATTGTGTTCGAATGCGACTGCGCGATTACGGAAAACAAACCGCCGACGAGAAAATGAAAGGCCGCGTCCACGATCCGATCAAACCGGGCGGGCTTGGGTTGCACCTGATCCGGCACGCGTTCGACAAGGTTGATTACATTTTGAAGCGCGCGCGGCACGGAATTGGTGATGACGAAGAATCTGGATAGTGAGTATCGAAGTGATAGCGTTGAATTTTCTGCGGCAAACTCACTACTCTGTAACTCCATATCCATTCCGATGCCTTCCGCTGCCCTAAAGCCTGAGCCGGCCCGGCGTTCGAGGTCTCGCTGCGGCCGCCGATGTTCAGCGAGTTCACCGGCCAGGTGAAGGTCTGCGAGCGGCTGGAGTTGCTGGTGGAAGCGGCGAAGAAGCGCGGCGACGTCCTCGAACACATCCTGCTGAGCGGCCCGCCCGGCCTGGGCAAAACCACGCTGGCCCACATCATCGCCAACGCCATGGGCGTGAACATCAAAAACACCAGCGGCCCCGTGATTGAAAAAGCCGGCGAACTGGCCGGCCTGCTGACCAGTCTCGAAAAGGGCGACGTCCTGTTCATCGACGAGATCCATCGGCTGCAACCGACCATCGAAGAATATCTCTATCCGGCGATGGAGGATTACCGGCTCGACATCATCATCGATCAAGGACCGCAGGCGCGCAGTCTGCGCCTGCAATCTGCCGAAATTCACGCTGATCGGAGCGACCACGCGCGCCGGCATGGTGAGCGCGCCGTTGCGATCGCGCTTCGGCATGACCGCGCGGCTCGATTACTACAGCGCCGAAGAGATGCAGAAGATCATTACGCGCAGCGCCGGCTTGCTTGGGGTCGAAATCGATCACGCCGGGCGCGGCGGAAATTGCCACGCGCACGCGCGGCACGCCGCGCACCGCGAACAATCTTCTGCGCTGGGTGCGCGATTACGTGCAGGTGAAAGCCGACGGGAAAATCACCGCCGACCTGGCCGATCGCGCGCTGACCATGCTGGAAATCGATCGGGACGGTTTCGATCAATGGGACAAGCGAATCATCGAAACGCTGATCCACAAATTTGATGGCGGCCCGGTGGGATTGAGTTCGCTCGCCGTGGCGGTCGGCGAAGAAGCCGGCACGCTCGAGGAAGTGAACGAGCCGTACCTGATCATGGAAGGCTATATCAAGCGGACGCCGCAAGGGCGGGTGGCGATGCCGAACGCCTATCGAAAGCTTGGGCTGAAACCGCCGGTCGGGCGCGCAGAGCGACCTGTTTCGGAAGGATGAACAGTTGAACGGGTGACATCGTTACCGAAAGTGACGAGTGATGGCTCGGTTGCAACTCTGTAACCTTCTCAGATGTAACGAAGCTGCCATGGAACTGACCCCCGATCTTTTCCAGAGTTCCTCGAAAGTCTTCACCGTCGCCGAGCTGACCCGCCAGATCCGCGGCACGCTCGAAACGAAATTCGGCGCGGTCTGGGTGCAGGGAGAAATTTCGAATTACAAACTGCATCCTTCCGGCCATCAATATTTCACGCTGAAAGATCAACGCGCGCAGATCTCCTGCGTGATCTTCCGCAATACCATGCCGCCGTCCGCGCGAGCCGATCGCCGACGGCGCACAGGTGCAAGTTTACGGCAACGTCTCCGTCTTCGAAGCGCGCGGACAATATCAGCTGAGCGTCCAGATTCTTCAGGCGCGCGGAGCTCGGCTTGCTGCAGGCGAAGTTCGAAGCGCTGAAGCGGAAACTCGAGGCGGAAGGCTTTTCGATCCCGCGCGCAAACGACCGTTGCCCGAAATTCCCAAACGCAATCGGCATCGTCACCTCCCCGAGCGGCGCGGCCATTCGCGACATGTTGAATGTCCTGCAGCGACGCGCGCCGTGGCTGCAGATCTTGATCAGTCCGGTGCGCGTGCAGGGGAGCGGCGCCGCGGCGGAAATTGCCGTGGCCATTCGCGAACTGACCGGCCTAACGTGCGCCTGGACGCCGCTCGATCTAATCGTGGTCACGCGCGGCGGCGGCAGCATCGAGGACCTGTGGGAATTCAACGAAGAGATCGTCGCGCGCGCCATTGTCGATTCGCCGTTCCGGTCGTTAGCGCGGTCGGCCACGAGATCGATTTCACGATCGCCGATTTCGTGGCGGATCTGCGCGCGCCCACTCCGAGCGCGGCCGCGGAATTGATCGTCCCGGACGTGTCGATCTTCAGCGTCGAATCAACGAACTGGCCGAGTGCCTGCACAAAGATCTGCGAATTTTGTGGAGCAACAGCCAGACGCGGTTGCGCTTTCTCTCCGAGCGCACGCTGGCGCCGCGAACTGTTGAAACGAATGCGGGACGCGCACCAGCAACTCGACCTCGACCGCGAGATTCATTGCGGCCGCCGGCTCACGCAAGCGTTGCACGATTGCGCGCGAAACCCTCGCCATGACGCGCAACCATTGCAAGCGCGCAGCCCGACGCGAGAGCTCGCCGCTGCGGCGCAACCGACTCAATGAATTGAAGCGGCGCTTCGTCGCGTTGCCGCCGCCGGCTATCGAAATGCGCGACAGCGTTTCCAGCGCCTGGAAGGAATCCTGCGCGTGCTAGGCCCGGACGCGACCCTGCGCCGCGGCTACAGCATCACGACCGACGAAGCCGGAAACTGATTCGCAATCGATCACGAGGTGCGCGCGGCGACGAGAATCAGGACGCGCGTAAGCTGACGGCGAGTTCGAATCGGAAGTTACCGGATGAAACTAACGCCGGCTACGGATTCGTCAGGCGCACGTAGTGTCGCCGTGGTCACGGTTCCTTCGACTCGCCGGGCAGCTCTGCCCGATGGCGGTCTGGAACTTCGGCATCGGCTCGTATCCAGCCTGATCTGGCTCGCTTGATTCTTCCGAAAACGCGCGCGTCCCGCCTTTCCGAATGACCGACGAATCCTTTGTCTCCATAAGGGACGCGGGTCGTCGTCGAGACGGCAGTCGTTGTAGGTGTATTCGCGGTCACAGCTGAAAATCGTATTCGAGGCGTCAGTGTCCGTGACCTTGTAAACCTTAAAGGCGCTCTTGCCGCGACGAGAATCACGGACCGGCGGAACTCAGCCGACGAGTCGTTGACGTTGCACGGTTGCTCCCGGGGTGTTGCAGAATTTTCTGAAGATCGCCCGCCTTGAAGTAATCTTGGTCCACCAGCTTGCGTGCAGTAGTCCGTCGCAGACTACGTCGGCGGCGGGATCGTCGCCCTGGCCACGCGTAGGTTCGCTTCGGATTGGTCGCGCCATCATGTCGCCATTTGGAATCCGCCAGATAGAGCTGGCGGGCATTGTTCATCGTTGCCGGTCATCTGGCCTTTCGTCAGAGCGCTGCGTTAGAGCGGGCAACGCGAGAGCGGCGAGAATAGCGATGATCGAGATGACGACCAGCAGTTCGATGAGGGTAAATGCAGCGGAGAGTTTTCTTGTCATGGAGGATCTGTGAGAAGCAAATAACAGCGGGACATGGTAAGCAAGAGGAACAGCCGTCTAACGCGCTCTTAAGTCGCTGTGGACGGCGTCGGGCGAGGCGCACTTACCTGACGAGGCGTTGCGCGCGAGTTCCGGCGCAGCGGCCGACCCTTCCGCTTTGCCATCCAGCTTGAACGCCACCGTGGCCAGCGGCGGCAGATTGATCAGGATCGATTGCGCCCGGCCCTGCCAGGCGAAGTCCTCGGCTCTCGCGGCCGCCCATGTTGCCGACGTTGCTGCCGCCATATGTTTCGGCGTCGGTGTTGATGATCTCGCGGTAAAAGCCCGCTTCCGGAACTCCGAGCCGATAACCGTGCCGCACCATGCGGCGTCGCATTTACCACAAACACCACCATTTCGCCCTCGCGCGAGCGCCGAAGGAATGACACCACGCTGTTATCGGCATCGTGAAAATCGATCCACTCGAAACCTTCGTAGGTGTCGTCCTGCTGCCACAGCGCGGGCTCGCTTTTGTAAACGTAATTCAGATGCTGGACCAGGCGGCGCAGGCCGTCGTGTTGCGGCACCTCCAGCAGATGCCAGTCGAGGCTCTCGATCGTGATTCCATTCGCGCCATTGCCCAAATTCGCCCGCCCATGAACAGCAGCTTCTTCCCCGGATGCCCATACATCCAGGCATAGAACATCCGGAGATTGGCAAACTTCTGCCATTCGTCGCCCGGCATTTTACAGATCAGCGATCGCTTGCCGTGCACCACCTCGTCGTGACTCAACACCAGCACGAAATGTTCACTGGAACGCATACAGCAGCGAGAAAGTGATGCTGCCGTGATGAAATCGGCGGATAGATCGGATCGAGCGCCATGTACTGCAGGAAGTCGTGCATCCAACCCATGTTCCATTTGAACCCGAAACCGAGCCCGCCCAGATATGTCGGCCGCGAAACGCCGGGCCAGGCGGTTGATTCCTCCGCGATGGTCATGATGCCCGGGAAACGCTCGTAGCAAACTTCGTTGAAGCGTTTCAGGAAATAGATGGCCTCGAGATTTTCGCGGCCGCCGTAGACGTTCGGCATCCACTCGCCCGGCTTTGCGCGAGTAATCGAGATAAAGCATCGATGCCACCGCATCCACGCGCAGGCCGTCGATGTGATATTTGTCGCAGCCAGAAAAGCGCGTTCCCGATCAGGAAATTGCGCACCTCGTTCCGGCCGAAATTGAAAATGAGCGTGCCCCAATCCTGGTGCTCGCCCTGCCGCGGATCGGCGTGTTCGTAGAGATCGGTGCCGTCGAATTCGGCCAGGCCGTGCGCATCCTTCGGGAAATGCGCCGGCACCCAGTCCATGATCACGCCGATGCCGGCCTGGTGACATTTATCGACGAAATGGCGGAACTCGTCGGGCGTGCCGAACCGGCTGGTCGGCGCATAATAATTCGTGACCTGATAACCCCACGAACCTTCGAACGGATGCTCGGCGATCGGCATCAGCTCGATGTGGGTGTATCCCATCTCGAGCACGTAAGGCAGAAGGGTTTCGGCGAACTCCAGATAACTCAGGGAGCGGTTGCCCTCGTCAGCGCGACGCCGCCACGAGCCGAGATGCACTTCGTAAATGCTGACCGGACTGTTAGGCCAATCCCGCTCCGCCGCGACTTCCATCCACTCGCTGATCGCTCCACTGATACCGCTCGAGATCGTAAACCAGCGACGAGGTCTGCATGCCCGTGCTGATTGAAAAACGCGAACGGATCGCTCTTCAACAGAAGCGCGCCGGAGTGCGTCCGGATCTCAAACTTGTAGTGCGCACCTTCCCGACACCCGGCAAGAAAATTTCCCAGACCCCGCTCCCGAGCAGTCTGCGCATCGGATTGACCCGGCCATCCCAGTCGTTGAAATCGCCCGACCACGCTGACCCGCTGCGCGTTCGGAGCCCAGACCGCGAAATAAACGCCCGTCGACGCCGCCGATTGTCCGAAGATGCGCGCCGAACTTATCGTAAATCCGCCAGTGATTGCCCTTCGCAAATAGGTGAAGATCCATTTCGCCCATGATCGGGCCGTAGCGATACGGATCGTGCAGATGGTCCGTTGGACTCGTCCCAGGCGGTCAGCCCGGATGCTGTAATCAAGGTCGCGCTCTCATCCCGGCACCCGTCGCCTGGAAAAATCCGTCCCGCTGCATCCGCTCCGCTTCGATCCGCTGCTCCTCTTTCGCGTCGAGGACGATGCTCGACCTCCTTCGCGTCCGGACGAAAAATGCGAATGGCGAGATCATCGCCGACCCGATGCGGCCCCAGAATGCGGAAAGGGTCGGGATGCGCGGCGGCGAGAAAAGCGTCCAGCTCGTCCGGCGGGCAATCCGACAATTTCAAAAGTACTTCATGGTGAAGCGCCATTTTAGGTCCTGAAAACGTCGTGCCGCGATTTTGAGAATTGATAGCGACTGAAAGTGCGCTTGCGCTCCGGTCTGAACGCTCTATCGCTGCGATCCTGCCACTGTTCAACCTTTACGGTTTCCTTGCGCTCTCGCCCTCGTCATAGCTTGCCCGGTGGACGTTAGCCCAGCGACGCGCTCGAAGATCTGCTGCAAACCTATACGGAGAACGGCGGCATTAACTATGTGGACGCGGCGGCGACCTGCCCTCGCGCCCGGCGATCGACTCGGCCTGCGTGGATCTGATGAGTTTGATGTTTCCCGGGTTTCACGGGGCGAAGCGCTCGCCCATTCGCGCGATCTGCCGGACGCAACGCGCGAGCCGCATGAAGAGCCTGCATCGCCGGATCAAGCCGGAAATTTGCAAAAGCTTCGGGCGCAGCTAGCACTCCGGAGGACGCGGAAGCGAAGGCGGAGGAGATCCTGCGCTGCGTTCATGTCACAGCTGCCGGGTCTGCGCGAAATGCTTTGGACCGACATCGACGCCGCCTACGAAGGCGATCCGGCGGCCACCAGCTACGAGGAAATCATCCTCGCTTATCCCTGCCTCGAAGCCATCGCCATCCAGCGCATGGCGCATCTCCTTTATGAGAAGGAGCTGCCGCTCATCCCGCGCATGATGACGGAATGGGCGCACAGCCGCACCGGCATCGACATCCATCCCGGCGCAAAGATCGGCGCACATTTCTTCATCGATCACGGCACCGGCGTGGTCATCGGCGAGACCTGCGAGATCGGCGCGCGCGTGAAGCTTTATCACGCCGTCACCCTCGGGGCGCGCAGCTTTCAGAAAGACGAGCGCGGCAAGATCATAAAAGGCGGGCAAACGCCATCCGAACGTGGAAGATGATGTCACCATCTATCCGAACTCGACCGTGCTCGGCGGGGAAACGGTGATCGGCGCGCGCAGCACGATCGGCGGCAATGTCTTCCTGATGCAGAGCGTCCCGCCCGATTCCCTCGTCTATTATGAGGAGAAGCAGCTCCAGATCGTGCCGAAGCGCGGCCAGCCGGCGCGACGTTGCGGATTTCAGCCGCGTAGCCGGATGAGCGGACTCGCAGATGATCTATCTGGATTACAACGCCACCACGCCGTTCTGCGAGCCGGCGCGGAGGCGATGTTGCCTTGCCTCGAGCGGCATTTCGGCAATCCTTCCAGCGTTCATTCCGCCGGGCGCGATGCCCGCGCAGGCATCGACGACGCGCGCGATCGAGCTCGCCGCTTTGCTGGGCGCAAACCGCACGAGCTGATTTTCACGAGCGGCGGAACGGAGTCGAACAATCTCGCCGTTCTCGGCCTGGCTCGCGCGCATCAGGATCTTCCGGCCGCCATCTGATTTGCAGCAAGCACGGAGCACCACGCCGTCCTGCAATGCCGTTCGAGCATCTGGAAAAACACGAGAATTCGAGTTCGACGTGCTATCTTTCTTCCCGTGGACGACGCGGTCGACCTCGATGCCAGTGAACTTCGAGCGCGCATCCGCACGGACACGATACTGGTTTCCATCATGGCCGCGAACAACGAGACTGGCGTGCTCCAGCCGATGGAAGAAATTGCGAATATTTGTCGAGCAACGCGGCGTTCTTCTGCACAGCGACATGGTGCAGTCGTTCGGGAAAATGCGAGACCCATCTGGATCGCGAGCGGCCTCGCCGCGGCCAGCTTTGCCGCGCACAAATTTTACGGGCCGAAAGGCGCCGGCTTACTTTTTCTGCGCGCGGGCTTGCCGATCGAGCCGATCAGTTTGGCGGCGCGCATGAAAATCAACGCCGGCCCGGAACCGAAAACGTGCCGGCCATTGCCGGCATGGCCGCGGCGGCGGATGGGTCTTGCAGCGATCGCGACAGGGAGCAACGAGAGGGAAAGCGCCTTGCGGGATCGGCTTTGGAAGCACATCGCCGCCGCGTTCCCCTCCGCCCGACAAAACGGCGACACGCGCACCGCCTCGCGAATACGCTGAATGTCAGCTTTCCGGGGTAAGCTCGGAGACGCTTCTGATGGCCCTCGATCTGGAAGGAGTCTGCGCCTCGAGCGGTTCGGCTTGCATGGTCGGATCGGTCGTCGCCTCACATGTGCTGCTGGCCATGGGCTTGCCGGCCTCACAAGCCAGTTCCGCCGTTCGGTTTTCGTTAGGCCACGAAACAACGGAACAGGAAATCGATCAAGCCGGAGCAATTGTTGGCCGAATCATGCATCGTCTTTCGTCGACAAGCGCTGAAAGGCAGCACGAGCTTCAAGGAGCGACGATTTGAAATCGCCGATTAGAAAACCGGCGATTTCAAACCGCCCCCCCGTGGAGCCGAACGACCAGTTTGGCGCCAAGCAGCTCGACCTCACTTTTCCGGCGGGACCGTCGCTGGTGGTTCTCGGTCGCGATTCCGAACTCGAACGAAAGTCGCGCGAGATGTTGGAGGCGCTGAACGCATCGGAACTGGCGGGCTCGGTGCATGTGGAGTGGAACGCCCGACTTTTCAGTGCCGCGGGACGCGCTGATCATCGCCGGCAACTTGTCTCGTTGAATCCCCGCCTGCGCGAACATGGCGCGGCGGAAATCGACCGCACCCTGCGACACGAGCTGGCCCATTTGCTCGCCCAATTCCGCGCCGGCCGACGCCGGGTTGCGCCGCACGGGACCGAATGGCGAAAGGCCTGCCGGGACTTGGGGATCGGGGACGAATCGCGAACGCACGCCCTGCCCTTTCCGGTTCAGCGGCGCGCGCGCCGCTACCTTTACGAATGTCCTCGCTGCCGAAAGGAGTTTCCACGCGTGCGCCCAATCAAGCGCGCGGTCGCGTGCCTCGAATGCTGCCGCAAGTTCAACCAGGGCAAGTTTGATAAGGGCGCACGGCTTCGGCTGGTGGAGCGAGAGAAGTCCGTGTGAGGGAAGGAACTGTCATCCCGAGCCGCGCAGACGGCGAGGGATCTCTCAACCGCTCTGCCGCTCCCGCGATAGATGGGGCGTGGATTTTCAGGCTAGGCGTGACCGCCTTCTGCGTAACGCAGCCTGCGACTGTGAGGTCCCTCGCCGTCCACGCGGCTCGGGATGACAGCGCTCTCGTTACCCCTACCTACATCTCCCGATCGCTTCCCTCGCCTTTTTTCGCCTTTTGGCCACGTAACTTGGCCTGGATGAAGAGGTCGATCCCGCCATCCATGACCGCCTGCACATCGCTGGTTTCAGCTCCTGTTCGATGGTCTTTCACCATCTGGTAGGGCTGAAAAACATAAGAACGAATCTGACTCCCCCAGGCTACGTCGCCCTTCTCGCCGTACTGGCGATCGATTTCCGCCCGTTTCTTGTCTTGCTCGATTTCGTAGAGCTTCGCTTTCAACATCTTCATCGCCAGCTCGCGGTTGCGCCCCTGACTGCGCTCTGCCTGGCAAGCGACCACGATGCCGGTCGGTTTGTGCACGATCCGCACCGCCGTTTCGACCTTGTTTACATTTTGCCCGCCCTTGCCTCCGGCGCGAAAAGTGTCCACCTCGATATCGGCCGGGTTGATATCGATCGGCGCGGAATCGGCGATTTCCGGAACGACATCGACGGAGGCGAATGAGGTGTGCCGGCGCTTGTTCGCATCGAAGGGCGAGATGCGCACGAGCCGGTGCACCCCGCGTTCCGGATTGAGATGACCATAGGCATATTCGCCCTGCACCAGCAGCGTCGTGGATTTGATTCCGACCTCTTCACCCGTCTGAACATCGATCGTCTGCGCGGTGAAACCGCTCCGCTCAATCCAGCGTTGATACATGCGGAGCAGCATATCCGCCCAATCGCATGACTCCGTGCCACCCGCCCCCGAGTGGATGGTGAGAAACGCATTCGCACGATCGTTTTCGCCGGAGAGAAATTGCCGCAGCTCGAATTCTTCCAGTTGATGAACAAGACGCGCCTGTTCGGTCGCGACTTCCTTTTCCGCCTGGGCGCGCTGCGCGGGATCTGGTTCTTCGGCCGCCAGTTGCCGCAGCGCTTCGAAATCCTCGAGCGCCCGTTCGAGCTCGCGGAGCGGATTTAAGAGCGAGCGCACGCGTGAAACCTCCTCGACGTCGCCCTGGGCGCGTTCGCGATTCGACCAGAAATCGGCGGCGCTCATCCGCTCTTCGAGAGCGCTCAGCTGGCTTTCAAGCTTCGGGACGTCAAAGAAACCTCCGCAATTCACGCACGCGCGATTGAAGAGCTTCTGCCTCGATCACCGGAACTTCCGTAGCCATGGGGCCAACTTACCGTCGGTTCGCGCGTCGGCGCAAATAGGGAGGCGCAGAAGTGTTCGTGCCAAGCGCGGCAGTCAAACAACAGGCGCTTCGCAGAAGCGCCTCTACAACAAGATCAATTCCGCTTGGCGGCGGATGGCTGCTCGAGGCGGAAAATTGTTTCGCCTTCCTTCATCAGATCGAGTCGATCGCGCGCCAGGGTTTCCAGGTAGGTCGGGTCGGTCTTCAGGAGATTTACCTCGCGCGTTTGCCGGGCCAGCAGAGTCTTCTGCTCGTTCACCAGTCCTTGCAGCCTTTCGATCTCAGTGCGGCTTTGCGTCAGTTTCTTCGACTGCGGCAGAAAGAGGCTCACGATCACCAGCACCAGGGCGAGCACGAGCAGGATACGCAACACGCTGTTCAGACGCTGCCAAACTGTCGCTTCGCGTCGCGCGCGAAAGTCGCCGTAGCCGGGGTGTTCCACTAGCGCATTTTACCGCCGTAAACGGCATTGTCACCCAGTTCTTCGGCGATGCGCAGAAGCTGATTGTACTTCGCCACCCGATCCGTTCGGCAAAGCGACCCCGTCTTGATCTGTCCCGCATTCGTGGCCACGGCTATGTCGGCGATGGTTGTATCTTCGGTCTCGCCGGAACGATGACTTATCACGGCGGTGTAATTGTTTTTCGTGGCCAGATCGATCGCGGCCAGTGTCTCCGTTAGCGTCCCGATCTGATTCACTTTAATCAGAATGGAATTGGCCACGCTTTGCTGAATCCCTTTGCGCAGAAACTCCACGTTCGTGACGAAAAGATCGTCGCCGACCAACTGAATCTTGTCGCCGAGACGCGAGGTCATTTTCTTCCATCCATCCCAGTCATTTTCGGCGCAGCCATCCTCGATCGAGATGATGGGGAAGCGGTTCGCGAGCAATTCGTAGTAGTCGATCAATTCATCAGCGGAACGTTTCGAGCCATCGGATTTTTTGAAGACGTAGGCGTTCTGTTCCTTATCGAAAAATTCGGAGGCGGCGGGATCGAGCGCGATGAAAATTTGCTCGCCGAATTTGTAGCCGGCCTTCTCCACGGCGATGGCGATGCATTCCAGCGCGTCTTCGGCGGATTCCAGTTTCGGCGCAAAACCACCTTCGTCACCGATCGCAGTGGAAAGCCCGCGGTCGTGCAGGACAGCCTTCAACGCGTGAAAAACTTCGGTGCCGTAGCGCAGCGCTTCGCCGAACGACGGCGCGCCCTTCGGCATGATCATGAATTCCTGGAAATCGATCGGCGCGTCGGAATGGGCGCCGCCGTTGAGGATGTTCATCATTGGAACCGGCAAGGTCCGGGCCGAATTGCCGCCGAGATAACGAAAGAGCGAAACCTCGCTGGCGGCCGCGGCAGCATGGGCGGCGGCGAGCGACACACCCAGAAGCGCGTTAGCCCCCAGATTCTTTTTATTCGGGGTGCCATCCAGCTCGATGAGCTTTTCATCGAGCCGGGCCTGTTCGAGGGCGTCGTGGCCGGCCAGGGCGGGAGCGATCACGTCGATCACGCTCCGCACCGCTTTCGTAACGCCTTTGCCGCCGAAGCGCTTCTTGTCGCCATCGCGCAATTCCCACGCCTCATGCTCCCCGGTGCTGGCGCCGCTCGGGACAGCCGCGCGTCCCATCGCGCCATTCTCCAGGTAGACATCAACTTCGACGGTGGGATTGCCGCGCGAATCCAGAATCTCGCGCGCCTTTATTCTTGCAATGCTCGTGGGCGCCATGACTTGCGACGCAATACACCAGTTCCCGCCCGGCACGCAATCCTGTTTCTTTGCTGGAGCCGGGCGGTCCACCGGGCCCGGCTCCAACGGCGAGCTGGAATGGCTCGACACATTCCCATTGGCAATCTCTCTGGGCACGGATAATCTGACCCCATGATTTTTCCCGTGCGATTCGCCGCGATCGCTTTTCTTATCGGCACGACGGCCGCGTTCGCCGCGGAACCCGCGTCCATACCAGCGGACCAGCTGGCGAAGGCGATCAGGACCGATGCGTTAACAATCCCGACTCCGGGCGAACTTTTTGCCGCATTCGAAAAACCGGGGAAGCCTGATTGGGCCGGTCAATATCGCCTGCCGATTCCGATGACGTATCGGAATCGCGGGCAGATCGCGCTCAACCTTGGCGGCTTGATCGCGGATGGCTTCATCGCCGTCGAAGCGCAGGACAGCCAGCAGGTGAAGAACATCGGCACCGACATCATCAAACTGGCGAAGGCGCTCGGAGTAAGCGAAAACGTCCTCAGCCGCGGGAACAGCATCAGCGAATTCGCCGAGAACAGCGAATGGGACGCGTTGCAGGAAGAGCTCGAGGCCACGCAGAACGAAGTGAAAACTTCGATGCAATCGCACAGCGACCAGGACCTGGTTATTCTGGTCAGCCTCGGCGGTTGGATTCGCGGCACCCAGGTGGTGAGCGCATCGATCATCAAGAACTACGATGGACAAAGCGCGAAGGTCTTGCGCCAACCGGCCGTCGTGAATTTCATGCAAACCAAGATAAATGAGATTGCGCCGGATTTGCGGAACGAGCCGCTGGTCAAGACCGTGAGTGGCCAACTGGGCCCGATCGAAAAGCTGGTCACGTTTGCACCGGGCAAATCCCCCACCCTCGAGGAAGTGCGCAAGGTCAACCAAGCGGTGAGCAAACTAATGGAAGAGATTCAAAACAAGACGGAGGCGAAATGAAAATGCGCGTTGCGATTTTGTTCAGCCTGGCCGCCTTCGCGACGGCGGCGTCCCTCCGAGCCCAATCCGACGAAGAAGTCGAGGCGCACAAATTGGTCCTCGATCTCACGGGGGCCTTTTCCAATGATGGCTTCAAACTGCGCGACGGCCACTGGACTGGTACGATCAAACCGCAGGAACGGGCTCTGATTGCGGTGAACCTCTACGCCGGAAATCAGTATTGGTTTTCAGCCGCCGCCAGCACAAAAGCCAAGAAAATTTCCGTGGAAGTCTACGACGAAAGCGGGAAGCCGATGACGACCGAGACGTATAACTCGGGTGACAGGGCGTCGGCCGGTTTCTCCCCCACGAACAGCGGACAGTACTTTGTCTCTATCGGTTTGCTCGAGGGCGAAGCGACCGCGTTCTGCCTGGTCTATTCCTATAAGTGAAGTGGCGCGAAGCGTGCTTAAAAGCAGGGATGCCGTACTATCGACGAGCCGCCTTCGCATTCGCTTTAGTATCGGTCTTGTTTGCCAGCTGCAAGAGCTCGGATAAGCCCGCGCAGAGCACCACCAAGGCGACCAGACTTTTCGCGGTTAAAGTCGATTCCGCTAACTTTTTTCAACGCGGCCCACGGGCGGGCCGCGAACCCGACCTGAAGTTGCCCAAGGACACGGTGGTCAAACTGATCCGGCCCTCCCTCGGCTATAGCAAGGTGCAAGTGGTGACCTCCGGTCAGCAAGGATACGTCGCCAGCGAAGAAATCGGGCCGGCCTCCCCCACTCTGCTCGCAGCCGCCACAACCCCGCCCGCAGGCCCCGCCGCCGAGCAAACCACTGGACCCGCCGGCGAACAATTCAACCTCAACTCAAACGATCCGCGCCTTGTCCCGCCGCCAGAACAGTTGCCGGATGTCGATCTGCCGCCGCCGGCACCCGAGCCGTAAGGCCAAAAGTTGCCGCTGGCGAAATGCCGGGCCAATCTTCGGATAGTGTGACCGCCTCTATCCAGGTGTTTTACGAAGGGAACGTCCAGGGCGTTGGCTTTCGCTATTCCGTCCGGCAAATAGCCAAGGGCTTCGATATCACCGGCTCCGTGCGGAATCTTCGTGATGGCCGGGTCGAGCTTTTGGCCACGGGCGAGCAAGACGAGGTGGATGCCTTCCTGGAGGCCATCGGGCAAAGCGAATTGCGCGCTCACATCAGGAAACATTCCTCGACGCCTCTGCCAAACCCGCCGGTGTTCCGCGGCTTCGAGATCCGGCATGACTGAGCCCGCTGTCGCCGTTCTCGGCGTCACCAAGATTTTTCCCGTTCCGTTCCAGCGGCGCTCGGTCGTCGCCGTGCGCGACCTGAACCTCAACGTCGCCGCGGGCCAGATCTATGGCTTGCTTGGCCCGAATGGCTCCGGCAAGAGCACCACGCTCAAGATTATTCTCGGCCTGGTTTCTCCCACTCGGGGGAAGAGTGAAATTTTCGGAAGAGACAGCAGCCTGGCCGCGAGCCGCGAAGCCGTGGGGTTCCTGCCGGAAAGTCCCTATTTTTACAAATATCTCACGGGCGCGGAGACGCTTCGTTTCTATGGGAAACTCTGCGGCTTGAGCGGGGCACGCCTGCGGAGCCGCGTCGAGGAACTGCTCGAACGCGTTGGCCTAACGAGCGCACGAGATCAGCGGCTGGGCGGATATTCCAAGGGAATGCTGCAACGCATCGGCCTGGCCCAGGCGCTGGTCCAGGATCCCAGGCTCGTTGTCCTCGACGAACCGACCGCCGGAGTCGACCCGGCCGGAGTCCGGGAGATCCGCGATCTAATTTGCGATCTGAAGCGGCGCGGGATCACCATTGTTCTTTCCTCTCACCTGCTCGGCCAGGTCCAGGAGATCTGCGATCGCGTGGGCATTCTCGCGAACGGAAGGCTGGTCCGCGAAGGCGCCTTGTCCGATCTCCTCGCGATCGAAAATCAAACCGACGTCGTGCTCGAAAACGCTTCGCCGGAATTGCTCCAGGAGATTGCGGCGCTCACGGCGAAGTCGGGCGCCCGAGTAGTCGAACAAACCCGGTCGCGAACCTCGCTGGAGCGCCTCTTTCTCGAGGCAACCCAATCACCAAACGCCCCGGCCCGAAATTCCGATGACTAGACCTGGTCATCGCCTTTTCTCTTTTCGTCGCATCGCCGCGATCACGGCGAACACGTTCACCGAGCTGAGCCGGCTGAAAATTTTCTATGTCCTGCTTCTTTTCGCGCTGCTCCTGATCGGCAGCTCGCTCTTCATGGCGCAGTTGACCTTCCAGCAGGAATTTCAGGTCCTGAAAGATATCGCTCTTGGGTCGATGAGCATTTTCACCTCGGTTCTCGCAGTGGTGGCGACGGCGCGCCTGATTCCGCAAGATCTCGAGGACCGGACCATTTACACGATTTTGGCGAAGCCGGTTCCGCGGGTCGAGTATCTCCTGGGAAAACTGGCGGGAGTCCTGACGCTGCTCGCCGTCAGCATGGTAATCATGAGCCTCCTTTTTTTTGTCGTCCTGAAGGTCCGCGAACAGACCGTTCTGAGCGACACGCTGCGCCAAATGCAGGATTCGCCGCCGGAGCAAATGGCGGACGCTTTGGGAGCTGTTCGGGCCTCGGCGTTCCACGTCAATCTCTTGTCCGGCATCGGCATCATCTACGTGAAGGCCTGTTTGCTCGCGGCGCTCACGCTTTTCGTTTCGACCTTCGCCACGACCGCCATTTTCACCACCGTGGTGATGGTGTTTGTCTATTTTATCGGACACCTGCAATCCACGGCGCGCACTTACTGGCTGCAAACCGGCGCCGCCGGCTGGATCACGAAGCTATTTCTTGCGTTCGTCGCCCTGCTCTTTCCCGACCTGCAACTTTTTAACCTGGTGGACGATATCGCGGCCGGGACAGCCATCCCACTGGCACTGTTTGCCAAAACGGCTACGCTCGGTCTCTTCTACACCGGCTTTTATCTGCTGCTCGCGTGGACCGTCTTTTATCGTAAAGAATTATGATGCGGATTTTTGTCGTCGTTCTCAGCGTGATCTTGTTCGGCGCGGCGAAATTGCCCGCCGAGCTTGCGCTCTCCTCCGCGCATCGCCGTCTCCATTTCCGCGCCGTTGATTTCGATCCGGGATTACGCGAGCAAATTGGCCAGCTTGGATTCATCGCCGGATTGAGCGGTTTTCGGTCGCTGGTCGCCGACGTTCTTTTCGTTCAGGCCCACATGGCCTGGGAGAGAACAGACTGGGGGCGCGTCCTTCTTCTTTTCCGGCAAGTCACGACGCTGCAACCCCGCGCCGTCTTGTTCTGGGACATGGCGGCATGGCACATGGCATGGAATGCGAGCGCCGCCGCCATCCGTGATACCACGCAGCCGCGGCTCGCCCTGCGGATCAAGGCCCAACGCGAATATCTCCAGCTCGGAAAAGATTTTTTGGAACGCGGTATCAAGAACAATCCGGATCGTCCCCAACTCTATGAAGCGATGGCCCGGCTCTATCGCGACAAGTACAACGACCACGAACATGCGGCGGAGTTTTTTGGGAAGGCGGCAGCGCTGCCCGGTGCGCCAGGCTACGCGCAGCGATTTGCCGCCTATGAACTCTCCTATTGCGAGGGCCGTGAAAGAGAAGCTTATGACCGGTTGCACGCCCTCTATGCCGCAGGCGAAAGAGAACGGCTCCCCACCCTGATTCGCCGCTTAAGGGACTTGGAAATCAAATTGGATATCCCGCTCGATCAGCGGATCCCGGACCCAGTTCTTTAGCTCTCCTTCTTTCATGCGCTACGCGATCTTTAGCGACCTTCACGCCAATCTCGAGGCCACCGAAGCCATACTGGCCGACGCGCACGCGCACGATTGCACCCATTTCGTCTGCCTGGGCGACGTCGTTGGTTACAACGCAAATCCTCACGAATGCCTCGAGATCGTCCAAAAAATGGGATGTCCGGTGGTGAAGGGAAATCACGACGAGCAAGCCACGCTGAGTGAATCGTCGCGCGGTTTCAATGCCCTGGCGGAAGCCGCGATCAATTGGACCCGCAAACATTTGACGGAGGAAGATAAGGAATGGCTCCGCGTCTTGCCGTTCACTCGGCAAGTTCGCGATTTCACGATTGTCCACGCGACCCTCGACGCGCCGGAGCAGTGGGGCTACGTCTTCAATAGTCTCGATGCTGTCGCCAGTTTCGCCTATCAAAACACCACGGTCAGTTTTTTTGGTCACACGCACGTCGCAGGAGCATTTGTCCGCGACGACGGCGTAAAGAAGGCGAAGGTCGATCAGCTTCCGATCGAGGAGACGAAGAAATACTTCATCAACGTGGGCAGCGTCGGCCAGCCCCGCGATGGCGATTGGCGGGCCGCCTACTGTATCTACCACATCGAGAAAAACGTGGTGGAACAGCGGCGGGTAAAATACGATCTGCCGACCGCGCAAAAGAAAATCATCCAGGCGGGCCTGCCCCACATGCTCGCCGACCGGCTCGAACTCGGGCGGTAGGAGGAATTTCAGATGGTAGATTTCAGATTGCAGATTAGTGAGCGTCTCTTCCAATCTGAGATCTGAAATCTGAAATCTGAAATCCGTTCCATCCTGATCATCAAGCCGAGTTCACTCGGTGACATTGTGCACACGCTGCCGGCAGTGGCGGCGGTCCACGACGCCCACCCCGGGGCCAAAATTACCTGGGTAATCAATCCGGAGTGGACCTCGCTTCTCCGTGGAAATCCGGATGTCGATCATGTCCACATCTTTCCCCGGGGCGAATTTCGTGGCTTGAGCGCGCCACGCAGCTTGTGGCCGTGGTGGAAGAAAACCAGGATGTTGCAGCCGGATGTTGCTCTCGATTTCCAAGGCTTGCTCCGGAGTGCTTTGATCGGCCGCGTCAGCCGCCCGAGAGAGTTTTGGGGACTGAGCGATGGCCGCGAAGGTTCGCGCCTGCTTTACCAGCGGGTGGCAAAGGTCGACCGCCGCGCCCATGCCGTCGACCGATACCTGAAACTGGCGGAAGCTTTTGGCGTCGCGGTCCCCCGGCAGCTTCGTTTCCCCTTGCCCACAGGCGATCCGTTGCCGCGCTTCGACCCTTATCCCCCGTTCGTTCTTCTGCATCCATTTGCCCGCGGACCCAGGAAATCATTGAGCAATTCCGTGATCGAGAAATTTTGCCGGGCCTTCGAGCCGCTCCGCGTGGTGGTGGTCGGCAAAACGTCACGGAAGATCACCGTGCCGGATAATTGTGTGGATCTGTCGAACCAAACCACGCTTCTTCAACTCATCTGGCTCATTCGCGCGGCGCGTTTCACGATCAGCGTGGATAGCGGCCCGATGCATATCGCCGCCGCCGTCACGTCGCAACTTCTTTCCATTCACACCTGGTCCGATCCGCGCCGGGTCGGGCCCTACAATTCTGAGGCCTGGGTTTGGAAGAACGGCCAACTGCTCCGAGTGGAGGATCTCCCAGGCGCCGGTCCCCTGAAAAAAGGCCGGGCCTTCACGGTGGCAGATGTCGGCCCGGTGGTTGAGCTGGTCCGCGGATCGCAGGAACCGTGATTACGGCGAAGGCCGCCCACGAAGAAAAGATTCTGCGAGCAACAAGTCGCGCGGATAAGTGATCTTGGCGTTGAACTCGTCGTTCGGCACCAGCAGCACCTTGGTGCCCAGGTGCTCGACGGCTGAAACTTCGTCCGTGACCATTAGTTGCCTTGCCGCCACCGCTTCGTAGGCCCTGATCAGAAGATCGCGGGAGAAGATTTGCGGGGTTTGCATGGCGTAGAGTCCGGACCGATCCACGCCGCCACAGACGAAATATTCATCGTCCGCACGCTTGAGCGTGTCTGTGATCGGCTCGGCCAAGGCCGCCGCGCCATGAACCTGGCACTCCGCAAAAACATGTCCGATTTTTTCGGCGGTGACGAGCGGCCGCGCGGCATCATGCACTGCAACGTAGCGGGCATCAGAGCCCAGCAAGTCCATCCCGGCCCGGACGGAATCCTGCCGATGGACGCCGCCTGAAACAACGTGCCGAACTTTCTTGAAGCCGCTCCGCTTGATGAGTTCCTGGAGCTCCGCCAGGCGATCCTCCCGGCCAACCAGAATGATTTCATCAACGCATTCTGCGCCCTCGAAGGCCTGAAGCGTGTGAACTACGACCGGTTTGTCCCCCAGCAGCGCGAAGAGCTTGTCGAATCCCATGCGCTGGCTGCTGCCCGCGGCGACGATGATAGCGGTCAACATTTGGAAAAAAACGAACACCGAACGCCGAACGCCGAACACCGAACACCGAATTCCCGAGATTCAATGTTTGGCGTTCGGCGTTCGGCGTTCGACGTTCTCTTCATCCCAACTGCTTCTGCACTTCCTGGCTCAGCATCCTGCCATCCGCCCGGCCAGCTACTTTCACCTGGAGCGCTTTCATCACCGCACCCATCTGCGCCTTCGAAGTCGCGCCGACCTCGCTGATTGTCTCTCGGACAATATTCGCCAGCTCATCGGCGCTGAGGCCTTGGGGCAAATAGGCTTGAAGTATCGCCAGCTCCTCTTTTTCCTTCGCCGCCAGTTCGGGGCGTCCCCCCTTTTCGAAGCTCTCGATTGAATCCTGCCGTTGCTTGACCTGCTTGCGAATGACCTGCGCCGCTTCGCCATCATCAAGCTGCGCATCCGCGCCGCCTTTTTCGATCGCAGAGTATTTCAGCGCCGATTTGAGCATGCGCAGGACGCCGAGCCGGGCCGCGTCCTTCGCACGCATTGCGTCTTTCAAGTCTGAATCGATGCGCTCCTGTAAGGTCATGCGCCGAAGCTAAAGCAACGCCGCAGTCACGGCAAGCATTTGTAGAACGTTCGCGCACCAAGGAGCGGCGGTTCAAACGGCCGCTCCTTATCTTCATCCTCCGTTCACATCGCACGCAGCCTTTCCGCGCACGCCAGCACGGATGCCGGATCGCTCACACTCATCACGTCCGCATCCTTGCGCGTCCGGCGCAACAAACCAGCCAGGACTTCGCCCGGTCCGAGCTCAAGAAACAAATCGCAGCCGCGCGCGAGCAGATTCTCCATGCAGTCGGCCCAACGCACCGTGCTGGTGACCTGCTCCCGCAACGCGTTCCGGATTTCCGGCAGGGTGCCGGCCGTTTCCCCAGTCACGTTGCTCAGGATGGCGAAGCGCGGCGGTCGCAACTCCGCGTCCAGCAACGGCTCGCCGAGCTGCTCATAGGCGCTATTCATGAGACGGGAATGATAGGCGCCGGCCACGTTGAGCAGCGTTGCCCGGCGAATGCCATGTTCTTTCGCCAGACTCACGGCCAGCTCCACCTTCGCCGCTCTCGCCGGAGATCACGATCTGGCCGGGTGCGTTGATGTTCGCCACATCCACATCGGTGTCGGCCGCCAAGGCGCGGACCGCGGATTCCTCCGCGCCAATCATCGCCGCCATCGCGCCAGCCGTCGCGGCGCACGCCGCGTCCATCAGGCGGCCGCGCGTCTCCACCAATTTCAAGCCGGTGGCGAAGTCAAATGTTCCGCCGGCGGCGTGCGCGGTCCATTCGCCGAGAGACAAGCCTGCCGCCGCTTCGATGGGAAAGTCGCCGGCCACTGCCCGCAACGCCGCCAGACAGGCAAGTCCATGGACGTAAAGCGCCGGCTGGCAGTTCGAAGTCTTGGTTAATTCCTCGAGCGGACCGTTCCAGGCAATCTCGCTCAGCGAACGTCCGAGAATTTCGTCGGCTTGAAGAAACAAATCTCCCGCCGCCGGATGATGCGCGGCCAGGTCACGACCCATCCCAACGCTTTGTGCACCCTGGCCTGCGAACAACAACGCGATCTTTTTTGCCATCGGATTCAAGTAACTACATCGCGCGCCGGACGCGAGCAGGAACGCATGTGAATAAGCTTGCATTTTATCCGCGGAGATCCAGATAATTTGCTCATGCATACAAACATGCGCAGTTGTGCACTTCGTTCCGCCCTCTGCGGAGCTGTAGTTGCACTGTTAGTTGCGTCGCCGTTTTCCACGGCGAGTGCGAAGTGGCTGGCGAAAAACAACCCCAAGTTGCCAGTCGGTGTCTATTTTCAAGGTTTGCAGGGCTCGGTGGTCCTCTCCTTGACTCTAGATAAAAGTGGACGGGTGACGGACACTCGAGTGCTCAGAAGCAGCGGACATACCGCTCTGGATGAGTTAGCCCGTGATGCGGCGGCCAATTGGCGCCTCAGCCCGGACTCGGTGCTGTCCTCCGATCTCACCCAAGGGCGAGTCGAGTTGGTCCACTTCCGGAATCCAAATCCTCCGATGAAGATCCTTCCGGACGCCAAACCATACTGGGCCCAAACCAGAGGATAAGTTAGTTGTGCAGGTTAGATTCGCCCCGGCGGAACCGCCGTTCCGCCGGCAGGGTTGGTTTTTTCTTTGCTCCTGCGGCGGCCCCTTTGCCGCCCGTCTGTTCGCTCCTCTGGATCCGAGATCCATCGCGAGTCGCGTCTGCGACTTTGCTCTTGCGCCTCGAGCGCCTCTCGCGAGCATAATCGCAAGGTTGGCATATGGCTTTCTACCACGCGCGAAATCGAATCTCCTGATCCCGTCACGCGCGTCGCCGCGGCAGAGGCGCGGATTCGCGAAAACCTGGGCGACATCGGCGAGAAAATGGTCCTCAACATGGGGCCGTCGCACCCGGCCACGCACGGGGTGTTGCGGCTGGTCCTGGAACTCGATGGCGAAACCATCACGAAAGCCACTCCGGATATCGGCTACCTGCATCGCGGCGATGAAAAAATCGCCGAGAACATGCAATACAACCAGTTCGTTCCCTACACGGACCGGCTCGATTACCTTGCGCCGCTCGCGAACAACGTCGCCTACGCGCTCGCCGTTGAGAAATTGATGGGCTGGGAATTGCCGCCGCGCGGCAAGGCCATTCGGGTGATCTGCTGCGAGACGGCGCGCATTTCCGCGCACCTCCTCGGGCTCGGCGCGATGGCGCTCGATCTCGGCGCGATGACGCGTTTTCCTCTACACCTTCACCGAGCGCGAAAAACTCTATGATCTTTTCGAACTCCTCACCGGGGCGCGATTCACCACCTCCTATACCCGCGTCGGCGGTCAAATCCGCGATCTGCCGGACACGTTTCATCCCGCAGCTCGAACAATTTCTCGATGGTTTCATTCCGCAGCTCGATGAGATCGACAAGCTTCTGACCCGGAATCGCATCTTCGTCGACCGGACGCGCGACGTCGGCGTGATCTCCCGGGATCGCGCGATCGCCTACGCGCTTTCCGGGCCGAATCTGCGCGGCAGCGGCGTCGAGCATGATCTGCGCCGCAAACATCCCTATCTCGACTACGACAAATATGACTTCGAGGTTGTCGTCGGCAGCGCGGGCGATTGCTACGACCGTTATCTTGTCCGCATCGAGGAAATGCGGCAAAGCGTCCGCATCTTGCGGCAGGTGATCGCAAAGCTTCCGGCCGGCCCGATCAATGTCGTCGATTGGAAAAACATGCCGCCGCCCAAATCGCACGTGATGACGAAGATGGAGGAATTGATTCACCATTTCATCGTGGTGACGGAAGGTCTGGACGCGCCGCCGGGGGAAATCTACTTCGCGGCGGAAAATCCCAAGGGCGAGCTCGGATTTTACATCAACAGCAAAGGCGGCGGCGTGCCGCACCGGCTGAAAATTCGCGCCCCGTCATTTGTGAACCTCAGCATTTTGCCCGAACTTTTGCCCGGCTGCTCGCTCAGTGACGTGGTCGCCGTGCTCGGCAGTCTGGACTTCGTCATGGGCGAATGCGACAGATGATCACAAGCATTATGAAACAAATCGCTTCGCACTTCGTTCGCGACTCCTCGCTGCCGCGCTGTTTCTGCTTTTCCTGAGCGGGCTGCGATCGCAATGCCCTCTCCGGCTCCCGTCTGACTCTCGGCGAATTACGACAAGATCAGCCTCGGCATGTGCAAGGCGCAGGTGGAACAGATTCTGGGCCCGCCCACCTCGATGGAAACCAAGGACATGCTCATCTTCAAAAAGACCACTTACCGCTACGAGGACGGCAAGAAATTCGCCATGATCACGTTCAAGAATGATGAACTCGACGGCAAAGACACGAATCTCGGCCGGGAACCATAGCTGACGCATGCGTCCAGCCGCCGAAAACCTTCGCAGCCATTCGCGGCAGCGTCTGCTGTATTACCGTGCTCGCCATTGCGCTCACGGCGTGCAACAGCGAACGGCTCACCAAAGCAAACGTCGACGAAGTGGCGGAAGGCATGTCGAAGAAACAGGTGGAATCGATTCTCGGGCCGCCCACGACCATCGACAGCAAAGATTTCGTCATCCTGAAGAAAACGACCTACGTTTACGACCAGGGCAAGGAATCGGTCACGATCGTTTTCAAAGACGACAAAGTGCAGTCGAAGGTCAGCACGTTGTCCGAATAGCGCGTCGTCTTCTGTGGACCCGACGAACACGCGCATCACCGCCGAGCTGGAGCGGAAAATGGACGAAGCGATTCGGCGCTATCCGGCCGACCGGAAACGCAGCGCCGCCATGCCGCTTGCTCCATCTTTGGCAGGAGCAATTTCGGATTCATCAGCGATGAAGGCGTGCGCTGGATCGCGGCCAAGCTCGAGCTGCAACCGATCAACATTCTCGAGCTGGTCACCTTCTATCCGATGTATCGGCAGGCGCCGGCGGGACAGAACGCACATTCGCGTTTGCCGCACGCTTGAGCTGCGCGATGGCCGGCAGTTACCAGGTGATGAATAAAGCCTGCGCCGCCGCCGGCATCGTCCCGGCATCATGACGACAACGGCATGCACAATCCCGTCTCGGTCAGCCCGGACGGAAATTACAGCATCGAGTTTGTCGAATGCCTCGCCAGCTGTGGCACCGCGCCGGTTTGCATGGTGGACGATGACCTGCATCGAGAACGTCAGGCCGATATGCGGGGACTCTGGCTTACTCAACCAACAAGTCACTGATCACTCGATCGCCAATCCCCACCCCATCCGCTCGAACACCGGCTCATCTTCAAGAACATCGGGCGCGAGGACTGGACGCCCGACATCGACTGCTACCTGCGCAACGGCGGCTACGAACAATTGAAAAAAGCCGTCAAAATGTCGCGCGCGGAGATCGTGAACGAAGTGAAGACTTCCGGCTTGCGCGGCCGCGGCGGCGCCGGATTTCCCTGCGGCGTGAAATGGAGCTTCATCAAGCCGGACGAAAAGAAGCCCGGTCTATCTCATCTGCAACGCGGACGAATCCGAGCCGGGCACGTTCAAGGATCGCTACATCATTCACGAGGATCCGCATCAGCTGATCGAGGGAATTCTCATCTCCTGTTTCGCCCTCAACGCCAGGACCGCCTACATCTATATCCGGGGCGAATTTCCCGAAGGCGCCACGATTCTGGAACGCGCCATCGAAGAAGCGCGCGCGAATAATTTCCTCGGACAAAACATGCTCGGCACCGGGTTTCGACGTCGAGATCTACATCCATCGCGGCGCCGGCGCCTACATTTGCGGCGAAGAAACGGGCTTGATCGAATCGCTCGAAGGCAAGCGCGCCTATCCGCGGATCAAGCCGCCCTATTTTCCCGCCGTGCTCGGCCTCTACATGTGTCCGACGATCGTGAACAACGTCGAGACGCTCTGCCACGTGAAGCACATCATCGAGATGGGCGGCGCCGAATTACGCCCGGCTCGGCCGGCCGAACAACACCGGCACACGCATCGTCTGTGTCAGCGGCGATGTGCAGCGGCCGGGCTATTTCGAGATCGAAGTCGGCGCCGTCACGATGGGCCAGCTCATTTACGACATGGCTGGTGGTCCGCGCTACGGGCGGAACGTGAAGGCGGTCATCCCCGGCGGAAGCTCGGCGAAAGTCCTGCGCGCCGACGAGAGATTTAAGCTGAAGCTGAAACAGCCGGACGGCTCGATGGCGGAGCAGGACGTATCGCTCTTCGAAATTCCGATGGATTTCGATTCGCTCGCCGCGGCCGGATCGATGGCCGGCTCCGGTGGCGTCATCGTCCTCGATGATTCGCGCGACATGGTCTGGACTCTGAACAACATCAACGAATTCTACGCGCACGAGAGCTGCGGCCAGTGCACCCCTTGCCGCGAAGGTTCGCTCTGGATGAAGAAGATTACCGATCGCATGCTGCTCGGCGGAGGCGTGGTGCAGGATCCCGATACCCTGAAAACCGTCGCCGACAACATCGCCGGCCGAACCATCTGCGCTTTCGGCGAAGCCTGCGCCTGGCCCACGCAAAGTTTCGTGGAAAAATTCCGAGACGAATTCGACCAGCGCAGCCGGAAACCGGTTCCGCCCGCGATGCCGCCGGAATACACTCCCGGCGAACTGATCGATCACGAGAAAATCGAGAAAACTCCCCTGCCCGCAATCCCGGCTGGGAAGAAACTGCTACCGCCGGAACGATCTGAAAATGAATCTCCTTCTTCATCCTACTCGTGCTCGTGATCGACGCTTCGAGATCGCGATCGTTATGTCGATCACGAGCACCAGCAGGAGCACGATCACGAACCTCTAATGTCGGACCCAGCCACATCAGCTCAATTGGTGAACGTCCAAATCAATGGCGTCTGGCATCAATTCCCCAAGGGAACACGCCTGATCGAAGCCTGCGAACAGGCAGGCAGCTACGTCCCGCGCTATTGCTATCACAAAAAGCTCAGCTCGCCCGGCAACTGCCGGATGTGCCTGATCGAAATGGGCCTGCCGAAAATGGGGCCGGATCGCAAACCGGAACTCGGGGCTGACGGAATGCCGCTGATCAACTGGATGCCGCGTCCGCAGATTTCCTGCGCGCAGGACGTGACGGAAGGAATGGGAGTTCGAACCGACTCGCCGTTGGCCCAGGAATGCCGCAAGGGCGTCATGGAATTCCTGCTCATCAATCATCCGCTTGATTGTCCGATCTGCGATCAGGCGGGGGAATGCCGCTTGCAGGAATTCAGCGTCGAGTACGGCACGGCCGAATCGCGCTTTCTCGAAAACAAGGTGAAGAAACCGAAGAACGTCGAACTCGGTCCGCGCGTCACCCTCGACGATGAACGCTGCATTCTCTGCTCGCGTTGCATCCGTTTTTGCCAGGAGATCGCGCACGACGACGTCCTCGGCTTTGTCGATCGCGGAAGCCACAGCGTCCTGACCGCTCACCCGGGAAAGCGGTTGGAAAATAATTATTCGCTCAACACCGTCGACATCTGCCCGGTCGGCGCACTGACCTCTTCGGATTTCCGGTTCCAAATGCGGGTTTGGTTCTTGAAGGAAACCAAGAGCTTCTGCACCAGCTGCGCCACAGGTTGCAACACCATCATTGGCACGCGCGAAGATGTCATTTATCGCCAGACGCCGCGCGAAAACAACGCCGTTAATTCCAGTTGGATGTGCGATTACGGGCGCCTGAATTTCGGCTACCTTCAATCGGACAAACGCCTTCTTCAGCCGCAGATCCTCTCGGGCGACAAACCGCTCGCGGTCGATTGGAACGTCGCCATCACCCACGCCGCCGGCCAATTGAAACACTTCTCCGGTTGGGAAATCGCCATCGTCGCCTCCGGCCGAATGACGAACGAAGAACTGTGGTTGACCTCGCAGCTCGCGAAAGTTCTCGGCGTCGATTTGATCGACATCGTTCCGCGCACCGGCCCCGGCGATGACATTCTCTTGAGCGCCGATCGCAATCCAAACGCGAACGGCGCCCGACTCCTGGGCTTGACCACGCTGCCCGGAGCGAGGCTGCGGGAGATAGTGGATGGAGTGACCGCGGGCCGTGTGAAAGCATTGATCGCTCTCGGGGAGGATCCGATCGACATCGGTCTGTCCGCGACCCAGCTCGCGGCGCTGCCTGCCTTCATCGTCATGAATATCCTCTCCAGCGCGGGGACCGATGCCGCGACCGTTGTTTTGCCCTCGTTCGGATTCGCGGAAAAGCGCGGCTCAATGATCAACGGCAAAGGACGCCTGCAACGGCTCAATCGCGCGGTACGCGGGCCGGGCCAGGCGCGTGATGATTGGGAGATTCTGCGCGATCTCATCCAGGCCGCTTCGGGGCTGAACGGCATCTATTCGATCGAAGACGTTTTCCGACAGATGAGCGAGTCAGTTCCGGCGCTGGCGGGATTGAGCTTGAGCAAGATTAGCGATCTCGGAGTGCAGGTAATGGAAAGTGAATATGCCGCGCAATAACATCAGCGGCGACATGCCTTTCTTTGGCTCGGTGAGCGAGCTCGGACCATCCCGCGGAGCGACGAATGACGGGGGCCTTCGACTGCGCTTGGGATGATTACAATGGATTACGCGCTACTCATATCATCCTTGATCAAGATCGCCGGCCTTCTCGCCGTCGTCCTCGGCATTATGAATTATACCGTGTATGCCGAGCGCCGGATCAGCGCGTTGATCCAGGACCGCCTCGGACCGAACCGAGTCGGCCCGGCCGGCTTGTTTCAGCCGATTGCGGACGCCGTAAAATTTCTCCTGAAAGAGGACTTTACGCCGGGCCATGTAAACACGTTTTACTACTGGCTCGCCCCGTGCCTGGCGATGATTCCCGCGATTACCACGCTCGCAGTCATCCCTTTCGGCAGCACTCTTTTCGGCTTTCCGATGGTCATTGCCGACATCAACGTCGGGGTGTTGTTCGTCTTCGCGATCGCCTCATTAAGCGTTTACGGAATCGTTATAGCCGGCTGGTCCTCGAATTCGAAATACCCATTCCTCGGCGGCGTCCGTTCCACCTCGCAGATGATTTCCTACGAGCTTTCTCTCGGGCTGGCGGTGATTCCGGTCTTTCTCTTGCTCGGGCAGCTCAGGTTAACCGAGGTTGTCCGCTATCAGATCGAACACGGCTGGATGATCGCGCCTTTCGTCGGTGACTGGGCTAATCCACAGAAATGGCTGCTGGCGATTCCGATGTTGATTTCGTTCGTCGTTTTCACCATCGCAATCTTCGCCGAAACAAACCGTCTCCCGTTCGATCTGCCCGAAGCGGAGACCGAATTGGTGGGCGGCTATCACACCGAATACGGCTCGATGAAATTCGGCCTTTTTTTCCTCGGCGAGTACGTTGCGATGATCACCGGTTCGGCCATCATCGTGACGCTTTTCCTGGGCGGGTGGCACTTCCCCGGCATTCCTGACGGCTCCCACGGATGGGGCTGGGGCTTGATGAATATCTTTGTCTTTTTCTCGAAGGTCGCCGTTCTCCTTTTCGTTTTCATCTGGGTGCGCTGGACGTTGCCGCGCTTTCGTTACGATCAATTGATGCGCCTGGGCTGGGTTTTCTTTTTCGAGATCGCGCTCGCAAACATCTTCCTCATGGCGATCATTCTCGCCTATTTCCCGCAATGATTTTCTTATCCCTTCGTAATCGTGCTCGTGCTCATGCTCGTGATCGGAAACGGTCGGCATGAGCACGAGCAGAGCAGGAGCACGAACTGATGGCGATCACCGTTTCACGTCCCAAGCTCAATTGGTCGGAACGCCTTTACCTTCCGGCCATCGTGGCCGGCATGGCGATCACGATAAAGCATTTCAAAAACATGCTTTTCGGCCGCACCAAGGTGACGATGCAATACCCAGAAGAGAAATGGGACAGCCAGATGCCGGAACATTACCGAGGCGCTCCAGCCTTGGTCCGCGACGAAACCGGCCGGGTCCGTTGTGTCGCCTGTCAGCTTTGCGAATTCATCTGCCCGCCACGCGCGATCAAAATTATCCCGGGCGAAATTCCCGCGGGCGATCGCTTTGCCAAGGTTGAAAAATTTCCACAGGAATTCGACATCGACATGATCCGCTGCATCTACTGCGGCTTATGCGAGGAGGTTTGTCCCGAGCAGGCCATCTACCTGCGGAAAGATTACGCCATCACCGGCTTCACCCGCGCTGACATGGTGCACGACAAGACAAAACTGCTGGAAATCGGCGGCGTAATGCACGGTGTGGTCTTGAAATGGAATGACAAAAAATAATCGCCACAGATTGACACGGATGAACACGGATTTTTCAGATTTCATATCCGTGTTTCATCGGTGTTTATCCGTGGCCAAATAAAATGCCCGCCTTCCTCTTTTGGATCTTTGCAGCCGTCATGCTCGGTTTCGGCGCCGCGGTTATCCTCAATCGCAACCCGATCGCCAGCGCGCTGAGCCTGGTCATCTGCTTTATGGGTCTTTCGGCCCTGTTCATGTCGCTCGACGCGTTCTTCATTGGCATCATCCAGGTCCTCGTCTACGCCGGAGCGGTCATGGTGCTTTTTCTCTTCATCATCATGCTGCTCGATCTTCGCGTGGAAACACGCCGTAAGATGAATGTGGTCGCCATCGCGGGCGGCTCGGCCGTGGCCCTGGCCTTCTTTGTCCAGATCTGCCTTGTGGTTGGGAAATTGGGCGCGGCGAAACAGACATTCCCACCGCTCGGCTCTCCCAAGATGGACGACGTCCATAGCGTCGGCCTCCTTCTCTTCTCCAATTACAACCTGCCGTTTCAGATCATCGGCGTCCTGGTCCTGGTCGCGACCATCGGTGTGATCGTCCTCAGCAAACGCGAACTTCGTTGAGCATGGTAACCCTCGGCCACTATCTCATTGTCAGCGGTTTGCTCTTCACGATCGGGTTCGCGGGCGTGCTCCTGCGCCGCAATATCATCATCATTTTCATGTCGCTCGAGCTGATGCTGAACGCCGCCAACCTTTCGCTCGTAGCCTTCTCCCGTTTTCGCCTCGATACCGCGGGAGTTCCAAACTATAACGCGCAGGTTTTCGTTTTTTTCATCATCACCGTGGCCGCGGCCGAAGTCGCCGTGGGCCTGGCCATCATTGTCGCGTTGTATCGTGCGCGACAGACGACGCATGTCGAAGACGTGAGTAGCTTGAAATTTTGAACACCGTGACTACCAGCATAACGGAGCACAGCCATCCTGGCTGTGGGGCCAACAGGCATCTTGCCTGTTGCTTCGCTCAATGGCGGGCAGGATGCCTGCCAGCCCCACAGGCAAGATGCCTTGTGCTACAACCAGCTGCCTAACTGACATGAGCAGCGCGCTACCCTGGTATATTCTGCTCCTGCCGTTTTTCGCGGCAGTGGCGATCGTACTGTTCACGAAATCCCACCGCGGCATCAGCGCGTTCATCTCGGTGGGCGCGGTTCTCGGAAGTTTCGCCTGCAGCTGCGCCGTCTTCGTCACGCCGAACATCCAGGCACTCGAGCTTACCTGGATCGATCTCAAACCCGTTCTCTATGTTCCTCTCGGCCTGGTTATCGACGATCTCAGCAAGACGATGCTTCTGATCGTCACCGGCATCGGCGCACTCATCCACATCTATTCGCTCGGCTACATGAAGGACGACGGGGGCAAGTCCCGCTACTTCGCCTCGCTCTCCTTTTTCATGTTCTCGATGCTCGGCATCGTTCTTTCGAACAACTTCGTCATGATGTTCATTTTCTGGGAACTCGTGGGCGTGAGTTCCTACCTGCTGATCGGACATTGGTTCGAACGTGATGCCGCAGCCGAGGCAGCGAAGAAGGCTTTCATTACCAATCGCCTCGGCGATTTCGGATTCCTGATCGGAATTCTGATGGCGTGGACTGCGACCGGAACCGTGGTCTTCCATGAGATGGCCCAGGAAGTTGGACGCATCACAAGTTACCCGGAATACCTCACCATCGCCGTCCTCCTGATCTTCTGCGGCGCAGTCGGGAAGTCGGCCCAGTTTCCTCTCCACGTCTGGCTGCCGGACGCTATGGAAGGTCCGACACCGATCTCGGCGCTGATCCATGCCGCGACCATGGTGGCGGCAGGCGTCTACATGCTGGCGCGCATCGGTTTTCTCATCCAGGCGTCGCCGCAGGCGCTCATGATTATCGCGTGGATCGGAACCGTCACCGCCGTGATGGCCGCGCTCATCGCTACCCAGCAAAACGACATCAAGCGGATCCTGGCTTATTCAACCTTATCGCAGCTCGGCTACATGGTCATGGCCATCGGTCTCGCGTCGGGCGAAGCGGCGATGTTCCATCTTTTCACTCACGCGTTTTTCAAGGCCCTGCTCTTTCTCGGCGCAGGTTCGATCATCGTCATGCTCCATCACGAGCAGAATATCTGGAAGATGGGCGGACTCGCCGGCCGGCTGGGAATTACTTTTCTCACCTTCATGATTGGAACGCTGGCGTTGATCGGTTTCCCGCCCTTTAGCGGGTTCTTCAGCAAGGACGCGATCCTCGCGGTCGCCTACGAGAAGGATCGCGCCATTTTTTGGCTCGCGCTCTTCACGGCTTTTCTGACCGCGTTCTACATGGTGCGGCTGGTGGTGGTGGTATTTTTCGGCAAACCGCGCAGCGACAAGGCGCGCGCGGGCCGTGAAGCACCGTGGGTCATGATCGGGCCGTTGATTCTCCTGGCCATTCCGGCATTCGCGTCCGGGTTCGGGTTCGTCGCGAAAATCTTTCTTCCCTTGCCCGGGGAACATGAAACCGGGTGGCTGGTCCCGGGCCTGGCGCTGACCGCCACCCTGATTGGAATCACGCTGGCCATCCTGCTTTACCGCCGCCGCGAAACCGACCCGATCGATCTCGCTTTTTTCCGAGACGGTTTCTACTTCAACGAGATTTACGGCTTCTTCATCAAAGCGACGCAAGGGGTCCTGGCGACTCTCTCCGCCTTCATCGATCGCTGGATCCTTGATACCGGCTTTGTCCGCGGTGCGAGCGGCGCGGCCTGGGGTTTTGGGTCACTCCTGAGACTGCTCCAGGTCGGAAACCTGCAGGCTTACGCTTTTCTCTTCGGTTTGGGAATCGTCGGCCTGATTTACTTTACAATTTTCCGGTGATCCTGCTCTTCATCGTCCTCTGCCCAATTCTGGCTGCGCTGGCGATTCTGATCGGCGCTCCCGCCCGACGCACCGCGCTCTGGGCCGCCGGCCTGACTCTCGCGGCGACCGCTTTAGTCTATTTCAGTGGCTTCGAAGCCGGCCAACGCGGTTTTCAATTGGTCTCCTCCTATCCAGTTAGCGTCGATTGGCGCATTAACTTCACCCTCGGCATCGACGGCCTGAGCCTGATGATGTTGGTCCTGACGGCGGTCGTCACGCTCGCGGCCATCTGTTTCACCGGCGAAATCAAAAAGCACGAACACGCCTTCTACGCCTGCCTTCTTTTCATCGCCGGCGGAGCGATGGGAGCCTTCGCCTCAATCGACCTCTTTTTCTTCTACGCCTTTCACGAGCTCGCCTTGATTCCGACGTTTTTGCTCATCGGAATCTGGGGAACTGGCAACCGGCAGGTCGCAGCTTGGAAAATCACGATCTATCTCGCGACCGGAAGTTTCATTCTGCTGTTGGGCTTGATCATGCTCTATCGCAGCGTCCCGGAAGCCGCGCGCAGCTTTGACTTCCGCGCCTTGCAAAAAGTGGCTTCGACGATTCCCGGCTGATGCCCAGGGCAACATTTTTCTGCTGCTGCTGATCGGCTTCGGTATTCTCGTTTCGCTCTTTCCATTTCATACCTGGGCTCCCGAAGCTTATGCCTCCGCGCCTGCGCCGGCCGCGATGCTGCACGCAGGCGTGCTGAAGAAATTTGGGCTCTATGGCCTTCTCCGTCTGGCGCTCCCACTTTTGCCCGAAGGGGCGCAGCAATGGAACACGCTGCTAATTGTGCTCCTGCTCGGTAACATCCTTTATGTCGGGCTGGCAACGATTGCGCAAAAGCGTCTCGATTGGATGCTCGGTTACTCCAGCGTGATGCACATGGGTTACATTTTCCTGGGCATCGCCAGCGGCACCCTCCTCGGCACCAACGGCGCGGCTCTCCTGATCTTCGCGCATGGAATTTCCATCGCGCTGCTCTTCGGTCTGGCCGGCGAAATTCGGCAACGGACCGGCACTCTGGTGCTGGCAGAGATGGGAGGCTTGGGCAAGGCCATGCCGCGGGCTGCACTGGCGTTTGGCCTGGCCGCCTTCGCTTCCATCGGCTTGCCGGGCTTTGCTAACTTCCCCGGTGAAGTGATGGCGATCTTCGGGACGTTCCGAAACGGTGCGAACCCCGAACATTTTACCATCTTCCAAGTCGCTGCGATCCTCGCGCTCTGGGGCGTCGTCATCTCAGCGGTCTACATGCTCCGCGCTTATCGGCGCGTTTTCATGGGCCCGCTTCGTGAATCCTGGAGCGGCCTCACGGACCTTCGCGGGGGCTTGCGGGTGCCGATCGGCATATTGATTGCGATCTCGATCTGGTTCGGCTTCTTCCCGCAAACGTTTGTTCGGATCGTTTCGCCCGCCTTTAAGAGCTATTTCGTTCCCAGGTAATGACGATCAGCGCACCTACTCTCGAAATCGAAGTGCTCGTCCTGGGCTTGTTCGTGCTCATGATCGAAGCGTTCTTCGACAAGATCGACAAGCGCACTCTGGCCTTCACCGCCATCTTCGGCCTGGCCGCTGTCCTCGCCGCCAGCTTCCTCCTCGCCCCCGCGCCCACAGACCTTGCGGCGACCGGCTTCTGGAGTTTTTACACCGCCGACCCGCTCGCGATTTTCTTCAAACGCTTCGCCCTCGTGACGACGATCGTCGTGCTTGTCATGATGATCGACTACGCCCCCATCGTGCGGCAATCGATCCACGGCACTACCCATCAATCCGGGCTCGGTGAATTTTTCGCGCTGCCGATCTTCACTTGCGCGGGGCTGATGTGGATGGCGTCCGCGATCGATTTCGTCATGATCTTCGTCTCGCTCGAACTGGTGACGATCTCCTTTTATGTGCTGGTCAGTTTCACCCGTCGCAACCCGGCGACGTTGGAGGCCGGCGTCAAATATTTGATCCTGAGCGCTCTCTCGACCGGCTTTCTGGTCTACGGCATCACCTGGATTTTTGGCGTCACCGGCGAAACAAACCTCTCCCGCATCGCGCAGGCGTTGGCCGACCCGGCGATCGAGACAGGCCCGGCCTTGTTCGGCATGGTCCTGGTGCTCATAGCGCTCGGATTCAAGATCGCAGCTGTGCCTTTTCAAATGTGGGTGCCGGACGTGTACCAGGGCGCTCCGACCCCGGTTACCGCGTTTCTTTCCGTCGGCTCGAAGGCCGCTGGATTCGTCGTTCTTCTCCGCGTGCTGCAACCCTTCTTCATGTTGCCACAGATCGAACGTTTGCTCGCCGCGATCGCGTTGCTCACCCTGATCTATGGCAACCTGGCGGCTCTTCCCCAAAACAACCTGAAACGCCTCCTCGCCTACTCGAGCATCGCCCACGCCGGCTATCTGCTCATCGGCGTTGTCTCGCTCGCGGGCGAAGCCGTCTCGTTTTATCTCGTCGCTTATCTGCTCATGACGCTGCTGAGTTTTGCCGTGCTCATCGTCGTGGCCCAACAGACTGGAGACAATATTGAAGACTTCAACGGGCTGGCCAAACGTTCTCCCTTTCTCGCGTTTGCCATGCTCATCGCCATGGCGTCGCTCGCCGGCGTGCCGTTTACCGCGGGGTTCCTGGGCAAGTTCTTTATCTTCGACGCCGCCCTCCGGCACCATCAAACCGCACTGGTGATCGCGGGTGTGATCACCGTCGCCTGCGGGTTCTATTATTATTTGAAGGTCGTGCGTGCAATGTACTGGGAGGATTCGCCGAGCGAGACCTCGGTCCCGTTGAGCGGATTATCGCGATTGGCGATGTCGGCAATGATCGCCGGAATCATTTTCCTCGGTGTCTATCCGCAGCCGGTTCTGAATGCGTTATATCCAGCGAAGAGCACGGCCGCAGTTACCACTCGGTAGGGACGCCGCGCTGCGGCGTCCGCGGTCGGCGCAGCGCGCCGCCCCTACCAATCGGAGATTGGCCGCGGATACCGCGGACTTCACGGATTTGGAGATGGGATCTTGAAATAAGGCAGCCTCCCCTGCCAAAACATCCGAGTTATCCGCGTAATCCGCGGTTGAATTTCCTAATCGCTTAACTCGACGTTCCAATACGCGAGATCGACAAAGTGCCGCCAGCTCTCGTGGTGCTGCGACGTGAACGTGACGTGCACGAACGGCCGCCACTTCGGACGTTTCGGTTTCTGAATGAGCGTCATGTGCGCTTCATGGGGCAGCCGGTTTCCCTTTCGAGTGTTACAAGCGATACAGGAGCAAACGACGTTTTCCCAGGTCGTCAGACCACCCTTATCGCGCGGCAAAACGTGATCGAGATTCAGCTCGGTCCGCTCGAAGATTTCTCCGCAATACTGGCAGGTGTTCTTGTCGCGCTCGAAAACATTGTGCCGCGTGAACTTTACTTCCTTCTTCGGCAGCCGATCGAACAGCAGCAACACGATCACGCGCGGCACCCGGATCTTCCAGGAGATCGTCGTCACGACCTCGTGCTCCGGCGCCGTAACGGAAAAATCACGCCAACTGGCGAAATCGTGCGTCAGGAAATTATTGGCCAGATCAGACGAGACGACTTGGGCGTGACCCTGGTAAAGCAGGGTAAAAGCGCGACGCGCCGAACAGATATTGACCGCCTGCCACAGGCGGTTCAGCACCAGCACCTGACTATTTAGTAGCGCATGCACGTGGGCGTAAATTGCGGCGACGGTATCACCCGCGATTTTTCCTGTCAACGGGGACGGAGCCGTCCGGACGACCGGGGCCAGCTTTCGAAAGATGGTGTCATCCCGAGTCGGGCAGACAACGAGGGACCTCGCAACCGCGGTAACGGCTTCCGCGGGCCTTGCCGCGCAAATTACAAATCGCGCGTAACACGAGCAGGTGGGTCGAGCTCGATGGCGAGATCCTCGTCGTCTACGCGACTCGGGATGACAGCTCGCTTTGTCATTATCCATCCTTCCCGCGGTCGCCCTTCACCCTCACGAGATTGCCAGTTGAGCGCTTCTGATCATTCGAGGCGGAACCCGTCGCAATCCCCAGGTCCTTCTCTTCCGAGGTCAGGAATTCCTTGAACCGATTCTTATCGATCGCCTTCATGAAAGCTTCATGAGGCGAGACAACGCCCTGCTGGAGCGAGGCATAGATCGCGTCGTCCATGAATTGCATCCCCTGCCCTTTTCCGGCCACGATCACGTCCTGCAATTTCTGGGTCGCGCCTTCCCGGATGATCGCCGAGACCGCCGCGTTCGCGATCAGGATCTCGTTCACCGCGACTCGACCAGAGCCGTCCGCCTTCTTCAAGAGCAATTGCGCCACGACGCCGCGCAGAGAATTCGCCAGCATCGTCCGCGCTTGCGCCTGTTTATTCGCGGGGAACACGTCCACCATGCGATCGACCGTCTTGCGCGCATTGTTTGTGTGCAGCGTTCCGAAGACCAGCAGACCGGTTTCGGCGGCCGTGAGCGCGAGCGAGATTGTTTCCAGATCGCGCATCTCACCGACCAGCACGATGTCCGCGTCCTCCCGCAGCGCCGCTTTCAGCCCATCGGGAAAGGAGGCGCAATCAACCGGCACTTCGCGCTGCGTGATCAGGCTGCGCTTGTTCTGATGCACGAACTCGATCGGCTCCTCGATCGTGACGATATGCCGCGAAAAGTTCTCGTTAATGTAATCGATCAGCGCCGCCAGCGTCGTCGACTTGCCTGAACCAGTCGGCCCGGTCACCAGGACAAGTCCGCCCCGCAAATGGCCGAATTCTCTTGACCACCGGTGGAATACCCAGTTGATCGAGGCTGGCGATTTTGGTCGGAATCAAACGGAAAACCGCACCGTAGCCGTTCGCCTGCTTCAGAAAATTGCAGCGAAAACGCGACTGCCTCATCCATCTCGTAGGCGAAATCGAGATCGCCTCGCTCTTCGAAAATCTCCCACTTTTGCCGCGCCGCAGATCTCGCTCAACATTTTCACCGCCTCTTCGCGCGTCACGGCTCATCGCGGATCGGCATCACCTCGCCGTGCCGGCGCATCTTGGGCGGCTGGCCTTCGCCGATGTGCAGATCGGACGCGCCCTCTGCGACAATCACTGCGAAAAATTGGTCGATGTAAGGCATTTTTAACCGCGGATTACGCGGATTTCGCTTATGGAAGACTCACCATTGAAGGTCGGGGACCTCGATCTCGCCAGTTCCTGTTCGGCGCACGACTCGTTTCCACTCCAGTCGAGCGATTTTGAAGTTGAACAGCAATGCAAGCTCCAGCTCCGTGATGTTCAGGTAGCCGATCATTTGTGCCACGTGTGCTTCCTTGAAGCCTGACCACCTTCGGGTCGACGATCACGGAACGATCGACGATCAGATCCGGTATAGGTTACCGATAATTCGGTTCGGTAAAAACAGGAAACGTTTTCTGTGCTTCAACGTCATGGCCGCGACTTCGCCATTCGATCGTCATCGCTCGTTCGTAGAACTTCATCGACCCTGGCTTGAATTCGTTCAGGACCTCCATCGCGATGCCGATTATCTCACCGCTCAATTTTTTATGAATCATCTTCCCCATCCGAGTTATCCGCGAAATCCGCGGTCTAATTCATTCCCCTTCGCTCCATCTTTTGCTTCCGTTCGGCGCGCGCATGAAGCTCCTCCAGGGTGATCGCGCCCTGCTCGAACAGCGCCATCAACGCATCATCCATCACCTGCATGCCCTGTTTTTTCCCGGTCTGGATGATGCCGGGTAACATGTAGGTCCTCGCTTCGCGGATGACATTAGCCACGGCCGGGGTGTTTGTGAGCATTTCCAGCGCGAGGACGCGCCCGTTGCCATCAGCCCTCGGGACCAGCTGCTGGCTGATAATGCCGCGCAGCGATTCGCTCACCATGACGCGAATCTGCTCCTGTTGATCGACCGGAAAAACATCAAGCAGGCGGTCGAGCGTGCGCGATGCATTACCCGTATGGAGTGTGCCCAGGACAAGATGCCCGGTTTCCGCCGCGGTAATCGCGAGCGAGATTGTTTCCAGATCGCGCATCTCGCCTACCATGATCACATCCGGATCTTCCCGGAGCGCGCCGCGCAACGCCGCGCCGAAAGAGCGCGTGTGAGTAGGCACTTCCCGCTGCGTGATGTGGCAACCCTTCGGCTCGAAAATATATTCGATCGGATCTTCCAGCGTAATGATGTGCTCGCGTCGCTCGATATTCACCTGCTCGACCAACGCCGCGAGCGTGCTCGATTTTCCGCTCCCCACCGAGCCCGTCACCAGAATCAGTCCGTTTTGATAACGCGTAAGCAGTTTCAGACTTTCGGGTAAACCGAGCTCGTCCATCGTTCGCACCCGCGCGTTGATGATTCGGAAAACCAGATCGATCCCCAACCGCTGGCGAACAATGCTGGCTCGAAATCGTCCGACGCCATTCGCATGGACGAAGTCCACGTCGCCCCGTTCCTCCAACCGCGTTTTCTGCGGGCCGGAGAGGCACTCTTCGGCCAGCGTGGCGGTCTCAGGTGCAGTCAGCTTAGGTGCGTCTGGCCAGATGGGCTGGAGCGCACCATTCAAGCGCCAGATGGGCGGGGCATTCACGCCGAGGTGAATATCGGATGCGCCCGTGCGCAGGCCGATGGCCAGATATTGGTCGAGATGTCTCGGAACGACCGCTTCTCCGGCGGCCTCGGAAAACTGCGGGATCATGGGGGGAGCCAGGATCATTACCCGCCCGCACCCGTAACGTAAAACCTAAAAGAGCGTCACCACTTCCGGCCTGATGCGGCCCCTGCCGCGTAACTACTCACCTTTTTGGAAATGAACTGCGCGACGGCCGGTTTTAGCAAGGTCGCGGCCAACCTGAGCGCGCCGATGGCCAATCCAGCGCTCAAAATTCCCTTCTTCGTCTCCCCGGTGTCATTTGCTTTCGCCTTAACGTGGACCTTCTTCGTCCGGGCCGGCATTACGGCAAAGACGACGCCGATCACTACGGCGGCGCCGATCCAGAGGACGGTCTGGCGTTGAAACGATTTTCGAAATTTGAGTGGGAAATCGAGTTCGTAACGCAGCCCGCCCAGATCCCGCGCCAGCCGGTCGCGCGAGTGAGCGACTTCCTGCCTTAGTTGGTGGAGCGATCTTCCTTGTCCAGATTCTTTAGCCATTCGCGATCTTTCTTCAATTCCGCGGCAGTCGCTTCAAACATCGATTGTTTCATTCGGCTGCGAGCAATCAAGACGCACACCAGCGCCAGGATAAAATGCACGACGGCTGCCGCCAGCGTGATCCAGACCCAGGAGACGTGCAGCGCGTGGGCGATGCCAACCAAGGCGCTGGCAACCAGGAAAATATATCCGAAAAGGGCGAGCACGGCCGCGCCGGCTAGGCAGGCCACCAGGACCAGCACTTGCACCAGCGCCGTCTTGGACTCCTTCGCAAAGAGACCAAGCCGGCTCTCCAGAAAGCCCGCCAGGCCATTAACCAGGGCGAGCAGATTATGGAGCAAGCCGGCGTGTCCCGCGGGATTGCGGAACCGCATCGTGTCGCCAGCCATTCAGCCCAATCGTTAGCGGCGGAAAATCAGCCCGAGCACGAATCCTATTCCGAGCGCGGTAAAGACTGCCTTGGTCGGATTCTCGCGGACATACTGCTCGCCATCTTCCTGAAGGGTGCGGGCGCGTTCCCGCGCATCGTCCCAAGCCTGTTCGGCTTTGCCGCGATACTCATCCGCCATCGCTCCCGCGGCAGACTTCAGATCTCCCGCCATGTCGCCGGCTGCGGATCTCAAATCCTCGGCGGCCTTTCGCACGTGGGTCTTGCTGCTTTCGAATTTTCTCTGGGCGTCCGGCGGAATGACGCCGCCGCTTTCGGTCGTTGATTTGTGTTCTTCAGCCATGATTTTTTCCTGTCAGTTCTTTTTTGGGTCGTTTGCTGCGCAGCGTCTTTTTCACCGCGCGCATGCCATATGATAAGTCCTCTTCAGCAGAAACGAAACTCGTCTATCAAGTGCGCTTACGTTTTTCGCGTTTTAACGATTCACGACTCCCAATCATTTCTCCCGGAAAATGATTCGGGCCTTGGTCAAATCGTAGGGCGAAAGCTCCACTTCCACCTTGTCGCCCGGGACAATGCGGATGAAATGCTTGCGCATTTTGCCGGAGATATGCGCCAGGACGGTGCGCTCGCCAGGCAACTGCACGCGAAACATCGTTCCCGGCAACACCTGCGTCACCGTTCCCTCCGTTACGATCTGTTCTTCCTTTGGCATTCGTCGGGGAAGATATCCACAAACCGCCTTCCCCTCAACTTCCGGTGGAACGAATTGCCACTGTGCTCGTCATCATGCTCATGCTCATGCTCATGCTCATGCTCATGCTCATGCTCATGCTCATGCTCATGCTCATGCTCATGCTCATGCTCATGCTCATGCTCATGCTCGTGCTCATGCTCATGCTCGTGCTCGTGCTCGATCGGAAGGTGAATTCTAAGGCTGACCTCGAGATTCCACTGGTTACCTTACACATGTGACGGGACGTCTACTTCGGATTGCGGCGGTTCTTTCTTGTACCGCGCTTGCCTTCATCGGAATCCTTAACCTCTTCGCGCACATTGTCCTTTATCACCCACACCCCTATCGCGCGAACTACCAACAATTGTTGTCAATGGGTGTGACTGAGTTGCCGTTCAAGACGAACGCCGGCCGGCAGACGGCATTCTACATTCCGCCTCACGTTGAATCCGGCGTGCCTGACCGAATCTGGGTAACATTCTCCGGCAACGGATCGCTCGCGCTGGATTGGGTGCCCCTCACAGCGCGGAATCAGTCTTCGGGCGACGCCTTCCTGCTGGTCGATTATCCCGGCTACGGAAAGAGCGAAGGCTGGCCCAGTGCAGCGAGCACGCGAGACGCCGCCGAAGGCGCGCTAGTCGCCTTAGCTGCTCGTCTCGGCGTGGAGCCGATAAAACTGGAGGCGCGATTAGGAACGATGGGACATTCGCTCGGCGCCGCTGCCGCGCTCGATTTCGCGAACCATCACTTATTGGTGCATGGGATCATTCTACTCGCGCCATTTACCAGTTTGCGCGAAGAGGCTGCGCTCTTTCTCCCTTCGCTCGTCACGCGCGTGTTAGCAGAGAAGTACAATAACCGCGCGGTCATGCGTCGTCTTGCGCAACGCCAGCCACCGCCGCGCGTCGTGATCTTTCACGGACTTCAGGATGGCATGATTCCGCCCGCTATGGGCCGGAAGTTGGCTGCGGAGTTTACGGGTTTTGTCATCTTCCGCGGATTACCGGAAGCCGATCACAACACGGTGGCCACTGCGGCCGTCGATGAGATCCTTCGGTTCATGGGTGACGATGCGAAGGAGCGGATCGTACCGATGAGGTTTGAGCGGGCGTCCCATAAGTAGGGCGCCATCGGGTCCGTGCTCTAGCGGCACTTCTATTTGCCCAGATTTTTCAGCGATACTGCCGGAAAATACTCGCCTAGTTTTTCGCGTTTCCACCAGGCGCCGGTGGCCCGGTGTTCCTCCCGCGAAGTGAAGTGATAATCGTAGAGCGTGGCCCGCAGGTAACGCGGCGGTTGCTCGGGAAAAGGATTATGCGCGAGTAACCTGGTCACGTCTGGATTATCCTGGAGCAGGCCCATCGCCAGCCCCGCCAGCCACGGATTCTGCCGATAAGTCCCGAGCGCGGCGAACCACATTTGCCAGTCGAGGCGAGGCTGGTGCGGCGCGACCCAGTGCGGCGGTTGATTCACGTCTCCCGGTTTCCATCTGAATTCGTAGGGCAGCCAGTCGACGCCATCGGCGCTGCCTTCGAGGATGATCTCCGGCCGTGATTTGGTCATGACGCGAAACAAGCCGTAGCCGTTCACGATTCGGAATGGCTCAACGAAATTGCCGAGCATCGCGATCGGACGAGGCCAGGGAGTTTGCGGCTTGAATGCGGAACAAAGCAGCATGGCGTTGATGGGCAAAGTGACGACGAGCGCGACCACCGCGATTATCCGTGCGACGCTGGCCCAAATGGTAGGGCCCGCGACTCTGCGCGGAGCCGCGGACTTGCGCAGCGCGCCGCCAGACCAGGCGGCTCGCCAGAGTCTCGCCGCTATCGGAAAGCCGTTTGAAGTGCCAGAGCGATCATCGATCAGCAGCAGGCAGAGCGCGATGGTGAGAAGATTGAAGAAACAATAGTTGCCGGTCAGCGCGATCAGGAGCTGAAGCAGGATGAGCAGCGCGCAGGCGATGTGGCGCAACCGCCGCGGCGCCCAGATGAAGAGCGGGACGATGATTTCGACGAAGAGACAAAACGCCACCGAGAAATGCTTGAACCATTCGGGACTCTTGTCGGCCCACCAGGCAAAGATCGTCGGAAGAGGTTGCGACCAGTAGTGATAATCGAGCGCGGTCAGCGCGCTCCAGTGAAATGAGCCATCGGCCCAACCCCAGGAATCGTCGCCGCTCGTTAGCTTCACCACGCCGGACATTACCATCAGTTTGAAGAGGAGCAGCTTCAGGAGGAAATGGCCGACGCGCGAGACGGGAGGGTCACGGTCACCGCCCATCTTCCAGCCCGCCGGCGCAAAGAAGATGGCGAGGAAAGCTGTTTCGAGCAGCAGAATGTCCCATTGAAAACTCAGGAAGGTCTGGCCCGCGGTCGCGAGCGAGAGATAAAACACAAAAAGCAGGATGAGCGAGACGACGGGCATTAAGCCGGCCATCAGCAAAATCGAAATGATCGCGCCGCCAGCACAAAGGAAATGGAGGAAAGCGTCGCTGGAGTTGAGCCAGCAAAGCGTCGGCAGAAGAAACAGGGCCTTGTCGCCGAAGTGCTCGCGCGCGGCCGGCAGATACTCCGCGACCGGCAGAATCCCCCGCTCGCCGATCAATCCATCCAGCTGCATCCAGAGCGAAACAAACGCAATCAGGTAGACGCCCCCGAGCGACCGAATAAACCAGAGGCGCGATGTGAAGTAGGTGGGCTGCCGGACATCGTTGCCCCAGAGCAGACGCGAGAAGAACGAGGCGGTCTGGCGATTCCGGGCGACCATCCGGTAGGCCACCTCGGTGATGGGGGCGAATCCGGGAACGTGCTCGTAACACCAAATCATCCATCGACGACTGCGCTTTTGACCTAACGACCTAAAGACCGCCTCCGCCCCGCTGAAGACGGTGCCATCGGTATCGACGAACTGGACGGACTTGCCGAAAGCCTCGCCCGGAATCTCGGGAAAACGTTCGGCGACTTCTTGCGATGGCGCGTAGTCAATCGCTCCGCCCGTGAGCTCGCGCCACCGCTCGATCCAACGGCGACAGAAATGGCAATCGCCGTCGAAAATAAGGAGCGGCTTGGGCGGTGCGGCCCGCACAGTGAGATGGCGCGCAGGGGACATTAACGTCCAACGTCCAACGTCCAACGTTCAACGTCCAATGGGAGAAACCTGTTTACGACGACCTGTGGCAACGCGGCGCTCCCCTCTGTCATTGGACGTTGAACGTTTCCCCCTCTTCTAACAAAAACTCCGCCCAGACCGGAGCATGATCCGACGGCTCTTTGCCCTTCCGCATCTCGCGTTCGATTCCAGCCGCGGTGCAATTCGCCGCCAGCGATTTGCTGGCGAGAATCGCATCGATCCGCAGCCCGCGGTTTTTCGGAAAGGCGAGCATTCGATAATCCCACCAGCTGAAAAGGCCCGTCTCCGGGTGATGAAGGCGAAGCGTATCCGTGAGACCGGTTGCACTTACTCGGTCGAACGCCGCGCGCTCTCCCTCCGAACACATAATGGCGCCGCGCCACAGCTCCGGGTCGAAAACATCTTCGTCTTTCGGGGCGACGTTGAAATCCCCGCAAACCGCGAGGGGCCGTTCAAGCTCTTCCTGGTCGCGCAAACATTTCTCGAGGCGCGCGTACCATTTCAGCTTGTACTCGTAGGCCGGCGATCCGACCGCCTGACCGTTAGGCGCGTAGACGGAATAAATCCGCACCGCCGCCGACGGTCGCAGCGATGACGCGCGCCTGTGGATCGTTTTCCTCGTCACAGAGCGACGCCCGAACGTCTTGCAGCGGCGTTCGCGAAAGAATCGCGACGCCATTATAGGATTTCTGACCGTGAAACGCGGAGTGATAGCCAACCCCACGCAAAGCCAGCTCCGGGAACTGCTCGTCCGTGCATTTCGTTTCCTGCAGGCAGACCACATCCGGCTGAGTTGCTTCGAGCCAGGAGAGGAGACGCTCCTGGCGTTTGCGGAGCGAGTTGATGTTCCAGGAGACGATTTTCATTGATCGCGTTTCCGCTGTAGCGGCGCTTCTGTGAAGCGCCCGGGCTTGCACAACGCCCACAGACAGGCGCTTCACAGAAGCGCCACTACATTTGCTGCGTCACAATTCCATCTCCACCCCAGGCGTCGGCACGATCACTTCTGACCCGGGCAGCTCGGCGACGAGCTGGGCCCGCGTCCATTCCACCGCGGGCACATCACCGTGGACGAGCACGATCTTCTTCGGTGCCAGCTGTTTCACGTAGCGGACGATCGATTCGCGGGATGCATGGGCGCTGAACTGGAATTGCTCGATGTTGCAACGCAAAGGCTGCGCCGGCTCGTCGGGATCCAGCGAAACCATATCTCCAGGCTTCGCCGTCTTGATAATCCCCGCCGGCGATGCCGGGTCGGCGTAGCCCACGAAGAAAATCGAATGCTTCGGATCTTCGATGACGCGCCGTGCGAAAATGTTCGAGAGCGTTTTCGGTGTCATCATCCCGCTGGAGAGCGCGTAAACTCGCCCGGCCCGCGCGGGTGACTCATTGATCGTCTTGCCGTTCAGCACGAACGGCGCGACCTCTTCGAGCAATTGCAGGCGGGGCAGCAGCCGCCGCGTGGTCATCGCCCGCCGATCGTAAATCTCGGTCATCTTCGTGCTCAACCCGCCGATATAGACCGGAAATTCGCCCAGCAATTTCTCCCGCCGGAATTTGTGGATCATGGCGAGCACTTCCTGCGTCTTGCCCAGCGCAAACACGGGAATCAAGAATACAGCCGCCACGAGCGAAGGCGCGATTGATCGCTTCGGCCAGCCGCTGCTCCTCGGCGGCGCGCGTGAAACCTGCGGGCAATGGGTTGTCGCCACGCGTCGTCTCGATGATCAGCACATCGACCCCTGATTCCGGAAAAACGTGGCGCCGCTGCGTGATCGTCTGATCGTCGAAGTTCACGTCGCCGGTGTAGAAGACCGTGCGGCCCTCCGCCCGCAGGATCACTCCGGCCGCTCCCAGGACGTGACCGGCATCGACGAACTCGAGTGTGACGGCGTCCGCCTCGTGCGGCCTCGCGCGCTCGCCCTCCAGCGTGAACGGCTGGCCCATCGGACACCATCGCCAGCGATCCGTCGCCCGATCGGTTTCCTTGTGGGTGAAGAGCGGATAGATCGAGACGCCGATCTCCTCGCGCTGCCGCATCATGACGCTGACGGAATTGTGCAGAAGCGCGCTCCCGATTTCCGCCGTCGCCTCCGTCATGAAAATGCGCGCGTCGGGCTGCCGTCGCATCAAGACCGGCAGCGTCCCGATGTGATCGAGATGCGAGTGGGAGATGACGATGGCATCGAGCACACGATCGCCGAGCACCCGAAGGTTTGGCAAGGCCTCTTCGCCTTCCTCCTTCGGGATGCATTCCGCAGTCGAGGACGAGCCGCTGACCGGCGGCCTCGAGGTAGTAGCTATTGGCGCCGATCTCGGTGCGGCGCGTGAGGTTGGTGAATTTCAAGAGATTGAAGAAATGGTTCTCCCGCCCAACAAGAGCAAGCAACAATTTCTGCCGTCTGGCTGCGCGCGAGCCAAATGGTAGGGACGCCGCGCTGCGGCGTCCGCCGAAGTCGGGCACGTCATTCCGGGTTGATAGGCTAGAACGCGCGGATCCCGCAATAGCGGGGCGACGCCCTCACAGCAATTCCTGGAAAATCCGCATCCAATTTCCGAACAGGATTTTCGCGATTTGTTCGTCGCTAAATCCGCGCTCGATCAGTTTTCGGGTGAGGTTTCGAGCGTGGGAATGGTTCGTCAGGTCGGGAATGAAATGCGGGGTGGTGAATTTGGCGGCCACGGCCTCCTTCTCGGATTCGGGCCACTGGCGATAAAGGAATTCGAAGAAATCGAAGCCGATCCCCACGCAATCGATCCCGATCAGGCCAGCGACGTGTTCGATGTGATCGACGTAGCGATCGAGCGTCGCCTCGTCTTTTCGCGGGCTCACGAGCACGGCATTGATTCCGATGACCCCTCGACGCTCGCCGATCATCCTGATTTGTTCGTCACTAATGTTGCGTTCGATGTCGTGGTACCGCCGCGCGTTGGTGTGTGACACGATGAGCGGCCTGGTCGTGCGCGCGAAAATTTCCTCGAAGCCGGCGGGGTTGATGTGGGCGAGGTCCAGGATGAGGCCGAGTGACTCACAGGCCTGAACCAGTTCGCGTCCGAAGCTGGTCAGGCCGTCGCGCGAAGATCCGCTCGCGGCAAAAACTCCACCGGAGCCGGCGGCATTGCGCCGCGCATGGGTGAGTCCAATCACGCGCACACCGAGCTCAAAGAAAACACGCAGAAGATCCAGGTCCGTGCCGAGTGGCTCCACCCCTTCCATCGTAATGAGCAGCGCGATCTTGCCAGCCTCTCGCGCTCGCAGAATTTCCTGGTGGCTCCTGCAAATCGCGAAGCGGTTCGACATCGCCACCTCGGCGTAGAGCCGCGCAATCTGGTCGAGCCCGACCCGCAAAGCCATTTCCGGGATGTAACGGTCCTCGAGGTAAATGGCCGCGCCGACGACAGCCATGTTGCCCGCCTCGAATTCCGGCAGGAACTCGGACGCGAGCACATTCGTGCGGTCGCGTTTTTCGTACAAATCCATCAGCAGGTCGAAATGAAGATCGACCAGCCCGGGCGCGTGAAGCCGATCGATTCGTGTCCGCTCGGACGTCTCCATTTCAAGGGAACGGATGGGAGCGAATCGTGGTGGCCTTGGGTCGCCTGGCGCGATGCCGGTCGGGTGTCACGATTGCAATCAAGACCAGCAGCCAAACCGCGCCGAGCGGCAGGACTCCCGGCAGCCAGATCAACCATCGGGAAACCACGGCCAGCGCGATCAAGGCAATACGCGGCGGTAAACGCGATCGCGCACAGCACCAGATCGACGCGAGAGATATGGCGCAGGGTCCACGACTACGCCGGCGGCGGCCAGCAGGATCACGCAATCGAAAATCCAACTGACGCGGTGAACATAAGCGTTCGTTTGAATGGTGGCCAGGGTGGCGGCAAAAACATCCGGCGGTGAAAGAGGGTTCGCCGGGATGCGCGCCAGCACGATCTGGTCGCGCATGGTTTCGAGCTCCGAGTTCTTCTTTCCCGCGTCGTGTTGCTGCGCGTCAAGCAGCAGCTCGTTCAAGGTGAGATGCCGCGCCTTTTTTCCCGCATTCGGCGAAATCAACAGAGTGCCATCCGCGCGAATCGGAATCTTGCGTCCCTGCGGCAGGGAAATGTGCGAGTCGAGATCGATCGTCACTTCGGCCGGGGTCACGCGAAGCCAGAGCAAAATCGCCTGGAGCGCGAAAGAGGGAATCACTTCACCGCGATAGCGAAAAAGAAGCGGAACGTGAATGCCGTCCGCAATTTCGTCGGGCAGATTGATAAAGCCGAGGGCTGGCGATAAGCCGCATTTCTTCGCCGGGCTGGCGGCCGATCCCGGAAAATTCGATGAGATCGCCGCGCTTTCCCGTCACCTGGGTGAAGCCCTGAATTTCCGGGACCGGCGCGTCCGGATCAGGCGTGGCGGTCAATTCGGCCGCCGAGAAGCAGCTTGGGAACGCGCATCGCCTGATCGATGAAAACCTGCTCCTGGTCCTTGTCGCGCTCGCGCCACTTCAAAATATTTTCGAACGGCGACGACAGTGGGTTGGAACTCGAGGACCGACTGAAGAAAAAGCGCGAATTCCAGCGGGGAGACCCCGCTTCCTGCCAGGTTGCTGGGAGGTCGTCTCCGCGGATCGGATCCCGGTCCAGAACCTGCATCCTGGCCAATCTCCACGACGGTCAGCGGCGCCGCTGGTCCGTGCGGCTCCGAGTTTCTCAGGAGCCAGCCGCAGGAAAAACTCTTCGGATTGCTGCGAGCCGTGGCTCGCGCAGAAAGATCATTCCGAGCAACAGGACCAGCAAGCATGAGCCAAATAAGTGGGTCGCTGCATTGCGGCAGAAGTGAAGAGGCAAAAGGGCCGAGTGACAAGTGGCAAACTTCGCCCTGCGAGACCAAGTTAAACCCCAAAGCCCAAAACCCAATCCCAGGCAAATTCCTAAGATCCAAATTCCAGCGACCAATGGGATCAGCTGTTTGAAAGTTTGAGTCTTGGGATTTCCTGGATTGGGATTTCCGTAGGCTCACCTGCTCAGCTCCAGCATGCGAAGAATCGGCGCTTCCGCTCGTTTCCGCAGCGGTTCGGGCAACGTGATCTCCGGCGCCATCTTCAAGAGCGCGGCGTGCGCCTTTTCGAGCGTGTTCATTTTCATGAACCGGCACTCGCCGCAGAAGCAATTCTCCGTCGGGCCGGGAATGAAAATCTTGCCGGGAATTTCCTTCTTCAACCGATGCAGCATTCCCGCCTCCGTCACGACGATGATTTCGCGCGCGGGCGATTCCCGGCAAAACGTCACCATTTTTTCCGTCGAACAAACTTCATCCGCCAGCAGGCGCACCGCGTAAGTGCATTCCGGATGCGCCACGACCGGCGCGTCCGGGATATTGCTCGCGAATCTCCGTTGATGCTGCGCGCGGTGAACTCGACGTGGATGTAACAATTGCCCTGCCACAAGATCCATCTGCCGGCCGGTCCGCTCCATCACCCACGCGCCCAGGTTTTGATCGGGCACGAACAGAATGTTTCGATCCGCCGGCGCGCTTCGCACGATTTTCTCCGCGTTGCCGCTGGTGCAGATGACGTCGGAGAGCGCTTTCACCCCCGCGCTGCAATTGATGTAGGCGATGACGTAATAATTCTTGTCCGCGTGTTGATCGAGATACGCCTTCAGTTTTTCCGGCGGACACGATTCCGAAAGCGAACAGCCGGCATCCAGGTCGGGCAGCAGAACCCGCTTGGACGGATTGATAATTTTCGCGGTCTCCGCCATGAAATGGACCCCGCAAAAAAGGATGACCTCGGCGTCGGTCTTCGCGGCCTGATAGCTCAGGCCCAACGAGTCCCCGACGTAATCGGCGATGTCCTGGAGCTCGGGCACCTGATAATTGTGCGCCAGGATGACGGCATTCCGCTCCCGCTTGAGCTCGGCGATTTCCTCCGCGAGATCGAGACCAAAGTTTACACCGCTGCTGACCATCGGCTAATATCGCCGGATCAAACCTGATTTACAAACATCCGCCCCGCGCTACCGCCTCGGTTTCATCGGCGCGGGGAAACTCGCGGGCTCCGTCATTCGGGGACTGCTTCGGGCAAAATTTTGCGCGCCCGGAGAGATCATCGCGGGCGAACCGAACGATGAGCTGCGCGACTCGGTGCAAACGGAAACCGGCATCGCTGTCACCGCGGATAATCTCGAAGTGGCGCGCATCGGCGGAGACGATCCTGATCGGCGTAAAGCCTGGCGTCGTGTTGCCGGTCGTCCGCGAGATCTGGCCGCGGCGCTTGAAGGCAAGCTGGTCATCTCGCTCGCCGCCGGCGTTCGGCTCGAGAGCATGGAAGCAGTCGCTCCGGCCAGATTCATGCGCGTGATGACGAACACGCCCTCGGCCATTTGCCGCGGAGCAACGGCGATCGCTCCGGGCGCTCGCACCACCGACGGAAGATTTGGCTCACAGCCCGAGGACATTTTCAACGCGATGGGCGTCGCGGTGGAGATCGAAGAAGATCAGATCGATGCGGTGACCGCGCTGGCCGGGAGCGGCCCGGCCTTTGTTTACACCGTGATCGAAGCGCTGGCCGAAGGCGGCAGCAAAAACGCGGATTGCCACCGGAAGCCGCGCTCGGTCTCGCCACCCAAACCGTTCTGGGCGCCGCGCAGCTCGCCGGCAGAAACCGGCATGTCCCCCGAGGAATTGCGCAGGATGGTCGTCACCCCGGGAGGCACCACGGCCGCCGGCTTGGCAGCGATGGAGAAGATGAACGGCTCGAAGGCTCATCGCCGCCGCGGTCGAGGCCGCGACCGACCGCGGCCGCGAAATGGCGAAGGAATTTTCCTCGTAGAGGGCTGCTTTTTCCAGCGCTGTCATCTCGAGCCGCGCGGACGGGACCGCGACCAAGGGAGGAGCGCCGACCTCGCGCTGGCACTTGTCGCTCCTCAAGCCTTCGGAAGCGCAACACCATCCGTGACTGGGCGATTATCTCTGCCGAGTGTGAGCACCACTGCGATTGTGAGGTCCCTTGCCGTCTGCGCGGCTCGGGATGACAGCGCCTTTCGTCCGCCGCGCTACAGCTGGAGCGCCGCCCGCATCACCTCGAGCGGCGCCTTGCGCCCAAACCAGATTTCGAAGGAAAGCGCGCCTTGATGCAGGAGCATGGAAAGTCCATTCGCCGCCCAATGCCCCCGCATCGGCGGCGGCCGCCAGCAGCGGCGTTCGTGCTGGCGTGTAAATCGTGTCGTAAACCATCAAATGCGGCGCGAGCAGAGACGCCGGCAATAGCGGAGGATCGGACCGTTTCATCCCGACCGGGGTCGCATTGATGACGAGATCGGTATTGGCGAGCTGAGAGCGCAACAACGCTTCATCCCAGGGAATGGCTTGCAAGCGAGCGACCGGACCCAGCACCCGCGAGCCGGCAAAGTAAGGCCCCAGTTCTTTCGCCAGGTTTTGCGCCTTCTCCAAGGTGCGGTTCACCAGGACCAGGCGCTCGCAATTTTCCAGGGCGCATTGCAGGGCGATGGCGCGGCCAGCTCCGCCCCCCGCGCCCAGAAGCAGAACGCGAAGATCACGAAGATCGACGGAAAACTCGCTACGAATCGCGTGGAGAAAACCGGGACCATCGGTATTGAAGCCGATCAGCTTCTCCCCTTCCACCAGCACGGTGTTGATCGCCCCGCATTTGCGCGCGGTCTCGTCGACCTCATCGATCAGAGCCAGCGCATCCCTCTTATGCGGCAACGTGAGGTTGATCCCGACGAAGTTTAGACGGCGAATGAGTTCCAGGCTCTCTCGCAACTCTTCGGCGCCAATCTGGAACCGCGCATAGCGCTCCTTCAACCCGACGCTCTCCAGCGCGGCATTTTGCATTTGCGGCGAGAGCGACTGCGCGACCGGATCGCCAAAAATGCCGAGACGGACGGGCGACTTCGTCTTCGCGTCCCAGCTCTTCAGATCAGCAAGCGTGTAAACTTCTTTCACGAATTCTTCCACATACTGACCCACCCGACACTCCGTGCAAGCTGAGTCCTACGGTAGGAGACGTAAGCGTCGAGAAGGCGTGTCATCCCGAGGCTGGCAAAGCGCGCCGAGGGACCTCACACCTGCAAGAGAGGGCGTCTCCCACTCGAAGGCGTAGCTTGCCGTTGCGAGGGTCTCTCGCCGTCTGCGCGGCTCGGGATGACAGCAATTGGCGTGCACCTTGTTTTCCAACAGCTCCTCGTCTGCTACTGTCGCGCACCAAGATGACGACGCCGGACGAGAACACACCCGTAGCTCCCTCGGACTTTATCCGCGACGTGGTCGCGGATGATCTCCAATCAGGAAAGCATTCCAAGATTTGCACCCGTTTTCCGCCCGAGCCGAATGGCTATCTCCACATCGGCCACGCCAAGTCGATCTGCCTGAACTTCGGCATCGCGCGGGAGTTCGGCGGGATCTGCAACATTCGCATGGACGACACCAACCCGGCCAAGGAAGAAACCGAGTACGTCGACTCGATCATGTTCGATGTGAAATGGCTCATCGATGGCTGGGCGAATGAACACCTGGGCCAGGCGCCGGGCTACACGTCGGATTATTTCGATCAGCTTTATGAGTACGCGGTCGGAGCTCGTTCGCAAAGGCAAGGCTTATGTCTGCGACATGACGCCGGAAGAGACCGACGAATATCGCCGCCTCGGCAAGGAGAGCCCGTTCCGCAACCGCACCATCGAGGAAAACCTCGATCTGTTCGACGCGCATGAAGGCGGGCGAATTTCCGGATGGCGCGCGCACGCTTCGCGCGAAGATCGACATGAGCGCGCCGAACATCTGGCTGCGCGATCCGGTGCTCTATCGCATCCGCCACGCCGAGCATCATCATACCGGCGACAAGTGGTGCATCTATCCGATGTACGATTTCGCCCATACCCTGAGCGATTACATCGAAGGCATCACCCATTCAGTTTGCACGCTGGAGTTCGAAGTGCATCGCCCGCTCTACGATTGGATTCTTGCCTCGCTCGATCTGCCCGAGCCCCTGCCGCATCAATACGAATTCGCGCGGCTGAATCTCACCTACACCGTCATGAGCAAGCGCAAGCTCCTCCAGCTCGTGAACGAAAATCTCGTCAACGGCTGGGACGATCCGCGCATGCCGACCATTTCCGGCCTGCGCCGGCGCGGGGTGACGGCCAGGCGCTGCGCGCCTTCGCCTACAACATCGGCATCACGAAATATCCGAGCATGACGGATGTCGCGGTCCTCGAGCATGCGATCCGCGAGGATCTCAATCGGACGCACCCCGGCGGCTCGCCGTGCTGCGGCCGATCAAAGTCGTGATCACGAATTATCCGGAAGGGCAGATCGAAGAACTCGACGCCGTGAACAATCCGGAAGATCCCGACTGCCGGCACGCGCAAAATTCCGTTCAGCCGCGAGTTGTTCATCGAGAGCGACGATTTCATGGAAACACCGCCGCCGAAATATTTTCGGCTCAAACCGGGCGGCGAAGTCCGTCTGAAATACGCCTACATCATCAAGTGCGACGAAGTGGTGAAGGATGACGCTGGCAATGTCATCGAGCTGCGTTGCACGGCCGATCTCGAAAGCAAGACCGGTGGCGCCACTGCGAGCCGCAAGGTCAAAGGCACGATTCATTGGGTGAGCGCAGCGCACGCCATTGACGCCGAGGTGCGGCTCTACGATCGACTCTTCACCGTTCCGGAGCCCGACGCCGATGGCGATTTCAAGTCATTCCTCAATCCGCACTCGCTCGAGGTTGTCACCGCCAAGTGCGAGCCTTCGCTGAAGGAGGCCGATCCCGAGGTCCGCTACCAGTTCGAACGGCTCGGCTATTTCGTCCTCGATCCGACTCGCAGCCGGATAAGCTGGTTCTTAACCGGACGATCACGTTGAAAGACACGTGGGCGAAGGTGGAGGGACGCGCTCCGTCGCGTCCGTAACGATTAGGGACGACACGGCGGTCGTCCCTCCATTCAAAACCTCGCCAGCGCGCGATCAATACGTGCGAGCACTTTCTCTTTCCCCAGGACTTCCAGCAAATGGTAGAGGCTTGGTCCCGCATTGCTGCCGGTCACGGCGAGACGCGTGGGATGGACGAGCGCGCCGACCTTGACTTCGAGTTGCGCGGCCGTCGCCTTCAAGGCCGTCTCCGAGTCGGCGGCGGCGAAGGTTTCCAGTGCGGAAAAAGCTTCGCGAACGGCGAGCAGGCGCGACTTGTTTTCGGGGATGAAATGTTTTGCGACGCCTTCAGGATTGAAGTCGAAATCGTCCTTAAAATAGAAACCACAATAAGCCGGCAGCTCGCTCAAGATCCTGACCTTGCCTTTGCAGGTCTCGAGCGCGGCGGTGACGTAATCAGCCGGGAATGTGGAAAGATCCATGCCGGCCCTTTCCAAAGCCTGCCGGGCGAGTTCGTAGAAACGTTCGTCGCCCAGTTCGCGCACGTATTCACCGTTGAGCCAGGTGCATTTGTCGAGATCGAACGTCGCGTTCTTGCGATGGACTTTGGCCAGATCGAAGAGGCTCACGACTTCTGCGATCTCCATCTTCTCCCGGTTGTCCTTGGGCGACCAGCCAAGCAGCCAGAGATAATTGCGGACCGCCTCGGGCAGGTAACCCGCTTCGATATAGGTAGCGATACTCGCGCCGTGATCGCGCTTGCTCATCTTTGAGCCGTCCTGGTTTAGAATGAGCGGGATGTGGGCGAAGCACGGCGGGGTGGCGCCGAACGCGCGATAAAGCTCGATGTGCTTTGGCGTATTCGAGAGGTGATCCTCGCCGCGAATGACGTGCGAAATCTTCATTTCGATGTCGTCGATCACGTTGACGAAATGAAAAATCCAAGAGCCGTCAGGACGGCGGATGGTCATGTCGGGATGCGTCTCCTCATTCGACAGGTCAAAATCGATTTCCCCACAGACGAGATCGTTCACTACGACATGTTCGCGAGGAGAACGGAAGCGGATCGCTCCCTGGTCTTCGAAGGTGTGGCCGCCATCCTGAAGCTGCTTCAAGTAGCGCTCATAAATCTCGTTTCGTTCGCTTTGAAAATAGGGACCGAGATCTCCACCGGCGTGAGGGCCTTCGTCCCAATCGAGCCCGAGCCAGCGCAGTCCGTCGTAAATGGCACGCGTGGCCTCCTCGGTGTTGCGGGCGCGATCTGTGTCCTCGATCCGCAGCACCAGCGTTCCGCCGGTATGCTTGGCGTAAAGCCAGTTGAACAACGCGGTGCGCGCGCCGCCGATATGAAGATAACCGGTGGGCGATGGAGCGAAGCGGACGCGAACAGAGGAAGACATCAGGTTGATCTTAGCGACGGCTGTGGCTGCGGTCTACGATCGTCGGTGGAATAATAGGGCGCACCGGCTGGAATTACTCCATGAAAAGCTGACCCGCGCGTCGCCGCACATGGCGCTGGCCGGGCAGGTTGGTCTTCGCGACGCCGTTCGCCAGATCGAGCAACGCCCGCACACGCTCCACCAGATCGAAGCTGACCCCGGAAACGTTGCCCGCCCGCAACCATCCGTGAAGCATCCTGCGCTGCACGGCCACCGGCATCGCCCGCAGCGGCTCGATGGCCAATTGCGTCCGATCTGAGAGTTTTCCCGGCAATAACTCTTCAAAAAAAACCTCTTCCTCCGAGGCGAGGCTGGCTGCGCGCCAGATGCTCTTCCGAATGGGCCGGCCGAAGTGTTTTTCTAAAAGTGGAATAATTTTCTGCCGGACGCGATTGCGCAGCGGAACCAGGCTCTTGTTGGTAGCGTCCTCCCGAAACTTGAGGTGACGCGCCTCCACATATTCGTCGATCGTTTCGCGCCAGATGGAAAGGAACGGACGCACGACCGTCAGCTCGAGTCTGCCGACGCGATGAACCGCGATCTCACGCATGCCTGCGAGACCAGCCGTGCCCGTCCCGCGGAATAAATTAATCAGGAAGGTCTCGGCCAGATCGTCCGCGTGATGGCCAAGAAAAATTGTGCGGCAGCGCCGGCGACGAGCGGCCTCGGCGAAGAACCGATAACGCGCGTTCCGGGCCGCTGTCTCAATCGAGCTTTTTTCTTTCCCGGCCAGAGCACGGACATCGGCTACGCCCATCTCGACCTCGAGATCGTACTCTTGCGCGAGCTTTTTGACGAAATGGGCGTCGGCCCGGCTTTGCTGGCCACGCAATCTGTGATCGAGATGACAGACAATAAGCTTCCGGTAACCCAGTTCGACGAGGTGATGGAGCAAAGCGATCGAATCGCGGCCGCCCGAGACGCCCACGAGATAGGGCCGGTTGGGTGGAAACTGCCGGAGAACCGTTGACTCAAAGCGCGGGTGAGATGTTCGGTTTTGCCGCATCCGGTATTAATGTAGAGACGCTTGGGCCAAGCGCCTAGCTCACAAAACAGGCGCCTGGCCCGAGTGCCTCTCCATCAAACAAGCATTTGACAATGAATGAACGTTCATTCATTAGTGTAAACTCGATGCCAGCCACCTCTTTAGATCCCGCTCTCGATCGCCGCCAGCAAATCCTGCGCGCCGCCATGGTCTGCTTCGCTAAGCGCGGCTTCCACCAGACGAGCATGCACGATATCAGCGCCGAGGCTGGGATCAGTGTAGGGCTTATTTATCGATACTTTGAGAACAAGGACGCCGTCATTTCCGCGATGGCCGACGAGCACAAGCGCGAAATCCACGATCTGCTCGAACGCGCCCGGCTGGCGCCAACACTGCGCGAGGCGTTCGAGATCATCTTCACCTGGGATTGTTGCGAAAATGCGCCTCAGGTGGTTTCGGCTTTTGTGGTCGATCTTTTCGCGGAAGCGGGACGCAATCCACGCGTGGCCGATCTCGTACGAGACGTCGCCAAGACGGCCATGGAAGGAGTGACTGATCTGATCGCCCGTTCGCCCGAAGCGAATCAGCTGCCCTACGACCTTCAGCCGCGCGAGATCGCTGAAATGATTTTTGCCGTGAAGGACGGCATGCTGATGCGCGATGTGCTCAGCCCCAATCGAACCAAGGCGGAACGGCGGGAGCGGCAGATCGCAATTCGCGCGTAATCTGTGGCGCTTGTTTTTCAACCCAGAGGCTCAAATCGCCTGACCAGATATGCACGCAACTGCTACCACCCAACCCGAACTTCGGCCGAAAACGAGCGCGAGGCGCCGTTTTCAAAGTGATCGCTCGGCACTGTTGGCGTCTTTCTTCTCATCGCCGGAATCAAAGTCCTGCAAATCAGTGACCCTGGTCTCGGCCGGGAAAAAAATGGTGCCGCCGCCTACCACCGTGACCAGCGCCGAGTGAAGAAAGCCGACTGGCAGCCGATGTTGACCGCCGTCGGTTCCATTTCTCCGGTCCAGGGCGCGATGATCAGCGCGGAACTGGCGGGAACCGTGCTGAAATCGATTTTCAATCGGGAGCGCTGGTGAAGAAGGGCGATGTCTTGTTGAAGCTGGACGCTTCCGCCGAAATGGCCCAAATGCGATCGGCGGAGGCCGATGCTGAGCTGGCCAAAACTGATCTCGATCGCGCCCGCGGCCTGGCAGACCGCAAAGTGATCTCAGCCGCGGAATTCGATGCGGCGCCAGTCCAAATACAAGCAGAAGAAGGCGGCGGTCGAAAACATGCAGTCTGTCATCGATAAAAAGGAGATCCGCGCGCCTTTCGATGGGACCGCCGGAATCCGCGCCGTCAATCCCGGTCAAATGGTCAAAGTCGGCGACCCATTGGTTTCGTTGCAGTCGCTTGATCAGGTTTTTGTCGATTTCTCCCTGCCTCAGCAACAACTCGGCGGATGTGAAACCCGACCTGCCGGTGAAGGTCACGACCGACGCGATCCCAGGTCGTGAATTCGAGGGAAAATTCACGGCCGATGAATTCTTCGATCGATCCAGCGACGCGCAACGTCTCGTTGCAGGCGACGCTCGATAATCAGGATCACGCCCTGCGCGCGGGAATGTTCGGGCGAGTAAGAGTGTTCTTGCCGCAAAAAAATCCACGCTCTTCATTCCCGCGACGGCGGTTTCGTACGCGCCCTATGGCAACTCGGTTTTCGTGATCGAAAAAAAGCACGACGAAAAAACCAGGAAGGAGATCGCTCGATCCTGCGCCAGCAGTTCATTCGCACGGGCGAAACCCGCGGCGATTTTGTCGCGGTCACCGAGGTTTGAAAGAGGGCGACGAGCAGATGGTCAGCACCGGCGTCTTCAAGTTGCGCAACGGGATGGACGTCGTGGTGGATAACAAGCTCGCGCCCAAAGTCAGAGATGAATCCCGAAGCCGGCCGGACACGTGGATCCTACCAATGCTTCGATGAAATCGTTTCACCGATCTTTTTATCCGCCGGCCGGTCCTCGCGCTGGTGGTGAGCCTCGTGATCGTCATCGCCGGCTTGCAGGCGATCTCGTCGCTCAACGTCCGGCAATATCCGCGGAGCGATATCGCCTCGGTCACCGTGACGACGGTTTACGTGGCGCGAGCGCCGACCTGGTGCGCGGTTTCATTACGACGCCGTTGGAGCGCGCGATCGCGGCCGCGGACGGAATCGATTATCTCCAATCGCAAAGCACGCAGGGCGTTTCCACCATCACGGCGCGGCTGAAACTGAACTACGACTCGAACAAAGCGCTCTCGGAAATCAGTTCCAAGGTCAATCAGGTCCGCGGCGATCTGCCGCCGGAAGCGGAAATCCCGGTCATCAACATCGAATCGGCCGATTCCCGTTTCGCCTCCGCCTATCTGAGTTTCACTTCCGATATCCTCCAGGCGAACGAGATCACCGATTACCTCAATCGGATCGTCCAGCCCCGGCTCACCGCCGTCGGCGGCGTGCAGCGCGCGGATATTCTCGGCGGGCGCACCTTCGCCATGCGCATCTGGCTGAAGCCGGAGCAAATGGCGGCGCTCAACGTCAGCCCCGCGCAAGTGCGGACCGCGCTGGCGCAGAACAATTATCTTGCCGCGCCCGGCCGAACCAAGGGCGCGCTCGTGCAGGTCAACCTGACCGCCAACACCGATCTGCACACGGTGGAAGATTTCAAGAACCTCGTCGTCCGCGAGGACAAGGGACGCTGATCCGCCTGGGCGATTCGCCGACGTCGTCCTGGGCGCGGAAGATTACGACACAGAGGTTCGTTTCTCCGGCCAGCGCGCCGTTTTCATGGGCATCTTGGTCTTGCCCAATGCCAATTCGATCGACGTCGTCAAACGCGTCCGGGCGGAGATGGAGCAGATCCAAAAGGACCTGCCCACCGGCATGAAAGGCGTGATCGCCTACGACGGCACCGCTTACATCAACGCCGCCATCAAAGACGTTTACAAGACGCTGAGCGAGACGCTCCTCATCGTCTGCGTCGTCATCTTCCTGTTCCTCGGTTCGTGGCGCTCGACCATCATCCCGATCGTCGCGATCCCGATCTCGCTCATCGGCGCGGTCTTCCTGATGCAGATTTTTGGGTTCACCCTCAATCTGCTCACGCTGCTCGCGGTCGTGCTTTCCGTCGGTCTCGTCGTCGATGACGCGATTGTCGTCGTCGAGAACGTCGAGCGCCACTTGCGCGATGGACTGACGCCGATGAACGCGGCGCTTCTCGGCGCGCGCGAACTGGTCGGGCCCGATCATCGCCATGACGATCACGCTCGCCGCGGTTTACATTCCGGTCGGCATTCAGGGAGGCCTGACCGGCACGCTCTTCCGCGAATTTGCTTTCACCCTCGCCGGCGCGGTCGCCATTTCCGGCGTCGTCGCACTGACCCTTTCGCCGGTCATGACCGCGAAATTTCTGCGCGCGGGCGACAGCCGAGCGCGGTTTTGCGGCCCGGGTGAATCACATCTTCGATCGCGTGCGCGAATGGTACGGCAGGAAGCTCGACGCCAGCCTGCAGGTGCGGCCGGCGGTTTACACGGCCTGGATCGGACTCTCGATTCTGGCCGCTCATCTTCCTGAAGATGTCGATGTCGGCCAAGGAACTCGCGCCGACCGAGGATCAAGGCGTGATCTTCGGCATCGTCAACGCGCCGGCCAATGCCACCATCGAATCAAACCAGTCCGCATTCGCCGACGCCGCCGGAAAAGTGTTCATGAGTTTCCCGCAGACGCGAGTTCATCTTTCCAGATCACCTTCCCGGACAACGGCTTCGGCGGCATGGTCTTGAAGCCGTGGGACCAGCGGAAGGAAACCGCCTTTCGAGATCCTCCCGCAGGTCCAGGCAAAACTCGGCTCCATTCCCGGGAATCGAGATGTTTCCCGATCATGCCCCCTGCCCTGCCTGGCGGCGGAAATTTCCCGGTCGAGATCGTCCTGCTTTCCACCGAAGAGCCGGAGCGAATGCTGGAGTTCGCCAAGCAGCTCCAGGCGAAGGCGATGGAGAGCAAGAGCTTCTTCTTCCCGCCCATCATCGATACCAAAATCGACCAGCCGCAGGCCGAGATCGTGATCGACCACGACAAGGTTGCGGCGATGGGCCTGAATCTCCAGGAGGTCGGCGCCGACATTTCCGCGGCGATCGGCGGCAATTTCGTCAACCGCTTCAACATCGCGGGCCGCAGCTACAAAGTGATCCCGCAAGTCAAACGCATCGAACGTTTGAATCCCGACCAACTGAAGGACATTTACGTCACCGGGCCCGACAAAAAGCTCATTCCGCTCAGCACGGTCGCCACCATCCAGCAGAAGACCGTCCCGCGCTCGCTGAACCGTTTCCAGCAGCTTAACGCGGTCACGATCAGCGGCATGTCGGGACTGCCGCTCGATCAAGCCTTGCAACTTCTCGAAGACGAGGCGGCCAAGATTCTGCCGAAGGGTTACACGATCGATTACACGGGCGAGTCGCGTCAGCTCCGGGTGGAGGGCGACAAATTCCTCCCGGCCTTCGGGCTCGCCGTCGTCCTGATTTTCCTCGTCCTCGCGGCGCAGTTCAATAGCTTCCGCGATCCGTTGATCATCCTGCTCGGCTCCGTTCCGCTGGCCTTGTTCGGCGCGCTCATCTTCACCTTCCTGAAAATGCCCGGACAAGGCATGCCGTTCTTCACCGACGGCTGGACGACGACGATGAACATTTACTCGCAGGTCGGGCTGGTCACGCTCGTCGGCTTGATCGCGAAAAATGCGATCCTGATCGTCGAATTCGCCAACAAACTGCAGCAACAGGGCTACGAGAAAATCGCCGCCATCTCGGAAGCTGCGCGCATCCGTTTGCGGCCGGTCCTGATGACGACCATCGCGACCGTCGCCGGACACATGCCGCTGGTCTTCGTGACGGGCGCGGGGGCAAAAGCACGAAACTCGATCGGTCTGGTCCTCGTCGGCGGGATGACGATCGGGACCATCTTCACCCTCTTCATCGTTCCCTCGCTCTATGTCTTGCTCGCGAAAACGCACAATGAAGGCCGCGAAGAGGGTTCTGAGGAACTCGACGCCAACGGCGGCCTTGAATCCGATGGCGCGCCGGACCTGCCCGAGCCCGCGCTGGCGCGAGACGGCAACGGTCGTTGGAGCCCGGCGTGAGCGAGCCGGAACCGAATGCGATCGGAACTTCCACGCTCGTGGTGCAGCAATCGGATTGCGCCAGCGATCTGAAGCTGGACCATACGCCGGACGAAACTTTTCCTGCAGTCTTCGCCACGACGCGCATGATCGCGCTCATGGAAATGGCCGGTGCCCGTGTTCTCAAGCCGTTCCTGCAAAGCGGTGAGATGTCCGTCGGCGTGACCGTCGATATCATTCACTCCGCCGCGACGCCGATCGGCGCGAAAGTCACAGCCACCGCAAATTATCGAGGGCGGGACGGAAAGTTATTCGTGTTCGATGTGGTTGCGCACGATCCCGCGGGCGAGATCGGCCGGGGCACGCACAAACGCGCTATCATTTCCCGCGAACGACTTTTGAGCGGCGCGGCGAAGCGGGCCCTGTAGCAGCCGCCCTGCGGGCGGCTCAACGAGCGGCGCCGGGAGAGACGCAAACTCCCACGCTCGCACAGCGAAGCGGCTGCAGCCTGTTGCCGCATCTACCGTTTCGTCCCGCGGGGTCGCTCGACCTCCAGCTCTTCGATCGGCACCGCATGTTCGCTCGGCTGCACCCGGCGGCCCGCCTGGTTCGCATACACTTGGGTAAACTCCGCCCCGAAAAGCAGGATCTGCGATGAATAGTAGATCCAGAGAAGCAGCGTGATCAGCGAGCTCGCCGCTCCGTAAGCAGACGCAGCCGCGCCGCTTCCCAAATAAAGCCCAAGCGCCCATTTGCCGACGCCAAAGAATAGCGCCGTCATGACCGCGCCGATCCAGACGTCACGCCACTGAATCATTGCGTCAGGGAGAAATTTGAAAATCATCGCGAACAACAGGACGACGACGGCGAAGTCAAAAAGGAGATAAACGGTAATGGCGATCACCAGACCTCCCGGCAATGCTGCCTGGACGTAATGACTGAAGGCTTTGAGCAGCGCCTCCACGACCAATGAGACAAGCAACAGGAAGCAAACGCCGCCGACCATCGCGAAAGAAACAAAGCGCGCGCGGAGAAAGCCTCGTATCCCCTGTCCCGGCTTCGCCTTGACTCCCCAGATGGTGTTCAGCGCATCCTGGAGCTGACCGAACACACCGCTCGCGCCGAACAGAGCGAGAGCGACCCCAACCGCCGTCGCGGCTACGCTCTTGCCCGGCTCGGAAGCTTTTTGGGCAATGTCCGTCACGACCTGCACGGCGCTCTTGTCGAGAAAGTAACTCATTTGCTCAGTCACGCGACTCCAAGCGCCCGCGGGGTCGTCCCGGAAAAGGACGCCGACGATTGCGAGCAAAACGAGAATGAGCGGGGCGAGTGAAAAAACCGTGTAATAGGCCAGGGCCGCCCCGAGCTGAGGGGCCTTATCGTCCAGCCACTCCACCGCCGTTTGTTTCAGGAGCTGGAAGGAGGTGCTGAAAAAAGATCGGCGCTTGGTCATGAAATAAAAGGGCTTCCGGAAGCATTCGGATTAGCCGCGAGCCGAGGAGGTCTATTTTTTGACGCGCCTGGCATCGACACCGTTTTGGTAGAGCGAGACTCAGTCGAGCCGTCTTTTTCGATTCCAGGTTAACCGCCGCACCGGCTTCCACGAGCGGCTCGACTGAGTCTCGCCCTACTGAAGATTAAGACAGCTGCTACAGCCGAGAATGGCGGGACGACCGTTTAACGACTGTGGAATGGATGGAGCATCTACAATGGCCGGCTATGGCAGCCACGCTCTTGTCGGCCTGGCTCGTGGGCGCCCAATCCAAGAAGCCTCGCCAATGGGGATTCTGGATTTTCCTGCTAAGCAATGTGCTCTGGCTTGGCTGGGGCTGGCACGATCACGCGTATGCACTCATCGTCCTGCAATTCGGCCTCGCGATCCTGAACATCCGCGGCGTCGCAAAAAACGAACGGACCTGAGTCGGTCGCTGCTCTTTACCGTAACGCGGCTTCGCAGGGCCCGGAAGACGGAATCACATATCGCCCGTGCGAAGGGCAGAACTCGATCCGAAAAAAAGAACGCGGCCATTACTGGCCGCGTGTGAAGCTGAGGAAAGTTATGTTTGGTAGGTGTCTTCCTAGCTTGCGGATTCTATTATAGCAGCATCGATGCCACGCTCGGAATGCGCTTTCGCTAGACTGTTTTTCTCTGCTCCAGTTTCTCCCATTCCGCGGTCAACCGTTGCATGTCGCTGGTGATGGCTTGCAGTTCGCGATTTAATATCGTCGCCGCGCCACCCGGCTCATAGGTCTCGGGTTTTTCCAATTCCGCGGTCAGCTCCTTCTGCCGGCCTTCCAGCGTCAGGATCTGCATTTCCAAATCGCGAACACGCTTCTCGTGCTCGCGTTTAACCTTTGCTTCGGCCTTGCGATCCTCCGCCGCAGCCCGGCGCTGCTCCCGGGTTTCGCGCATGCCGCTCTTTTCCGGGGCCGCTCCGCCCGCCGCAGGTCCCGTCTTTGTCGCAACGGGCTGCAGGTTCTGCAATTTGTCGCCGCTCGTTAACGCGGCGCGGGCCGACGTGGCCCGCGATTTGTCCAGGTAGTAACCGTAGTCGCCCGGCGTACGGCGTCAACTGTCCGGCGTTGATGTGCAGCACCGTTTTCGCGACGGCTCGAATAAAATAGACGTCGTGGCTGATGAAAATCAGCGTGCCCTCGTACTGCGCGAGCGCACCGACCAGCGCATCGATGCTGCCCACGTCCAGATGCGTCGTTGGTTCGTCCATCAGCAGCAGGTTCGGCGGATCGAGCAACAGCTTCACCAACGCGAGCCGTGTCTTTTCTCCACCGCTCAGGACAGCCGTCGTCTTGAACACATCGTCGCCACGAAAAAGAAACGAGCCGAGAACGGTGCGCGCCATCTGTTCGGAGACGGGGTCCGGCATGTCGCGCGCCGTTTCCAATACGGTCTGCTTTGGATCCAGCATCTCGACGCGATACTGCGAAAAATAACCGACCTTTACGTTATGCCCGACCTCTCGTGTGCCGGTTTGAATCGGAAGAACTCCGGCCAGAAGCTTGAGCAACGTTGATTTTCCGGCCCCGTTCGGTCCGACGAGGACTGTTCGCTGTCCCCTCTCCGCTTCGAAATTCAGCCCGCGATAAACCACAAGATCGCCGTAGGCGTGGTCGACCTCCTCCAGCGCAATAACGCGGTGCCCGCTGCGGGGCGGTTGCGGAAAACGGAAATGCACCGTTCTCTCGCGCGAGACCGGTGCCTCGATCTTCTCCATCCGATCGATCTGCTTCAGCTTGCTCTGCGCCTGGGAGGCTTTGCTCGCCTTGGCGCGGAACCGGTCGGCAAATAATTGGAGCGAGGCGATTTCCTTCTGCTGGTTCTTGTAGGCGGAAAGCTGCTGTTCTTCCCGCGCCGCCCTTTGCTCGACGTAGCTGTCCCAGTTTCCCCGATAACGATTCAGCCGCCGATGCGCGATCTCGATGATGGAACCGACCAGTTGATTCAAAAATTCCCGGTCGTGCGAAATCATGAGGATCGCTCCTGGATAATTCTTCAGGTATTCCTGGAACCAGACGAGCGATTCGAGATCGAGATGGTTGGTCGGTTCGTCCAGGAGCAACAAATCCGGCTCCTGCACCAGCAGGCGGGCGAGATGTGCGCGCATGACCCAGCCGCCGCTTAAGGCCTTCGCGGGCCGATCAAAATCCGATTCACGAAAGGCGAGACCGGCCAGAATCCGCTTTGCCTTGGGCTCAAGCTGCCAGCCGCCATGTTCGTCGAAGGTATGGAACGCTTCGTGATGTTCCACCGAATCCTCCGGCGTCGACTTCATGATGCGTTGCGCCTTGGTCAATTCAGGCGAGATCGCGCAGGCCAATTCCAGAACCGTCTCTTCCCCGGCAGGCGCGTGTTCCTGCGGAAGAAATCCGATCGTGGCCGACTTTTCGAGGGCGACCTTGCCTGCATCCGGAGAGGCTTCGCCCAGAATGAGCGAAAAGAGCGTTGATTTGCCCGCGCCATTCGGCCCGACCAGCCCGACGCGATCGCCGCGATTCACCTGAAGCGACGCGTCTTCAAAGAGCGTGCGCCCGGCAAAGGCTTTGGTGACTTGTGAAATCGTGAGCATGGAAGCGGCGGCGAATGTCGCAAATTCGCCCCGGGACGCAAATGTAGAGCCGCTGTGCCCAACGGCCAACCGACACGACAGGCGCTCGCTGCGGCGAGCCTCTACATCAAACGCCAGCGGCGACAGAGATCGCGAGCGGCCTCATTCCAACCCGGAAATTCAAACTCAAAACCATCATGCAGGAGCCGTCCGGGAATCGCTCGCCGGCTTTTCAAGACGAGTTCCGTTTCCGTGCGCATGATAAAAGTCGCGATTTCAAGCATCCACCGCGAAGCGGGGAGTCCAAGTCTCGTCCCCCAGGCCTCGCGCAGGATGCGCATGAACTGCGCATTCGGCAACGGATTCGGAGAGGCGACATTGATGACGCCCTCCAGGTTCTTGTGCGTGATTAACCAATAGATCGCTCGGGTGAAATCGGCGCCATGAATCCATGAAACATACTGGCGGCCATCCCCTGCCCGCCCTCCGAGCCCACGCCGAACCAAACCAAGCAGAACATCAAAAATTCCACCCGGCTCGGGACTCAGGATCAGGGCCGAGCGCAGCAACACTTTGCGAGTGGAAGGCAATCGTGGCGTCTGGTTGAAAGCGCCTTCCCAAGCCTTCGCCACGTCGATACTGAAACGCCATGTTTCAGGAACGTCTTCTTCGTTCCCGCCCAGAACACCGAGGACTTCGTCATGCGCCGCATCGTAACGATGGGCATAGATTGTAGCGGTCGACGCCTGGAGCCAAAGCCGCGGAGGACGCTCTGCCCGGGAAATGGCCTGGCCAAGCACCTTCGTGGAATCCACCCGGGAATGCGTGATGGCCTCGCGATTTTTTGGCGTATAACGACAGTTCACGCTCCGGCCGGCGAGGTTGATGACCACGTCGGCGCCCTCCAATTCCGCCGCCCAACCTCCGAGCGTCCGTCCATCCCATGACACAGTTCGTCCCGCCGTCTCCGCCGCGGGCTCCCGCGCGAGAATGATGACTTCGTGCCCGTCACGCAAAAAAGTACGCGCCAGGACCTGACCGACCTGCCCGGACCCGCCTGGGATCACGATTTTCATTGGCCGGACGCGATAGCCACCTTCCTCCGCCAACTGGCTCGGACTCAGTTTATCGAACCAGCGGGAAACTCTGGAGCGGTTCTCGCTCAGCAGTTCGCAAACACGGCGCGCCCACGGAAGTAAGGCGGGATGAGCAAGCCGTTGCGACCACTCGCGATAGTCGCGCAACGCATAAAGACACATGACCCACGCGTGCGAACCGCGGTAAACGCCGCCCTCATCGCTCACCACCAGAAGTTGCTTTTCTGGACGAAACGCTTCGATTCCGGGAAAACGCTGCGCCACCTCCGGCGACTGGTAGGGCAGGAAATGCAATTCCAGAAAAGCCGGCTGACGGGCGAGCCATTCCCGGCATCGCCCGCACAACGAGCATTCTCCATCAAACAGCACGTAGAGCCGCTTCATCCCGCTGCGACTGGCACTTGCGTCTGCGGTGGGAGTGGCGGCGGCACACGGTGCAGCAACGCGCGTTTCCGCATTTTGGAAAACACCAGCAGGTTGAAGAAGTGCATGGCGCCGAGCACGAGGAGCACCACCCCCACCTTGCGGCTAAGCGTTTCCAACACTCCCTGGAGATCGACCGGCATCTGCCCTTCCCTGAGAGCGAGACTCACGTAGCCGATGTTGATCAGATAGAATCCGACCAGGAGAAGGTGATTGATTGAATCAGCCAGCGCCTCGTTGCCGCGAAAGGCGTCCACTAGAAAAATCCTCCCATTTTTGTGCAGCGTTTTCGCCACCCAGACGGTGAGCGATACGCTCAGGACGAGATAGGTGAGGTAGGTCCAAACGATCGGTTTCATATGTTGTCTCTTCTTTCCATGGTTGCTTCTTCATTCTTGTAGTTTCAGGAATTACCGAAACTCCGTTCTAAAAAAGGGTCATTTCAGGAACTTCATGGCCCAGGGGACCATGCTGCTTTGCTCTGAGCGCGAAATCTTGGTGATGACGTTGTCCGCCAGCTCAAGGAAATCACTCAGCGCCTTGATCTGCTGGTTGAACGCAACGGCTTCCGCGCCTTTCAGGCCTTTGGTGCGCGCTGCGCACTCCTGCAGGGCGGCCTGGGCCGGCCGCAGTTCCCGCCGTCGTCGCTCCCTCAAAATGATGCAAAACATCTTCCAGACGTTCTTTTCCGCCTCGAAGTATTCCTTGCGCTCTCCCTTGCGCACGACGCTGCGAATCAACCCCCAGCTGACCAGGTCGCGCAGGTTCTTGTGAGCATTGCCGCGACTGATCTTCAGGTCCTCCATGATTTCATCGGTGCTCATCAGGTGTCCCGTGGTGATGAGGAGCGCATGGACCTGCGCCATGGTCCGGTTAATCCCCCAGGCCGTGCCGATGGTCCCCCACTGGGTCACAAACTCGTCCCGCGCTTCCAGCAGCGTCTCCTGGTTAGCCTCGAGCTGCTTCTTCTTCATCTACTTTCAGTATTTTCTGAAAGTATCGGATGGTCAATATATTTTGTGACGGAAATTCAAACGCGCCTCATCTACTTGTCATCCCGGGTCACGTAGACGGGACCGCGCCCCCGGGAGAAGCGCTGACCTCACAACTGCAAATGACTTTCTCCAATGACGAGTAAGCTTTGCCTCCGTTGGAGAGGTCCCTCGCCGTCTACGCGGCTCGGGATGACAGCTTCGCCAAACAAAAAGGACTCGCGCTATCACTCCTTCTTTTCACCGTCCCACGCCTTCGAAAGCCGCGCGGTGGGCACCGCCGGAATGGCGAGGCCAGCCATCGCGTAGTGCGAAGTGTCGTTGAACAGCGTCAGCCGCGCGCTGACCGCATCCTTGAAATCTACGATGTTCAGCGCCGCCGGATTTTGATCCAGGACATCGCGGTAACGACGCGGGTCGAATCCCAGCAACGAGCTGAGCAAAAGACGAATCGTAGCCTTGTGCGAAACCACCAGGACGTTCGAGGCGGGATGCTGCCGGACGATTTCCATTAACACCGGCAAGGCCCGCGCGGTCACCGCCAACCCGCTCTCGCCTCCGACCGGCGCGAATGTATAAGGGTCCTTCTCCCACGCCGCCGCCTCCTCCGGAAACGCCTGCTCCACTTCCTTGCGTGTCATCTGTTCCCAGCGACCATGCGAGATTTCGCGCAGCCCGTCGCGGGTCTGCACCTCAAGTCCGTGTGGCTCGGCCAGGATCCCGGCGGTCTCCACCGTTCGTCCCAGAGGGGAGGCATAAATTGCTGTGATGTCTTCCTGCCCGAGGCGTCTGGCCAGTCGCCGGACTTGCTCCCGGCCGTCATCAGAAAGCTGCACATCAGTCGCACCAGCAAAACGATCCTCGGCCGTCAGAACCGTGGCGCCGTGCCTGACCAGAAAAATTCGAGCGTGCATCGTTGCTTCAGGGTAAGCGAGAGCCTCAGGCTTACCTTGCCGCGCGTCACATCACAACATCAAACGATGACGGTTGCTCCCTCTCCTGCTCCTGATCATGATCTTGCTCATGATCCTTCCCTTGCCCCGCGGAGATCAGGAGTAGGATCAGGATCAGGCGCCGGAATGCGTCGCCTGCGGTAGTCCTATCCGTTAATCGCCAGGGATCAGGGGGCGCTGCTTCCGTTCAGATGCTGGTCGAGAAAATCAAGAATGGCCTTGTAGGCACGGACCTCGTTCGCCTTCTTGGTGAAACCGTGACCTTCGTTATCAAAAACAACGTACTCGACCACGCCGTTCTTTTTCTTGATGGCGTCAACAATTTCATCCGACTCCGGCTTGATCACGCGCGGGTCGTTCGCTCCCTGCAAAACAATGAGCGGCTTCGTGATTTTGTCCGCGTGAAAAAGTGGCGAAATCTCCTTCAACATATCCGCCTGTGTGCCTGGATCGCCTATCTCCTTGTAGAGCGACTTGCGTTCTGCTTCCCAATAAGGCGGGATGCTTTCCAGTGTTCGGACCCAATTTGAGACCCCGAATATGTCCACCCCTGCGCGAAACTCCTCGGGCTTGAAGGCCAGCGCCGCCAGAACCATGTAACCGCCGTAAGAGCCGCCCATGATGCCGATCTTCGCCTCGTCCACGTAACCGAGCGACGCCAGGTATTTCTTGGCCTCGACACAATCCCACAACGGCTCGCGGCCGTGCTTCCCATCATCCGCAGTGAAAAACGTTTTCCCGTAACCGCTCGAGCCACGGTTGTTCACGTCCAAAACGACGTAGCCGTGGTTCACCAGAAACTGCACGGAAGCACTGTACGGCATACGCGCCTGCCCGCCGGGACCGCCATGCACCCGAACCAGCGCCGGCAACTTCTTTCCCTCGGCGTTCTGCGGTGTGTAGAGAATGGCGGGAATCTCCAGGCCGTCGAAAGATTTGTAACGCACCACGCGTGATTCGACCAGGTCCGCGGCGTTGATCTCTGGGTTGAGACTCTCCGTCAGTTTCGTCAGCTTTTTCGTGGCGAAATCATAGACAAAGAGGTTCGCGGGCGACCGGGCGCCATCATGGTAGAAGGCCATCCTGGTTTCGCCGGGCGAGATGGTGAGACCCGGTATGTCGCCTTCCGGAAGCGCCGGCATCGGCACTTCTTTTCCCGTCGCTTCTTCGTAAATCCTCACCTTCGTCCGCGCATCCTCGTTCGTGGCTACGACGCGGTATTTTCCGTTGCGCGAGAAGAAGAGGTAGGAAGCATCCCACGCCGTTTTCTCCAGCACCTCGCGCTTACCCTCTTTCAGATCGTAGCGCGCCACGTACATGAACTCGCCCCCTTCGTTCGAGAGAAAGTAGAGATACTTCGATTTCGGATCGAACGCTTCCGGCGAGTTGGAGACGTCCCCCTGATGCGGGGTGATGTGCTTCATCTCCTTTGTCGCCGTGTTATAGAGATAGATATCCGAATCTGCCGGAGAAGCGCCGGGCTTTCCAAAAGCGATGAAACGCTTGTCGTCCGAGATGGCGCCGACTTCGTAGCCTGTTTCGTCCTGATAGATAAGGGCCGGCTTGAGCCCGGCCACGGCCATTTCGAAGATGTCGAAGTAGCGCGCATCCCGGGCATTAGTGGAGAAGAAGAACGACTTCCGGTCGTGGCTCCAATTGAGGAAGCGGGCTTTCGTCTTCTCGCCCGGAGTCAGGTCGCGCTCCGTCCCATCCAGATCACGCAGGTAGAGGTGCTCGTTCTCGTTCCCGCCCTTGTTGTACCGGTAAAGAAAACGGGCGTCCGCCGGGAAGTAGGAGACCGCGAAGGTGCTTTCCTTGGTTGAGGTGGTCAGCTGTTTGGGCGCGCCCCCCGAGGCGGGCATAGATAGACGTTGAAGATGCCCGTCTTGTTGCTGTGAAAGAGAATCGACTTCTCGTCCGCCGAGAACGAGGCCCCGCCCAGACGCGTCGTGGCCATGAACTGCTCGATGGTGTATTGCTTGATCGCCTTGCTCTCGGATGCCTTCGGCGTGGAGTTTTTCTTGGCCGCAGACGCGTCCTTCGTGATCAACGCCTTGTCCGAAACGTCCGGCTTTTCTTCGGAGGCAGGCTTTTGCGCGTCCATTGCCGTAGGGTGGTAAACGAGAGCCAGCAGGATAACGAGAAGCAATTTGGATTTCATTGAGTGGCCTTTTCTGTTGTGCGTCCGCCGGAGAAATTTCGAAATCCGAATATCGGAATCCGAAACAATGCTCGAATGATTTAAGGGAAGAATGATCGAAACGAAAGCTGTTTCGAATTTTCCGCGCTACGGCGCGCCGCGGTCGTAGACTTCAACCAGGCCGACGCCCGAGGCATTGTTCAGACCGGCAAGCAGAGCGGTGTAGAGGCCCGGCGGTAGTGTCGCGGCTATGCCAGACTCAAGATTGTTTGTGGGCGCCAGGCCCGCTGCGGTCAGTTCCGCCGCCTGAGCTGGGTCATCCTGCCAGTCGTTATTCGCGACCAGGAGTGCTGCATTGCTGTCGCGCAGCTCCAGGCTGGGATTGGCCAACGCGTTAGGCACTCCCAAGGCCGTCAGGCTTGGGCCGATACCGCGAATGATCATCCTGTCATCACCGCTATTGTTGCCCAGGATGAATCCTGCGATCACGATATCGGCACCGGTGCTGACAAAAGCTCGCGTGCTGATATTGGCCAGCTTGGCGGGAACGGCCTGACTGAGATCGTACACTTCAACCAACGCGACACCCGAAGTATTGTCCTTACCTCTAACGATGGCTGTGTAGGCTCCGGGATTAAGGGTCGCATCGATCGCTGATTCGAGATCATTGGTCGGCGCGATGCCCGTGGCGAGGATCGCAGCTTCCTGTGCGGGATCGTCTCGCCAGTTGTTGTTCGTGAGCGTGCAAATGCCCGGGCGGTGCAGTTCCAGCACCGGATCAGCCAGCGCACCGGGAACACTTGTTAACGAAGGTCCGATGGCGCGGAGGAGCAGATGTTTGGGAGCACTACCAGTAGATGATGAAGCCGCCGATGCCTACATTCTCGCCGGTCTGAACTCGCATCCGCGTCGAGAGATTGATGGCCTGGGCCGCCGGGCCAGGCGTCGGAGTAACAGGTGGAGGTGTCGCCGACGCGGGAATGACCGTCGTGGGCGCCGTGGCCGAGTTGTTGCCGGGGTTGGGATCGAATAAGCCAGCGGCCATGGCCGTGTTGCTAAGCGATCCGGTTACCGTTGGCGTCACCACCAAGGTCACCGTTGCCATGTCGCCGGGCGGGAGGCTACCCAGATCACAAGTGACTGTGCTCGTGCCGGTGCAACTACCCCTGGCTTGTGGTCGCAGAAACAAAATTCACGCTGGCCGGTAAGGTGTCTGTCATCGTCACAGGCTGCGCCGGGCCGCTAAAACAGCAATGGAATACCATAATGGTATAGGTCAGATTCTGGCCAACCTGGACCGGATCGGGCGAGTCGGCGATGAATACGGAAATATCGCCGAATGGGGGCTCCGACGCGGTGGGCGTCGGCGATGGCGTCGGTGTGGGAGTGGGACTGGCCGGAGTTGGAGTAGGTGTCGGTGTAGGCGGTACCGTCGCGGTAACCGTGGGCGTCGGGCTGGGCGTCGGTGCTATCCCTGGAGCGACGACGAACGTAATAAACGTCCTGCTCGAGATTAAAGGTCGCGGCATACGCGACATCAGCCTCCGGTATTGTCTGAAACAATTGTCATGTAGTCACCCATCTTGTTCTGCTGCGGATAACCGAGGAAAGGATTGAACGGGTTGCTCACGGCGACGTTGGGCGACCAGGTATTGCCCCGCGTCCGTGCTGAAAGAATAGAAGAGCTGCGAATCGGTGTTGTTCGCGGCGTTGCGCGTGTCGAACCAAACGGAATCGATCCGCCCATTCGGCGCGACCGCCAGCGTGCCGAACCAGTGCCATTTATTGTGGTTGATGGGATCGTCGTTGACCCGCTTGGGGGCGCTGAAGGTTGCTCCGCCGTCCGTGCTGCGCACGAACATCACGTCGCTTCCGGTGGCGAAGCCAGTCGGCTGCACGCTCGCCAGCATGTAAACATTGTTATTCGAGCTGGTGCCCGAACGGTCCACCGCCAGGAAGACCTGCCCGATCAGTCCTTCCGGATTTATCGTATCAAAGTAATCCACGACGCCGCCCATGTTGACCTGGGTGCTGTGATCGAAGGTCGGCGTGACGGCACCGTTCCTTGCATTGGTTGAGCGAATGCACCAAAACTGGGTCTTCGAAGTGAGTCACGCCGCCGAAATAGAGGATACCATTCGAATCCACGTCGGGCGTTCCCCACTGAGGAGCGTTGGGAATGGTGATCGGGTCCATCCAGGTGAACCCGCCATCGGTGGAACGGCTGAATTCACCGGGGGCGAAAGGGCTGGCGTTATCCCAAAACTGGTATTGGAATCCGTGACCGGTGCTGGTGGCCGTGTTATCTATCACGAACCACTGCTTGTCGCCCCCTTTCGCCGGCGCAATGTTCGTGAAATCCTGGCCGCCGTTGAGCGAGCGCCACAGCGTGACGTCAAATGACTGCAAAGGCTGAGATAGAAAAAACGCCCCGTATCATCGGCGTCCAACACCGGGTCGCTCCGGAAGACACCATTCTCGAGCACGCCGGGGAACGTCCAGGTCGTGCCGCCGTTGTTCGTCTATCCCCAGCCGGCCTGCCGGAAGTTGGATGTAACGCTGTTGAACTGCCGCCAGCCGATCACCATTCTGTTGTGGTCGGTCGGGTCCACCGCGATCGACGGCTCGTTCGCCGCGTCGCCCGTGATATTCATGCCGCTCCCGTTGACATTGACCTGGTGACTCGTGAACTGGTCGTGGACCGAGACCATTCCCGGCGAAACTCCTATTCCCCGCAAGGGGAAAGGGGCCGGCGGATCATCGTATTTTTCGAGCGGCTCGGTTGGGAATGGTTCGTCTTTGGGAGGCTCGCCGGAAGCGATGCAAATTGCGGCTAGCAACGCCAGACAGGAAACAAAGCTAGTCCTGGGCACTCCAAAACTCCTCAAGCGGAACATGAGCACCGCCGAACATAGATCAACCTCGACCAAACGTCCGGCGAATTTCTCCCCTCAACGATCGTCGCAAGCAGGCTCCGACTCGGTTTGCTGGCGAGATATCGCGGGGGACGCAGAGCCCGCAGGGAACTAATCAAATCATCTGCGGCATCCGCATTCGTCATTCGTCATTCCGCATTGGAACTGTTCCCGGCGGGAATGGAGCCGGCGGGAGCAGTGCGACATAGACGAAGCCCGTCAGGGTCGAGGCACGGGAGTGCCGAGATCAATCGAACCTGAACCATGAGTTACCATTTCGTTGTCATTCTCCAGGCGCGTCGAAATATGTCCCCGGCGGGAATCGAACCCGCATTTAAGGTTTAGGAAACCTCCGTTCTATCCGTTGAACTACGGAGACGATCGATTGGCGAAGTTCGATTTACGATCGCCGATTGTCCAGCATCATCCGCATACAGCGAACGTGCCGTCTGCCATTCTAGGCATTGCGAATGGCCACCCTACCGCCTCTGGCCAGCGCGAGTTTCGCCGCCGCCCAAGTGTGCAGGCGCTGGTAAACAAAACCCACCAGCAAGGCGATGATAATCCCTCCGAGAGCGCCCCCAAGACCGCCGTAAACGAAAATCGGCCAGCCACTGCCGTACGCTTCAAAAAAGGAATGAGCCAGCCAGGCGCAAAGAATGCCCGCCGGCACGCCCGCAAGAACACCACACTGAAGCAAAAATGCGCTTACGCCAGCTACTGAGCTCCGGCTGAAGACTCCAACCACAACCGAGGAAGAGACGATGCCGACTCCGACCAGAACTGCCGTCACGGCACATAAGACCAAACCGAGAACGATGCCCACGCCGATGAGAATCAGCGCGACTACGAGGAATACTAAGCCGAATAAAGCCATGGTGACGAAGATCCGTCTAACGAGAACAGTCAGCCATTCGGTCCGTGATGCAACTCGGCTGCAGCGATGGACTAGCTTTGATCAGGTCGTAGACGTCCACGTCGGGTCTCCCAGATTACGCCTGCCGTGACCACGCCAACAACCAGGTGAAATCCCTGCATCTCTCCGATCATAGCTCTTGAGTTCCCAATCTCACGAAATGCTCATTCAGACGAGGCGCGAACGTGGTAACGAAGTTCCACCGCACCACTCTTATAGGCCTTCACCTCCGCCAGATGGAGGGCAACGTCCCGGTCGAGCTTCTCGAAGAAGCGGATCCCATCGCCAATCAAGATTGGCAGGACCGAATACCGCACTTCGTCGGTCAGCCCAAGCCGAAGGCATTCGCCGCAGACAGCTCCACCCCCAACAAACCAGATGCTCCGGAACGTAGGCCGCAGCCATCCGTTCACCAACTGCGTGAGATCGCCCGAGCAAAACTCGACGGTATTCCGGGTCCGTGGCAGATCGCGGCTAGTCAGGACGAAGGTGGGTTTGTCGCCGTAAGCCCACCCCAACCCCTGGGTCTCAAAACCAAGCGCCGTCTCATAGGTGCGCGAGCCCATCACGTAGCAGTCGATCGTCTTGAGAAACGCCTCGACGAACTCGGGGTCCATGGCATCCCCGTCCGCGAATTCGTCTGAGGTCTCGAGCCAGTCGACGCGCCCATCCTTTCGAGCGACGAAGCCGTCGAGGCTCGCCGCCATGTGGATCGTTACCCGAGAATGGAACGGACTGGCAACCTGTGACATCGATCCTAAGACCGCAGGATGAAATCAGGCAAACACGTCCTTGCCGCTGGCGTGCCGCTGCCGCAGCACGCTCATCATGGCAAGCTCGGTCAGCGATTCCGCCCACGGCGGACGTTTGCAGAAGTGAGGTTCATCGCCGAAATCCGCGCCCCAGTGAAAACCGAGCGATCGCCCGAGCTTTCCGACGGTGGTGTATTCGGGGCCATCCCAAATCGGCGTATGTCCATCGGCGGCGAAAAGGGTGCCGTCGCAGGCAATGGCAAAATTATGCGCCGAGTTGCCGGGCGATGTTGCCTGCGGCCCGCCGTGGTTGATGTAAGCATCGTGCAGTTCCGCCTGCTCGGCGTAGGTCCGCGTGCCGCACGTCCACTTCCAAACCTTCGGAGCGATGGCCGCGTTGGCCTTGCGGCAGAAGTCACGGAAGTCTTCCTGCACCCTTGGATGCAGCGTCATGATGTTACCTTCGCTTCGGGGATCCACGGGGCCACTCGATGGCGCAGCCGGCCCTGAGGCGTGGGCCGCACCTCCCGTCGAGCCAACTGAGGGCCCAGCGGGAGACACCGCCGGGGCGGTGCCAGTACCCACGTGCAGGAAGGTCTGAAACTCCGCCACCGCGTCACGCCGCACATGGGAGATCGCCTTGGTCGGGTCATTGATCGTGCCGCACCAGGTTGTATTGATGCGCAACAAGCGGGCGTCATATTCCACCGCCAGCCGGTGGTCGTTCTTCATCGCGGAGATAAACTTCTGGGGCGTATCGATATCGTGGGCGACGGCAAAGGGGAGCATGGCCGAATGGCCAAGGGCTGTGCTGTCGAAGGAAACTTGAAAAGCACCCGTTTCCTCCCCGGCAATGTGCGTCATGGAGTGGAGATTGTTAATGTCGACGCCTTCGTTCCAATTCCAGTCGGACTCGAACGCCGCTTGCACCCGCAGCACTTCGCACATGACGGCTTTGCGATGGAGCAGGCCCGTGTAAGGGCCGAGGGGACCCTTCATCACCGCGTAGATATCGTGGAAAGCATTCTCGGCGAAGACGTCGTCCGGCAATGGATCGATCGCGTCGATCAATTGGTCGAGAAATGAAACAGGTGGGCTGGCGTGCTGCGCACTCACGGGATGACGGACGGCAATATAGGTTCGATTGCTCATGGTATGGTTTTGCTTCTTGGTGGGTCGGTTGCTGGCGGGTTTGCCTCGAGCAGACGGGCCGCGGCGAGCGCGACTGGCTTTGGTTGAGGGCATGATGGCAGTGGTAAAAGGGGAAAGGTGGCCCTTTTATCAACGCGGTCGGCAGGGGGCAAGCCCAATCCGCTCAAACCCAGCGCCGCTCCGCGCAACCTTTCCGGTATCTGTAATCCGCTTTCCGGTTTCGCGAAGGCCGATCGGTGATGTTGCCGAGATCGTGAGATCTGATCCTGCTACGTCGTCTATCGGTCTGTGGCATCCGCGTTTTTATCGCTGTCCGCCGCGACAATCAAAGGAGATTGGCCCCATTCGGCATAAAGCCATCCAGCAACGCGCGCCGTTGCTTCGATCTCACTAACACCGACAAGTTCATTGATCGCGCTTCCCCGAACGTCAGAAAAGGAACTAGCTCCGGAATGTCCCCGAGTTTCATCATCGCCACTCGCTCATCCGACTTGTCGAATTGGCAACTCGCGGGATATGGAACGCCAATTCTCTTAAGGTCAAAACGAGCCGAAATTCCAAACCAGCCACCTCTAACGGAATTTGGATACAGCACGCGGGACGTGCGTCCTACAAACTCTACCATTGTATTCCAGCTATCTGTGACCCCACTAAAAAGAGGGATTGCGAACATCGCGCCAGCAAGAGCTGCTGGCAAAAGATCGTTGTCGAGTCTTGACCAAAGAGCCAACCTGTCCTCGTTAATCTCCAGAACTCCCTTAACCGGGCCTTTCACTCCGAGCCCGAATATTAAGGTAATCGTGATTCCGTTGTCCCGCGATAAGTGAAATTCCCAGGACTCTGACAAGCCTTTTGCAAAGGCAACTTTCCGAGCCGCGCTCGCGACTAACTTCGCTGATTGCACTGTCGGTTTATAGTTAACCACGAGCGCTTCCAGTGCGCCCACCTGAAGCCGTTCATCCAGTGTTATCAGCTTTCCTTCAATGCGGTCCAGAGCGCCTAGCATATGGGGCGTGGCCAGCTCAAGGTTTTGGCAACAGCGGCGATATATTTGCTGCGCTAGAAGCCCAAGGTGAACCCGAGCGTCTTCCTCATTGAGAAGGAAAAAAGGTTGAGAGGCTTCGCCGTGGCGACCGCGAATAACCCTCCATTGCTCCATTAACGCATCTAGCCATTCTTGTTGAATTGGTATGACAAGTTCTAGGATACGACGCTGTAAACACCTCTGAGCCGGCCGATCCATTTCTGTCGCAGAAGACGGGTCTACGACCGAAAACAGGGTATTGGGATCTAGGTATGCCGATTCCGAAACAGAGGAGGACCATTCTCTAATCGCTTTTTCTAAAGTCTTCCTGAGACTGGGTGGAAATGCGCTCTCAATTCCCTTTTTGGCGGCATTGGTAAGCACAAAGCCGACCCCCCAAGATATTGGATCAAATGGCATAAGCGATACGTCAATAGATGTGCGGGCTTTGGAAGCCTGCTCACAGTCAGGCCAAACAACATTCCTTCTGTTTAACGTTGATCGAGGGGCATGGCGGGGTGACGCGGAAGAAACATGTCTCTTTTATCAATCGAAGGCTGAGGCGGCAAGCGTAATCTACTCGATAAATGAGCGGCGCGGTCGACCTGTCCGCAATCGTTGGCGATAGCGGTGCAGACTTGGGAGCGCGCGCTGCTCGGAATAAGGGGCAGTAGGCGTCAAGCCAGCAACTGCCGCGGCCCGCGAGAAACACTAGAACGGGCAGGAAAGGCAGCGCCCGCAATGCTTTACCCGTGATCATGCAGTCTAACGAACCGTAAACTCAGCGAATTCTTTCGGAGTCGCGGCCCGTTTAGAAATCCCGAGGGCTGGACTGCTAGCGATCGAAGATCAGATGCTCGGTAGTCATAAACACACTCGATTGAGAGAATTCAATGAACTGAGATTCATCCTCCTGCAGCATCGCCATGGCTTCGGCTCCGGCAGGCGTTGTCATTGCCGCCTTCACCTCTTCGATGCTGTTCCACCAGACTTCGGTGATCCCGTCGTAGGCAGGCGCCAGGCCGCGCGCGGCCACGAACGCCCGGTTCAACTCGGCCTCGCAGGTGTGACTTTGGACGTAGCGAAGCGCCCCCAATGCTTCCGCCGCGCTCTTCACTTTAGGAGCGTGCGTGTCCAGCCAGTAGCGATAGAATTCTTCCGGCGACACGTCGGCGCGCCGGCGCAGACAGTAGACGAGCTTGACCATGATTCTCTTCCTTCCTGTGGATTAACCCTTGGCGATAAGCGACGGCGATGGGAACGCGTGCAAGGCTGGTCGATGGTGCTCCATCGCAAGGCTAGGCGTTTCGGCGCCCATGCAGGCTGATGAAACCACATGCGAGAATGGCGAGCGGCGGGACCAAGCCGATCCCCAGAGCCAGCACGCCAGCTTCCCGCAATATGAAAATGGTTTCGTAATCCGGTGCCCAAAATCTGCGAGTCGTAATACCCCATGCGGCGTAGGCGAGAAACACTGAAAGCCCGACGCAAATAAGCAAGGTACTGAAGGCCAAGAGAACGCGGCGAAAAGTCCCGCGCCAGACGAATACGGACGTGACCGTGGCTAGATACAACGGCAAAAGGAAAACGGTCACCAGCAACTGTGCGTCCCCGACGCCCGGATAGTTCTGTCGGCCAGCCAACCAGAACGGAAATAGAGCCGACTCGCCAACGACGACGGGAAATAGGGCTAGGTAGATCAGGCGCGGCAGTGTGCGAGGTTGAAGTGCGCGGCCTTTCATCCGCCTAACGTTTGAGATCAGCCACGGATGCTTGGGCCCGTTGGCTGTAGTGACTGGTTAGGCTCTTTCTTCATTCGTAGATTTTCCCGGTGTAGAGAATGTCTGCACACCTCTTCCATGGATTGGTGGGCTTCGAATAAAACTTCAGTCCATCTTTCGATGCTTCGGCCCACGCACAAGCTGCTTCGAGAAAGGCTTCGATCGATCCACTCTCCCAACCATTCACTCCGGCTCCATAGGGCGAGGACGGGCTCTTCTTTTCTTTTTGGACTTCGTCGGCCCGGTCCGCCGCGAGCGCCGAGAGGAACTCCACGAAGCTGGCCTCGTCGCACACCGCATCACGCTTCGTGATCAAATTGTTGGAGGACATGCTTCTGTTCCTAACGAAAAGTAGGCCGAATTATTCGGCAATTTCTTGGCAAAGGGGAATCATTCGGCCTAATTGATCTCCGTGCTGGGGCAATACTGGGAGGACACCGAACATGGTGCCAGCTTCAGGCCTAGCAAATGTCGCAGTACAAAGTTTGAGCCTAGGCCTCGATCGTCAAATCACGGTTTGGTTGTTTCCATACTCTCTAAAACCATGAAACTAAAGGGAGCGGCGATTGTCGAGTTGTTTGCGTAATGACGTGTAGTGACGATGAGACTTCGCTCGTCGATAGACATGATTCTCACGATTCCGACGGCGCTTTCATTTTCGCGGTGGGGTGAGACAAGCGCGATTGGCGTCTTAGGGAACGGTGTGTCAAAAACGATCTTTGTGACGCCAACGCCCTCTTTGTGGGGAGTAAACGTGCGACCGACTCGGGCCTCTATGGTGCCGTCTGCGCGTATGTCCCGCCCGACATACGCTGACGCTCCTCGGTAATAGCGCTCTTAGTCGCGACGTTGGCTGAGATGAAAGCGGCGAAGACGGCGGCGAAGAACGCGATGATTGCTACAATGATTTCTTTGCTCATAGGTTACGTGTGACGTACTGCTTTTAGGTCTAACGAAAATTGGGCCGAATAATCCGGCAATTCCTTGGCAAAGGGGAATAATTCGGCCTAATTCATCTCCGTGCTGGGGCAATACTGGGAGGAGACCGAACATGGTTGCCAGCATACCGGGCACGACCCGTTCCGGGCAATCCCAAACTGCTGGACACGCTTCGAGTCAACCGGTGAAGCGGCTTGCCCCCCGGCGGCTGCGCCTGTCAGCCCAAGAACTTTTCCATGCGGCCAAATGGAAGGCGTTTGCCCAATGGGGGCCATCACGCGGGGATGTGTCGGGCACTTCGGGGCTAAGCGATTACCGGCACTCGAACAAGGACGTGGCCAGCACCGGCGCCACGCTCGACTCCAGCCAACGCTCCCGCAAGACCAGTTATGACGGCACCGACAGTTTGAAGGCGCGGAGGAAAGCGATCAAGAAGGCCGTCAGCGCCCAATACGGCCGCGACAGCACCGGCTCGCGGCGGTGAAGGGATTGCGCTGTAGGCGGGGAGAGTGATCCCGCGGCCGCGGGATTCGCTCCGTCTCCTGGTTAGACCTCATTTGGCGGTGTCCTCAATATAGTGGAAGACATGCGCTGGGACATTGACTCCGATCTTCGACGTTCGTTCGCCGCCTGCGCCGAACTGCAACAACTCAACATGCCACTCGCGCGACTTTTCGCTCCACTCTGTCGATACCACCGGCGTATGGTCGCGAATGACCTCGGACTCGCGGAGTATCGCGAGGGCGTCTTCGCGCGACCCCTGTGGACCAGGCTTGAGTTCTTGTGCGATGAGGTCTTCGGCTCTCCGCGCCTCAGCGACAATCCGACGCGCCCATCGATCTACGTACCCAGCTGGTTTTGCCATTCGAAGGGGCCGTGTTTGGGAGTCTTCGTATTCGCCGCGAACAGTCATCGTGCCCCTTATTTCGGCAACCCGCTTCGCCTCTTCCATGTCTTCCGCGGCGACGATTTCGCCCTCGATCTCGATTGAGTCATACCGGGACCCGACGAGGTCGGTTTGGTTTGGAAGACGCTTGAACAACAGCCTCACGCGACCGTCCTTGAATTCGAGTTTTGCCAACCGGCCCAAAAAAGCCGGCGCTTCGGGCTCTCTCTCGTCACGAAGGTCGGGCCGCACCAGGTAACCATCGTCTCCCGGCAGAAGGACCATTCGGTAGACGACGTAACTGTCGTCGGAGAGGTCGAGGGCTTCCCACGCTCCCAGCAGCGAGGCCTTCTCCTCCGCAGGGGGCATTACCGTTATGGTCGCAAGAGCGATCGCTGGAACCAACAGTGCAACCAAGTGTGCGCGCATGGGGTCTAACGAGCACCAGATGAGCGACGGAGGACGAGAACGCGTGTCCCTCGCGTGGATAGCGCACTTGTGACTGAAGACATGAACACGCGGCTGGTGGCTGTTCGCTCCAGCGATTAAATGGTTGGGCGGACGCTCATGGCAAGGGTAAGAATGAACACGACCACGACACAGATAAAGATTAAATAATAGAAGCGTACTACAGCGCCGAGCGTAGCAAACTTGTGATCAGGCATCCCGCGGTACTCCCGATGCCAAAGAAAGCGTAGAACTCTGGGGTGGGTCGGAGAATTGAAAGCCGAGTACCAGCCTGGTCTCCCGAGAGACTGCCATAACTCTGGGTGGCGAAAGCGCATAACCCACAGGAAACGACAGTGCAAGACCATGCCGACACCGGCAATGACAAACATGATCAATGAAAACATGCGCATATTATCTAACGAGAATTACACGCATGGTCGTCTTTAAAGGCGAAGAATTTTGCGTCTATCGCGGCTTGGTCGAGGGGCATGGCCAGGCAAAAGGAAAATAGTGCCCTTTTTATCAACGGGGCCGGGGACGGCAAGCGCAATCTGCTTGATCGAAATGCGAGCGAAGCGAGGTAAAGCAACGGCGGGAGTGATGGCAAAATGCGTCGATGTTAAGCCGTTGAAACGGCTTAAGGAGCAGATGTCGATGCACCGGCCTGAAGGCCGGTGTTAGTGACAGGATGGTTCGGTGGAAATCGGCGCCCGCGTCCTGGGTAACGGAGCCACGATTTCGATGGATTCCCCATAACACCGGCCTTCAGGCCGGTGTTTGCGCGAAGATCGACGCAGCCGTTTCAACGGCTTACTCTCGCGGGGCCAGCCACCTTCGCCAAAGGCTACGGCGGAGCCTGCCCGACCCCATCCTGCAGATCTGCATGCGCGGTGCGAATTGTAACTTCCGTGGATTATGGAAGATTCGGAGTCGGTTCGGGGGAAAGAATTCGGGCGACTCATTATGAAAATATCACTTCGGAAAATCTCTTTGGTTTCTGTTCTCAGCGTTCTGCCACTGGTTCTCCTCGTGCGGGCCAACAGCGGGGCCGCGGGTAATCAGCCGGCGCAGGCGTCGGAGAGCGTGACGACGTTTGCGGGGAACGCGCAGCACACGGCCAATTACCAGCCCGCGGCCCAGCCGCTCAATCGCATCCAGTGGTCGACGACGAACGACTTGAACCCGGGAGATTTCGCCCATTACGGTTCGCCGCTGGTCACGGCCGGCAATACGGTGATTGTCCCGGTCAAGACGGCCACGGATGGATTTCGGATCGACGCGATCGACGGGGCCAACGGCGCGCCGAAGTACACGCTGACGACGGATTACGTTTTGCCCACCCACGTCTGGATCCCGTCGTACAATCCAGTGGTGGCGACCGGCTCGTTCGGCACGCGACTCTATTATCCCGGGCGCGGCGGAACGATCTATTACATCGATAACCCGGATTCGGCGGCGCATGGCGCGCCGGTCCACCAGGTGTTTTATACGACGCTGGCCAACTACCAGAGCAACGCCGCCGCGTATGACGCCGCCATCTTCATCAACACTCCCATCACCGCGGACAGCCAGGGCAACATCTTCTTCGGGTTCCGGGTCCAGGGGACCGCGCCCGCGCCAATTGCCTCGAACCAAAGCGGGTTTGCCCGGATCGATTCCAATGGCAACGGCAGCTTTGTCCTGATTGGAACCGCAGCCAACGATACCGCCGTCCGCCGGGTCTCGCATAACTCGGCGCCGGCGCTCAGTAACGATGAGACCACTCTTTACGTGCTGGGGAAATCGAACACGACCGGGGCCTACGCTTATCTCCTCGGCCTGGACAGCACGACTTTGGCAACCAAGTACCGGCTGTTCCTGACCGACCCGCGCAATGGCGATGGCGCGGTGGTGGCAGATGACGCGACCTCTTCGCCGATGGTCGCGCCCGACGATGACGTTTACATCGGCGTGCTGGGCAATCCCGGCAATGGCTCGCGCGGATTCCTGATGCGTTACAGCGCCGATCTCACGGTGACAAAGACGCCGGGCGGGTTTGGTTGGGATTACACGGCGGCGATCGTGCCGGCCAGCATGGTGCCTTCGTATCAAGGGACCTCCTCCTACCTGATCTTCTCGAAGTATAACAACTACAACTTTGAGGACGGCGACGGAGTCAACCGGATCGCGATCCTCGATCCAAACGCGACCCAGATCGATCCCCACGTGACGGCGGAGAACCTGGTGGAAATGCGCGAGGTGTTGACGGTGACGGGTCCTACTCCGGATGAAAATGCGCTTGGGCCGGATTACCCGTACGCGGTGCGCGAGTGGTGCATCAACACGGCGGCGGTGAACCCGGCGACCAATAGCATTTACCTGCCGAGCGAGGATGGCCACATCTACAGTTGGAACCTGGCGACGAATTCGCTTTCCCAAGGCGTCCAACTCAACCAGGGCATCGGGCAACCTTATGTCCCGACGGTCGTGGGTCCGAACGGAGTCATCTACACGCTAAACGGCGGCACTTTCTTTGCGCTGGGCGGCTACACCGGGGTAGGCATAGCTGTCGCCTCCAGCATGCCGGATGTTCGTTCCGTGGCGGTGGGGCAATCGCTTACCTTTACCGCCACCATAACGAATACGGGAGCGACCGGCGGTGTTCCGACCGGCACGGTCACGTTCCAGGATTTTACCTACAACAATCTTACGCCGGTCACGACGACGCTGGCGTCCAACGTTCCTTTGAACGGCAGCGGAGTGGCAACAGTCACCACCTCCGCTCTCACTGCGGGTGGCGGATTCCTGGGCAACCACCATATCTCCGCGATCTATAGTGGCGACGGCACGTTCAGCGGTGGAACTGCGACGTTGATTCAAAAGGTCCACGCCAGCGCCTCAACAACGACGTTGACCTCGTCGCCAAATCCGTCGAACGGCGGACAATCGGTCACCTTCACCGCGACGGTAGGCCCGGTGCCGCCCGGCTCGGGTATCCCATCCGGCATGGTGACGTTCCAGGAGGGTCCTACGGTGCTGGCCCAAAGGCCGCTCAATAGCGCCGGCAGCGCCTCATTCACGATCTCGAACTTGACCGGCGGCGATCACACGATCACGGCGGTTTATGCTTCCGATACTGTCTTTGCTGCGAGTAGCGGCACGCGGCTGCAAACGGTGGTTGGCGGCGCATCCCCCACTCCCGCGGTCACACCGACTCCAGGAACAACCCCCACTCCGAGCCCAGGCATCACTCCCACTCCAACGCCCCCGGGAACCCCCAGTCCTACACCCGGGGTGACCCCTCCCCCCACCTCCCAGGCCCTCAACCTCTCCACCCGGATGCGGGTTGAGACCGGCGCGAACGTTGGCATTGGCGGGTTCATCATCACGGGAAGCGCTCCCAAACACGTGCTGCTCCGGGCCATCGGGCCGTCGTCAACAAGTGTCTCTGGAGTTCTGGCCGATCCGGTGTTGGAACTGCGTGGTCCGAGCATTGCCACCGTCACGAACGATAATTGGCAGGACGACCCTGCCCAGGCCGCCGCCATCATCGCCACCGGCATTCAGCCCACTAACAATCTCGAATCGGCAATCGACGCGACCCTGAATCCCGGCGCCTACACGGCAATCGTCAGTGGCAAGAATGGCACCACCGGTGTCGCCTTGGTGGAAGTCTACGATTTAAGCCCGGCTGTGCTGGCGAAGCTGGCCAATATCAGCACCCGCGCCCTGGTCGGGACCGGTAGCGATATCGTGATCGCGGGTTTCATCCTGGGCAACAACAGCGGCCTCGACCAAATCATTATCCGCGGCATCGGTCCGAGCCTGACCTCCCTGGGAGTGGCTGGCGCACTGGCGAATCCGACCCTGGAACTTCGCGATAGCAATGGCGCGGTCGTGATCTCGAATAACGACTGGCAGGACGACCCGGTGCAAGCCGGGCTGCTGACCGCGGCGGGTCTTGCGCCAGGAAACGCGTTGGAGTCTGGCCTGGCGATCGCGTTATCACCGGGCGCCTACACCGCGCTTCTGGGCGGACAGAATAACACCACCGGCGTCGGCCTGGTGGAAGTTTACGACCGCGGAACGCCGTAAGGGGAAAATTCGAAATCCGAAGCTCGAAATTCGAAATAATCACCAAATATTCAAATAGGGAAACGCCAAACCAAACGGCTCCCGAATTTCGTTTCTGCACCCTGGTACCGCGTGACAAGCTCGGAGGGACATGCTTCCGCATGTCCAACTAGGTCGCGTCGTCTCGTTAACCGATGGACGTGCAGAAGCACGTCCCTCCGCGGCTGTAGTCGCTTCGCTGTGCGAAGCGTTGGCATCGCGGGCACGCCGCCCACAGGGCGGCGGCTACAGGACTTGGCCCGCCCTTGCGCGTAGATCGGATGGAAGGCGTGATCGTAAACGGACTCCGCGACGCGGTGGCCTTGGGAGGCTATCCCTTCCGTTAACCGATGGACGTGCAGAAGCCCGTCCCCTCCGCGACGGGGTCATCGACCCCGTTCGTAGACCGGCTGGAAGGCGTGATCGTAAACGTAATCCGCGACGCGGCGGCCCTGGGCTATCCCTTCGGTCTTGTCGAAGGCCCAGTGAATTCCGAGATAAATCCGGCTCTGACCGTTCTCTTCCTCCGCTTGGGAGAGCCGCGAGAAATAACGCGGGATGTAGGGACGGATGTGGCCGGCGTTGTCCCGGGTGATCCCATTGAATTCATCGGAGACGAAGGTAAAGCCGAGGTTATCCGTGCCGTAGAAGCGGCGAAGAACCTGGAAGAGAGCGCCACCAAAGGTGGCGTGGCCTGAGGGATAAGCAGGGAACGGCGGAGTGAAGTTTGGTCCCGTCAGGTTGCTGGCCGGCGCGCCGAGCGGTTTGAAGGTTGGATCGCCAATCGTGTTGGGATTCCCGTCGCCCGAGCCGGTCGGGCCAGTGCCGGGGTCCGACTCACGGATCCCAGTAATTGGCCGCCAGAAATCGGCATAGTATTTGGATTCCCACGAACTCATGCCGGCTTCGGCCATGGCGACATTGAGCAGCGCCAGGAGACGGGCGAGCTGCAGCGGCTGGAGTTTGGTCATGTCGGCGATTTGGACCGCGACCTGATTGTAAAGCCTCGGTGGGGCGCACAGGCTCGGAGTTCCATCGTAAGCCCAGAAGACGCCGATGAATGTTTGCTCGGACGTTCGTTGCGTGGGCGTGACGATGCCGTCGCCGCCGAGATTCTTGACCTCATTGTAAGCGGTCGTGTAAGCGGCGCTGGTCATGGCTGGCGGCGGCGGACAGCGAAACTGCTCGTTCGATTGCAAGACGAATGGAAGGCATTCGCCCCAGTGCGCGCCCAAAGCGAGCGGGATCAAACTGATGGGGTCCTGGCGCCAATGGCCCGCGAGATTGCTGGTGACATGGCCAATTCCGACGACTGGTTCTGGAATTTGGGAGCCATCATTCAGGCGCCGGGCCAGAATCGTGGCAGCCACCCGCCGTCCGAGGGAAATGCCGTTGGCTTTTTCGCGCGGGTCGTGAACTCGCGCCAGATCCTCGGCAAGCCGTGCATTAAAGGCGACGGTTTGCGAGGGGTAAAGCGCGACCAGCGTATCGTGCGCCGCCTGGCCGACCGCGGCGATGAGTGAGAGCGGGAGATGCGCCGTGTTAATCCCGGTGTAGCTGCGGTAGCGATGTTCGAGGACATTGATCGTGTCGAACATCGCGATATGCACGATGGCCATCGCGCGGCTGGACCGACCGGGCCCCAGTTGCTCGCCGAAGATACGCGGATCGCCAGGCGGGACCGGCGTATGATCGAGGCCGCTGGCGTTGATCGCGATCTCGTTCCAGCGATGAATGGGATCGCTGTGCCGGAAGATCTGGGGAAACAGCGGTGCGGGTTGATCGGCATGGAAGAGTTCGCCGAGGAAGTTGCGAAAGTTGGTATCCTGTCCTGGCGCAGCGCCCGTGCAGAAAGCCAGGGCGAGAAAAATAACGAACGAGAACTTCTTCATGATGATGCTTCTCTATGTGATCTGGGTTAGGCGCAGAATGTTGATCGAGCGCAAACTAGGCAAGGTTATTGGGACAAACCGCGCAGAATCTGGGACGACCGTAGTCGCGCGACGCTTCCTAAAGCTGAAGCGCGTTTCGATCGAAGGTGCCCCGCAGCTTCTCGACACAGGCCAGATTGCAGGCGTGAAACCGGAAGAACGGAACGAACATTCGCTTCTTCAGGTCCAGATCGAAATGGGGAGCGAGAAGCGCCAGCAAATTGAACGCGGAAGCGTCATGCATCTCACCGGCAATCCACTGACAATGCTGTAGCAGTTCCTCGGGCAAAGCGCTCAAGACATCGTACTCCGCTCCTTCACAATCGATCTTGATCAGGTCGACTTTTGTCAGGCCAAGGTCTTTCATGACCGCTCCGGCGTGCCTCGCTTCACATTCGGTTGTGGTGATGGTGCCAAGCGGACTTTCCGTTGCGTCCTTTGCGCCGAAGCGGCTGAAATCCGCGCCGTCGAACGAAAGCGAAATCTTCCGATCGCTCGCGCCCAGGGCGTAGTTGAAGATCTCGACCGAAGGAATCGCGCCCACATTTTTTTGCAGGACTCGAAACGTGTCCGGGTGCGGTTCGAATCCGTAGATTCTTGCAGCGGGAAACTGTTCGTTAAAGAAAAGGATGGAAGTGCCGATGTTGCTGCCGACATCCAAAATCACTTTCGGTTGCAAAGCAGCCGGCAGGTAATACTCAGCCTTGCCGCCGCGTCGTAACAAAACCTGGTTGATCGCCAGCGGGTCGGAGGTCGCGGGACGATAAAAAACGTCGTGGCCCCGCCACCGGAATTTTGCCAGAGGTTGCGCGCGAACTCCGGAGCGTGCGAGCGAAAGGGCGCGGGCGGCGTCGCGGGTAAATCGCCAGGATCGCGACCGTGCCAGGACTCTGAGGATATGACGGACTCCCATTGATCGCTATAGAAACACAGGCAGGGAGAAAGGGAAACATCGGGAAAATCGTTGCTGATGTGTTCTCGAGTTACGGCGCTCTGTCGCCGTGCCTCGACAACTCATACTTACACGCGCCGACGCCTCGACTCAGCGAGGCGACTACAGCGCTGAACAGCAGAAAAACCGGATTCTTGGCGCGGGAGCAGCTTTCTCTAGGAGCACCTCCATGTTTTCTGAACTCCAGACCGATCTCAAGAGCCCGAGACAGCGAACGGCCGAGAACCCTGTGCGGCTGAATCCCGTTCCCGCGCGAAATACTCTGCTCACTATCGTTTTCTTTTCGGCGCTGGCGGCTGCCATCCTCTATTGGATCTTTTTCCCTCCGGCAATTCAGGAAACGGCGGAGCATTCGCCGACGGCAAACGCCCAAGCCACTGACCAGAAATAGCTGATCAACCGCGGTGTCCCTGCATTCCACAGGAGACGACAGAGGAAACTGATGGGGGGGTGCGCGGCGATCGAAGAAATTGAAATCTGCGGAGAACTAACTTTCGCGAATCGTTTCCAGCACCTTCTGCGCGGCGTTATGGCCGGGGATTCCGCTGACGGCGCCGCCGCGCTGGGCGCTGGAGCCGCAGAGAAACACGTTTTCGAATTCCGTCTCAACACCCCAGGTGTCGGCCTGTTCCTTCCGTTCGGCAAAGGGAAATGTCAGCGCATTCTGGAAAATGTTGCCGTGGTAAAGGCCGAGCGCTTCCTCGATGTCGACCGGGCTTTTGCCTTCAATACAAAGACTGCCGTCTCGCGCCACGGCGAGGCAATCTTCCAGCGATTCCGCCAGCCAGCCATTCAATCCTTCCACGAACCTTTGCTGGGCCCGGTGGCGCATCGTTTCGTTGTCTTCGGCGAATAATGGCCATGGCGTATCCAGGCCAAACAGCGTCATGGTGTGAAATCCCTGCGCGCGCAGTTCCGGCGAGAGAATGCTCCCGTCGGTAAGCGTGTGGCAGTAGACCTCGCTCGGCAGTTTGCCCGGAAGGTTCCCTTGTTTGGCTTGCTCATAGCTCGCCTTCATTTCTTCGTAGCCTTCGTCGATATGAAACGTGCCGCAGAAAGCCTCGGTCTCCGTATAACGGCTCGCTTTTAGCTTCGGCAACTTCCGCAGGAGCATATTGATCTTGAACACGGAACCTTCATCGGTCGGATCCGGCCGATACGGTTTGCCCAGCAACTCTGCCAGGACGTTCAAGCCAAAGTTTACGAGAAGAAAACGGGCCTCGACCACATGCGTTTTTCCGTCCAACTCAAACTCGACACTTCGCTGCTTTCCGGTGATGTCGAGGCCGCGAAGCTGCACGCTGGTCAACATCTCGGCGCCGGTCTGACGGGCCGCTCGTTCCAATTCACCCGCCACGCTGCCCATTCCACCTACGGGCACTTTCCACTCCCCGGTCTTGTTGCCGATCAGGTGGTAAAGGAAACAGCGGTTCTGCAACAGCGTCGCATCGTGCGGGTGGGTGAAAACGCCGATCTTTGCGTCCGTAAAAACAATGCCGCGAAGCAAGTCGTCTTGCAAATAACGCTCGATCGCCCGGCCAAGAGGCTCTTCTGCCAAACTTCGCCACGCCTCGCGGCTTGCCTCGTCCACCTCGAAGCGACGTTGGAAATATTCTTTCGCAACGAGCGGCTCAAGCATCGTGTCCCAGACGTTTTCAGCAAAGATACGGGAGAGGCCGTAGAATTTCTGAAGCTGATCGAATTCCGTGTGATTCCCGGTCAACTCGTAGAGGGATCGGCGGCTTACCTCTTCCGAGACGTTGCTCAGGAGCAATCCATCATGGTGGCCGTTCTTCAGATAGGGCGTAAACGAACCGGTCGCGCGCCGGCGCAATTCGAGGTTCAAGCCAAGATCGCGGATGATCTTTTCCGGGAAGAGACTGACCAGGTAGGAGTAGCGCGAAAGATGGGCGTCGTAGTCGGGAAAGACTTTCTGGGAGGTCGTGGCTCCGCCGATGTAATCATTTTTCTCCAGGAGCAGAACGCTCAATCCCGCGCCGGCCAAGTAAGCCGCCGCCACCAGGCCGTTGTGGCCGGCGCCAAGAATGACCACATCGTAACGAGATTTCATTTCGAGCAGAAGCCACGTCCAACGTCCAACGGACTGCCCTGAGCGCAAGCCGAATGGGTCCAACGCTCAATTTCAAACGAACGTTCGGCGTTGAATTTCGCTGCGTCCAAAAAATGCATCGATTCGCAAAACCTTTTCAACTTCAGGCTCTGAAATCCGTAACTCTAAATGAAGTCCTGAGCAGTTCCCCGCGCTGGACCAAAGAGATCCCGGCCCCCATCTTCCCTCCCCGGGAGATCTCTCTTTGACCAAGCGACGCGACTTGGACAAGGCTCTCTGATTCCTGCGCGGTGGTGGACTGCCCGGCCCGAACGATCGCAGTTCTTTCCGACTCCCTCGGCTGCCTCTTGTTGACTAATCCAACCAGATTTACTGGATTGGTTTCACGAATTCTGAAACCCTGTGGCTAACCACTAACTCATGAAGGAAAACATCAACATCCTGATCGTGGGCGCCGGTGCACAAGGCGCACCTTGCGTGGCCATCCTCGCCCGTCAGCCGGGCGTAGACCGCATTATTATCGGCACACGTGACCTGGCCGATGCCGCATCCATCCGCGACCGCGTCGGCAGTCAGAAAGTCGCGGCCGCCGAATTCGACGCTCGTCAGCCTGATGCCATCATGCGCGCCGTCCGCGAATCGCTCGGAACCGTCGACGTCGTCATCGATCTCACGCCCTCTTTTGTTTCGGTGCCGGTGATGGAGGCTGCCCTCGCCTTGAACGCACACTATCTGAATACAGCGGCGTGCCCGGAGCACCTGGCTCAATTGATTCAAGGCAAACCGCTGGATTTGGCCGACCAATTTGTCGCTGCCGGTCGCACGGCATTGCTTGGCTGCGGAGCGAGTCCGGGAGTCGTTAACATTATCTGCCGCCGGTATTGCGATGAACTCGACACGCTCGAGCGGATCGAGATCCGGTGCGGATTCCACATTCCCGCCCAGAAAGAGATGATCAAGACCTGGACACCGTCATGGTGTCCGGAGCAGCAGTATTTCGACTACTGCGATCCACCGTGCCTCTTCCACGATGGCCGGCACGAACACATGCCGGTTTTCCATGAACCGGAGAGCTATGATTTCGGAGGCAACCTCGGAGTAATTCAGCTCACGCACCATGCCCACGACGAGCAATACAGCCTGCCGCTGACCCTCGGGAAAGGCATCCAATATTGCTGCTATAAGTTTCCATTCGAACCAGCGATCGCGACACTCTTCGCCACCGGCTTCACCCAGGACCGGGTCGTCGAGGTGGCGGGAGGCAAGGTGAAAGCGATCGATGTGCTTATGGCTTTGGTGCCGCGGCCCGTCCAAGTCGCAGTGCTCGATCCGCAGGTCCAGAAAAACCTGGTGCCGTACATCGCCGATACCAAAGCGCATATCCTGATCAAGGGAACAGCCGGTGGAAAGGAGAAGACCTTCCGGATCGTAACCGGAGTCTTCTTCGACGAAGCGGCGAAGGCGCTCGAATTGTTCGGCACAGCCAATGTGGGAGTGCCTTATGCGGCAGCTGCTGCGGCGCTCCAACTCATCGAGGGAAAAACGAAGGCTGGAATAGTCTGGCCGGAGGAACTGGACGCCGTCCGATTCATTGACGTGGCGAACACGCTCGGACTCACGTTAAACGTGCGGGTCGACTAAGGCTCACGAATTCAATGGCGGATCCAACAACCACTCCGCGTTCCCGCAATCCTTGGCAAAGCATGGGCGCCGTGCTTCTGGGATTTCTTGCGGTCGTGATTCTTTCCCTCGGCACCGACCAGGTGCTGCACATGCTGAAGGTCTATCCGCCTTGGGGCGAACCGATGCGCGACCCTGGCTTGAACCTGCTGGCGTTGGTCTATCGAATCGTTTACACCGTCATCGGCGGCTACCTGGCCGCGAGATTCGCCCCTCATCATCCGATGGGCCACGCGTTTGTCCTGGCCGTGATAGGGCTCGTTATGGGCGTGTTGGGTGTCGTGGCCACCAGTGGCATGGACCTGGGCCCGCGTTGGTATCCGGTCGCGCTCGCCGTGACGGCTTTGCCCTGCACCTTGCTGGGCGGAGTGTTACATCGCGAGTAAGGGGACGGCGGGAATCATTCATGCCCCGCGCACTCGAAAAGGCCACCAGAAAGAAAGCCCAACCTGCGCTCGCGGATGAGATCGAGTCGGCGCTGACCTGGCTAAAGCGCCACGCGACCAGACATACTCTCGAAGGCATGGCGCGATACGGCCATTCCATCGGACAACGCCTTGGGCGTGTCGGTGGCCGACATTCGCCTGCTCGCGAAACGTCTTGGCAAGAATCACGAACTGGCCGCCGCGCTCTGGAAGACCGGCGTCTACGAGGCGCGCATGTTGACGTCGTTCGTGGATGAGCCAAGTCGCGTCACCTCGGCCCAAATGGACCGCTGGTGTCGCGACTTCGACAGCTGGGGTATTTGCGACACCCTTTGCTTTCACCTCTTCGACCGCACGCCCTTCGCGTGGAAGAAAGCGCATCAGTGGTCGGTCTCGCCCCGTGAATTCGTCAAGCGCGCTGGCTTTGCGTTGATGGCTTCGCTGGTCGTGCACGACAAAGCCGCTCCTGGCCCACGCTTCCTGGCCTTCCTGCCGCTCATCGAGGAGGGTGCGCACGACGAGCGCAACTTTGTGAAGAAGGCCGTAAATTGGGCCCTGCGCTGCATCGGAAAACGCGACCTGGCTCTCAACGCTGCCGCCGTTGGCCTATCCAAACGTCTGGCGCAGTCGGACAAAGCATCATGCCGGTGGGTCGGCAAAGACGCGCTGCGCGAGTTGGTGAGCCCGAAAGTGCGCTCGCGGCTGGCTCGGAGCTAAGGAAGCCGGGTTCACCAACCAACTAGGGAGTCGGGGATGGCCGCGGTCCCGGTTTCGGCGTAGCCGTGGGTGTCGGTGCTACGAGAGGCGATCGATACTTAAAGCCTGCGGCCGCGTACCGGCCTGAACTAAAGGCGCAGGGGAAACCATTGCGAATATCGGTCGTGACAAAGCGCCCAAACCCGGGCGCAAATGTTGGACTTTGCCAATCCACGCTTTCATAGAGGGGCGGAAGACGCATGCTCACGGCGCCGCCGGCCCCGGTCCAAAGCCCACCGTCGGACAGAACGCTGATGCCATCGAGAGTAATCGTGCCGAGCTGGCGACTAAACCGCTCGGCGTAGCTGTGGTTGGAATAATCCAAAAAATGCCCCGTACTCGCGCTATCCACCACAATCAGACCTGATGGACTGCGGCGGCCAAGCATTTTGCCTCCGCTTTGCTGAACAATACTCTCCAGGGTCCGGGTGGGACCGTCAAAAGTGTAGAGGTCGCCGTTCGCGACCAGTGCCGCGATTTTTTTGGCACTGCCTCCGTCAAGATTGTCAATCACCAGACCGCTAACTCCACTAAAGGCACTGGAAAGAGCAACCGAACGCCAGGGATTCACGCTGGAGGGATAATCGTAAACATAAATATACACACCTTCAGAACCGCTGTGCGCCACCGAGTTCCCGGCCACAATCTCTTTGGTGCCATTGCCGTCCAGGTCTACCACGTCCACAAAGACGAAAGGCGAGCCGACCGGACGCATTGTATTTGTCCACTTGAGGGAAAAGGCATTGGCTGCGTTGAATTCGTATATCTCAATCACGCCATCGTAGGTTCGATCGCTCGCCAGCACGATCTCCATTCGGCCGTCACCCTCGAGGTCGCGTAGTTTAAAGTCACGGACTCCTTCCGTGCCATAGGGACCTACCACCGGGGCCGACATCCCGCGCAACGTCAGAGTAGTGGCATCGAAAACGAGGATACGTCCGTTTTTAAAACCGGCGTCCGACTTGTAAGAGCAAACAACCAGTTCGGGCCGCCCATCGCCGTCAAGATCTCCGATCACCGGCCCGAGGAAGGGGCCCTGCAAATCCACACTCTGCCATTTGATTGCGTGAGCCCCACTCGTGCTCGCCACGTAGAGATAGTCGGGCCCGGTGTTTTCCCAGCCGGCACCCCAAAGAAGGTCAACCTCTCCATCAGCATCGACGTCGCCCACTGCGATGTTTGTCACACCGCCCGGAGGATTGTTAATCGCCCACTTCTGCACCTGCGTGACAAGGTCATAGGCAAAAACCTTGCCGTGTTGGTTCTCCCCAATGAGCACTTCGGGCGTACCGTCATTGTCCACATCGGCAACCTCGAGCGCGCCAATATCATGGGAAGTCTGAATCGACCAGCGCCGGGACCATTGCGCGCCAACGTCATGCCCGTAGACAACGTACCACGGCTCAGCTGCGATCAGTTGCTGGTAATTGGCGCCCGCCAGGGGCGCCAGCCGCAAGTGAGATCCTAATCCCCCGCCTACCGTCCACTGGACCGTGTGCGTAGCCACATCCACGACAGCGCCCTTGGTCGCCGCTATTTCCAGAGCCGGATCATTGTCCATTTGTCCGACGATTACCTCATAACCACCAGCCCCCGCGACCTGCCACAGCAGAAAACCGGTGTTGCTAAAGACGTAGAGATCGTTTGCCGTAGTTACAATTAGCTCCGCCAAGCCGTCACCATCGAGATCGGTCAGGCTAAGCCCTTCCAAGCCGTTGAGACCGGTGTTGATAGAGCCAAGCTCAGCCTTCGTGGCAAGGTCGTACAGGAAAACCCGACCATTCGCCAGCATCACGGCGATCTCCCGCCGGAAGTCCCCGACAATATTGCCGGTGACAATACGCTTTACACCCGCGGAATAGAGCGGGCTGACAAAAAGCTGGTCGTAATTACCTGTCGCTGAGTTACGGCGCACCACCTGCCAGAAGTCGTCCGGTCCGAAACCAAGAAACGAATTCCCGCCGATGATTATTTCGGGCGCGCCACTGCCACCCATCGCGGGAGTTGATTATGATATTACTGGCGCCGATGCCGGAGCCAAAGATCGAGTACTTCCAAAACGGATCGCTTCTATCTGCAGCCGAGGGCAGAAACCCCGCCGGCGTGAAACTGGCCTCGCTTTCCGCGGTGATTGCGATGTCAGGAATAGCCTTCGCGAGGCCGAGTTCCTCGCGGGTGTAGTTGATACCGTAGCCTTCCGCGTCGCGCACTGGCGCTCCCCACGCATTGACGGGCGGCTTCGAACTGTCCGCCATTTGAGGGGAGAGATCAGCAACTTGAACCGGGGCGTGTTCGACCTTGAGAGGCGCCGCCCAGAGAAGTCCAGGCAAGAGGATAGCTGCCAGAAGTACGAATGCTCTGATGATTTGGAGCTGGGAGTGGCGAAGTGTTTTCATGGAATTGGGGATTTCTTGTACGACCGCGGGGTGGTGAACAGTTTTTGCTGCGATGGGAGCCAAATTGGCCGCCGGGCGCAGGTCTTGCGCTTTCACAAAGCTACTCGTATGCCGAAGCGATCTTCGGCGGGAGCCTACGCGGCGTAAACGTTTCCAACGCGGCGGACGGAAAATGTTGCTAAATGATGGGAGCGGCCGCTGCTGCACCTGGGGCTGTCGATAAGCCTGCAACAACTTGTCACACCAACGTCACATCACGAAGGAGGATCGTCCTCAAAACCTCCGGAGCACTTGCCCATAACTCTTAGCTCGCGAGAGTTTTCGAGATGAGGATCAACCTCGGCCAATGAAACTTCTGCTCACCAATGACGATGGCATTGACGCCGCGGGCCTCGACGCGTTGCTCAACGCCGCGCGCACGCTCGGCGATCCGATCGTGGTGGCGCCGGCCGGACCGCAATCGGGCGTCAGCCACGCGGTAACCTGGCACCAGGGTGTCCGGATCGAGCCGCGCGGCGAAAAGCGCTTCGCCATTCACGGCACGCCGGCCGACTGCACCCGCCTAGGATTGATGACACTGGTCCCCGACGCAAAGTGGGTGCTGAGCGGCATCAATCACGGCGGAAATCTCGGAGCCGACATGCATTACTCCGGGACAGTCGCAGCGGTGCGCGAAGCCGTGCTGCACGGCTGGCCGGGCGTGGCCCTATCGCAGTACCGAAAAAAGGGGTCGATTACGATTGGGTGCGCGCGACCGGGTGGATCACCCCAATCCTCGCCGATATTTTGGCCAAGCCGATTGAGCCGGGACTTTTCTACAACGTGAATCTGCCGATCCTTCCACCCGGGGCTGACCAACCAGAAGTTGTCTGGTGTCAGCTCGATCCCAAGCCCCTCCCCCTCAATTACCGGCACGACGAAGAGACGGGGCTCTATCACGCCGGCGATTACCAGCTTCGGCACCGCACGCCGGGAGCCGACGTGGATATTTGCTTCGGCGGCCGCATCGCAGTGACCGCCGTGCGGTTGCTCTGACTTGCCGGCTGCTGCAGGACGTCGCCCTCTTTCAGCGCGTTACTTTTCCGTCAGGAAACCTGCACGAATATTGCTGCTGTAGGCGCCACGGTCATTTGGGCCGGCGTGGATCTTCTCCTGATCGACGTATGCATTTGTCCAGACTGAAAGGGTCATCCGCTATGCAAACGATCATTGAGATTAGGTCACACTTCGGGGGTTGGAAGGTATTCGAAGCGCAGGGCGTCGAACCGTACTTCAGCGAGCGTGAGCAGGCCATCCACTACGCCTCGAGCCGCACCAGGTTGCGCCGAGGAGAAATCCGGATCCTGACCGCCCACGGCGAGATCGAAGAGACGATTCCTTTCGACGAGAGTTCTGACTGGGGCGCGCGGCACCAGGCGTCACTCAATATCTTTTGACCAGCTGCGACATGCTGGCGGCGTGATGGCAGAATCGAGAATCAACCTCGCGTTCCAATAGCAATTCGCGCAATTTCTCGCTGATGGATCCCTCGACGGCAGACCCTCATCGAACATCAGACCAGGATCACTCCGCCGTGTGGGGGCCGGTCGCAACGATCCTCTGGACGGTCTTGATCGCGATCGTGTTCGTAGGCGTACAAATTCTTACTGGAGTCTGTTACGCCATAGCCACCATGCGTCACCTGTCGCGTGGCGAGGCCGAGGTCGCACTCCGTGAGCTGGTATTCGACGGCACGTTTCTTTTCTTCTGTACCTTCGCCGGCCTGCTCGTTTGCGTTCCACTTATTGTCGGCATCACGGCGCTCAAGCGCGGCGCGAAGCCAACGGACTATCTGGGACTGAACGCTGTGCCTCGTCTTCGGCAACTCGTGCAATGGAGCCTGATCACCGGTGTTGTTTTTGGATTGATGGGTCTCGTTTCCACCCTGCTACGCCAACCGGCGCCGGAGTTCATGGTCAAGGTCTACAGTTCCGGTGCCCCACCATGGCTTTTGTGGCTGGCAGTTGCCGTCGATGCACCCGTCTTCGAAGAGATCTGTTTCCGCGGTTTCATCTTCAAGGGGCTCGCCGCCTCGCGCCTGCGCTGGTATGGCGCGACCATCATCACCTCCGCTCTTTGGGCCGTCATCCATCTCCAATACGGCTGGTTTGAAATCTCGTCGATTTTTGCCCTCGGACTTGTTTTCGGGATCGCGCGGGCGATGACAAACTCGACCCTTCTGACCATGTGGATGCATTGCCTCTTTAACGTACTTGCCTCTATCGGAACAGCGATCGCGCTCAGACAGATCCCGGGGACCAATTAGGATTATCCGATCCTTCGCACCATCGCCGAACTCAGAGCCGATTTTCAAAGTCTGCTTAGTCCGCTAATTGGAGGACTATCTTGCCCCGCTCGCGCCACGCCGTAGCCTTGGCCAGGCGGATCATTCGTCATTCGTCATTTGCTTTCCCATGCGCATCCGAGCCCTTCCTCACCGCCCTCGGGCTAAACGCCGTTCCAGCCGTCGGATGGTTCGTTGGCGACTGGTCTGCGGGCACCATGCTGGTGCTCTATTGGCTGGAAACGCTTCTTGGCACTCTGCTCGTCGCCGGGCGGATCATCCTCCATCGGCGCTCGTGCCGAGCCAGGGACATTGGGATTATCAAGCGCCCGCAAGGACAGACGCCGCAGACGCCGCAAGAGCTCCCGCTCCACCTATCTCGCGGCGTTCCTCGTTCCAGCTCTCGTCTTCACCCTCGCCCATGGAATTTTCCTCGCCGTGCTCGGCTGGATGATGATCCGAAACACCTGAGCCCGGAAGTGAAGATCGAGAACCGACCATTTGCTCGTCGGGTTGATCGGCATCGCGTGTTCCAGAGTCGCCGATTTCATCTTCGATCTCATCTGGCTCAGGACGCGACCCTTCGCCTGGATTGAGCGGCAGGGCCAGCTACTGTCTCAGCCGCGTCTTCGTCATTCACCTCACGATCATCGGCGGCATGGCGCCGTCATGTTCACCGGCGCCAACCGCCATTTCTTCGGCGTCTTCATCTTCCTAAAAGACGATGCTCAACTGCAGCCTCGTCATCCCCCAGTGGCAACCCAAAACTCCGCCGGGCTGGCTGGCCAAATATGATGGACAGCATCGGCCAACCGCCTCAAAGCGCCGAAGCACAAAGGGAACACACTTCGCGCAGTTCTGGAAGCAAACCGACGATCAGGAAGCAGCCCGCATCATTCGAAATGAAGAGGCGTTTCGAAGAAGTGACGTGTGACAAGTGACGTGTCACTTTCTTCGTCCCCCACGAATCCCATTTGCAAATTGCTCGCTCCCGATATTTTATCTCCAAACATGAAAACCTCGATCTCCTGCCTTCTCCTCGCCCTTGCCCTGACTGCTCCGGCCCTGGCCGATACGCTCAAGATTCCCGCGGACAAACCGGTAGCCTCCATCACCTTCCCGGAAGGTTGGACAGCATCGGTGGCTGGGGACACAATCACGGCCAAATCCGAAGAGGGCGACGTGCTCATCGACGTCATCACCACGAGGCCAGACATGCTTGGGCCGTCGAACGACAAGGCGTTCGCCATGCTGAAAGTAAAACCCGATTTCGATTCCTTTAAGGACACCAAGTCAACCCTCAACGGCATGAACGTCGTCACGGTCACCGTGGACGCGAAGGACGCCAGCGGCGGCGCCATGAAACTCACCCTCACCAGCGTGGAAACGACCAAGGAAAAAGGCGTCATGGTCATCCTGCGCGGCGAAGGCGTGGCGGATAATCAGGAAGAAATCACCGCGATCATGAACAGCATCGCAGCGGTCAAATGACGGGCCGGGTCCAGGTCGAATCGCGATAACACGGATCAGAAGATTGGGGCCGGGGTCATCCGCGTAGACTCCGGGGGTCTGGGAGCAGCACCGAAGACAAGCGCGGCGCGTTCCCAAGTGCAACCTGGGAACGAGGATTAACCCCACCCTTGCCAAGTCCGCACTCCGACTTCCGACCTAATGAAGCGGTCCTGACGGCTGCAGAACGACGCGGTTCGGAGTGACTTTTACCACGAAGGAATAAGTCTCCCCTGCGCGCACATCGAGCGTGCCGTAATACGCATCGAACAAATTCCGGGGACGACTCGCGTAGATGGTATGCCGGCCGGGTGTCAGGCAGCGTTCGAAAACGTGCCCTTTCGTAAACGGTCCCGCCAGATTGCCATCGATCCATACCGTAATGGGCACGTTTATTCCCAGAACCGGCGAATGCTTCAGTCGAAGGCACCCGGAACCCGAATACTCCGACTGACCTGCGGTAACTTGCTTCGCCCCCGCGAAGCACAACACGCCGACCGTCAGAACGAGAACGACAGAATTTATTATTTTCATATGATGTGAACGGTTTCCTTAGTGTAGCACATTCGTCCCCTCTCGAAACTCTGGCCCACCCACGAATCGTAACAGCGTTGTTACTTTTTGCCGATGCTCTTCGCACGAATTTCGAACGCCGAAATTCGAACTTCGAATCCGCGGGAACGAGGGCTTAACACTTCGACATTCGAAGCTCGTCATTCCTCAATGCTTTACCAGCACCGCCAGATCCTTCAAGACCTCCTCGCTGTGCCCAGCCGGGCTCACCTTCAGGTAAACCCTCGCGATTTTGCCTTCAGGATCGATCAGGAACGTATTGCGCGCCGCCATCTTCGTACCCTTGTAATCCATGACCGATCCGTACGGCGTTATCGCTTTCAACTCCGGGTCCGCCAGCAACTTGAAATTCAGCCCCTCCTTCGCGCAAAAATCCTTGTGTGATTGCACAGAGTCGGCGCTCACGCCGAGGATGACCGCATTTTGGCTTTGATACTTTGTCAGATCGTCCTGAAAATTGTGCGCTTCGAGCGTGCAACCGCTCGTAAAATCCTTCGGATAAAAATAGAGCACCACCCATTTACCCTTGTAGTCCTTTAGACTTACCGACCCGCCTTCCCCACTCGCCAGGGTGAAGTCCGGTGCCGTCTGCCCTGCCGCCGGCGGCGGCGTGTCCGCTCCCATCAGAACACTCACCGCCATTACGCTTAACAACGCTCCGAGGAATCTCTTTTTCATGGCTGAACATCAGCCCGTCTTCCAGACGCCGCCACAATTTCTTGCCTGCCGCGGCTTGTGAATCGGTCGCCACCTCAAAGCAAGTGACGTGTGACAAGTGTCATGAGTTGCCGCCTTCCCCAACAGGTCGCTTCCTTCCACCAATCCGCCGACTCACTTTTTGGGGGCATCACGCGGTCCCACCGCCGGCGCCTTGACGCTGGTGTAATCGTATCGCACCGAGACATGGGTGACGGACTCGTCCAGCGGAATATCGGCAGTCGTGTGAAGCAAAAGACCGCGCGTCTTTGAGACCCACAACCTGGAGTCGATAACGCCATCCGCTTCTCCGAGACGAAGTCGGTACACCGCGGCTGCCTCGCCCTGAGACGCGTCATCGCGCTCGTATTCGCAGCTAATCGGAGCACGGGCAGAGGTCATTTGCTCCATGAACTCCGCTACCACCGGTTTGGCTTGGCTGACTTGCCACTCCGCACCACTCCTCGTGTAGGTTACGTCGCCGATCGTGATGGTCTCAATTTGAATAGGGTTGGCACCATCCACTATGCTTCCCATGGTGGAATACGAATGAAAGGGCGTTCGCGATGTTTTAGTCATGGCATCGATTACGATTTTGCAAACCGGGTCGTCCACGCCGCCAGCGGCCAGCATGATTCCGGCGCTGCAGAAGGTAATCGCGCTCAACAACGCTCCGAGGAATCTCTTTTTCATCGCTGAACATCAGCCCGTCTTGAGGATGCCGCCACAATTTCTTGCCGGCCGCTACTCGTGAGCCGCGCTCTGCGGATCGTTTCGCCACATCCAGAGAACACCGGAAGCGCGATCAACTTCTGTTACTGGGTGAGCAATGGGGCCACTCAAAAAGGAGAGCTGCATCGTAATGAACGAAGAAAATAAAATGAGCCGTCGTCGGGTGATTAGTGGCCTGAGTGTGGGTCTCGCCGCCATGGCCGCGCCAAGAGCTTTCGCGGCTGATGCGAAACCCGAAGCACCGGCGCCGGATAAATTGCAGGATCCGGCAACAAAATATCCCAAGCCGCCTTTCAAGGGTCAACTGCAACCATGGCCGGGGTTAGCCAGCAAGATGGAGCCGCCACCCGATCATGGAGAGAAGAGCTACAAAGGGTCGGGGCGTCTGTTGGGCCGAAAAGCTCTGATTACCGGCGGAGACTCCGGCATGGGGCGCGCGGCCGCGATCGCTTACGCGCGCGAAGGCGCGGATGTGGCGATCAACTATTTTCCTACGGAAGAGCCGGATGCCAAGGAAGTGATTGAGCTAATCAAAGCGGCGGGCCGCAAAGCCGTGGCGCTGCCCGGAGATCTGCGCGAAGAAGCCTTTTGCCAGAAACTGGTCGCCGATGCCGTGAGCGGTCTCGGCGGCCTTGATATCCTGGTGAGCAATGCCGGCCGGCAGCAAAGCTCGTCAGTCCATCCTCGACATCACGACGGAGGATTTCGACGCGACGATGAAGACCAATATTTATGCGCCGTTCTGGATGATCAAAGCGGCGCTGCCGCATCTGCAACCTGGCTCGGTCATTATCGGCACGGCCTCCGTGCAGGCCTACGATCCTTCGCCCGATCTCTACGACTATGCTCAAACCAAGGCGGCGACGATGAATTACGTGAAGTCCCTGGCAAAACAACTTGGGCCGAAGGGTATCCGCGTGAATGGAGTAGCGCCTGGGCCGGTCTGGACACCGTTGCAGGTCAGTGGCGGAGCGACGCAGGAAAAGCTGAAAAGCTTCGGAAGCCAGACCGTATTCGGACGGCCTGGACAGCCGGCAGAACTGGCCTCCATCTATGTTCAACTCGCCGCGAGCGATGCAAGCTTTGCCACCGGACAAATCTACGGCTCGGCTGGTGGAAACGGGCAGCCGTAAAGAGTCGATCTTCCCGTCGACACCCTGCTGAACTAACGGGCAACGCTCTTCCGGTGCAGCGGCAGCCATGTCGGCTGCAGTCCGTGTGTCCTGCGGGCGGCACGCTCGCCACTACACCGAAAATTTAGCCGCGCATCGCGACGTCCATTCGCGAAACTTCTAGGACGTCATGCGTTTCTTGATTTCTTTCCATTTCCGCGTTCCGCAATCGCATTCTCACTTCTGACCCATGCGTTTGTTTAATCCCAAAGTCCGAACCGGCCAGGGCTCGACCCGTTTGAGCAAAGCGGAATTCCAACGCCGGTGGAAAGAACGGTTCGCCGACCCCGCCTTCGATCCCGAACGAGAGAAGATCGATCGCCTGGCGGAGATCGCGTGGGAAGCCTACGACGACCACCGCAAGAGCCCGCACAGCCGAAAGGCCGGTCCCAGCTTTGCCGACCCCGATACGAGCTGGCGCTCGAATGGCTCGAGGCGCGCGAAAATATCCTGGCCGCGCAAAAACAATTCGAGAATGCGGACGCGCCTTCCCGCATCCTGCTCATCAGCGGTTCACCGCGCACCGACGAGACCTGCCCGAGCGAGATGTCGAAGACCTTTCGCCTCGCCACCATCGCGCGCGAGATCATGGAAAAAGAATCGGTTCGAGGTGGACCTGCTCGACCTGAGCAACCTCGCCTCGGAATTCGGCCGCATCATCTTTCCGTGCAAAGCCTGCGTCTCCACCGCGATGCCGCTCTGCCATTGGCCCTGCTCCTGTTACCCGAATCATTATCTCGGCCAGATCCACGATTGGATGAACGAGATCTATCCGCGCTGGGTCGCGGCGCACGGGGTCATGATCGTCACGCCCGTCCATTGGTATCAGGCCCCCAGCCCGCTCAAGCTCATGATGGACCGCCTGGTCTGCGCCGATGGCGGCAACCCCGATCCCACCACACGCACGGGAAAACGCCGAGGAAGCGAAAGCGATCGAGCTAAAAGGCTGGGATTACCCGAAACATCTTGAAGGGGCGCATCTTCTCCGTCATCGCCCACGGCGACGCCGTCGGCGCCGAACGGGTCTGCGCCGCGTTGTGCGACTGGTTCCAGGACATGGAACTCGTCCCCGCCGGCAGAATGGCCCTGCTCGATCGCTACATCGGTTACTACGAGCCGTATGCCACCAGCCACGAAGCCCTCGATAAAGACGAAGCGTTTATGGAAGAAACCCGCACTGCCGCGCACACCCTCCTGCAAGCCGTGACCGAAATGCGGAGCGGCCGCCTTGAACCTGGCAGCAGCCTGGAAGCGCCGCGAAACAAGTAAGTAGTGACATGTGACCAGTGACAGGACTCTGGAGTTCAAAGTATCCCCTCATTGCCTCCCCAACACGTCACGGGTCACACGTGACTTTCTTCAGCAGTGCATTACAAAAGTGACAGCGGCGTTACTATTCCCGGATCGCCTGAATGGGACCGTTTCTCCATATAAGAAGCCCATGAACTTCATGAGGCGTTCGACGGCAATCATCGCATTGATTCTTCTAAGCTTCGTCTATCCGACCGTAGCGAAAAATGGGCAGCCCAATCCGACACCAGCACCCACTCCGCCGCCGCAAACAGCGCCACCCGCGCCCGCCCTGGTGGCGCCCGCCAATGGCGCGTCGCTCGTTCAACCGATCACGCTTGACTGGAATCCGATTCCGCTCCCGGCGGACCGATCGGCAGCTATACCTGGCAGGTCGGGACGACCTCGGCCTTCACCACGATCATCGCGTCCGGGTTCACCAACATGGATTCCGACACCGTTCCGACCCCGACCGATGACAAGCTGAGCGGCCTGCCTAACGGGACCTATTTCTGGCGGGTCAAAGCCACTCAGATAGTCGGCGGCGCGACGGGCTCCGTCGAATCGGCCTGGTCCGCTGTGCGGAGTTTCACGGTCACCGGGCTCGGTGCCGCGCCCGGGAGTGCCGGCGTTCAGCACGCCGTCGAACGACGCCCAGTTTCATCTGCGCGAGTTCTTCGACATCAAATGGTCGGCGGTTGCCGGGCGCGCATTACTACCTGCTCGAAGCCGATGACGAGCCGACCTTTTCCTATCCTCTGACGCTGACGACGAATGCGATGACTTTCGGCACGCAGGCCGAAGGCAGGGTGGGGCAATGCGATGCCGAACATCTATTATCGCGTTCGCGCTGTCTCCGTGGACAACGTGCGCGGCCTTCCCTCCGCCACTCTCATCGTTCACATCACGAACGCGGCTCCGGTCCCGCCCGCGCCTGCGCTCCGTCTCGCCTGCGGCCGGTGCCACCGTTCCGCTTCCGTTCTTCTTCGACTGGTCCGATACGGCCAATCCGCAGGTGCCCGGATACCAGCTCGACGTCGATACCGATCCTGCTTTCGCGGGCAGCTTCGGTGTGCTGCTGCTTGAGGGCGTCACCCGCTCCGATTTCATGATCACGCCGGATCTGCTCGCGCCCGGTAATTATTTCTGGCGGGTGCGCGCTCTGCACGGCGATGCTCTCGGTCCGTGGACGCGCGGGGCGCGCGATCACGGTGACTGCCCCGGCGGCCACGCCGCCGGGTTCGGTCTTATTCGCGATCATCGCTGAGCCCGGCAACGGCTACGGCGGCAACTCGACTCAAGCTCGAGTGATGCTGAATCAGCCGGCGCCGGCGGGCGGCGCGGTCATCACTCTCGCGAGTGATCTTCCGCAGGCGGAAATGCCGGCACGCGACAATCACGATCCCGGCCGGGAAGACCGACGCGTATCATCCGATCACGACCGGACCTGTGCCGCCCAACGGAATCGTCGGAATATTGCGCGCTGCCTATGGACAGGGCTGGGAGCAGAACTCGCTGGGCGTGCTGCCGATCCTCTATGGCATGGAGCTGAGCCAGGAGAGCGTCGTCGGCGGCACTTCGTTTACTGGCACGATTACTTTGCAATCGGCCGCGCCTCCGGGAGGCATCACTGTTCGGCTCGTCAGCAGCGATACGAGTCTCGTTAGGCCACCGGCCACTGTTTTTATTCCGGCCGGCGCTACGGATGCTGATTTCACTATCGCGACCAGCGCGGTCTCCGTTCCGACTCGTGTGACGATCGATCCCGGCACCGAAAGCGACAGCGGCGTTCACGCTTTCCAGGTCTCGGTGTTCCTTACTCCGCCGGGAAGTCCAGCGCCCTCGCCAAGCCTCTCGTCGTTGACTCTGAGTCCGCCGACTGTTCTGGCGGGCAACACGTCACCGGGACGGTCAGGCTCACCTCGCCGGCACCTGCGGGTGGCGCGGTCGTTTTCTGCAGGGAGCATGGAAGGCCAGGTGATCACGCCGCCAAGCGTGACTGTTCCGGCCGGCAGCATCAGCGCGACCTTCACTACGACTCCGGCTCCCCAAGTGAACGCGCCGCATTGGGTCTTTATCCAGGCGCGCTACGGCACGACCAACGGACAGCAAGCGCGCTTGCTCAGGATCGATCCCGCGCCCGGTCCGCCGACATTGCTCGCGATCGGTCCTGACAGCCAGGATCTCATCGGCGGTAACTCGGGCGGGCGGCCGTCGGATTCGTCATGCCGGCACCAGCGGGAGGAGGACTGGTTAACCTTTCGAGCGATAACCCCAGCGTCGTTCAGGTGCCCGCCACTGTCGCATCGCGGCAGGAAACAGCACCAACAGCTTCACCTTCACGACCAGCCGGGTCCCGGTTCCCGGAGGCGCGCATTTGAATGCGACGGCGGGGGCGTAACGAAATCCATTTTCGTCAATGTCGCGCCCGATCCGAATGCGCCGCCGCTGTTGCAATCGATGACCATTAATCCTGCCAGCGTGACCGGTGGAACCAGCGCGACCGGCACCGTCTTTCTGAGCGCGCCTGCGCCATCCGGCGGAATCTTTGTCACGCTCTCCACGAGCAACAGCTCCGTCGCGACGGCGCCTGGCATCGTCAGCGTTCCCGCCGGGCAAACCTCTGCGACTTTCACCGTGACCACGTTCGCAGTCTCGGCCAACACGCCGTCACCATCACCGCCTTTTTCGATACCACCGTTCCGCCAACTTCACCGTGACGCGCGGCACTGCCCCTACTCCCACGCCGCCGCCTCCGCACCGACCCGGCTCCAACGGCCACGCCGCCGAGCACCGCTCCCGCCCGTCACTGGTTTGTCCGGCGGCCGACGCGCGCTTTTCGCCCGGAAAACATCACCTTCGACTGGAGTGATGTCACTGGCGCCGCCAACTACACCATTCAGATTGACGATTCGAGCAGCTTTCCTTCGCCCTGATCGTGGCAAACCGTGACCGCCTCGCAATTCAGCACCAGCTCCCTTGCCGACCATGTTGGTGGCGCGTCCGGGCGAACAATGCTTCCGGTAACCCCGGGAGCCTGGTCGGCGGTGCGGCGGTTCGAAGTGAAAAAGTGACTCATTCGAAGAAAAAAGTGCTCCTCTCCGTCCCGCAGTCGCGGGACTATGGCGGGCAGGCGTGTGACCCACCACGGCGGATTCGTCCTTCGGTGAACCTGTGACGTATCGAGGAACTAATTGGTCGCCGCTCAGCTTCCGACGCAGGCCATTTACCGACGCCGACACCCGCCGTCGCCCGGCTAGGACGTGCCCGGGGCGAGCACGATTACGACTCATAGGGTTCGGATCTTCGTGTCAAAAATCTTCGTGACCTTTGTGTCCTTGGTGTGAGGTTTCAGCGTGACCGACCCGCAAGGCGACCCATGCGCGACTGGCCACAGTCCTCGAAGCAATCCCCAATGTCGGCGCATCGATCGCCCGCGACCTGCGATCGATCGGGATCAAACAACCGCAGGAACCTGATTGGCCGGGACCCGCACTCCCTTTACCAGGCCTTGTGCGATCGAACCCGCACCCGGCAGGACCCTTGCGTTCTCGACACCTTCATCTCCGCCGTTCGCTTCATGGAAGGAGCCCCCGCGCGTCCGTGGTGGTCCTACACCGCCGAGCGAAAAAAGAAATTTCCCGCATCCTCACTGGCGCCCTCGCAAGTTTGCCACGGCCCGCCGGCGAAAATAAGCTCAGCGCGCGTTTGCCCCTCGCCTGCCACGCCGCAGCCTCGGCGAACAGCCGCCTGCCGCCTTCGCCACTCCGCATTTGGCATTCCGAAAGCCCTCGCCCCAGTCACGAAGCCGTGCACAAAGCAGAAGCGCTCCAGCAAGAAATCCGAAACGCCGTCCGAACCCCGTGGACCGGTTACGGAGATACGTCAGGGTCGCCGAGAACCGGAAAAGCTCTGGAAGTGCCGCGGTAAAGCGAAGACCTGGCCCCCACGTATCTCTGTTTCCCTCTTCCTAACCTCGTAATTTGTGATCTGAGACTTGCCAAATTTACCCCAGAAACCTGATACTCCCTCCATGCCTTCCCCCTTACGATGACGCCAATCGGCAAACCGGCTACGACGAGGCCTTGCGGAGAATTGATGCATGCCGTCTCGCAGAGAATACGGAGCTCGACTTATCAGAGCTCGGCTTGGAACGGTTGCCGCCGGAGATTGGCCAGCTCACCGCGCTCTTAAAGCTTCGCCTAGCCGGGAACGAGCTTGTGGAATTGCCGCCGGAGATTGGCCAGCTCGCCGCTTTGACTAGCCTTTCCATCTTCGGGAATCGACTTGTTACTTTACCTCGAGAGATTGGCGAGCTCGTCTCGCTCGAGAGCCTTGACCTGTCAGCAAACCGGCTCACAAGCCTGCCACTGGAAATCGGTTATCTTGCCCAGCCAACCTATCTTGATCTCTACGGTAATCGCTTCACTGTGCTACCACCGGGCATACGAACCTTGTCGCACTGACGCATATTCAGCTCGACTATAACGCGTTTACTGTCCTGCCTCTGGAGATTGGCCAATTAACCACGCTGGAGGAGCTTTTCCTCCACAACAATAAGCTCGCTACGTTACCGACGGAAATCGGGCGGCTCACCGCGCTAAGGGGCCTTTTCCTTCAGCAAAATCAACTCACCACGCTCCCAACGCAAATCGGTCATTTGACTCAATTGAGGTTACTCGCTCTTGAAGCACATGCTTTGCGTGAACTTCCCGAAAGCCTCAAAGCGTTGACGCGACTCACTGAGTTAACACTCCATAATAATGATTCACTCGGGTTGCCGACCGAACTATTGGGACCCTCCTATCTCGAGTCGAGCAATAAGAATCCTCCCGCGAAGCCGAAAGACATTCTCCACTACTATTTCGCCCGCGTGCAGGACACGACGCCCTTGAATGAAGTGAAGGTGCTGGTTGTGGGAGAGAGCGAAGTAGGGAAGACTTCCCTTATCCGGCAACTGCGCGGAGAGAGCCACGATCCGAAGCAAGACAAGACGCATGGGATAGAACGGCATCGATTGTCAATGCGGTGCGGAGGACTCGAAGTGCGGTTGAATGTCTGGGACTTCGGCGGACAAGATATCATGCACGCGACACATCAGTTTTTCTTGACGCATCGGAGCGTCTACTTGCTGGTGCTGGATAGCCGACAGAATGAGCGGCAGAGCCGGATCGACTACTGGCTACGGCTCGTCGCTTCCTACGCCGGAAATTCGCCGGTGATCGTGGTTTGCAACAAGGCGGACCAGCAGGTGATGCAACTGAACTGGACCGGATTGCAACGGGATCCCAGATTAAGAGTTTTGCGAAGGAGGTTTCCTGCTACCACCATGGCGGCGAAGACCGTCGGAAGGGTATGGATGCACTCAAAGAACACATTGCCCTCGCGGTTGAGCACCATGTCGCGGAAGTCGACAAGCCGATCCTCATGAGTTGGTTGGACCTCAAGGATGAATTCGAAAGGGAATGGCCGACCCTATCTGACTCTGGGGGAATATCATGCAGAGCGGCGAGCGAGGTCTCACGGACCAGCGGGACCACGAGGTGCTGTTGACGCTGATGCACCAATTCGGCAGCGTGTTCCACTTCAGCGAGCATGCAATCTTTGACGGAGAACGGTCGAAGAATTCTGCGCCTGCATACGTGGAGGAATTGAACGTGCTTGATCCAGGCTGGGTCACCGGCGCCATTTATAAGCCGCCGAATGATGCGGACCTGATCCGCGCGGGTGGGATTATGGACCGCGGTAGCATGCGTCGATCTTTGGCGGAGTTGCCGGGAAACCGATTCCCTATCCAACGAATAAGGAAGACTTCATCGTCGCGATGATGCGACGATTCGAGATTTGTTTCGCCTTCGACGGCGATAGGGACCGTTGGTTTCTGCCCGATCTTTTGCATAAGGATGAAGTTGACACTGGGGACTGGAAGGGGGCTCTAGGTTTCCGGTATGAATACCGCGTGCTTCCCGGCAGTGTGATCGGACGGCTTATGGTTCGCCTTCATGGACATATCGCCCAGCATTGCCTGTGCAGGACCGGCGCGAAGTTCAAGGCGGGAGATGCGAGGCCTTGGTACGAAGCGATCCGGGAGGAAGCAAGGCTTGATATTTTGATTCGCGGAGGGACGGGCGCCAGAGACGGGAATTCCTGGCACTGATCCGTGGTACTTTGGCGGATATTCACCGCTCCTTTAGCGATAATTTGGGTGTGAAGGAGCTGGTGCCAGCGTCCACCCATCCGGGCGTCTTTATCGGTTATCAGAAACTACTGCTCTTGGAGGAAAAAGGCACAACGCTCGACTCGGAGGAAGTGGGAGGGAAACTGGTAGAGGTGAATGTGACCGATGCATTAAATGGGGTCACGGAGCGCAAATCCCGAAGATGAGGAACGGAAAGCCCGCACTCAGAAAGAAGAAGGGAACCGCCACAAAGAAGAGGACCTACAATCATCAATGTGAAAGGAGACTACAATGCGGGAGACAAAACTATGAAGGACGACCACAGCATCAATGCCCGGGATATCATTAACAGCCAAGTTGGCCAAACGTTGACAAACTGCACGAACATGATCCAGCAGCGGGAACCGGGAGATCGGAAAGATTCGCTGGAGGAACTGGCGAAGCAGGTCCAGCAACTCCTCAAGGCACTACCCGCAGAGAAGCATGAAGAAGTCGCGGCGAATTTGGAACTGGCGGTGAGGGCGGCAACGAGCGCAACGCCAAATCGTCGTTGGTATTCCGTTTCCGCGGAGGGACTGATCGAAGCATCGAAGTACGTTAAGGATTTCAGCGAGAATATCGCCGGGACACTCAAGAGCCTCGGTAGGATGCTTTGGCCGGATTTCTTATTGCCCGAGGTCGAAAATTGAGTCTCAAGACGAGGGAAGGTAGGAGGGGTCGGCTCAGAGTGTCGGCAATTGGATCCGAACCGATTAACCAGTTACCCGCGCAAGGGTGTGGACGCACAGCGGATAGCCTTGAGTGCTGGTTTGTCCAAGGATGGAATCACAGCGTTGGGCGAAGGAGTCGAAGGTTGGGTCTTCGCCAGCGAGACTCTGGGCGGCGGCGCGGAAGAGGGTGAGGCTGGAGGCGAGCTTGAGAGCGTCGGTGCTGCCACCCATCAGCTCTTCGAGCGAGCCACCACTGGCGAGTTGCTCGCTGACGGCGCCGGCGATTTCTTCGTAGCGGGCGCGGAGGAGTGGGTCGCGCAGGTACTCGCAGGCTTCCGCCAGATCGCGAATCGCATAGGCGCGGGCGGTGGAGGAACGGCCGAGGCCTTCGATCTGCGGGAAGATGTACCAGATCCAGTGGCTGGTTTTGCGGCCGCGGCGAATCTCCGCGAGCGCGATGTCGTAGCCGGCCCAGCGGCTGGCCTGGGCGGTGTGGAAGCGGGAGAGGGACACGGGTGAAATGACCAGTGACGAGCGAGCAGAGGCCGGGTCAATGGCCTTCTGTGCGGTAAAGATACTCGGGAACACCCTCCTGGACGCGTTTCATACTCTAGCGGGTCTGACGGGCTTTGAGGCCGTTTACGCGCTCGAGGACGGGCCTTGCACGCTCGAGGACCGGTTTACTTGCTCGGGGCGGCGATTTACACGCTTGGGAAGTCGTCTGCACAGATTTCGGAGCGGATTTACGCGCTCGGGGAACCGATTTGCACGCCCGAGAAGGCGACTGAGGCGGTCGAGAAATCGATTTACGCGCCAGAGGAACCCGCTGACAGGCTCAGGGAACCCGCTGATAGGCTCGAGGAGCCGGCTGACACGGGCGAGGAACTGATTTACACAGTCGACGAGCGCGCTGGCGCGCCCGAGAAATGGATTGTCGGGCTCGAGAAATCGTCTGTCGCGCTCAGGGAACCTGCTGACGCGGTCTGGGAACCGATTTACACGGTTGGGAAGCGAGCTGACGCGCTCTTAGCGTGGCCGTCGAGGCAGAGCGTGTTCCCAGGTGCAGCTTGGGAGCGAGATATAACATTCGATCGACAGGCGATGCACGCCGGCGGAGGCGGGGCCAGATTCGAAACCCGAACGATACTGCGGGCTTCTGCGTAGTTGCCGCTCGCCCTAGGGAGCGGGGCATGCTTCGGAAGGGTTCATGGTTTTCCAACTCATTTATAACAGCTCGGCGACGCAAGACTTTTGGCCTGACGATGTCTTCGCCCTGGTTGAGAAGAGTCGATCCAAGAATGCCCCGCGCGGGCTGACCGGCATGCTCCTCTTCCATGAAGGGGAGTTCTTGCAATTACTCGAGGGGCCCGAACCCGCGGTGCGCGATTGTTTCGCCATGATTCAGCGCGATCCCCGACATGAATCGATCAAGATTCTAATGACGGGAACGTGTGCTCAGCGCGATTTCCCGGAATGGACCATGGGATTTGAGCGGCTTGATGAAGCTTGGAACCTACCGCCAACCTGGGCCACGATTTTGGAGGAGGGGTTGAACGCGACTCCGGGAAATTGTTCGGAAGCGAAGGATTTGCTTCTCAGCTTTCAACTCAGTGCGGGACGGCCGTAGAAAGCCGCCACAGCGGACAGGCTTGGGAACGAGAAGCGATCTGTCCTTGCACGTCGCACGTCACACGTCACGTTCTTCTTCCCCTCCGTTTCGACTAGACGGCCTCCTGCGACGGGACGAGCGTCACGCCATGAAATTGCTTCGATCCACTCTCCTTATTCTTCCCGCCCTCGCTCTCTCCGCGTCGCTACTCCTCGCCGACGAAAAACCGCGGGTGAGTCCGCATGAGACGGTAAACGCCACGATCGGCGACGCGAATATCACGATCGTTTACGGCCGGCCTTATACGAAGGACCCGAAGAGCGGGGAAAAGCGCAAGATCTGGGGCGGCCTGGTACCCTTCGGCCAGGTTTGGCGAATGGGGGCCGACGAAGCCACTCTTTTCACGACCGACAAAGAGGTCTCGATCGGCGGGACTGCGGTCGCGGCCGGCACCTATTCTTTGTTTCTCCTGCCCGAGGAAAGCGGCAGCGCGAAGCTGATCGTGAACAAGCAGACTGGCCAATGGGGAACGAAGTACGACCAGAGCCAGGATTTGGTTCGGATCGGCCTGATCCAGCAGAAACTCGATAAGCCGGCGGATCAATTCATGATCAGCGTCGAGAAGACAATGGCCGATGGCGTGTTGAAGCTGATGTGGGACGACACTCAGTATTCGGCCACGATCGCGGTGAAGAAGTAGCCTGCGGCGAGCGCCGCAGTCAAGTCCAAGTCCAACGTCCAACGTCCAACGTCCAACGTCCAACGTCCAACGTCCAACGTCCAACGTCCAACGTCCAACGTCCAACGTCCAACGTTCAACGTTCAACGTTCAACAAGATCCAAACTCCATTTCCCGAACGACGACGAGCGGCCGAATATGAATCGAGGGACTTGGCGGGCGCTCGGCGGGATTTGGGTGGTCCTGGCCTTGGCGGGAGGCAGTTGTTTACAGGCGGCGGGAGTTAATGAAACGGCCGCGCCCGGTTCGTGCATTTTTCGAAAGCGGCGGCCGGAAAATCCAGGCGGATCGTTATTCGCCGGTGGGGATGCGATCGCATCGCGCGGTCATCGTGTTGTACGGCGCCGGCGGGATGGTGTTCGATGGACCGAGTATGCGGCGAGTGGCGCGAACGCTCGTTGAAGCGGGCGATACGGTTTACCTCCTCCATTACTACGACCGCACCGGAACGATAGTGGCGCTTGATTCCACCATGCAGAGGCATTTCGCCGAATGGCTCGAGACGTTGCGCGATGGCATCCGATGGGTGCACGGCCGCCCGGAGAATGGAGCGCGCCCGATCGGTCTCTACGGATATTCGCTCGGCGGTTTCCTGGCGATCGCGGCAGCATCCGACAATCCGCTCGTCGGAGCGGTAACGGAACAGGCCGGCGGGATCTGGAATTCACAAGAGAAGCGAGTCGGCAAAATGCCGCCTGTCCTGATGGTGCATGGCCTGGAAGACAAACGGGTGCCGGTGGAGAAATACGCAAAGCCGCTCCTGCGCGTATTGCGTGAGCGGGGAGCACACGTGGAGGTGGAATTCGTGCCGGGCGAAGGCCATGTTTTCAGCGAAGCAGCCATGGCGGCGGTGCGGCCGAAGGTGGCGAAGTTCTTTGCCCGCCGGCGCTAAGAGCAAATCCGAATCTCGAATTTCGAGTTTTCCCAAAGGGCGGCTGCTGCTGAAGGCGCAGATGCGCAGATGCGCAGCAGCACGAGCACGAGCACGAGCACGAGCACGAGCACGACGACGACGACGAGGAGGCTAAAGGCCAGAAGGGAGGTTGCGGGAAATCAGAAGAAGGTGCAGTGGGCGAGTTCGATGACCGCGGAAGGGGTGGCGCGGCCGAACCATGTGTCCCAGCGGGTGCGGATATTGCATTGAATGACCTTGCGCTTCTCGACCCAGTAAACATTGCTGACGAACTCCACTGGAATATTCTTTCCGTCACTTCGCCGAAGCGGGAGGTTTTTGTAACGGATGTATTCGTTCCTCTGGAGTTCTTCGAAAACGAAATGGTTGGCGGCGACGTCCTTGAATTGCCCGATCTCCCAGAGCCTGAGGCCCTGGAGTTCGTCAAACCCGTAGTCGAGCAATTCGAGCATAAACGGATTTGCGTCTGTGATTTTACCGCTATCGGCGTCGAGAATCAGGATTCCGTCCTGAGCAGCCTCAAACAAGCGGCGATAACGCAGCTCGGATTTCCGCAAAGCCGTGATCGAAGGGTCTTCTTCGCCTCGTGACCGGGTCAATTTCTCGGGGGACATTTCTCTTTATATCTCGCCGCCCGACCGCGGGACTAATACTTTTTTTCTTTGAGCCTGATAGCTCAAAACTATGACCCTTATTGTCTGCATCAGGGCGGGCGGTTGACCCTGCAATTGGATGACGATCAGGAGGAAGACGTAGGGCTATCGCGCCATTCCTTGATCAATGGCTTCGGCAAAGGCGAGATGATTGCCATCCGGATCGACGATCATCACCGTCTTCACCTTCGCGCCCGAAGCGCGCTGGCTGGTGTCGATGCCCAGGCTTTGCAGGTGCGCGACTGTCTCATCGATATTGCTCACGGCCAATGTGCACGATCCGCCGCCCGCGCGTTCCGGAAGTTGATAAACCTGGAGCCAGCCGCCCCGCTCAAACTTCCACTCGGCCACCTCGGGCATCGGGTTCGAATCGGCGGGCCTGCGGAAAAGGCTCTCATACCATTTCGCGGCAGCCTTCAGATCTTTTACAGCAACGCTGGCTATCGCATTAGCAATTGTCATAACGCCTCATCATCCTCGCAGAAATCCCCAGCGGCAAGGTTGGAGGGAGCTTCGCGTTCCCAAGTGCAACTTGGAACGAGGAGCAAACCACGACTGCGCGGATAAAATCTGAAGATTCGGCGGATGCCGTTGCCCCGATAATTCGAGCACGAGCACGAGCACGAGCACGAGCACGAGCACGAGAACGAGAACGAGAACGAGAACGAGAACGAGAACGAGAACGAGAACGAGAACGAGAACGAGAACGAGAACGAGAACGAGAACGAGGGGAGAGAGGGAGAGGGAGAGGGAGAGTTTAGGGAGCAGGGATGGGCATTATTCCCTCGGCTCGGGCTTCGTCGAGATCGATGAACTGGTAGTTGGCGTTGTTTCCTTCGAAGTTCTCTTTGTTCTTCTCCAGGTCGTCGGTCGCGATCTGGATGGCTTTGGCAAAGGTCTTCCAGTCCTTACCGCCACGGGCTTTCTCATCGAGCTTACCGCGCAGAGTGCTCAGCGCCTTGGGGTCGTCGCTTTTCTCTTCGTCGGTTGCATTCTGGGCCCCGATCATGGTGGTCTCGAGGCCGACGAAATCCTTTTTGTCGGGTGTGAGATAGAAGCCCATATACATGTGGCCGGGAATGGTGACGAGAAACGAATGGATCGAAATCTTGCGCAGAATGGAAGCGAACAGGACGCTGCCATCGACGCAGTTGGCCTGCGTGTTGGTGATCGATTGATCCAGGAACCGGACGTACTGACTGTAAACGTCTTCGGAGCCGCCAGGAGTGGTGGTGGTGGAACTATACTGGATCCCGCGTTTCTGAAGGGCGGACCAGATGGCGAAAACCTGCCGGACGACTTCAGCCGGATCGTCTCGTTGATAACCCAGGAACGCGTTCGCGATCTTGGTCCCGAGCGCTTCCTGCAAGATCTTGTCGAGCATCGGATGGTTCTCGTTCACATAAGCGGCGAACATCCACCCGATCTCGGCCGAGCCGGCCACGTAGCCTTCGTCATTCAGGGTCTCTTCATCGTTCGAGACGCCGAAGGGACAATCGTTGATCGAACGGACCTGAAGTGTTTCGGTCTTTTCGCCCGCGGATTTTCCATCGAGCTCAACGGCGAAGACGACGTTCAAGGGCATCTGCTGGGTGGTCTTGCGCAGTTTCTCGAACTTATAGTTCACCTTCGGCGCGATGTAATATTCCTTCCCGGCTTCGGCCAGCTCGCCGCTCCAGGTGGAAGCCGCCATCAAATCGTTTTCCTTCAAAGTCACCTTTACTTTCGTATTGGCCGCCTCGGGTTTGATGGAGACACCGACCAACCCGAAGCGTTCGCCGAGCAGATAAGGATCAGGCGTTTTCGCCTCTGCATCGTCTTCCTCGATGGGGCGCGCGGTGGCGGTGGCGATAAGGAGCGACGGAAAGAGCTGGTGATCCATGTTTGCTTCGGGCGTCCATTCGACTTCGGCGCCACGGCTGAAGGAAGCGAGCGAGACAGCCACCACGAGCGCGGCCACGAATGAGAGGAAAGATTTCATGCCGCATGCTGTTCGCCGAGGCTTGCAAAAGGCAAGCAATTAGCGATGGGCAGCTTAGCCACATTCTCTCGCGAGAACAGAATCTCGAAATCCGAGGCCTTGCCGGTCGTCATTTCGACATCGAAATTCGAAATAGGAGATTCTGTCTTGTAATTTTTTCTTTTGAGAATTCGAATTTGTTTCGAAATTCGGATTTCGGAAATCTCAGCTCGGCAACGAAAGGCTTGTGTTTCCGCTCTCCGCGCGCGCATACTGCGTGATGCGAGCGCTTCCCAAGATTTCCGTTTTTTTGATCGCGTGGACCATCGTGGCAGCAACTGCTGCCATTGCCCAACCGCAATATCAGATTTTCGACCTCGGTGTGGTCCAGGTAGGCGACACCGCTTCGCAAGGTGTCGGCATCTCGCCCGCTGGAGTCGCTGTGGGCCGTTCGGTTCGGAGCGGCGGCGCCCAGGCGTTTAGCTGGACGCAAGGCGGCGGCCTCGTGGGCCTGCCGAACCTGGCCGGCCGCGCCTTCGCCGTTTCAAATGACGCAAACGACAACGGCGTCGTGGTTGGCACCGCTGCGAGCTCGCTGTTCGGCTCGAGCCGACTGCCGGTCATCTGGCAGAGCGGCGCGGTTTCGCAGCTGCCGCTTCCCGCCGGCGAAACGCTGGGCGACGCGAACGGCGTGAATGCTTCGGGCGTCGCCGTCGGGTCGGTTGATGGCGGAATCACGCAACAGGGCGTGATCTATAATGGCGGCACCGCGACAGTCATCACGCAGACGACGGCGAATAACGAGCACTTTGTCACGGCCTTCGGCATCAATGACTCGGGCCGGATCGTGGGCCAGGGCACCGATCAGGGGTTCGTTACCACCGTCGCGATCGTTTACGACATGGGAAGCCCTCAGGCGTTCACAGTGGGCGTGCTGCCGGGACAAAACGGCGGGATCGCATTCGCCGTGAGCAACGCCGGCCACGTCGTCGGCTCGAGCACGTTTAATGGAGGCGGCGGCCTGCCGTTCATCTGGTCGCAAGCCAATGGAACAGTGGCAGTCCCGCTGGCCGCCGGCACGAGCCAGGGCTCAGCCCGGGGCGTGAATTCGGCCGGCTGGGTCGTGGGTCAGGATTCCAGTGCCTTTTCGATTCCGTTCCTTTGGGATGGGACGACGACCTACCGCCTCGCCGACCTGTTGCCGGCGGGCACGGGCTGGGATTTGTCGATGAACACCTCGTCCTCGGCACTCGGCATTAGCGACAGCAACGTCATCGTCGGCACCGGCGTGCTCAACGGCGAGATTCGCGGGTACGCGATGGTGCCTGTGACCGGCACGCCGACGCCAAGTCCAACCATACCGCCAACACCGTCTCCAACAGCAACAGCTACTCCTCCCTCACCGACCCCCACTCCTACGCCGGACACTGACTTCCACTTTGAGGTGATCGCTCCTTCTATGGTGGCAACGTTCCAATCGTTTAACTTCACAGTTAGAGCACTGACCGGATTAAATACCACGGCCGCGGGCTATACCGGGACAGTCCACTTTACGAGTACGAGCCAGGGTAGCCTGCCCCCGGATAGCACGCTGACTAACGGATTCGGCACCTTCAGTGCCACTCTGAATACGCTGGGAAACCAGACGATCACTGCCACTGACACTGTCCACGCTTCCATCACCGGGACGAGCAACACTATTCTCGTGATCTCCGACATAGTAACGCCTCCACCCTCCCCAACACCCACTCCCAGCACGCCGACCCCAACCCCAACTCCAACACTGACGCCCGCGCCAACCCCAACAATCACTCCCACCGCCACACCAAGTCCGACGCCACCGACCCAGACCCTCAATCTCTCCACCCGGCTGCGTGTTCAAACTGGTGATAACGCTGGCATCGGCGGATTCATTATTACGGGTAGCGCTCCGAAACATCTCCTCTTCCGTGGAATCGGACCTTCCCTGACGGCTCTCGGGATCACCGGCGCGTTAGCCAACCCCACCCTCGACCTGCGCCGACCCGACGGCACACGCATCCTCGCTAACAACGACTGGAGGGAGACCCAGGAGACCGAAATCCAAGCGACGGGTATCCCACCCACCGACGATCTGGAAGCGGCCATCGTGGAGACGCTGGACCCGGGAAGCTACACCATCATCCTTCGCGGCATGGGGATGACAACAGGCGTGGGCCTCGTAGAAATTTACGATCTCGATCACACACCCATCTCGAAGCTGGCCAACATCAGCACGCGAGCTTTTGTCGACACTGGCACTAACATCGTGATCGCCGGATTCATTGTGGGCGGCACGGGCGGCAGCGACCGGATGATATTGCGTGGTATCGGCCCGAGTCTCACTGGTCTGGGAATCAGCAATGCGCTGGCCGATCCAACCCTGGAACTGCGCGACGGCAACGGAACGCTGCTAAGGGGGAATAACAACTGGGAGGAGGACCCGTCTCAAGCGGCGGAACTGACGGCCGCCGGTCTGGCGCCGAGTAATCAGTTGGAATCAGGTATAGCCATGACGCTCTCCCCGGGCGCTTATACGGCGTTGCTTGCGGGAATAAACAACAGCTCCGGTGTTGGTCTTGTTGAAGTTTACGATCTCGGAGCGCCGTGAGCAGCTAAATTTCGAAATCCAAATATCGAACTTCGAAAGAATCGAATGTCCAAATGGGCATCTCGAAACGGATTTTGTTTAGGTCATTTCCCCTTTGGGTCAATTGTAATCGTTTCGGATTTCGATATTCGAATTTCGAAATTGTAGAGCAGGATGAAAGTCTTGCGCCGCCGCGGCCTTTCCGTCACAACAAATTCACATGCAAATACACGTCGCCCGGAACGGAGAGGAAGTCGGGCAATATTCGGTTGAGGAGATCAATCGGAAGCTCGCCGACGGATCCCTTTTGCCAACCGATCTGGCTTGGTATGAAGGGGCGGCCAATTGGGGTCCCCTTGCTGCTGTTCCTGGAGTGAACATGCCCGGCGCGCCTGCGGCCTCCGCCGGCCCCATCCATCCCCCGCCCTCTCCCTCCGGGTTCAGCGCGGTTCCGGCACAGCCCGCGCCAATCAACCACGCGATCTCACGGACGGCGTCGCAAAGCTATCAGGGCATGGTCGTGATCAGTTGGATTCTGCTCGGAATTACTTTTGTGATTTCCCTGATACCCGTGCTGGGATGCGGCAGCTGGCTTCTGGTCTGGCCGGTGGCCCTGGCCACACTCATCATGGGAATTCTCACATTAAACCGCGGCGGGAAAACGCCGGGGACTGTGCTGATCGTCGCTTCGGTCCTCATTGTTCCCTTGGTCCTCGCTGCTCCGGTAATCACCACGCTCGTACTGGGCAGCGTTGTGTCCAAAGAAGAGCACCGACAAGAGGAGCGCATCATGAACAACCTCCGTGCGCTGGCGGAGGCGAAGGAGCGATGGGTCGCGCAAACAAAAGTGCCGGAAGGTTCTAACACAACAGTTGCCGGATTGAAGGCATACCTGGACGGGAAAGTGATCACGTCCGTGGTTGGTGAGGTCTATGATCCGAGACCCGTCGGTGAGAAACCAACGGCGACGTTGCCCGAGGGAAAGTCTCTGGCGGGTCATGGAAAAGGCGGGGTTCTCACCGCAGACGACGCCCCGCCCAGCGCAGAGGATGAAACCGCTGCGCCAGCAAAGACTCCGGAAGCCATTTAGGCCGGGCCTGCTCATGCTCCCGCGGCGCTCCCACGATATCTCGCGTCTCGAGGCGTTTAGCGACGCGGTCTTCGCCTTCGCGCTCACCCTGCTCGTCGTCTCACTCGAAGTGCCGAAGAGTTACGCCGAGTTGATGAACTTGATGAGGGGATTTCCCGCGTTCGCCTGCTGCTTTGGTGTGCTTCTCTGGATCTGGTACGAGCACAACCTCTTCTTCCGGCGCTATGGATTGCAGGACCCGTATACCGTGTTCCTGAACGGCGCCTTGCTGTTCGTCGTCATGTTTTACGTCTACCCGCTCAAGTTCATGTTCGACTCCGGCTTCGCCCATTTTCTCCCGCCTGGCTGGCCAGAGGCGCCGTTCCGATGACTCTTGGCGCAGCTCGCTCGCGCCTCGGCCATCTACGGACTTGGGTTTGTCGCGCTCTTCATCATGTTCGGTTTGCTCTATCGGCATGCCTACCGGAGGCGGCACGATCTCGGCCTCACGCCTCTCGAAGTCTTCGACGTTCAGAGTCGTTCGCCGGCCAGCAAATCGGTCAGCGCCGCGGTCGGCGTAATCGTGGTCCTGATCGCCGTGGCCGCGCCGCGCCGCATTACGCCTTCATCTCGCCGATGGCCTTCATTCTCATGTGGCCGGCGCACGCGTTCTACGAGGCGCGGATGAGAAGAAGCGGAAGGCATTGGAGGCCCAGCTGCCACCAGAACCAGCGCATCCGGTTCCGCTTCGTCAGCCCGGGCATCCCATGATCATCTTTCACGATCCGCGTTGCACGGCTTACTCGGCGCCAGGGCATCCCGAGCGGCCCGACACGAATTACGCGGACGGTCCCTTTCCTGAAGGATCGGCATCGCGATTGGGAATGGCGCGAGCCAAAGCCCGCCGATGACAGCCAGCTATTGCGGGCTCACACGGCGGAGCACCTCGCGCGCATTCGCGAGCGCGGCCCAGGATTTCGATGCGGATACCCCGGCGCATCCCGGGATCTATGAACATGCGACGCGCGCCGCGGGCGCGGCCGTGGAGGTAGCCCGCGCGGCGTTCGAGCGGACACCGCGTTTTCAGTCTGATGCGTCCGCCGGGTCATCACGCTATGCGCGATCGGCCATGGGCTTTTGTTATTTCAGCAACATCGCGGTCGCCGCGCTCGACGCGCTGGCGAATGGCGCGGAGCGAGTGGCGATCTGGGATTTCGACGCGCACCATGGAAACGGGACGGAAGACATTGTGGCGAATAATCCGCAAATCGTCTTCGCCTCCATTCACCAGTTTCCAGGCTATCCGGGAACAGGGACACGCTCGTTTGGCAACATTCATAATTTTCCCGTCGTCCCGCTTACCCCGCGCTCGGAGCATGTCGCTGAAGTGCGACGGGCGCTCGACGAACTCGTGGCGTTCCAGCCCGACTTGCTTCTCGTTTCCGCGGGATTCGATGCGTATGCCGGCGATCCGATCACGGAGATGACACTGGAACCGGAAGATTTTGTCGACGTTTGGCGCAGTGGCTGCGCGAAACGGAATATTCCGGCAGGAGCCATTCTGGAAGGCGGCTACAGCGACGATTTGCCGGAGCTCATCGACGCATTCCTGAGCGGGTGGATCGCGCGCTGAGTCGCTGCAGCCACCTACCGCAGGATCGCTTCGATCCTCTGCCATCACTTCGTTCGTCAACTTTTCGACAAGCGCCCGGCTTTCATGTTTTCAGTCACCTGCGCCGGCTTGGACGCGCCCGTGATCACCGTGCTGACGTGCGGGTTCTTCAAACACCAGGCGAGCCCGAGCCGCGGCAGCGTCGTCCCGAGATCCGCCGCGACCTTCGCCAGCTTTTTCACTTTCGCCAGTCGCTTGCGCGCTTCGTCGTTCTCAAACTGTTCCCGCAGCCAATCGTAATCTTTCAACGAAATCCGCGTGCCGCCTGGATCGCCGTCATTGTATTTTCCGGTCAGCAACCCGGAGGCGAGCGGCGACCAAATGGTGGTCCCGAGGCCGAACCGTTTGTAGAGCGGCGCGAATTCCTTTTCGACGCGATCGCGGTGAAACATGTTGTATTGCGGCTGCTCCATCGTCGGCGGCACCAGCCGAAGATCGCGCGCGATGCGGTGCGCCTCGTGATTTCCTTCGCGCTCCATTCCGAAGTGCCCCAGTAGAGCACCTTGCCCTGCGCCACGAGGTCGCTCATCGCGCGCACCGTTTCTTCGATCGGCGTATTCGGATCGGGCCGGTGGCAAAAATAGAGATCGAGATAATCGACGCGCAACCGGCGCAAAGCCGCGTGACACGCCTCGATCACATGCTTGCGGCTTAGCCCCTCCTGATTCGGAAGATCGCCGCCCCAGAAAACCTTGCTCGAAACCAGAAACGTATCCCTCCCCCACCCCCGCCGTTTCAAGATCTTGCCCATCACGATCTCGGCTTTGCCATCTGCGTAGGCCTCGGCGTTATCGAAAAAATTGACGCCCGCATCGTACGCGATCGTCATCAGCCTTTCCGCGGTCGCTTCGCTGATCTGCTGCGCAAAGGTCACCCAGGCGCCAAACGAAAGTTCGCTCACCTGCAATCCCGATTTTCCCAGCCGCCGATATTTCATAGCCGCCTCACCAACTGCCATTCCCAGGCGAAAAGACAAGGGCATGAAGATCCGAAAACTTCTTTGGCAATCGGAACGTGGACTCGCTCGGGGTGGAGATCGGGCCGGCGGGATTCGAACCCGCGACCTCTTGAACCCCATTCAAGCGCACTACCAAGCTGTGCTACGGCCCGATTTGAGGCGCACTATTGACCAATTGCGGCAAATGGCGAGCGGCAACCCTGCGTTGCCCCGGCCTGTCGCCGCCGCGACACCGACGGCGGTTTCGTAAACCGCCGCTCCTTGGGGGCTCCGCATTGCAACTACGCTGCCGGTGGCATTACCGTCCGCGCCTATGTTGAGCGCTGGAATCGTCGGTCTGCCAAATGTCGGGCAAGTCCACGCTCTTTAACGCCGTCACCCGCACCCGCAAGGCGCAGGCGGCGAATTACCCGTTCTGCACGATCGATCCGAACCTCGGCGTCGTCACCGTGCCCGATCGCGCGGCTCGAGACGCTCTCGAAACTCTCGCATTCGCAAAAGATCATCCCGGCCGCGATCGAGTTCGTCGACATCGCGGGTTTGGTGAAAGGAGCGAGCGCGGGCGAAGGCCTCGGCAACCAATTCCTCAGCCACATCCGCGAAGTCAACGCCATCGTCCAGGTGGTCCGTTGTTTCGAAAACGCCGATATCCATCACGTCAGCGGCACGATCGATCCGATTCGCGACATCGAAGTGATCAACACCGAGCTGGTCCTGGCTGATCTCGCTTCGCTGCAAAAGCGGCACGACCGCCTGCAAAAGGAAGTCCGCGCCGGATCGAAAACCGCCAAAGCGGAGGTCGCCGTGATCGACAAACTTCTTCCTCACCTCGATGCCGGGAAACCGGCCATCACCCTTGAATTGACGCGACGAGGAAAAAGCCGTCGCGCGCGATTTTTTCCTCCTGAGCTCCAAGCCCACGCTCTTCGCCTGCAACGTGGCCGAATCCGATCTGGCCGCCATTTCGCAAGAGACCGAGACAAACGCCGCGCTGCAACACGTGCGAGCCGTGCAGGAATACGCCCGGAACCATTTCGCGACTGAAGCCGTCGTGATCAGCGCGCAGATCGAAAGCGAGCTGGTGGATTTGAGCGAAACGGAGGCGCAGGAATATCTGCGCGACCTCGGCGTCGCGGGCAGCGGCGTGAGCGCGCTCATTCGCGCTGTTTATCACCTGCTCGGCCTGCGCACTTATCTGACCACCGGTGAAAAAGAGACGCGCGCCTGGACGATCCGCGCCGGCGACAAAGCGCCGGCGGCCGCCGGCGTGATCCATTCCGATTTCGAGCGCGGCTTCATCGCCGCGGAAACGGTCCATTTCGACGATCTCGTCTCGCTCGGCTCCTTTGCCAAGGCGCGCGAATCCGGCAAACTGCGGATCGAAGGAAAAGATTACGTCGTGCGCGACGGCGACGTGGTCGAGTTCCGCTTCAACGTCTGAGCTGTCCCGGCCGCGTCGGGCAGTTTCTTCTGTAGCCGCCGCCTTATGGGCGGCGTCCGGCAGCGCGCGCTCTCACGCTTCGCACAGCGAAGCGGCTACAGCTACGCCGCGTAAAGAATCCGGCCGCACTGCTCGCAGCTGACGATCTCCTTGCCGTTCCTCACCCGGTGAGCGGTCTGAGTCGTCAGCTTCATGTGACAACCGGTGCAGACCTCGTGTTCGAGCGCGACGACGACAGCGTCGCCTTTGCTGGCAAACAGGCGCTCAAATCGCCCCAGTAAATCTTCATCAATCTTGCCGGCCAGCTCGGTTCGCTCGGCCGTCAGTTCGCTTCAGGCGCGACTCGAGCGCTTTTCCTTTTTCTTCGAGATCGGCCATTTGGCGGGCGATCGATTCCCGCACCCCGCCGCCTTCTTGTCCTCCGCGGCCACTTCCACTTTCACCTTTTCAGCCTGATCCATCAGTTCGAGTTCCTGGTCTTCGATGGCCTGGATCTCTTTTTCGTAACGCTCGATCTCATTCGCCATGGCGCGAAACTCGTCGTTCTTGCGCGTCTCATATTGCTGCGTCTTCAGGCGATTGATGCTTTCCCGCCGGGTGCCGGCATCGAGCTCGAGGGTCTTGCGATCCATCTCGAGATGCTGCGCCTTGTGCTTGAGCGCCCCCAGGGCTGCGGCGCTGGCCGCGAGTTGCGCATCGAGACTCTGGCGCTGCAACGGGAGGTGTCTTATCTCCGTCTGGATTTGTCTGATCTTTTGTTGCCGATCTTGAAGGACGAGCAACTGCTCCAGTTCTGCTTGCACGCGCGAATGTTATGGGCGGACCGAAGTGCCGTCAATCGTCCGGCTCTACGATGGTGCCAGCATTTTGTTACGGTTCATTCGCAAGAACGGCCGCTCGAAGATGAGGTAGAACGCATAGGCGAAGCCCAAACACGCTGGCAAAATGCAGCCGTAATAAAAAAGGAATTGCTTCCATTCGCTCCACCTAGCTGAACCGGTTAACTGATAACAAATTTCGATCAGCGGCAGGTGCAACAGATAAAGTGAATAGGAAAACAAGCCGATCCCAGGCAAGGGCCACGCACACATCAAACGTCGCAGGAAGGGGTCGTAGAGCGTCGCAAACATCAGGCCGGATGCGAGCAATCCACCCGGAATAATTCGATGAAAATCAAAGTCTGCTCGCCGGGTGGGCCGGTGTTTGCCAAAACATGAGAGCGATCACCGCGACCAGAGCGACCCGGTTGGCCGGCACAAGCCATGAACGGGATTTTGACCGGTCGGCGCACATAGAACGCGGCCAGAGCAATGCCCATGACAAAAAGCGGCAGAAATAAAGGAAGCTTGGCAAAAACGAGTTGGAGGCGACCAGAGAGTTGACCCTCAAGCATCGCAAAAGCGGCACTCCCGATGACGGAGAGCAGCAGCAAAGGGCCAACTCCGATTTTTCGCGCGATCTTGACACAGAAAGGAAGAGCCGCATACCAGCGCACCTCGACCAGGAGCGTCCAGAACGCCGGATTAAACCAGACCGCGATCAGGGGAAACGTGTAGAGAAATTGCCGGAAACTCGGCACCGGCAGGAGTCGCGCTTGCACGAGCGGCTCGATCTGCTGCCAGTGAATCAGCAGACCCAATGCGAAAAACAGAAGGTAGGCGGCCCAGTAGGGCGGGAAAATGCGACGCACTCGATGGCGCGCGTATCGCGCCCAGTCATCCGGCCGATCTGGATGCTTCAGCAGCGGATAGGAGAGGCAAAACCCCGACAGCACGAAAAAGATCTCAACGCCCAGGTAGCCGTACGAAAACAGTTTGGGCAGCCCAAACGGCCAGGTGTACCGGCCCGCGCTGTAGTAACAGTGGTGCGCAACCACCGCCAGGCAGGCAACGCCACGCAACCCATCCAGGGCCTGGAGGTGAGACGGGAGCCGGGGCTTGTCCGGGTCTATAAACGCCCCCGAGGGATCAGTACGTTTCAACGGGCGAGCGTTTGCCATCCTCGGGGCTTCGCCTGGCGGCCTCTTCTTCGCCCAGGACCGCGACCCGCAAATCCCAGATGCTCTCGTCGATCTTCTTAAAGGCGGATTCCGAGAATTCATGCGGCGCCTGCAACTTTGTTTTCGTGCGCAAGCGACACTTTCAAGGGCACGCTCGATCTGCGCCGGCGGCAGTTTGCCCAGCGTGCGATGCACTTCGTCGATCGAAGCGACGCGGTGGCAAATCATCGCCAAATCGTTCCCGGCTTCGATCGCGAGCCGAATTGTTTCCTCGAGGCCGTATTCATTCAGAATCGCGCCCATATCGAGGTCGTCCGTCATGATCAGGCCGTCGAACTTGAATTCGTCCCGCAGCAGATTCGTCACGATTTCTCGCGACAAGCGACGCCGGCCTTTCGCACAGAGTCGAAGCATGGATACCAGCCGTGGCAGATCATCATGCTGTCGACCGCGGGCAGTGAAATGACGAAAGACCGCCAGTTCCTGCTCATCCAACTCGCTCGCGCGTCCGTTCGATCTTCGGCAGATCATGATGCGCATCCACCGTGGCGGCCGAGTAACCGGGGAAATGTTTGCCGCAGCTCAAAATCCCCTGCTCGCGCATGGCGTCGTTGAACGCGCCGGCCAGCCTGACGACCTGTTCGACCGTCTTTCCGTAGCAGCGGCCCCGCAGCGAATTATCGGCCTCATCGTCGAAGGAAATGTCGAGCACCGGACAGAGATCGAGATTGAACCCGAAGAGGCGCAGGAGCCGGCCGGTGATTTCCCCGTGCCGCCGGACGAGCGCCACGTCGTTCCGGTCGCGCAATTGCTGCGCATTCGGCGGCTCGTTCCCGATCAGCCGCAGCCGCGAGACGCGGCCTCCTTCCTGATCGATGGTGATGATCGGCTCGATCTCGCTGAGATCGCGCAGATCATCGATCAACTTCCGGAGCTGCCTCGCGCTTTGAATGTTGCGGCCAAAAAGAATGAACCCACCCGGCTGGACCCGGCGAAATAATGCCGCGGTTTCCGGAATCCAATTCGAGTCCCGGAACTCCGGTAAGGATCAGTTGACCCAGGGAATCGCTGCTTCATACCGTCAGACTAGGTTTCATGTTGAGGACGCGAAACAAAAATCATTTCTCGCGCCGGCGATAACATTTTGAAAAGGGTTGGCATCTTCGGCGGAACATTCGATCCGATCCATCACGGACACTTGATCCTGGCGCGCGAGGCAATCGAATCTCTCCGGCTCGACCGGTTGATTTTTGTGCCGGCAGCCGCTTCGCCGCATAAAATCGAGTCGGACGCTCGGAGCCGCGGACGTCCGCCTGGAAATGCTGCGCGCCGCGATTGAAAATGAGCCCGGATTTCGCGTGGATGAAATGGAACTGCAGCGCCCTCCTCCTTCCTATTCGATCGAGACCGTGGAAGTGCTCCGCTTTCGCGAGCCCACCGCCGAATTCTTCTATTTGATCGGCGAAGACAACGTCGCTCGCCTGGCGACCTGGCATCGTTTCGACGAACTCTCGAAAATGGTGCAGTTCGTCGTGCTGGATCGAAGCGATGTCAGAACCGAACACCCTTATCCGACGATTCGGACGGCATCTGGATATTTCCGCCACGAATATCAGAAACAGGGTTGCCACGGGGCGTTCCATTCGTTATCTCGTACCGCCGGCGGTCGAAAGATCATCCATGACCGCCAGCTTTACAGGGAGCTTCAAAAATAACCGCGGAAAACTTAGCCAAGACCTGCGCTGACCTCGCGGCGAACAAAAAAGCGGAGGAGATCGTGGTCCTCGATCTCCGGGGCATTTCGACCTTCACCGATTTTTTTGTGATCTGCTCGGGCACGTCCGAGCCGCACCTGAAAGCGATCGCGGGCGAAATCGAAGGCCGGCTCAAGGCCGATCATGGCCTGCGCCCGGTCTCGGTCGATGGATTTCCGGCGAGCCAGTGGATCGTGCTCGATTACATGCAAGTCATCGTGCACGTCTTTCACCAGCGAAAAACGCGAGTTCTACAGCCTGGAAGACTTGTGGGGCGACGCCCCTCGCCTGGCGTGGGAGCCGGCGACGGAGCGACGCTAAGTCTTCGCGCGGATCCCTATTTCTTCGGACGAGGCCGCTGGCTTGACCGGCGCCGGAGCGGCCGCGGCGGCAGCGGGGCTGGAGGGCTTGTTGGCCGCCCCAGGAGGCGGCGGTGTCGGCGTTGCATCCGGCGGCTTGATGCCAACCAGTTCCACTTCAAAAATCAGGGTCGAGTTCGGACCAATGTCCTTGCCGACCGCGCGCTCGCCGTAGGCGAGTTTTGACGGAATAAAGAGCTGATATTTCGAACCGGGCTTCATCAACTGCAACGCTTCCGTCCAGCCTTTGATGACGCGATTGACGGGGAAGGTCGCGGGTTCATTTCGCTTGTACGAACTATCGAATTCCGTTCCATCCAGCAGGGTGCCCTTGTAATTGGTTATGACCATGTCCGTCTCCTTGGGCGACTCCCCGGTCGCCTTCTTTCAGGACTTTGTATTGCAACCCGCTCGCGGTCGTCTTCACCCCGTCCTTCTTTTTGTTTTCCTCGAGGAATTTTTCACCGGCTCGGTCGCGTTTTTCTCCCCGGCCTCCTTGCTGGCGGCCGCTTGTTTGTCCATCATTTCTTTCTGGAACGCCGCCATCGTTTCCTTGACCTGCTCCTCTTCAAAGATGGCTTTTGCCCCGCTGAGGCCATCCTTCAGGCCCTTGATCAGAGCATGTCGGGATTGACTCCACATTTGCTTCTTTAAAGTGATTGCCGATTTCGAGGCCAATGCTGTAACTCGCCTTGTCTTTTTGATCTTTTAGTGGCGCTTTTGTCCTGCGCTAAACCAATGGAAGCAACGAGGACGGCGGCGAGGCAAATGATAAGACGATTCATAAGAAGGATGGAAGCCGGGCGCTGTTAGAATTTGTGGTCTGGCCGCCGCGGGAACTGCCACGCTAATGAATAAAGTTCGATCGTCAAGCGGGCGGGCTGGCCGGGATCGCGGAACGATCCATCGTCGCCGCGGCGCTTTTTCTCTTCGCCTCGACCCTGGCGCAGCGCCGCGGTCCATCGCCTCTCGCCCGCCGAGACCCGGCGCATCGGAAACAAGATCTGGCAAAACGAATGCAACGGGACCCTGGCCGGCCTTACCTCGTGGAATGCAGGCGAAAATTTTGCCTCCCTCGGCATCGGTCACTTCATCTGGTATCCGAAGGGCGTGCGCGGCCCGTTCGAGGAGAGTTTTCCAAAATTCGTCGAGTTTCGTCAGCGGGCGCGGGCTGCCAGCTCCCGGAAGTCCTGGCTGCAAAGGCCCAGCGAGTTGCCCCTGGAATTCGCGGCGCGGAATTCTATCAGGCGCAGCCAGACAGTTCGAAATGAAGGAATTGCGCCAATTCCTCGCAAACACCGTCGATCTTCAGGCGGAGTTTCTGGTCGAGCGCCTGCAACAGGCGCTTCCGAAAATGCTCGCCGAAGCCGCCCCTTCCGAGCGCGCACGCGTGCAGCAGCAATTCGAGCGCGTGGCCGAGCTCGCCGAGGGGATGTTACGCGCTGGTTGATTACGTGAACTTCAAAGGAGAAGGTGTTCTTGCGACGGAGCGATATGCGGGACAAGGTTGGGGTCTGTTGCAAGTCCTCGAAGGAATGTCCCAGGAAAGCACCGATCGGGAAGCTGTGAAAAACTTTGCCGAATCCGCGAAAAAAGTTCTGACCAATCGTGTTCGTAACTCGCCGCCCGAACGAAACGAATCGCGCTGGCTCCCGGGTTGGCTCAGCTCGAATCAACACCTACGTCCAAAACTAACTTGTGATCTCTCCATTCTTCGATTCACGCTCGCCGCCGCCCTTCTCTGTTTGCGCTTTCGATACTGCGCCTCCGGCCAGATACGCTGCCGCGCCGGACGCTCCGCCACGGCCCCGGCACCCCGGGCGCCGTGCAAAAGCCCGGCTAGACCGCGTCCGAAGCCCGCGCCGGCCACCGCGCCCGCTCAATCAGCCGATGCGAAAAGCTTCGGATCTGATAAAGGCCCAGCCGCCGATGACTACGAATAACGCCGTGCTTCAGAGCGTCACGCCGGATAACGCGCGCGTTCTCGTTTCACATCACAAAGCAGCGCGCCTACCTGATGACGGGCGACCAAATCGCGATCGACAGCCCGATTTCGTCCGGCAAACGCGGGCACACCACGCCGACCGGAAGCTTTACGATCCTGCAAAAAGACAAGGACCATCGCTCCAATATCTACGGCGACTACAAGGACTCCAAAGGCCGCACGGTCCGCGGCGGCATCAGTGCGCATATCGATTCGGCTCCGAGCGGCACGCATTTCGTCGGGGCGCCGATGAAATGGTTCATGCGCCTCACAGACGGAGGAGTTGGAATGCACGTCGGAATTCTGCCGGGTTATCCAGCGTCACATGGCTGCATCCGCATGCCGGAGCCGGCCGCCGCGCTCTTCTATTCGAAAGTGAAGGTCGGAACGCCGGCTGTCGTCGAGCCGTAGAGGATGCGCTGCGCGAAACGGCGCGGGACACGCGCTCTCTCACGCGAGCAGCGATCGGCGCAGCATTTCCAGAGCAGCTTGCGTCGTCAGCTCCTTGAATGTCGGCCGGTCGTCAGGAAATTGAAACCGTTTGACCTGCGTCGCAGCGCCATCGGCGGTAGCCAACGCGATGAAGACGGTCCCAACCGGCTTCTCTTCCGTGCCGCCGCCGGGTCCCGCGATTCCGGTCGTGGCCAGGGCGAAAGTCGCGTTCGCCCGCCGCCGCGCGCCTTCCGCCATCGCCTTCGCCACGCTCTTCGCTCACCGCTCCGTGCGGCCGCGATGAGGCGCGGATCGACGCCCAGCATCTGCTCCTTGGCCTCATTGGCATAAGTGACATATCCCGCCAGGAAAACAGCGGAGGCGCCCGGCACGTTCGTGATTCGATGAGCGAGAAAACCGCCGGTGCACGACTCCGCCACCGCCAGCGTTTGCCGCCGTTCCGTCAAGAGTTTGCACGACGACTTCTTCCAGGCTTCTCGCCGTCGCTGGAGAAAATCGACGCACCCAGCTCCGCTCGTAATGATCGCTTCGGCTTGATCAAGCGCCGACCGGTTCACCGATGATCCGCAGATCGACTTCTCCAGGGCGCGCGCAATAACCGAGCTCAATGTCCAGGATTGCGAGCAGACGCTCCCCGATCGCCTCTTCCACGAGGGATTCGCCCATCCCGGCGATGCGATAGGTCCGGCGATCGACGGCAGATTCTTGCGGAACAATTTTACGGAGGATCGGCAGCGACCGAACTCTTGAAACATCGGCTGCAATTCGCGGGGCGGACCCGGCAGAAGAAATAGATGCGGCGATTTCTTCCCGGGGGCTGTCTTCGCGGCAAGGTACAGGCCGGGGGCCGATCCGTTTTCGTTCGGCAAGACCGTCGCGCCCTGGGCACGTCGGCTTGCCGCGACGTTCGATCCGTCAGTCTGAATCCCCGACGCGCAGCTCGGGCAGTGATCGCGGCCATGACAGCCGGCATCGTGCTGCAATTCCAGTCCCAGGAATTCCGCCGTGATCTCTCGCGTGATATCGTCCGTCGTCGGCCCGAGGCCACCGGTCACGAAGATGATGTCGGCTCGCGTCAGATGACTCGGCCAAGGCTTCGCGAATTGCCGGCGCCGTCCGGCACGGCGAGCTGTCGATCGACGCGCAATCCGAGCGGAAGGATCTCCCGGGCGATGAAGGAGAGATGCGAATTCAGGACGTCACCGAGCAAGAAGCTCCGTGCCGGTGTTGATGACGATGACGCGCATGCGCGAAAATGATTCGTTAAAAAGTTACGACGTTACCAGAAAGCGGTAACCCTTTTCAACGCTTGTAACGCCTTACTTTTTAACCTGCGGACGCGCAGCGCGCGCTACGCCGCGTCTTTTTCCTGCTTCTTGCGAATGATCGGCGGTTTCTTCCCTTCGACCACCGCGCGATTGATCGTCACCTCCGCGATATCCTCGCGGCTCGGAACTTCGTACATGATTTCGAGCATGATCCGCTCGAGCATCGAACGAAGGGCGCGCGCGCCTGTGCCCTTCGTCACCGCCTGGGCCGCGAGCGCTTTCAACGCATCCTTATCACGCTCAGAGCCGACCCCTTCCATCGAGAAGAGCTTGGTGTACTGCTTGATCATCGCATTCTTGGTCTCCGTCAAAATCTCGACCATCTCTTCCTCGGTGAGCGCATCGAGAGCACTGAGGACCGGCAAGCGCCCGATGAATTCCGGGATCATCCCGAAGCTAAGCAAATCTTCGGGCTCCACCTGCCGCACGGCTTCCCGCGCCAGCACAGCTTCGACTTCCAGGGTCGGGCTGTTGAAGCCCATCGTCCGCTGGCCGATCCGCTTCTGCACAATCTTATCGAGCCCGACGAAAGCGCCCCCGCAGATAAACAGAATCTTCTCGGTATTGACCTGGATATATTCCTGATGCGGATGTTTCCGGCCACCCTGCGGCGGAACGTTGCACGTGCTGCCTTCGAGAATCTTCAGCAGCGCCTGTTGCACCCCTTCACCGGAAACATCGCGCGTAATGCTGACGTTGTCGGTTTTGCGGCCGATCTTGTCGATTTCGTCGATATAAACGATTCCGATCTCGGCGCGCTTCACATCGTAGTCAGCATTCTGGAGCAGACGAAGAATGATGTTCTCCACGTCTTCCCCCACGTAGCCCGCTTCGGTCAGGGTCGTCGCATCGGCGATGCAAAAGGGCACGTCGAGAATTTTGGCGAGCGTTTTTGCCAGCAGTGTTTTTCCGGATCCCGTCGGCCCGATCAGCAGAATGTTGCTCTTCTCGATCTCGACGTCAGCGAACGGGTCGGGCTGAAAAGCCGCGGACGTGTCGGCGGGCGCAGCGGTTTGCAGGACGCGTTTGAAATGATTGTGAACGGCGACAGAAAGCGTCTTCTTCGCGATATCCTGGCCGATGACATATTGATCAAGCGAGTGCCGGATATCAGCCGGTTTCGGGACGCGAATCGTCGAGGATTGCCGGCGCGCGTCCTCGTTCAGTTCCTTGTCGAGGATGCTCTTGCAGACGTTGATGCAACTGTCGCAAATGTAGACGCCGGGACCGGCGATGAGTTTGCGCACCTCCGCGTGGCTTTTGCCACAGAAGGAGCACATTGTGAGGTTGGAAGCGCGGGCCATGCTGGCGGCTAAATTAGCAGGTCTTATTCCTCGACTTTACGGGGCAACGCCGCCTCCGCGATCGCCGTTGAACCCTCCGGCAGCGGCGCCCTCCAGCAGTTTCGCTTCCTTGCGCGATTTGATGACTTCGTCCACCAGCCCATATGCCTTCGCCTCGGCCGCGGTCATGTAATAATCGCGATCGGAATCCAAACGAACCTGGTCCTCCGGTTTGCCCGTGTGCTGGGAGATGATCTTGATCAGGCGCTTCTTGAGCTTGAACATGTATTCCACCTGCCGCTCGACGTCGCTCGCCTGCCCCTGGGCGCCGCCGGAGACCTGATGGATCATGATGTCGGAGTTCGGAAGCGCGAAGCGCTTGCCTTTCGTCCCCGCGCAAAGCAGGACCGCGCCCATGCTCGCCGCCATCCCGAGGCAATAAGTGGTCACATCGCAAGTGAGGAACTGCATCGTGTCATAAATGGCCAGTCCAGCCGTAACCGAGCCGCCGGGCGAATTGACGTAGATGCTGATATCTTTCTTGCCGTCTTCCATTTGCAGGAAAAGCAACTGGGCGATGACCAGGTTCGCGATGTGATCGTCAATCGGCGTACCGAGGAAAATGATCCGGTCTTTCAGCAAACGGGAGTAAATGTCATAGCTCCGCTCGCCCCGGCCGGTCTGTTCGACCACCATCGGGATGAGGACTGATTGAGAGAAATTTTTGCTGCGCTTCGATCATGATTTTATTGCCGGCGCCGCGCTCTCGGCGCCGGTTCCGGAGTCGGTTCGACGATAACATTTTGCTTCAGAAAATCAAGGGTTTTACCCAGCAAAATCTCTTCCGCGAGGCCATTTATGCGGTCTTTTTCCTCCAATTCCTTGCGCATTTTTTCCACGGACAGATTGTAGTGCGCGGCTTGTTCGCGAATGCGCGTTATCGACCTCTTCCCGCGTCACCTCGATCTTCTCGTGCTCGGCGATGCGATGAAGAATGAAATTGGTCTTTAATCGATGCGCCGCGAGCGACCCGGCCCCTTCGATCAACTCCTTCTCCTTGCCCTTCAGCAAATCATCGGTCACACCCCGTTCCCGATTGCGATGCACCAGTTCGTTCAACGCGCGCCGCGTTTCGTTCTTCAGGAGAGCTGGCCGGCAGATCAAAGGTGATGCGCTCGTGCAGGAACTTCACGACCTGTCCTTCCTTGGCCCGCTCGACCTCGTGCTCCTTCTCGTGCTCGATGTTGTGCTCAATCGTATGGCGCAGGTCCGCCAGCGTCTTGTCTGGCAACAGCTTGGCCGCAAACGCATCGTCCAATGGCGGCAGGACCTTCTCTTTGATTTCGCTTAAAGTGACCGCGTAATCCGCCTTCTTGTCCGCCAGGTCCGTCACCGGAAAATCGGCGGGGAATACCACCTGAACACTCCGGGTGTCCTCCGGGTTCATTCCAACAATCTGTTCGCAGAACTGCGGCAGAAAATTCTCCGGGGCCAGATGCAGCCAGAACTTTTTCCCCCCGTGCAGATTCTTGCTTGCCTCCGGCACAATCTCGCTGATTGGAATCGCCGTCGATCGCCCCCGTGAAATCGATCACGGCAAAATCCCCCATCGCCAGAGGCGCGATCCGTCACATCGGTGAAATCACGCGGCCTGATCGCGCAAACGCTCAAGCGCGGCATCAATCTCCGCTTCGGTTACCTCCGTGGCGGGCAGTTGCACGGGAATATTTTTGTATTCGGGAAGCTCGAACTCCGGCGCCGTCACGACCGTGGCGCGGAAACGCATCGATCGATCATCGCCAAACTCCACGTCGCCCAGATCGGTCAGCGAAACGACCCGCAATTGCTTTTCTGCGATCGCTTCATGGTAACTTTTTGAAACCAGCTTCTTCGTCAGCTCGTCCTGGATTTCTTTGCGAAACTTCTTTTCGATGACCTGCCGGGGCGCTTTGCCGGCGCGATAACCGGGAATCCGGGCATAGCGGGAGTAGTTGCTCGCGATGGAGTCCCACTCCTTTCGGACCTCCTCCGGCGGCAATTCGATCCGCAGCGTCGCCAGACCCTGCGGCTGATTTTCAACATCGACTTTCATTAGCGCAGCGACGTTAAGGGTGAGCCGCACGATGCGCAAGGTAGGGACGGCGCAGCACGCCGTCGCTACCCGAGAAATCCAGTCACCGCCCCTGAAGCCGCCGCCCTGTGGGCGCGGATACCCGACCCCAAGGACGTTCCGAGCGTCGCATCCGGCGCCTCGCATTAGCGAGGCGGCTACTGGGGAAACACCCGCTCACCCAGCACGTAGACCGAATGCACCTGCGAATTGCCGAACTAATACGCCAGCTCGCGATAATCTTCGCAATTGTAGAGAACAAAGTTGGCGAGCTTGCCGGATTCCAGCGAGCCTATCTTCTCACCCCGTTTCAGGCTGTAGGCCGCGTTAATCGTTGCCGCGGTAATCGCCTCGGCCGGCGTCATCTTCATCTGCGTCGCAGCGAGCGACAACACCATCTGCATGGAGGGCGTCGGCGAAGAGCCGGGATTGAAATCCGTCGCGATCACTACGGCCAATCCGGTTTCGATCATTTCGCGAGCGCGTGGATAACGAGTCTTGCCTAACGCATAGACGGATCCCGGCAGCAAAACCGGCTGCACGCCGGCTCGTTTCATCGCAGCGATGCCCGGCGCTTCCGTTTGCTCGAGGTGATCCGCTGTGATCGCACCCAGTTCCGCCGCCAATTCCGCCCCTCCCCCGTTTGTCAGCTGGTCGGCGTGCATCCTGATCGCCAGGCCGCGTTCCCGCGCCGCGCTTAAAACCTTCCGGGAAGTCTCGAGGCTGAAGTAGCCTTGTTCGCAAAAAATGTCGCAAAATTCCGCCAATCCCTCCTCTACGATTCTCGGAAGCATCTCGTCGATCACCAGACCGACATAGCGGTTCGGGCGCCGATTGGAACTCCTCCGGGATGGCGTGAGCACCCAGAAAAGTCGGGACAAACTCAATCGGCGTCTCCTGATTCAATCGCCGCACCACCCGCAGAATCTTGACCTCGTCGTCAACCGAGAGCCCATAGCCCGACTTGGCTTCCACGGTGGTCGTGCCACAGCGGATAAACCACTCGGCATGCCTCATTGCCTGCGCCAGCAATTCGTCCTCGGTGGCTGCCCGGGTCTTGCGGACCGTTGAGCGAATCCCGCCACCGCCCGCCGCAATTTCCTCGTAAGACGCGCCCCTGGCCCGCATCTCAAATTCATCCAACCGATTTCCACCAAAGACAGGATGCGCGTGCGCATCGACAAATCCGGGCAGGACCACGCGCCCAGTCGCATCGACGACTTCCGCGTCGCCGGGCATTTGCTTCTCGATTTCTTCCGACGGCCCCGTGGCGACAATCAATCCATCACGCACCAACATTCCGCCGTCCGCGACGGTGGATAGCTCACAAAGCTCGGCTCCAACCCGCGGCCGTTTCGGACCGGCGAGTGTGACAAGCTGCGAAGCGTGGAGAACGGCGAGCGTTCCCTTAACCGATCTTGCTTTCAACGATCTGAATGATCTTCCCAAACTCGGTTTCGGACTCGGCGCTGATTCGCTGCACCTTTTCCTGAAGAGCGGACCTGGATTTTTCATCCTTCAAGCCCGCCAAATTGATTCGGACATTCATGCGCTGCCCCGGCAATGCCGGCTCGCACGGCGAGCAGACCAACCCCGACATCTGAAATTGAGGCGGGGTTACCTTTGTCAGCCATTTCGGCCAGAAGCTGATAGGATTTGAAGGCGGTCTCCATGACCCGCAACGGAATTTCCGCCGCATATTGGTTGGCCTGCTGGATGGCTGCGGAACGGGCTGCCTTTTCCTCCGCCGACTCTCTGGGGAGCGCGAATGCGTCCATCACTTTGTTGAAGGCCGCCGTGTCTTCGTCCACCAGGAAGAGCATTTCATCCTTCAGTTGCTGGGCCTTCACCGCCCAATCGCTGAAATAGCTGAGCTTGTCCTCCCAACCGCGCTTGCCAGCAGAGAGATTTGCAACCATCCCGCCGAGTGAAACGCCCAGCGCACCCATCAGGGCGGCCACGGAACCGCCACCCGGCGCGGGCGAATCGCTCAGGGTCTCGTTGCAGAATTCCCGCAGGTTCATTTTCAACAGCGACTTTTTTCCGGCGGATTCCATTTTGAATTCTATGATCCTTTCCCTTGGATCGAACGGTTTCAACTCATTCAATCCCATCGAACGGATAGCGATGGCAATGAGTTCTTCCTCTGACGCGCCCTCCGACCACTGCTGTTTCCGCAGAAAATATTTTCCCGCCTGCACCAGGCATTTCTTTGGGAGCATCCCGACCACTTCCGAACCGGTGACCCGCAGACCGCGTTTGCTGGCGGCTTCATCGCAGGCGTCGAATGCGGCATGCAGAGGCGTTTCTTCAATGTTGGTCAGGTTCATGGAAACCTGCGCCAAGCCATATTCTTCGACGTACCAGCCGATGGCCTTCACATGCTTCAACATTCCGGGAACGCGAACCGGTTCGCCGCCGGCATCGAGTATCGGCTTCCCTCGTGGCGTACCGTCGTCTGTTTTGACCCGTCCATTCTCTCTAACGTCAAACGCGACCGACGTAGCCCGGCGCGTCGCCCTGGTGTTGAGATTCACATTGTAGGCGACCAAAAATTCACGCGCGCCGATCACGGTCGCGCCAGACTTCTCATTGAACACCGCGGGCCCAAAGTCCGGCTTCCAAGCGGCTTCCTTGATCTTCTCGAAGAAACCTTCGTATTCGCCGGCGCGGATGATGGAGAGATTGGAACGGGACGGATCCTTCGCCGCTTTCTCGTAGAGATAAACGGGAATCCCGAGCTCCTCTCCGACGCGCTTTCCCAATTCTTGGGCGCAAGCGATGGCTTCCTCCCAACTGACGTTGCTCACCGGAATGAATGGGCAGACATCGGTGGCGCCCATTCGGGGGTGGGCGCCCGTTTGCTTGCGCATGTCGATGAGTTCCGCTGCCTTTTGAATGCCGCGGAAGGCAGCTTTCACTGCGGCGCTGGGATCGCCGGCAAACGTAACCACCGTGCGGTTCGTGCTGGCGCCAGGATCAACGTTCAGCAGTGAAATCCCCTCCACCGTCTCTATCGCCGCCGTGATCTGTCGAATGACTTCCAGATCGCGCCCCTCAGAGAAGTTGGGCACGCATTCGATAACTTTTAGCATGGTCTTTTCGCTCCTTGCTCAGTCCCGCGCCTTAGGCTCGGTGGGAATCTTGATGTCGTGCGCCTCCGCAAAATCTATTGCGCGCGAATATCCGGCGTCAGCATGACGGAGAACGCCCATCCCGGGATCGCTTGTCAAAACCCGTTCAAGCCGTCCTCTCGCGCTCTCGGTTCCGTCTGCCACCACGACCATTCCGGCGTGTTGCGAATAGCCAATGCCGACGCCTCCGCCGTTGTGAATCGAGATCCACGAAGCACCCGCAGCGGTGTTGACGAGCGCGTTCAGCAACGCCCAATCCGCGATGGCGTCGCTCCCATCGAGCATTCCTTCCGTTTCGCGAAACGGCGAAGCGACCGAGCCGGTATCGAGGTGATCGCGACCGATGACGATGGGCGCCGTGATCTCACCGCGCGCGACCAGATCGTTCATCGCCATCCCGAACGCCGCGCGTTCCCCGTAGCCGAGCCAGCAGATTCGCGCCGGCAAGCCCTGGAAATGAATTCGCTCCTGCGCCAGCTTCATCCAGCGCTTGAGCGTTTCGTTCTCTGGAAAAAGTTCGAGCGCGAGCTGATCGGTCCGCGCGATATCGGCCGGATCGCCACTCAACGCGACCCATCGAAACGGGCCTTTTCCTTCGCAGAACAGGGGTCGGATATATTCCGGAACGAACCCGGGAATATCGAACGCTTTTTCCACCCCGGCCTTTTTCGCCTGGGTCCGGATGTTGTTCCCATAGTCGAAAGTAATGGCGCCGCGTTTTTGCAGCGCGAGCATTGCCTCGACGTGTACCCCCATCGAGCGCATCGAGTGCTCGATGTACTTGTCTGGATCTTGCGCGCGTAACTGGAGCGCTTCCGCGAGCGTCATTCCATGCGGGACATAGCCGTTGAGCGCATCGTGCGCCGAAGTTTGATCGGTAAGAATATCGGGGACTACGCCGCGCTTCACCATCTCCGGCAGAACGTCGGCACAGTTTCCGACCAGGCCGACCGAAACGGCTTCTTTCTTCTTTCGCGCTTCCTCGATCAAGGCCAGCGCGTCGTCGAGCGACGTCGCGATTTTATCGCAATAGCCGCTCTGCAAACGTTTCTCGATCCGTGTCCGATCGACGTCGATCCCAAGAACGAGCGCGCCATTCATGGTGGCGGCCAGCGGTTGCGCTCCCCCCATCCCACCGAGCCCGCCTGTGACGACAAATTTTCCTTCGAGCGATCCGCCAAAGTGTCTCCGGCCGGCTTCGGCGAACGTCTCAAAAGTCCCCTGCACGATCCCCTGGCTGCCGATGTAGATCCACGAGCCGGCTGTCATCTGCCCGTACATGGTGAGTCCCAGACGTTCCAGCCGGTTGAATTCCGCGTAGTTCGACCAATGTCCGACGAGATTGGAATTCGCGATCAAGACACGCGGGGCTTCAGCGTGGGTTCGGAAAACACCGATCGGTTTGCCGGACTGGACGAGCAGCGTTTCGTCGTTCTCCAGCGCGCGCAGCGATCGCACGATCGCATCGAACGCTTCCCAGCTCCGAGCCGCCCGGCCGGTCCCGCCGTAAACTATCAGCTTGTCCGGATTCTCGGCCACCTCCGGATCGAGGTTGTTCATCAACATCCGGAGCGCAGCCTCCTGCTGCCAGCCCTTGCAACTTATCTCACTGCCGCGGGGTGCGCGGATCAGACGTGGCGAGCTCATATCTTTTCGGTCTCGGTATCAAAGTGACCATCACGAATGGCCGCAGCCACGCGCTCAATATCGTGCGAAAGGGCACGATCTTCACTCACCGTGGGTGAAATGGCGCGGACCCGTTCGTAAGCCCGCTCGACGCCGAGGCCGGCTTTCAACGGCCGGCGAAACTCGAGCCCTTCGGCGCCGCAGAGAAGCTCGATTGCGAGCAAATGCTCGGCGTTCTCGACAATCGTACGCAACTTCAGCGCCCCCGTCATTCCCATGGAGACGTGATCTTCCTTCCCGCCGGAGGTCGGCAGGTTGTCCACACTCGCGGGGTGCGACAGGACTTTGGCTTCGTTTAGCAACGCAACCGAGGCCACGTGCAAGATCATGAAACCGGAATGCATTCCGGCATGCGGGGCGAGAAAGGGTGGCAGGCCTTCGCTCAAATCCGGGTTTACCAGCCGATCGGTACGACGTTCGCTGATGCTCATCAGGTCGGTCACCGCAATCGCGGCGTAATCGAGGGCCAGGGCCAGCGGGGCGCCGTGAAAATTCCCTCCGGAGAGCACATCGCCGGTCTCGGAAAAGACCAGCGGATTATCGGTAGCCGATCCCGATTCGATCTCGAAGACCCCTTCGCAATGGCCCAGCGCACCGCGAATCGCCCCGTGCACTTGCGGCATGCAGCGCAGACTATACGCGTCCTGGACGCGCGGATCGCCGTCGAGATGGGATTGCCGGATCTCACTGTCACGCAGTAGCAGGCACAAATGTTCCGCCACCGCCAGTTGACCTGGATGTGGACGCGCCTGGTGAATTCGCGGATCAAACGCGGTCGGTGTTCCCTTCAGCGCTTCCAAGCTCATCGCGCCGGCGACATCGGCGACGCGCGAGAGGCGTTTCGCGCGCAACAACGCGAGGCCGCCCACCGCATGCATCGCCTGCGTTCCATTCAAGAGAGCTAGCCCTTCCTTCGCTTCCAGGGCAACCGGACGCAATCCTGCTTTCCCGAGCGCTTCGAGGCTCGAGAGACGCGCGCCCTCATAGAACGCTTCGCCTTCGCCGATGAGGGTCAACGCCAGGTGCGCCAGCGGCGCCAGGTCCCCGCTCGCGCCGACCGAGCCCTTTTCCGGTATCACCGGATGGACGCCCCGGTTGAGCAGCTCGCACAGGAGCTCGATCACCTCCAGGCGGATCCCGCTAAAGCCCAGCGTGAGCACATTGGCTCGAAGCAAAATCAACGCCCGCACTTCCGGCACCGAGAGCGGGCGGCCTATGCCACAGGCATGGCTGCGCACTAGGTTCAATTGCAACTGACGAAGCTCTCCGGTGGGAATCTGGACGTCGGCCAGTTTCCCGAAGCCCGTGCTGATGCCGTAGACGACTCCGTTTCGCGCCACGATTGCTTCGACGGCCTCTCGTGAAGCCTGGATCCGTGCGTGGGTGGAAGGCGCGATCTCGATCTGGATATCGCCGTGCGCCACCGCCGCGATTTCCGACAGGGATAATGGTTGGCCGGCCAGCTGCATCATCCGCATCTTATTAGAGATGAGTTGGCGAAACACAAGACCAGTTCTCGGCCCGATCCTCTGCGGCTGCCCTCGGCCGCACGGCCAAAAAAAAGCCAGGCCGATAAGCCGGCCTGGCCTTTTTGGTTAAAGCTATCCGCAGGCGGACAACTGGAAGGTTATTTGGAATAGGTCGAAGACGTGGTCGTGACCGGCGCTTCTTTTTTCTGAGCACAAGCCCCCAAACTTAACGCACTGGCCGCGACGGCCACTATCATGATTGCTTTGAAAATTTTCACTTAATATTTCACCTTCTTTCCGTGCAGGTTGCTGCCGTCATTTAGGCAGTTACAAACACGCACGCAACGCTTTTCTCGACTTTTTTGGATCTATTGACGCCGCCCAAATCGTCCACTTGCTATGGGAGCGGGCAGAGGAAGGCCCAAAACGGGCCGGATTTACTCCCTAATTGCCACCGGCGCATCTACCTCGACCAATTCGAACAGCTCCGCCACATCGTCCCTTTTCATCCGGATACACCCATGGCTGGCCGGCTCGCCGATGTTCTCTTCGTGGTTGGTCCCGTGAATGTAGATGTAGCGCTGGTGCGTATTGGCGTTCCCGGGATCAAGGCCGTCCAACCACAGGATTCGGGTCATAACCAGATCTTCCTCCCGCAGAAGCTTTTTCGTCGCTTTTACGGGCCGGCGACTCTTGAACACGGTTCCCAGCGGCATCCCGCCGCCAATTTTTTCCGCGACGCGAAATCGGCCCGTGGGCGTTTTCATGCTCCCTTCTTCGGACCCTAGACCAAACCCCGAAGTCGAAATTGGATATTCGCCCAACTTTTTCCCGGCCAATTTCAAGGTGAGCCGCTGTTTGCTCACGGAAATGTAAATTCTTGCCTGCGCGCTTTTCTTCATTTGAGGCTGGCAGTAAGGTGCGCCGTGCCGAAGACAAAAAGCTATCACATTGCCGTCGTCGGCGCGACCGGAGCGGTCGGCGCTGAACTCCTCGGCGTCATGGAGCGCCGCCGATTTCCGGTTGAGCGGTTGCTGCCGCTCTCCTCCGCCCGGTCGGCCGGAAAGGTTGTTTCCTTTCGGCACAGCGAAATTGCCGTCGAGGAGCTTTCGCCGGAATCATTTCAAGGCATCGACCTCGCCTTCTTCAGCGCCGGAGGTGATATCTCGCGGCGATACGCGCCGATCGCCCGGGCGGCCGGCGCGATCGTGATCGATAATTCATCCGTTTTTCGCATGGAACCGGACGTCCCGCTCGTGATTCCCGAGATAAACGGGGAAGACGTTCACCAGCATTCCGGATTGATCGCAAATCCAAATTGCACCACGGCGGTCGCGCTCATGGCGCTTTATCCGTTGCACCAAGCGTTCGGTGTCCGACGGGTTTTTGCGGCGAGTTATCAAGCCGTTTCCGGGAGCGGCGCACGTGCAATCAACGAATTACGAAGCCAGGTCGAAGCGGCCGCGACAAAGCAAACGCCGGTGGCCGAAGTCTATCCCCATCCGATTGCCTTCAATGTCCTCCCGCACGTCGATTCCTTCCTGCCGGGCGGTTACACCAAGGAAGAAATGAAGATGCAGAACGAGGGCCGGCGGATCATGCACCTGCCGGAATTCCGCGCTTCGGTCACCTGCGTTCGCGTTCCCGTTTACCGGGCTCATTCCGTAGCCGTCAGTGCAGAATTCGAACGTCCCGTTTCCGTGGCTGAGGCGCACGAAATACTGGCAAAGGCGCCCGGGCTCGAGTTGGTCGACGAGCCACAAAAAAACAGCTATCCGATGCCGCTTTTTACGGCGGGCAAGGATAACTGCGAGGTCGGTCGTGTCCGATTAGACTGCGCCTTGGAGAATGGACTTTCGTTCTGGGTCTCCGGCGATCAGCTGCTCAAGGGGGCGGCTCTGAACGCCGTCCAAATCGCCGAGCTCCTGTAGACACGCTGTCGCCGCGGTCCTTGTGCCGCGCTCTTCAAGCGACGCTTACTCTCACGCGGCCCACCAGGGGGGCGGCTACAGATAGCAGCCACAACACGTGGGTACGAGCAAACGGCCCCGAATTGCTTCGGGGCCGTTCGAATTCAAATAAGGTGCTAAGGCCCGAGTGACGGCGCTGGCTCTTTCGCATTCCTGTCCGGGCTTTTGGTGTGCGGCGCTTCCGTTTTTGCCGGTTCCGCAGTCCGGGCTACTTGGGACGCAAGACGACGAACGAGCGGGTGCGATGCCGGCAAACCGAAAGCACCTGGGTCTCGTTTGGGTCAAGGGAACCCGCGACCTTTTTGTATTCGGCCACTGACGTGACCGGTTGCTGATTGACCTCTTCGATCACATCTCCGGTGCGCAGTTCGCTTTCCTCGTCGTTAACCTTTGTCACCATCACACCCCGCACCCCTTTCGGGAGATCGAGGCGTCGGACCATGTCCGGCGTGAGTTCGCCCACTTCGATGGACGCCAGGACGCCGGCATCATCCGATTGGTCGTCTGGCTCCGGCGGAGCCTGCCGGCGCTGAGGGGCTGGCGACTCGCGGGGATTGACGCGCGTCGTCTTATAATCAACCGGCGCTTCCTTGATAGCCGCCGTCAATTTTAGGGGCTTGCCGCCACGGTCCACCTCGATTTCGACCTTCTTGTTCAACTCGACCTGCGTCACCAAAGTCTTCAGCTCATTGAAGGTTTTCACTTCATGGCCATCGACCTTCCGAATCACGTCGCCCTTCTTCATTCCCGCTTCATCGGCCGGCGAATCGGGAACGACATCGTCGACGATCACTCCTGCGGTCCCACTAATGCCCGGCCCGACATTGCGTGACAAAATGCCAAGGTATCCCCGGATAATGCGTCCATTTTTCAGCAGGCCTTCCAGGGCGATTCGAACGGAATTCGACGGAATGGCAAACCCGATCCCCGCCGAGCTGCCGCTCTTGGAGATGATCGCCGTGTTGATGCCGATGATCTCGCCCCTGAGATTCACCAGCGGTCCCCCGCTGTTTCCGGGGTTGATCGCGGCGTTGGTCTGTAAGTAATCGCCGAAACCATCGAGCCGGTTCGGACGTCCCTTCGAGCTGATAATGCCGTCAGTCACCGTTTCCTCGAATCCAAACGGATTGCCGATAGCGAGGACGAAATCGCCGGTCTGCATCGCGTCCGAGTCGCCGAACTTGAGCGACTTGAGGCCAGGTTCATCGATCTTCAAAACGGCGAGATCCACCGTGGCATCTGCGCCGACGAGCCGCGCTTTTTTGGTCCGGCCATCGCTTAACTGGACTTCAATCTGGTCTACCTGGTCGATCACGTGATTGTTCGTGACGATATGGCCTTCCGCGGAAACGATTACGCCGGAGCCCAGGGAATTCTGCACCATTTCCTCTTCGTTCGGATTCCGGAATTGACGGGGGTTGCGATTATAAAACTCGGACGGATCGAGCTGGTAAGTCCGCCGGTTCCACCACTCTCTTCGACGTCTTCACGCTCACGACCGCCGGCAGGATGGCGTTTACGAGCGCGCGGCGCTCCTTGTTCAGGTTCTCCAACCCCATGACTTCTTTCGGATCGACGCTGGCGTTGCTCGAAAGCGTGTATTTATCCGCAGTGGTTTGCGCCAGGAAGTTTAGCCCACCGTGTTTGAAACGGTAATCATAGAGCGCTGAGATGGCGGCACTAACGAGTAAAACGAAGAGTAGAAATTTGAGTATATTTTTCATTAGCTAACGTTTGAGAAGGTAAGTCCCCGTTCTTCGACAATCAATCTTCAAAACGTTGATTGTCCGGCGCCTCAAGTCCCGGATCCTTTTCCAGAATTGCGACCGCCGCCGCTCGTGCTTGCTTCATAATCCGCGAGTCCGTCTTCAGGTTGCCCAGCTTCAATTCAGGCAAACCGCTCTGGGCCGTCCCAGGAGATCGCCCGGACCGCGCATGTCCCAATCCGCTTCCGCAACTTGGAATCCGTCGCTGGTTTTCTCAAGGACGGCCAGTTTCGCCACCGTCTCGGGCGATTTTTCCGCACTCAGCAGGATGCAGTACGATTTATGTTCGCCCCGGCCAATCCGGCCTCGGAGTTGATGCAGCTGGGCCAGGCCAAAACGTTCCGCGTTTTCGATCAACATAATCGTGGCGTTTGGCACGTCGACCCCGACTTCGATCACGGTAGTGCTGATGAGTGCGCTGGTCTCTCCTCGCCGAAACCGCTCCATCACCGCTTGCTTTTCCGGGCCCGGAATCCGGCCATGCAACAGCTCACAGGAAAAGGGCCGCAACCGTTCGCACCATGTCTCGAACTCTGTCGCGGCTGCCTTGGCCTCGAGTTTTTCGCTCTCGTCGATGAGAGGATAAACGATGTAGGCCTGGCGCCCCGCCTCGAGGCGTTCGCGCATGAAGGAGAGCACCTCACCGAGTTTTGACGGGTCCCGCACGGCCGTGACAATTTTGCCACGGTTCGCCGGCATCTCATCGATCACCGACACGTCGAGATCGCCGTAAACGGTCATGGTGAGCGTGCGTGGAATCGGCGTAGCCGTCATGACGAGGACGTCGGGCGCCGGCTCGCGCGCCGTCAGCCTGGCTCTCTGCGAGACACCAAATTTATGCTGCTCATCGATGACGACGAGGCCCAGATTTTCAAATGAAACGCCCTCGTAGAGCAAGGCATGCGTCCCGATGATGATGTGCGGCGCATCCGTGCGCGATTGATCAAACAGCGGCAGCACGCCGCTTCCTTCCTGTCGCGTGCCCGTCCGCAGGGCCAGCCTGACGCCCAATGGTTCGAGCCAGCGGCACAGCACGGCGTAGTGCTGTTCGGCCAGAATTTGCGTGGGCGCCATCAGTGCGGTCTGGAAGCCGGCCTCCACTGCGAGCAGTATGGCCGCGATCGCGACGACAGTCTTGCCGGAACCGACATCGCCTTGCAGCAACCGATTCATCGGATGCTTGCTCGCCAGATCCCGCCGGAGCTCGTCGACAACCCGAACCTGCGCGTCCGTTAGATCAAAGGCCAGCCCGCGTAGGAATTTCTCCAGCAACTTACCCGGACCACAATGCGCCTGCCCGCTTCGCGAAGAGGCGGCCGATCGTCGCGACGCGATCATCATCTGCATAGCGAAGAATTCGGAGAAAACCAAGTGTTCACGTGCTGCATTACGTTGCGATTCCGTTGTCGGAAAATGGATCTCGTGCAAAGCGTGCTCGCGCGTTCCGAGATTCACGCCTTTGGGCAACAGCGTGGGCACGGAGTCGAGCGCGAGGTCCTCCAACACGCGATAAATCAAACTGCGAAAAACGCGCTGGGGGAGTCCTTCGGTCGCCGGATAGATCGGAGTGATCCGACGGAAGTGCACCGAGATGTCGTCGTCGTTCTCGATCACTTCGAATTCCGGATGCTCCATGCAGAGTCGCTTTCCCCGCAACCTTGGTTTTCCGAAGACCACCAGCCGCTGGCCGGTCGCGATCATTTTTTGCACGTAATGCATATTGAACCAGCGGAGAACCAGCGGCTGGCTGAGCGCGTTAGAATTCGCATCTTGCAATGTCGCCTCGAAAATTTTCTTCCACCCGCCGAACCGGACCAGGCGGGTGTTGACGACCTCGCCGCAAAGAAGAATGGGCATCTCGCTCTCTTCGTGCGGAAACGCGGCAAACTTCGAGCGGTCCTCGTAACGACGCGGATAATGGGTCAGGAGATCCTCGACCGTTTCGATCTCGAGACGGCGCAACGCTGTGAGTTTCGGACGCGGAATCCAGTCGAGCTCGGCCAGCGGCTGTGACAGGGAGGTCATTCGACCGGCGCCGATGCACGCAGCGCCTCAACTTGAATCTGCAATCGCGTTTCGCCTTGGTATTCGTCCGCACTGATTCGAAAAGCCATATCCCAGGGCGCGGACGGCAGAGGGGAAGAAGCGCCATCAAAAAAAATTGCGCGGCGAAACTGATTTTTCTGGCGCAACCGAAGGACGAGATGTTTCTCCTTGAGCACCTGTGGGGCGATGACCGGCTCAACCCCGCGCGCGAAAAACATCGGTTGCAGATTGCCATTGCCGAACGGTTGCAGGGCCTGGTGCCATCGTAGCAAGTCGCCGTTCATCTCAGAAAAACCGAGTTCGTGATCAAGGTGGAGACGCGGCTCCAACGCTTCCGGGGACAGAAGTTCACCTGCGGTTTGGAGGAATGCCTCGGCAAATCCCGGAAAGTTCTGCTCTCGAATGGTAAGTCCGGCCGCCATCTCGTGACCGCCGAATTTTTCCAGCCATTTCTCGGACCGCCCCAGCGCCTCGACCAGCGAGAAGCCTTCTATGCTTCGGCCGCTTCCCTTGCCAAGGCCGTCGGAATCAAAGCCGACGACGATCGCCGGCCGATGATATTTCCGCGCCAAACGCGAAGCCACAATTCCAAGCACGCCGGAATGCCATTCACGTGCTCCCACAACGATGGCCGCTGCGGACGGATCGAGTTTTTTCGCCAGTTCTTCTTCCGCCTCACCGAAAGTCTTCTTCTCAACGCTTTGCCTCTCGCGATTCTGCGCATCGAGCGAGCGCGCCAGTTCCAGCGCTTCCGTTTCGTCCTTCGTGATCAGGAGCCGCAAGGCGCTTTCTGCCGTGGCCAGCCGTCCCGCGGCATTGAGACGCGGGCCAAGGCGAAAGGCAATATCCTCGGCGGCGATGGGCGAACGTACCGCAGCGACTTCGATCAATTTTCGAATGCCCGGTCGTCTCGATCTCGCCATCTCAATCATTCCTCGCTGGACCAAGATGCGATTTTCACTCTGCAAGGGGACGATGTCCGCGACTGTCCCAAGCGCGACGAGATCGAGATTTGCCTTCAAGTCGAAATCCGAAGGGCCGCGTCTTGAGCAAGGCGTGGCAGAGCTTGAAAACAATTCCGACACTGCAGAGGTAATGAAACGCGCAACCCGCTTCCGTTTTGGGATTTACCACGGCCGCACAATCGGGCAGAGCGGACTTGGGCTCGTGATGGTCGAGGACAATGACATCCACCCCTCGCCGCTTCAGTTCGGCGATCTCGTCGATCGATGAGGTGCCGCAATCAACGGCGACGAGGAGTTGTGGACGATGCTGCTCAAAACAGCGATCGACGCTCTCGGCGCTCAGGCCGTATCCCTCCTTCATCCGCAGTGGCAGAAATAATTCCGGCGCCGCACCGTAGCTTCGAAGCATTTCCGCAAGCAACGCGAGTGAGGTCACCCCATCGACGTCGTAGTCGCCGAAAAGCACCACGCGTTCGCGACCATCGATAGCGTGTAGAATACGGGATACCGCCAGAGCCATGTTCGGAAGCAGGAAGGGATCGCACAGCGAGCCAAGGCGCGGCTGAAGGAAAGCGGTCACTTCTTCCACGGTCACAAAGCCTTTCCGTTTCAGCAAGGCGAGGATGCAAGGCATATCGCAAATGTCCGTCCATCGAATGGCGCCATCCGGTGTCTCAGCCGGAGCGATAATCCAACGTTTTTCCACAGAGCAGATTATTCGCAGTTCAACCCGAGATGCCTATGCGAAAGCAACCCTTGTTAGTCAGCGCTCGCACCGGCTTGCTACAACACCAAACTCGAATCGGGCAGCAGAATTCCATGCTTTTCACATAGCTTCCGAAACATCGACAACCCCTCCCGTTCAGGTTTTCCGAAATGAAACGTCAGACATTCCCGGAAATAATAGGCGCAAAACTGCGGACTGAATTCCTTTTGCGCGGCAATGACCAAATCAAGGTCTCGCAAATTATTATCGCGACAGGCGCGGAGATGGTCAGCAATCGGTTTTGGGTTGGCGACCTCGGGGCGAATAAGCCAGAGCGCATACACAAACGGCAGATGGGTGAGCTTCTTCCACGCCTCGCCCAGGTCCCAGAAGTGTAACGCGTCCGTGCGTTCACGAAAGCGAATGGCTTGGTCGCCGATAAAGAACTTGGCTAGCCGCGGCGTAACCGCTCTCTGAATGAGCGGGGTCCTGGCCACGAGTCTTGGAGTTAATCCGGCCTCCGCCAGCAGGCAACGCAACAGGTTGACTGCCGTCTGTGACGCCGGGTCGACTTCGATTTCGGCGATTTCCGCCAGCTCGCCCGCGTAGGCGAGAAAGACACTGTAAACCGGCCCGTGCGAGGCAACACAAATGTCATCGACCAGGACGTAGATCGGGTTCCGAAGAAATTCGAAGCTTGAAACGAGCGCAACGTCGAGTTGGCCGTCGGCCAGCTGTTGGCAAAGTTTGCTCGGATGATCGAAGACGACCTTATCGGGCCATCCGTAAATCAACGGCTGCGCGTTGAGATACTTAACGCACCCGATTCGGATCAGGTTGGCGGCAGACACGCGTTACACGCAAACGAGCTCCGACTCGAGCGCGGTCGGAGCGGTAGGACGCTGCTGTGGAAAATGCCGATAATAGCTGTCCCGCTGGATGGGTTCGCGCCCCGCCTCGCGAATGACGTTCTCCAGCGTCGCAACCGTTTGTTCCTGCGGAGTTTTCGCGCCAGCCATATGAAAGATTTTTTCCTCCATGATGGTGCCGTGCAAATCGTCCACTCCGTAGCTGAGAGAAATCTGGGCTAGCGGCAATCCCATTGACACCCAGTACGCCGTCAGATGATCGAAATTATCGAGGTAAATACGGCTCACGGCGAGATTCCGAAGCTGCTCGACCGCGGAAGCCGGTTTCACGTGGGCGAGAATGGTTGTTTGCGGCTCGAAAGCAAACGGCACGAAACCGGTAAATCCCCTCGTTTCATCCTGAAGGTCGCGCAGTTGCCGCAGGTGGTCGACGCGCTGCTCCAGCGTCTCGATATGACCATAGAGCATCGTACTGGTGCTCCGGCCCCCCATCTGGTGCCAGATTCGGTGGACATCGAGCCATTCCTCCGCGCTCTCCTTCCCCCGGCAGAGCTCATCGCGCACGCCGGCATCGAAGATCTCCGCACCGCCCCCGGTCAAAGCGCCCAGGCCAGCGTCACGCAAAATCGCCAGCGTGTCGGGGATGGAAAGTTTGAAGATTCGCTGAGCCAAATGCCGGATCTCGATCGCAGTAAAGGCCTTTATGATCAGGTTGGGATCGAGTGCACGCACGCGTTGCAGGAGGGTGAGATACCAATCCTTTTTCAACGTCGGATGCAGGCCGCCCACCATATGAACCTCTGTGATCCCCGAAGCCAATGACGCCTGCACCACCTCGATGATATCGTCGATCGCGCGCTCAAAGGCATGTGCATCGCGCTTCTTTGCCGCAAAGGCGCAAAACTGGCAGGAGAGAATGCAGACATTCGAGTAGTTGATGTAACGATTCAGGATGTAGGTCGCCACGTTCCCGTTCTTCTGCTCGCGCACGGTGCTGGCCATGATCCCGAGCGCGTTCAGGTCATTCGATCGATAGAGCTGGAGCGCTTCGGCCTCCGAGATGCGCTGCCGGCTGTCTACCTTCTCTGCGATGGGTTGAAGGTCGCTGGGAATGAGAGATAGATTCATCGTTGGCGCGGCTTGGATTTTTCGAACTCATGATGCACATACTCCCGTCCCGTTGCAAACGAAAGCGCCGGAGGCCTGCCCGCCACACGGGATCAGACGAAACCTTTCCGGTTTTGCCGGGTTAATCCTGTAACTGTGGTTTCGACCGGCGCACTAATTCTCACCATGCCCCGCAACGAACCGAATCCCGCGGGGACAGACGAGAATGCAGAAGACGTGCGCTTGATGCGACTGGTGAGCGCCGGAGACGCGGCCGCCTTCGAGGAGCTCGTGCAGCGCCATCAGCGGCTGGTTGTGGGAACCGTCGCACGGATGCTGGGGAATAATTCCGACGTCGAAGATATCGCCCAACAGGTTTTCGTCCGGGTTTGGAAAAGCGCCGGGCGCTATGTCCCGCGGGCAAAATTCACGACCTGGCTGCTGAAAATCACGCGAAATCTGGTTTTCAACGAACTGCGGCGCCGGTTGCGCCACGCGCAACTCCCGCTGGTAGCCGAATCCGACGACACAGAGCTGCCAATCAAGGATGAGCGCGCGATTGCGCCAGATGCCGCATTACTCGAACAGGAACTGCAAAAGGCGGTCGACGCTGCGATCGCGCAGTTGCCCGAAACCCAGCGAATGGCGGTGGTGCTGCGACGCTATGACGAACTCAGTTATGAACAGATCGCGGAAGTGCTCGATCAATCTGTGCCCTCCGTGAAGAGCCTCCTTTTTCGCGCGCGCACCGAACTGCGGACTCGCTTGAGTCGATATCTCTCGGGCTAACGTCTGAAGTAAAAACAAAGAGGGCGGACCTCTTGCGAGAATCCGCCCCCTCTCAACCCCACATTCTTTCGTTCTTAAAAGTCTCGATCCTTGGCTGTGCTCATGAATTGCACTTTGTCCTCAGCCGCCGTGGTCGTACTGGAACCCTTGGCCACAGGAGCAGGAGCGCCCGGTTTCGGATAGTCCGCCACAACCTGGCGATGGGAGGTGGGCACCAGCCTTACCGCACCCTTGGCGTTATTTCTCCAGCCGTTTGGATCCGCGTATTCCTCGCCGGAATGATGCACCCCGGAGACCTGGTCTTCCAGACCCGTACCGTAACTCTGCTCAAGGATCGTAGGCGTGACGAAGACCAGCAGGTTTCGCTTCACGCGAATGTTTGTCCGGCTTTGAAACAAATATCCCAGCACCGGCACGTCGCCCATGATTGGGACCTTTGTGCGCGCTTTCGAAACCTCATCCTGCATCAACCCGCCAATGGCCAGAGTATTGCCGCTCTTAATCAAGACGTTTGAGTCCAGCGTCCGTTTGTCGATGATCGGACTCAAGATCGGCTCAGTGGCGCCGTCAGGAGTAAAAGGTTGATCGCCTACCTTGTTGCTGATTTCAGGCCTGACAAACAAAGTGATAAAATTGTCCTTATTGACTGACGGCTTCACGACCAGCTTGTTCCCGAACGTCTTGTCCTGGAACCCACTGAATTGGTACGAGGCGTCTTGAGCGTTAAAGGTCAGACTTGGCACAGGCTGCGCCCGGGTTATTTCAATGTTCGCCTGCATGTTGTCGGCGGTAACAACGCGTGGATTGGCCAGGAACTCGGCGTCAGAATCCTCGTTCAACGCCTGTAGTGTCAGCGACATTTGCGGGATCGTTAGGATCGCGAATTGCCCTGAGGCCAGCTTGCCAAAATTTCCGAGGAGACTCGAATTGGTTTCCTTTCCTGGCGTGAAATCGTTGGGAACCAACTGCCCAGTTGGATCCTTTACACCGTTCGTTCCGGAATACTTGTACGTCTTGCCGGTCGTGGCGCCACCCAATACGCCAGCCCAATTGATGCCGTAACCCTGTCTCGGATTGGCGGTCACCTCCACCAGACGCGCTTCGATCATTACCTGCTTGGTGGGCCGGTCGACCTGCACCAGAAGCTTGCGGATGTTGTCGATATTGCTGCGCGTCTCGCGAAAGAAGAGTGTGTTCGTCCGTTCGTCAACCTGAGCCGCCTCTTTGCTCGACAATTGGGGAGCGATAAGCGCCGCCACATCTTTAGCTCGGGCGTAACTGAACTGATAATTGTCGCTCTCAGTCGGCTCGGCGGTCCGTTCCGCGGCTGTCTTGATGTAGTAGACGTTATCGATCTTATCCATGAAAAGCCCTTTGGCCTTTACAATGATCGCCACCGCCTGAATCGCAGTGACGTCTTCCAACCGCATCGTCACCGTGCCCACAACCGCTTCGCTCACCACCATGTTGATCTTCGCCTGCCGGGCAAGGAGTCGGAGGACCTGGCCCACATCATCGCCTTGAAATTCACGAACACCGATTCCGCCGTTATCGGTCGCAGTGTCGGCTTCCGCCGGGTCGACAGTAGTCGCCGGGACGGGACCTTTCGTGGTCGTATTCGGGGATGGGGCAGGGCCGGTGGTCGACGCCTGGACCAGGGTGAGCGAAGAATTATCGCTTGGCTTCGTGGAGGGGGCCGCGGGCAGCGCGGGCGAATTGGGCTGTTTTGCCTGGGAATCTGTGCCTGGAACTGTGGTGGTTGCGGCAAGTGTGTTCGAGGCCGGCGTGGGCGAGCCGACCTGCGCGTGGGAAAGGGCAATGGCACCGAGCAATGCCGCTGTCCCGCAGATGAGGTATTTGAAGCGATTAAACATAGTATGAATGGGAAGTTGAAGTAGTGCGGAAGGGTTTAAAGCAGGAAGCAGACCAGCCCCCAATGTTCGGAAGAAGCCGCGCAACCCGAGTAAGTCCGGGCAAATCCTGGTGATTCCGGCAGAAATGCCGACTGCCGCTAAGGGCGGCCGCGTGTTAAGCAGTGCTGGCGAACCCAAGCGCCGGCTTACTGAAATCGGGCGCCGGCATCTCATTAACGAGCTTCACGATGCCGTCCTGCCACCTTCGTCCGATTTCCAGGAGGTAGGGATCGTCTTCCCCAAGGTGCGATCGGAGCTTTGCCTGAAGCGAGTCCCTCTCGTAACAGAGGATGTCGATCGGGGGGCCGACCGCCACGTTGCTTTTCATCGTCGCGTCGATTGAGATGATGCCCACCTTTACGGCGTCGCCCAGACTCGTGCCGTAACTGAGGCCTCGGTCCAAAATCGGCTTGCCATACTTTCGTTCGCCGATCTGCAAGAAGGGGCAATCGGGCGTAGCGTGAATGCTATTCCCCTGGGGGTAAACGAGGTGAACCTCGGGCGCGAACCCGGCAATCTGGCCACCGACAATAAGATGAATATTGAAATCGAAGCCGTCGGCTTCCAGGGCCGCGCGATCTCGTTTTTCCACCTCCCGCACTTTCGATCCGACGTAGCGAACCGTTTCATAGAGAGTCTGGCGGTTATTGACCTGCTCCCGGCCGGGGTCGCTTAAACCCAAATGTAAATCTTCGTCGATCAATGCGATCGTCGCCTGCGTGAGCGACAAGTTGCCGGAGCTAAGGATGCAAATGACACGCTCGCCCGGTTTTTCATAAATTCGCATCTTGCTGCACATTGTGATGTTATCCATTCCCGCGCTGGTGCGCGAATCGGACAAAAAAACCGCGCCGGCGCGGCAGAGCATTCCGAGGCAATAAGTCATTTGGTTCCCTCTTCCCTCGGTTCGATCACGCGACCCTCGACGCGTTTGATCTGGGCGTGATGCGTCAGAACATGGACGCGACCATCGCTGCCTCGGAAAAATGCGCTTAGAACCCAGCTGATGATGCTGATGAGTAGCGCGCCCCAGAAGGCGCTTCCAAAACCATCGACGTGAAATCCGATTACCATGTTCGGCACAAAAAGTAGCAAGAGGGCATTCACGACCAAGATGAAAAACCCTAGTGTTACCAAAATTAGTGGTGCGCTTAGGATCAACAACACCGGGCGCACGAAGGCATTTAGGATGCCGAGCAGCAGCGCCGCGCCCATTAACGACCCCACCGTATCATAGCGAATACCGCTGATGAAGGCCGGAACGATCATGACGGCAACGGTGGTGATCATCCAGCGGAAGACGAAGTGCCGCATGGCGGCAATGGTACGCGCAGTTCCGCTCTTCACGCAACCGGTTTGCAAGAATCCGCTTGCAACAGCGGCCTCGTCGGTAGATTTGGCATTCAACTTCTAGAGAGCAAAACGTGGCCAGAAAAACAAAAATCGAAACAGGAAAAGCGGACGTCAAAGGTTCGGAAGCAAGCCCCGGCAGTGTGGACGGCAGCACTGGAACGGCATCAAAAGCCATGGCTGCGGCACCCAAGTCCAAGCGGAAAAAGGCCGCACCGAAGAAGCAACCGGTGCGCGTCAAGTCGACCGCTCCCAAGAAAGCCCTCTCCCGCAACACGCGCCCGGAACCATCCGATGAACAAATTCGGATTCGCGCATATTTCATCGCGGAACGCCGGTTGCAGCTTTCCCTGCACGGCGACTCCGCCCACGACTGGATCGAAGCCAAGCGCCAGTTGATTGAGGAAGCCGGCCCTGCCAGTTCCTAGTCCAGCGCGACGGCGAGTCCAATCTGGTAGGACGCTTTTGAACGCCCTGTTAGATTCCAGGAACGGATTCGATCGAAGGCACACATTCCTTAACTTTTTCGATGAGCCGATTGATCACGAAAGGTTTCGCAACCAGCCCGCGGACGCCGGCCTCTTTCAAAAGCTCCTGCGCGCGTTTCTCATCGCCTCTCCCGGTCACCAGAAGCAGCGGAGGCACAATCCGTGGTGGTTGAGCATGGTTGTAAGCCTTCCCAATGAGGAAGAACAACATCGCGCCGTCGATCATCGGCATCGAGAAATCGAAGATCATCAGGTCGTAAGTTTTCGTCAGGGCCAGCTCGAAGCCGTATTCAGGGTTTGGTGAAGAATCCACCTCGCACCGCAAGAACGACGTGAGAGCTTCCCGGACCACTCTCATAAGCCCGACATCGTCGTCGACGATCAGGATCTTTTTCACGGAGTTAGCGGCCATGAATGGACGCTTGCGCGAAAGCGCACAGCGTTTCAAGCTTTTCCGATGGAAAAAAATCTGACCGAGCTGGCCGCGGCCTTACGCGAACGTCTGGCCATCATTGCCGATGAAGAAAGCCGGCGCGATGCCGGCACGGCACACCGAACGGCTACAAGATATTTCTGAAAGAATCGAACAGATGGAGCACAGCCTGCCTCCGACAGTCGATCCGCAATTGCGGCACTTTCTCCAGCGCCGCAGTTACAGCAAGGCGCTGGAACTCCTCGAGACGTAACAGCGTGCGTTAACGCGAATACAACTCAACGATCAACTGTTCGTTGACCATTGGCTGCATTTCGTCCCGCGTCGGTATGCGCGAAACTTTGCCGCTGAGCGCGTCGCGATTCGCGATGAGCCAGTCCGGGACGGGCGCGATCTGCGTAAGTTCGAGATTGCGCAAGGCCAGTTGCCGCGACTTCGGTTTGTCTTTGACGGTAACTTCGTCGCCCGCTTTGACATTATAGGAGGCGATGTTCACGTTGCGACCATTCACCTGAACGTGTCCATGAGAAACCAACTGACGGGCGGCACTCCGCGTATTAGCCAGTCCGAGGCGGAAAACGACGTTATCGAGGCGCGTCTCCAAGAGCTGCAGCAGCGTCTCACCCGTAACGCCACGCTTTCGCAGCGCCGTCTGGAATATCCGACGGAATTGCTTCTCAAGCAGACCGTACTGATAACGAAGCTTTTGCTTTTCACCCAAGGCGATGGCGTAATCGGATTGCTTGCGCCGCGAGCCTTTCGGCCCATGCATGCCGGGCGGATAGTTTTTCCGTTCGAGCGCTTTCGATGGTCCAAAGAGCGGCACCCCGTAGCGGCGGCTGACTTTGGTTTTTGGTCCGGTGTATCTGCCCATGAAAAAGTTAGAAGTAAGAATTAAGAAGGAGGAAAGCCTCTAGACGCGCCGTTGTTTTGGTGGACGGCAACCGTTGTGCGGAACTGGGGTCACATCGCGAATCACCGTGAGATCGAGGCCGATGGCTTGCAATGCGCGCACCGCCGACTCCCGGCCTGCGCCTGGCCCACGGACCAAAACTTCGACTTCTTTGAGCCCGTGACCCATGGCTTGACGCGATGCGTCCTGGGCGACCATCTGGGCCGCGTAAGCTGTGCTCTTGCGCGAGCCCTTGAATCCGACCTTACCCGCGCTCGACCAGCCAATCACATTCCCTCGCAGGTCAGTGATGGTCACGATCGTGTTGTTAAAGGTGGAGAGCACGTGGGCAATACCGGTATGAACATTCTTGCTCCCCTTCGCCTTGATGATTTTCGGCTTCTCAACGTCATCCGGGTTCAGAGAAAGATTCTCCTTGGGCGGCTCGGGCGCGGGAGCGTCCTCTTTTTTCGCCTTGGCCGGCTTCTTGGCCGGTTTAGCCGGCTCAGGAGCAGCGCTCACAGGCGCGGGAGGCGCGCCCGCAGCTTCTTCAGGGGCTGCCACCGGAGACTCCGCTACGGGAGACGCAACCTCGGCCGCAGGCGTTTCAGCGACGTCTTCCGAGGCCTTTACCTTGGCTGCCTTGGTCTTCGGTTTATCCGCAGCGGCCGGCTTTGCGGGTTTCTCTTTTTCTTCTGAATCTGCCATGGGTGAATCCTAAGTGTTTTAAACCTTGCCTGCCTTCGCGTCCTTATTGCGGATGACGCCAACGGTCTTGCGCGGACCTTTGCGCGTGCGCGCGTTGGTGGAGGTGCGTTGCCCCCGCACGGGCAGCCCGCGTCGATGCCGGATGCCGCGATAACAATTAATCGCCTGGAGCCGTTTCAAATTACTCTGCACCTCGCGCCGAAGATCGCCTTCAATCAGCATCTTGTTACCGGTGATGGTTTGGATGATCTCGTTGATCTGATGCGGCGTCAGGTCCTTGGCCCGGAGATTCGGATCGATATTGGTCTGTTCCAGGACGCGCTTCGCCGCACTCGGCCCAATCCCGTAAACGTAGGTCAACGACGCTTCGATGCGTTTATCGGCCGGAATCTCAACTCCTAATAATCTTGGCATATTCAGAATCCTAAATCTCTAGTTCGCTCAATTACCCCTGCCGCTGTTTGTGCCGGGGATTCTTGCAAATGACGCGGACAACATTCTTCCGCTTCACGATCTTGCACGCTTCACAAAGTCTTTTTACTGATGGTCGCACTTTCATAACTCAAGGATTCGGCAAGACGAAAAACGCGGAGATCAGCTCCGCGTTGTCACTTCTGGCGATATGTTATCCGCCCCTTCGACAAATCGTAGGGGGAAACTTCTAGCATAACTTTGTCCCCTGGCAAGATACGAATGAAATGCAGGCGCATCTTTCCGGAAATATGGGCCAGGACACGGTGGCGATTGGGCAGCTCCACGCGGAACATCGTATTGGGCAAGAGTTCGACTACCGTGCCTTCTACTTCAATTGCGTCTTTCCGCGCCATGTCAGGATTTCAGGCTCGTCCTTCGTGATAAGGATCGTGTGTTCGAAATGCGCGGAGGACATCCCGTCCGCTGTGCAAACTGTCCAGCCGTCATCCCGTAATCTGACGGAGGCAGTCCCGGAATTAATCATCGGTTCTATCGCCAGGGTCATTCCCGCCTTCAATTTCGGACCGCTTCCCCGCTTGCCGTAATTCGGCACCTGTGGTTCCTCATGCAATTTTCGCCCCACACCGTGCCCTACGAACTCGCGGACAACGCTAAAGCCATCCCGCACCGCGATTTCTTCAATGGCCGCGCAAACATCGCCAAGCCGAACTCCTTCGGACGCGATCTCAATCGCCTGCCGCAAAGCGGTTTCCGTTACCTTAAGCAATCGTTCCGTGCGTTCATCAATCACCCCGGCCGGCACCGTGGAAGCCGTATCTCCCACCCAGCCATCTTCGATCACACCGATGTCGAGTTTCACGATATCTCCGTATTGAATACGCCGCGGACCGCCGATTCCGTGCACGATTTCGTCATTGAGGGAGATACAAATATTCCCGGGAAACACACGATGCCCGATCCGGTAACCCAAAAACGCACTGCGCACGCCGGCCTCCTGCATGAAGTCCGCCGCGGCCTGATCGACCTCTTTCGTCGAAATGCCGGGCCTGACCAGCTCGCTCACCCGCTCGAGAATATCGCTGGCCGTTCGGCAGGCCTGCCGCATTTTGTCGATCTCTTTTCCGGTCTTGATCGGAATCATGCCGCTTGCTCGATGAGCCGTGAGATATCGCTGAAGACGTCGTCCCGATCGCGATTTCCATCAATCTTTCTTAGCGCCCCGGCCTTCTCGTACCAATCCGTGAGCGGCTGAGTCTTCCCCTCAAATTCCTCCAGCCGTTTCTTCAACACGTCAACGCCGTCGTCATTGCGCCTGATGAGCGGTCCGTCGCAATAAGGACAGATCGGGCGTTCAGCGAAGCTCGCGCTACTCACACTGGTCGTGAAGCCGCAACTCTGACATTGCAGACGGCTCGCTATGCGATCACTGACGGTTTCCGGAGAAACATCGAGCCAAATGGCCAGGTCGAGTGGGGTCCGATGCCGCTGAAGAATGCTCTGCAGGCTTTCCGCCTGCGGCAGAGTGCGAGGAAAGCCGTCGAAAACAAATCCATGGCCCCCATGAAGCCGCAGCCAGTCTTCGATGAGTTCGACAATGATCTTGTCGGAAACCAGCCCACCATGCTGCGTGGTATCCGCCGTTTCCATTCCAAGAGGCGTCCCCAGGTCTCGTTCGCGACGCAGGATGGCGCCGGGGGAAGTCACCGGAATGCCGAACTGCCGCGTGATCATTTCGGCCTGGGTCCCTTTTCCGGAACCCGGCGCACCCAAAAGCACCAATCGCCTTTTCACTTAGTGCCCGTAGAGGAAGATCGCCACGCCGCCGATAACGATGGCCGCGATTACGACGTAGAGCCACATCAGCGTGCTCCCGCGTGCCGCCTCGCCCCGCGCATAGCTGGCGCGATCGAAACGGGCGCCCCGGATGCGCCCCTTGCGCAGAAATCCGTCGTAATGTCGCTGGATGAGATGGGTTTCCACCTGCCGCATCGTATCAAGAATCACACCGACTATAATCAGCAGACTGGTGCCGCCGAAAAATTGCGCGGTGATGACCGGAACATGTAACCACTGGCTCATTAAACTTGGCAAAATCGCGATCATCGTGAGGAAAATCGCCCCCGCGAAAGTGAGCCGGGTCATCGTATAATCAAGGAAATCCGCTGTCGGTTTCCCCGGTCGTACCCCTGGGATATAGCCACCGTATTTCTTGAGATCGTCCGCGATCTGCGACGGCTGGAACTGCGTGGCCACCCAAAAATAACTGAAGAAGAAAATCATCGCGGCCAATACGACGTAGTGCAGCCAGCCGGTGGAAAGCGTGTCGGAGATCGTCTTTGCGGTGTGGCTGTTTTTGAAAGCAACACTGACGATCGTGGTGGGAAACAGCAGAAGCGCCCAGGCAAAAATAATCGGCATTACGCCGGCATAATTCACCTTCAACGGCATGTATTGCGTCTGCCCGCCATACATCTTCCGGCCCGACCACGCGCTTCGCATATTGCACCGTGATCTTTCTCACGCCCTGAGTGACCGCGATGACGGCAGCGATCACGATAAATAGGAACGCCACCATCAGGACGAGAATAGCAGGATTAACCTGGCTGGTTCCGGTCTCGGCCGACGGCACAAAAGTCTTCCACGCCTGCGCCAGGGCTGCGGGCAGACGCGCCACGATGCCGATTGTAATAATAAGTGAAATGCCGTTTCCGATGCCCCGCTCCGTGATTTGATCGCCAAGCCACATCAGAAAAAGCGTCCCCGTAGTCAGAGAAAACACCGTGACAATTCGGAAGGTCATGCCCAGATCCTCCACCAGTGGAATCCCTAACTTCGCTATCGTATCGGTGATTCCCGGCAACATCGTTTGATACGACTCTGGGTGCTGAAACGAGACCGCCAAGCAGGTAGCCCTGAACCAGACAGAGGACCACCGTCGCGTAACGGGTGAACTGCATGATCTTCTGCCGCCCGCCATCTTCCTTGGCCAGCCGGCCGAGCTTTGGAATAACCGCAGTCAGCAGCTGCATCATGATTGACGCGCTGATGTATGGCATAATTCCGAGAGAAAAAATCGCGCAATTTTCGAGCGCCCCACCACTGAACAAATTGAACAAAGCGGCGACGTTGCCACCTTGATTCTCCGTGAGTGAAGTGCGGAACCATTCCTGGATCACCGCTTGGTTGACGCCGGGCGTAGTGATGGCGGCGCCGAGACGCACAATCACAATCACGGCCAGCGTGAACAGAATGCGCCGGCGGAACTCCGGTATCTTAACCGAGTTTAAAAACGCCGAAACCATCGACTAAAATTTGGTGATCACCGGAGAAAGGCTAGCTTCTTTCCCGCTGATTTTTTCTTCGATGCCGCCTTGGCCGGCGCTTTCTTTTTCGAAGATGGTTTTTTCGTGGCGGCCTTCTTTTTTGAAGGCGTCGGCCTCCGCACTGGATTCGTCCGCCGCCGGCGACGTCTCCTGGACGACGCGGGGACCCTGGACGGCCCTCTGCCGGAGCGTCACCGTGCCGCCGGCCTTCTCGATTTTTTCGCGAGCGGAAGCACTGATCTTATCAGCCTCGATCGTGAGGCCGTGTTTCAATTCGCCACCACCCAGAATCTTGAGGCCGGCTCCGCGACCGCGAACCAAATTCGATTCGCGCAGCAACTGCTCGTTTACGACGGTCCCTTCTTTGAAAACACTCAAATCGCTCAGATTCACGATCATGTAATTCTTGTGAAACGCTGCGTTATTGAAACCACGTTTCGGCAAACGCCGGATCAGTGGCATCTGGCCACCTTCGAACCCAAGCCGAAGACTGCCGCCGGAGCGCGCCTTTTGCCCCTTGTGTCCCTTGCCGCTGGTCTTGCCATGCCCGGAGCTTTCGCCGGATCCGAGCCTCTTCACGCGATGCGTAGATCCCGGCCGCGGCCGCAAGTTATGGAGCCGCATCATGATTGTTCGGCCTTTACCGTCATCCAGGCGAATCCCGCGTATCTTTAAAATCTCATCACGCCGGCGCAGGGATCGCAACGCCACTATCGTCGCCTTGACTACATTCGCGTGATTGCTGGAACCAAGCGATTTCGCCAGTACATCGCGAATGCCAACCGCCTCGACTACTGCGCGAACGCCGCCGCCCGCGATCACACCCGTTCCCGGAGAGGCCGGGCGAAGCAGCACGCGCCCGCCGCCAAACTCGCCGATCGCTTCGTGCGGAATCGTATTTTCGTGAAGCGACATCTTCTCCATCGATTTGCGGGCCGACTCGGATGCTTTGCGAATCGCTTCCGCCACTTCATTCGCTTTGCCGAAGCCAACCCCCACTTTGCCGTCGTGATCACCGGCGACGATCAACGCGCTAAAGCTAAAACGCCGCCCACCTTTGACGACCTTGGCGCAACGATTGATGAACACCACCTTCTCGGTCGTATCACCCCTTGCCGCTGAGCTTTTGTCCGTCTGGCGTTCCTGCCGTCTCCCGCCGCCGCTGTGTTGTTGTGCCATGATTTCTAAAATTTGAATCCGCCTTCGCGCGCCGCGTCCGCGAGAGCTTTCACTTTTCCGTGGTAAATAAAGCCACCGCGGTCAAAAATCACCTTGTCTTTCTTCTTGGAGAGCAAGCGCTCGGCGATGGTCTTGCCCACTTTCTCCGCAGAGGCGCGATTGCACCCGCCTTTGATTTGCCGACGACCGTTTTCTCCGCGGTCGAGGCCGCGGCCAGCGTGCGCCCGGCATCGTCGTCCATGACCTGGGCATAAACATGCTTGCCCGAAAAATGAACGGCCAGGCGCGGACGCTCCGCTGTGCCGCTGACGCGTTTCCGGATCCGCGTGTGAATGCGGTTTCGAATTGCTTTACGATCCCTGGCGGCCATAACTATTGAACGGTCTTGCCTTCCTTGCGGCGAACCTTTTCACCGGCATAACGCACGCCTTTGCCCTTGTATGGCTCGGGCGGATAATACCGGCGAATATCCGCGGCGACCTGACCTACGACCTTCTTGTCGATTCCCTGCACCATGATCTTGGTCGCATCGGTGACTGTGATCTTTATCTCATTGGGAATTGGAAACAGAATCGGGTGGGATTTCCCCAGGTTCAAATTCAAATTGGCTCCCTGCACGGCCGCCTTGAAGCCGACGCCTTCGATCTCGAGCAACCTGGTAAAGCCTTCGCTCACGCCCAGAACCATATTGTGAACGAGGCAGCGCGACAGGCCATGGAGCGCTTTCACGCTGCGCGTTTCGGCTTCGCGAACGATTGAAATGCGATTGTCCTGCACGCTTCCCTTGATGCTCCGCGGCAGGGTCCAGCTCAATTTGCCTTTCGGACCCTCGACGGACACGGCGCCATGGGCTTCGATGTTCACCTTCACCTTGTCGGGAATTTCGACGGCTTTGTTTCCAATTCGTGACATAAAATCAAGACGCGCCTACCAAATGTAAGCCAACAATTCGCCGCCCAGTTTTGTTTTTTCGCTTCGCGTCCGGAAAGGATGCCACGCGGTGTGGAAAGAATCGCTACGCCCATCCCGCCCAGGACGCGGGGAATTTCCTGCGCGCCAACGTAACGGCGCAAACCCGGGCGGCTGACGCGTTTCAAGCCGGTGATCGCGCTGGTGCGATTGACCATCTTGTTCGTGATCTTGATGCGCGGATGCGCTGCTTCGGTGTCCACGGAGTAATCGGTGATGTAACCCTCTTCCTTCAAGATCCGCACGATCTCCGCCTTGATCCGCGAATACGGAACAAACATCTCGGTCTTCTGCGCGTTCGCGGCATTGCGCATGCGGGCGAAAAGGTCAGCGATAGGATCAGTAACTGTGCTCATGGCATTAATCAGGCCGGCTGGGCTGCGGGCGGTTTCTTTACCCGGTCGCTGAACGGCATCCCCATCTCGCTCAAAAGCGATTTTGCTTCCTCGTTCGTCTGCGCGGTGGTGACGATGGTAACATCAAATCCGATGTTGCGCTTGATTTTATCGAGCTCGACCTCGGGGAAAATGGCTTGGTCCGAAACACCGAGTGTGTAGTTGCCGTTACCGTCGAAACCTTTCGGCGAAACCCCGCGAAAGTCGCGGATACGCGGCAACGACGCCTTGATGAGGCGCTCCAGAAACTCATACATGTGCTCGCCGCGCAGGGTGACCTTCGCGCCGATCACCTGGGCCTGGCGCAACTTGAAATTGGCGATGCTCTTCTTGGCCTTGGTCTCGGAAGGTTTCTGGCCGGTAATCAGCGCCAATTCGGCTTTGGCATCTTCCAGCGCCTGCTTTACGTCCGATTGCGAACCGACGGAGGTATTGACTACGACCTTCTCCACTTTAGGGACCTGGTGCGGATTCTTGTAGCCGTGCGTCTTTTGCAACGCCGGCATGACGCTCTCTTTGTAGTGCTGATAAAATTCGTTCTTCATGCGCCGGGCTTATTCTTGCTTCGGTTCCTTCTCTTTCGAGCCCTTGCTCTTGGGAGCCTTTTCTTTGGTGGCTTTCTTCTTACCCTTGCCCTTCGAGGCGCGTTCGCCGCGTTCGAGCACCTTCACATTTGAGATATGAATCGGACCTTCGCGCTCTGAGATTTTCCCTTGCGGATTGTCCTGCGATTTCCTCAGGTGCTTTTTGATCATCCGCACGCCCTCGACCAGCACGCGCTGTTTGCGCGCAATCACTTCGAGCACCTTGCCGGAGGAACCTTTGAAATTCCCGGAGATGACTTCGACGTTGTCGCCTTTTTTGACGTGAAGCTTGATGCGGTTCATAAAACTTCCGGAGCGAGCGAGACAATCTTCATGAAATTGCGCTCACGCAACTCGCGCGCGACCGGCCCGAAAATACGGGTGCCGCGCGGATTCAAATCCTTGTCGATAATGACGATGGCGTTGTTGTCGAAACGCAGCACAGAACCGTCGCCCCGCTTGATCGGCTGCCGTGTCCGCACGAGGACCGCCCGAACGACTTCACCCTTTTTGACGGTGCCCGTAGCGCTGGCTTCCTTGACGTTGGCCATGATCACGTCTCCGATCCCGGCTGACTGCGCAGCCCCCTTGCCGATTACGCCAATCATCGTCGCCATGCGGGCGCCGCTGTTGTCGGCCACATCGAGTCTGGATCGTAGGTAAACCATAAAAATCTTTCTCTCCCTCTTCCGCTACTTCCCAACAACCTCCACCAGCCGCCAGCGCTTCAATTTGCTCAGGGGCCGCGTCTCCATGATCCGGACAGTGTCGCCGGCCTTGGCCTTGTTCTCTTCATCGTGCGCGTAAAATTTTCTCATCTGCTTCACGATCTTGCCGAACTTGGCGTGCGGCACGCGCGTGACGGTGCGAACAACAATCGTCTTGTTCATTCCGCTGGAAATCACTTCGCCCGTGCGCGTCTTGCGCGCGCCACGGCTTGCCGTCGGATTCGTTTCCGCTGGGGCAGTGCCGCCTGGTTGGTCGTTTGCTTCAGCCATATTATTTCTTTTCCGCCTTGGCCGCACGCTGGGTGAGAACCGTTTCAACCCGCGCCACTTCCCGGCGCAGAAGCCGCAACCGGCTCGGCTGTTCCAGCTGGCCGCTCTGCTGCTGCAGACGCAGGTGCAGACTCTCCTGACGCAGATCCCGCTTCTTCGTCAGCAATTCGTCGGAACTCATCTCCGATATTTCCTTGAACTTCATATCTCGTTAGGCTGCCGCCACGTGGTGCCGGGTCAGGAACTTTGTCCGGACCGGCAATTTGTCCGCCGCCAGGCGAAGCGATTCGCGGGCGACCGATTCGGTCACGCCGTCCAATTCGAAAAGGATGTTGCCCGGCTTGACTGTCGCGACCCAATATTCCGGCTGGCCTTTGCCCTTGCCCATTCGAGTTTCGGGCGGACGCGAAGTAACGGACTTGTCCGGGAAAATCCGGATCCAAAGCTTGCCTTTGCGCTTCATGCTGCGCGTCAGCGCCACGCGCGCCGCTTCGATCTGCGTGTTGGTGATCCAGGCGCGCTCGAGCGTCTGCAACCCAAACTCGCCGAAATCAATTCGCAGATTGCGCGACGCCGTCCCCTTGCGGCTACCCCGCTGGGTCTTCCGGTACTTCACGCGTTTTGGCATCAATGGCATAGCGGTCTCCTAAAAAATCTAAGCTGCGACTGGCTCCGGCGGTGGGGCCGGGACGGCGGCGGTCTCGACGACCGGTTCTTCCTTCTTACAGAGCCAGCACTTCACCCCAATTTTGCCATAGACGGTGTTTGCTTCGGCGAATCCGTAATCAATCGGTGTCCGCAGCGTATGCAGAGGGACCTTGCCTTCGCGATACCATTCCGAGCGGGAAATTTCCGCGCCGTTCAACCGGCCCGAGCTGCGCAAGCGAATCCCCTGCGCGCCGAAATCCATGGCCACTTGCACCGCCTTCTTCATCGCGCGGCGATAGGCAATACGGCGCTCGATCTGGAGCGCCACGTTTTCCGCGACCAGTTGGGCATCGAGCTCGGGTGTCTTGATTTCCTGGATGTCGATCTTGATCTGTTTGCCCTGGGCCATTTTCGAGATCTCTTCGGTCATCTTCTCGATTTCCGCTCCCTTGCGGCCAATGACGATGCCGGGCCGCGCCGTGAAGATCGTCACGCGAATGCTGTTCCAGGCGCGCTCGATCACGATCTTCGAGACGGCCGCAAACTGCAGTTTCTTCTTCACGTAATTGCGGATCTTCAGATCGCTGTGGAGGAACGCCGGCATTTCCTGCGGCGAGGCGTACCACTTCGAGCGCCAATCACGGTTGACCGCGAGACGAAAACCAATCGGATTAACTTTTTGTCCCATAAGTTACTCTTTCACTTCTTCAAGCGGCGCTTCTTCGACTGGTGGCGTTTCCACCTTCTCCGGAGCCGCCTCCGATTTTACCTCGGGCTTCTCCTCAACAATTGGCTCCTCTTTTTTCTTGGCGATCGTCTTCTTTGGCTTTTTCTTCTGCGGCTTCTTCTTCGCGCGCGTCTTGATTTCGATCTCGTCCGTCAAAATGATGCGGATGTGGCTGCTGCGTTTCAGAATCCGGCTGCCGCTCCCGCGTGCGCGCGGCATCATCCGCTTCATGGTCGGTCCCTCGCCCACGGTGGCCTCTTTCACGACCAGGCCATCCACGCGGAGGTTTGCGTTGTTCTCGGCGTTTGCGACCGCGCTTTTCAGCGTCTTGGCGATGAAGCCGGCCGCCTTCTTCGGGCTGAAAGAGACAAGATCGAGCGCTGCCGAAACCGGCAGGCCCTGAATCGCGCGCGTGACTTCGCGCACCTTGAAGGGCGAAATCTTCGCGTATCGGTATGTCGAACTAACTTGCATTTATTTTCCTATTTCAAATTCACATTTTGCGGGCATCCGCCTGGAGGCGATCACCCACCTTAATTTTTTCAGAACCCATTTCTTGAACTACCGCTCCGCAAATTCTCTGGCGCACGTCCACCACTCGAAGCGTCGCGATCAATTTGTCCGCGCGCATTACTCTCATGGGCATCCCCATCCTCACTCCCTGCTTTTCACCGATGTTGCCCACCACGAGCGACCACTCCTCCTTGACGCTGACCACCCTGGCATCCATCAACGTCGCCGTCTCCTCCGGGGAATTCCGCTCCTTCGCCGCCAGCTCACTCGAGCCGCGCAACTGCGCCTCCACTTCCATTCTGGCCACCGCATCGCCTCCCGTTGAGGTCTTGAGCAGGTGAATAACCGCCTCACTCAATCCCAACATCTGGTCGCGATATTTCTCCCGCTCCTGTTCCGTCAACCGCAGGTCGGAGACCGCGCTCAGCAAACGCTGCTCGAGCTTCGCTCGATCCTTGTTCGCCGAATCGAGCCCGAGCGCTTCCATGCGCAATTGCAGGTCGGAATACTTCCGGCGAAACGTTTCCGCCTCCACATTCGACGCTGCCAGGCTGTCGGTCAATGTCTTGACCGATTCGCGCGCGAGCGAAAGCTGCCTCCGCAGTTCCTCGTTTTGCGAAAGGATGGCCGCGGCGGTCACTTTCGTGTCCGCATTTTCAATTTTGGATTCTGACAAAGAACTATTCCCCTCTGCCGCGATAACGCAGCAGGTTGAGAGGATAAAGTTGAGAGTTGAGAGCCGCTTCCAGCCCTTCCGTCCCTCAACTCTCAACTCTAAACCCTCAACTTTCTTCTCAACTATTTCGTCACCTTCGCTGTGTGCGAACCGTGCTTCTTAAAGATACGCGTCGGTGAAAACTCACCGAGCTTATGGCCGACCATGTTCTCGGTCACAAACACCGAGGTAAAGGTCTTTCCGTTGTGGACCATGAAGGTGTGGCCGACAAAATCCGGCGTCACCATCGAGCGCCGCGCCCAGGTCTTCACCGGCTTCTTCACGCCCGAAGTGTTCATCTTGTCGATTTTCTCGAGAAGATGCGGCGCCACGAATGGTCCTTTTTTTAACGATCTAGCCATAAATCAAAAATTACTTCTTGCGACGGTCCTGCATGATGAAACGATCGCTCGGCTTGTGTTTGGAGCGGGTCTTGAAACCCTTCGCGAGCTGGCCCCACGGACTCACCGGGTGATGCCGCCCGCCGCCGCCCTTCGATTTGCCCTGGCCGCCACCCATCGGGTGATCGATCGGATTCATGACCATGCCGCGCACGTGCGGACGCCGGCCCTGCCAGCGGGTGCGACCGGCCTTACCGCTCGCCACGTTCATGTGATCGACGTTGCCAACCTGCCCCATCGTCGCGAAACAGGTTTCGTGGATCCGGCGAATTTCGCCTGAAGGAAGCTTCACCAGCGCATAACCGGCCTCCCGGTTGCTGAGAGTCGCCTGTTGGCCCGCGCTGCGCGCAATCTGCCCGCCCCGGCCTGGAGCGATCTCGATGTTATGAATGCTTGAGCCAAGTGGGATCGTGCTGAGCGGCAGCGAATTTCCGAGATCGGGCGTCGCTTCGTTCCCCGACATCACTGTCGCACCAACCGTCAACCCGTCCGGCGCGAGGATATAGCTCATCTCGCCGTCCGCGTACTTAATCAGAGCGATGCGAGCCGAGCGGTTCGGATCGTATTCAATCCCGACCACCTCGGCGGCGATGCCATACTTGCGGCGTTTGAAATCCACTTTCCGGTATTTCTGTTTATGTCCGCCGCCGATGTGGCGGGAGGTCAGTCGGCCGTTGTTATTCCGGCCGCCGCTGCGCTTCTTTACCTCGAGCAGACTCTTATGCGGCTTCGACTTGGTGATCTCAGTAAAAGCCGGAAGCGACTTGAAGCGAAGCGCGGGAGTAAGTGGACGAAAAGTCTTGAGAGCCATAACCAGTTAGACCAGGTCGATCTTGTCGCCTTCCTTCAGTGTCACGATGGCCTTTTTCCAATGCGGCTTGCGGCCGAAATCGGCGCGGCGTTCGCGCTTCTTTTTTCCGGCGTAGTTGCACGTGTTCACCGCCACGACCTTCTTGTTGAATAGCTTCTCGATCGCCTGCTTGATCTGAATTTTGTTCGCGCGCGGCGAGACCCGGAAAACGTACTTGTTCAGCTTCTCGCTGAGCAACGAGGCCTTCTCGGTCAGCTGCACCGTCTGGATGAGATCGTAATGTTCGTTCATTCCCGGTTCATCCTTTCAGCCAGCTGTTCCAACGCCGCAGACGTAACCAAAATCTTGTCGAAGGCGAGCAACTGCTCGGCGTTTACATTTGCCGCGGTCGCGAGCGCGACTGGCTTCACGTTCCCCGCGGACCGGGACATGTTTTCATCAAAAGAATCGGACACGATCAAAACTTTCCGCGCATCGGTTTGCTTCTTCAAAAGAGCGACAAACGATTTCGTCTTGATCTCCGTGACGACGAACTTCTCCACCGTCAGCACGTCGCCGGCTTTGATCCGCTCGCTCAGCGCTTTCTGAAAAGCGAGCCGCTTGGTTGTCTTGGAAACTTTCTTCGTGTAGTCGCGCGGCTTCGGTCCGAAAACGACGCCACCGCCACGCCAAATCGGGGAAGACTTGTAACCGGCACGCGCGCGGCCCGTTCCCTTCTGTCGCCACGGTTTGGCGCCGGAAAGGTTCACGTCCGCTTTCGATTTTGTGTTGGCCGAACCGGAACGACGCGCCGCCCGCATCGCGACGACTGCGTCGTGCAGTGCCTGCGTCCCGCGCCCAGTCTCGATCAACTCGATCTTGGCATCCTTTGCCGCTGCGGCTGTTAAAACTTTAGCGCTCATTTGGCCTTCGCTTCTCCTGCAGGTTTCTTGATCGCCGGTCGGATGACGACGTAGCTCCCGTTCGATCCCGGAACCGCGCCACTGATCAAAATTACTTTTTCGTTCTCGCGCACCTGCATGACCTGCAGGTTCTGGACGGTGACGCGTTCGTCACCCATGTGCCCGGGCATGCCCATGTTTTTCCAAATGCGGCCGGGAGTGGAGCGATTGCCGACCGCGCCATTGCGGCGGTGCGTTTTCGATCCGTGCGCGGCGCCCTGGCCTTGGAAGTTGTGCTTCTTCATCACGCCCTGAAAACCCTTGCCCTTCGAGCGACCGATCACATCCACCCAGTCGCCCGGCTGAAACTGCGTAACGCTCAGATCGATGTCTCCCTCGGGCGCGTCGGCCTCGAGACGAAATTCCTTCATGAGTTTTTTCGGCTCGGAACCAGCCTTTTTGAATTCCCCGAGGCGCGCCTTCGTCACCCGCGATTCCTTCTGGGTCCCGAAGCCAACTTTGATCGCGGAGTAACCGTCGTTCTCCGCCGTAACCCGGCGCAGGAGCACGTTATCGCCGGCCGCGATCACGGTCACCGGACGCATCCGACCATTGGCGTCGTAAACGCTGGTCATGCCAATTTTTTGTCCTAGTAAACCGATGCTCATGATCGTTGGTTTGCAAATTGTTCGAAGCTGGACCGCTAAATCTTGATCGTAATATCCACGCCCGCCGGCAGGTTTAGTTTCTTCAACTCGTCGACCGTTTTCGCGGTCGGCTCGATGATGTCGAGCAGGCGTTTGTGCGTGCGAATTTCAAATTGATCCATCGACTTTTTGTCGACGTGAGGTGAGCGATTCACCGTAAATTTCTCGATCAACGTCGGCAGCGGGATCGGGCCCGCCACGCGCGCACCGGTCCGTTTCGCCGTCTCCACGATATCGATCGCGGACTGATCGAGCATGCGGTGGTCGAATGCCTTCAAGCGGATGCGGATGCGTTGGCCGTTCGTCATTTAGTTTCCTTCTGATCCAGAACGGCCGCCACGAGCTGCGCCGGCACCTGTTCGAAATGTGATGGCTCCATCGAGTAACTCGACCGGCCCTTTGAAAGCGAGCGAATGGCGGTGGCGTAACCGAACATCTCCGCGAGAGGAACTTCGGCCTGCACCATCGTGAGGTTTCCCTTCACTTCGATGCTGCCAATCTTGCCGCGGCGGCGATTCAAGTCGCCCATGATGTCGCCCTGATACTCTTCCGGAGTCGCGTTCTCGACCTTCATGATCGGCTCGAGCAGGATTGGCTTCGCCTTCTTAAAAGCGTCTTTCACGGCAAAAATCGCGGCCAATTTAAAGGCCATTTCGTTCGAATCGACATCGTGATACGACCCGTCGACGATGTCCACATTGGCGTCGATCACCTCGTAACCACCAACCACGCCGTTGAGCATCGCCTCTTCGATCCCCTTCTTGCAGGCCGGGATGTATTCCTTGGGGATATTTCCGCCGACGACTTTATTCTCAATCGTAATGCCTTTGCCACGCTCGTTCGGCTGCACCTTGATGATAACGTGGCCATACTGACCGCGGCCACCGGATTGCTTGATCAACTTGCCCTCGCCATCCGCCGGTGCGGTAATGGTCTCGCGATAGGCGATCTGGGGCTTGCCGGCGTTCGCGTCCACTTTGAATTCGCGGAGCATGCGGTCGCGGATGATCTCCAGGTGGAGTTCGCCCATTCCCGCGATGATGGTCTGGCCCGTGTCTTCGTGGGTGAAGACTTTAAAAGTCGGATCTTCCTCGGAGAGGCGCTGGAGCGCGACGCCCATCTTCTCCTGGTCCTGCTTTGTCTTCGGCTCGATCGCCATCGAAATAACCGGATCAGGGAATGAAGGCGGCTCGAGCAGGATCGGAAAATCTTCGTCGCAGAGCGTGTCGCCCGTCGTGATGTTCTTGATGCCAACGATCGCCGCGATATCACCCGAAAAACAGGTGTCGATGTCCTCGCGCTTGTCCGCCTGAATTTGAATCAAACGGCTGATGCGCTCACGCTTGTTCGTGCGCGGATTGTAAACGTTGTCGCCTTTGCTCAGTTTCCCGGAATAGACGCGAAAGAAAACCAGTTTCCCAACGAATGGATCGCTCCAGAGTTTGAAGGCGAGGGAACAGAACTTTCCCTTGTCGTCGGTCGGCGCTTCCATCTTCTCATGGGTGTCCGGCTCCATTCCCACCGCGGGCGGAATATCGAGCGGGCCGGGCAGATAATCGACGACGGCGTCGACCAGATATTGCACGCCCTTGTTCTTGAACGCAGAACCTCCCACCACCGGCACGAACTTATTGGCGATCGTCTGGCGGCGAATGCCGGCCTTCAACATTTGCGGCGTAATCGGCTTCTCTTCCAGGACGGCTTCGGCCACCTCATCGTCGATATTGGAAATCGCCTCCACCAAGTCGGCGTAGGCCTTGTCGACCTGAGCCTTGTTCTCTTCCGGAATGTCCCGCACTTCGTAGACCGAACCCATCGAGTCGTCATCGAGATAGAAGACCGCCTTGCGGTTCACCACGTCGAGCTGGCCTTTGAGATAATCTTCCTTTCCGAGCGGAATCAGAATCGGCCACGCATTAGCGCCGAGTTTCTTGCGCATCGAGTCGATCGACATGTCGAAGTCGGCGCCGACGCGATCCATCTTATTAATGAAGGCAATACGCGGGACGAGATACTTGTTCGCCTGGCGCCAGACGGTTTCCGATTGCGGCTGCACTCCGGCGACGGCATCAAAAACGGCGATGGCACCATCGAGCACGCGCAACGAACGTTCCACCTCCGCGGTGAAATCCACGTGCCCGGGCGTGTCGATGATGTTCACGCGCATCTTGATGCCCTCGAACATTTTGTAGACGCCCTCTTCCGGCTTCTGCATCCAGGCACAGGTCGTAGCCGCGGACGTAATCGTAATGCCGCGCTCGCGCTCCTGCTCCATCCAGTCCGTCACGGTATTGCCCTCGTGGACCTCACCGATCTTGTGGATCATGCCGGTGTAAAAAAGAATGCGCTCGGTCAGCGTGGTCTTGCCGGCGTCAATGTGCGCGGCAATTCCGATGTTCCGCGTCCGTTCGAGCGGAAACTTGCGGTCGGGCGAATTCGGATTCTTCGGAGCGGCGGATTTTTGTTCGAGCGTTGCGGGCATGACAGGAAAATGGTTTACCAGCGGAAATGAGCGAAGGCGCGGTTGGCTTGCGCCATTTTGTGAGTGTCTTCGCGTTTCTTGATCGCGTTGCCCTGACCGGCCGCGGCGTCCTTCAATTCGGCGGCGAGCGCTTCCGCCATCGGCATGCCGCGACGATTGTCGGCGTATTGCACGATCCAGCGCATGGCGAGAGAAACCTGGCGGGCCGGGGTGACTTCCATCGGCACTTGATAAGTGGCGCCACCGACGCGGCGCGATTTCACTTCGAGGCGCGGGCGCACATTTTCCAGCGCCTTGTTTACGATTTCGAGCGGATCGACTGCGTCCGAGCCTTCCCGCGATTTATCGATCGCGGTATAAACGATCCGCTCCGCGAGCGACTTCTTGCCCCGTTTCATCACGGTGGAAATGAGGCGCGCGACCGCCGGACTGCCGTAACGCGAGTCGAGCTTCTCCTCTTTTTTGTAAACTTTCCGCCGCCGAGACATGTGGTTTTGTTTCCGTACTTATTAGAGTGCTAAATTATTTCTTACCGTCCTTCGCCGCGTCGCCTCCGGCTTTCGGGCGTTTCGCGCCGTATTTCGAACGGCTGCGACGGCGCCCATCAACTCCGAGGCTATCGAGCGTTCCCCGCACAATGTGGTAACGCACACCCGGCAAATCTTTCACGCGTCCGCCTCGCACGAGCACGATGGAGTGCTCCTGGAGATTGTGCCCTTCGCCGGGAATGTAGGCAATCACTTCCTGGCCATTCGTCAACCGTACTTTTGCCACTTTCCGCAGGGCGGAATTCGGCTTCTTCGGCGTCCGCGTCATTACTTGCGTGCAAACACCGCGCCGTTGCGGACAATTCTTCAGCGCCGGTGATTTCGATTTCACCGAGACCTTCTTTCGTCCCTTGCGAATAAGCTGATTAATTGTTGGCATCGTCGTTAAATTAAAAGCCGCCCGATCTTCGTAATCCGGGCGACAAAAAAACCGCACAGGCCGCGTTTTAGCTCCCACGCACCTGATGCGGAGAGCCGGCAATATAGGAACGATTCCAAAAGCCGCAACAATATTTTCACCAATTTACGCCAGTGCGGTCAATCGGCGACAAAGCCCCCCTTCCCCACTCGAACGCCATTGACATTCCACGAGTTTCCCTTATTTCTGTCCAGACAGAATAGACTGACATTTATGGCCACCATCTCTCCCGTCACGCAAAAGTTCATCCTGCATTGGGGGGAAATGGGCACCCGCTGGGGAATCAACCGGACCGTGGCACAGGTCCACGCTCTCCTCGTCCTCTCCGAGAAGCCCCTGCCCGCGGATGAGATCGCCACCACACTCGGCATCGCCCGTTCCAATACGAGCAACAGTCTGCGGGAATTGCAGAACTGGGGAATCGTCAAGATCGTCCACGTCCTGGGCGATCGCCGGGATCATTTCGCCTCGATGAAGGATGTCTTCGCCATGTTCCGGGCGATCGCACATCAGCGGAAAAAACGCGAAATCGACCCGACGGTTCAGGTCCTGCGCGATTGCCTGGCGGAGGCGGACAAATCGAAAGCCGGCGACGCGCACATCCGGGGCCGGCTGTCGGAGCTGCTCGAATTCTTCGAGATGGCCGGCTCTGCCTACGAGAGGCTGGAGAAATTACCGACGCCCGCCGTGATCAAGATCGCGAAGCTCGGCGACAAAGCGCTGAGGATGGTGGGCATCTCCAAATAACAGGGAGCCCGGTGACAACCGCGACCGCCTCCACCGACTTAAGCGAAGCGGCCAGACGACGGATGCTGGCGAAGGCCGGTGAGCCGCTCTTTCTCGCGCGTTGGGACCAGGCGGTCTTCATCCACTACGAAGCCGATCCAGTTATCTTGCAGCGGGAAGTTCCCTTCCCGCTCGAGCTGCCTGATGGACGCGCGTTTGTCAGCCTGGTCGCCTTCACCTTGTTGCGAATGCGCCCACGCCGCGGTGGGCGCCTGGCCGAATGGTTGTTCAAGCCGATCGCCTCGCACGAATTCCTCAACGTTCGCACTTACGTCCGGCATGCCGGCGAACCCGGCATTTTCTTCCTGGCCGAATGGCTCTCCAATCCGTTGAGCGTCCGACTGGGGCCGCGCAGCTTTGGGCTACCTTACCGATTCGGGCACCTCAATTACGAGCACCATGGTGATGGCGAGATTCTCGGGACCGTGGCGGCTCGCGAGGGCCGACTGGAATATCGCGCGGCAATTCCCACCCCCACCTTTGAACCAAGCGAAGCGGAATCGCAGACGGAGTTTTTGCTGGAACGCTATACGGCCTTCACTTGCCAGGGAGAACGGCGCCGTCTCTTCCGGGTCTGGCACGAACCCTGGCCCCAGACGCCAATCGATATCGAAGTCACCGCGGACGACTTACTCGCCTCGACGGGCAATTGGTGGAGAAGCGCCGATTGCATCGGCGCAAATTACTCCCCCGGCGTTGAGGTCTGGATGGGCCGTCCGCATCGGGTCGATTGACCGGTTTCAAAGAGCCGGCCAGGGATAGGAACGCAAGAAGAGGTCGATTTCTTTTTCGGCTCTTTCAGCGTGGTCGCTCAAATAGGTAATGCGAAATTTTAGAAATCGATCGCCTACGGCGAAAATTATCAATTGGGACTTCGTGGGCCCCTGCTTGGCGAGCCCTCCTTTTTGAATGGTAAATATCGCGCGGCGACCGCGGCGACCAGATTGCGTATACACGGCATCGGAGATCAGCCGGGCGTTTGAGGAATTGATTTTTACCGCGTCCTTACATTCGGAATACTCGCGCTCAAACGTGTGTCCGCGGGCCCGATAATAAAAGACGTTCGCAAACACCAGGGACCCCGCCCAATAATCGGCCAACGGATCGCCCCAACTGTCTAATTCGATCCGCCCGTGTCGAGTAAACATGCCGACACGGCTGGGAAAAACGCTGCGTGAGTCCGAGGTTCGTTTGCCGGGTTCCTTAGCGATCGCTAGGCTTGGAAACAGCAAGACGATCGCGATCAGGCTGCCTAAGATCCGCGTCCGCATTATTATCTCCTCCGCACCCTGCCTACTTCGAGGAGAGGTAAGCCTTGAGTTGACCGCGCTGCTCCATCTCCGCCAACTTTTCGACGCCCGCGATCTTGAGTCTCGGGTTCTTTTTCTGCAGCTGCCGGTATGTCTGGATGAGCTGTAAATCGCCAGCATAAGCGTCATCCTTTCTGACCCCGCGCAGGAGTTGGGAATCAACATTCCCCGCCGTAAAGGCCGCCAGCAAGAGGCTCGTTTCCTTTTGCGACACCCCCGGGGCGTCAAAGACGGGGAATGCTTTCTTGTTCAACGCCACCAGGACGTCATGGTTCTTGTCGACAAACGTAATGATGATCGCGGCGGCGGCGCGGCCGTCTTCGGAAAGCGGATCGTCCCTGAATATCATGATCGCTTTGAGGGCGATCTCCTTTGTGATCACCGGATCCGCCGCATCTGCGACCGAAAGGGCGAGGGCAACGAACGCAAGCGGGGGGATTGCCAGCCATTTCATAACAAGATTTCGGAGGTATAGACATCAGCCCCGGACATGGCAAACCCATTCTCCGCTGACCGAATCCCCCGCGAACGGGCTGACGTCAGCGTTCGCCGGCCGTCGCGACTTCGCCCAGCTCCGCCCAGCGCGCGTAAAGACGCGCCACCTCATCCCGGGACTTGCGCAGCTCTGCTTCAAACTTTGCCAATTCGGCCGCGTGCGTCACGTAGAAATCCGGTTCGGCAAAAAGCGCCTCGATTCGGGCGACTTCGTTCTCCGCGGCGAGGATCGTGGCCTCCATTCCTTCGAGTTCGCGTTCTTCCTTCCATTTCAATTTGCGCGGCTTGGCCGCCGTTCGCGGCGATGCGTCCGGCTTCGCCGGCTCGACTTCGACTGTCTTCGCTTTCTCCGATCGTTTCTCGAGGTAGTAATCGTAGTTCCCGACGCCATAGCGAACGACCCCGTCCCCTTCAAAGGCCAGAATCGACGTGCAAACGCGATTGAGAAAATAGCGATCGTGGCTGACCACGATCACGCTGCCGCCGAAGGCGACCAGCGCTTCCTCCAGCAATCGCAGCGTGCCGAGATCGAGATCGTTCGTCGGTTCGTCGAGAATGAGCACGTTGCCGCCGCGCTTCAGAATTTTCGCCAGCAAGACCCGGCTCCGCTCGCCGCCGCTCAGCTGATCGATCTTCGTGTTGATGCGCTCTTCGGTGAAAAGAAATCGCCGCAGATATCCGCGCAACGTGATGTTCTCCTCGCCGAGCCGGACATATTCGCTCCCCTCGCCGACTTCTTCCCAGACCGTCTTCGCGTCATCGAGCAGCAGCCGATTTTGATCGACGTAATTAATCTCCGTCCGCGCGCCGATCTCCACTTCGCCGCTGGCAGGCTCCATCTGTTGCAGCATAATCTTGAGCAACGTCGATTTTCCCGAGCCCGTTCCGCCCGACGATGCCGAGCCGTTCTCCAGCCGCGAGATTCAAGGAAACGTTTTGGAACAATGTGCGGCCACCGAGTTCGATGCCGACGTCGCGCAACTCGATCACGCGATTCGCCAGCTTCGGCGCGGGCGGGATGATGAGATCGACGTCGAGCTCCGCTTCGGGCGGGCCCTGCCGCGCCATCTCAAAATAGCGCTCCACCCGATCGACCGATTTCGTCCGACGCGCTCGGGGCGCTTTCCGCACCCATTCCAGTTCGCGCTTCAGAAACTTCTGACGCTTGTGCTCCTGCATCTCCTCGACCGCCTGGCGTTCCGCCCGAGCAAGCAGGTAATCGGTGTAATTGCCTTCGTAGCTGTGGAATTTTCCGCGCGAGAGCTCGACGATGCGCGTCGCGATGCGATCGAGAAAATAGCGATCGTGCGTCACGAAAAGGCAGGTGCCGGCATAGCGCGCGAGGAAATCCTCCAGCCATTCGATCGAGCCGGTATCGAGATGATTTGTCGGTTCGTCGAGAATCAAAAAATCGGGACGGGCGAGCAACGCCCGGCAAAGCGCGACGCGTCGTTTTTCGCCGCCGGAAAGACTGGCCACAATCCGTTCGGATCCGGCGCGTGAAGATTCGTGATCAGGCTCTTGATCCGATGCTCCAGATTCCAGCCGTCAACGTGCGAGATCTGATCGAGCAAAATTCCGCTGCGCGCGCTTTCGGCCGGCGCGAGTTCGTATTCGGCGATCAAATCCAGAATGCGTTGCGCGCCGGAGAGAATGTTGGCATGAACCGTCGCCTTCTCGTCGAGTTCAAACATCTGCGGCATGTAGCCGACGACCAGATCGCGCCGCGGATTGAACTCGCCCGCATCGGGCCGCATCACGCCCGCCGCGATCTGGAGGAAAGTCGATTTCCCGGAGCCGTTGCGCCCGACCAGTCCGACGCGTTCGCCCTCTAAAATCGTCAGCGTGGCGTGATCGAGCACAGCCTGATTGCCAAATCGCACCACGAGTTCGGTAGCGCTGGCGATGGCGTTGAGGACGGGTTCCGACATCTCTTCAGATAACACACTGTCCGCCTGCGATCAGCTATCGCCTTTCGGAAGGTGCAGTCGGTCGGACTTAAGGTGACCTTCTTAACCACAAAACCGACATAGCCCCAACGACCCCAATTCGCGGTTGGTCGTCCGCTTTTCATCCATGACCCCTTCTTTGTCCCGGGTCTGGGTCCCGGCCACGAATTCAGCGAAGGCAGGATTGAAATGGACATCGTGCGAACCAGCAGGCCGCCGTCGCCCATACGATTCCAGAATTGCCGAAATTCCCAAAGCTAGCCGCCGGTCTCCGCCACGACTGTCGGTCGCCGCCGGCGCGCCAGGCCGTAGAGCGTCGCGTAATCCAGCGCACCCATGAGGCCATGACTGCCCGGCTCATCGAGATGCCGAGTCATTTTCGCCATGAATCGCTTTTCCGGATCTGGGCCGCGAAATGCGAGACGCATTCCCAAACGTCGGAAGCCGACGGAGAATCAAGGTGGGAATCATTCGGAGAAGAATTCATCTATTAGGCTGAGCCTTTCCTGCGACTTCGGTTCTCCAGGGCGATTTCGCAGAGAAACCAGAGAGCAAAGAATTGGGCGAGAAGAGTGAAAAACATTTGCACGGTGGCGTAACGGCGAACCTCCAGCGAATTGACGATCGCTACTTCCAGGCAGCTCGCCGCGTTATATGAATAGATGAGGGCAACCAATACTGCCAGCCACCCAAAACGCCTTCGATAATTCCGCTGAAACAAGAAAACTGTGCCGAGCACGATGGTGCCCAGGAGCAATGGCACGTAGGTGCCGGCCAGGAACGAGAGAACAAACCGGAAGGGAACCGACTGCCAGATGACCGGCGCGCTCCGCGCGAGCGTCTCTGCCCGGTGGACGAATTCTACCGCGGGTGGATATCGCGTCCAAAGCTCCGGATACGGCGGCAGGTGGAGGACAGTCGTTCCAAGGTCATGCAGATCCGCGAGATGTAGAGATTTGTCGCGATTGTAGGCGGGACACATTTGTGAGTAAAAAAGCCCCATTTGCCCGCCATCTCTTCCAAGGACCAGGAAGGGCCGTTCCCGCCAGATTCGCCCGTAACAGTACCAATAAAACGCGCAAAGCGCAGGGACGTCGTTCTCGAAGTCCCTGCGCAATTGCGCGACGATCGAACTGTCGTCGTACATCAGGTAGTCCGGGTCGAACCCGAGCGACCAAAAATGACCGGGACGCGCCGCGTGGGATTTCGCAATCTCGGTGCTCAGTGCGCTTTGAACCTGTCCAAACCAAGCACGCGAATACGGGATGGCGACATCGTGTTGGAGATCGTCCGCCATCTGATCGCGAATGAGATTGGCGTGGTTCACAAAAAGAGTTATGGGCAAAAACGTCCGGGTGTTTTCGTCCCAGCGGCCAAGAAAGTGTTCGGGCACCAATAACAGGGCCGCACTTAGGATCGCGCCGCCCACGAGCGCGAGCCTTTGCCGAACCAAGCCCCGCCCGAAGAAAGAAATCCCTACCGGCAGGAGCGCAACCGCCCCAGCCAGCGCAAAACTCGGCTTGGCGGACGCCAACAGGACTGAAGTGAACGCGATCCCAATCCCGGCTCCGACTGCCGCCCAAAACCTTTTCTCCACAAACCAGCAGGCCGTGAACTGGACGACAAGATAGAGATTAAGGCTGACCAGAAATGCGCACACGCCTTCGGGTCGAAGCTGCATCTCGAAGCGGATGGATTCGCCGGCCAAAAGGAAAATCGCCCCGGCCACTAGTCCCGATCCATCATGGACCGCGCTACTGAGTCGCGATTCCGGGACGAAGACACGGGCACGCCACCACGTAATCAAGAGCATTGCACCTGCCAGCAGCCCGAGCAGATGCTGAACAATTACGATGGCTCGAAAGTCGCCGAAGACGCGCAGGAGCAAAAAGACAAACGCGGGATAAACGAAATTGCGCCCATTCTGGTGTCCAAACTCGGCGCCGATCAATTTCCTGAGCGCAGGCGCGAGATAACCCCACGTGTCTGGGTCGGCGATCGGATCGAGCGGAAGAGAAAATCTTTGCCAGGCCGCCCAGATGAAGACGATCGCCACCGCGCCCCAATAATAGAAGGACCAGGCTGGTCTCTTACTGGAAGATTTGCCGCTTGCGGCCCGTTCGATCATTTCCCAAGGTGCCGTCAATGTTTGAAGTGACGGCGACCGATAAGAACACAAGAGCTCGCCGCGGTCGCCTGAAAACTGCGCATGGCGTTATCGAGACGCCGGCCTTCATGCCGGTGGGAACGCAAGGCAGCGTCAAAGCCATGAGCCCGCGCGAACTGCTGGAGGTGAAGGCGCAGATCATTTTGGGCAACACCTATCATCTGTTTGTTAGGCCCGGGGTCGACGTGATCAAACATTTTGGCGGCCTCCATCGGTTCATGAATTGGGACCGGCCCAATTCTGACGGACAGCGGAGGATATCAGGTTTTCTCCCTGGCGAAGTTAAGAAAGATCACGGAGGCAGGCGTCGCGTTTCAGAATCATCTCGATGGAACGCCCGCCTTCATCAGCCCGGAAATCGCAATGGAGATTCAGGCCGCGCTAGGCAGCGACATCGCGATGGTCCTGGACGAATGCCTACCGTGGCCCTGCGAATACGATTACGCGGCGAAGAAGCTTGGAGAGAACGCATCGCTGGGCCGAAAGGTGTAAGGAAATTTCGCAAACCGGATTCCGGAAACCGGAAAGAAAAGACGAACTGGCAACCTCGCCGCAATCCGCAATCCGCGATCCGCAATCGCAAATGGTCTTCGGCATCGTGCAAGGCTCGGCCTTCGAGGATTTGCGTCGTTCGAGTGCGCAGGCGCTGGCGGCGATGGATTTCGATGGCTACGCGATCGGTGGCGTGAGCGTGGGCGAACCGGAAGCGGAGATGATGCAGGCGGTGGAGTGGAGCGAACCGCACCTGCCCGCGAACAAGCCGCGTTACGCCATGGGACTGGGCACGCCGCCGCAGCTGCTCGAGTTGGTCGCTCGCGGGATGGATATGTTTGACTGCGTTCTGCCCACCCGGCTCGCGCGCAACGGAACAGCCTTCACCGCAAGCGGCACGCTCAATCTAAAGAACGCCGAGTTCGCGCTGCAAAAGGGGCCGATTGAAGAAGGCTGCGTTTGCCCGGCCTGCCGCGATTTCGCACGCGGCTACATCCGGCACTTGATCAAATCGGAGGAAATTCTCGGGCTGCGCTTGATCACCATGCACAACCTCCATTTCTATCTCGACCTGATGAGCCGGGCGCGTCTTGCAATCGAGAATGGAACGTTCGCCGAGTTGCGCGCTCAATTTGTCGCCGGATACAAAATCCGCGACGGAATGGCCGCGTCGGAGATTAACTCTCCCGCTTGAGGCGGCTGAATTTCAGGTCCCGCACACTTCGCGACAGCTTCGAATCCAGATCGCCCTGAATTCTTCTGGCCCACGCTTCCGAGGCCTCGGTGTTGTAATGGATTCCATCTCCGCCGGTCTTGCCGAGGACATAGTGCGTCACCTCCCGCGAATCCACGACCTGGAAACCGTCCCGCTTCGCGGCCCGTCGAATCAACGCGTGCACTCTCCCCTGAGTCTTGCGCAAGCGGGACGAATCCGGCGGCGCGATCCAGATGATTTGCTCCACGGACCCTCGGCGCGCTTCCTTCACAAACCCATCGATGTAAGCGCCCATCTGTTCGTCTGACAGCGAACGATCCATCCAATTGGTCCCAAGCTGAACGATGAGGATGGTGGGCTTGTGCTTGTTGATCAGCTTCGTCAGCTTCGGCGTCAGCGTCGGGCGGGGCGGCCTTCCATTGACGTAATCACGGAAAACATCCGAGTCGATGGTGTGTTGGCGATAGCCGCACTTGGTAATGAAATCCTGCTGGCCGCTTACCCAATGCTCGGGCGACGAACCGCACGACGCGTAAGCCGACACCGGATATTTCTGCGCCAGATGCAGCTGCACGATCTCGCCAAATTTCCCGACTGAAAGCGAATCGCCCACCATCAGGATGCTGGGCGGCGGCCCTTCCGGAGCAGCTTTTGATGACTTCGGCTGTTTGCCGCTAGCGACGAAGACAAAACTGCCGACCCCCACTACCACCGCCAAAAGCGACAGCAACGGCTGGAGTACAGTGGGCCAGGCTCTCTTAATGCGCATGCTCAGGGTGTCTGGTTTCATCCTGGATCCGGATATAAGGCTGGAGATTGATCAACCCAGAATCATCCTTGGATTTCACGGTCTTCCAAACGGTTTCCTCCAGCTCATGCAGCTGAAGCTTGTAAGTTTTTCCGACCCGATAGCGAAGCTTTTGTTTTTTCAGGCCAATGTAGGCGGGATGCATGACGAGAATTTGGCTCTCCGAGTATTGACCAGCGACGAGTTTCTCAATCTCGTAAACGTAACCGACGAGATACTCCTGGTACGGTAGCAATTCGTTTACCGGAATCGGCTCGGTCTTGAATATCAGTTTTGCTTTTACCTTGAGGACTTCGTTCTTCGGTTTTTCCGCCGGCGGGACCGGGGTCGGTTGTTCCTGCGCTACGGCCACTGGTCGAGGCTTTTTCCGCCAGCGGCTTGAGCGACGCCAGCGGTTGCGCTGCGAGGTCGCGGTCCACCACCTCGAAAACCCGGTCGGCCCAAAGGTCCATATCCTCGCCAATGAAATGTTCCTTGTCCGGTTCCATGTGCTGGTACGGGTATGCCACCAGGGTGCGGCTATCGATCACGTTGGCGACGCTGCCCACGTCAGTGCGAATTTGCTCAAGGACGAAGTCCTGAATTTCCTTTGAAACCCGGCCGGAGGTCGGCGAGGCCACCCAGTAGATTTTCTTCAGCGTCGAGGGACTCTGCGTCGCCCGGGCAATGAAAGGGGCCAGATAACTTCTAAGCGCCGGCCCGTGTCGATTCGGAATCACCGTTTTGTGGTCCGGGAACAAATCGAAAAGATTCGTCCCGGTCTGCATGATCAGAATGTCGGGCTGAAGCGTGACCAGCAGGTCTTCAAGCTTCGGCACGGCGTGCGGGATCGGCACGTGCCCGCGTCTCATGCCATAGACGTCTTGCAGTTCCCGTGGCCGGCCAGGACCGTTCGACTCGATGCTCACGAATCCGCAATGCGTTTTGATATTGGCGTAGGGCCGTTCCTTGAGCCAGCTCAACGGATTCGTTCCACAAGCGATGTAGGTGAAGGTGGCTTTGGCGCGCGGACTTTTCCGAAACCTCTCGTCCAAGCGCTTTCCGAAACCACATAACGCAAGCGAGTCGCCCAGGATCACGACGCTGACGCCTTCCTGAGGCGCAGAGTTCTCCGGCAGAGTTGCTCGCCGCACTTCTGCCGGTTCTGATTGCGCAAATAGCGATCGGAAGCCGCCACCAAAAAAAACGACAGCGATCGCCGCGCAACCAATCCTTCGCCAGGTTTTCGAATTCCCTTTCGGGACTTGGCGGCGTGGAATCACGGGAATCGCTTTCCAGCGAATCCGCGCTCGCGTCAAGCATCAAGGAGCGGCGGTTTCAAACCGTCGACCAAAAACGACGGCGGTTTCAAACCGCCGCTCTTTGCTATTTCGAGATCGGAATCTTCGCCCAGCCTTCGGTTGCTTCGGTGAATTCGCGCGCGGCAAAACACCAGACCACGACCTTCTTCTTCGCCAGATAATCGGGATTTTTCAGACTGTGCCGATACAGACTGATGCGGACTGGCGTCGCCCCCGAGCCACGCGTGCCGATCAAATCAGGAGCGAAACCCAGCTCCTGCGCAAGTTGGTCCACGAGGCCGGCACGTTCCGAGAGGAAATCATGGAAGACGAGCGTGTGACTGTCGCCGAGGAGAAGCAGCGGACTGTTCGCATCCGGCTGCACCGGGTTGCCTGTCCCCTTCTCACTCACGCTGCGAACAGTAATTTTCTCCGGATGCATCTTGGGAGATCCCGGTGGCAGAAGACTCGGGAGATCGCCTTCTATCCCATTCTCTTTCCATTCCGAAACGTACTCCTTGCGCGAACCGCCGGCTGTAAGTTTGCCGCGCACGCTTTCGGCGATCGCTTGCGCGGCCAGCATGCATCCGAGACCCGACCAGTGGCTGTCCGTCTTGCAAAAAACTGCGCCCCGTTTGTCATCCCGGTTTTTCAGAAAGAGCGGCATGAGATCGAGAACGTCGATCCCGGCCGCGCGCAATTCAGCATAAAAGCTGTGCAGGATCGGGGCCGCATCGTCACTCCCGCCCTTGAATTCCGGCAGAATCTTCTCCGGATAAATCGCCGCCTTTGGAGGAACGGGAACCACCAGCAGATCGATCCCACGCGCCTTCAACTGCTTCTGAAAATCGACGATCGCCAGGATCGGATCGGCCAGGTCGGACTTATGCGAGCGGCTTACCTTTGCCGCGTCGTCGCCCCAAAACCGGCCAAGCGAAAGGAAGCGAAACTCCGCCGCAAAAAACAGCCAGCCTTCGGCTTCCGCACATGCCGCGGCGTTTTTTTTCTCCGAGCTCTGCACCTTGCTGGCAAGTTCCCCTCGCAGTTTCTGCTGGGCGTCTGAAAGCGGGATTTGGACCGGCGCTTCCGCGGCCAGGAGGGCCGGGAGTGCGCAGAGTGAAATTAGAAAGCGAAAAAATTTCATTGGGAGTTGAAAGCCGGTAGCGATAATACGCATTCTTTCAAATCGCGCCGCGCTGTTTTTGTTCAGCCGGCATTTAGTCGCCCGATACCAGAGTGGTCTTTAGTTCTCACATTTTCGTCTACTACTTCCTGCCACTCGCACTGGCCGGCTACTATCTGCTTGTCCGTGCGCCGCAGCGCTGGCGAAACGGGTGGCTCATCCTGACTGGCTACACCTTTTACGGCTGGGCCGAGCCGCGTTTCATGCCGCTGATGTTCGCGACCACTTTCGTCGACTGGCTCATGAGTCTGGTCATCGCGCACGGCACCTGGAAATTCTGGCGCGTTCTGCACAAACCGGTGAAACAATTGCCGCGCCGCGCGCCTCGAACCCGCACCCAACGCCAGGCCATCTGGGTTTCGGTCGTCCTGAATCTCGCCACGCTTGGTTTCTTCAAGTATTTCAATTTCGGCATCGAAAGCTGGAACACCCTCGCCGCCGGTCTCGGTCTCGAGCACGCCCAATTCGACACCTTCTTCCGCGTCGTCCTGCCGCTCGGCATCAGCTTCTACACCTTCCAGGCGCTCAGTTACACGATCGACGTTTACCGCGGCGAAGCGGAAGCGATGTCGAACTTCGTCGATTTTTCCTGCTTCGTTTCGATGTTCCCCCATCTCGTGGCGGGACCGATCCTCAAATTCTCGTTTCTCGCCGATCAACTCAAGAATCGCGTCCTCACCTCCGACAAATTCGCCCGCGGCGTCGCCTTCTTTATGCTCGGCCTCGCCAAAAAAATCCTGCTCGCGAACCCGTGCGGAAAAATCGCCGACACGGCGTTCGACGCCGGCTCGATCGGCGCGCTCGATGGCTGGTTCGGCTCGGTCGGCTACGCCTTCCAAATTTATTTCGACTTCAGTGGTTACTCCGACATGGCGATCGGGCTCGGTCTCATGTTCGGTTTCGTCTTCGCGAAAAATTTTGATTCCCCATATCGCTCCGAATCGATCACCGACTTCTGGCGGCGCTGGCACATTTCGCTTTCGACCTGGCTGCGCGAATACCTCTACGTCCCCCTGGGCGGCAACCGCCGCGGCCTCAGCCGCACTTATTTTAATCTGACGCTGACGATGTTGCTGGGCGGGCTCTGGCACGGCGCCTCGTGGAACTTCGTCATCTGGGGCGCGTTGCACGGAGGCATGCTCGCGTTCGAACGCAGCCAGGGCCGCGAAGGTTTTTATCACAACCTTCCGAAACCCCTTCGCGTCACGATTACGTTCGTGATCGTTCTGCTCGGGTGGGTTTTTTTCCGCGCGTCCGATCTGCCGCACGCCTTCGCTTATCTCTCCAGCATGTTCGGACTTGGCCACACCGATCCCGGCGCTGTGTTGCTCGGAGGGGTTCTCTACAAACCGTATTACCTGCTCTCGATCGGAATTGCCGCGGTGGTGGTTTGGGCCGGAAAGCAAACCTGGGATTGGACCCGGTGCATGACCATTCCCAAGACCGCGCTCTGTTTCGCGCTCGGCTGGCTTGCTCTGGTTGTCCTCGCCACCCAGGAATACAACCCTTTCATCTATTTCATTTTCTGATGTGCCGTAACCAAATGGTGTTCTTCGCAGACATCGGACATGCCGAAGCATGTCCCTCCGGAGGGACGTGCTTCCGCACGCCCGGTGGGAGGATTGCGTCATGACTTCGTCGAACGAAATACCCCCAGTCGGAGGCGCCGAACCGCAAAAGCCAACGCATTCGCTTCCGCGCTACAGCGAACCGACGCCCGAAACGCGTGCGAAAGTTTCGCGCGAAGATGAAGCGGAAGCCGAGTTCGGGCAGACGCGTTACACGCCGGGCGCGCGCCCATTGCTTATCGCGCTCTTTCTCCTCACCATCGTTTCGATTCCCGCTATCCAGTTTGCAACGGAGCTCCATTCTCCGCGGCCCTCCGGCGGGCTGGCTACTTTCGAGCTCTACAAACCGTACCCGGCGTGGGAAAAAATTCGTTCTGTGCGAAGTGCGGCCGATCTGTGGCACCTACTCCCGCGCGGGTCCGACCTGAAGGCGGCGGAGAAGAAGATCGAAACCGATTCTGTTGTTTCCGCCTGGCTGCAGCCACGCGTCCAGGCGCTGCTTAGCGGAAAACTCCAGGCGGGCAACGAACAAGTTTATCCCGGCCGCGACGGCTGGCTCTTCTATCGTCCCGATGTCGATTACATCACCGGCCCGCCCTTTCTCGATCCCTCGCAACTGCGGCACCGCGCGCATGTCGGCCGGGTCCAACCCGATCCGGTCAAAGCCATCGTCGATTTTCGAAATCAACTCTCCGCGCGCGGGATTGATTTGATCGTCCTGCCTGTCCCGATGAAGCCAGGCGTCGATACGGAGAAACTTTCTCCGCGCGCGGAACAGACCGCGCCCTTGCACAACGCGTCGTTTCTCGAATTCAAATCACGCCTGGAAAATGCGGGCGTTCGCATTTTCGATCCGCGTCCGTTGCTGATCCAACGCAAGACGATGCTGAAAAACGCTCCACTTTTCCTTGAAACCGACACCCACTGGCGGCCGGAGACAATGGAGGTCGTCGCCGAAAATCTTGCTACCTTTATCTCGTCCTCTTCCTCGTTCTCGTCCTCGACCTCGAAGCCTGCCTCCCCTCTTCAAGTCGCGGAAAAGGAAATCAGCGGACTCGGAGACATCGCCAGGATGTTGCGGCTTCCGCCGACGCAAGGCCTCTACGGACCGGAGAAGGTCATGATTCACGAAGTCTCATCCGGCAACGCGCCATGGCGTCCGAGCAAGGAAGCTGAGATCCTTCTGCTCGGTGACAGCTTCTCGAACATCTTCTCGCTCGAAGCTCTCGGCTGGGGCGAATCCGCCGGCTTCGCCGAACATCTCAGCCGCGCCTTGGGCGGGCGTCCGCTCGACTGCATCCTGCGGAATAGCGACGCCGCTTTCGCTACCCGCGAAATGCTCAGTCGCGATCTCGCACGCGGCCACGACCGGCTCGCGGGCAAGAAGCTGGTTGTCTGGGAATTTGCCGCGCGCGAACTGGCCTTCGGCGATTGGAAGATGCTCGACATGAAACTCGGCCAACCGGCCCCCGCTCGATTCTTCGTGCCAAAAGCGGGCGAGCAAGTCGTCGTCAGCGGCACAGTCGAGTCCGTTTCAACCGTGCCGCGCCCCGGCAGCGTTCCCTACAAGGACCACATCCTTTCCCTGCATCTCGCCGATCTCGCCGTGGACGGCCGCTCCGCTACCGAATCCTGGGAATCGCTCGTCTATCTCGAAAGCATGCGCGACAACGTCCCGACCCCCGCCGCCCGTTTCCGACCCGGCGATCGCGTTAAGTTGCGTCTGCGCGCGTGGGCGGATGTCTCCGATCGCTATGACAAGACCAACCGCAGCGAGATCGATGACCCTTCCATTCAGTTAGAGGAGCCATGCTGGGGAGAACCGGTTGGCGAGTGACAACTCCGGGCCTTAACCCTGTCGAACACGGCATCCGCCGGCTCACGCACCCGGCCAGCCAAGTAATCAGCTACAGGACAAGATAGAACGCACTCCCCTGGGCAGACGCTCAGAATCCGAGTTTTCCCGGCGCGTCACTCACGCTTTGCAGAAGGCGCGACTTGATGGATTGAAACTCTTCCTCCGAAAGGATCGCTTGATCGCGCAAACGCGCGAACCCCTGCAACTGACTGGGAATCGAAGTCGGATCTGCCTGCGGGGCGTCCAGTCCTTTCAGTTTGATGCGTTTTACCAGTTCGGAGACGAAACCCTGACAGGTCTCCGCCGTCGGGCAGTCATGGAAGATGTTGAAGACTGGCTGGCCGTTGAAGCGATTGTGGAAGATCAGGAGATCGTAGGTGCCGCGCCACATGCGGAACACCGCCACTGAGGTGGGAAAGAGGAAGAGAACGGTAAAGACTGCGCAGGATACACGTGCGTCGGTGTTGCTCGTGAAAATCGCGACGAGCAAAGAAGCGAGAGTAATCAGGCCAAAGACGAGAACGCCGCCGAGGAATTTGCTGGCGGGCTGCTTTACACGGGAGGGCGATTCACTGAGCGACCCGACTGGGACGGAGAACTCGTTGACGTGTCCGCCCTGGCTGATCGTCACGGAGAGCATGTCGTCGGTATTGAACCGTAACTGGCGCGCCCCCTTCATGAAAAGGCTTTGGGAAATCTCGAGCATGAGGGCTTGCTCCGAAGCAGTTCCCGGGCCGATGGGGACTGTCGAAACCAGGCCGCGCACTGCCGCCTTTTGCGGATAGAACGCGTCGTTCCTATAGTTTGCTCAGGTATTTCATCCCGGTGTCGCACATGACGGTAACGATGGTCGAGCCGGGTCCGAGTTGTTCGGCCAGGCGCAAAGCGGCGATCACGTTGCCGCCGGTGGAAGTTCCGGCGAAAAGGCCTTCCTCCCGGGCCAGCCGTTTGGTCATGGCCACAGCCTCTTCGCGTGGAAACCTGCTCGATCTGATCGGCGATGCCCTCCCGCCAGAGCGGCACGACGAAACCGGCGCCGACCCCGTCTATCTTGTGCGAGCCGGGCGGGCCGCCCGACAGAACCGGCGGATTCGGAGGGCTCGACCGCAACGATCCTGATCTGTTCGTTATGACGCCGGAGCACTTCGCCGATTCCGCGAAGGGACGCCGCGGTCCCAACCATCTGGACAAAGCCGTCGATTTGGCCGCCGGTCTGGAGTCCAGATTTCTTCCGCCATCTGGTGATAGGCAGCGAGCTGGTCGGTGTTGTTCAGCTGATCGGTCCAGAAGCTGTCCGGTTTTTCTGCGATGATGCGGGCGGCTTCGATCATGTCGCGGGTTAATTTCTCGGTCATGCCACCGCTTTCGCTGGGCACGATTTCGAGCTGAGCTCCGAGGATTTTCATGTGCTCGAGTTTTTCGCGGGCGAAGGCGTTCGACGTCACGATGTGCAGCGGATATCCTTTCACCGCGCAGACGAGGGCCAGGGAGACGCCGGTGCTGCCGCCGGTGTATTCAACGACGAAACCATTCGCGGTGAGGCGACCGTCGGCCTCAGCCGCTTCGACCATGGCAAGCGCCATTCGGTCCTTCATGCTGCCGGTCGGATTCTCGTTCTCCAGTTTCAGCAGGATGCGGGAGCCATTCGCAGAGACGATCTTGCGCAGGGGCACGAGGGAGGTGTTGCCGATGCAATGCAGGATGTCGGGTTGCAATTTGTTCATGATTCCCAACAGGCAGATTCACAGAGTGGAGGGATTTTCGCGAGCGCCTTGTCGGCGGCCGGTTGGTGCTGGCTAGCGAAACACCGGGATCGAACTGCGAACAGCGGCAAACGCGGTTTGGGTGACCGTTTCGCGAAACGCGGGGTTCCTCGACGTCGCTCGGGATGACAGGCCTTCCTGATCACGCAGACTGCATTTTCTGCGACAGGGTGATTAACATGAATTCCCCGGGGTGGGTCACCGCCACACGGATGGCAACGTTCATGACGCCGTTCGAGATATCGTCGGCCGTCATTGTTACTCCCAAGCCGACCGCGACATCGAAGGCCGCCTCCGGCTTCGCGCCGACGAAGGCGCCCTGAGACCACAAGTCTGTGAGAAAACTAGTCAGCATGCTTTTCACCAACGACCAGGTCTGGACTGTATTCGGCTCGGAAACGAAAATGCGCAGGGCGAGCTTCGCGGATTGCTCGATCATGATCATCGTGCGCCGGACATTCACGTAGCGCCAGTCCTCACTATTGCCGTCCAGCGTCCGCGCCCCCCACACCAACACTCCCCTTCCCGTAAAGAGGCGGATCGCGTTGACAGACTTGCCCGTGACGGGATCGACGTTGAGCGGACCTTGCATTCGATCCGAGACCGAAAGGGTAACATCCCGAACTCCGAGGAGGCTGACGTTCGCCGGAGCCTTCCATACTCCCTGGCTGTCGTCGACGCTCGTATAAACTCCCGCCACGGCAGCGCTTGGCGGCAAGATGTTAATCCTGGCCAACAGGCGCTCGTGCAACTGAGCGTATTCGGAACTCGCTTGCCGCAGGCCATCCTCAATCTGGGTCGAGGAAGGCGCGCCCTTTTTATCTGCCTTGGGGATTTGTTCGAGCAGTGTCTTGAGCGGCTCACTGCCCGCACCAGGCAAAATGGCCGAGAGGATCTCGCCGCCTCCGAGATTCACAAAGTTGATGCTGCTGTCATCGAGCACCGTCGTTTTTAAGAACGGATAATAGGCGGCGCCGTAACTCAGGTTCTCGGTCCCCACACGCTCCCGAAAGTCGGCAATATCGATCGCATAAAGCGCGGGATCGGGAGCTTCTCCGTGGTAGACGTCCAGAATGCCGACGCGGCTGCCGAGTTCCCCACACTGGGAAAGAATATCCCGAAGCAAATTCCCATACTCATCTTGCGGCAAGAGAAGGGCGTCGGGGATGATAATCATGGTTGGCTCTGCCTCCCCCGCGATCACGTCCAGGCCCCGTTTCAAATCCTCATACCTGACGTTCGGGTTCACCAGCGGAGCAGCCGCCGAGAGCGGCTTACCTGTGGGCTCACCGATCAATCCCACCGAGACCACATAACAGTCCGCGCCGCCATTTAGGTAAAAAAGCCTGAGGCTATTGTACAAATAATAGATCGTGCCCGGATCAGGCAGGAGGTCATAAGGTTTCCCGGCTACGCTGATTTCCCCGGGTCCTTTTGGGGAAATGACGGGAGTATAAATGGGGGTGGACTGCGCACGTTCCGGCGCCACCGTGCCCGTGGCGTCGAGGGCACCGAAGATGGTCAGAAAATCGCCGAGTGAACTGATCTTGACCGCCTCATTCGGACAATACTTCCCCTTGGTACTCCGCGCCCAAGGTGTAGCCAACGAACGCCGGGACGGCGGTGGCGGTGGCTACCACCGACTCTGGGACGGCGTTCTCTTCGTCAATGTAAACGCCTGGGTATTTTATAGGGTCAATCAATGACTTCAGCCAGGTTGCAGTGGGTTAACGTTGTGGCGCACTGCCCGCCTGCAAGTCTTCGCGAAGCGATGCTGGCGGGGCTTCGGGCGAAGATAGAATTTCATCGCGAGGAGAAATGGTCGAGTCAATAAGGCAACCCCTCCCGCGAAAAAAGCGGGACGAACGTCATGCCCAAGCGCCAAACGCCGGCCGAACCTGCGTGCAACGACAAGCTGGGTTTGGCCGTCTGGACCGCGCGCAACCTTGATCCCAGTAACACCGGCCTTCAGGCCGGTGCAGATCACGAAAAGACGTAGCCGTTTCACCGGCTTCCAGTCGCATACTTCCTCATGGCCAGGATGCCACACCACCAGGACAGCGGGCCCACCGGCCCACACAGCGCAACCTCGGGATGACAAACACGGCGTCGCTGATTTGCATTTTACGCGGCGTTGTGCTCAATAAGAGGCCGCTCTTCCGCCTTGCTCGACTGATTTCAAGGCGCTGAAACGCACACTTCACTTTTATGCTCGCTCTTTTTCTTGCCCAAGCACCAGCACCCGCCTCTCCCGGAGCGGGCGGCGGCTTGCTCAGCCTTCTCCCGTTCGTCTTCATTTTCATCATCATGTATTTCGTGATGATCCGGCCGCAGATGCGGCGGCAAAAGGAACAGGCGCGGCTGGTTTCGGCGCTGAAAACCGGCGACCGCGTGGTCACCGCTTCGGGCATTCACGGCCTGATCTCGAATGTGAAAGATACGCACCGTCATCGTGAAAGTCGCCGACAACGTGAAGATCGAGATGGAGAAATCCGCCGTCACCAACGTGCTCAAAGCAGCGAGAATGAGCGTTAGATGAGAGATTGCGGCATATCGATGCACTCGGCCAAATTCGACATTCAAAATGACTCCCGCTCTTACCTTTTTCATCGGCCTGGGCCTGCTGATCCTTTTCGGCTGGTATTTCGCCACCGATCATCGGCCCGCGGAAACGCCTGCTCGGCAACCGCTCTGATGGTGCTGCTGGTCGGTTTCAGCCTCGCGACGATTTATCCGCCGGCCGAAAGGAGCAAAGGAAAGATCGGGCAAGATCGCTCGGTCTCGACATCCAAGGCGGCACCTCGTTCCTGATCCGGTTGGTGGAGCGGAGACAAGGAAATCACAAAGGATGCTCGACCAGGCGGTCGAAGTGATCCGGAAACGCGTCGACTACTTCGGCGGCGGCGAACCGGTGATCAGCCCGGTCGGGACAGGACCGGATCCTGGTTCAGATCCCGGGCTTGAGCACCGAGAAGATCCAGGAGGCGCGCGCAGCAACTTTCACGCGTGGCCAAACTCGAGTTCCGCCTGGTTTATCCGGATAACGGCCAGCGCCTGCAGGAGATCGATGGCGGCACAGAAGTCATTCCGCCGGATACCGGATCGAAATCTACAAATCGCACGCTGAGGAAGGGAAGAAGCCGGGTCGAAGAACGCTTCTGGTGAAGAAGAAGGCGGATCTCGGCGGCGATCGCGTCACCGAGTCGCACGCCTACTACGGCAACGAGGGCTGGGACAGTGCCAGCTGAAATTCGACAGCGAAGGCGCGAAACAATTTGGCAAGATCACCGAGCAACACGTCGGCCATCGGTTCGCGATCGTGCTCGACGGCGAGATTCAATCGGCGCCCGATGATCCGGGACGCCGATCTACGGCGGCGACGCCGTCATCACCGGACGGTTCAGCGAACAGGAGGCGCGCGGACTCGCGAGTGTGCTGGAAAACCCGCTGCAAACGCCGGTCAGCATCGAAGAGGAACGCAGCGTCTCCCCCACCCTCGGCGCAGGATTCCATTCGCGCGAGCATCATCGCCGGTCTGATCGGCCTGGCGCTCACCTTCGTTTTCGTGATGATCTATTACCGCTTCGCCGGCCTGATCGCGAACCTCGCGCTTGATCGTGAACCTCATCCTGCTCATCGGCGCGCTCACGATGTTCAACTTCGTGCTCACGCTGCCGGGTATCGCCGGCATCATCCTCACCATCGGCATGGCGGTCGATGCGAGCGTGCTGATTTACGAACGCTTGCGGGAAGAACTGGCCGCTCGGCAAAGTCGCTGAAAGTGGCGATCCACGCCGCCTACGACAAGGCATTCAGCTCGATCTTCGACTCCAACGTCACGACCCTGATCACCGCCGCGATCCTGTTCTGGCAGGCGACCGGCCCGGTCAAAGGTTTCGCCATCTCGCTGACGCTCGGAATCCTGGCTTCGCTGTTCACGGCGCTGATCGTCTGCCGAAATCTGCTTCAGCTGGTTTGTCGATACCGGCGGGTGAAGAAGGTTTCGATGCTGCATCTGATCCCGGCGCAGCACTTCGATTTTCTCGGCAAAGGCTTGATCGCCGTGCATCTGTTCGCTCGCCCTGATGATGCCGGCGCGACGGCGTTTTATCGTCCGCGGCGAAAAGAACTTCGGCGTCGACTTCAGGGGCGGCGATCTCATCACGCTCAGCTCGCCGCAGCCGGTTCCGTCCACGACGTGCGTCAGGCGCTGGACCGATGCCCTCGGCTTGACGACGCTTCGATCCAGCAATCGCAGCAGGCCGGCGAAGAGCTACATCACGATCCGCAGCGCCGTTGAACACCAGCGAGAAGATCGAAGCACAGCCTGGCCGAAGCCACTGCCGCACGCGCAATTGAAGGTGGAACGCTCGGAACGCGTCGGCGCACTGGTCGGCGGCGAACTGGCGCGCACCTCGCTCTGGGCACTCGGCCTCGGCATGCTCGGCATTCTGATTTACGTCACCTTCCGGTTCGAGTTTTCCTTCGCCATCGGCGCCATCGTCGCGCTGCTGCACGACGTGTTGATCACCGTCGGGATCTTTTCGCTCTTGGGCCGGGAATTTACGCTGACCATGGTGGGCGCCCTCCTCACGATTGCCGGCTATTCGATCAACGACACGATCGTCGTCTTCGACCGAATCCGGGAAGGTCTGGCCAGCGGCGAACGCGGCTCGATCGAGCACATCATGAACGAGAGCATCAACCAGACCCTCAGCCGCACCATCCTGACCGGCAGCGTCACGTTTGATTCCGATCCTTTGCCTGTTCTTCTTCGGCGGCGCGGTTCTGCGCGATTTCGCCTTGGCCATCATCGTCGGCGTGGTCTGGTCGGAACCTACTCCTCGATCTTTATCGCCTCGCCCATTGTGCTCTGGTGGACACGGATGCGCGGCGGAAGCGGCGCAAGCTCCGGCGTGAAGTCACGCAAAAGTCCGCAACTGCAACAGGCCCAGTCGGTTCCTAGCCATAATAGCTTCGCAGCACGAGGCGTGCTTGTCTGACTGGCCGTTAGCTTGCCGAACAGGCCGCAGGCTCGAAGAGGCCACCGAGACCGAGCGAAAGTTATTCACAAGAGTTGACGCCCCTCGCCCGGCCCGATTAGGCTCGGCTTCACCGGTCGATCCGGGACCATTTTTCAACCCGAGGAGACTAACATGCCAGAAGTGATTGTTCGTAAAGGTGAGCCGGTCGACCGCGCGTTAAAGCGGCTGAAGAACAAGCTGGACGCCGAAGGCATTCTCGAAGAAGTCCGTCGCCTGCGGGCTTTCGAAACGCCGAACCAAAAGACCCGGCGGAAAGCCAAGGCGAACGCGAAGCGCGGACGAACGAAGTTCCGCTTCAATCCCTCGTAGACAGCAGTTCTCAAGCAGTCGCCCGGATAGCCGTCGCCGTCATTCGAGCGGCGTTTTGCTGTCGAGGACCCCGTAGCTTTGACCGCCGTGGAGGCGATCAACCGGGCGATACAGCGTCTCATGCATCGTTTCAATCGGGCTCCCGATGGCGCTCGCTCATGCACCTACGCATCGCATTCGCACACGATTCGGAAACCGAGATCGTTGCACGAATAGTTCGGCACGTTCGAACCGCGAGTCGTCGTCCGCAGACTGTTGAACCGCGATTTCCAGCTCCCGCCCTCGATAAACGCGTTTGGCTCCGGTGGTCGCGCCTCGCGGATTCACCTTCGGCGTCCCCGCGATACGGCTCAAAATAATCCTGGCACCACTCCCAGACATTTCCCGCCATGTCTTCCATCCCGAAAGGACTTGCGCCAAAAGGGAAAGCCCCGACGGGCGAACTCTCCGGATAGCCGTCATTGATCTCGCGATCGCTCCAGGCGAAAACCGTGTTCCTGTCCGCAAAATTGGCCAGGTCCCCTCGCCCATCGTGATTGCCCCAGGGATATTTCCGGCCGTCGGTGCCGCGCGCGGCGTATTCCCATTCCGCTTCCGTTGGCAGGCGGTATCTCTTCCGTTCGCGCGTCGCGAGCCGATTGACAAAATTTCATCGCCTCCAGGCTGCTGACGTAAACGACCGGATGCCGATCCCCGGCGCCCGGCGCCCGCTTTCGCGCGTGGCTCGGATCGAACTGCTCATACTCCGCGTTCGTGACCGGGAAGCGCGACATGTAGAATGGGCTCAAGGTCACCTTGGTCAGCGGCCGCTCGTTCGGGTCCGGCATCGAGGGCCTCGCTTCCCATCACAAATTCGCCGATGGGAACGAAGAACATCTGGCCGCCGACCGAATTTACGAAATTCGCGAAACGGGCTGCGGTCCTCGGGCGACTGGCTGCGGCCGGCGCGTCAGCGACGGCGGCCGGCTCAGCGGCCGGTTTCGACGGTCGCAGCGACCACAGGCGCGCGTGCCGGCGGCAGCGCGCCCGGATCCGACATCTTGTCGGCTTCGTCGAGGTAGAGATCGACCAGGTCCTCCGCTTCGTCGAGCTCGATGCCGAGATTTTCCGCCATGTTAACGAAGGCATCGCGCGTGTCGTCCGCCATGCCATCGCTATCGAGGCCGGTCAGGCGCAGCATGCGGAGAAATTCCTCCTTCGGATCGAGCGATTTCCGCCGCGCTCTCGCTTCCCGTCTGGCTTCGCTGGTGACGGCAGGCGGCGGAGGCGGCGCCGCGTTGGCCACCACGCGCTGCGCGCCACTGTCTTTCAACTCGGCGTCGATGTAGGCCGTGCATCTGCTCCTCCGTCAGGCCATGCTCGCGCTCCAAATCGGAGCAGGCTTTTCTCTTCCTCCGCAGTCAGAACGCCGTCGGCGATCGCGAAAGTCAGATACTTGTGAAATTCGATGACCGCCTGTTCGTTGCGCTTGCGCCGCCAGTTCCGTCGTCCACTTTCTGGCGGCGGGCCGGGATCGAGCAGCTCGACGCGCGCTTCCGTCAGGTAGCGCGACGATTCGTCCAGGCCCGGCCGCAACAATTGCGCGAGCGGATTGCTCGGCTGATTCTTCAGCGGCAGCTTTTTTTGCCACCACCGCAGCAGCTCACGGCAATGCTCCTCGATGATCTCGTTGCTCGGCTGCTGCGCGGATCGAGGCAGAGCCGCTCGTATAAATTGGGCGACTTGTACTTGCTCCAGCCGTCCCACTTCTTCGGATCGTCCGGTAAACGGAGAGGGAAATCCATCGTCACCTGCATCATCTCAGGCGACCGTGATGGCGCCCAAGCCCGCCGTGGCGCGTTCGACTTCATGCGGCGCGAGGCCGGTATTTCGTTCGATCGACATCTTGGTCTGGTTGCCGCCCGCATTGACCGCCACCTCCAGAACCTGGTTCGCGTTGTATTCGTAGACCAGCTCGACCGGGCGAACCTTTCGGCAGGAACGGCGGCAACTCCACATCGCAGATCCCCAGCGGCGTGCACTCGGCCGGCAGCGTGCTTTCGCCTTCCACGATCCGCACCACGGCGCGCGGCATATTCGCGCTCGCCGTGCCGAAGAAGTTCTTCGCCATCGCCGGGATCGCGCTCATTTTGTTGATCATCGGGAAAACGTATTCCTCCAGGTGCGCCTCGTCCCAAAGCACGACGCCGAGCGTGTGCGAGGTGATGTTGGTCACCTGCATCAGTCCACCTTCGCGCGAGGAAAATTGCTGCCGCGTATCTTCCGGCAGCGTCTCTGACCCCGGAAGTCTCTTCTTCCTGCAGCATGACCAGGATCGCCTGAATCGCGGCGCCGATCGCGACCGCTTCGTCCGGATTCACGTCGTCCCCCACCGGCGCCGGCGAGAGCTGCGCAGATCATTTCCCGCACCATCGGCATCCGCGTCATGCCGCCCACGAGCAGGACCTTGTCGATCTCGGCCATTCCAGTTTCGCTTCCTGCATGACGATCTCGCAGATCGTTTTGCACTTCTCGATCAGGTGCCGGGTCTTCTGCTCGAATTCCTCTCGCGTCAGCTCCACCTTCAGGCTCTTCCCGTTGTAGCTGTGCACGATCGCGGTGCGCGGCCGGCTGGAGAGCTGAATCTTCGCCGCCAGCGCGCGGCTTTGCAGATCCTGGTAACTTTGCAGATCGAGCAGCGGATTCTCGCCGTGCTCGCGATCGAATTCTTCGGCGACAAAATTGACGATCACATCATCCCAATCCTTGCCGCCCAGGCGATGGTCGCCGTTCGTCGCCAGCATCGTGATCTCATGGCCCTCGATCCGCATGATCGTGACGTCGAACGTTCCGCCGCCGAGATCGAAAACGAAAACCGTCTGATCCTGGTCCAGCTTGTCGAGCCCGTAGGCCACCGCCGCGGCGGTCGGCTCGTTGATGATCTGCAGAACATTCAACCCGGCCAGTTGGCCAGCGGTGATGGTCGCCGTGCGTTCCGCGTCGCTGAAATAGGCCGGAACCGTGATCACGGCATCCGTGACCGGCTCCTTCAGATATTTCTCCGCGTCGTCCTTCAGCTTTTTCAGGATCAGCGCCGATAGCTCTTCCGCGGAGTAGATCTTTGCCGTCGAATTCGCGATGAAATTGCGCCTTCGGCTTGCCCATCTCGCGCTTCACGAAATCGACGATCCGTTCCGGCTCGGCGACCGAGTTGTTTTTCGCCAGCGTGCCGACCATGGCGCTGCCGCTTTCGAAGAGAATGACCGAGGGCGTGATGCGTTCGCTTTCGGAATTCGGGATGATTTGCGGCTTCCCGTAGGCGTCGATGTGCGCGACGGCGGAGAAGGTGGTTCCGAGATCGATGCCGATGGCTTTTCGTTGAGTCATGTTTGCAAGTAAACGTCAAGGTTTCGTGAGGGATAATTCCGCAACTGGTTGCAGTTGCAATTTCCATGCCTGCGCGCACCCCGAATTCGAGGGGTTTTC